>NZ_WWGX01000003.1 GCF_009862265.1 Streptomyces sp. SID8352 | reverse complement strand
AGAAGGTCATCGCCGAGATCGCCGCCTCCCGCCTCACCGAACGCGGCGCCACCCGCGCCGACGACAAGCTCTCCGAGGCCGCGATGGAAGACCGCAAGCGCGAGGGGTACTTCTAGAGATGAGCACCACCACCGGNNCCCNGGCCGAGACCACCCTCCTGCGGTTCGCCACCGCCGGCTCCGTCGACGACGGCAAGTCCACCCTCGTCGGCCGCCTCCTGCACGACTCCAAGTCCGTCCTCACCGACCAGCTCGAAGCCGTCGAACGCGCCTCCGCCCACCGCGGCCAGGACACCCCCGACCTCGCCCTCCTCACCGACGGACTGCGCGCCGAACGCGAACAGGGCATCACCATCGACGTGGCCTACCGCTACTTCGCCACCCCCCGCCGCCGGTTCATCCTCGCCGACACCCCCGGCCACGTGCAGTACACCCGCAACATGGTCACCGGCGCCTCCACCGCCGAACTCACCGTCATCCTCGTCGACGCCCGCAACGGCGTCGTCGAACAGACCCGCCGCCACGCCGCCATCGCCGCCCTCCTCCGCGTCCCCCACGTCGTCCTCGCCGTCAACAAGATGGACCTCGTCGGATACGAGCGGGGGGTCTTCGACCGCGTCGTCCGCGACTTCGCCGCGTACGCCGCCGAACTGGACCTGCCCGGCTTCACCCCCCTGCCCGTCTCGGCACTCGTCGGCGACAACGTCGTCGACCGCTCGGACCGCATGGCCTGGTACCGGGGCCCGGCCCTGCTGGAGCACCTGGAGACCGTCCCGGTCAGCCACGACCTGCCGCACCGGCCCGCGCGGCTGCCGGTGCAGTACGTGATCCGGCCGCGGACCGCCGAACACCCCGACTACCGGGGCTACGCGGGCCAGATCGCCGCCGGGACCCTCCGCGTCGGCGACGAGGTCACCGTGCTGCCCTCCGGCCGCACCTCGCGGCTGTCCGGCATCGACCTGCTCGGCGAGCCGGTCGGGACGGCCTTCGCACCGCAGTCGGTGACACTGCTGCTCGACGACGACCTCGACGTCTCCCGCGGTGACCTGATCGTGCCCACCCGGGACGCCCCGCCCACCACGCGGGTCATCGGGGGCACCGTCTGCCACGTCGCGGACCGGCCGCTCACCGTCGGCCACCGGGTCCTCGTCAAGCACGGCACCCGCACCGTCAAGGCCGTCGTCGAGGACATCCCCTCGCACTCCGGGGGCCTCACCGCCAACGACATCGGCCGGGTGGTGGTGCGCACCGCCGAGCCCCTGGCCGTCGACGCCTACGCGGACTGCCGCCGGACCGGCGCCTTCCTCCTGATCGAACCGGCCGACGGCACGACCCTGGCCGCGGGCATGGCGGACGGATCCCGGCCCACTGGGCAAGGATGATTTCGCGACAGTCCGCCGATCAAACCTTTGACACTGTCTCACACCTCGTGATCGAATCGAGTCGGAATATGTCGACACAAGAGACGTGAGACCGGGGGTAAGATGAATGGCGAACGCGTTTTATTGCCGAAGTACCATCCGCATTCACATCGGACGTGTGCTTGATGGGTCCGATCAGGGTTCTCATCTGTGACGAAGTGTCCATCATCAGGAATGGTCTCCAGACATTCCTGGAAGCATCCCAGGACATCGAGGTCGTGGGGGTCTCCGACAGCGCGATGAGCACCCTCATGCTCATCCGCCAGCACCGGCCCGACGTCGTCATCAGCGGTCTGACCTACCGTGGCATGTCCGGCGTGGAGCTGATCCGCCGTGTCGTCGCCGAGAACGACGCGTCCGCCTCCGAGGCCCGCTGCATCGCGTTCTCCATGGACTGGGACGACGCCACCATCGGCGAGGTGCTGCGCGCCGGCGTGGACGGCGTGCTGATCGGCGACTCCAAGCGCGAGGAGGTGGAGCACGCCGTGCGCACCGTGGCCGCGGGCGGCACCGCGCTCTCCTCCGAGGTCGCCGGACGCCTCGTCGACTGGTTCCGCAGCCGCGACCCGCACCCGGGCACCGAGGAGAGCCCGGCCGTCAGCACCCTGACGGCCCGCGAGCGCGAGGTGCTCTCCCTGGTCGGCCAGGGCATGTCCATCGAGGAGGTGGCGGAGAGACTGTCCATCAGAGTCAGCACCATCCGCACCCACCTCCACCGGCTGCGCAACAAGCTCTGCGTGCGCGACCGGGCCCAGCTGGTGTCCTACGCCTACCGTTCGGGGCTGGTGAAGCAGTCCGCCTGAGCCGGACTGCCGGGCCCTCGGCAGGGCCGCCGGGCGTGCACGCGGGTAAGCGTGGCGTCCACGCCCGGCGCCGTCGTCCACACACCGTTCGGGGAAGAGTCCACGGGAGAGTGGATGTGCTGCCCCGGGAAATCCCCTAGCGTCTTCCGGGTAATCCGCAATTCGACGAGCATGGACCGGGGGCGGCGGAGTGACCGGAACGACGACGGAAAACGACCGGGATTCCTGGGTCATTGTCGTCAATGACGAGGAACAGTATTCGGTATGGGCCCCGGGAGGCGAACCGCCGCCCGGCTGGCACACCGTCGGATTCACCGGGAAACGTGCGGAATGCCTCGACGAGATCGCCCGGATCTGGACCGATCCGAGGCCGCTGAGCCTACGCGACTGAAATGAAGGTCCGGCCCGATTCGTGTCACGCGAGGACAGAGGGAACGGGGAATGGGATCAACCGTCGCGTCGGTGCACGCGGCTTTCGAACGCCGGGCGGCCCGCACACCGGACACGGTGGCGATCGGCCTCGGCGGCGACCGGCTCACCTACCGTCAGCTCAACGAGCGGGCCAACCGGCTCGCCCGGCACCTGCGCGAGGGCGGAGCCGGCGTCGAGACACCGGTGGGCGTCTGCCTGGAACGCTCCGTCGGCACCGTCGTGGCGCTGCTGGCCGTGCTCAAGGCCGGCGGACACTACGTCGCACTCGACCCGCGCCAGCCCCGGGCACGCCATGAACTCCTCGTGGCCGAGGCGGGCCTGGACCTGCTGATCGCCCACGGCCCCACCCTGGAGGGCGTCGCCGGACTCGCCCGGGTCCAGGACCTCGACGTCCTCGACGAGGCGCTCGCCGGACAACCCGCCGGGAACCTCGGGGTCCCCGTGGGCCCGGAGACCGCCGCCTACATCGCGTACACCTCCGGCTCCACCGGCACCCCGAAGGGCGCCGTCGTGCCGCACCGGGCCGTGCTGCGGCTCGTCCTGGACAGCGACTACCTCACCGTCGGCCCCGACGACGTGTTCCTGATGGCGGCACCGCTGGCGTTCGACGCCTCGACGCTGGAGATCTGGGCCCCGCTGCTGAACGGCGCCCGGCTCGCGGTGCAGCCCCCCGGCGGCCTCTCCCCGGAGGCGCTGGCCGCCACCGTCGCCGAGGAGGGCGTCAGCGTGCTGTGGCTGACCGCCGGACTCTTCCATCAGATGGCGGAGGGCCCGCTCGACCGGCTCGGCGGCCTGCGGGTGCTGCTCGCCGGTGGCGACGTGCTCTCGCCCCGGCACGTCGACCGCGTCCTGGCCGCGCTGCCCGGCATCACCGTGGTCAACGGCTACGGACCCACCGAGAACACCACGTTCACCTGCTGCCACCCGATGACCGCCCCCGTCGGCGACGGCCCCGTCCCCATCGGCCGCCCCGTCAACGGCACCGAGGTCCACGTCCTGGACGGGGCGCTGCGCCCGGTGCCCGACGGCACGGCGGGCGAGCTGTACGCGGGCGGCTCCGGTCTCGCCCGCGGCTACGCCGGACGGGCAGCGCTCACCGCCGACCGGTTCGTGCCCGACCCGTTCTCCGGCCGCCCCGGGGCCAGGCTCTACCGCACTGGGGACCTGGTGCGCCGCCGCCCCGACGGCGCCCTCGACTTCCTCGGCCGCGCCGACCGGCAGGTCAAGGTGCGCGGCTTCCGCATCGAGCCCGGCGAGGTGGAGAACGCCCTGCTGGACCAGCCCGGCGTCCGGGACGCCGGTGTGGTGGTGCACACCCACCCGGAGACGGGAAAGCGCCTGGTCGCGTTCTTCACCGGGGACGACGACGTCCGCCCCGCCGCGCTGCGCGAGGCCCTCGCCCGCACCCTGCCGCCCCATCTGGTGCCCTCCGCCGTCGCCCGGCTCGGGGCACTGCCGCTGACCGCCAACGGCAAGGTCGACCGGGCCGCCCTGGAGGCCCGCGAGATCCGCGAACGCCCCGACCTCGACTCCGACTTCCGGTCCCCTTCGCCCGGCCTGGAACACGAACTGGCCGCTCTGTGGGCCGAGCTGATGGGGCTGGACGAGATCGGGGCCGACGACGACTTCTTCGAACTGGGGGGCCACTCCCTCCAGGCCACCGTGCTGATCCGGCGGATCGGGGAGCGCTACGGCCTCCGGGTCCGGCTGCGCGACCTCTACCTGAACCCGACCGTGGCCGAACTGGCGGAACTCGTCGAGGAGTCGGGCGCCACCACCGCCCCGGACCCCTCCCCCGCCTCCGGCCCCCTCCCCGAGGTACGACGATGACATCTGCCGCCCCCGAGGGTCCCGCGGGCACCGCCCCGCCCCGGGCCCGCCCCGCCCGTCCGGCGAAGTGGCTGCTGCGCCGCCCCGGACCCGACGCCGCCGCCCGGGTCTTCCTCTTCCCGTACGCCGGTGTCGGCGCGTCGATGTACACGCTCTGGCCCGAGCGGATCGGCGGCGCCGAGCTGCTCCCTGTCCAGTTGCCGGGGCGCGAGGCGCGGCTGCGCGAGCCGCACTTCGGCACCTACGAGGAGCTGGCCGGCCCGCTCGTCGACGCCCTCGCCCCGCACCTGGACCGCCCGTTCGTCTTCTTCGGCCACTGCAGCGGCGTCCTGCCCGCCGTGGAGGCCGTGCGCGAGCTGGAGCGCCGCGGGCTGCGCCTGCCGGACCGGCTCGTCGTGTCTTCGCAGGTGGCCCCGCACGACGGCCCGTACGGCAGGCTGCTGGACCTGGGCGAGGACGAGCTGGCCGGCGAACTGGCCGCGCTGGCCCGCGCGGCGGGCGGCGAGCCGCACCCCGACCTGATCGAGCTGGGCGTCTCGGTGCTGGCCGCCGACATCGAGGCCAACCGCCGCTACCGGGTCGACGCGCCCTTCCCGCTGCCCACCGCGCTCACCTCCGTCGGCTGGCGCGGCGACGAGGTGATCCCGCCCGCCCTGATGGGCGGCTGGTCCGCCTACGTCCCCGAGGACGCCCTCCGCGAGGTGCTGCTCGACGGTGCCCACTACGACTTCCTGAAGGCGCCCGCCCCGCTCGTCGAGGTGCTGGCGCACGACCTGGCCCCCCTGGCCCCCGGGACGGAGACGACCGCATGAGCGCCGAAGGGACCACCGCAGCGGACAGCCCCGGTGTCGTCGAACTGACCCGGCGGCTGATCCGCTTCGACACCACCAACCCGCCCGGCGACGAGGCCGCCTGCGTGCGCCACGTGGCCGGACTGCTCGCCGCCGCGGGCGTGGAGACCCGGCTGCTCGGCCGGGAGCCGAACCGGCCCAACCTCGTCGCCCGGATACCCGGCCGGGGCGAGGCGCCCCCGCTGCTGCTGCACGCGCACGTCGACGTCGTCCCCACCCGGGGGCAGCCGTGGACCCGCGACCCGTTCGCCGGTGAGCTGGTCGACGGCGAGGTGTGGGGGCGCGGCGCGGTCGACATGAAGGGCCAGTTGGCCATGATGCTCGACGCCCTGCTCACCCTGCGGGCCACCGGGCGCGCCCCGGCCGGTGACGTGCTGCTGGCCGTGGTGTGCGACGAGGAGGCGGGCAGCGCCGCCGGGGCGAAGTACCTGGTGCGCGAGCACCCCGAGCTGTTCGCCGGGGTGCGCCACGCGATCGGCGAGGACGGCGGCGCCACCCTCTCGCTGGGCGGGCGGACCCGGTTCCACCCCGTCGTGGTCGCCGAGAAGCGGGCCTGCTGGGTCCGCGCGGTCCTGCGCGGCACCGCCGGGCACGCCTCCCGGGTCACCGACGGTTCGGGCGCGGCGCACAAGCTGACCCGGCTGCTCGGCGCCATCGCGGACGGCGGCCTGGGCGTGCTGCTGACACCCCCGGTGGACCTGATGCTCAAGGAGCTGGAGGCGGCCCTCCCGGCGGAGGAGGCGGCCCGCGTCGGCGCCTTCCGCGCCGACCCCTCCGACGCCTCCCCACTGGCCGGTTTCGACGACGCCGACATCCGCTACCTGCGCTCCGTCGTCCGGCACACCGTCAACGCCACCGTGATCCACGGCGGCACCAAGACCAATGTGCTGCCCGCCGAGATCACGGTGGAGCTGGACGGGCGGCTGCTGCCCGGCCCGTTCGACACCCCCGGCTTCCTCGCCGAGCTGCGGGCCCGGGCCGGGGTGGAGATGGACCTCGAGGTCTTCGTCGAGGGCGAGCAGATGCCCGAGCCCCGGCTGGGCGACTTCTACTCCCGTCTCACCGGGGTGCTGCGGCGGCACGACCCGGACGGGGTCCCGGTGCCGATGGTCACCACGGCCTCCACCGACGCCCGGCTCTTCCCGGGCCTCGGCATCGAGACGTACGGCTGGCTGCCGCTGCTGCACGGCGGCACCGCCTCCTACCGGGACATGCTGCACGTGGCCGACGAACGCATCGCGGTCGAGGCGCTGGAGTTCGGCGCCCGCTGCTACCTCGACCTGCTGCTCGGCCATGGGTGAGCCGCGGGTCCGCCGCCTGTCCCCGGCCGGGGCCGCCGCCCGCGCGGGCCGGATCGCCGAACTGACCCGCCTCGCCTACGCCGGGTCCGACCCGCTGCCCGGCCTGCCGGTGCCGGACGGGGCCCGGGAGAGCGAGGCCGCCGTGCGGCGCGGGCTCGCCCGGGGCACCCGGATCTGGGTGGCCGAGACGGACGACGGACGGCTGGCAGGGGCGCTGCGGGTGTCCGCGGACGCGTCGGGCGGCTGGGAGGTGCACCGGGTCTGCGTGGACCCGGCCCACCACGGCCGGGGCCTGGCCCGGCGGCTGGTGGCGGGTGTCGAGGCGGCGGCGCTGGCCGAGGGCGTGCCCCGGCTGTGGCTGAACGCCGTGGTCGAGCGGTGCCTGCCCGGGGTGTACGCCCGGATGGGCTTCCGCGCCGTGCGCCACTGGTCCGCCGACGACAAGCCGCTGTCCGAGACCACCCTGGAACGCGTGCCGGGCGCCGCCCACGACCCGTCCGCGCTGCCCCTGGCGGACCGTGCCCCGCTCCCGTCCGACGTGCTCGTCGGCTGGCTGTCCGGGCCGGCCGGGCTGCTGGCCGTGGTGGGCGCGGGCGTGCGGCCCGAGGAGGCGCTGCGCGCGGCCCGGCACGGCGCGCCCGGCGCCTTCGGACCGGGCGAGCCGGTCGGCGTCGACCTGTGGGAGGACGCCCCGCCCGACGCCCGGCGGCTGCTCACCGGGCGGCTGACGGGTCTCGCCCGTCCGGTCGCCCCGGGCGCGTACCACTTCGCCGCCCCGCGCGAGCGGGTCGGCGTCCATCTGATGCCGCGCACCCTGCATCCGCGGCTGCGTGCCGTGCTGCGCCTGGCCCCCGGCCGGGAGCCTTCCGGCACCCCCACCACGCCCGCCCGCGACACGGCTGGAGTAGGACCGAGTTGACCACCTCGACCACCGCCCCCGTCCCGCTGGACCTGACGGCGCTCGCCGACAACGTCGGCGTCACCCGCCCGGACCGGCTGTCCGACGGCGCGTTCAACATCTGGGGCAACACCTTCCCCGCCGACGAACTGCCCCCGGCCGGACCGGTGGAGGTGCACGGCGTCCCGTTCCGCTGGCCCGCGACGGGCGGCGGGGCGCCGGACAACGTGCGCTGCCGCGGACAGCTCGTCCCGGTGCCCGAGGGACGCTACGACTGGATCCACGTCCTGGCCGCGGCCGAACGCCGCACCGAGGACCCGCTGCTGCTGCACTTCGCGGACGGCGGCGTGGACCCGGAGTGGCTGCGGGTGTCGGACTTCTGGCCGGAGACGTCCTCCCGGTTCGGCGAGCGCCCCGCCTTCTCGTGCACCCGTCTGCACTACCCGCGCCACGTCCAGCACGCCATGGGCCCGACCGTGTGGCACCAGCGGGTGCCCGTCACCCGGGAGGAGCGGCTGCGCGCCTTCCGGCTCCCGGACAACCCGGCGATCCACCTCTTCGCGATCACCCTCGCCCCCTCGGCGCGGCAGGAGGCCACCCGGTGACAGCGGCACTCGTCCCCCACGCCCTCGGCTGGCGGCACGACCTCGCGGGCTGCCTGCACGGCTGCATGGCGGCGCTCCTGCACCACCGGGGCGTGGCCCCGCTGGAGACCCTCGGGGCCGCCTGGGGCTTCCTGCACCTCCCCGGCGACCTGCGGCGCGAGGAGTACTACTACCCGTGCGACAGCGGCGTCTCGCTGCTCGGCGCGCTCGCCCCGCACCATCCGGTGCGCTCCGTGTGGCACCACCCGGCGGACGCGGCCGAGGGCTGGGCCCAGGTCCGCGACGAGGTGGCGGCCGGGCGGCTGGCGGCGGTGGCCGTGGACAACTTCGAGCTGCCCTTCCGGCCCGCCTACCGGGACGTGCACTCCAACCACCTGGTGATCGTCCAGGGGTTCGACGAGGAGCGCGGCACGGTGCGGGTGCTGGACGCGGTCCCGCCCCACTTCCACGGCGACATCACCCTGGAGCAGCTCGCCGCGGCCCGCGACTCGGGCAACCCGGCCGTCCACGACCGGGACATGTTCTTCACCGACGTCCGGATCGGCAACCGCTGGCTGTCCGTCGAACTCGACGCCGGGCCGAAGGACATGCCCCCCTTCGACCGCACGCACATCCGCTCGGTCGTCGAGCGCAACGTGGAGGGCTTCCGCAAGGGCGAGACCGGTCCGCGCCTGACCGGCGCCGAGGGGCTGACCGCCTTCCTCGCCCGCACGGGCGAGCGGCTGGCGGCCGGCGAGGCGGTCCGCGACGAGCTGTTCGTCGTCACCGGCGCGGCCCTGGCCTGCGCCGCCGTCCACGCCGACTGGCTGGCGCTGGCCGCCCGCACCCTGGACGCGCCCGGCCTCGCGGAGGCGGCCCGGGGCGTGGAGCGGATCGCCCACCACTTCTCCGCCCTCCGCATCATGTCCGCGCTCACCGCCTCCGGCGACCTCGGCCCGGACCGGCTGGCGCGCCGCAGCCACGCGCTGCGCTCCGACCTGGAGCAGGTACTCGACACCCTCGGGCACGAAGGAGCCGCACTCTGATGACCGATTCCGCGCCCCGGCCGACGCGGCAGGCGTCCCCGGACCGACTGGCCATGCTCGGCGGTGCCCGCGCGGTGCCCCGCACCCACCGCATCCCGGCCTGGCCGCTGGTGACCGACGCGGACCGCGAGGCCGTGCTCCGCTCGCTGTCCAGCGGCCGGTTCACCACCGCCGCCGTCGGCGAGCGGGAGATCGAGTCGCTGGAGCGGGAGTGGGCCGAGCGGACCGGCACCCGCCACTGCGTGATGGTGAGCAACGGCACCGCCGCCCTCTCGGTGGCCCTGGGCGCGCTGGGCGTCGAGCCCGGTGACGAGGTGATCGTGCCCGCGCTGAGCTTCATCGCCTCCGCGGTGGCTCCCCTGCACGTCCTGGCCGTCCCGGTGTTCGTGGACATCGACCCGCGCACCTACAACATGGTGCCGGAGCTGATAGAGGCGGCGATCACGCCGCGCACCCGGGCGGTCGTCGTGGTCCACCTGCACGGCCTGCCCGCCGAGATGGACGAGATCCGCGCCGTCGCCGACCGGCACGGCCTGGCCGTGGTCGAGGACGCGGCCCAGGCGCACGGCGCCGCATACCGGGGCCGGACCGTCGGCTCCATCGGCGAGGTGAACACCTTCAGCCTCAACGTCAGCAAGAACCTCGCCACCTGCGGCGAGGGCGGCCTGATCACCACCGACGACGACGGCGTCGCCCGCCGGGCCGCCATGCTGCGCCAGTTCGGCGAGGTCGCCACGAAGAAGGCCGAACGCTCCTACGTCGGCCACCTGCTGGGCTTCAACCACAAGCCGAACGCCATCCAGGCCGCCTTCACCCGCAGCCGGCTGGAGCGCTTCGACGAGGAGGCGAAGCTGCGCGACGAGAACGTGCGCCGCTTCCTGGGCCGCCTCGCGGCGCTGCCCGGACTGCTCGTCCCCGAGGTGCCCGACGACCGCGACCACGCCTGGCACATCCTGCGCTTCCGCACCGATCCCGGGGCCTGGGACCTGGCCGCAGGGTACGCCGGGCCGCTGCGGGCGGCCCTGATGCGGGCGCTGCGCGCCGAGGGCGTGCCGGCCGGGCACTACCAGATGATGTCGCTGCCGCAGCAGCGGGTCTTCCGGGAGCGGCTCGGCTTCGGCGGCCTGCCCTGGCAACTGCCGGGCGTGGCGCCGCGCGCGTACCGGGCGGAGGACCAGCCGACCGCCCTCGCGGTCATCGACGACTCGTTCACGCTCCAGAAGGCCCATCTGTCGCCCTCGGCCGGACCGCTGCTGTCCGCCTACGCCGACGCCTTCGAGAAGGTCTGGGCCCACCGCGACGTGGTGGCGCGGCACGCGGTGTCCATGGAGTACCGGACGCCGTGGGAGACGGCCGAGGGGATCGCGGCCGACGAGTGGACGGAGGCCGCCGGGTGAGCACGGACGTGCGCGCGGAGCTGACCGCGATCTGGCAGCAGGTCTTCGGCCTGGACGCGGCGGAGGTGGACACCGCCGAGAGCTTCTTCGCGATCGGCGGCACCTCCTTCCAGGCGGTCCAGCTCATGACGCGGATGGAGCAGGCGTTCGGGGTGAAGGTGCCGCTGCCGGTGATCTTCACCGAGGGCAGCGTCGACGGGCTCACCGCGGCCGTCGGGGACGCCCTCGGCACCGACGACGACGGCCTGCTCGCCTCGGTGGAGGGACTGTCCGAGGAGGAGGCGCTGCGGCTGCTCCGGGAGCACGAGACGCGGGCGACGGAAGACCGGACCGACACGTAAGAAGTGGACGAGGGACATGGCGGACACAGCACGCGGCACCACGGACGGCGACGGCCTCTCCGACGTCAAGCGCAGGCTGCTGGAGATCAAACGGCGGCAGCGGCGGGCGCTCCAGGAGGAGCGGGACCGGATCGTCCCGGTGCCCAGGGACGGCACGCTCGCCGTCTCCGAACAGCAGCGCTACCTCTGGTTCCTGCACCAGCTCCAGCCCGGACTGCCGGTCTACAACGTGCCGTTCGCGCTGCGGCTGCGCGGCGCCCTGGACCCGGCCGCGCTGGGCTCGGCGCTGACCGCGCTGGCGGCCCGGCACGAGAGCCTGCGCACCCGGTTCGGCAGTGAGCGCGGGGTGCCCTTCCAGACGGTGGACCCCGCCCCCTCCGCCTGGCCCCTGCCGGTGGTCGAGGTGCCGGGCCCGGACCCCGAGGCGGAGCTGTCCCGTCTGGTGGACGAGGCGGCCCGGGCCCCGTTCGACCTGGAGACCGGCCCGGTCCTGCGCACCACCCTGTTCCGGACCGCCCCCGACGACCACGTCCTGCTGCTGGTCTCCCACCACATCGTCACCGACGGCTGGTCGACCGGCAGGATCACCCGGGAACTCGCCGTGCTGTACCGCGCGTGCCTCACCGGTGCCGCCGCCGGGCTGCCCGAGGCTCCGTTGCAGCCCGCGGACGTCGCCGCCTGGCAGCAGCGGTGGCTGGCCGGCCCGGCGCGGGAGCGGGAGACCGGCCACTGGCGCGAGGCGCTGGCGGGCCTGCCGACCACGGACTTCCCCGCCGACCGGCCCCGCCCGCCCCAGCCCTCGGGCACCGGGGCCACGCTGGAGTGCACCCTGCCCGCCGGGCTCGGCGCGGCCCTGCGGGAACTGGCCGCCCGGGAGCGCGCCTCGCTGCTGTCGGTGCTGCTCTCCGCCTTCTCCGTGGTCGTCGCCCGCTACACCGGGCAGTCCGAACTCGCCTTCGGCTCCGTCTTCAGCGGCCGTACCCGCGACGAACTGGAGCCGCTGGTCGGCTTCTTCGCCAACACCCTGGTGCTGCGCGCCGATGTGTCGGGCGACCCCTCGTTCACCGGTCTGGTCGCCCGGGTCAACTCCACCGTGCTGGACGCCCTGGAGCACCAGGACCTGCCCTTCGGCAGCCTCGTGCAGGAGTTGCGCCCCGAGCGCGACCCCAGCCGCAACCCGCTGTTCCAGATCAGCTTCACCCTGCTCACCGAAGGCATCGTCGGCGCCTTCGAGTTCGCCGGGCTGACCGTCGAGGAACGGCCCGTGCACCTGGGCACCTCCCGCTTCGACCTCGCCTTCCAGGTCACCGACCGGGGGGAGGCCGGGCTCGACGTGTGGATCGAGTACGCCACCGACCTGTTCGACCGGGACCGGATGGAACGCCTGGTGGAACACTTCCGTTCGGTGCTGACCCGGGCGGTGGCCGAACCCGCCACCCGAGCCGCCGAGTTCGACGTGCTCACGGCCGAGGAGCTGGACCTCGTGCTGCACGGCTGGAACCCGCCGCCCGCCCCGGCGCCCGCCGCCCTGCTGCACGAACTCGTCGCCGCGCACGCCGCCGAGCGGCCCGCCGCGCCCGCCATGCGGTTCGCCGGGAGGGAACTCACCTACGGCCGCCTCGACCGCACCGCCAACCGCCTCGCCCACCTCCTGCGCGACCGCTGGGGGGCCGGGCCGGACCGGATCACCGGCGTCCTGCTGGACCGCGGCACCGACCTGCCGGTGGCCCAGCTCGCGATCCTCAAGGCGGGCGCCGCCTGGCTGCCGATGGACCCCCAGAACCCCGCCGACCGCATCGCCCACCAACTCGCGGACGCCGGGGCCCGCACCGTCGTCACCACCCGCGACCTGGGCCATCTGCTCCCCTCCGGCCAGGAGCGCTGGTACGTCGACGACGAGGGGGCGGAGGCCGAGCTGGCGCGGTACCCGGACGCGCCGCCGGAGACCGGCGTGCGCCCCGACCACCTCGCGTACGTCATCCACACCTCCGGCTCCACCGGCCGCCCGAAGGGCGTGCTGATCTCCCACCGGGCGGCGGTGGACTTCGTCGTCGGCGTCCGCGACCTGTTCAAGATCACCCCGGACGACCGGCTGCTCCAGTTCGCCAACCCTGCCTTCGACGTCAGTGTGTTCGACTTCTACGCCGCGCTGGGCTCCGGTGCCTGTGTGATCGGGGCGCCCCGCGCCGAACTGCTCGACCCCGACGCCCTCCAGCGGCTGATGGCTGAGCAGCGGGTGACCGTCGCCGACGTGCCGCCCGCGGTGCTGCGCCTGCTGGACGCCGGACCACTGACGGACCTCAGGGTGCTCTTCGTCGGCCTGGAGGCGTTCCCCGCCGAGCTGGTCAACCGCTGGAGCGCCCCCGGCCGGGAGTTCCACAACGGCTACGGGCCCACCGAGGCCACCGTCGCCTGCGTGGACTACCTCTGCCCGCCCGAGGGGCTCACCAGCGCACCGCCCATCGGCCGGGCCATGGCCAACCACCGCGCCTACGTGCTGGACGGGACGCTGCGCCCGGTGCCCGTCGGCGTCCCCGGCGAGCTGTACGTCGCGGGCACCGGCCTCGCCCGCGGCTACCTCGGCCGCCCCGACCTGACCGCCGACCGGTTCCTGCCGGACCCGTACGCCGCCGAGCCGGGCGAGCGCATGTACCGCACCGGTGACGTGGTGCGTTGGCGGCCGGACGGCAACCTGGAGTTCCTCGGCCGCGCGGACCGCCAGGTCAAGATCCGCGGTCTGCGCATCGAACTGGGCGAGGTCGAGCACGCCCTCACCCACCATCCGGCGGTCCGCCAGGGCGTGGTGACGGTCCGGCACGCCGGGACCCCGCGGGCCCGGCTGGCGGCCTACGCGGTCGCCGAGCCCGCCGCCCTCGCCGACGGCCCGCTGGACGGCGAGCGCGTCCGGCAGGACCTCGCCGCGACGCTGCCGCTGCACATGGTGCCGTCCGTGGTGACGGTGCTGGAGGCGCTGCCGCTGACCCCCAACGGCAAGGTCGACCTCAAGCGGCTGCCGGAGCCGGGCGACGCTGCCGAGCAGGCGGTACGCACCCCTCCGGCCACGCCCACCGAGCGGGGCCTCGCCCGGCTCTGGACCGAACTGCTGGACGTACCCGGGCCCGTCGGCGCGCACGACAGCTTCTTCGCGCTCGGCGGCAACTCGCTCAACCTCGTCCGGCTCACCACCGCCATCCGCCAGGAGTTCGGCGCCTCGCCGGAGGTCCGCCGCCTCTACCTCGCACCGACCGTCCGCGGCATCGCCGCGCTGATCGACGAGGAGCGCGCCCGGCCGGACACCCCGGCGCTCGGAGCCCCGCACGGCGGTGGGGCCCCCGATGCCGCCGGGGACCCCACCGCGCCCCTCGTGCCGATCACCCCGCCCCGCGAGGGCGGCACGCGCCCCGCCCTCTTCTGCGTCCACCCGGCCGGCGGGGCGATCGTGCCGTACATCCCGCTCGCCCGGCTGCTCGGCCCGGACCAGCCGTTCTACGGGCTGGAGGCACCCGGCCTGGACGGCGGAACCCCGCCCGAGCGGCTGACCGACTACGCCCGCCGCTACGTGGCCGCCGTCCGCGCGGCACAGCCCGCCGGCCCTTACCACCTGGGCGGCTGGTCGGTGGGCGGTGCCATCGCCGCGGAGATGGCCGTCCAGCTCCGCGAGGCCGGCCAGGAGGTCGGCGCGCTGTTGCTGTTCGACACCTCGCTGCCCGGCGGGGACCCGGCCGGTTCCGGGGCCCTGCCGGACGAGGCCGAGCTGCTGCGGTCCTTCGTCCACGACCTGGCGGGCCTGCGCGAACGGCCGGTGCCGGCGCTCGGCCTCGCGTCGCTGCGGGCCCTGCCCCCGGAGGACCGGCTCGGCCGTGTGACGGAACTGCTGGAGGGCGCCGGGCTGGTCCCCGAGGGCGTGCGCGACGAACTCCGCGCCCGCATGCGGGTGTTCCTCGCCACCACCCGGGCGGTCCTGCGGCACCGGGCCCGCCCGCTGGAAGCGCCGCTGACCCTGCTGACGGCCGCCGACGAGGACAACGTGCCCGTCGCCCGCTGGCGTGCCCTGGCCACCGGTGACGTCGAGCACCTCCCGGTCCCCGGCAACCACTACACGATGCTCCAGCACCCCCGCGTGGAGGTCCTCGCGGAGACCGTGCGCCGGGTGCTGGACACGAGGAGCTGAGCGTGGAACTCCAGGACACACCCGAGGACCGCGCGTTCCGCGAGGAGGTCTGCGCCCTGCTCTGCCGGGAGGAGGTACGGGCCGAGGTCGCCGCGGTCCGCGCCCGGCGGGACGCGGAACCCGGCCTGCTGGACGCCTACCGCAGGCTCGGCGAGCGCGGCTACCTGGCGGTCAACTGGCCGAAGGAGTACGGCGGTCTGGGCGGCACCCTCCAGCAGAAGACCATCGTGACGGAGGAGCTGATCGGGCACGGCGTGCCCGACATCGTGCACACCCTGAGCATCGACATCGTCGGGCTCGCCCTGCTGACGCACGGCACCGACGCCCAGCGCGAGCGCCTGCTGCCCGGGATCGCCCGGGGCGAGGGCGCCGCCTCCGTCCTGTTCAGCGAGCCCGGCGTGGGCTCGGACCTGGCGGCGCTGGAGACCCGGGCCGAGCGGGACGGGGACGGCTGGCGGCTGCGCGGCCGCAAGGTCTACAGCATGAAGTCCCATCTCGCCGACTTCGCCCTGTGCGCCGCCCGGACCAGCGAGTCCGACGTCAAGTACCACGGCATCACCCTGTTCGCGCTGCCGCTGAGGACCCCCGGCGTCCTGGTGGACCCGCTGTGGAACCTGGGGGACGAACGGTTCGGCGACATCACCCTCGCCGGTGTCCGGGTCACCCCCGACGACGTGGTCGGCGAGGTAGACGGCGGCTGGGAGGTCATCAACCACGTCCTGGGCCTCGAACGCACCGGTGTGGAGTTCGAGGCGAAGGCGGCCCGCTGGTTCGACGTGCTGCTGCGGCACGCCGCGGACACCGGACTGCTGGAGCACCCCGTGCACGGCCCCCGGCTGGTGGAGCTGGAGGCCTGGGTGCGGGCCGCGCGGCTGCTGTCCTGGCGGTCCGTCGGCGAACTCGCCGCGGACCGCAGCGACGAGGTGCACAACGCCATGGCCAAGCTGCTCACCTCCGAGGTCGGCAAGGAGGTGGCCCACACCGCGCTGGACCTCACCGGTCTGCCGGGGGTGCTCGACCGGCACGACGGCCGGGCGGCGCTGCACGGCATCGGCGAGGCGGCCTACCGGGAGGCGGTGGGGCTCACCCTGGCCTCCGGCACCTCGGAGGTCATGCTCGCGCTCATCGCCTCCACCGGCCTCGGCCTGCTGGCCTGACGCCGGTCCCGGCCCGCCCCTCTCGCAGAAAGCCCAGCCGCCTTGAAGACAGCACCGAGCACCGCACAGCTCGCCCTCGACGACGCCCTCACCGCCTTCCTGGACGAGGAGATCGCCCCGCTGGTGCGCCGCATGGCCTACCGCTCCCCGCACTCCGGCGCCGGGGGCGACCGGGAGGTGCGGGCCATGGTCCACGAGGGACTGACCGGCCTCGGCGTGCCCCGGCTGCCGCTGCCCGCCGCGGCCGGGGGCGACGGGCGCGGCCAGGAGGCCCTGGCCGTCGTGGCCGAACGGCTCGGCGAGGTCCTCTACCAGGGGCTGCTCCCGGACACCCTGACCGCCGCCGGACTGCTCGCCCGGTGCGGCGACGCCCACCTCGGCCTGCTCCGGCTGATCGGCGAGGGCGCCACCGTCGCCCTCGCCGTCCGCTCCGGCACTCCCGGCGGTGCCACCACCGCGGTCCCCGCCCCGCTCACCGCGGACCGGGCCCGGGGCACCCTGACCGGGACACGCGCCTTCGTCCCGTTCGCCGAGGAGGCGGACCACCTGCTGGTGCTGGGCACCGACGCGGACGGGGCGCTCCACGCGGCCCTGCTCGACCCCGGGGCCCCCGGACTCGTCCGCCGCCGCCACGAGGAACTGGGCCGGGGCGAGCTGTACGCGGTGGACCTCGCCGACACGCCGGTGACCGCCTGGCTCAACCTCGGCGAGGACCCCGCCGGGCTCTGGCGCACCGTCCTCGACGGCGCGCGCGTCCGGCACGCCGCGCTGCTCACCGGCCTGGGCCGGGGCGCCCTGCGGATCTCGGTCGAACGCGCCCGGGAGCGCAGGCAGTTCGGCCGTCCTCTCGGCCACCAGCAGGCACCGGCGTTCCGGCTGGCCGAGCTGGCCGCCCGGCTGGACGCCGTGGGGCTGGTGGTGCGCGCGGCCGCCTGGGAGGCCGACCGCCCGGACGACGTCGGTGCCGGGGCCGTCCGGCTGTCGGCCGCGCAGGCCCTGGCGATGGCCGCGGAGGCCGCCCGGCGCACGGCCACCGAGGCCATGCAGATCCACGGGGCGCACGGCATGACGGAGGACAGCGACGCGCAGCTCTTCTACCGGCGGGCCGCCGTCGAGTCGCCGTGGCTGGGATCCCCGGCCGAACTGCGGGCCGAGGTGGCTCCCTTGCTGCGTGGCCGGATTGCCGCCCGGCCGCGTCGGGTCCTCCTGTAGAACTGCACAGTGACGACCGCACGCGACGAGGACGGAACTGTGAACGAGGTACGACGTTGAGCGACGCCGTGAACGAGGACACCCCGGCCCCCGCCGGTGCCGGCACCGCCGCCGGCACCGCGGCGGGCGCGCGCGGCGAGTTATGGGCCGGCGCCCGCGCCATGGCGCCCTTCATGATCGCCGCGTTCCCGATGGGCATCGTCGCCGGGGCCGCGGGCATCGCGGGCGGCGTCGGCTGGCTCGGCACCCTGGGGATGGGCGTGGCCGTGAACTCCGGCACCGCCATGCTCGCCGGTCTCCAACTGCTGCGCGACGGCTCGCCGTGGCCGGTCATCCTGCTCACCACCATGGTGCTCAGCCTGCGCATGACGATCTACGCCATCATGCTCCGGCCGCATCTGCGGGACCTGCCGCAGCGGTGGCGCGCGCTGCTGGCCTTCGGCCTGGTGGACGCCACCTTCTTCATCGTCATCGAGCGCTTCGGGAAACCGGTCGGCGTCCGCGAGCGCCAGTGGTACTTCCTGGGCAGCGCCGCCGCGATGTTCGCCAACTGGACCAGCTCCCTGGCCCTCGGCATGGCGCTGGGCAGCGCGGTGCCGGACATCGCCGGCGAGAGCCTGGAGTTCCCCATGACGGCGCTGTTCATCGCGATGATGGCCGCGACGCTGACCCACTGGAAGCTCTGGATCTCGGTCCTGGTCGCCGGTGCCCTGGCCCTGGCCGCCCACCCGCTGCCGTACAACCTGTACGTCGTCGTGGCGACGCTGGGCGGGGCCGTGGCCGGCTCGCTCTGCGAGGTGTGGGACAAGCGCCGCGCACGGACGACGGCGGCCCCGGACGACCCCGAGACGGTGTGAGATGACGCTGACCCTCCTGATCATCGGCATGGCGCTGTGCGCGTTCGCCACCCGCTGGGTCCCCCTCGTCCTCTTCGAGGACCGGGAGCTGCCCGACGTGGTCAAGAGCGCCCTCACCTATGTGCCGGGCGCGGTGCTCGCCGCCCTGGTCTTCCCCGCCGTGCTGACCCCGATGTGGGAGAACGGCGACAGCGACTGGGCCGTGCCCACCCTCGTCGGCGGCGTGGCCACCCTGGTCGCGGGCCGGTTCGTCAAGCACTTCCTGCTGGTCACCACGATCGGCGTGGTCGTCTTCTTCCTCGTCCGGCACATCCTCGGCTAGCGGAGCGGGCCGCGCGGCCCGGAGGGCCACCGCCCGCGGCCCGGCGCGGCGTCCGCCCGCCCGGCCCGTCGAAAGGATCCCCGCATGGAGCGCCGTCTCGCGGTCGTCTACGAGAACGGATCGGTCAACCCGCTGGAACTCGCCGTCGCCGCCTCCGGCCGCTGCGCCCTGGTCCTGGTCTGCGACCCCTCGTCCGAGGGTGTCCGCCCGGCCCTGCCGCTGCTGCGCGAGACGGGCACCGTGGTGACCCACGACGACGGCACCCCGCCGGAGGAGACCGCGGCGCGGCTCCAGCACCTCGGTGTCGACGGCATCACCACCTTCAGCGACCTGACGGTGGAGCTGACGGCCGTGCTGGCCCGGCTGCTCGGCCTGGACTTCCACGATCCGCTCACCGCCGCCCTGCTCGTGGACAAGCACCGCCAGCGCGCCCGGCTGGCGCAGGCGGGCCTGCCGACACCCCGTCACGCCGCCGTTCCCGCCGAGGCCGGGGAGCAGGAGGTCCGCGCGGCGGTGACCGCCGTGGGAGCCCCGGCCGTCGTCAAGCCCCGCCGGGGCGCGGGAAGCCGCAACACCGTCCTGGTCCGCACCGAGGAGGAGGGCGTGCGCACCGTCACCGCCCTCCGGGCCGCCGGGGAACGGGAGCTGGTGCTGGAGGAGTACCTGGCCGGGGACGCCACCGTGGCGGGGCCGCAGTGGGGCGACTACGTCTCCGTCGAGTCGGTGGCGCACGGCGGACGGATCACCCACATAGGCGTCACCGGCAAACCCCCGCTGCTGGAGCCCTTCCGGGAGACCGGCGCGTTCTTCCCCGCCGACCTGCCCGCACCGGTCCGCGCGGAACTGCTGGCGGCGACGGGCGACGCACTGCGCGCGCTCGGGGTGAGCGGCGGCGTCACCCACACCGAGTTCAAGCTCACCGCCGACGGACCCCGCCTCATCGAGGTCAACGGCAGGCTCGGCGGCTTCGTCAACGACGTGGTGGGCCGCGCCACGGGCTTCCCGCTGCTGCGCACCGCGCTCGACTGCGCGCTCGGCGGACCGCCCGGCCCGCTCACCGTCCCGGCCCCCGGACGCGTCGCCTACCAGCGCTTCCTGGCGCCGCCCGTGGACGCCCGCGCCGTCTCCTCGGTCACCGGTGTCAGGGAGGCCCGCGCGCTGCCCGGCGTCCGCCGGGTGGAACTCGCCAAGTCCCCCGGCCAGCCGGTGGACTGGCGCCAGGGCACCCAGGCGTTCGTGGGCATCGTCTACGGCGACGCCCCCGACCACCGGGCGCTGGCGGAACGCCTCGCGGAGCTCGACGGTGTGCTGAGGGTCGCGTACGACACGGGGAGCGAGGCGGAGGGGGCCGAGGCGGCCTCCTGAGCGGGGGCGGGGGTCCGTACGGCGCCCCTGGGCGGGAGCACCGCGGGCCGGTCCCGTCGGCCCGGCCGTCGCACCGACCGCGTGGCCACCGGCTCTCGCGGGTCCGGCGGGGGTCCGGCGGCCACGTCGACTCGGTCCTGCCCCGAGCGGGCCCGGGGATCAGAAGGGGTAGCCCTCGATCCGCGACTGGACGGTGACCCACTGCGTCCGGGTGAACGTGTCGAGGTTCGCACCCGGCCCGCCGAAGCGGCCCCCCATGCCGGACGCCTTGACGCCGCCGAAGGGCGCGGTCGCCTCGTCGTCGACGGTGGCGTCGTTGACGTGCACGGCGCCCGACTCGATCCGTCCGGCGAGCTCGTAGCCCCGGTGGGCGTCGGCGGTCAGGACGGAGACCGACAGTCCGTACTCGTCGTCGTTGATGATCTCGACGGCCCGGTCGACGCTGTCGTACACCAGTACCGGGGCGACGGGACCGAAGGCCTCCTCCCGCCACAGCGGGTTGTCCGTGGTCAGGCCGTCGACGACGGTCGGCCGGTAGAACAGGCCGTCGTACCGGCCGCCGGTCAGGATCCGGGCGCCCGCGCGCTCCCCGGCGCGGACCAGCTCGTGGACCCGGTCGCGCTGGGCGGCGTCGATGAGCGGGCCCAGGGCGTTGGCCGGGTCGGACGGGTCGCCGACGGGGATGTTCCGTGCCCGCTCGACCAGGGCGGCGATGTACTCCTCGGCGAGGGAGGAGTGCACCAGGTGCCTGCCGGTGGCCATGCAGATCTGCCCCTGGTGCAGGAAGGAGCCCCAGGCACCGACGGCCGAGGCCGCCGCGGCGTCCGCGTCCGGCAGGACGAGCAGCGCGTTGTTGCCGCCGAGCTCGAGGTGCACGTCCTTGAGCAGCGGGCCCGCCGCCTCGCCGATCCGGCGCCCCGCGGCCGTGGAGCCGGTGAACGAGATGGTGGGCACGTCCGGGTGCGCGACCAGTGCCGCGCCCAGCTCACCGCCCCCGGGCAGTACGTGCAGCAGGCCCTCCGGCAGTCCGGCCTCCGCCAGCAGCTCCGCCAGCGCCAGCCCGCCGCTGACCGGGGTGCGCGGGTCGGGCTTGAGGACCACCGCGTTGCCCAGGGCCAGGGCGGGGGCGACCGAGCGCATGGCGAGGATGCCCGGGAAGTTGAAGGGGGAGATGACCCCGACCACCCCGACCGGGACCCGGCGCGCCAGCGACATGCGGGGCTTGGCCGAGCGCAGCAGCTCGCCCTGCGGGTGCGAGGCCAGCGCCGCGGACTCCCGCAGCTCGGTGACGACCAGCTCGGTCTCGAAGGCCGCCTTGCCCTGGCCCGATCCGGCCTCGTCGACCAGCCACGACGTCAGCCGGGCGGGGTTCCCGGCCAGCAGCCGCGCGGCCTCCAGGAGGACGGCCACCCTCCTGTCGTAGGTGAGCGCCGCCCACTCCCGCTGCGCCCGCCGTGCCCGGGTGACCGCCCGGTCCAGGTCCGCGCCGGTGGCCGTCGACACGGCACCGAGCGACTTGCCGGTGGCGGGTGCGCGCACCTCCAGGGGCCCGCCGGAGCCGGTGGTCCAGCCGTCGCTGAACAGCTTTCCGTTCCAGGGGGCCGACAGGTCCGTCCGGGTGTCCTGGGAGATCGACATGGGTGCTCCTCACGCTGTCCGTCCGGCGCCCCCTCCGATGCGGGACGCCGGTGCCAGGGTGCGAGCACTTCTCCGTTCAGCGCAAGAGCTGTAGATTCTCTTTCTGTGCAGCAGAAACCTGTGTATCTGATCGAGGGCGTGGACCGCGCCCTGGTCCTGATCGACATGCTGAGCGAGCGCGGCACGGTCTCCCTGAGCGAGGTCGCCAGGGAACTGGACGTGGCGACGTCCACCGCGCACCGCCTCCTGAACACGCTCGTGTTCCGCTCCTACGCCGTCCAGGGCGAGGGGCGGCTCTACCACGCGGGGCCCCGGCTGGACTTCATGGCGCAGACCGTCCGCAAGGGCTGGGCGACACTGACCCGGACCCTGCGTTCCGTCCTCATGGACCTGCTGGAGGAGACCGGTGAGACGGTCCACCTCATCGTTCCGGCCGGTGCCGAGGTCTGCCTGATCGACGGGCTGGAGTCGCACCGCCGGCTCCGGGTGGCCACCCGCGTCGGCACGCGGCTGCCGGCGTACTGCTCGGCGGCCGGCAAGGCGATCCTGGCGCAGGCCCCCTGGCCCTACGTCGAGGAGCTCTACTCCGGGGGACTCACGCCCTGGCCGTACGCCAAGCTCCACGACATCGACGCGCTGCGGCGCCATCTCGAAGCGGTGAAGCGGCGCGGCTACGCGGTGAACTCCGACGAGACCGAACCGGGGGTGACCGGCATCGCCATGTGCGTCCACGACAGCAGGAGGCGCCCCGTGGCCGCGCTGTCGGTGACCGTGCCCACGGCACGGTTCGAGCGCGACCGCGAGCGACCCCTCGTGGAGACGCTGCGCCAGTTCGGCTATGTCGCCTCCGACCTGCTCGCATCCCTCCCCCCGGACCAGCTTCCCCAGCCCTTCCCGGCCCGCGGACGCTGACGCCGGGGCGGGTGCCCGGCGTGTCCGCGCACCCCTTCGGATTCTGCTGAGCAGATATTCGGCCACATCTTCTTGTGCCCTACGGATACATCTCGTTGACTCCCTCATAACCGGCGCGATGTGGCAACACGGGCACGGCGGGCGGACGCCCACCGGAGCACGCAAGGTGGAGATGGACCACCGCCCGGTTCGAACCAAGGAGTAATCGTGGACATCACCGCTGCAGTAGCTCCGGCCCAGGGCCAGCCCTTCGCGCTGCGCCGTCTCCGGCTGGACGACCTCCGGCACGACGAGGTGCGGGTGCGGCTGGTCGCCACGGGCGTCTGCCACACCGACGCCATCGTGCGCGACCAGGTCTACCCGACCCCGCTGCCCGCCGTGCTCGGGCACGAGGGCGCGGGCGTCGTCGAGGCCGTCGGCAGTTCCGTCACCACCGTGCGTGAGGGGGACCACGTCGTCCTGTCCGCAAACTCGTGCGGACAGTGCCGCCAGTGCATGAGCGGAGACCTCTCCTACTGCGAGGACCTGTTCGGCCGGAACTTCGGCGGACGCCGCCCCGACGGCTCGACCGCCCTCTCCGACGACCAGGGCCCGGTCTCCTCCATGTTCTTCGGGCAGTCCTCCTTCGCCACCCACGCCAACGTCGCCGCGCGCAGCGTGGTCGCGGTGGATCCGGAGGTGCCCCTGGACCTCCTCGGCCCGCTGGGCTGCGGCATCCAGACCGGTGCCGGCGCGGTCCTCAACGAGATGCGGCCCCACGCGGGCTCCTCCCTCGTCGTCTTCGGTGCCGGGGCCGTGGGCGCGGCGGGCATCATGGCCGCCGTCGTGGCCGGGTGCACCACGGTCATCGCCGTGGACCTGCACGACAGCCGCCTCGACCTGGCCCGGAGCATCGGCGCCACCCACACCGTCAACGGACGCTCCGGGGACGTGGTGGAACGCATCCGGGAGATCACCGGCGGCCGGGGCGTCGACTTCGCCCTGGAGACCACGGCGGTGCCCGCGGTGCTGCGGCAGGCGGCGGACGCGCTGGCCATCCGCGGCACCGTCGTCCTCGTCGGCGCGGCCGCCCCCGGCACCGAGGTCGCCTTCGAGACCGGCGCCTCCCTCACCAAGGGATGGACCTTCAAGACCGTCATCGAGGGCAGCTCGGTCCCCCAGGTCTTCATTCCCCAGCTCATCGACCTGTGGAAGCAGGGGCGCTTCCCCTTCGACAGCCTCATCAAGAAGTACCCGTTCGACCGGATCAACGAGGCCTTCGCCGACTCCGGCAGCGGGGCGACCATCAAGCCCGTCCTCACCTTCTGAACCTTCTGACAGCACGGCCCCGCACCCCCGGGCGGAGCGCACGGGGGCGGGCCCGGGACCGACGGGCTCCGGACGGGCCCACCCGGGCCGCGCGGCACCGGCGCCACGGGACCGGCAGCGCGGGACCGATACGGCCGGGCCGACGCGGTGCGGGACCAGGCATGGTGCGGGACCGGCATGCGGATGCGGCACGGTTCCCGCCGGGCGGAGCATCCGGGACGTGAGCCGTCCGCCGCCTCCGCCCGGCCCGAACCGGCCCGCGGCCCGTCCCGCAGCCGGCCGACCGGCCCGGAGCCTCCGCCCCGGAGACCTCCCCCACGGCGTCCCGGCGCCGCGGCACCCACCCGGACCGAGCGCTCCCGCCCCGCGCGGGTCCTGCACGGCCCGGTGGTCCCGCTCCGGCGGGCCCCCACCCCGCCCCGCCGGGGCTCCTCCCCCGCGTCCCGTCGGGTCCGCCCCGCCCATCGGCGGTGCCCCCCTCGTCCGCCGCGGGCCGACGTCAACGGCCCTCCCCGGCGTCACGACGGTCGGGCGCGGACCGGGGTGAGGCACCCCCGCAGACGACCGGATTCCGAGGGCTGTCCCCGGAGCCGGAACGCCGGACGCACGGCCCGGACGCACGGCCCGGCCGCGCGCCGGGACGCGGCACCCCCCTGACCCGCCACGGCCGCCACCGGCCCCGTTCCCCCCGTGATCCACACCGCGTGCGGACGTCCGCACGCGCCACTTCGCCCTGCCCGCCCCGTGCGGGCCGATGATCGGACGCGTCATGCCCACCCTCCCCGAGCCGTCGTCGCCCACCGCGCCCAGACCCGACCGGCCGAGCCGGACACGCGCCTACGGCGTCACCGCGCTGCTGCTGCTCTTCATGTTGCTCAACTTCGCCGACAAGGCGGTCCTCGGCCTGTCCGCGGCGTCGATCAGTGCGGAGTTCGGCCTGTCCGCCAGCGCGTACGGCCTGCTCAACACCGTGTTCTTCGCCTGCTTCAGCCTCGCCGCCGTCCTGGTGGGCTTCCTGAGCAACCGGGTCAGGACCAAGTGGCTGATCCTCGCGATGGCACTGGCCTGGACCGCGGCCCAGCTGCCGCTCCTGGTGCCCGCCGCCGGATACACGACCCTGCTGGTCACGCGACTGGTACTCGGAGCGGCCGAGGGGCCCGCGTACCCCGTCGCGAACCACGCCGTGCACAAGTGGTTCACCGCCCGGGGACGGAACGTCGCCAGCGGCATCCTGTCGGCCGGGATCCCGCTCGGGGTGATCATCGCCGGCCCGGTCCTGGGCGGGGTGATCGACGACCACGGCTGGCGGTGGGCGTTCGGCGTCACCGGCTTCCTCACCCTCGGCTTCACGGTGCTGTGGCTGGCCGTCGGGCGCGAGGGGCCGTACGGGGCCGTCGCGGGTGACGCGCCCCGGGAGCAGGAGGAGAGCGGACCCGACGTCCCCACCTGGAAGGTGCTGCTCACCCCGACCTGGATCGCCGGCGTCGTCGGCGGTCTCGCCTCCTACTGGGCGGTCACCGTCCTCATCGCCTGGGTGCCGCAGTACCTGGCGAACGTCCTCGACCTCGGTACCAGGACCGCGAGTTCGGCGATCGTGTTCCCCTGGGCGGCGCAGGGAATCGCCATGGTCGCCACCGGCCTGGCCGCGGCGTGGCTGCTGCGCCGCGGGCTCTCCAGCAGGATCGCCAACGGCCTGGTGGGAGGCGTGTGCGTCACCGTCGCCGGGGTCGCCGTCCTCCTGCTGCCGCACGTGTCGTCCACCACCGGCGCCGTCACGCTGATCGCCGTCGGGTTCGGTCTCGGCGCGGTGATCCTGCCGCTGGCCCAGACGATGTCGACCGAACTCGCCCCCGTGCGGCGGCGGGGCGGTGTGCTCGGCGCCTACACGGCCGTCTACTCCCTGGCCGGGGTCGTCCAGCCGGTCCTGACCGGACGGCTGATCGACACCGCCGGCTCACCGGCCGACGGCTACCGCCACGCCTTCACCCTGACCGGGCTCCTCCTGGTCGCGGGCGGAGTGGTGTTCATGGCCCTCGTCCGCCCCGAACGGGACCGGGCACGGCTCCTCGGGGCCGGACCGCCCGCCGACGACCGCGCCACCGTCCCGGTCCAGAGCACGACCGCGCCATGAGGAATCGAGAGCACATGTCTGTGAACCATCCCGCCCGCCCCGCCTCCGAGTTCACCGCGCGGTGGCACCGCGAGGCACTCCGCTCGCTGCCGATGGAGGACCGTTCCGCGTTCGCCGACGCGGCACGCGGTCTGGTCGCCGCCGACGGACCGCCGGTCGTCCGGGACGACTCGGGCCACGTGGTGTGGGACCTCACGGCGTACGACTTCCTGCGGGAGGGGGAGGCACCCGAGACCGTGCACCCCAGCCTCTGGCGGATGGCCCGGCTCAACCGCCATCACGGCCTGTTCAGGGTGACGGACCGCGTCTACCAGGTGCGCGGGTACGACATCGCCAACATGACCGTCGTCGTCGGGGACCGCGGCTACATCGTCATCGACCCGCTCACGTCCACCGAGACGGCGACCGCGGCCCTCCGGCTCGTTCGCGAACACCTCGGTGACCGGCCGGTGACCGCGCTGCTCCACACCCACTGCCACGTAGACCACTTCGGCGGTGCCCGTGCCGTCCTCGAGCACGCCGCGCCCGGCGACGGGCCCCTGCCGGTGATCGCGCCCCGCGGATTCCACGAGCACGCCGTGACGGAGCACGTCCACGCCGGTGCCGCGATGAGCCGCAGGTCCGGCTACATGTTCGGCCCCCGGCTGGCACCGGGGCCGCTCGGCCACGTCACGGCGAGCCTCGGCGTGTCCATCGCCCGGGGAACGACGACCGTGGTCGAGCCGACCCACGTCATCGACGCCACCGGCACCGAGATGACCATCGACGGCGTGGAGTTCGTCTTCCAGTACGCCCCCGACTCCGAGGCTCCCGCGGAGATGAACTTCCTGCTGCCGGGTCTGCGGGCGCTGTGCATGGCGGAGACCGTCTCCCAGCAGATGCACAACCTCTACACCCTGCGCGGCGCCCAGGTGCGCGACGCCCTCAAGTGGAGCGGCTACATCGACGAGGCCCTGCGGATGTTCGCCCCGCACGCCGAGGTGATGTTCATCAGCCACCACTGGCCGACCTGGGGCCGGGAGAACATCGCCCGGCTGCTGCGGATGCACAGCGACCTCTACCGGTACATCCACGACGAGACCCTCCGCCTGGCCAACCACGGTCACACACCGACCGAGATCGCCGAGATGGTGACCCTCCCGCCGCAACTCGCCGGCCACTGGGCGAACCGGGGGTGCTACGGGACCCTCAACCACAACGTGAAGGCTGTCTACCAGCGCTACCTGGGCTGGTTCGACGGCAATCCGGCCACCTTGCACCCGTTGCCGCCCGCCGAGGCGGGCAGACGCTATCTGGACCTGATCGGTGGCACGGAACCGGCGCTGGAGGCGGCCCGCGCCGCCCACGGACGGGGGGACTACCGGTGGGGGGCCGAACTCCTGCGGCACGTGCTCGCCGTCGATCCCGCGCACGAGGGGGCGCGCCTGCTCCAGGCCGCCGTGTTCGAACAGCTCGGCTACCAGGCGGAGAGCGCCGCCTGGCGCAACTTCTATCTCGTGGGCGCGGACGAGTTGCGCCACGGGGTGCCGGACGGCCGGTCCTTCACGGCCATCAGCCCCGACCTGCTGGTCGGCATGCCGGTCCCGGCCATGCTGGACCTGCTGGCGATCAGGCTCGTCGGGCTCCGGGCGAGCGCCCACGACCTGTGCTTCACGTTCGAGGTCGCCGGTGAACCGGAGCCCCACCGGCTGGCCGTGGGGAACGGTGTGCTCCGGCACGGTACGGACGGCGGGGTGTGCGGCTGCGACGGGGCGCACACGGTCCTCCGGCTGGACCGCGCGGCCCTCGGCGCGTTCGCCTGCGGTGCCTCGTCGCTCGACGCGCTCGTCGACGGGGGGCGTGCCGTCGTCATGGGCGACCGGTCCCGCCTCGACACGTTCGAGGGCCTGCTCGACCGCTTCACCGGAGACTTCGAGGTGGCGGTCACCAACGCGCCGCGCCCCGACGGTCCGGCCGGGGCGCCCGCCCCCGAGCCGGGCGGGGTCCCGGTCGCGGCGGGGGGCCGCTGACCGTCGGCACGGCGGGTGTCCCCGGGGCCGGGGGCACCGCCGTGCCGTCCGCGATGCCGCGACGGCGTCCCCGTGTGTTCCCCCAGGTGCCGTCCACTGGCGCGCGCGGTCCGCGTAAGGGCTTGCGGTCCCGGTTCCCGTCCGTCCGGCACCCCGTGGGGCGCCGTCCTCCGCCCGGCGGGGTGCCGGGGAGGCGTGACGGACGGACGACGGGCGGGCCTTCCCGGCGCGTGTCGGCCGGGTGCCCGTGCGCCCGGCGGGGTCGCGCCGCTACATCTGACGACAGAGCCCAGGAGCAGGGCACGCTCCTCGACCTCGGCGTCGACGCGTGGGACGGCGTCCGCCCCGCGCTCCCGCCTCACTTCGGCGACTGCGAGTACTGCGAGCGCGCCATTCGCACGCACGATTCCCACCCCGTCTGTGCCGACTGCCGCACCGGACGCGGGCTCGACGAGCCGTCGCCGTAAGCGGGCCGACCGCCCGCGCCGGTCCGGCGCGGGCGATGAGGGGTACCCGGACCCGGCAGACGGTCCGGCGCGGATTGTTCACGGCGAAGGGCGCCCGAGAGGGAATCGTCCCGGGCGCCCTCGCGGGACGCGACGTCCCGGCAGGCTCGGGCCCGCGTGTCACTTCTGCGCAGAGGGGGCCCCACCGTTCACGCCGGCCTTGCGGGCCGCGGCGATCGTGGCGGCGGACGGCCTGGTCCTGGTGAACTCGTCATGGCCGACCAGCGTCGACTTCCACTGGTCGGCGGAGGTGGTGCCGGACGTCAGCAGCCACTGGGTGCTGATCCGCGGGTTGGAGCCGCCGAAGTACTGGCCGCTCCAGGTGGTCGCGGAGTGGGCGTTGCGGTAGCTGTTGCGCCAGGAGACGGTCCAGCCGAGTGCCGTGCCGTGGTCCGGCGCGGGAAGGGTGTCGAAACGGCCCTTCACCACGTACTGGTTCTCGGCGTTGCCGACCGCCGAGTCGTATGTGCCGGTGAGACTGCCGTTCGCGTGCGCCGTCACCGTGAAGGTCGAACCGAGTTCGTTGTACCAGGTACCGCTGAGGCCGTTCGTGGCGGTGGCCTTCG
>NZ_WWGX01000029.1 GCF_009862265.1 Streptomyces sp. SID8352 | reverse complement strand
TCGGCGTTGTGGGAGGCGTCGCTGTTCGAGGAGCACGGGTTCCGGGACATCAAGATCTCGGTGAAGCACAACGATCCGGTGGTGATGGTGAATGCGTACCGTCAGCTCGCGGAGCGGTGTGACTATCCGCTGCATCTGGGGGTGACGGAGGCGGGTCCGGCGTTCCAGGGGACGGTGAAGTCGGCGGTGGCGTTCGGNGCGCTGCTGAGTGAGGGGATCGGGGACACGATCCGGGTGTCGTTGTCGGCGCCGCCGGTGGAGGAGGTCAAGGTCGGTATCCAGATCCTTCAGTCGCTGGGGCTGAAGGAGCGGCGGCTGGAGATCGTGTCGTGTCCGTCGTGCGGGCGGGCGCAGGTGGATGTGTACAAGCTGGCGGAGGAGGTCACGGCGGGTCTGGAGGGGATGGAGGTCCCGTTGCGGGTGGCGGTGATGGGCTGTGTGGTCAACGGTCCGGGTGAGGCCCGTGAGGCGGATCTGGGTGTGGCCTCGGGCAACGGCAAGGGGCAGATCTTCGTGAAGGGCGAGGTGATCAGGACGGTGCCCGAGTCGAAGATCGTGGAGACCCTGATCGACGAGGCCCTGAAGATCGCCGAACAGATGCAGAAGGACGGCGTCGCCTCCGGCGAACCCTCCGTCTCCGTCTCCGGCTGACCGGAGCCCGCCGGCCCGCGCCGCCCTGGCGGCGGCGCGGCACAGGCCCGGCAGGTACAGTGCGGAGACCAGCAGAACTCAGGGTGAGGCCGCCGCACGTGTTGACGCAGACCACCTCCCGCGTGCTCGAACCGGGGGACCTGGAGGCCGCGCTGGCCGTCCTCGACCGCGAGCCGGTCGCCAACGCCTTCGTGACCGCCCGAGTGCGGATCGCCGGCCTGGACCCCTGGCGGCTCGGCGGCGAGATGTGGGGCTGGTACGAGGACGGCACGCTGACCTCGCTCTGCTACGCCGGAGCCAACCTCGTCCCCATCTGCGCCACCCCGCGCGCCGTGCGCGCCTTCGCGGACCGCGCCCGCCGGGCCGGGCGCCGCTGCTCCTCCATCGTCGGCCCCGCCGAGCCCACCGCCCTGCTCTGGCGGCTCCTCGAACCGGGCTGGGGCCCGGCCCGCGAGGTCCGCGCCCGCCAGCCCCTCATGGTCACCGACCGGATGCCCGCCGACGTCGCCCCCGACCCCTACGTCCGCCGCGTCCGCAAGGACGAGATGGAGCGGATCATGCCGGCCTGTGTCGCGATGTTCACCGAGGAGGTCGGCATCTCCCCGCTGGCCGGCGACGGCGGTCTGCTCTACCAGGCCCGGGTCGCCGAACTCGTCGGCTCCGGGCGGTCCTTCGCCCGCTTCGACGCCGATGGCAGGGTCGTCTTCAAGGCCGAGGTCGGCGCCGCGACCGACCGGGCCTGCCAGATCCAGGGCGTCTGGGTCGCCCCCGAGCACCGGGGCCGGGGCCTCGCCGCCCCCGGCATGGCGGCCGTCCTGCGCTACGCCCTCGCCGACGTGGCCCCCGTCGTCAGCCTCTACGTCAACGACTTCAACACCGCCGCCCGGAGCACGTACCGGAAGGTGGGTTTCCGGGAAACCGGCACGTTCATGAGCGTCCTCTTCTGACACCCCCGCCCGCGCGGGAGCCCGGCCCTCCCCGGCGAAGCCCCCGAGGTGTTCCGCCCCCAGGAGGAGGACCGCCCCCGTCGGCGAGGCCCCGCTCGGGCAGATCCGCCGTCGGCACCGGTCGGCCTCGGGCCCGCTCGCGGAGATCCGCCGCCGGCGAGGACCCGCTCGGCCTCGGGCCGCCCGGGGGCCCCTCACGGGCAAGGCCCCGGCGGGCCTTGGGCGGCCAGAGGAGACCCCGCACCGGCACCCCCCGGTGCGGAGCCCCGGTCGGCGGGACGCCGAGTGAGCCCCGGGGCTCCGCAGGGGGCGGCCCCGCACACCCGGGGCTCCGGCCGCCCAGGGTTCCCGCCGGGGCGGACCGCTCGGCCACCCCGCACCTCACCCCCGTCGAAAACTGCCGGTAGGCTCCCCGCATGGACCTCGCGATCGGCCCTCTCGACCTCTCCGCGCACGTCGACGAGGCCCTGGCCGTGCAGGCCGCGGCCTTCGGACTCGGCCCCGACGAGGTGGCCGTACGCCGCCAGATCGTCCTGCGCCACATGTCCTACCGCGACGCCCGCGCCCTCGGCGCCACCGTCGGCGGCAGGCTGGTCGGCTTCGTCTACGGCATGCCCAACGACCGCGTCCAGTGGTGGTCCACCGTCGTCGAGCCCTATCTGCGGGCCCAGGGCAACGGCGACTGGCTCGACGACTCCTTCGTCATCACCGAGCTCCACGTCCACCCGTCCCACCAGAAGCGCGGCCTGGGCCGGGCCCTGATCACCCGGATCACCGACGCGGCCACCCAGCCCCGCTCGATCCTCTCCGCCATCGACACCGAGAGCCCCGCCCGCCACCTCTACCGCTCCCTCGGCTACCAGGACCTCGCCCGCCGGGTCCTCTTCCCCAGCGCCCCCAAGCCCTACGCCGTGATGGGCGCCCCCCTCCCGCTGCTGCGCCCCGCGCCCGGCCACCGGGACGCCGCCCCGGGCGCATAACCGATTACCGCCCCGCCGCGCCCCCCGGCTAACCTCCTTGGCACCACCCTTTCGCAGCAGGAGATACGAGAACCATGGCCAAGGCACCGGTCCAGCGCATGTCGAAGTTGATGGCGAAGACGCTGCGCGACGACCCGGCGGACGCCGAGGTCCTCAGCCACAAACTGCTGGTCCGCGCCGGATACGTGCGCCGCACCGCGGCCGGCCTCTGGAGCTGGCTGCCCCTCGGCAAGAAGGTCCTGGCCAACGTCGAGCGCGTCGTCCGCGAGGAGATGGACGCCATCGGCGCCCAGGAGGTGCTGCTCCCCGCCCTGCTGCCGCGCGAGCCCTACGAGGCCACCGGCCGCTGGGAGGAGTACGGCGCCGAGCTGTTCCGCCTCCAGGACCGCAAGGGCGGCGACTACCTGCTTGGCCCCACCCACGAGGAGATCTTCACCCTGCTGGTCAAGGACCAGGCGTCCTCCTACAAGGACCTGCCGGTCATCCTCTACCAGATCCAGAACAAGTACCGCGACGAGGCCCGCCCCCGGGCCGGCATCCTGCGCGGCCGCGAGTTCCTGATGAAGGATTCGTACTCCTTCGACGTGGCCGACGAGGGCCTCGACGAGTCCTACGCCCTGCACCGCGCCGCCTACCGGCGGATCTTCGAGCGCCTCGGCCTCGACTACCGGATCTGCGCGGCGACCGCCGGGGCCATGGGCGGCTCCAAGTCCGAGGAGTTCCTCGCCCCCGCCGAGGCCGGCGAGGACACCTTCGCCGACTGCCCCGCCTGCGACTACGCCGCCAACACCGAGGCGGTCACCTTCGGGCTGGAGCCGGTCGACCCGGCGGGCGTCCCCGCCGCCGAGGAGATCCCCACCCCCGACACCCCGACCATCGAGACCCTCGCCGCCGCCCTCGGCGTCCCCGCCTCCGCCACCCTGAAGAACCTGCTGGTCAAGGTGGACGGCGAGATCGTCGCCGTGGGCGTCCCCGGCGACCGCGAGGTCGACCTGGGCAAGGTCGAGGCGCACTTCGCCCCCGCCGAGGTGGAGCTGGTCACCGCCGAGGACTTCGTGGGCCGCCCCGACCTGGTGCGCGGCTACGTCGGCCCGCAGGGCCTCGGGGACAAGGTCACGTACGTGGCGGACCCGCGCGTCGCCCCCGGCACCGCCTGGATCACCGGCGCCAACAAGGAGCACACGCACGCCCGGAACGTCGTCGCGGGCCGCGACTTCGAGGTCGACGCCTACGTCGACGTCGTCGTCGTCCAGGACGGCGACCCCTGTCCCAACTGCGGCACCGGCCTCAAGCTGGACCGCGCCATCGAGATCGGCCACATCTTCCAGCTCGGCCGCAAGTACGCCGACGCGCTGAAGCTCGACGTCCTCGGCCAGAACGGCAAGCCCGCCCGCGTCACCATGGGCTCCTACGGCGTCGGCGTCTCCCGCGCGGTGGCCGCCCTCGCCGAGCAGCACGCCGACGACAAGGGCCTGGTCTGGCCCGCGGAGGTCGCCCCGGCCGACGTGCACGTCGTCGCCGCGGGCAAGGCCCTCCAGACGGAGCTGGCGCTGGAGGTCTCCCAGAAGCTCGCCGACGCGGGCGTCCGCGTCCTGGTCGACGACCGCGCCGGGGTCTCCCCGGGCGTGAAGTTCACCGACGCCGAACTGATCGGCGTCCCGTGGATCCTGGTCGCCGGGCGCCGCTCCGGCGAGGGCGTCGTCGAGCTGAAGGACCGCCGCACCGGGGAGCGCGAGGAGATCCCGGTCGACGAGGCCGTCGCCCGCCTCACGGCCTGACCCGCCCACCCCACCGTCCGACCCGCCCACCCGGGCGCCCGCACCGGCGGGCGCCCGGGTGGGCGGGTGCTGGCCGCGTCTCCGCGACGCGCCGGGAGGACCGGTNCCCGCCCGGCCCGCCGGCCGGGGGCGTGGCGGGCGGGGCGCCGCCCGGCGCGCCGCCCGTGGGTCCGTGCCGGTGTCCCGCCGCGTCCCCGGTGCCGCGCGGCGCCCGCGCCTCCGCCGGACGCCGGGCGACGGACGCCGGGCGGAGCGTCCGGGCGTCAGGGGCGGTGCGGGGGCGCGCGCCGTGCGCGCCGGCGGCATACCCGGCCGGGAGCCGGGCGGGCGCCCGAGGAGACGCGCGTCGCGACGAGGAGCGGCGGGAACGGGCGTGCCGGACGTGCCGGGCGCCCTCCGGAGGCGGCCCGCGGTCTCCCGGCACGCCGCCGCGCGCGGCCCGGTCGGCCGCCGCTCCGTGTCACAGCCAGCTCGCGAACTCCAGGAGCAGTTCCGCGTCCCGGCCGCGGCCGACCCGGCGGGCGCGGACGCCCGACTCGACCGCGCGGAACAGGGTCCAGCCGCGCAGCCGCTCCCGGTCGACCTCCAGCGACTCCGCGAGCCGCTTGATCCGCCGCCGGGTCGTCGCGGCCCCGGACGGCTGGGCGACCAGATCCTCCACCCGGTCCCGCACCAGCCGCGCCAGATCGAACGCGGTCTCCCCGACCAGCGGGTCCGGACCCACCGCCAGCCACGGCACCCGGTCCCCGGCCAGCACCTTGCTCTGCCGGAACGTGCCGTGCAGCAGCCGCCGTTCGGGCGGCGCGGCCAGCAGCTCCGCACGGGCCGCGAGGGCCGCGTCCACCAGCGGCGCCAGCTCCGGCGCGCCGTCCGCGCCCGCCCGCATCGCCCGCGCCTGCCGCCCGGTCCGCTCCGCCACCGTCTCGAAGCCGTGCCCGGCAGGCGGCTCCACCCACAGCCGCCGCAGCGTGCCCGCCGCCTCCAGCAGCGCCCGCGACTCCGGCAGCGAACGCACCGAGACGTCCGGGTGCAGCCGCTCCAGCGGCAGCACCCCCTCCTCCGCCGGTCCCCCCAGGAACTGGACGGCACCCCGCCCGCCCCAGTGCGCCAGCGCCGCCCGCTCGCTCTCCGGACGCGCCCGGGGCGGCGCCAGCTTCAGCACCTCCGGCGTCCCGTCGGCCGCGCGCGCCAGGAGGACCAGGCTGCTGCGCCCGCCGGGCACCTGCACCCGCTCGACGGTCAGGACGCGCGACCGCGCCGCCCGCTCGGCCGCCTCCGGCAGCCCCGCCAGCCAGTCGTCGCCCTCCGGCGCCGTCTCACCGAGCGCCCTGACCAGACGCCGCGGCGGTTCGAATGCCATGCGCGAGCCGTTCCCTTCCCGTACGGGGCCCCGTACGCGTCACGCGGTCGGTGACGGCCGTCCGGGGCCGTCGGCCCGCTCCGCGAGCCCAGGGAAGGCTACGCTCCCGCCGCGCCAGCGCACGGCCCGCACCGCCGCCTCCCGCAGCGCCGCCGCGGCCGAGGCCCGGACCCCGCCCGAGGAGGCCCGCACCAGATCGGAGCAGACCCCGGCGACCCGGTCCTCCAGCTCGGCCGCCAGCCGCAGCGCCGCCGCCCGGTCCGGCACCTCGAACGGCAGCGCGTACCCCGCCGCCGAGGCGGCGGGCGTGCCGCCCCGCTCCCGGACCGCCCGTGCCAGCGCGTCCCGCCGGGCCCGGTGCGCGTCGTGGGCCGAGCGGGCCTCCGCCCGCCGCTCCTCGCCGATCCGGCCGCCGACCACGCCGTAGCCGTACACGGCCGCATGCTCGGCGGCCAGCGCCGCCTGGAGCGCCGTCAGCTCCCGGTCCTCCGCGCCGCTCACGCCGCCGTCCCCTTCGTCAGCAGATACACGTGCGCCGCCCCGGCCGCCGCCACCGACGCCATCAGCCGGGCCAGCTCCCCGGGCAGGCCGTCCAGCGCCCCGGTCCGCCGGTCCGCCAGCTCCCGCTCGTCCCGGACGAGCCCGGCCAGCGAGTCCTTCTCCGCCGCCGGTACGGCGGCCGGGTCGTCGCCCGGGTCGCCGGTCGGCCCGGCCGCCCGCGCGGAGACCGAGGGGGAGGGGGGCGGCGAGGGCGACGCGGACGCGGCCGGGAAGGCCCCGAAGGCCGCCGCGTGCCGCTCCACCTCGTCCCGCAGCGGCCGCAGCCGCGCCGCCAGCCCCGGATGGGCGGCGATCACCGCGCCGTACCGCGCGGCCAGCCCCTCGCTGTCCCGCGCCGCCCGCGCGCGCACCCGCTCCGCGGCCGAGGGGAGCGCGCTTCCGGGCGCGCCGGACCCGCCGGCGCAGCCGGTGAGCAGGACCGCGCCGGCGGCCGAGGCGAGCAGACTCCTGCGGCGCGGCCCCGGGGGCGCGCTCGACGATGAGGGGAACGGCACGGCAGACGTCCTCGGCAGACTCGTACGGAAGCGAAGGGCGGACCAGGGCGGAGGGAGCGCGGCGGCGGGCGCGGGGGCCCGCGGCGCGGCCCGCCGGTGATCACCGTACCCGTGCGGCGCGCGGGCACCACTCAGCGGCACCGCCGCTCCCGGGTGGACGGCAACACCCTTCGGGACCGGATACCCTTTGACCCGAGACGCGACCGTCCCACAACAGCACACGCGGCCGAGGAGTCACCCGGATGAGCACCACCCAGAGCGAGAGGCTGCGAGAGCTGCTGGAGCCGCTCGTCGCCGCCCAGGGCCTGGACCTCGAAGAGATCGCGGTGGACTCGGTCGGCCGCCGGCGGGTGCTGCGCGTCGTGGTCGACTCCGACACCGGTGCCGACCTGGACCGGATCGCCGAGGTGAGCCGCGCCCTGTCGGCACGGCTCGACGAGAGCGACGCGATGGGCGCCGGGGAGTACACCCTGGAGGTCGGCACCCCCGGCGCGGAGCGCCCCCTGACCGGGCACCGGCACTACGTGCGCGCCACCGGCCGACTGGTCCGCTTCCAGCTCCACGAGGGCGGCGAGCTGGCCGCCCGCGTCCTCTCCGTCGACGACGAGGGGCTCGACCTCGAAGTGCCGGGCGTGAAGGGCCGCAGGGCCACCGCCCGCAGGCTCGCCTTCGGCGACATCGACCGGGCCCGCGTCCAGGTCGAGTTCAACCGCAAGGACCAGCAGGACGACGGGGACCGGCAGGACCGGCCGGACCCGCAGCAGCAGAAGGACCACAAGGACATGACGGAAGAGGAGGAGGCGTAGCCGTGGACATCGACATGAGTGCCCTGCGGGGCCTGGTGCGGGAGAAGGAGATCTCCTTCGACCTGCTGGTCGAGGCGATCGAATCGGCCCTCCTCATCGCCTACCACCGCACCGAGGGAAGCCGCCGGCACGCACGGGTGGAACTCGACCGGGAGACCGGGCACGTGACCGTGTGGGCGAAGGAGGACCCGGACGACCTCGAAGAGGGCCAGCGGCCCCGTGAGTTCGACGACACCCCGTCCGACTTCGGCCGCATCGCCGCCACCACCGCCAAGCAGGTCATCCTGCAGCGGCTGCGCGACGCCGAGGACGACGCCACGCTCGGCGAGTACGCGGGCCGCGAGGGCGACATCGTCACGGGCGTGGTCCAGCAGGGCCGCGACCCGAAGAACGTGCTGGTCGACATCGGCAAGCTGGAGGCCATCCTGCCGGTGCAGGAGCAGGTGCCCGGCGAGACCTATCCGCACGGCACCCGGCTGCGCAGCTATGTCGTCCGGGTCGCCAAGGGCGTGCGCGGACCGTCGGTGACGCTGTCGCGCACCCACCCGAACCTGGTGAAGAAGCTCTTCGCCCTGGAGGTGCCGGAGATCGCCGACGGCTCCGTCGAGATCGCCGCCATCGCCCGTGAGGCCGGCCACCGCACGAAGATCGCGGTGCGCTCCACGCGGTCGGGCCTGAACGCCAAGGGCGCCTGCATCGGGCCCATGGGCGGCCGGGTGCGCAACGTGATGGGCGAGCTGAACGGCGAGAAGATCGACATCGTCGACTGGTCGGACGACCCGGCCGACATGGTCGCCAACGCGCTCTCCCCGGCCCGGGTCTCCAAGGTGGAGGTCGTCGACCTGGCGGCCCGCTCCGCCCGGGTGATCGTGCCCGACTACCAGCTCTCGCTGGCGATCGGCAAGGAGGGCCAGAACGCCCGCCTCGCGGCCCGGCTCACCGGCTGGCGCATCGACATCCGCCCCGACACCGAGCAGCCGTCCGGCGACCGGCCCCCGACGCGGTCCGGCGAGGGCTCCGGAGAGCGCTCCGGGGAGTAGATCCGCGCCGCGGTCGGCCGGGATCACGCCGGTCTCCCGTGCGGGAAGTGTTCGATGCCTCACCCGAAGGGGTGAGGGCGGTACGGGGAGGTAGACTGAGGAGTGTCTGGCCGGACACGCACCGGAGCATGCCCTGAGCGCACCTGCGTGGGCTGCCGGAAGAAAGCGGTCAGGACCGCGCTGCTGCGAACCGTGGCGGTCGAGGACGCCTGCGTCCCCGACCCGCGCGGTACGCTGCCCGGCCGGGGTGCGTACGTCCACCCCTCCCCGGTCTGCATCGACCAGGCGGAGCGCCGCAGAGCGTTCCCCAGGGCGCTGCGAGTCCCGGGTCCGCTCGACGTAAAGGCGTTGCGCCGCTACGCCGAGCAGGCACAGGGTTGCTGAAAGCACCATGTGAGCGACGTGGTAGGGAAGACGTGCCGTGCGGAGCCCCGCGCGGCCAGGTACCTCGCGAGTCGAAAGCAGGTCGAGATTGCGATGAGCACTCGATGAGTACGCGATGAGTACGCCCATGAACTAGCGACGGTCCGGACGCAACCCGGACCTCAAAGGAGCGAAGTGGCTAAGGTCCGGGTCTACGAACTCGCCAAGGAGTTCGGTGTCGAGAGCAAGGTCGTCATGGCCAAGCTCCAGGAACTCGGTGAATTCGTCCGTTCGGCGTCTTCGACCATCGAAGCGCCCGTAGTACGCAAGCTGACCGACGCCTTCCAGGGCGGTGGCGGCGGCAGGTCCGCGAAGCCCGCCCCGCGCAAGGCGGCCCCCAGGCCCGGCGCGCCCTCCCCGGCGCAGGCCGGTGGCCCCGCACGGGCCGCCAAGCCGTCCGGTGACCGTCCGGCCGCTCCGCGTCCGGCCGTGCCCCGGCCCGCCGCGCAGCAGCCCGCCGCGCCGTCCGCCCCGGCGGCGACGCCCGGTCCGCGCCCGACGCCGGGTCCGAAGCCGGCCCCGAAGCCGGCGCCGGCCGCCCCGGAGTTCACCGCGCCCCCGGCGGCCCCCGCCGCCCAGGCGCCGTCCGGTCCGCGTCCCGGCGGTGCCCGTCCGGGCGCCCCGAAGCCCGGCGGTCGTCCCGCCGGTCCCGGTCAGGGTCAGGGCCAGCAGGGCGGCCAGGGCCGTCCCGGTGGCCAGCGCCCCGGTGCCGCGGCGCCGCGTCCCGGTGGCCGTGCCGCCGGTCCGCGTCCGGGCAACAACCCCTTCACCTCCGGCGGCAACGCCGGCATGGCCCGTCCGCAGGCGCCGCGCCCGCAGGGCGGCCCGCGTCCCGGCGGCCCCGGTGCCCCCGGCGCCGGTCCGCGCCCGCAGGCCCCCGGCGGCCAGGGCGGTCCCCGTCCCCAGGCGCCGGGCGGCAACCGCCCGACCCCGGGTTCGATGCCGCGTCCGCAGGGCGGTCCCGGCGGTCCCCGTCCCGGTGGTCCGCGTCCCAACCCCGGCATGATGCCGCAGCGTCCCGCTGCCGGTCCGCGCCCCGGCCCCGGCGGCCGCGGTCCGGGCGGCGCGGGCCGTCCCGGCGGTGCCGGTCGTCCCGGAGGCGGCGGCGGTTTCGCCGGCCGTCCCGGTGGTGGCGGCGGCGGTGCCGGTCGTCCCGGTGGCGGCGGCGGTTTCGCCGGTCGTCCCGGTGGTGGCGGCGGTTTCGCCGGCGGCGGTGGCCGTCCCGGCTTCGGCGGCCGTCCCGGCGGCCCCGGTGGCCGCGGTGGCACGCAGGGCGCCTTCGGCCGCCCCGGCGGTCCCGCGCGTCGCGGTCGCAAGTCGAAGCGGCAGAGGCGCCAGGAGTACGAGGCCATGCAGGCCCCGTCGGTCGGCGGCGTGATGCTGCCCCGCGGCAACGGCGAGGCCATTCGCCTGTCGCGCGGTGCGTCGCTCACCGACTTCGCGGAGAAGATCAACGCCAACCCGGCGTCGCTCGTCGCGGTCATGATGAACCTGGGCGAGATGGTCACGGCCACCCAGTCCGTCTCCGACGAGACGCTGGAGCTGCTGGCCGGCGAGATGAACTACACGGTTCAGATCGTCAGCCCGGAGGAGGAGGACCGCGAGCTCCTGGAGTCCTTCGACCTCGAGTTCGGCGAGGACGAGGGCTCCGAGGAGGACCTGGTCGTCCGTCCGCCGGTCGTCACCGTCATGGGTCACGTCGACCACGGAAAGACCCGGCTGCTCGACGCCATCCGCAAGACGAACGTCATCGCGGGCGAGGCCGGCGGCATCACCCAGCACATCGGTGCCTACCAGGTCACGACCGAGGTCAACGAAGAGGACCGTCGGATCACCTTCATCGACACCCCGGGTCACGAGGCGTTCACCGCCATGCGTGCCCGTGGTGCGAAGTCGACCGACATCGCGATCCTGGTCGTCGCGGCCAACGACGGCGTCATGCCGCAGACGGTCGAGGCGCTCAACCACGCCAAGGCGGCCGACGTCCCGATCGTCGTCGCGGTCAACAAGATCGACGTCGAGGGCGCTGACCCGACCAAGGTGCGCGGCCAGCTCACCGAGTACGGGCTGGTGGCCGAGGAGTACGGCGGCGACACCATGTTCGTCGACATCTCCGCCAAGCAGGGTCTGCACATCGACAGCCTCCTGGAGGCCGTCGTCCTCACCGCCGACGCCTCGCTCGACCTGCGGGCCAACCCGGCGCAGGACGCGCAGGGCATCTCGATCGAGTCCCGGCTCGACCGCGGCCGCGGTGCCGTGGCCACGGTCCTCGTCCAGCGGGGCACCCTGCGGGTCGGCGACACGATGGTCGTGGGCGACGCCTACGGCCGCGTGCGCGCCATGCTCGACGACAACGGCAACAACGTCTCCGAGGCCGGGCCCTCCACGCCCGTCCAGGTGCTGGGTCTGACCAACGTGCCCGGCGCCGGCGACAACTTCATCGTGGTCGAGGAGGACCGTACGGCCCGCCAGATCGCGGAGAAGCGCGCCGCCCGGGAGCGCAACGCCGCGTTCGCCAAGCGCACGCGCCGCGTGTCGCTGGAGGACCTGGACAAGGTGCTCAAGGCCGGCGAGGTCCAGCAGCTCAACCTCATCATCAAGGGCGACGCGTCCGGTGCGGTGGAGGCCCTCGAGTCCTCGCTGCTCCAGCTCGACGTCGGCGAAGAGGTCGACATCCGGGTCCTGCACCGCGGCGTCGGTGCGGTCACGGAGTCCGACATCGACCTGGCGATGGGCTCCGACGCCATCGTGATCGGCTACAACGTGCGCGCCGCCGGGCGTGCCGCGCAGATGGCCGAGCGCGAGGGCGTGGACGTCCGGTACTACTCGGTCATCTACCAGGCGATCGAGGAGATCGAGGCGGCCCTCAAGGGCATGCTCAAGCCGGAGTACGAAGAGGTCGAGCTGGGCACGGCGGAGATCCGCGAGGTCTTCCGCTCGTCCAAGCTGGGCAACATCGCGGGTGTCCTCATCCGCTCCGGCGAGGTCAAGCGCAATACCAAGGCGCGCCTCCTGCGCGATGGCAAGGTCATCGCGGAGAACCTCAACATCGAGGGTCTGCGTCGCTTCAAGGACGACGTCACCGAGATCCGCGAAGGCTTCGAGGGCGGTATCAACCTCGGGAACTTCAACGACATCAAGGTCGACGACGTCATCGCGACGTACGAGATGCGCGAGAAGCCGCGGGTGTGACACACCCCGGTTTCCGGGACGACGCGGTCCGGGGCCGGTCGGCGGAGCACAATATCCGTCGATCGGCCCCGGCCGTTCGTTGTACGGTTCTGATGTCCCCGCCCTGTGGACGGCGGGGCCATCGATCCCGGACCGGCGGGTTAACCGGTGACACATGTATGTGGGGACGCTGTCCTTCGACCTGCTCCTCGGCGACGTGCGCTCGCTGAAGGAGAAGCGGTCCGTCGTCCGCCCGATCGTCGCCGAACTCCAGCGCAAGTACGCGGTGAGCGCGGCCGAGGTGGACCACCTGGACCTGTACCGGCGAGCCGTCGTCGGCCTGGCCGTGGTGAGCGGCGACGCCGGGCACCTCAGTGACGTGCTCGACCGGTGCGAACGGCTGGTGGCCGGCCGCCCCGAAGTGGAACTGCTGTCCGTCAGGCGGCGCTTCCACGGCGACGACGACTGACCCACCAACCCCCAATGACACGGAAGCACAGAAAGAACGGGAGACGGACCAGTGGCCGACAACGCGCGGGCGAAAAGGCTGGCGGACCTCATCCGAGAGGTGGTGGCCCAGAAGCTGCAGCGCGGGATCAAGGACCCGCGGCTCGGCACGCACGTCACCATCACGGACACCCGGGTCACGGGTGACCTGCGGGAGGCGACCGTCTTCTACACGGTGTACGGGGACGAGGAGGAGCGGCAGGCCGCCGCGGCGGGCCTGGAGAGCGCCAAGGGCATCCTGCGCTCCGAGGTCGGCAAGGCGGCCGGGGTGAAGTTCACCCCGACCCTCGCCTTCGTCATGGACGCCCTGCCGGACAACGCCCGGAACATCGAGGACCTCCTCGACCGGGCGCGCCAGTCCGACGCCAAGGTGCGCGAGGCGTCCGCGGGCGCCGCGTACGCCGGCGAGGCGGACCCGTACCGCAAGCCCGGTGACGAGGACGACGAGACGGACGAAACCGCCGAATGACCGAGAAGAACACCACGCCCGACGGCCTTGTCATCGTCGACAAGCCGTCGGGCTTCACCTCGCACGACGTGGTCGCCAAGATGCGGGGCATCGCCCGCACCCGGCGCGTCGGGCACGCCGGCACGCTCGACCCGATGGCGACGGGCGTCCTGGTCCTCGGAGTGGAGCGGGCGACCAAGCTCCTCGGGCACCTCGCCCTCACCGAGAAGGAGTACCTGGGCACCATCCGGCTCGGGCAGAGCACCCTCACCGACGACGCCGAGGGCGAGCCCACCGGGTCGCGGGACGCCTCCAAGGTCACCCGGGAGGCCGTCGACGCCGGTGTCGCCCGGCTGACCGGCGAGATCATGCAGGTGCCCTCCAAGGTCAGCGCCATCAAGATCAACGGAGTGCGCTCCTACAAGCGGGCCCGCGACGGCGAGGAGTTCGAGATCCCGGCCCGACCGGTCACCGTCTCCTCCTTCGCGGTGTACGACGTCCGGGACGCCGTCGCCGACGACGGCACCCCCGTGCTGGACCTGGTGGTGTCGGTGGTCTGCTCCTCCGGCACCTACATCCGCGCCCTCGCCCGCGACCTGGGCGAAGGGCTCGGCGTCGGCGGCCACCTCACGGCGCTGCGCCGCACCCGGGTCGGGCCGTACAAGCTCGACAGCGCCCGGACCCTGGACCAGCTCCAGAAGGAGCTGACCGTCATGCCCGTCGCGGACGCGGCCACCGCCGCCTTCCCGCGCTGGGACGTCGACGCCCGGCGGGCCCGGCTGCTCACCAACGGCGTACGGCTCGACATGCCCGAGGAGTACGCGGGCGCCGGGGCCGTCGCCGTCTTCGCGCCCGAGGGGCGCTTCCTCGCGCTGGTGGAGGAGGAGCGGGGCAGGGCCAAGAGCCTGGCCGTCTTCGGCTGAGCCGACCGGAGCGGGAGCGGGCCCAGCGGCACGGGCCGTGCCGGGCACACCGACGGGCACGGGCTCGTCCCGAGGGGTGTGAGCGGACGGGTCGGCCGGCCGAGCGGGCTGACCGTGCCGAGGGGTATGGGGGCGCCCGGCGTGCCTACCGGTACGGGCTCGTGCCGAGCGGGGCGCGAGTGGGACGGTCCGGCTGGAGCGGGACCGTACCGAGGGGCACGGGGGTGCGGGCGGGACGGGACGACCGAAGCGCGAAGGGACCGACCTGGGCGCGGGCGGGTGCGCCGCGTGCGCCCCGCGTGCCCGGTGGCGACGGCGGCGCCCGCGAAGGGGCCGCGCGGCGCACGCCGGGCGGTCCCGACCGGGGCCCGGCCGCCCCGGCGGCGCCCCGCCGCCCCTTCCGCCGGCAGGGCCGGTGAGCCGGGCCCCACGTCCCGGATCGGTGACCGGGACTCCCCCTACGAGAGACGAGCGGCCCGACCGGCGCGCCGAGGCCGTCCCCCATGGGCTGCGCGCCGCCCCGCGCACCCGGCCGCCGACCGGGCCCTGCTGAGCGACGCCGTCCTCGCCCTCCTCGCCCCGTCCGGCGGACGCCCCCTGCACGGCGGCGCGCTCGCCCCGCTGCTCCGGGACCCCGGCCGCCGTGAGCGCCATCTCCCGTCGGCCCCCGCTCACTTCACCGCCGGTGCCCCCTCCCTTCCGCCCGCCCTCGTGGCCGCCGCGCTGCCCGACCACCCGGAGCCCGTCCTCGATGCCTTCCGCACCCGCTGCTGCGCGGGCCCGACGCCGACGCCGTGCTGCGCGCCCTCCTCGGCGCCACCCCGCCCGGCCTCGCCCACCGGCCGGCCTCGTCGCCGCCGTGGCCGCGGAGTGCCCCGGGACCGCCGGGCACATCGCCCGGCGCCTCGACCGCGCCCTCGGCCGGGACGGCGCGGTCAGCGCCCCGCTGCGCCCCCTGGTCACCCGGCTGCCGGACCGGGGCCCGAGCCGGTGCGGGCCGCCCTCGCCGGGATCCTCGCGCCCGACGGGACCGGCACCCCGGCCCGGGAGCACCTCCGCCGCGAGCTGTGCGCGCGCCTGCCGGCCCGCGAGCGCGACCCCGCGGTCCTCGGTGCCCTGCTGCGTGCCGCCGCCGCCCGCTGTGGCGCCGGGGACCTTCCCGTCCTCGTCCACCGCACCGGCCCGCTCCTCGGCCGCACCCCCGACGGCGCGGAACGCCTCGACCGCGCCCTGGCCGACCTCGCCCGCCACCTCCCGGGCTTCGCCGCCCGCCTCGCCGGGTGGCTCCGCGCCGCGTCGGGGGAGTGGGCGCCCCTGGTGGGCCCGGACACCCGCCGCACGGTGGAGGAGCCGGCGGAGCCCCGGACCCCGGCGCGGTCCGGTCCCGGTCCGGTCCGGCCGGGGGCGCGGGGATGAGGAGGGGAGCGGCGGAGTGCGGCCCCGCCGGGGTGCGGTCCGGCGGTGGCGACGGTGTCCGGGGCGCCCCTCCGGTCGGCTGCCGGTGCGCCGACGCTCAACGGCCGGTGCGGCCGGGCGTCGGCGGGCGGTCGGCGACCGGTGCGGCCGGGGGTGCGCCGAGGGCCGTTCGACCGCGCGCGGTCGCGGGTCCGCGCCCACCGGTTCGTCGGCGGCGGGTGCGCGTCCCGCGCCGCGTCGGCCCGCGTCCGCGCCGTATCCGCGTCGTATGCACGCCGTATCCGCACCGTATCCATGCCGGGTCCCCGCCCGGACGGTGCCGGTTCTTCCCCGGCCCCGGCCCGGACGGTGCGGCGCCCCGGTCCCGCCGGCGCCCGTGCCGCGGGCGGTCGCACCGGCCCCGTACCGCGTCCGACCGGCCCCGCAGCGGCCGTGCACCGCCCCGTGCACCGCCCCCGGCGCGGGCCCGGGAACGGCCCCCGGAGGCCCCCGTCGACGTGCGGACCGTCACAGCGCCCATGCCGATGCGGGCGGGGGCCCGAGGGCATGGCACCCTTAGAGTCGCGTAAGAGGCTTCGACTTCGACGAGTTTGCGACAAGGAGCAGACACAGTGCAACGCTGGCGTGGCTTGGAGGACATCCCCGAGGACTGGGGACGCAGCGTCGTCACCATCGGCTCCTACGACGGTGTCCACCGGGGGCATCAGCTCATCATCGAGCACGCGGTGGACCGCGCCCGGGAACTGGGCGTCCCCGCCGTCGTCGTCACCTTCGACCCGCACCCCAGCGAGGTCGTCCGGCCCGGCAGCCACCCGCCGCTGCTCGCCCCGCACCACCGCCGCGCGGAACTCGTGGCGGGGCTGGGCGTGGACGCGCTGCTGATCCTGCCCTTCACCCCGGAGTTCTCGAAGCTGTCGCCGGCCGACTTCGTGGTCAAGGTGCTGGTCGACCGGCTGCACGCCAAGGCCGTCGTCGAGGGCCCCAACTTCCGCTTCGGCCACCGCGCCACCGGGAACGTGGACTTCCTCGCCGAACAGGGCAAGGTCTACGACTTCGAGGTCGAGGTCATCGACCTGTACGTGTCCGGCGAGGCGGGCGGCGGCGAGCCGTTCTCCTCGACCCTCACCCGCCGCCTGGTCGCCGAGGGCGACGTGCGGGGCGCCGCCGAGATCCTGGGCCGCCCGCACCGCGTCGAGGGCATCGTCGTACGGGGCGCCCAGCGCGGGCGCGAGCTGGGCTTCCCCACGGCCAACCTGGAGACCCTGCCGCACACCGCCATCCCGGCCGACGGCGTCTACGCCGGGTGGCTGCACGCCCAGGACGAGGTGATGCCGGCGGCGATCTCCGTCGGCACCAACCCGCAGTTCGACGGCACCGAGCGCACGGTGGAGGCGTACGCCATCGACCGCGTCGGCCTCGATCTGTACGGGCTGCACGTCGCCGTCGACTTCCTGGCCTTCGTCCGGGGGCAGGCCCGGTTCGACACGCTGGAGGCACTGCTGGAGCAGATGGCCGCCGACGTGGCGCGCTGCCGCGAGCTGCTCGCCGTCGCCGAAGCGCCGCCCACCTAGGGCCTCTCGCGCCCACCCCACCGCCCGGTCGGCTACGGGCGCCCGGTGATCGCGCCCGGTCCCGGGCCACGGGGCCCCGCCGGGGGCGTACGGCTACCGGCCGCGGTTTCGGCGGGTGCGCGGCGCGGGCACCGCGAGAGGCGGTGCGTGGGACATCCGAGGGCGGCCGGTGCGCGGTGCACCGGCCGCCCTTCGTTCTGCCGCCACTGGTGCCGCTACCGGCCCGGCGGGGGCGGTGCCTGGCCCGGGAGGGGCGGTCCCGGATACGGCTGCCCGCTCTCCTGCTGGGGGTGGGATGGCCCGGCCTGCTGCTGGGGGGCGTACGGCCCGCCCGGCCGCGGATACGGCTCCCCGGGCTGCTGCTGGGCCTGCTGCCGCGGGTACGGGCCGGGAACGCCCGGCTGGGCCGGGGCGCCGGGGACCTGCTGCCCGGGCAGTGGCGGGGCGGCCACCGGGGGCGGGTTGCCGTCGGAGGTCCAGAGGCCGTGCGACTGCTGGTGCCGCACGAAGTCCTCCGCGACCATGGCCGCGAGGGTGAAGTACGCCTCCCTGACCTTCGGCCGCATCATGTCGAGGTCGACCTCGGCACCGGCCGCCAGGTGCTCGTCGAACGGCACCACCACGACCCCCCGGCACCGCGTCCGGAAGTGCGCCACGATGTCGTCCACCTTGATCATCTTGCCGGTCTCGCGGACCCCCGAGATCACGGTCAGGGACCGGGAGACGAGGTCGGCGTACCCGTGCGCGGACAGCCAGTCCAGCGTCGTGCTGGCGCTGCTGGCCCCGTCCACCGAGGGCGTCGAGATGATGATCAGCTGGTCGGCCAGGTCGAGCACGCCGCGCATGGCGCTGTAGAGCAGTCCGGTGCCCGAGTCGGTCAGGATGACGGGGTACTGCTTGCCCAGCACGTCGATGGCGCGTCGGTAGTCCTCGTCGTTGAAGGCGGTGGACACGGCGGGGTCGACGTCGTTGGCGATGATCTCCAGGCCGGACGGCGCCTGCGAGGTGAACCGCCGGATGTCCATGTACGAGTTGAGGTACGGGATCGCCTGGACGAGGTCCCGGATGGTGGCCCCGGTCTCGCGGCGCACCCGGCGGCCCAGCGTGCCCGCGTCCGGATTGGCGTCGATGGCCAGGATCTTGTCCTGCCGCTCGCTGGCGAGCGTGGAGCCGAGGGCGGTGGTCGTGGTCGTCTTGCCGACGCCGCCCTTGAGGCTGATGACCGCGATGCGGTAGCAGGACAGCACGGGAGTGCGGATGAGCTGCAACTTCCGCTGCCGCTCGGCCTCCTCCTTCCGGCCGCCCAGCTTGAAGCGCGAACCGCCGACGGGACGCGTGCTCTTGGGCCTCTGCCGCCTGGTGTTGAGCAGCCGGTCCGACGACAGCTCGACGGCCGCGGTGTAACCCAGGGGCGCGGCACCCGGGTTGGTGGGCTGCCGCTGGTCGTGCCGCATGGGCTGCGGCCAGACGGACCCGAGCCGGGGATCCACCGGCGGCTGGGCCGGGTGGGGGACCTGAGGGGCAGGCTGCTGTGCCGGAGGAACCTGCTGTGCCTGTGCCTCCGGGGTCGCGGCCGGGGGCTGGTGGGTCTGCTGCTGGTGCTCCGGGGACTGCGGGGGGACGTAGGGGGCCTGTGACGGCTCTGCGGCGTGGGGCGGCCGGGCGGCCTGCGGGGCGAACCCGTGCGGCACCGGGGGCGGCGGGAAGCCGTGGCCGGCGGGCTGCGCGGGCGGCTGCGGCACGCCCGGCACGGGGGCGGTCCATGGGGGTGCCTCCGGGGGCGCGGAGTCCTGGGGCGGGAAGCCGTACCCGGCCGGGGGCGGGAAGCCGTATCCGGCGGGGGGCGCCGTCGGCGGGCGCGGCACGGCGGGCGCGGGGTCCCACGCGGCCGGCGCCGGCTGGGGGGCCTGCGGCTGGTACGGGGACGGCAACCCGTAAGGGGACGGGGGCTGCGGCACCGCCCGCTCCTCCGGCGCGGGGGCCGGCGCCGACGGACTGTGCGGCCACTGGTCCGCCGAGGAGGGGGCGACCGGCGGCGGTGCCGGGGCCACGACCTGCGGTGCGGCGGCCTCGGGCGGGGTTGCCGGGGCCACGACCTGCTGTGCGGCGGCCTCGGGCGGGGTGCCGTGAGCAGCGCTGACCTGGGGAGGCGCGCCCGGGGACGAGGCGTTCCGGGACGGAGCGCCACCGGGCGGGACGTTGCCGGGCGGGACGTCGCCGGAGGCGGTGCCGGCGGAGGTGTCGGCGGCGGCGCCGACGGGAGGGGGGCCGGCAGAGGGCGGAGTGCCCGGGGGCGAGCCCCGGTGCGAGGTTCCCGGTGCCGCCTCGGCCTCCGCGTGGGAGGTGCTCCCGGGGACGCCGATAACGGTGTCGGAGGCCGCGTCGGCGTCTGTGCCGGTGGTGTCCGCGCCGGTGCCGGGGTCTGTGCCCTGGACGGTGACGGTGCCTGTGCCGGTGTCCGGAGCGGGCGCGGATGTGGTGCCCTCCGGGACGGAACCGCCGTCAGGACTGCCGGCCGGGTCGGGGCGGGCCACGGTGGCCGTTCCGGTGGGGGAGCCCGGGCCGGTGTCGGAACCGGGGCCGGTGCCGGCCTCCGGGGCGACGCCGAGGCCGGGGGTGGGGCCGGGGCCCGAGCCCGTTTCCGTGCCGGTGTCGCCGTCGGGGGCGGAAGGCTCACCGTCCGGCGACCCGGAACCGGAGGCGCCGCCGACCGCGCCGGTGCCTGCGGTGCCCACGGTGCCCGCAATGCCTGCGGGGACGGTGCCTGCGGTGTTGACCGTGCTGGTGCCCGTGGTGCCCGTGGTGCCCGTGGTGCCCGTGGTGCCCGTGGTGCCCGTGGTGCCGAAGCCGACCTCGCCCGTACCGACCGCGCCCGTACCGACCTCGCCCTCCGCCCTGTCGCCCGGACCGGCGGGCACCCGGAGTCCGGACCGCGTGCCCCCGCCCTCGTCGTTGCGGTTCGCTGTCTCCGCCGCCGATGCCGCGTCTCCGACGGCACCGGGAGGCCCGTCCGGCGCCGCGTCTCCGATGGCTCCGCGAGACCCGGCCGCCCCGTCGGCACCGGTCACACCGGCGGCCTCCGGCCCACCGGGGGGCGCGGTCACCGAGGCGGTCCCGGCCTCCCCGGCCGACACCCCGGCGCCGGGCGCGCCCGCCCCGCCCGCGCCCGCCCCGCCCGCGGTCGTGCCCGCGTCCGAACCCCAACCCGCTTCCGAACCCGAGTCCGTGTCCGTGTGGGAAGCCGCGCCCGCACCCCCCGGTTCCCCGGCCGGCGGCCGCCCCGGACCGTCGGCCGCCCCCGGGTGCGCCCCGGCCGGGGCGACGGTCTCCGTCAACTCCCCCCTCAGGGCGGCGGCGGAGAACCGGACGGTCGCCCCGCTCTCCGGTTCACCGGCGCCGGACCCGAACCCCGGCTCCGCTCCCTGGGGCTCGAACCCGCTGCCCACGGGCAGGCCCGGCACCCCCGCGGCCCCGGTCACCGGAGGCGCGGACGGCGGCGGGGGAGGCGTGACGGCAGTGCCGGGGAAGGGGGGTGGAACGGCCGGTGCCGGGTCAGCAGGCCCCGGAGCGGCCCCGCCCGTCGCGCGAGGATCGAAGGCTCCCGACGGAGCGGGCCCCGGGGCAACAGCCCCCGGAGCACCGGGCTCCGGAGGTACGGGCCCGGACGGGACGGCCCCCGGAGCACCGGCCCCCGGTACGACGGGCCCCGGCGGCACGGACGGTACGGACGGCGGCGTCGTGCCGGTCGCGTTCTGCGTGTACCAGGCCGGTGGCGCGTAGTCGATGGTGAACTCGCCCGTCGCCTCGATCGCGGACTCCGCCTCGGGCTGGTCGTCGCCGGGCGTCGCCCAGCCCCCGCGCGTCCCGTCCCGGTCGCTGCTCACAGTTCCTCCTGGTGTGGTCGCGCATCCGACTGCCGTACCGGGGGCGACCCTTGCTCGTCATCCGCAGTTGTCCGAGGCCGTTCGGGGGCGTCCGGTCCCGCCGGTCCCCGGGACGCCGACGCCGTTCCCGGGCGTCGCGCCGCGCCGGGACCCAGCCTAATCACCCGCGGCGCCGACCCGGCAGCCCCGGCGGCCACCGGCCGGCCCCGCACGGGACCAACCGCGCCCGGAACATACCCCGTTCGCGGCTCCGGACGCCGCCTGCCGGGCCGCGGGTCCGTCCGGCCGGGAGCCCGGAGCGGTCGGACCGTCCCCGCCCGGCCGGAGCGCCCCGGTCAGTCCATCCGGCGCGGTGCGCCCAGCAGCCCGGCCTCGGCGTCCGTGGGCCGCGTCATCACGTACCGCCGCTCGCGGCCGGCGCACCACAGCGTGACCCCGTCGGCGAGGGTGGGCAGGGCCTCGTACTCGTCCCGGGGCAGCCGTGCCTCGCGGCCGATCCGCGCCGCCTCGTCGGGGGAGACCCGCTGCACCCCCGTCAGACGCGCCTGGCGCATCAACCGGGGTGCCACCGGGCTCAGATAGGGCAGCACGGTGAGCACCGACTGCCAGGGCGCCGCCGTCACCCGGCCGCGCGGCGGACGCATTCCGCAGTCGCGGACCACCAGCACCGGGCTCATCGCCGACGCCCCCTGCGGAGGCACCCGCCCCACGTCGTGCACGGTCATGCCGGACTGTCCGCCGCCGACGGCCCGCACGACCTGGGCCCAGTGCTCCGGTCTGCCCGTCTCCACCGCGACCCGGGAGCCCGTCGCCGCCACACGCAGCGCCAGCACCTGGGCCGTCCACAGGCCGCCGATGAACAGGATGTCGAACGGCGCCGGACGGTGCACCCCGAGCACCGCGGGCCGCTCGTCGGAGCCGACACCCACCACCACCCCGTCGTCACCCACCGGGACGGCCAGCGCGTCCAGTTGGGACAGGGGCAGCAGATGGCGCGGATGCCGGGGACCCGGCGGGCCCGCCCGGGCGCGCAGCCGCCGCAGGAGTCCGGAGCCGGACGGCCGGGGCCCCTCGGGGCCGCCGGGCGCCGGCGACGCGGTCACGGCCATCAGCGGGCTCCTCCGAGGGGAAGGGTGGCGAGCACACCGGGCAGCTGATCCCGGTCGAGGCGGACGACCCCGATCCGGGCCTCGCGCGCGACCCGCTCCAACGCCCGCCGCGCGGCGGTTAGTTCGGTGCCACTGCGCCCGGTGACCCGGAGGTGCCCGGTGAGCGCCACCTCGCGGGCGCCCGCCGGGGCCAGGGCCAGGCTGAAGGTGGTCGCCAGGGCCGGGACCGACGTCAACCGGGCGACCAGCTCCGGCAGTCCGTCCTCCGCTCCGCCGAGCCGGGGCCAGCGGCGTATCCAGTACGTCGTGTGGCGCCGGTCGTCGCACCGCCAACTGCGGCCGGACTCGGCGGTCCTGCGCGGGGCTCCGGCGCCGTCCGGGCCGGAGCCGGAGGTCACCAGTGGGTTGGCGCACGCCGACGTGGCGATCGCCGCCGCCAGCTCCTCCTCCGTGAGCACACCGGCCCGGAACCCGGCCCCCGCCAGCCGGCTGGAGAGGTGATCGGCGGCGCGCAGCAGGCACTTCTGCGCCCCGGTCAGCCCTCCGCCCCGGGCGGCCACCGCCTCCGGGCACAGCTCCGGGGAGAGCTTCAGGGCGATCCACACGATGCGGACCGCGGGCACCGCCGCGTCCCCCTGGAGCTGGGCGTAGTTGGTCACCACGACCGACTCCCGGGGCAGGTGCGGGGCGGGCGCGGGCTGGGTGTGCAGGACCACCTGCGCCGACTCCAGGCGGACGTCGTCCACCTCCAGCGCGTCCCGCACCAGGGCCAGGGGGAGCGGCACACGGCCCTGCCCGCCCCGGGGCGCGACCGCCCCCGACTCCACCCGCAGGACCGCCGTGAGGAAGCTCCCGTCGCCCACCATGCCCACCGGCCGCCGCTCGTCGTCCCGGCGGTACCGGTACGTCCGCAACGCCGGATCGCACTCCACGGCCGGGGCCAGCGCGGGGTCGACGTCCGGCGGCAGCGGTGCGTCCGGGACCCGGCGCAGCCGGGCACGCAGGGCCAGCCGGCCGCGCAGCCACTCGGGCAGCGAACGCCCCCGCAGCCGTACGACGGCCAGCAGCAGGAGGACGGCCGCGACCGCGGCCGCCGCCCCGAACACCGCGGGACCGCCCGGCCACGCGCACACCAGGACCGCCGCCGCCGACTCCAGGAGCAGCAGCCGCTGGAGCCCCGGCGAGCCGCCCCGGCCACCGCGCGTCCTCCCCCGACGGGGGGAGGCGGACCCGCCCGCCCCACGGCGGGGGGAGGCGGGCCCGCCCGGATCCACCGCGCCGCCACCGGCCGGGGACGGCCCGGTCCGGCGCGCCGTCGACGGTGTGCGCACCGGGCTCCGCGGCGTGGACGCCATCGATCGGACCCCCGAACTCTCGCGGAAGGGCACGGAACTGACCGCGCATCAGGACGCCGGACACCCTACCCGCCGCACACGGACCCGCACGCGACGGGCATAGTAGGGACCGGCCCGGCAGCCGGGGTTGCGCGGCCGCGCGCGGCAGGGCACCGCCGCCGCCCGCCGACGGCACGCCACGGGCCCGGCACGGCTTCGTACGGGGGAGGACCGCGGACAGATGGCATCACGGCGCGACGAACTGAACGCCCACACCTTCGCCAAACGCCGCCTGCTCGCGTCCTTCCTCCAGCCGTCCCCGACCGGCTCCGAGGAGGACGCCCCCAAGCCCCTCCGCGCCATCGTCCCCGGGGCCGTCGTCGGCGTCGTCGTCCTGGCCGTCTTCGGCGCCATCGGCCTGTTCAGCCCCACCGCGCCCAAGGGCTGGGACGAACCCGGCGCGCACGTCATCGTCGCCGGCGACTCCACCACCCGGTACGTCGTGCTGAGGACGGACGGCCGCAGACAACTGCACCCGGTCCTCAACATGGCGTCCGCCCGGCTCCTCCTGTCCCCGGACCGGACCGACGTCATCACCGTCGACGAGGACGTCCTGGACAGCGGGGACCTCCCGCACGGCGCCACCATCGGCATCCCCTACGCCCCCGACCGGCTGCCGTCCCCCGACGAGGCGGGGCGGGCCGCGCGCTGGGCCGTCTGCGAGCGCCCCGGCCCCGGCGGCCGGGCCGTCCAGAAGGCCGCCTTCGTCCTCGCCGAGCGCGAATGGCCCCGCACCGAGGGCCGCGGCCGGCTCACCCGGGGCGACCTGATGCACGTCGTCGGCCCGGACGGCCGCAGCCGCTACATCGTCGACTCCCGCGGCTACGCCTATCCGCTGGCCGACCCCGCCGACCCCGAACTCCTCAAGGCCCTGGACACCCAGGGCCGCGCCCCGCAACGCGTCTCGCAGGAATGGCTCGACACCCTCCACCGGGGCGACCCGGTCGCCATCCCCCGCGTCCCGGGCACCCCCGGCGCCCCCGCCGGAGCCTCGGCCGGACTCGGGCCCCACGACCGGATCGGCATGGTCATCAAGGCCTACGACGGACAGCGCATGCAGTACTACGTCGTCCTCAGGGGCGAGGTGGCCCGCGTCTCGGAGTTCACCGCCACCCTGCTGCTCAACAGCCGCGCCCTCGTGGACGTCGGACAGGCCGGCGAGGCGCGGCAGGTCAGCCCCGGCGCCGTCGCCGACAGCACCGCCTTCCGGGGACAGCGCACCTGGCCCTCCCACCGTCCCCGGACGGTCAACGACACCTCCGCCGCCGACGGCCGCACCACCGTCTGCGCCGTCCTCCGCGAGGTCGACGGCGGCACCGGCGCCACCACCCTCTCCACCTGGGCCGGCGCCGGCTACCCCGCCCCGCTGCCCACCGGCTCCTCCAGCGCCTACGTCACCCCCGGCACCGGACAGCTCTACCGGCAGTTCCAGAACACCGAGACAGGGGCGGGCGCGGTGTTCCTCGTCACCGACACCGGCCTGCGCTACGCCCTCCAGGCCAACAACGACAACGCCGTGGACGACCGGGGCATCGGCGTCTCCGGCGAGGAGCGCGAACGCCGCCTCGACGAGGCCAGGACCGCACAGGTCCGCCTCGGCTACGAGAAGGTGGCCCCGTCCCCCGTACCCGTCCAGTGGTCCACCTTCCTGCCCACCGGCCCGCGCCTGTCCGAGGCGGCGGCCCGGCAGCCGCAGGGGTCCTGATGGCGACGGCCGACGCGGCGGGTCCCGCCGTGCCACGGGACCGCCCCGCCCGGCGGTCCCCGCGCGCGGCCGTGCGCGCCCCGGCCGTCGTGCTCGCGGCGACGGCCCTCACCGCCACCGCCCTCGGCTGGACCGCGCCCCCGGTCCGCGCGGACGACGGCGGCCGGTGCACCTTCCCCGGGCGGGACTACGAGGGCCGCCCCTGGTCGCTCCAGCGCGTCAACCTGGACGAGCTGTGGGAGCAGTCCACCGGCGAGGGCGTGAAGGTCGCCGTCATCGACACCGGCGTCGACGCCCGCCACCCCCAACTCGCGGGTGCCGTCGACGCGTCCAGCGGCCGGAACTACCTCCGCGCCAAGAACGCCGACGGCGGTCCGGACGACCGCGGCGACCCCCGGGGCACCACCGACACGGTCGGCCACGGCACCAAGGTCGCCGGCATCATCGCGGCCCGCCCCGCGCGGGGAACCGGCTTCGTGGGCCTGGCCCCCGGCGCGACGATCATCCCCGTCAAGCAGAACGACGCGGAGGGCAACGGCACCGCCGCCACCCTCGCCGCGGCCGTCCGCTACGCCGCCGACGTGGGCGCGGGTGTCATCAACATCTCCCAGGACACCGCCGACGCGGTCGAGCCCGAGCCGGAGTTGAAGGAGGCCGTCGACCACGCCCTGGCCCGGGGCGCCGTGGTGGTCGCCTCGGCGGGCAACGACGGCCTCGGCGGCAAGGTCGGCACCACCTACCCGGCCTCCTACGACGGTGTCCTCGCCGTGGCCTCCTCCGACCGCAACAACGAACGGGCACCGTTCTCCCAGTCCGGCGAGTTCGTCGGCGTGGCGGCACCCGGGGTCGACATCGTCTCCACCGTGCCCGGCGGCGGCCACTGCTCCGACAACGGCACCAGCTTCTCCGCCCCGTACGTCGCCGGGGTGGCGGCCCTGCTGAAGGCCAAGTACCCCCGGTGGAGCCCCGCGCGGATCGTCGCCCGGATCGAGCGGACGGCCGAGCGGTCCGTCCCCGGCCACGACCGCCTCGTCGGCTGGGGCGTCGTCGACCCCGTCAGGGCCCTGACGGACGTGGACCCCGCCCACCCCGACGGGTCCCCGGCACCCGACGAACAGGGCCTGCTTCCGGCCCGCGCGCCCTCCGTGCCCCCGGTCCGCCTCGGCGAGTCACCGGAGGCCCGCGACGCCCGCGTGGGCACGTACGCGGTCGTGGGCGGCCTCGTCCTGGTGACCGCCCTGGCCGGCACCGCGGTGGCCACCCGGGACGCCCGCCGCCGCGACGAGCGCTGACCACGTCGCCCGGGCGCTACCGGCCGGTTTCTGGGCATTTCCGGGGCCTGGTAAGTGGCGGGGGAGAAGAACTCCACTTGGATCAGCGGATGCCCACGTGAGCTCTCCGCACGTACCACGGAGCAGATGCTTGGATCAGTATCGTCGCGAAGGTCTCGGAAGACAGGTGCGCGGGAAAGCTGGTCGGGTCCATCACGAAAGGCCTATTCGAATCAGTGGTGCTCCCCATTCATTCCAGTGCTTTTGCTGCCGGGGTCGCCAAGGGTGGACCCTCACGCCTCTGCTGCTTTCAGAGAGGCGGATTGCCGAGCTGTTGCAGGGTGTCATAGAGGCGAGCGTAATCGTCAGGAGATCCACTGACCTCTAGCGCTTTGTCTTCGGGATGCCTGTCGGATCTAGGGCACTAAAGGGCCAGAGGTATCAGTGGGTTCCCCCGGAGGGGGGCGATGGATCTATTTAGCCGCAGCGACGACTTGCGCTCGCACGTTCCGTCACTACTGTCCGTTCTTCTCCCCCGGAGGTACCTCACTAGGCAACTGGGCTTCAGTTGCACATCCCAAATGATTGGCCACGGCGCGAGACATGGAGTTGAGGATGATCATGAGATCGTCCGGGGTCGTCTTGCTTGAGATTTCATTGGCGGCACTGAAGAGTCGTGCCTCAATATAGGGAGTCTTAGTCTTTCTATTCAATGTTGAGCATTTAAAGTATATTGTTGCGCCGGTGACGTCTGCGGTATGCGCATACAGGCCCACGGGGTAGAACATCCTTCCTTTTTTATGAGTCGCAGTCTTCCGGTCCAAGCGGAAGGAGGACGGGAGGAAGTCAACCTGGACGAGAGGGTGGCCGCTCTTGCTCTCTGCGCGTGTGACATAGCAACTCTGAGGGTTATCTTCGCTGCGAAGATCCTCGGCAATCGTGATTACAGAATAGGGGCGAGAAGATCCTGCAGATTCTTCTTTGAATTTTTCTGTGGCGCCCATATGTTCTAGCGATTTGGTGGCCCACTTGTCCAGGGTGGAACCGCATACCTCGGCTGCAGTCAAATAGGACTCTCTTTCCCCGGGCTCTCCGCAGGAAAATGCCGTGAGAGCCAGCAGTGCGGTCGCTGCAAGGATTCGTCGATTCATGCCTGATGCTCAGTCCTCGTGAGGGGCGTGGCCTCGATACTTGTTCTCGGGTCCGCCGATTCCGTAGTAAGCGCCCTTGATTTCCTTGACCCAATCCTTATCTCTGATAGCTTTTTCGGCTTCTGGATCCCCAGAGCCATAGGCATTGCAGGCAGATCCAAAGTCTTCTGCTCCCTTCTCGTAGAATTTGTTCCTGGTGAGCTGAGTCTGGTCAGTGGGTTTCTTCTCATTGCCGTCCACGGCTGTGTCGACTCCGTGGCCGATGAAGGTGTTCATCACCGCGCCGGCTGTGTCAGCGGCGATCGGAGCGATGACGATGCCGACCGCGGTGGAACCCGGCACGGGGAGTGCCGCCACACCCGCTCCGACGAGGATGCCCGTACCCGCCTTGATCCAGTCGGCGGAGCGCCCCAACGACTTGTTGGCCTCCTCCGAGTCCGCCTTGAAGTCCGCCTCCGCCTGCGAGACGCGCGAGTGGTCGAGGATCCCGCGGGCTTCCGCGCCGACCATCAGACCGTCGTGTGCACGCTCGATGTTGGCTTCGCTCGACGGAGGGTTGGCGTCCATCAGGCTCAGCGTGTAGAGGTGCTGGGCTGCGGTGACGGCCCCGTGAGAGGTCTCGTTCTGGCCGAGCACGCTCAGGAAGTTGATGGCCCCCGCCTCGGTGAAGTTGGCGCGCCCCTGGTACTTCGGGGGGAAAGCCTCCTCGTCCCGCATGTGGTCGCCGATGCCGGACAGGCTGTAGTCGATGTCATCGATGTAGGCGCCGGCCATCTTCCCCAGACTGTCGGCCAGCTCGGGCTGCTTGTGCAGCATCTCGGGGCCCTTCTCGCCCCCGTACAGGTACGAGACCTGCTCCATCACCACCGCCGTCTCGGCAGTGCGCTGCCCGCCACCTGCCGCGATGATGTCCTTGATGTCCGTGTCGTAGGCGAACCCGGTCGTGGCGGCTTCCAGCGCGTGACCAAGCGAGTCGCGTCCAGCGACGACCTTGCTGTCGCCCTGGAGTGAACTGTCGGACATCCAGTCGCGTTCCTGCGTGAGATACGTAAGGTGCTCATTGACCTTGTAGCCATCGGTGTCCGGATCGCCCGCCAGGTCGGGGGTGCCGAAGAACTCCGTCGCGGCGTCGGGGTTGTGACCCAGGGCTTCGAGGAATCCGGTCACCGGATCACGTCCGCGATCGTTCTTCTGGCCCCAGAAGTTCAGGTCCGACTGGTTGGCATTGCTGACCCACAGGTTGAATCCGTCCCCCGTGACCTGCTTGTCATGGGCCAGGAGCTTGGTGCCGTAGTCGTTCAGGAACCGGTCGTCGTAGTCGCCGAAACGCATGAGGTTGCTCATCGTGGCGAAGCCGGTCGGGTTGCTCGCGTCGTCGATCTCCAGCCGCTGATCACCGAGCGCGATCATCTGCTTCTTCCACTTCGTCATCCCCGCGCTGTCCGAGAGCGTGGCCTGCCCCAGGGTGATGCCCAGGTTCTTCTGGAGCTGCTTGGCCTGCTCGCCGCGCGCCGGGTCGAAGGCCGCCTGGAAGGGGTCGGCGATGCCCGCCCAGAAGACGAGCGCCCCCTTCGGGCCCACGTTCCTGGCGAAGGTCTCGGCGAAGAGGGGGTCGTTCCGGTACGTGGCGAGGGTGGCGTTGAACGCGGCCAGCTCCGTCGTGGTCACGTCGCGCGGGTTCTTCCGGGCCACTTCGGCCAGGGCCTCGGCCTTGGCGATGGCGGCCGCCGCGCTGTCCCGGTCGCCGTAACTCGCACCGGAGAAGCCCAGTTTGCTCTGGTCGGCGAGGGCGCGCAGCACCGCCCTGGCGGAGTCGTCGCTCTTGGTGGCCTCCCTGAGGATCCTCTCGAGCTCGTCCCGGAGCGCGACGGCGCCCGCGTCGGCGTCCCGGCCCGTGGAGCCGCGCTCCTGCGGGGGAGCATCGGAGGAGACGGTGAATCCGCCCTCGTGGCCGACGACCTTGAGCCCCTTCCTCCGGCCGCCCTCCAGGGCGGTGACGAGTTGGCGGTGGTAGCCCTTCAGCTCGCCGGCGGTGTCGCTGAGGATCCTGTGGACGGTGGTGGCCTGGGTGTGCGCGTCCTCGAACTCGGCGGCGGTCTTGCCGATGAACTCCTTGGACACCTTGGCGTTCACCCCGCCCCACCGGGCCTTCTCGGCCCGTCCGCGCAGCCGGCCCGCCGCGTCCTTCCGCAGGCCCTCCAGGGTGCCGACGAGCGTCGACCAGTCCTTGACGGCGTCGTCCAGCAGTTTGAAGTCCGCGTCGCGGAGCGTGTCGAGATCCATGGGGCGTGTCCTTGGGGATGAGCCGGTCGGCGGACGAGAGGGCGGGGTCCGGGCAGTGCGTTACGTGGCCTTCTCCCCGTCCGGCCGACCCGTCCGCTCGTTGAACCCGGCGTCCAGGGCGGCGATGGAGCTGAGCCGGCGCTGGATGTACACCTCGTCCCCGTCGTGCAGCTTCTTGGTGACCCGTAGATGGTTGGAGATCTGCGCGCAGGCGTCCACCAGGGACATGAGCTGTTCCTCCCAGCGGTCGGCGACGTGCTGGAGCCCCGAGCCCAGGGCGAAGCCCTGCCGGGACAGGTCGGCCGCGGCCGCCTCGCTGCTCGGCACGTTGACGCGGACCGTGTCCCACAGGTCGTCGTGGAGTTCGAACGCGGCCGCGCCGATGCCGGCGAGGTCGTCATCGGTGACCTTCAGGTCCCCGTAGGAGCCCGGGAGGCCGGAGCCGCCCGAGGAGCCGCCGTCCAGGGTGTTCAACCGCGTGTGCGGGGAGTCCAGCTGACGGCTGAGCGCCTCCGCCTTGAGCTCTTCCCACTCGTTCCATGCCATGGTCGGCGACCTCCCCGTGTGCGGGAATCCCCCAACCGGGGGGCTTCCGCGGTGTCCGGACGACAGCCCAAAGTTAGCAACTGTGTTGCCGGAACGGTCCGTGGCCCGGGCGGTCGGACCCGGCCGGTGCGGTGTACGGGGGCAGGGACGGCTGAGGATGGCGAGATCCCGTTCCCTGGTCAAGAGGCGGACGGAAGTCCGCGAAGTCGTGCCATGGCCATGTCTCGTTGTGATGCAAGGCATGTGACGAAGGATCAGGTGTGTTCGATGGGCTCCTCCTCCTCTCGTGCAAGCCGACACATTTGGCGCACAACGCGGTTGGCCGTGTTGTACCCGTTGACTACAGTGGTGATCACAGTGCGCGACGCCCGCGTTGCGGGTGCAAGCGGGGAGCGGGCCGCCGGAGGGGCGCACGGCCGGGGCATTCACGGGGTGGAGCGGGGAGGGAGCGGAGTGCTTCCAGCGGACATGGTCGGGGGCGTGTCGGCCGCGCGAGCGGCGAATCTGGAGGTGGCGGGCGAGGCGCTCGGCACCTTCGTGAAGCGGGTGGACGGGGTCCTGCGCGACCTCGCGGGGTCGCCCGGCGATCCGAAGCGCGTCGGGGCGCAGACCATCGCTCCGACGGCGCTCAACAGCGGGGCCGCGAGCGCGTTTCCGGAGGCGTACGGCCTCTACCTGGAGTACCAGCGGGTGCACGAGAAGCTCACCTCGCTCTCCACGACGCTGCACCTCCAGATCGAGGCCATCCAGATCGCCGTGCAGGGCGCCCACGTGGGCTTCGACAACCTCGAGGAAGAGCAGCGGCGCCGGTTCTGGGCGATCCAGACACGGCTCCGGACGGAACGGCTCGTGGAGATCGCCCCCGAGCGGCGCGCCCAGGGCGATGACATCGCCGGGGGGCTGTGACGATGGCCGGCCAGCGGTACGAGGGGGACCTGCGCCGGGTCACCCAGCAGAACTCGCTCACGGACACCACCCGTTGGGTGCAGGCGTTACCCGGTGGCGGACCACTCATGGGGGTGGTGCGCTCGGCGGTCACCGAGACTCCCGTCGGCCGTGCGATGCGGGGGCGCACCGACTTCGAGGGCCACCGGCTCAACGACATGATCGATCTGGTGGAGCGGACGGACCCGGAGGCCCTGGAGTCGTCAGGCCGGGCGTTGTGGGACGCCCGGGACGCCATCGAGGAGGCCGCCAGGGAACTGGACGGCCACATCGGGAAGGTGCACTGGGTCGGGAAGTCCGGGGACGCCTTCCGCAAGTGGGGCCGCTCGCTGGTCACCGCCACCTACGGGCTGGGCGACTTCGCGGGCGGGGCGGGCGATCAGCTCACCGCGGCCGCCGTCGGCCTGGCCTCCGTGCGCAAGGCCATGCCGCCGCGGGACACCCGCCCGGAGGCGAAGGCGCTCCTCCCGGGACAGCTCCCGGCGGCCGATCGGGTCGACGGGAACAAGGACCACGCCGCCGCGGTCCGGGTCGAGAAGGACCGTCAGGAGGCGATCAACCAGATGAACCGGTTGTCGTCCTACTACGCGGTGGCGCAGGAACGCCTGTCGTCCCTCGACGCACCCCGCTTCACGACGATGCCGGAGGTGGGCGTGCCGCAGCCCGTGGGTGACGGGCGCGATTTCATGGCGGGTGGCGCGGCGTCGGTGGCCTCACCTGCTGGTGGTCCGGCTGGGCGGAACGACCGAGAGCCATCGGCCTCTGACCCCGCCGGCCGGCAGACAGCGGCTGTGGGGACCGTCAGCCATCCGTCGTCGGCCTTGGGAGCGATCGGTCGCCAACCGGTCGTCGTGGATGGCGGGCCGTCAGAGAATTGGGACTCGGGCGGGGTTCTCAGCCCTCCTACGGAGACCTCACGGCCGACGCCTGTCCCGGAGCCCACGGTCGGTACGACGATCGACAGTGTCGTCACCCCGTCGGTCCCGGCACCGCATGCTCCTGGGCCCCCCGGTGCCCCGCCCCTGAGCGCCCCCACCGGGAGCGGCGGGCCGACCGGAGTGCCCGGAGGCGGTTACGTAGTCCCGCTGCCTGCTCCGGCGACGGTCCCCGGAGCAGGACCGGGCGGGACACGTGGGGGTTCCTTCACCGTGCGGGGAGGCGCGGGGGCGTCCGGCGCGGGCGGATCAACCGGTCCGGTACCCGCTCGGGGAACCGGTGGGGAAGCCGCAGGCCGCGCGGTCGCGACCGGACAGGCCGTGGGCAGAGGGATCTCTCCCACGACCGGGACTCCGTTCATGGGGCCGGGCGCGTCCGGGGGCACGGCACGACCGGGCGGGATGCCCGCGCCGAGGCCCTACGGTGGCGCGACGACCGGAGCCGGACAGACGAACGGTGTGGTCGGAGGGCGACCCGTGAGCGGGCCGGGGATGCCGGCCGGAAACGCGCCGAGGACGTCCCGGGGTACCGTCGTCGGTGCCGAGGCGGCCCGGCCCCGGGGGGACCGCGGTCCGGGGCAGCGTGGTGTGCTCGGGGCTCCGGGCTCCGCGGCGGCCCCCGGCTCCGGGAGCAGAGCGCTTCCAGGAGGCCCGGCATCGTCCCGGGCCATCACCGGGACCCCCTCCGCGCGCAACTCCGCCGCCGTCGCCCGGCAGAACGGACTGACCCGCGGCGGCACCGGCCTTGTGCGCGGGCCCGCCGGACGCGACAGGCCCGGGGAGCCCCGGGGCGGGGAGAGCGGGGCGCGCTCCTCCTCCCGCCGGGACGAGGAGGAGCGTCCCCCGGCCGCCCACGAGCCGCCCGGTGTGCCGCCGGCGTGCAACTGACCCCCAACGAGGACCTACGACGTCATGAGAGCAGTGACCGGCCGGTCGGCCGAGAAGAACTCCGCACCAGGGGTCCGCGTCGGGCGCCGCGCACGCGTGGTGAGCGCCACTGTCGGCCTGTTGACGGCGGCGGGAGTGGTCTTCGCTCCGAGTGCGTCGGCCCTCGATGTCCGGCAGGACCAGTGGTACCTGGGGCCCATGCAGGCCGAACAGATGTGGAAGGCCAGCACGGGGAAGGGCGTCAAGGTCGCGGTCATCGACTCCGGCGTGAACCCGCACACGGACTCCCTCAAGGGCCAGGTGCTCGTGGACGAGGTCCCCGAATCCGTCGCCTACGGCGCCACGGACGACTACACCGGACACGGGACGAGTATGGCCGAACTGATCGCGGGCACCGGGGCGGGCGGCGGGGTCCGGGGACTTGCACCGGGGGCGAAGATCGTGCCCTACCGCGTCTACCTCGAAGATCTCACGGGAGAAGAGAAGGAGCGGAAGACGGCGCTGTCGGCAGAGGCCATCAAGGCGGCGGCCGACACCGACGCGAAGATCCTCAGCATGTCCTTCGGGTCCGAGTTCATCAATCCGGCCGTGGAAGCGGCGATCACTTATGCCGCGTCCAAGGGCAAGTTGCTGATCGCGAGTGTGGGCAACAACGGGGAGGGAGACGCGCACATCGGCTATCCCGCCGCGTACCCCTACGTGATCGGCGTTACGTCCCTGGACCGGAACAACAAGATCTCCAAGTTCTCCTCACGCGGACAGTACGTGGATCTGGTGGCCCCGGGGGAGGACATCCCCGGCTACTGCCGACCCGACTTCACCGCTTACTGCCGGGGGCTCATGGGCACCAGCGCCTCCACCGCCATCGTCTCCGCCTCCGCCGCCCTCATCTGGTCCGCCCACCCCGACTGGACCGCCAACCAGGTGACCCGGGCGCTGATCGACACCGCCAGCCGCAAGTGGCCGAAGGACGACCCGACCCAGTACGCCGGGTACGGGACCGTCCGCCCCCGCAAGGTGCTGGAAGACCCGGAGTACGACGCCGGGCCCGCCTACTCCGACCCCCTCGCCGAGTGGAACCGCTCGGAGGGGGAGCCGCTGGTGACGGAGATCCCGCCCTCCTCCGCCCCGGCGTCCTCCTCCGGACCGGCGTCCTCGCCGCCCCGGGCCGCCGGCGGCGAGGCGGACGGGGACGGGCCGACGGCGGCGCCCGCGCAGAACGCCTCCTCCGCCGGGGACGGCGGCAACGGCCTCTGGACCGCGCTCGGTGCCGCCGTCGCCGCGATCGTGCTCGTCGGCGGCACCGTGGCCGTACGCCGGTCGCGCCGCACCGCGTGAAGCCCGCACGGGCCGCGCGGAACCGCACTGTTGGATCGAAACGGGAGACAGGGAGGGCCGACGATCATGGCCGTCGACCAGAAACTCGAAGACGCCGCGGTAGTCAAGCTGCAGAAGGAGATGTACGAGAAGTTCGAGAGCATCCGCAAGCGGGTGCGCAACCTGCACGGGGTGATCGACGGTCTGGAGGGCCAGTGGCAGGGCATCGGCCGTGCCGCCTTCGACAAGAAGCAGTACGAGATCAACACGTCGCTGCAGAACATGGGCCGCATCCTCGGTGACGTCATCGACGCGATGACCGCCACCCGCAACATCAAGGACACCAAGGAGGACGAGGTCCGCGCCGCAGTGAACAGGATCAACGTCCACGAGGGGGCACCCACGGTGCAGTCGTCACCGTTCAGCTCGATGTGACGACCGCCCCGGGAACGACGCCCCGGGAACGGTACTTCGGAACGGCACACCGGGAACGCCGCCCCGGGCACCGCCGGGCACCACGCGCGCTGCCCGGCGCCCCGGTGGCACGGCGCGTCCCGGTGGACCACCGGCCGGGCATGAGCGGACGCCGGCGCGACGACCAGCGCGGCGGCCCATACACAAGGGAAACGAGGTAGGCGGGATGAACCACAACGCGGACGGCCTGCAGGTGACGTACGACGGTCTCGACTTCGCGGCGACGAACATCGCCAACGAGGCGAGGCAGCTCGACGAGGACATCCAGCACCTGCGGCAGTTGGTGCGCAACAGCAAGCAGTACTGGGTCGGCAAGGCCCAGAGCACCTTCGACCAGAAGCTGGCGGCCTGGGACAAGGAGGCCGCCGACATCCACGAGGCGCTGAGGGGCATCGGCCACGTCGTGGGCCAGTCCGGCGGCACGTACATGGACGGTGACCTGGCGGCCTCCAAGTACCTGGCGTAACCGGCGTAACCGGCGTGACCGACGCGACCGCGGCGGCCTCCGCGATCGTGGCGGCGACGGCGGCCGGAGCCGACGAACGGCCCAGGGGTGGGCGTGCACGGGAGACGCCCACCCCGGCCCTTCGTCGGCTCACCCGCCTCCCGCCCGTATCCCGCCGGTCCCGCCCGGGTCCCGCCCGGGGCCCGCCCGGGTCCCCCGGCCCCCCGCGGCCCCGGCCGTCACCGTCCCGACGGCTCCTCCGCCACCCGCGCCACCTGGACCAGCGGCTTGCCCTGGCGTCGTGACACGAACACGCCCCGCCCCGGCGGCATCGGCCGTGCCCGTACCCCGCCGAGCAGGTCGCCCTCGGCGCGGTCGCCGCTGAGGATCACGCCCTGGGCCCCGAGTTCCTTGATGCGCTGCATGAACGTCTCGTAGCCGGAACGCCCCGCGCCCGCCGTGGAGCGGGCGATGACGAAGCGCACCCCCACGTCCCGGGCGAAGGGCAGCATCTCGGTCAGCACCGCCAGCGGGTTGCCGGACGACGTGGCCACCAGGTCGTAGTCGTCCACGATGACGTAGACCGTCGGCCCCTGCCACCAGCTCCGGTCCCGCAACTGCTCCGGCGTGACGTCGGCCGTCGGGGTGCGGCGCTGCATCAGCTCCGCCAGCGCGTCCATGTGGTGCTGCATCCGGTTCGACACCGGCACGTACTCGGCCAGGTGCGAGGCCGGGGCGGCGCCCAGCAGCGAGCGGCGGTTGTCGACCACGAACAGCTTGCAGGAGTCCCCGTCGTAGCGCTCCGTCAGGCGCTGGATGAGCAGTCGCAGCAGGTTCGACTTGCCGGACTCGCCCTCGCCGAGGACGAGGAGGAACGGGTCCTGCTCGAAGTCCACGAACACCGGTTCCAGGTTCTCCTCGTCCAGGGCGAACGAGACGCCCCGCCGGGGGAACCGGTCGCCGGAGGGGAGCCGGTCCGCCGGGAACTCCCTCGGCAGCAGGCGCACGGCGGGCGCCCCGGGGCGCGGCCAGAGCCGCGCGGCCTCGTCGGCGAGCGCCCGGGTCGCCGGAGCCAGCTCCGCGTCGGAGGGGAGCCCGTCGACGCGCGGCACCGCCGCCATGAAGTGCTGCTTGCCCGGGGTCAGTCCGCGTCCGGGCACGGCCGTCGGCACATGGGCGGCGATGCGGCGGTCGATCTCGGAGTCCATCGGGTCCCCGAGCCGCAGCTCCAGCCGGTTCATCAGCAGGTCCTTGAGGTTGCCCCGCACCTCCATGGAACGGGACGCCGTGAGGATCAGGTGGATGCCGTAGCCGAGGCCGCGTGCCGCGATGTCCAGGACGAACGGCTCCAGGCCGTCGTAGTCGGAGCGGAAGCTGCCCCAGCCGTCGATGACCAGGAACACGTCGCCCCAGGGCTGGTCGTCGGCGGAGATGTCACCGCGCGCCCGGAGCTCCCGGAACTCCGCGATCGACGGGATGCCGGCCGTGCGGAAGAACTCCTCGCGGCGTGTCATCACGCCGTACACCTCGGCCGCCGTGCGCCGCACCTGCTCCGGGTCCAGGCGCGAGGCCACCCCGCCCACATGGGGGAGACCGGCCACGGCCGACAGCCCGCCGCCGCCGAAGTCCAGTGCGTAGAACTGCACTTCGTGCGGGGTGTGGGTGAGGGCGAAGGAGACGATGAGGGTGCGCAGCAGGGTCGACTTGCCGGACTGCGGGCCGCCGAGGATCTGGAGGTGCCCGGCGGAGCCGCCGAAGTCCACCCACAGCGGGTCGCGGCGCTGCTCGTAGGGCTTGTCCACCAGCCCGGCCGGGACCACCAGGCTCCCGGCGCCCTCGTGGCCGGGCCGGGCCAGGCCGCGCCCGGGTACCTCCGTCAGGCCGGGCAGCAGCGCGTCGAGCGTCGGCGGGCTGTCCAGCGGCGGCAGCCACACCTGGTGGGCCGCCGGGCCCTGCCCCTCCAGGCGCCGCACGACGACGTCGAGGACGGTGTCGGCGAGCGCCTCGTCGGGCCCCTCCGGCGGCTCCTCCGACCGCTGCGCGGGCACCGCCGGGAGCGGCACCGGGACCGGGGCCGCGGTGAACAGCACCGGCCGCCGTCCGGCGGGCAGCGCCCCTCCGGGGGACGCCTGGCGCGGCGCCCCCGCGCGGTACGGGCCGGAGACGTAGGCGGCCTTGAAGCGGACCATCTCGTCGGTGCCGAACTTCAGGAAGCCGGAGCCGGGCACGTTCGGCAGCTCGTAGGCGTCCGGCACGCCGAGCGCCGACCGGGACTCCGCCGCCGAGAAGGTGCGCAGGCCCACCCGGTAGGACAGATAGGTCTCCAGCCCGCGCAGCCGCCCCTCCTCCAGCCGCTGCGAGGCGAGCAGCAGATGCACGCCCAGCGACCGGCCGATCCGGCCGATCTGCACGAACATCTCGATGAAGTCCGGCTTCGCCGTGAGCAGTTCGCTGAACTCGTCGATCACCAGGACGAGGGAGGGCACCGGCTGGAGCGCGGCCCCTGCGGCGCGGGCCCTCTCGTAGGCGTGGACGTTGGCGTAGTTGCCCGCGTCGCGGAGCATCTCCTGGCGGCGGTTGAGCTCGCCCCGGAGGGAGTCGCCCATCCGGTCGACGAGCGTGAGGTCGTCCGCGAGGTTGGTGATGACGGCCGCCACGTGCGGCAGGTGCGCCATGCCCGCGAAGGTGGCCCCGCCCTTGAAGTCGGCCAGCACGAAGTTGAGGGTTTCGGAGGAGTGGGTGACCGCGAGCCCCAGCACCAGTGTGCGCAGCAGTTCGGACTTGCCGGAACCGGTCGCGCCGACGCACAGCCCGTGCGGGCCCATGCCCTCCTGCGCCGCCTCCTTCAGATCCAGCATCACGGGCCTGCCGTCCTCGCCGACGCCGATCGGGACCCGCAGCCGCTCCGACGGCGAACGGGGCCGCCAAGTCCGCCGGGTGTCGACGGAGGCGGCGTCGCCGAGTGCCAGAAGATCGGTGAACTCCAGCTCGGCGAGGAGCGGTTCGCCGTCGTCACTGCCCGATGCCGGGCGCAGCGGCGCGAGTTGGCGCGCCAGCGCCTCGGCCGCCGCGTACGAAAGCCGGTCGGGCACGCCCTCGTAGACCATGCCGTCCGCCGACTCCAGGCGCAGTTCCTCCGGGCCGACGACGACCGAGAGGTCGCCGCGTCCGGCGGCGGGGCTGCCGGGCACCAACTCCAGCACCGTGACGCCCTGCAGCCCCTCCGGGGCGGCGAGTCGCGCGGTGGGCGGCAGGGAGACCCCGTCGAGGACGACGACCAGATGCGGCTGGTCGGGCACGGGCGGCCCGTCCGGGTGGAAGCGGGGGCGGCCCTGGAGCCGGTCGTCGAGCAGTTCCTCCAGTTCCAGCGGATCGGTGGTGATCAGACGGATGCTGCCCGCCCCGTCCGAGGCGGTCCTGGACTGGGTGTGCGGGAGCCACTTGGCCCACTCCCACGCGGGCGTGCCCGCGCCGCCGACGGCGAGGGCGACGACCAGGTCGTCCGGGGAGTGCAGCGCGGCGAGCGAGGCGACGACGGCGCGAGCGCCGGAGCGCGCGCTGCCGGGCTCGCCGCTGAGGGTCACGTGGTAGAAGGCGCGCAGCGAGACCGCCATCGGCAGCCGTTCGAGGGTGCCGTGCGTGGCCAGGAACCGGCGCATCGCGTCCGCGGTCAGCGGCTCCAGCCGGTCGACGGGGGCGGTCTCCGGGGCGATCAGGGCGGTGGCCAGGGACTGCGGGCCGAGACCGACCCGCACCTGGCCGAAGTCCCCGTCCCCGGCGCGCCGTTCCCAGACCCTGCTCCCCTCGGCGACCAGGGCCCAGAGCTGTTCGGGGGAGGGGTGCAGGTAGTACTGGGCGTCCCGCTGCGCCCGCGCGGTCTCACGGGCGGACTGCCGGGTCCGCGAGAGGTAGCGCAGGTAGTCCCGGCGGATGTCGTCGAGCTGCCCCTGGTTGCCGCGGCGGTAGCGGACCAGCATGGCGACGCCCATGGCGATCGTCGAGGCCACCATCACCATGCCCATGATCTTCATGAAGGGCTGGGCCTGCGGATTGAAGAAGAAGACCACCGAGCCGCCCATGCCCAGCATGGGCAGGATCTGCATCAGGGCGCCTTCCCGCTGCCCGCGCGGCAGTTCGGGCGGCGGCTGCACCAGCACATCGTGGGTGGGCACGTCCTTCGGCAGTGCCCGTCGTGGACGCTTGACGACGATGTGACTCACTGCGCATCAATTCCCTTGCCCGGCTGCCTCGTTCACCCGTCTGCCCGTTGCCCGGCACACGTCGACGCGAAGGGTGATCCTACTGCGCCGCCCCCGGCGCGGCCGGGCGGCAGGGCGTGCGACGGGCGGGCGACGGGCGTGAGCGGATACGAACCGGCCGCGCTCGCCGCCGCCCCAACCCGCCGACGGGGCGGACCGGTTGGGGTGGTGGCCCCGCACTGCGGCATGATCGGACGCGAAGAGGTCCGGCGGACGGCGCCGGAGCGCACCGGCGGGCGGTGCCGGGCGCCGCCGGCGGGCCGCGCCGGGGCCGTCGGCCGACGGGGTGCGCGAAGGCACCGCGCCCGGCCCGGTCACCGACAGAGCCGACCCGCACCACCGACAGATCCGGCCCGACCGCCGAACGGCCCGGCCCGGCCCGCACCACCGACAGGGGGAAACCAGGTGAGCATCACGGCCTCCACGCCCACCGGCCGACCGGACGGCCCGGCGACGGTGCCCGGCCCCGGCGCGGGACCCGGCTTCTGCCGGGTGACCATCGTGGCGCCCCACAGCCGCATCGACGTGGCACTGCCCGACGACGTGCCCGTCGCCGACCTCCACCCGGAGATCCTCCGCCTCTCCCGCCCGAGCCCCGCCGAGGAGGCCCCGGTCGGCCACCACCTGGTGCGCCGCGACGGCACCGTCCTCGACGGCGACCGGTCCCTCGCCGCCCAGCGCGTCCTGGACGGGGAACTGCTCGCCCTGCGGCCCTTCGCCGAGTCGCTGCCGCCCGCCGTCGTCGACGACGTCTCGGAGGCGGTCGCCTCCGCCGTCATCCGCGACCGCAGCCTCTGGCGGGACGAGTACACCCGGACCGCCGGTCTCGTGGGGGCCGGCGTCCTTCCCGTGGTGCTCGCCCTGGTGGCCTGGAGTTCCCAGATCCGCCACGACATGCACGGCCTCCAGGGCGTCGTCGCCGCGGTCGCCGGCGTCCTGCTGACCACTTTCGCCTGCGTCCGCGCCCGCGTCTACGGCGACCGGGGCGCCGCCGTCGCGCTGGGCCTGGGCGCGCTGCCCTGCGTCGCCGTGGCGGGCTCGGGCCTGGTGCCGCTCGCCGAGGGGCAGGGCGTCGGACGGCTCCAGTTCCTCCTGGCCTGCGCGGCGGTCCTGGTCGCCGCCGTCGTCCTGACCCTGGTGTCACCGGGCGGCGACAGCCCCTTCGTGGCGTTCGTCCTCGCCGCCGCCACCGGCATGCTCACCACCTTCGCCGCGCTGCTGACCGGGATGACCCCGGTGGAGACCGCCGCGGTCGGCGCTCCCCTCTCGGTCTGTGCCCTGGCCTTCCTGCCCGGCCTGTCCCTGCGCTTCGCCCGGCTGCCCGTCGGCTTCGAGCCGCCCGGGGCCTCCTCCGGCGCGGGGCCGGACGCCCTCACCGGCGGTCAGGGACGACCCGCCGGCGGCCAGGCCCACCCCGGCACCCCGCGCGGCATCCGCCCGCCGGGCGGGGCGGCCCTCCCGGACGCCGTCGACGCCGAGCGGATCGCCGCCCGCGCCCGCCGGGGTCACGAACTGCTCGCCGGACTGGTCGGCGGCTGCGCGCTCACCGCGGTGGGCGCCGCGCTGGTCCTCGGCTTCTCCGCCGACGGCCGGGCCCAGACGCTCGCCCTGGCCACGGGGATCGCGCTGCTGATGCGCGCCCACCTGTTCCGCTACACGGTCCAGGTCGCCGCGACGCTCGCCGCCGGGCTCGGCACCCTCGTCCTGCTCGGCACCGGTCTCGCGCTCAACCCCCCGGAGGGCGTCTGGAACGACGCCCTCCGGGGCGACACCGCCGCCCTGGACCTGCGCAGCGTCTGGCTGGCGTCCGCGCTGGCGGCGTCCGCCCTGCTCGTCACCGCCATCGGCCTGATCACCGCGCGGCGCGGTGTCACCCCCTTCTGGGGCCGCTTCACGGAGATCGCCGAGTCCTTCGTCCTGCTGACCCTGATCCCGCTGGCCCTCGCCGTGTTCGACGTCTACGGGGCGGCACGGTCGATGACGGGGAACTGACACCGTCCCGCCCCTTCCGGCCGTGCGGTCCCCCGGCCGGAAGGGGGAGGGCATGCGCCCCGGAGCGAAGGGCCGGGTGACGGTACCCGGAGCGGGAGCGGGAGCGGGAGCCGGAGCCGGAGCGGGAGTCGGAGCCGGGCAGGGCGCCGGGCAGGACCCCGGCCCGATCCGCACGGGCCCGTCACGCGCCGTCCCCGAAGGGGCTTCCCCGGCGGGCGACCTCGCCGGAACCTCACCCCGCCGGGCCCCTCGGGACGCCCTTCCCGCCCGGGACGCCCTTCCACCCGGGACGCCCCGTCCGGCCCAAGGCGCCCCCGACGGGACACCCCACCGTGGACGCCCGTGTCGATGGACACCCATGCCGGTGGACGCCCCGCGCGGCGGCGCCCCGGGTCCCCGGGTCAGCCCTCCGCGCCGGGCGCCGACTGGAGGTCGAACTCCCCGTCGCGCGCCCCGAGCACGAAGGCGCGCCACTCCGCCTCCGTGTACCGCAGCACGGTGGCCGTGTCCAGGGAGGACCGCATCGCCACCGCGCCGTCGGGCAGGTACGCGATCTCCACCCGCTCCTCGTGCTCCTCGGTGCCGGGCGCGCTGTGCCACTCCACGCCGGAGATGTCGAGTGCGTAGAGTTCGTCCCGCTCCCGGTCCTTGCGCGCCCTGAGTTCCCGGGCCCGTTCCTCCCCGGCCTGGTCCTGCTCCCGGTTCCGGTCCGTGTCCCGGCCCTCGGCGTCGGTCATCGTGGCTGGATCCTTCCTGCGATTACGGGCGGCTGTGCGGGCGTCACCCTACTGGCTCTGTTTCCGCCCGGCCGGGGGATCGCGGATGTCCGCCACCGCACGGGTGACCGCACCGCCGTTTCCCGGCCACCGGCCCCTCGGCCACCGCCGCCCCGCCACCCTGGTACTCTGTGTGACGGCCGTATGTGTACGCGCCCCCGGAACCGAGGGTTCTGGAGGCCGCGCCCAGCGGATCCCCGCCTTCCGAGTCATGGAAGACCCCCCGAGACGCAGACCGGGGGCACTCGGTGGCCACTCTCAGTGCAAGAGGAGTACACGTGTCGCTCGACGCCGCAGTGAAGAAGCAGATCATCTCCGAGTTCGGTACCAAGGAGGGCGACACCGGCTCCCCCGAGGTCCAGGTCGCCCTGCTGTCCCGTCGGATCTCCGACCTGACCGAGCACCTCAAGAGCCACAAGCACGACCACCACTCCCGCCGCGGTCTGCTCATCCTGGTCGGCCAGCGCCGCCGGCTGCTGCAGTACCTCGCCAAGAAGGACATCCAGCGCTTCCGCGCGCTGGTCGAGCGCCTCGGCATCCGCCGCGGTGCGGCGGGCGCCAAGTAGGACGCCGTGGAGGGAGCGGTTCCCAACGTTCGGGGGCCGCTCCCTTTGCCGTACGCGCCGGTGCGCACCGGCGTGCGGACCACTCTGCGTGCGCGGTGTCACCGCGGCTTTGTAGTGTGGTAGCAGGACAAGGGACGTACGACACCGTGTGATACGCACCGCCCGCACCCCGCGGGCCGTATCCCGCGCGTCGACGGGTCAGTGGACGCGTCGACGGACAACGGACGAACGAGGAGGAGCGCACCCCGCCGCCGCCGGTCCTCGGTAGTGGCCCCCGGAGGAGAACCCCCGGGAGCTTCGATCGAAGACCGGCCCGTACCGGACGGAGCGCTTCTCCGTACACCGTCCCCTCCGCCACACGGGCGGGGAGGGACCAAAGACGACAAGTAACGGAGAAAACGCTAGTGGAGAACGAGACCCACTACGCCGAGGCCGTCATCGACAACGGCGCCTTCGGTACCCGCACCATCCGCTTCGAGACGGGCCGCCTGGCCAAGCAGGCCGCCGGCTCCGCCGTGGCGTACCTGGACGACGACACCATGGTGCTGTCGGCCACCAGCGCGTCCAAGAACCCCAAGGACCAGCTCGACTTCTTCCCCCTCACGGTGGACGTCGAGGAGCGGATGTACGCCGCCGGCAAGATCCCCGGCAGCTTCTTCCGCCGCGAGGGCCGGCCCTCCGAGGACGCCGTCCTCACCTGCCGCCTCATCGACCGCCCGCTGCGCCCGTCCTTCAAGAAGGGCCTGCGCAACGAGATCCAGGTCGTCGCCACGATCATGGCGCTCAACCCCGACCACCTGTACGACGTCGTGGCGATCAACGCCGCCTCCGCGTCCACGCAGCTCGCGGGCCTGCCCTTCTCCGGCCCGATCGGCGGCGTCCGCGTCGCACTGATCCGCGGCCAGTGGGTCGCCTTCCCCACCCACACCGAGCTGGAGGACGCCGTCTTCGACATGGTCGTCGCCGGCCGTGTGCTGGAGGACGGCGACGTCGCGATCATGATGGTCGAGGCCGAGGCCACCGACAAGACCGTCAAGCTCGTCGAGGGCGGCGCCGACGCCCCCACCGAGGAGATCGTCGCCGCCGGTCTGGACGCCGCCAAGCCCTTCATCAAGGTGCTCTGCCGCGCCCAGGCCGACCTCGCCGCCAAGGCCGCCAAGCCGACCGGCGAGTTCCCGATCTTCCTGGACCACCAGGACGACGTCCTGGAGGCGCTCTCCGCCGCCGTCCGCCCCGAGCTGGCCCAGGCGCTCACCATCGCCGGCAAGCAGGAGCGCGAGGCCGAGCTGGACCGCGTCAAGGCGCTCGCCGCCGAGAAGCTCCTCCCGGAGTTCGAGGGCCGCGAGAAGGAGATCTCCGCCGCGTACCGCGCGCTGACCAAGTCCCTGGTCCGCGAGCGCGTCATCAAGGAGAAGAAGCGCATCGACGGCCGCGGTGTCACCGACATCCGCACCCTGGCCGCCGAGGTCGAGGCCATCCCGCGGGTCCACGGCTCCGCCCTGTTCGAGCGCGGCGAGACCCAGATCCTCGGGGTCACCACGCTCAACATGCTCCGCATGGAGCAGCAGCTCGACACCCTCTCCCCGGTGACGCGCAAGCGCTACATGCACAACTACAACTTCCCGCCCTACTCGGTCGGTGAGACCGGCCGCGTGGGCTCCCCGAAGCGCCGCGAGATCGGCCACGGCGCCCTCGCCGAGCGCGCCCTGGTGCCGGTCCTGCCGACCCGCGAGGAGTTCCCCTACGCGATCCGCCAGGTGTCCGAGGCCCTCGGCTCCAACGGCTCGACGTCCATGGGCTCGGTCTGCGCCTCCACCATGTCCCTGCTGAACGCCGGTGTGCCGCTGAAGGCCCCCGTCGCCGGCATCGCCATGGGCCTCATCTCCCAGGAGATCGACGGCGAGACGCACTACGTCACCCTCACCGACATCCTCGGTGCGGAGGACGCCTTCGGCGACATGGACTTCAAGGTCGCCGGCACCAAGGAGTTCGTCACCGCCCTCCAGCTCGACACCAAGCTGGACGGCATCCCCGCCTCCGTCCTGGCCGCCGCCCTCAAGCAGGCCCGTGACGCCCGCCTCCACATCCTCGACGTGATGATGGAAGCGATCGACACGCCGGACGAGATGTCCCCGAACGCGCCGCGGATCATCACCGTGAAGATCCCGGTCGACAAGATCGGCGAGGTCATCGGCCCCAAGGGCAAGATGATCAACCAGATCCAGGAGGACACCGGCGCCGAGATCACCATCGAGGACGACGGCACCATCTACATCGGTGCCGCCGACGGCCACTCCGCCGAGGCCGCCCGCACCACGATCAACGGCATCGCCAACCCGACGATGCCCGAGGTCGGCGAGCGCTACCTGGGCACGGTCGTCAAGACCACGACCTTCGGCGCCTTCGTCTCCCTGCTGCCCGGCAAGGACGGCCTGCTGCACATCTCGCAGATCCGCAAGCTGGCCGGCGGCAAGCGCGTGGAGAACGTCGAGGACGTGCTCGGCGTGGGCCAGAAGGTCCAGGTCGAGATCGCGGAGATCGACTCGCGCGGCAAGCTCTCCCTCATCCCCGTGATCGAGGGCGAGGACGCCGCGTCCGACGACAAGAAGGACGACGCCGACAAGTGACGTCCCGTAGCGCCGAGGCGACGGCCCGCACCTCCCAGGAGGCGCGGGCCGTCGCCCGTACCCAAACCCTCATCAGGGGCGAGAACGGCATCGGCACCGTCCGCAGGACCACCCTCCCCGGCGGTCTGCGGATCGTCACCGAGACCCTGCCCTCGGTCCGCTCCGCGACCTTCGGCATCTGGGCGCACGTCGGCTCCCGCGACGAGACGCCCGCGCTGAACGGCGCCACCCACTACCTGGAGCACCTGCTCTTCAAGGGCACCACCCGCAGGTCCGCCCTGGACATCTCCTCCGCCCTGGACGCCGTCGGCGGCGAGATGAACGCGTTCACGGCCAAGGAGTACACCTGCTACTACGCGCGGGTGCTCGACACGGACCTGCCGCTCGCCATCGACGTGGTCTGCGACATGCTCACCGGCTCGCTGATCCAGGAGGAGGACGTCGACGTCGAGCGCGGCGCCATCCTCGAAGAGATCGCCATGACCGAGGACGACCCCGGTGACTGCGTGCACGACCTGTTCGCGCACACCATGTTCGGTGACAACGCCCTCGGCCGCCCCGTCCTCGGCACCGTCGACACGGTCAACGCGCTGACCGCCGACCGCATCCGGCGCTTCTACCGCAAGCACTACGACCCGACCCACCTCGTGGTCGCCTGCGCCGGGAACATCGACCACGCCAAGGTCGTCCGGCAGGTCCGGACCGCCTTCGAGCGGGCCGGGGCGTTCCGCGACCCGGTGGCCCGGCCCGTCGCCCCGCGTTCGGGCCGACGCGCCGTCCGCACCGCCGGCCGCGTCGAACTGGTCGGACGCAGGACCGAGCAGGCCCACGTCATCCTCGGCATGCCCGGCCTGGCCCGCACCGACGAACGCCGCTGGGCGCTGGGCGTCCTCAACACCGCCCTCGGCGGCGGCATGTCCTCCCGCCTCTTCCAGGAGGTCCGGGAGAAGCGCGGCCTGGCCTACAGCGTGTACTCGTACACCTCGGGCTTCGCGGACTGCGGCCTCTTCGGCGTCTACGCGGGCTGCCGCCCGTCCCAGGTGCACGACGTGCTCCGGCTCTGCCGGGACGAGCTGGACCGGGTCGCCGCCGAGGGGCTGAGCGACGAGGAGATCGGGCGCGCCGTCGGCCAGCTCCGGGGCTCCACCGTCCTCGGCCTGGAGGACACCGGGGCGCTGATGAACCGTATCGGCAAGAGCGAGCTGTGCTGGGGCGAGCAGATGTCCGTCGACGACATGCTCGCCCGGATAGCCTCGGTCACGCCGGACGACGTCCGTACTGTCGCCCGCGACGTCCTGGGCCGGCGGCCGTCGCTGTCGGTCATCGGCCCGCTCAAGGACAAGCAGGCGGCCAAGCTGCACGACGCCGTCGCCTGACGGCGCCCCCCAGAGAAGGAAGCAAGGTGACATGAGCAAGCTGCGCGTGGCCGTCCTCGGTGCCCGGGGACGCATCGGTTCCGAGGCCGTACGGGCGGTCGGGGCCGCCGACGACATGGAACTGGTCGCGGCCCTCGGCCGGGACGACTCCCTGGAGACGCTGACCGAGCGCGGCGCCCGGGTCGCCGTCGAGCTGACCACCCCCGACTCGGTCATGGCCAACCTGGAGTACTGCCTCGCCCACGGCATCCACGCCGTCGTCGGGACCACCGGCTGGACCGAGGAGCGGCTGGCCCGGCTGCGGGAACTGCTCGACGCCTCCCCGGGGACGGGTGTGCTCATCGCGCCCAACTTCTCCATCGGCGCCGTCCTGACCATGAAGTTCGCGCAGATCGCCGCGCCGTACTTCGAGTCCGTCGAGGTGGTCGAGCTGCACCACCCGAACAAGGTCGACGCCCCCAGCGGCACCGCCACCCGCACCGCCCAGCTCATCGCCGAGGCCCGGCAGAAGGCAGGCGCCGCCCCGGCGCCCGACGCCACTGCCACCGGCCTGGAGGGGGCCCGCGGCGCCAGCGTCGACGGCGTGCCCGTGCACGCGGTCCGGCTGCGCGGCCTGCTCGCCCACCAGGAGGTGCTGCTGGGCGGCGAGGGGGAGACCCTCACCGTCCGGCACGACTCCCTGCACCACAGCAGCTTCATGCCCGGCATCCTGCTGGGCGCCCGCCGGGTGGTGACGACCCCGGGCCTCACCTTCGGCCTGGAGCACTTCCTGGACCTGGGCTGACCGGCCGGCCGCCGGCCCGCCCACCGCACCGAACCCCGAACCGAGCTGCCAACTGACATGCGCGCGAAGATCTCCTACATCATCACGGCCGCCGTCCTGGTCTTCTACTTCGTCCTGGTCGGCAGCCGCGGCGTCCTGCTCATCGACGCCGGGACCCCGCTCACGGTCGCCATGGGCGTCGCCGTGCTGGTGCTGCCGGTGATCGGGCTGTGGTTCCTCTGGAAGAACACCCAGTTCGTCCGCCGGGCCAACCAGCTCGCCGCGGAACTCGACGCCGAGGGCGGGCTGCCCGTCGACGAGCTGAGGCGCAGCCCCAGCGGGCGGGTCGACCGCGACTCGGCCGACGAGGTCTTCGCCCGCCGCCGGGCCGAGACCGAGGCCGCCCCCGACGACTGGCGGAGCTGGTTCCGGCTCGCCGTCGCCTACCAGGACGCCCGGGACACCCCGCGCGCCCGCAAGGCGATGCAGCGGGCGATCGCGCTGCACGACGGCAGGCCGTCCGCCGAGGCGGCCTGACACCGGACCGCGGCCGGAGGCGGTCGGCCGGACACCCGCCCGGCCGACCGCCTCCGGCCCGGACGGCTTCCCCGGGTCCCGCCCCGGCCCGTACCGGTACGACGGCGCACACCGCGGTACGCCGGTGGCCCGGCCCCGCCGAGGGGGGACCGGGCCACCGGCGTACCGTCACCGTCCGGCGGATCAGCCCCGCCGGTACTCGTCCGCCCACGCCTCCACGGTGTCGGCCGCCCGGTCGAAGGCCTGCTCACGGCCCAGGAAGTCCGCGTTGTGCGTGGTCATCAGCGGCGGCAGGACGTCCGTGCCCCGGCCCTGGCGCGCCAGCAGGAGCGCCTGCCCCTGCACCGTGCGCGGCAGCCCGAGCCAGCGCACCGGCTGCTGCGTCGTCCGCACGCTGGCGACCTGCTCCCAGGCGACCGTGCGGGTGGCGAGGAAGCCGGTCTGGCGCACGCCCCGCGCGCTCACCCAGGTGCCCATCCGCAGCAGCCGCAGGGCGCACGCGATCATGACGAGCGCGACGGCGAAGACCGAGGCGGCGGAGGACAGCGACCCCGTCGCCCCGATGATGACCGCCGCGAACAGCACGAAGGAGGCGAGCAGCAGCGCGAGCGCCGCCGTGCCCACCCGCCAGGGCCCCGGCCGGTAGGGGCGGCGCCAGAGGTCCCGGTCGTCGTACGGCAGCGCGACATCGTCGGCGGTGTCGAAGGCTCGGTCGGCCGTCAGGAAGGGGAGGGGCACGGTCGGTCCTCACTGGTTCCGGGCGAGTGCTGTGCCGGTGAGGCTATCGACCCGCGCCGGGGGTCACCACCCTCGGGGGGCCGGACGGGCCGCCGCCCACCGGACGCACCGGCCCGGCGGCGCACCGGGCCGCCCGCCCCCGTGGCCGCCCGGCCGGGGCCCGGGCCGCGGCGCCGGGCTCAGCGCCCGTCGGTCGCCTGGTTCTGCTGCTGCCGAGAGGGCTGGTCGGCCGACAGCGCGGGCATCCCGAGCACCAGGGACCCCACCAGCCCGGCGACGATCGTGAGCCCCAGCAGCGAACGCCCGGCCAGACGCCCGGGGGAGAGCCGCTCGCGCGGCGGGGGAGTGACGTTGCTGCGGAACCCGTCGGCCTCGGAAACGAAGGCGAAGGGCACCGGTTCACTGCGGCGGGCCATGGATGCTGCTCCCTTCCGGGACCGGGACGGATCTCCGGGACGTGTGCGCGGGGCCGGCGGATGCGCCGCCGGCCGTCACCCCTACAGACGAACGAACGCCCGCACCGGTGCCCGATTTCGCCGACTTCATCGCGTCGGAGCCGGGAACGCCCCGATTGACGGCCCGTGAAGCACCCGTCCGGGCGGGCCGTAGAGTGGCCTCGCCAAGCGACACGATGGGAAGGCCCGCGACCCGTGACCGACACCCCCGCCGACGACACCCCGATCGACCTCCGCAGCGACGTCACCGTCGAGCTGGTCAGGAGCAGCGCGACCGACTCCGACGTGCTGTTCGCCGCACGGGTCTCGACCGCCGGGGAGCAGTCCCTCGAAGAGCTGGAGAAGGACCCGCAGCGCTCGAAGGGCCTGATCAACTACCTGATGCGGGACCGGCACGGCAGCCCGTTCGAGCACAACTCGATGACCTTCTTCATCAGCGCCCCGATCTTCGTCTTCCGCGAGTTCATGCGCCACCGGGTCGGCTGGTGCCTCGCGGGGGACACCGCGGTCACCCTGGAGAGCGAGTCCGGGGAACCGCGCAGGCGCACCATCGCCGAGCTGTACGAGCGCTGGCACCTGGGCGGGGACGACCGGCTGCCGGCCTCGGCCGGCGGCGTGACCTGGCACAGCGGGGCCGGCCGGTGGGCCGCGCGGGTCCGGCGCGACGGGACCGACCACCACCTCGGGCTCTACGCGTCCCGGGAGGCGGCCGGGGCGGCCGTGGCGGACTTCCGGGAGCGGGACCCCGGCACCCGGCTGCGCGGGCTGGAGCCGGTGCGCGACAGCCATGTGCGCTGCCACGACGAGGAGACCCTGCTCGCGGGGCGGGCGCGGATCGTCGACGTGATCCGGTCCGGGGTCAAGAACCTCATCAGGATCACCACCGCCTCCGGCAGGACCCTCCGCTGCACGGTCGACCACGCCGTGTTCACCCCCGAGGGCTGGCGCAAGGCGGGCGAGCTGGCCGTCGGCGACGAGGTCATGGCCTCCGACGACGCTCCGCGGCCCTCCGGCGCGCTGCCGCCCGCCCTGGAGCGCGGCATCGGCGTGTGGACGTCGACCCTGCGGGAGCGGCTGATCGGGGACGTCGACACCTGCCACCGCTGCGGCCGGGGCCTCCCCCGCGAGGAGCTGGCCCTGGACCACGTCGTCCCCGTCGAGGACGACCCGGCGCGGGCGCTCGACGAGCGGAACCTCGCCCCCGCCTGTGAGCCGTGCCACGTGGCGCGGAGCGCGGAGCGGCGCGAACGGCGCGGGGTTGGCGCGGCCACCGCGGTGCCGGACCGGATCGTCGGCATCGAGGACGACGGCGAGGAGATGACCTACGACCTCTCGGTCGAGGGCCCCTGGCACAACTTCGTCGCCGACGGCATCGTCGTGCACAACTCCTACAACGAGGAGTCCGGCCGCTACCGCGAGCTGCGCCCCGTCTTCTACGTCCCGGACGACTCGCGCAAGCTGGTGCAGCAGGGGCGGCCCGGCAAGTACGTCTTCGTCGAGGGCACCCCCGAGCAGCACGAGCTGACCGGCCGCGCGATGGAGGAGTCGTACCTCCAGGCGTACCGGACCTACCAGGAGATGCTGGCCGCCGGCGTCGCCCGCGAGGTGGCCCGCTCGGTCCTCCCGGTCGGCCTGTACTCCTCCATGTACGCCACGTGCAACGCCCGCTCGCTGATGCACTTCCTCGGGCTGCGCACCCAGCACGAGCTGGCCAAGGTGCCGTCCTTCCCGCAGCGGGAGATCGAGATGGTGGGTGAGCTGATGGAGGCCGAGTGGGCCCGGCTCATGCCGCTGACCCACGCCGCCTTCAACGCCAACGGGCGTGTCGCGCCCTGAGGCGTCCCCGGCGGCCCGCCGGGCACAGGTGTGCGCATCAGCCGCCCGAAGTGTCCGTATTGCGGGCTTTGGAGAAGTTCATCTAGCCTGATCAAAGGGACCCGGCACTGCTTGAACCCCCGAGCAGGCAGTGCCGGGCTCCACCTCCGTTCCGACCTGCCGCCTCCCCCGAGGGCAGACCAGGCCCTGTGCAACGAGTAGCGTGTAACCCATGGCTCCGACCTCCACTCCGCAGACCCCCTTCGGGCGGGTCCTCACTGCCATGGTCACGCCCTTCACGGCGGACGGCGCACTCGACCTCGACGGCGCGCAGCGGCTCGCCGCCCATCTGGTGGACGCCGGCAACGACGGCCTGATCATCAACGGCACCACCGGTGAGTCCCCCACCACCAGCGACGCGGAGAAGGCGGACCTGGTGCGGGCGGTGGTGGAGGCCGTCGGTGACCGCGCCCACGTCGTCGCCGGCGCCGGCACCAACAACACCCAGCACAGCGTCGAGCTGGCCCGTGCCGCCGAGCGCGTCGGCGCCCACGGCCTCCTGCTCGTCACGCCGTACTACAACAAGCCCCCGCAGGAGGGCCTGTACCAGCACTTCACGGCCGTCGCGGACGCCACCGCGCTGCCGGTGATGCTCTACGACATCCCCGGACGCAGCGGTGTCCCGATCAACACGGAGACCCTGGTCCGCCTGGCGGAGCACCCGCGGATCGTCGCCAACAAGGACGCCAAGGGCGACCTCGGCCGGGCGAGCTGGGCCATCGCCCGCTCCGGCCTGGCCTGGTACTCCGGCGACGACATGCTGAACCTGCCGCTGCTCTCCGTGGGCGCCGTCGGCTTCGTCTCCGTCGTCGGCCACATCGTCACCCCCGAGCTGAGGGCCATGGTGGAGGCCTTCGTCGCCGGTGACGTGCAGAAGGCGCTGGAGATCCACCAGAAGCTCCTCCCGGTCTTCACCGGGATGTTCCGCACCCAGGGCGTCATGACCACCAAGGCCGCGCTCACCCTCCAGGGGCGGCCCGCGGGGCCGCTGCGCGCGCCCATGGTGGAGCTGAACGCCGAGGAGTACGAGCAACTCAAGATCGATCTTGCCGCCGGCGGGGTACAGCTCTGAGAACGGACTTCGCGCCACCGCGCCATCCGGCGCCACCAGGACTTCACAACTGAATACGCGGGCCACCGGTGCCCGCACACCCAACCACAACTGCTTCTGCACGAACGTCACGCGCGCCACGTGCCCACCGGTACGTGGCGTGTGTGGTGAGGAGAGTCTTTTGAGTCATCCGCATCCTGAACTGGGCCGTCCCCCGAAGCTCCCCGACGGTGGCCTCCGGGTCACACCGCTCGGCGGTCTGGGCGAGATCGGCCGCAACATGACGGTCTTCGAGTACGGCGGCCGTCTGCTGATCGTCGACTGCGGGGTGCTCTTCCCGGAGGAGGAGCAGCCCGGAATCGACCTGATCCTGCCGGACTTCTCGTCCATCCGGGACCGCCTCGACGACATCGAGGGCATCGTCCTGACCCATGGCCACGAGGACCACATCGGCGGTGTCCCCTTCCTCCTGCGGGAGAAGCCGGACATCCCCCTGATCGGCTCCAAGCTGACCCTGGCGCTCATCGAGGCGAAGCTCCAGGAGCACCGCATCCGTCCCTACACCCTGGAGGTGGCGGAGGGGAACCGGGAGCGCGTGGGTCCCTTCGACTGCGAGTTCATCGCGGTCAACCACTCGATCCCGGACGCGCTGGCGGTCGCCATCCGCACCCCGGCGGGCATGGTCGTGCACACCGGCGACTTCAAGATGGACCAGTTGCCGCTGGACAACCGCCTCACGGACCTGCACGCGTTCGCGCGGCTGAGCGAGGAGGGCATCGACCTCCTGCTCACCGACTCGACCAACGCCGAGGTCCCCGGGTTCACCCCGCACGAGCGGGACATCTCGGGGGTGCTGCGCCAGGTCTTCGCCGGTGCCCGCAAGCGGATCATCGTGGCGAGCTTCGCCAGCCACGTGCACCGCATCCAGCAGATCCTCGACGCCGCCTACGAGTACGGCCGCCGGGTCGCCTTCGTCGGCCGGTCGATGGTCCGCAACATGGGCATCGCCCGGGACCTCGGCTACCTGAGGGTGCCGCCGGGCCTGGTCGTCGACGTGAAGACGCTGGACGACCTGCCGGACAGCGAGGTCGTCCTGGTCTGCACGGGCTCGCAGGGCGAGCCGATGGCCGCGCTCTCCCGCATGGCCAACCGGGACCACCAGATCCGCATCGTCGAGGGCGACACGGTCATCCTGGCCTCGTCGCTCATCCCGGGCAACGAGAACGCGGTGTACCGCGTGATCAACGGCCTGACCCGGTGGGGCGCGAACGTGGTCCACAAGGGCAACGCCAAGGTGCACGTCTCGGGCCACGCCTCCGCGGGCGAGCTGCTGTACTTCTACAACATCTGCCGCCCGAAGAACCTGATGCCGGTGCACGGCGAGTGGCGCCATCTGCGGGCCAACGCCGAGCTGGGCGCCATGACCGGCGTCCCGCACGACCGCATCGTCATCGCGGAGGACGGTGTCGTCGTCGACCTCGTCGAGGGCAAGGCGAAGATCACCGGCAAGGTGCAGGCGGGCTATGTGTACGTCGACGGCCTGTCCGTCGGTGACGTGGGCGAGCCGGCCCTGAAGGACCGCAAGATCCTCGGGGACGAGGGCATCATCTCGGTCTTCGCGGTCATCGACGCGTCGACCGGCAAGATCACGGGCGGTCCGCACATCCAGGCCCGCGGCTCGGGCATCGACGACTCGGCCTTCGCCGCGGTGGTCCCCCGGATCACGGAGGCGCTGGAGCGTTCGGCGCAGGACGGGGTCGTCGAGCCGCACCAGCTCCAGCAGCTCGTCCGCAGGACCCTCGGCAAGTGGGTCTCGGACACCTACCGCCGCCGGCCGATGATCCTGCCGGTGGTCGTGGAGGTCTGACGGACCGTCGGTCCGCCGGCCCCCGTGGACCCGGAGCCGGGCCTCCGATTTGCGTCGGGGCGCCCGGCTCCAGTACGTTTACATCTCCGCTCGGGCGGACACCCGCTCACTTCGTGGGCAGGGAGCCGCCCCGGAGGGCGGAAATTCCGACTCAGAATCTCTGATAAAGTCGGAGCCGCCGGAAAGGGAAACGCGGAAGCGGGAACCTGGAAAGCACCGAGGAAATCGGGTCGGAAAGATCTGATAGAGTCGGAAACGCAAGACCGAAGGGAAAGCGCCCGGAGGAAAGCCTGAGAGAGTATCTCGGGTGAGTACAAAGGAAGCGTCCGTTCCTTGAGAACTCAACAGCGTGCCAAAAGTCAACGCCAGATATGTTGATACCCCGACCTGATCGGATCTCCGACCGGGTTGAGGTTCCTTTGAAACACACAGCGAGGACGCTGTGAACGACCGGACTAT
>NZ_WWGX01000028.1 GCF_009862265.1 Streptomyces sp. SID8352 | reverse complement strand
TAGACGGTGTCCCGTAAATGCTCTGGGACATGCTGGCTGACCTGCTTGTTTGCCTGTCATCCGGTGAGGGTGAGGTTGTGTAGGCGGGCGATGCCGAGCATGGCGTGGTGGACGCCGTCGCCCTTGAGGCGGCAGTCGCGGAGGATCTTCCAGCTCTTCATGCGGGCGAAGGTGTGCTCGACGCGGGCGCGGACCTTGCGGTGGGAGGCGTTGTGCTCCTCCTTCCAGGCCGGCAGTTCCTCCTCCTTGTGCCGGCGGTAGTGCGGGATGGTCAGGCCGGTGCCCCGGTAGCCGCCGTCGGCGATCACCGTGGGGGTGGTGCCGACGGCGGCCTTCGCGCCGGAGTCCTGCCAGGCCCGGCAGTCGTTGCGGTTGCCGGGCAGCGGCTTGCCGACGGCGACCACGAGGCGGGTGTCAGCGTCGATGACGACCTGGTGGTTGGTGGAGTAGCGGTAGTTCTTGCTGGAGGCGGCCACGGTCCGATCGCGGGTGGGGACCAGCGTGCCGTCCACGATGAGCACGGTCTCCCTACGGAACCGCCGCCGGGGCTGGAGGGCGAGAGCCGGCCCGAGGTGGGCGACGATCCGGTCGGCCGCCGACTTCGAGACGCCGAACAGCGGGCCAAGTTGACGCAGGGTGAGGTTGGTGCGCCAGTACGCGGCCACCAGCAGCACCCGGTCCTCCAACGGCAGCGACCACGGCCGGCCCTTGCGGACCGGATCGGCCCCCTCACGCCGCAGCGCGGTGATCAGCTTGTTGAACTGCCGCGGGCTCAGCCCGGTGAACGGACCTATCCACGAGGGCTCCGACGCCGTGATCACACCAGCCACGGCGAGATCATCTCACCTCTGACCAGCAGTTACGGGACAACCTCTAGGACCTGTCTGATAATTGATCTTGTGGTGGGTCGTGGTGAGCTGACGGATGCGGCGTGGGAGCGGATAGCGCCCTTGTTGCCTGGTGTTGACGGGCGTGGACGGCCGTGGCGGGAACACCGGCAGGTCATCAACGGGGTGTTGTGGCGGTTGCGGACCGGTGCTCCGTGGCGTGACCTGCCGGAGCGATATGGGCCGTGGCGGACGGTCTATGAGCGGTTCGCCCGCTGGGAGGCGGACGGAACCTGGGCCCGCCTGCTCGAACAGGCCCAGGTCCGGGACGACTCCGTCGGAGCCGTGGAGTGGACCGTGTCGGTCGACTCCACGGTCAGCCGGGCTCACCAGCACTCTGCCGGTGCCCGCAAAAAGGGGCGGCGACGGGGGACGAACTGGAAGATCCGGCACGTCCGTCGGCTGGCCAGGCGCTGGGCCGGTCCCGCGGTGGGCTGACCACCGAGGTCCATCCCGCCTGCGACGGCCGGGGTCTGGCCCTGGCCGTCGTCGTCACGCCGGGCAACGTCAACGACTCCACCGTCTTCGGCACGGTCATGGACGAGCTGAGAGTGCCTCGGGCCGGTGCCGGACGGCCCCGCCGCAGGCCCGACACGGTCATCGCGGACAAGGCCTACTCGTCCCGCGCAATCCGCCAGGTCCTGCGCGGGCGGGGCATCCGGACGGTGATCCCGGAACGGGCAGACCAGAAGGCCAACCGTGTGCGGCGAGGGAAGGCCGGCGGGAGACCGCCGGCCTTCGACCGCGAGCTCTACAAGGCCCGCAACATGGTCGAACGCTGCTTCAACCGCCTCAAGCAGTTCCGCGCGATCGCGACCCGCTTCGACAAGCTTGCCGCCCGCTACAAGGCCGGAGTACACCTCGCCTCGCTCATCCTCTGGCTCCGCGAACCCACCCAAGATCGTTTGTCAGACAGGTCCTAGGCCTTCGCGACCGCAACCGTGAGCTTCGCGTCCGTGGCGGCGATCACTTCATCGACGCTGACGTCGGTGGCGGTCTCGACAAGGACGAGGCCGTTCTCCGTCACATCGATCACAGCCATGTCGGTGATGATCCGGTCGATGACGCACCGGCCGGTCAGGGGAAGTGTGCAGTGCTCGAGGATCTTCGCGTCGCCGATACGAGTGGTGTGCTCCATCAGCGCGATGAGCCGCTCGGCGCCGTGGACGAGGTCCATCGCGCCACCCATTCCCTTGACCATCTTGCCGGGGATCATCCAGTTGGCGAGGTCTCCTTGGGCCGACACTTGCATGGCACCGAGGATCGCGACGTCGATCTTCCCGCCCCGGATCATCCCGAAGCTCGTCGCGGAGTCGAAGAACGACGCACCCGGCAGCACCGTCACTGTTTCCTTGCCCGCGTTGATGAGGTCGGGGTTCACCTGATCGGGCGCCGGGTACGGGCCGACGCCGAGAATGCCGTTTTCCGACTGCAGCACGATGTCGACGCCCCGTGGGATGAAGTTCGGGACGAGCGTCGGCAGGCCGATGCCGAGGTTGACGTACTGGCCATCGCGCAGTTCGCGGGCCGCGCGCGCGGCCATCCCGGTGCGGCTAAGCATGTGAGCCGGCTCCTTCCTCCAGACGGACGGTCCGCCTCTCGATCCGCTTGTCGATCTCGGTCCCCACCTTGACCACCCGGTGCACGAACACGCCGGGCAGATGCACCTGATCGGGGTCGAGCGCTCCGACGGGCACGAACTGCTCGACCTCGGCGATGCACACGCGACCGGCCATCGCGGCCAGCGGCGAGAAGTTACGCGCCGACTTGTCGAAGACGAGGTTGCCGTGCGCGTCACCCCGTCGCGCGTGCACGATGGCGAAGTCGGTGGTGATCGCCTCCTCGAACACGAACTCGCGGTCGCGGCCCGCATAGGTGAAGGTGCGCACCTCCTTCAGCTGGGACGCCACGGCGACATTGCCCTGGGCGTCGTAGCGGCGTGGCAGGCCGCCTTCGGCAACCTGCGTACCTACGCCTGCCTGAGTGAAGAACCCGGCGATACCCGACCCCCCTGCGCGCAACTTCTCGGCAAGCGTGCCCTGCGGCACGAGGTCAAGCTCGAGCTCGCCGGAGAGGTACTGCCGCTCGAACTCCTTGTTCTCCCCCACGTACGACGACGTCATTGCGGCGATCCGGCCGGCCGAGAGCAGCACGCCGAGCCCCCAGTCCTCGACACCGCAGTTGTTGCTGACCACGTGGAGCTTGCGGGCGCCAGCGTGCAGGATGGCGTCGATGAGCACCACCGGGATGCCGCACAGCCCGAAGCCGCCTGCGGCGATGCTCGCCCCGTCGGGGATGTCGGCCACGGCGGATGCCGCGTCCGAACAGGTCTTGTCGATCATGCTGTCCTTTCTGCGGTGCAGTCCGGCGAGAATGGCTCGAGGGGCCGTGGCTCTTGGTCGACGGCCATCACAGCGGCGCGCCACGATGTGCCTTCGCGGTCCAGAGCTGGCCACGCCGGATTGCGGTCCTTGTCGATGACCTGCGCGCGGATGCCCTCGCGGATATCTTCGGTGCGGAGCATCACCCGCGAGACCTCGAGTTCGCGCCGCAGCGCTCGCTCAAGTGTGTCCTTGCGCGCGGCCCTCACTGCGCGGAGGGCGACATCGACGCTGAGCGGGCTGTTGCCCTCGATCTCCTGAGCGGCGCGCTGCGCGTCCGGCTCGCCGCGCTCCCTCAGTGCGACGACGATGTCACCTGCGTCATGGCCCGCATAGCACTCATCTATCCACTCACGCGCAGCGCGGAGAGCGGGCTCGCCAGGGTCTTCGGCGAGCTTGGCCACGACCTCGGCGAACGGCGGGCCGCCCGCCCGCTCGAGTAGCGTGATCAGCTTGGGCAGGCTGGCAGCGGGGACGTAGGCGTCGGCGAAGCCGGTGTAGATGGCGTCCGCGGCGCCCATCGTGCCTGCTGTGGCTGCGAGGTGCTCGCCGGTGCGGCCCGGGGCGCGGCCGAGCAGGTAGGTGCCGCCCGCGTCGGGGCTGAAGCCGATCCTCGCCTCGGGCATGCCGATCCTCGTTCGCTCGGTGACGACGCGCATGGCTGCGTGCGAGCCGAGACCGACCCCGCCGCCGAGCACGATGCCGTCGAGGATTGTGACGAGAGCCTTAGGGTAGGCGGAGATCACAAGGTCGAGGGAGTACTGTCGGGCGAGCACCGCAGCGAATCCGTCTGTGTCACGTGCGATGGCGGCGTGCATTGCGCGGATGTCGCCACCGCCGCAGAAGCCGCGGTCGCCGGCGCCGCCGATCACCACGCCGGTGACCGCGTCGTCGACCGCCCATGCGTCGAGCCGGACGCGGACCGCGTCGATCATTTCCGCGTCGATCGCGTTGATGGCCCTCGGACGGTTGAGCACCAGCCAGCCGACCCCGCCGCGCACGATGCCGATGACGGGCCGGTCACTGCCGGCCACGAATGCGTCGAATATCAAAACGCGACCTTGTCACGGCCCTTGAGCTGCAGGATCGCACGCGCCTCGTCGGGCGTGGCGACCTCCATGCCGAGTTCTTCGATGATGGCGCGGATCTTCGTCACCTGCGCCGCAGACGAGTTCGCGAGCTCGCCGGGTCCGAGCCAGAGGGAGTCCTCGAGCCCGACGCGCACGTGTGATCCCATGGCGAGGGCCATGGTGGCGATCGGGATCTGGTGACGGCCTCCACCCAGAACCGACCACTGATACTCGTCGCCGAGCAGGCGGTCAGCGGTGCGGCGCATGTGCGTGACGTCCTCTGGGTGCACACCGATTCCGCCGAGGATGCCGAACACCGACTGCACGAGCAGCGGACCCGAGATGAGGTCTCGTTGCATGAAGTGCGCCAGGCTGTAGATGTGCGCGATGTCGTAGCATTCATGCTCGAACCGAGTCCCGCTCGCAGCGCCCTTTTCGAGGATGCGCTCGATATCACCGAAGGTGTTGCGGAAGACGAAGTCCTTGCTGCTCTCCAGGTATGGGCGCTCCCAGTCGTACTTGAACTCGGTGAAGCGCTGCAGCATCGGGTACATCGCGAAATTGATGCTGCCCATGTTGAGCGAGGCGAGTTCGGGCTGAAAGGTTGCTACCGGTGCCAGGCGCTCCTCAAGCGTCATGAGCGGATTGCCGCCGGTGGTGATGTTGACCACGACGTCGCTCTCCTTGCCGATCCGGGTGAGAAACGGCTCGTAGAGCTTCGGGTCCTGCGACGGCTGCCCCTGCTCGGGGTCGCGGGCGTGCAGGTGGACGATCGCCGCGCCGGCCTCGGCGGCCTGAATGGCAGCGGTCCCGATCTCCTTCGCGGTCACAGGAAGGTAGGGGGACATGCTCGGGGTGTGGATGGAACCAGTGACCGCGGCGGAAATGATTACCTTGCGCTTCGCCATGGGTGTATGTGTCCTTTCTCCTACGCCATTTTTTCGATGAAGCCGTCGACCGACAGCACCTGCCCGGAGATGGTGCGCGCCAGATCGCCGGCCAGGAATACGATTGCGTCAGCGACATCACGGGCGGTGGATTCCTTGCCGAGTGCCGTCTGCGCGACGAACAGCCCGCGGGCTTCGTCGATGCCGATGCCCAGGGCGTCGGCCTTCGCGGCGATGACGCGATCGAGGCGCGGTCCGGCGATCACGCCCGGGCATACCGCATTGACGCGGATGCCCGCGGGGCCGAGCTCGGCCGCCGCTGTCTTCGTAAGACCGACGACCGCCCATTTGGAGGCCGAGTAGGCCGAGCGGTCACGGAAGGCCCGCAGGCCGGCTACCGACGACAAGTTGACGATGGCCGGGGCCTTGGAGGCGCACAGCAGCGGCGTCAGGTGCTTGATGTGCAGGAACTGACTGTCGACGTTGATGCGCATCGTCGCCTGCCAGTCGGCGAGTTCGACCTGCTCGATGGCGGCCGTCGGCCCTGCGATGCCCGCGTTGTTGACGAGGACGTCGAGTCCGCCGAGTTCCTTCCCGATGGCGGCCACAACCTCGACGATCGACTCGCCGGAAGCGGCATCCGCCTTGATCGTCCGCAGCCCCGCGGCCGCCGCGGACTTGAGCGCGCTCGCGTCGGAGTCGGAGACGAGCACCTCGGCTCCGACCTCCTGGAAACGCTGCGCGGTCGCCAGGCCGATGCCGCTCGCACCGGCCGAGACGAACACGCGGCGGCCGCTGAGGCCGAAGGGGTCCGCGGCGCTCATCGTGCCTCGCCCGCCTCGGCTGCGGGGGGCTTGAAGTCCACGACGGCGCGGCGGGTGAGCATGAATGAGAGCAGCAGGCCGATCGCGCTCATGCCGACGATGAGCCACACGCCGCTGGCGGCGTTGCCGCCCGTCGCAGACTGCATCGCGCCCATCGCATAGGGGCCGGCGAAGCCGCCGATCAGGCCGAAGGTGTTGACCGCCGCGATTCCGGCGGCGAGCACCATGCCCTGCATCCGCAGCCCGACAAGGCTGAGTAGCAGTGCCTGCGGGGCCACCATGAAGAAGCCGAAGAAGCAGAATCCGATGAAGCCGATCCATGCGCCGACCGAGGCCGCTACCGCGAGCCCGACGACGGCGGCCGCGAGACTGATGATGATCCAGAACCTCGACGTGTTCCTGCTACGGGCACGGCGCGTGATGAGCACGGAGCCGATGCCGCCGAACAGCCACGGCACGGCCGACAGCACGCCGATCACTACGTTGTTATCGAAGGTGCCGATCTGGGCGATGATCGACGGCAGGAAGTAGGACAGTGAGTACACCGCGACCTGGGTCGAGAAGTACGCGATCGCGATCACGAGGATCTGCCGGTCACGCAGCACCTTGAGGAAGTTGTGGTTCCCGCTGCGCTCGGCTCCCGCCTTGTTCTCGGCCTCGACGAAGTCCTCGACCTGCTGCGCGACGAGCGGGTCGAGCCACTTGGCCTTCGTAGGCCGGTCGGGCAGGGTCGCGAGCAGCACGAACGCGAGGATGAGCGTCGGGATGCCCTCGATGACGAACATCCACTGCCAGCCGTGGAACCCGGAGGCGCCGTCGAGCTGGAGCAGTGCGCCGCCGAGCGGGCCGCCGATGACCGACGCGATGGGGGCGCCCAGGATGAACATCCCCTGGATCTTCGCCCGCTCGGCGTGCGGATACCACTTGGTCAGGAAGAACAGCACGCCCGGGTACAGACCGGCCTCGGCGGCGCCGAGCAGCAAGCGCATCACGTAAAACGACGTCTCGTTCCACACGAACGCCATCGCTATCGCGATGATGCCCCAGGTGATGGCGATGCGGAACAGCCAGAGGCGGGCGCCGACCTTGGCGAGGATCAGGTTGGAGGGTACCTCGAACACCGCGTAGGTGAGGAAGAAGAGCCCGGCTCCGAGGCCGTAAGCGGCGGCGGAGATGCCGAGGTCGGCCTCCAGGTCACGCTGGGCGAGGCCCAGGTTCGTGCGGTCGAGGAACGACATCACGTAGATGAGCAGGAGGATGGGGAGCAGGCGTCGCGTGATGTGCGCGATCGTCTCGGCTGACGGGCGCTGCGGTGCCGCTGCCACCGATGCGGGGGATGCGGACATGGTCATCCTTTGGTCGTCGTTGACTTGGCGATGAGGTGGGACTGCAGCCGGCTGGTAACGGCGTGGTCACGATCAGGAGTCCAGTCCATGAGGCCTGAGCCGGTCTTGCGGCCGACCTTGTTCTCCGCGACGAGCCGCGCAAGCAGCGGTGAGGCGGAGGTCTCCCTGGCGAGGTGGGGCAGGAGGTAGTCCTGCACCCCCGCCAGGAGGTCGAGGCCGATGTAGTCGGCGTTCTCCATCGGCCCGACGGTGCCGAGCCGTGGGCCGAAGCTCTGAAGGACCACCATGTCGATGGTCTCGGGCTCGCACACACCAGCGTCGACCAGGGCGAACGCCTCGCGCCAGAGCGCATGCTGCAGCCGGTTCGCGATGAAGCCGGGGATGTCCTTCCTCAAGTGCACCGGCCGCTTGCCCGCCGCGGTGAGCACCTCGCCCATCCAGCGCGCCGTCTCGGGATCGGTGCCCTCGCCGGGTGTGACCTCGACAAGCGGGATGAGATCGGCCGGGTTGAAGAAGTGCGCCCCGACAAAGCGGGTCGCGTCGTGGACGGATTCCGCGAGCTCGGTGATCCGGAACGCGGACGTGTTGGTAGCGATGACCGCTGCGGGCGCGGCGCGCGAGACCGTGCGCAGCAGTTCGGCCTTGAGCTGCATCACCTCCGGGACGACCTCAAGCACGAGGTCGGCGGCCGTGATCGCCTCGTCGAGGTCGGCGGTGAACATGACGCCCCCGGCGCCCGGCTTCGTAGCCAGCACCTCGCGCGCCTTCTCGAGAGAGGTCGGAGAGGGATCGTACAGGCGGACGGGCGCTCCGGCCGCGGCGAACACTGCCGCGATGGCGTGGCCCATCAGTCCGGCGCCGAGCACCGCGATGGTCAGCTCGGAGACACGCGGTTCACGCAATGCTGTCGTTTCTTGAGGCACAGGAGGACGCTAATGAGCATTCCTGGGCCAACGAAGGTGTGATTCCACCACCACTTCGCCGACGTACTGTGATAGTTCACCACAAGCGGTTACATCAACGGGAAGATGCCATGTCGCCGATAGAACCGGGCCTTGAGGTCCGCGATCAGTCCCGTCGGCTGCGCGCGCTGTATGCGACCGCGCGCTCGCTCACCGAGCTCGCCGCGGTCGACGACGTGCTGCAGTCCATCGTGCGGCACGCGTATCCGCTCATCGCCACCGACCTCGTCTACCTCACCGTGCTCGAGAACGGGCAGCGCGTCATACGTGCGGCCGAGGGCACCTTCTCCGAGGAGTTCCGCGCAGCCCAGCTCGAGCAGGGCGTGGGCATCGCCGGCCTCGTGGAAATGACCCTCGCCCCCGCCTGGACAGCCGACTACTTCGCCGACGACTCCTTCCCGCACTGCGAGCAGTTTGACCGTCGGATGCGACTCGAGGGCATCGTCGCCCTGCTCGGCGTGCCCCTGCTCGACGGCGGCGAGCTGCGCGGCGTTCTGTTCGCCGGTCAGCGCTCGCCTCGCTCATTCCAGCCCGACGAGATCGCGATGCTCAGCGCCTTCGCCAACCACGCCTCGGTCACCCTGCGCAACGCCAGCCTGTACCAACGCAGCCAGGATGCGGTGCATGAGCTCACTGCGCTGCAAGAGGTCGTGGAGAGCACTGCCGGATCGCTGCGTCGGGGCAACGACGTGCATGACGCGCTCACCAACACCGTCCTGCAGGGGGGCGGCTACGCAGAGGTGCTCGACCAGCTCACGCACGCCGTGCCCGGGCACGCGATCCTCTTCGACGGGCGGAGTAACGTCCTGGCGTGCAGCGACGGCGCCCCCGACATAGCCGTCCCACACGTGCTGCCCGATCGCTCACACAAAGCCACCGCGGCGTCGCGCGTCGCACAGGTCGATGTCGACGCCGGGCTGCACGCCCTGATCGTCGATGTCGTCGCCGCACACGACCGACTCGGCCTCCTCGTCCACGTCTCCGAGAGAGTGCAGAGCAGCGAGGACAACTACATCATCGAACGCTGCGGTCAGATCCTCGCCATGCTCGTGCTGCGCAACCGCGCCGTCGTCGAAGCTGGTCAGCGCGCCCGCGGCGAGCTGACCAGCGAGATCCTCCGCACCCGCGGTCCGATCGAACGCGACACGTTGGCCAGAGCGAATGCGCGCGGCATCACGGTGCACTCGTACTCGCACAGCATCTGCGTCGCGATGGATCCGGAAGGAATCTCCTCGACCCTCGCTGCGGTCAACGCGACCGGCGATGGGAAGTCGGCCCTCTTCGGCGAATTCCGCGGCACGATCGTCGGGCTGTGCGGCGGTGAAGCCGCCGAGCGTGCGGCGCGAGTTACCAGCGCGGTCGCGGGCACCGGCGCGCACGCCTTCGCCGTATGTTACGCGCCGTTCAGCGCGCGCCGGCCCGTCGAAGCGCAGTTGGCGACGCTCGTGCGCAGCACGCTCGTGGCCCGTTCGCTCGGCATGACCGGCGCTCCCGTGGAAACGGCGACGCTCACGCCGTATGCGACGGTCTTCGACCCCTCTCGGCACGTTGACCTGGCTGCCTTCGTCGAAGGGCACCTCGGGCCGCTCCTGCAGTACGACGCTGACCGCGGGACCGATCTCGCAGGGACGGTCACGCAGTACTTCGCGCAGGACGCCAGTCTGCGCCGCACAGCTGACGCCCTGTTCATCCACTCGAACACGCTCGTGAAGCGACTCAGCCGGGTCGACGAGCTGCTCGGCCCGACTTGGCGGCACACTCCGCGCAGCACGCTCGTGGCGCTCGCGTGCCAGCTGCGGACCCTCGTCGAGCAAGTCGATCCATCGTTCACCGGGTGAGCGGCCGGTGGGACAGTCCACCACCGAACCCCGACTTCAGTGGCGTTTGTCCACCTCATTTCCCGCTTCTCGCGTAGCTATCGTGGCGCTACGCCGTTCCCCGGACCAAGACGGGAACCACAGCGGAAAGGAAGTCATGCCGCTCACGCGCATCACGACATGGGTCCGACGTTCTACAAGGGAGCAGCCACGATGAGCACCCTCTTCGTCGGCCTTGGCAAGATGGGCGTGCCGATGGCCCGCAACTACGCCGCACAGCACGCCGTCGTGCTCTACGACGTCGGCCCCTCGGCTGCCGACCTCGCGGCCGAACTGAGAGCGACAGCGCTCTCCACGCTCAAGGCGATCCCCGGCGATGTCGACACCGTCATCCTGATGCTGCCGAACAGCGTCATCGTCGAGTCCGTTCTCGACGGCGACGACTCGGGGCTTCTGCACCTCCTCCCGCCCGGATCGCTGGTCATCGACATGAGCTCGTCGGTGCCCGCGTCGACACGGGCGCTCGCGGAGCAGGCCGCCGCCGCGGGCATCGCCTACGTCGACGCCCCTGTCTCAGGGGGTGTCGCCAAAGCGAGCTCGGGCGAGCTGGCGGTCATGGTGGGCGGTGCCGCCGATGCCGTCGAGCGGGCACTCCCTCACATCGAGCCCATGGCGGACAGCGTCATCCATGTCGGCCCGTCCGGCGCAGGCCATGCCGCCAAGGCGCTCAACAACATGCTGTCGGCGACCAACGTCGCCGCGGCCGCCGAGGTCCTCGCCATCGCGACTCTCTTCGGCATCGCCCCCGCGACCATGGTCGCGGTGGTGAACGCCTCGACCGGCCGCAGCCAGGCAACCAAGGTGAAGTACCCGCAGCACATCCTGACCGGCACCTACCAGTCCGGATTCGCCATGAACCTCATGGTCAAGGACCTGGGGATCGCCCGCGACCTCGCGGCCGCCCTCGACGTCGACTCCCCCGTCACCGCCACCGCCTGCGAGGTGGCACGGGCCGCCCAGGACGGGCTGCCAGGGGAGAACCTCGACCACACCGAGCTCGCACGCTGGTACGAGCTCCAGAACAACATTTCGTTCCGCTCCCGCCCGGTAGCAAAGCCAAACGAAGGACAGCAGTAATGAGCAGCGAAGCACAGGAATATATCGACGAGATGGCCCGGTCCCGCGGGTACGTTCTTAACTACCACAAGGTGATGGCCAAGCAGGACTTCGACGTCCTCAAGGCAGCCAACGGCCTCGTCTCGGCAGCGTATCTGAAGCAGCGGACGCTCGACCGCAAGACGAAGGAGCTCATCTTCATCTGCAGCCTCACGGTGCTGCGCGCTTCGAAGGGCCACATCCAGAGCCACATCCGGGTCGCCCTCGAATCCGGCGCGACCGAGCAGGAGATTCTGGAGGCCATCGAGATCGCCCTGCCCGAGGCCGGCATCGTCGCCTTCCAGGACGGCTTCGAGGCCTGGCGCGAGCTGGTCGGCGCGGAGGGGCTCGAACCGGCGGTCGAGGTCTTCGACGGCGCGACGGCGAACGCCACCACCACGAAGTGACCTTGTCACCGGTGCCTGACGACGACGACCTCTACGAGCTCGTCGTCGTCAGGCACGGCACCCGCACCGGCCTGCGCAGCGAGGCATATCTGAGCTATGCGACATACGGCGAGCCGGACGGGCCGCAGACCACCGACTACTACCTGTGGGTGGCCCGCAACCGCAGCCGGACCATGCTGATCGACACCGGGTTCGCCGCCACACCGGCGGCCCGACGCGGACGTACTGTGCTCCTCCCACCGGCTACGGCGTATCGCGAACTCGGAGTCGACGTCGGCGCGGGGCATCCGGTGATCATCACCCACGCGCACTGGGACCACATCGGGAACCTGGGGCTCTTCCCGCGATCTACCTTCCACATCGCGCAGGCCGAGCTCGACTTCTGGACGTCGGAGGCCGCGTCCGCTCCCCTGCTCTCCCACTTCGCCGAGCGCGATGAGGTCGACAGGCTGGTCCGGCTCCACCGCCTAGGACGCGTGACGACCTTCGTCTCGCGTGCCTCCCCGGCACCAGGAATCGAGGTCGTCGCTGTCGGCGGGCACACGCCAGGCCAGAGCATGGTCACAGTCAACACCCTCGAGGGCGTCGTACTGCTGACCTCCGACGTCGTGCACTTCACTGAGGAGCTCGAGCGGCGCATGCCGTTCATCTCAGTGACCGATCTGCCCGGCATGTACCGGGGCTTCGGCCTCGTCTCGGAGCTGATGAGTTCCGGCGCAGTGCGGCGCATCGTTACCGGGCACGATCCTTGCGAACTCGACCACCTCCTCCGCCTCACGGGACCGATCGGCGAGCACGCAGGGGTGATCGGCGCCCTGCCGGGAACGCCGATCCGCTCGAACAGCTGACCCGGCGACCGAAGGGGCCGCAACAACAGTGACCAAGCGACAAAGACATCCACCGCCCACGTTATGGCCCACTCCCGCACATGGACCAGCGGGGAGGACCTGATCCGCCAGCTGGCGACCAGCACCTCGATGACCTGTCCGTGCGTCAGCTCAGCCACTTCACGCACTGGGCACGCGTCATCAAGAAACCCTCGAGAACAATGCTCAGCCGTGAAGGCTGGTAAGGGGATCTCAAGTCATGTCTTCCGGAACGAACAGCTCGGTGATCGTCGCGGGCGCTCGTACGCCCATGGGACGACTGCTCGGCTCGCTGAAGCCCTTCTCGGGAGCCGACCTCGGCGGCTTCGCGATCAAGGCCGCCCTCGACCGTGCGGGAATCGGGGGCGACCAGGTGCAGTACGTGATCATGGGCCAGGTGCTGCAGGCCGGTGCCGGGCAGATCCCCGCGCGGCAGGCCGCGGTCAAGGCCGGTATCCCGATGAGTGTCCCGGCGCTCACCATCAACAAGGTGTGCCTGTCCGGACTGGATGCCGTCGCGCTCGCCGACCAGCTGATCCGTGCGGGTGAGTTCGACGTGGTCGTGGCCGGCGGCCAGGAGTCCATGACCAACGCCCCGCATCTCCTGCCGAAGTCCCGCGAGGGCTACAAGTACGGCGCGGTGCAGATGCTGGACGCGATGGCCCACGACGGTCTGACCGACTCCTTCGAGGGCATCGCCATGGGAGAGTCGGCGGAGAAGCACAACACCCGCCTGGGCCTCGCGCGCGCCGAGCAGGACGAGATCGCCGCCCTGTCCCACCAGCGGGCCGCTGCAGCGCAGAGGAACGGCGTCTTCGAGGCCGAGATCACCCCGGTGGAGATCCCCCAGCACAAGGGCGACCCGGTCCTGTTCAGCAAGGACGAGGGCATCCGCGGCGACACCACGGCGGAGTCGCTGAGCAGGCTGCGCCCGGCCTTCGCCAAGGATGGCACGATCACCGCCGGCTCCTCCTCGCAGATCTCCGACGGCGCCGCGGCCGTGGTCGTGATGAGCAAGGCCAAGGCCGAGGAGCTGGGCCTGGACTGGATCGCCGAGATCGGCGCCCACGGCAACGCGGCCGGCCCGGACAACTCGCTGCACTCCCAGCCGTCCAATGCCATCCGACACGCCCTGAAGAAGGAGGGCCTGGAGGTCTCCGACCTGGACCTCATCGAGATCAACGAGGCGTTCGCCGCCGTGGCCGTGCAGTCAATGAAGGACCTCGGCGTGGCCACCGAAAAGGTGAACGTGAACGGCGGCGCCATCGCACTCGGTCACCCGATCGGAATGTCCGGCGCACGTCTCGTACTCCACCTGGCTCTGGAGCTGAAGCGGCGCGGCGGCGGCGTCGGCGCGGCCGGGCTGTGCGGCGGCGGCGGCCAGGGTGACGCCCTGATCGTCCGGGTACCCCGGGTCTGAGCAACCGGCCAGAGCCTCGCACTGCCTACCCGAGGGAGTATCCATGTAGTCAACGGCAGATCTGGTGATCAAGGAAACGCCAGAGATGACCGACCCTGTCGTTGAACACGAACCTGCTGAGCAGCCGGTCCAGGCTCCGTCAAGTACGGTGAAGGATAAGCGGTTGATCGCGATGCTGGTGGACTGCGCCTGCACGGAGGGGCGCAGCTGAGGCGAGGGCAGGCTGCAGCAGCTGACCAAGCGGGTGCTGGACTCCGCCCTGGAGGGCGAGATCACCGAAGGGCCCTGGCCTCGGATCTTGGACACCGGAGAGACTTGGATCTTGATGGTCCAGGGGAACGGAGTCCTCGTGGGGATGAAGCACTACCCCGCCGGGTTCAAGGCGGATGCAGTCGCGCTGTACCGGTCGCGTCCGGGAGCGACGAGCAAGTCGGTCGCCGCCGACCTCGGAGTGAACACCGGGACACTGCGGAACTGGATCCGGGCCGCCGACGGACTCCGCTCCGGCGCCCGCTCCGCAGTCTGGCGGTGACGCGGTTCAGGCGGAGTTGGCCGCCGCGAGGAAGAGGATCCGTGAGCTGGAGGAAGAGCGTAACATTCTCCGCAAGGCTGCCCGGTATTCCGCCGGGGCGACGCACTGGTGAACCGCTGCCAGTTCGTTGACGGTCACCAGCGCCGATACGGCGTCGAGCGGCTCTGCGTCATTCTCGGGATCGCCCGTTCCAGCTTCTACTACTGGCGCTGCACTGCCCCCGCGCGGGCGCCCCGCCGGGCTGCCCAGGGCCGGCTCGCGGCCCGGATACGCCAGATCCACAAGGAATCCGACGGCACCCGCGGTGCCCCCGCGGATCACCGCCGAACTCCGCGACGACGACGGCCGGGCGGTCAACCACAAGCGTGTCGCGGGGATCATGAGGACCATCGGGATCGAGGGAGTCCGTCTGCGACGCCGGCACCGCACAAACGTCCCGGACCCGGCCGCCGCGAAGGCACCGGACCTGATCGGCCGGGACTTCCCCGCCGGCGCCCCGAACACGAAGTACGTCGGCGACATCACCTACCTGCCCATCGGCGGCAAGAAGTTCTGCTAACTCGCGACCGTCATCGATCTCTGCTCACAGCGTCTGGCCGGCTGGGCGATCGCCGACCACATACGCACCGAACTCGTCATCGACGCCCTCACCACCGCGATCAGGACCCGCGGCAGCCTCATCGGAGCCGTGATGCACACCGATCACGGGGCACAGGGCGGATTCAATCGGTCGTCGCAACGCCTTCATTTCGGAGGTGTTCGAGATCGCTACGAAGGATTGGAACAGGAAGACCGGCGATGCGCTCGCCTGGCCGGCCTGATCCGTCGCGGGTGGTGCAGCGGCAGTTCTGGCGGCTGATCGCCACGGGCATCACGACGGCTGAGGCATCGCTGGTGGTCAGGGTTTCGGTGCCGGTCGGCTCTCGGTGGTTTCGTCACGCTGGTGGCATGCCGCCGATCTCTCTGCCCGGGCCCACCGGCCGCTACCTGTCCTTCGAGGAGCGCGAGGAGATCGCGATTCTGCGTGCCCAGGACAAGGGCGTGCGAGAGATCGCCCGCGCGGTCGGGCGTGACCCGGGGACGATCTCGCGCGAGTTGCGCCGCAACGCCGCCGCCCGCAGCGGGAAGCAGGAGTACCGGGCCACGGTCGCGCAGTGGAAGGCACAACAGGCCGCGAAGCGCCCGAAGGCAGCCAGAATCGCAGGCAACGACAGGTTGCGTGGATACGTACAGGAACGGCTCGCCGGCAGTGTCCGTCGTCCCGACGGCACGATCGTCACCGGGCCCAGGACGCCCGCGTGGAAGCGCCTGAACAAGCCGCACCGCCAGGACAGAAGATGGGCGACGGCATGGAGCCCGGAGCAGATCTCCCGCCGGCTTCACGGGCGGTCCTCCAGTGGGTCACCCGGTACAACGAGGAAGGGCTCCATTCCGCCCTCGACTACGTGCCGCCCGCCGAGTACGAACGCGAATGGTGGCGACAACAGGAAGCCGCCCCGCAGTCTGCCTGAAACAAGATCATCGGACTCTACGAAACCCGGGACAGCTCAGGTGATGGTCCGAGCCTTTTCCCTGCTGCTGTTCAGCGGCTTCACGCAGTAATAAATCGATGGATTCCAGTCTCCGTCAGCGAATCCATGGAATCCAGTAGGGTTGCCACTGTGGCGAGCCGGTCGTATTCGGATCGAAGGATCGGGATGCGGAAGTACTCGACTACTCTGGCGAGCTCATCCAGGGCTAGCTCCACCTCGTCGTTGTCGATCAGTTCAAGAATCGACCCCAGTGACGCAGAATAATGGTTCTGTTCCGATGCTCGGCGCGCAATGTTCTCGGTAGTTGACCGCAGGAGGGCATCGGGTGATTCGGTGGGCTGCATTTATCGGGATACCGTTTCTCTGTGATAGTGAGTGCCGCTGCACGGGCGAACTCCTGCGGTGGCGGAGAGGTTTACCCTCTCCGCCACCGCAGGAATCGCGTGTCAGCCGGTCTTGTTGATGTAGGCCGTAGTGACGCCGAGCGGCTTCCCGTCAGGTGCCGCAGTGGTGCGGTAGAACGCAGTCACCGTGTATTTCTTCTTTTTGCGGCACCCGCAGCCGGTCCAGTATGAGTATGTGACCTTCCATGCTCCATCGTAGACGCCGCCCCAGTCATTTCTCCACTTGCCGGATGTGAGCGTCTTCTTCAGATCGCTGAGCATGGTGGAGCTGGACTTCCAGGCAGACTTCTTCCCCTTCCCGACGTGCTTGTCCTTGATGTGTCGGAGGCCGAACTTGCCGTACTTCTTGCCGTTCGCCTTGACGCTGGAGGTGCTGCCCTCGCGGATGGTCTTCCAGTGGCTTCCGGGAGAGCGCGACCACATGAGGATGCGCCACTTGTCGCATGCCTTGAAGGGGTTGCCCCAAGCTCCGCAGCGGCCGTCGAGGTCGGCTCCGTTGACCGGATCCGCGCACACGAAGTCGTAGGCATTGCAGTTGCCTCCGAAGACCGGGTCGATCTGGAGGAAGCGTGCTGAGGCAGGGTCGTACAGACGCGCGCCCATCAGGACGAGTCCGGTGAGGGTCTCGCCGGACCTCTGGTTGAGGCCGAACCACCCGTAACGCGGAGTGGATTTGTCCGTCCGGGAAGCACCGTTCTCGTCGGTGTCAATCACCGTGGGTGCGACGCTCGTGTCGAGCGGCAGTTGCAGGGCGATGTCACCGTGGATGTTGGACAGTTGCAGGACTGTGCTGCCCGTCTTGCCGGTGGTGGCGCTGAACGTGCCGGTGGCGGAGGAAACGTTGCGAGTCACCGTTCCCTGAGCGTCCTCCTCTATCCACGTTGGGTTGTCGGAGCCGTCCCCGTAGTGGTTGACCTTACTGGACGTTTGGGTCCATGTACCTGCGCTGTTGTCTTCCACGGTCGCCGACCGGAAGCGCAGTGCGGCATCCAGCTGCCAGGTCTGGCGACGGTCACCAGTGGTCTGCCGACGGATCAAATCGTTGACGTAGTACGCCAGCGTGGAGCCGGGAAGAGTGGTGGTACGTCCGTACGCGTCGTAGAGATAGCCCGTCTCGGCGGTTCGGTCCGCAGTGTCGTAGGCACGGGTCGTGGTGGCTCCGGCGACGGTGGGGCAGTCCGCTCCCGGCACGGCTGCGGCCGAAGTAGTGCCGGTGCGGTTGGACCGCTTGTCCAAGGTGTAGGTGCGCAAGGAGCATACGTTGTCGCTGGTGTCCTCGACACGGGTCAGGCGTCCGGCGGCGTCGTAGCCGTACTTCTGGTGTGACCACCCCGAGTGCGAGGCGGTTTGGCCGTGGATGGTCGTGGTGACGGCGTCGTTGTAGACGATCGTCCCGTCGCTGTCCCTGGTGTAGGTGCGTTCGACGACGGCACCCGCGGCGTCCTTGACGGCCGTAAGCGTGTAGCCACCGGGCAGCTTCTCGGCGGCCACGGCGCCGTCGGCGTCGTAGGTGGCGGAGAAACTGCCGGCGACCGAGTCCGTGACCTTGGTGGGCAGCCCGCGGGCCTCGACGGCGCTGTCGTAGGTGTAGACCACGGAGCTGGGCACGCCGTCGCTCACCTTGACCGGACGGTCCAGCAGGTCATAGGCGGTGGTAGTGGTTCCCCCGTCGGCGTCGGTGTAGGAGGTCTCGCGGCCCAGGCTGTCGTAGACCCGGGTGAGGGTGCCCCCGGTCGGCGACGTGGTCTTCGTCGCGCGGCCAGTCGCGGCGTCGTAGCTTGTGGTGGTGACAGGTACGTCCGCTCCGATACCACCGGTGATCTGAACAGTAGTGCTCCGGCCTGCGGCGTCGTACCCGCGTGTGATGGTCCGGGTCAAGCTCCCGGACTTCTCTGTGGTCTTGGCTGTGTTGCCCCAGCGGTCGTATTCTGCGGTCATGACAGGCAGTTGCGCGGGATTGCTGCCGCCTCCCGAGATATCCCCTGCCGGGCCTGCCGTGCACAGCAGGTCCGCCCATTCCGGTCGGCCTGCGCATGCTCCAGTGCCGGTGGCGGACCAATAGGTGCTGAGCTGGGTGCCTGCGTCCGTGCCCGAGGTACCGGGAGCTCCCTGCTTGGTCACCCGGCCCTGGTCGTCGTACTGCGTCGTGGTGGTGATGGCAAGACCCGCCGGGTCCTGGACCACCTTGGTGGGCAGGCCCTTGGACCAGTCGTAGGCGACTGTGGTCACCTGGGCGTCGGCCATGACCTCCGGGTGCTCACGGACTTGGGCCCCTCGGTGGTGCTGGTGATCTGATTGCTGGTGAGGGCGGTCTCGCCCGAGGGGCGGCCTTCGTCGTAGCGCTTGCTGGTCCAGCTGCGCGCGACTACGGAAGATCCCGCCGCCACGAGGGTGGTGCTGCCCGACTTCAGATCCTTGCCGAGTTCGATCCGGCCGAGCGGCCCGAACTTCTCCAGTTCCTGGGTGCCGCTGTCGCTGTACACCGCCCGGGTGGAGAGCAGTTCGGCGCGTTCAGCGCTGGGCCTGTCGCTCAGACCGAGCTCTGCGAGCGCGGCCTTCGCTTCGGTGGTCGTACCGACAGCGGTCTTCCGATTGCCTGCCGACAGCTCGCGCACGGTGTTGCCGTACCTGTCGTAGTCGGTGCTGTCGATGTGACCGCCCGGCTCAGCAAGGTTCGTGCGCTGTCCCGAGGCATTGAGGTACTGGATGGTCGCCCGCCGGTAGTCGGACGCCGTGAGGGCCGATCCGGAGTGAGCAGGGGGGACGGCGTCGGCGGGGAACACCGCGGCGGCGTCGGCGGGGATGTCCTGCTGACCCCACGCCCGTACCGCATCTGCGTTCATCTGGTACGGGGCAGCGCTCCCGGACAGCGGAATGTCGTAAACGACGCTGGTCGTCGCTTGGCCCTCGACCGTGTTCGCCGTACCTTGCTTCAGCGCGGCACGGGTGGCCTTGAGCAGCATGCCCTCGCCCGCTGTGGGGTCGTTGCCGGCTTTGCCGTAGGTGAAGGTCCAAGGCAGCTCACCAGGCGAAGTGAGGGAGGTGACCCGTCCTGCCGAGTCATAGGCGTACTCGGTGATAAGCGACGGCGTGATCTGCGGGTTCCAGGCACGCCGGAGCCGTCCAGTGGCGTCGTACTGGTAGGTATGGACGGCCTTGGCCGTGGCCGCAGCCGCTCCGGGCTCGGTGGACCACAGGCGGATCTCGCGGACCTGTCCGGAGATGTCACCCAGCGCTGATGCGGTGGCAGTCGTGGTGGAGGCGTACACGTACTCCAGGAGGCGGCAGCCCTTGGTCCCCGGTTGTGCCGCGCAGGCTGCCGCGGTGGCTGCGGAGGTAGGCGCGATAATCCGGGTCGGCCGAGCCAGCGTCTTGCCATCCACGGTCATGGTTTCCGACATGACCGAGGTGGTCGAGTGCGAGAGCCCGTCGACCAGGGTGCTGCTGACCTGCCAGGCGGTCGACTGTGAGCCGGTCCGCTTGAACTCGGTGACCGTGCCTGAACTGTCGGACAGGGTGAAGGCCCCGCTGAAGCTGCCCTTGAGGATCATCTCCTCGGCGCCCGGTTCCGGAATCCATCCGTTCTTCGCCACGTTGGCCGTGAAGTGGATGGGGCTGTCGTCCGCCAGAACCACGCTGATGGCGGTGTCGGAGATCCGTTTCAGATGAGTGTAGTCCGACTCGCTCACCTGTGCCTCAAAGCCTGATACCCACTGTGGCCCGAAGATCGGTGCCTGCTCCTCACGTTGAGAACCGGCGTCGGGGCGGCGGGAGAAGGCGGTACGGGTGACGGTCAAGTCGAAGAAGGAAGCATCTTCCTGCGCGAGGGTGAAGTCACCCGTCAGCAGGTTGACCTCGCCGGGACCGATGTCTTCGCTAGCGGCCCCGTCGGCGTTGCGGTTGACCACGACCGAAATGGGGTCGGTACTGCCTGTCGCCGAGCCGGGCCCGGTGAAGTCGGCCTTGACCTCGATCGTCCCGTCGGGCGTGACGGTTGAGGAGGCGTTCCAGACCAGGGGCGCGCTCTTGCCGTTGCTCAGCGCCACCGGCCAGTCGGAGAGCGCTGCTCCGTCCCGTGTAACGCTGTTGGCGGGAATGCGCTGCCAGTCGTCAGCTGCCGAACGGCGCCAGGAGAAAGAGGCGGCGTTGTACTTGCCGCCGTCGGTCACCGTCTCAAGGATCAGGCGTCGCGCGGTCTGCTCGCCGGCCGCGGGGCGAAGGAAGCCTCCGGCGCCGGCCTTGAAGGTGTACTCGACCACGGAGGACCGGTTGTCCGCCTTGTCGACGGCGCGCACCAGCAATGACTGGGCCCCGTTGTCGGTCGGCGTGATGGAGACGGTCTTGTTACCGGTGGCACCGCCTGTGGTGACCTTGGCCCAGGTGACCCCGTCCAGAGACCATTCCAGCCAGTGGTGGTCCGTGACCGGCGGGGTGATGATGAAGGCACCTGCTTGTCCCGCGCCCTTGACCCACTGGCCCGCCGGGTAGTCGGTTGAGGTGACCGCGACGGGCGGGGCGGGTGCCTTGGTGTCGACCGTGAATGTCTTCCACGCCGACCAGCCCACGTTGTAGTGGCTGCCGTCGTAAGGCGAGGTGCGGAACTTGTACGTCTTGCCATCCGTGAGCATACCTGCGGGAAGGGTCACCGAGGCGACCTGCCCGGAGGGTACGTACTCCGAGACGATGACGTTGCCGACCTGTGTATCGGTGGCGCTGTCGTATATCTGGAAGGTGCCGTTCACCTTGTCACCGTCGGCGTCGACGAAGGTGTCCCGCAGCGTCGGTGTGGTGGTGTTGACGACGTAGTCGCCGCCGTAGGAGAAGTACGGTGGGCCGGCCTCCTGCTTGGTGCCGGTGCGTGGCCGGTAGTTGTACGTCACCACCAGCTTGGGCTGGTTGGACGCGGCGTTGGCGGAGCTGACCTGCTTCCAGTGGGTGGTCGCGTCGGTGGCGGCGCGCAGGCCCATGTGGCCGCGGGTGGCCTTGGCCGAGGCCCACTTCTGTACCAGGCCGGTCACGTCGGCGTTGATCCATCCCGCTCCGCCGCAGGCCGCGCGCCCCTTGGTCTCGGTGGAGGAGTGGTGCTGCGCGACCCACGCCGGCTGAGTGTCCCAGCGGGTGGCGGTGGAGGCGGCGCCGGTCTCCCAGATCGTCCACTGGTACGGCTTGCAGTCGGCGTTGCCGGAGTGGACGTTCCACAGGCTCAGCTTGGCGCTGGAGACGAGCGCGTCGGAGACCGGCGCGGTGTTCCAGGTGATGAACGAGCGTGACACCCGGGTGGTGCCGTCCGGGTTGGTGGTGCCGGGATTACCCAGGTGCAGCTCGGTGTTGGTGGACCAGTCCACCGTCTCGCCGCGCTTGACCAGAGTGTCGAAGACGTTGGACAGAGCCGAGGTGGAGGGGTCTACCGTCACCGGGTACCGCGTCGTGGGATCGGCGAGGAACTCCGCGTCCGGGGTGACGACGAGATCCACGCCGTCCTCGGTCCTGACGAACTTCAGATCGACCTTCCCCCGGTTGGCGTGCTCGCCGGAGACCTTGTCGGTGCTCGCGTCCCACATCACCGGTGCGGGCATCACCGCGCGGTTCTTCTTGCCCGACTTCTTGTCGGTGAACAGCAGGCTGCCGTCCTTGAGCTGCTTGACCTTCAGCCCGTCGGTCCGCAGCGGCAGGGTGTAGGAATAACCCTCGGTGGTGGAACGTTCCTTCAGCTCGACGAACTGCTCGAAGCCGGTGCGGGTGGCTTCCACGATCAGGTCGGCGCCCGGCAGGGCATCGGGGTAGGTCGCGCGAGTGCCGTCCAGCTTCGGTTCGGGCAGGCCGCCCTTCCACCGCAACGTGACCTGCTCGTCCCCCTCGCCCAGGGTCACGAGGTCCCGGGCCGGGGCCGTCTCCGCGGCGCCCAGGGTCCTCGGCACCGCGCCGCCCCGCCCTGCCAGGCTCAGCCCCGACGGGTGGGCCTTGGAGGCAACCGAGCCGTCCGGATTCCGGGCCAGTTCGACATCCACCTCCACCCATTTGCCGTCCCGCTGGAAGCGGGCCGGACCGGCGGTCAGCTCGGTCGTCAGACTGCCGTCCTTGTTCACCCAGGTCCGAGAGGTCTCGCTCCGCTCGGACAGGGCCTCGACCCGCTCGCCCGAGAGCCGCGCCGCCACACCCGCGGAAGCGATGTCCGCAGCCTGTGTGACCGTTAGTGCCTTCGGAGCAGCAACGGGTTGAGGAGGGGCCGCGGTGGCTGGACTCGCGCCGTCAAGAAGGGTGACGGACAAGGCCACGGCAAGAGCCCCCGCTACATGGCGCAGGCTTCTCCCTGACCAGATCCGACCACGCGCCTCCGGCGCGCGTATGTGGCTCATCGCTATTCCTCGATTTCTTCATTGTGACTGCACCACGAATGTGATGTGCCCGGTGAAGGTACCGAGGAGGAAATGACCTAAAACAGGATCAGGAAGGAAGGAAAGCGGCATTACTGACAGAAAACCCAATGGATCGTGATCGCTTTGCAATGAAAAAGCAGAGGGAATGCCCAAATAAAATCAAATCATGCGTGCAGTCGCAGGCCATTAAAAAATGGCTCATTTGATACGCCTTTAGGTGTCGACTGGCAACTCCGGCCGGTAAGCGCGTCCAGTCGACAGGGCCGTCGAGGTCCAGGGGCCCGTCGACCTCGACGCGATCGACCGATCAGTTCGCCCAGACGTACTGCCTCAGGCCGCGTACGGCGAGCAGTACAGCAAAATCCGCGGGCTCCCGGCCGGGGAGTTGGAGGATCGACGCAAGGCGCTTGGGCGGGCCGGAGGCCGGGATGGAGTGCGAGGCGGAGCCGGCCACGCTGCGGTCGTCACGGTTGGCAGCGGGCACCTCGCGCCGCGTCAGGACCCGTGTGGGGCGAGGGCGAGGCAATTGCTCGCCCACCGACAGCTCATGACGGTCCGCACCGTAAGGGAGGCATCCCGTGAGCGCCGAGCGCCGAGCGCCGACACCGACGCCTACGGTCAGGAGTCGGCCGGCCCCTATGCGTCACCACCAGTACGGGGCCCGTTACCGTGCGGGTCAAAGGCTTGTCGCGGCGGACTCTCACATATTGAGCCGGAACTGATGGGTTGCCTGCTCGTTGATCTGGTGTGATCGAGGGTGGGGACATGCGGCGTCTGCCGCCCGCTGCGCAGGAGGATCTGCGGTTGCGGGTGGTGAGCGCGCTGGAGTCGGGGCGGGTTCGGACGTACGGCCAGGCGGCGGAGATGTTCGGGTCTCCGAGCGGTCGGTGGGCACGTGGTGGCGGGCCAGCCGCACCGGCGGGGGGTCTGTCGAACGAGTGGTGTAACCAGGGTGGTTGAGGATTACTGACGGGCTGCGGAGAGGCGGCCGTCGAAGGTGACGTCGAAGGCGTTCAGTGCGGTCTTCCAGCGCATGGTCCAGCGAGCCTGGCCCTTGCCGGTGGGATCGAGCGACATGATTGCCATGTAGACGCACTTCAACGCGGCCTGCTCGTTGGGGAAGTGGCCGCGGGCCTTGACCGCCCGCCGGATCCTGGCGTTGACGGACTCGATGGCATTGGTCGTGCAGACGATCCGGCGGATCTCGGTGTCGAAGCGGAGGAACGGGGTGAACTCCTCCCACGCGTTCTCCCAGAGCCCCACGATCGCCGGATACTTCCGGCCCCAGGCGTCGGCGAACTCCGCGAACCGCTCCAGGGCGGCCTCCTCAGTCGCCGCGGTGTAGACGGGCTTGAGGAGGCGGGCGATCTTGTCCCAGTCCTGGCGGGCGGCATAGCGGAAGGAGTTCCGCAGCAGGTGCACCACGCAGGTCCGCACGATCGTCTTCGGCCAGACCGTCTCGACCGCCTCGGGCAGGCCCTTGAACCCGTCGCAGACCAGCATCAGCACGTCGTTCACGCCACGGTTCTTGATCTCGGTGAGGATGTGCATCCAGGGCCTGGCGCCCCCACCGCCGTCGCCGGCCCACAGCCCGAGGATGTCGCGCCGGCCCTCAACGGTGACGGCCAGGGCCACGTAGATCGGCCGGTTGGCCACGGCGCCGTCGCGGATCTTCACGTGGATGGCGTCGATGAAGACCACCGGATAGACGGCATCGAGCGGCCGGTTCTGCCACTCGGCCATGCCGTCCAGGACCTTGTCGGTGATCGTGGAGATCGTCTGGCGGGATACGTCGGCGCCATAGACCTCCGCAAGGTGGGCCTGGGCCTCCCCGGCGGTTAGGCCCTTCGCAGCGAGCGAGATGACCATCTCGTCCACGCCGGTCAGACGCTTCTGCCGCTTCTTGACGATCCTCGGCTCGAAGCTGCCTTCCCGATCGCGGGGCACGGCTATCCCGACCGGGCCGACGTCGGTGAGCACGGTCTTGGCACGGATGCCGTTGCGTGAGTTGCCGCCGTTCTTCCCGGCCGGGTCGTGCTTGTCATAGCCGAGATGGTCTGTGATCCCGCCCTCGAGAGCGGATTCCAGGAGCCACTTGGTCAGCTGCTGGAGCAGCCCGCCCTCGCCGGTCAGCCGAAGGCCCTCGGCCTGAGCCCGGCCCACCAGCTCGTCGATCAGCTGGTCGTCCACCGACTTTGCCGGCGCCGCCTCAGATGGCTCGACGGACTCGGCCTCGGTCATGTTGTTGCTGGTCATCGATGCATCTTCCATGATCGGGAGCTACACCGAACGTTTTACAGTCCCGGCGTGCTAGCGCTGGGCATGGCAGTGTCTGGTTCGACACAGACGGCCTGGCCGCGGTGGCAGCGTCAGTCGAGCCAGTCCAACGGCATCAGCGCGGTGCGATTGCCTTCGGCGTCGGGACGTACGCGGTGACGGTGGCCCAGTCGGCGTCTTCGATGGTGGAGGCGTCGCGGGGTTTTTCCGGGAAGAACGCCTGGGTGGGCTGGTCAAGCATGAGGAAGCCCGGGACGGGCCGGTTGTTGCGCCGCAGTTAGGTGTGCAGGGCGAGGTGGACGACCAGATGGTAGCCGATGTGGTCCTTGGCGCTGCCGATGCGGTGAGGGGCAGGCGTCCGGATCCGGGGCATCCGAAGCGGCGGTTGCTTGCTCTGAATGCCAGGGCGGCTGATGCGTCCGGTTCCGAGGGGGCCGGGGCACGGCAACGTGATCCGGCGACCCGACCACAGAAGAACCCGCACCTGGTACCAGGTGCGGGTTCTTCTGTGGTCGTGGGATGCTCAGCTTCGCCCCGGTAACGGATCGCATGCGTTCATGGTCGCCTGCGCATCTTCCGCCCCGTCGCACGCGAGCGCCCCGCCCTCTGCGCGAGATACAGAGGCGGGGCGCCCGTTCACATCAGGTCAACTGCCGACAAGTTCGCGCAGCACGTAGTGCAGGATGCCGCCGTTGCGGTAGTAGTCGGCCTCACCGGGGGTGTCGATGCGGACGACCGCGTCGAACTCGACGCCGCTGTCGGTGGTGACCTTGACCGTGCGCGGGGTCGTGCCGTCGTTCAGCTCGGTGACGCCGCTGACGGAGAAGGACTCCTCGCCGGTCAGGCCGAGGCTCTCCGCGGTCTGGCCCTCGGGGAACTGGAGCGGGAGGACGCCCATGCCGATGAGGTTGGAGCGGTGGATGCGCTCGTAGGACTCGGCGACGACGGCCTTGACGCCGAGCAGCGCGGTGCCCTTGGCCGCCCAGTCGCGGGACGAACCGGAGCCGTACTCCTTGCCGGCCAGGACGACCAGCGGGGTGCCCTGCGCGATGTAGTTGCGGGAGGCGTCGTAGATGAACGACACCGGGCCGCCGTCGCGGGTGAAGTCGCGGGTGTAGCCGCCCTCGGTGCCCGGCGCGATCTGGTTGCGCAGGCGGATGTTGGCGAACGTGCCGCGGATCATGACCTCGTGGTTGCCGCGGCGCGAGCCGTAGCTGTTGAAGTCGCGGCGCTCGATGCCGTGCTCCGTGAGGTACTGGCCGGCCGGGGTGTCGGCCTTGATGGCACCCGCCGGGGAGATGTGGTCGGTGGTGACCGAGTCGCCCAGCTTGGCGAGCACCCGGGCGCCGGTGATGTCCTCGACCGGGGCCGGCTCCATGCCCATGCCCTCGAAGTACGGGGGCTTGCGCACGTAGGTGGACTCGGCGTCCCAGTCGAAGGTGTCGCCGGTGGGGATGGGCAGCGCCTGCCACTGGGCGTCGCCCGCGAAGACGTCGCTGTAGGACTTGGTGAACATGTCCTCGCCGATGGCGTTGGCGACGACGTCGTTGACCTCGGCCTCGGAGGGCCAGATGTCCTTCAGGTAGACCGGGTTGCCGTCCTGGTCGGCACCCAGGGCGTCCCTGGTGATGTCCACCTTCATGGAGCCGGCCAGCGCGTAGGCGACGACCAGCGGCGGGGACGCCAGGTAGTTCATCTTGACGTCGGGGTTGATGCGGCCCTCGAAGTTCCGGTTGCCGGAGAGGACCGACGTCACGGCCAGGTCGTGGTCGTTGACGGCCTTGGAGACCTCGTCCGGCAGCGGGCCGGAGTTGCCGATGCAGGTGGTGCAGCCGTAACCGACCAGGTTGAAGCCGACCTTGTCGAGGTACGGGGTGAGGCCCGACTTCTCGAAGTAGTCGGTGACGACCTTGGAGCCCGGGGCGAGGGTGGTCTTGACCCACGGCTTGCGGGTCAGGCCCTTCTCGACCGCCTTCTTGGCCACCAGGGCGGCGGCGACCATGACGTACGGGTTGGAGGTGTTGGTGCAGGAGGTGATGGCCGCGACCGTCACCGCACCGTGGTCCAGTTCGTAGGTGGTGCCGTCGGGGGCGGTGACGGGGACCGGGTTGCTCGGGGCGCCATTGGAGACGGCCGGGGAGTCGGAGGCCGGGAAGGACTCCTTGCCCGCCTCGTCCACCACGTCCACGTAGTTGAGGACGTCCGACGCGAACTGCTGCGCGGCGTTGGCGAGGACGATGCGGTCCTGCGGGCGCTTCGGGCCGGCGATGGAGGGCACGACCGTGGAGAGGTCGAGCTCCAGCTTCTCGGAGAAGTCCGGCTCGGCCTTCGGGTCCAGCCAGAGGCCCTGCTCCTTGGCGTACGCCTCGACGAGGGCGACCTGCTGGTCGCTGCGGCCGGTCAGGCGCAGGTAGTTCAGCGTCTCGTCGTCGATCGGGAAGATCGCGGCGGTGGAGCCGAACTCGGGCGACATGTTGCCGATGGTGGCGCGGTTGGCCAGGCTGGTCGCGGCCACGCCCTCGCCGTAGAACTCGACGAACTTGCCGACGACACCGTGCTTGCGCAGCATCTCGGTGATGGTGAGCACGAGGTCGGTGGCGGTGGTGCCGGGGGTCAGCTCACCGGTGAGCTTGAAGCCGACGACGCGCGGGATCAGCATGGAGACCGGCTGGCCGAGCATCGCGGCCTCGGCCTCGATGCCGCCGACGCCCCAGCCGAGCACGCCCAGGCCGTTGACCATGGTGGTGTGCGAGTCGGTGCCGACCAGGGTGTCGGGGTAGGCCTTGCCGTCACGGACCATGACGACGCGGGCCAGGTGCTCGATGTTCACCTGGTGGACGATGCCGGTGCCCGGCGGGACGACCTTGAACTCGTCGAACGCGGTCTGGCCCCAGCGCAGGAACTGGTAGCGCTCGCGGTTGCGGCCGTACTCCAGGTCGACGTTCTGCTTGAAGGCGTCGTTGGTGCCGAACTTGTCGGCGATGACGGAGTGGTCGATGACCAGCTCGGCCGGGGCCAGCGGGTTGATCTTCGCGGCGTCGCCGCCGAGGTCCTTCACGGCCTCGCGCATGGTGGCGAGGTCCACGACGCAGGGCACGCCGGTGAAGTCCTGCATGATCACGCGGGCCGGCGTGAACTGGATCTCCTGCGACGGCTGGGCCTGCGAGTCCCAGCCGCCGAGGGCACGGATGTGGTCGGCGGTGATGTTCGCGCCGTCCTCGGTGCGGAGCAGGTTCTCCAGCAGCACCTTCAGGCTGTAGGGAAGGCGCGCGGAGCCCTCGACCTTGTCCAGCCGGAAGATCTCGTACGACTCGTCGCCCACCTGCAGCGTGCTGCGGGCGTCGAAGCTGTTCGCCGACACGACAGTCTCCTTCATTGATGTGCGCGTACCACCGCATCCTGCCGCCACACCGGCCCGACCGATCCGCTAAGGTAAGGCTTAGTTAGGTAACCCTCACTGGGTGGCGACCGCGGTGCGCCTGGCAGATATCTCGATGTCGAGATAACTGTAATACATGCGGGCCGACAGGTCATGTCCGGACCACTTCGTGGATACCGCGCGCCCCAGGGCGCCCGCATCCGGGAGGAGCGAGCGGCCGCCGGGCCGCGCCCGGGCGGGGCGACGGAGGGCGCGCGGGGCGCGGGAACCCCGCCCGTCCAGGATCGCCCGGAGCCCGGGTCCCCGGAACGGCGGATCCCTCACCGGGATGGACGGGGTCAACCTTCATCGCGGCGGAGGCGATCGCCATCGCGCGGAAACAGTCGTCATTTCGATGGAGGGGGGTACTCGTCACCTCGCGGCCGGAACCGCCCCCGGGGTGACAAACCATGCCGTGCCGGGCAACCGGGGCCGGACGCTGCGCCGTACCGGGAAGCAGAAGGCCCGGCCCCGGGCGGCCGGGCCACCGGAAGGAGCCACGCGGGCACGGCACGGGCGGGGCGTGGGCGGGCCGTGCGCACCGCGCGGGCCCGACACGGACCCGGCACCGGCGCCGTTCTGGCGGCGCATCACCCGAACGGACCCCCCTGGCGGGCGCCATCTCATATCTGAGATAGCCTCAACCTCATGGCAGACGACTACCTCGTACGCATCGGCAAGCTCATCCGTGATGCGCGGCAGCACCGCGGCTGGACGCAGTCCCAGCTCGCGGAGGCGCTCGGTACCAGCCAGAGCGCGGTCAACCGCATCGAACGCGGCAACCAGAACATCAGCCTTGAGATGATCGCGCGGATCGGTGAGGCGCTGGACAGCGAGATCGTCTCCCTGGGCTATGCCGGACCGATGCATCTGCGGGTGGTCGGCGGCCGCCGCCTCTCCGGGGCGATCGACGTCAAGACCAGCAAGAACGCGTGCGTCGCCCTGCTCTGCGCCTCCCTGCTCAACAAGGGGCGGACGGTGCTGCGGCGGGTCGCCCGCATCGAGGAGGTCTACCGCCTGCTGGAGGTCCTCAACTCCATCGGCGTCCGCACCCGCTGGATCAACGACGGCGTCGACCTGGAACTCGTGCCGCCGGCCGAGCTGGACATGGAGGCCATCGACGCCGAGGCGGCGGTGCGCACCCGCTCCATCATCATGTTCCTGGGCCCGCTGCTGCACCGGATGGACCGCTTCATGCTCCCGTACGCGGGCGGTTGCGACCTGGGCACCCGGACCATCGAGCCGCACATGATCGCGCTGCGCCGGTTCGGTCTGGAAGTGGCGGCGACCGAGGGCCAGTACCACGCGGCCGTCGACCGCTCGGCGCGCCCGGACCGCCCGATCGTCCTCACCGAACGCGGGGACACGGTCACCGAGAACGCGCTGCTGGCGGCGGCCCGGCACGAGGGCGTCACCGTCATCCGCAACGCGTCCTCCAACTACATGGTCCAGGACCTCTGCTTCTTCCTGGAGGCCCTGGGCGTCGAGGTCGAGGGCATCGGCACCACGACGCTGACGGTGCACGGCGTTCCGGTCATCGACGTCGACGTGGACTACTCCCCCTCCGAGGACCCGGTCGAGGCGATGAGCCTGCTGGCCGCGGCGGTGGTGACGGAGTCGGAGCTGACGGTGCGCCGGGTGCCGATCGAGTTCCTGGAGATCGAGCTGGCGGTCCTGGAGGAGATGGGCCTCGACCACGACCGCACCCCGGAGTACGTCGCGGACAACGGCCGCACGCGGCTGGTGGACCTCACCGTCCGGCCCTCCAAGCTGGAGGCGCCCATCGACAAGATCCACCCGATGCCGTTCCCCGGCCTGAACATCGACAACGTGCCGTTCTTCGCGGCCATCGCCGCCTCCGCGCAGGGCCAGACCCTCATCCACGACTGGGTCTACGACAACCGCGCGATCTATCTGACCGACCTCAACCGCCTCGGCGGGCGCCTCCAGTTGCTGGACCCGCACCGCGTCCTGGTCGAGGGCCCCACCCGCTGGCGCGCGGCCGAGATGATGTGCCCCCCGGCACTGCGTCCCGCCGTGGTCGTCCTCCTGGCGATGATGGCCGCCGAGGGCACGTCGGTGCTCCGCAACGTGTACGTCATCAACCGCGGCTACGAGGACCTGGCGGAGCGGCTGAACTCGATCGGGGCGCAGATCGAGACGTTCCGGGACATCTGAGGGCTCCCCGGGAAACCACCACCGCACCCGCTCCCTCCCGAGTCGCGTGAACGCGAGGCGGGAGGGGGCGGGCAGGCGCCTCTCGGGCCGCTCCGGGGCTTCCGGTCGGGCGTGAAGGCCCTGGAGCCGCACGCACTCCACACGACGCCTCGTCGGAACGAGGCGCAGGTCGAGGGAGTGCGCCGGTACTCGTAGAGCTGCGCGCCCGCCGTGGCCACGGGGCACGCCTCAGCGGGGCTCCGTGCCTAGGTCCGTGAGCAGGTCGTTCAGCACCGTCTCCTCCTCGACCCGGACACCGCACTCGGCGAGTGCGACGGCCAGGGCCGGGTCCCAGGGGGTCGCGGCGGGCGGGCCCGTCAGCGCCGGGGCCCCGGCCACTGCGGTCACCGCCGCTCGGTAGTCCGCCGCCGTGTAGCGCCACGGACGCCAAGGGACGCTTCGCGCCAGTGTTGTGGCGATGCGCACCCCGCCCCAGTCGAAGTCGCCGTGGTAGAGAAGGCGGGCTCCCCGCGACGACTGGTCGCGCAGCAACGCGAGCGCGGCGGCCGACGGCTGCCCCTGAAGGCACACCAGGGGAGGGCACGCCCGGCCCAGGGTGTCGGCGGCAGCGGACAGCACCGCGGGGTTCTCGCAGACGTGAACGGTTCCCGTCAGGGGAACGGAGGCAACCGGTGCGCGGCCGGTGAGGGAGCGGAGGGTCAGCACCGCCGGCTCCCCGGCGTCGGCCAGCCAGTCCAGGGCCGGGGTACCGCGCAGGTTGAGGGTGAGGACGGTCGATGACAGGTCGTCCTTGAGCAGGCCTGCCGAGGCCCACGCCTCCCGCCGCCACTGCGCCCCGGAGCCGTCGGGGAAGCCGGTGAGGCACCGGATGCCGGACAGGACGAGAGTGGCGAGCGGCGTCCCCTCGTCCAGGGCATGCGCGCCCGGGAGGTTCCGTGCCGCGAACGTCGCCCGCGACGTCGGCGGTGACGCGGGCAGCGCGCGCAACGCGCGCACGGCGGCCTCCACCAAGGGGGCCGCCGCCTCCGGTGTGCGGGCGAGGCGTCGTACGAGACCGTCGCCGCGGATCCGTTCGGCCCAGGGGGCCAGCTCCGCGTCGAGGGTGCCGAGTGGGGCGTACGCCTCCTCCCAGGCCCGTTCCTCCCTCTCCCGTGTCTCGGTGTGCAGTACGACCGGCCCGGCGAGGGCGACGACGGCCACCGTCAGTCCGCCCGGGCTGACACCGGAGCGACGGAGGATCTCGTCCACGGTCTCGAGGCGAATGCCGAGGGCGCCGCGGGCTCGTGGTGCCCGTCCCAGGAGACGTTCGGCGGCCCGGCGTTGGGATTCCTCAGGGTCGGACAGGGTGACGGAGCCCGTGAGCGGCCGGCCGCGTGCCATCCGTTGCCGCACGCGGTCCACGAACCAGCCGAGGCCGGGATCGCCGAGCAGGCGCCCGAGGCGCTCGGTGTCGACGCCGGGACCGGCTGCCGCCGGTGCGAGCCTTTTCGGCACCGCGTCCGCGGTGGCGTCCGGCCCAGTCGTGCGTCCGGGCGCCGCCCCGCCTCCGCCGTGGCCGGGCGGGGCCGTCGCACGGTTCACGTCCACAGGGCCTCCTGTCCGTCGGCACTGTCGACCACGGCGGTCCGCCCGGGCCCACGGGATGGGCTCACAGGTCCGTCGGGCGACTGGCCGGAGTCACCGGCAGCGGCGGCGAACGCGTGCGCCCGGTCGGCGGGCTCCGTGCCGCGCCGACGTTCGCTGCCGTCCCATTCCCACCGGGTCACCAGTACGGCGTCGATGTCGTCGACGCGGGAGAGCTGGGCGATGGCGATGCCCGGCACCTGGGGGTAGCAGGCCCATTCGCGCTCGCTGGTCATGACGACGTCGAGGTCGAAGGCGCGCAGCAGACCGAGGCACTTGGCGCGTGAGTCGTCGTCGACGCCGGCGAACGCTTCGTCCAGGGTGACCAGGCGCGGGGCGTGCGCGCCGCCCGCGCTCGCGTAGTGCGAGGACGCGGCGGCGAACAGGGGCACGGAGGCGGCCAGCACCCGCTCCCCTCCCGAGGCGGGGCCGGTGGCCGGCACCCACTTGCCGTGCTGGTGGCGTTCGACGCCGAACTCGTGCCAGGACCGGTAGTCGAGGGCCGCGGTGAGGTCCTCCAGCCAGCTGCCGGCGCTGTTGTCGGCCTGCCGGTGGGCGATCTGCTCCTGGAGGAACGCGCCGACCGCGGCCCGGTCCTCGGGCGACCACGCGTCGGCCGACTGACGCAGCCGTTCGCGGGCCTGAGCCAGTCCCTGCGGAGCCCGGCGGGAGGCCCTCCACACCAGCCGCAGCTTCATGCCCGTGGAGGTCGGGCGCTCCTCCAGTTCCCCGTTCATGGCGGCCACCTGCCGTTCGGCCGCCCCGATCAGTTCCTGGAGCGTCCCGGCGACCTCGGTGATCAGATGGGTCTGGAGGATCTCGCGCTCGCGGACGGACAGGATGCGGGTCAGTTCCGCGACCTCCACGGCCAGCGCCTCCGCGAGTTCGGGCACGGCACGTTCCCGGCCCTGGTAGACGATGTCGACCCGCATACCGTCCTCGCTCGGACGGGCGGTGGCGGTGTGGCCGTGCCGCGACAGCCCGTCCTGAAGCCTGCCGAACTCCTCGCTCAGCCGCTTCTGCACGCGCTCCCAGGCCGCGTCGGTGTCGTCGACCGCGGAGAGCCGGGACTCCATCGCCCGCGCGAGGGCGACGGCGGGGGTCGCCGCCCATGTCCCTCCGCCGTCGTCCGGTACATCGATGTCGGGCAGTGCGACGGCGAGCAGTCCCGTCGCGGCGAACCGCTGGAGCGCCGCGACCGCTTCCTCCCGCGCGGCGGTCGCCTCGGTGACGTCCTCGGTGAGCCGCTCGATGCGTCCCCCGGCGTGGCTGGCCCGCCGGTCGGCGTCACCGTACTCCGCCCGCGCCCGCCGTTGCTCGCTCTCGCAGGCACGGGCCGCCTCGGCGGTCTCCTCCAGTTTCCTCTGCAACTCGGCGACGGCCGCGCCGACGGTGGAGCGGAGTGTCGTGAGGTGTTCGTCCGCCGCCGCGGCCGACCGGCCCGCCTCCGTGGCGCGCTCCGCGAGTTCGGACACGTGGAGTTCGGCCCTCCCGGTCTCCTCCCGCTCACCGGCCACCGCGTGCTCGGCCTCCGCGTGCTCGCGCAGCGCCGGCCACAGGGCCGCCAGGAGGGCGGTGTGGTCGGTGAGCGCACGGCGCACGGCGCCCAGTGCCGTGTGGTCCGCGGGGAGGTCGAGGGCCGCCGCGGTGTCGGTGAGTTCGGCCGCCGCACGATCGGCCCACTCCGCCGCCGGAGCCAGTTCCGCGGCACGTTCGTCCCGCCGGGCCCGGGCCCGGCGGACCGCTTCGGCCGCGGCGGCGACGCGTGCGTGGGCGCGCCGCAGGTCGTCGTCGCCTGGCAGTGCGGCGAGTTCGGCGTCCAGCGTGGAGCGGCGCCCGGCCACGGCGCGGGACTCCTCGGCCAGCCGTTCCCGCTCCGCCGTCAGGCCGTCGATCTCGGCGCGCAGTTCCCCGACGCGGACACGGCGCGCCTGCTCCCGCGCGCCCTCCCCCACGTACTGGGCACTCTCCTTGGCCCAGCTCCCGGTGAGCGCCCCGACGCGGAAGCGCCCGTCCCGGCAGACCCAGGTGTCGTGGCCGCCGGCCGCCGAGGAGGCCTCGCCGGACCCGTCGCCGTCGCCCGCGACCAGCCCGATCGAGGCGAGCAGGCGTGCGACCGCCTCCTTCCCCACGGTGGCGGCCGCCGCGTCCGCGGGGTCGACGGCCGGGCACAGCGCGCGGTCGAGTCCGGGCCCGCCGGGCAGCCCGACCGGGTCGAGCAGCACGTCGTGTCCGTCCGCCGCGACCGCGGAGCCGTCCGGCCGCACCCAGGCGTCGAGGAGCCCCGAAGCCTGCAGCGCGGCTTCCAGTCCCGCGCGGTCGGCCGCGGCGACGTGCGGGTGGAAGTCGACAAGCCTCCACAGCGGCGCGCCGGGGCCCCGGTCCCGTACGCCGGGTGTGCGCGTGGGGGGAGCCGCGGGACCGCGCTCCCCGCCTGATTCGAGGGCGGTCAGTTCCTCCCCCGCCAGTCGCTGCCGCTCCGCCGTCGCCGCCTCGCGGTGGGCCAGTCCGGCCGCCCGGTCGGCCAGGCGGGAGGCGGCGGCGCGATGCGCCTCGCTCGCCGCCGTACGGGCCGGCATCGGGCCGTCCAGAGAGCTCGACCAGTCCTGCACGGCGTCCAGGACCCCGGGCAGCCCGGGCACCCGCAGCTCCGCACACCCGGAGAGTCGCTCCCGCACGGCCGCGACCAGCGCCCGCCGCTCCCCGTCGACCTCCTCCTCCGCCTCGGCCAGTCGCTCCTCCCCGTGCACGACCTCCGCATCGGCCTCGTCGACGCGCAGCCGAGCCGCACGGTGCCGCTCCTCGGCCTGCCCGGCCCGTGTGACGAGCTCCGCCACGTGCTCGACGGCGCGCTGCCTCCTCGCGGTCGCCGCGTCCGCCTCCCGGCGCAGAACCGCGTCGAGGGCTCCCTCCGTCCTGGGGGGTTCGAGACCGGCGGCCAGCGCGCTCTCGGCCGTCCGGTCCCGGATCCCGTCCAACGCCTCGCCGGCTGCCGTGAGCCGGTTGTCCGCGGTGGCGAGCCGGCCCAGGGCCCGGGTGTGTGCCTCGGCCGCCGTACGCCGGTCCGCCTCGGCCCGCTTCAGGTCTCCCGCCGTGCGGGAGGCGTCGTCCGCCGCCCGGTCGAGCGCACGGGCGTCGCGCATCTCGGGCCGGGAGCGCAGCGTGGCCTCCTGGGCGGCCAGCCGTGCGGCCCGCTCGTCGAGGACGACGCCCCTCGCCGCGGCCTCGTCGCGTTCCGTCGAGGCCCGGTCCCGGTCCGCCTGTGTCCTGGCGAGCTCCCGTTGCAGGTTCTCGTAACGGGCGTGTTCGCGGCGGGGCAGGCGGGCGCGGCGCCGGGAGGCGAGGCGGGCGTAGCGGCGGTAGTGGTCGAGGAACGCCGTGGACGCCTGTTCGGCCTCGCGGGCCGCCCGCAGTTCCTCCTTCTCCTCGTCCAGCGACCGGAAGGCCTCCGCCGCGTCGGCGACGACCGCCTGGTCCATCGGCGGGAGCGCCTCGGTCAGCGCCCGGGAGAGGGCGGCCTCGCTGGGCCGCTTGGACAGCTGGGGCTGACGCAGCTGGATCAGGAGGTCGACGAGGGCGCCGTAGCGCCGCTCCCCCAGTCCGAAGAGCGCTTCGTCGACGGCCCTGCGGTAGGCCTTCGCCGTGTCGTACACCATGCCGTGGGAGCCGACCGCCTCGGCCAGCCGGTCCCGGGACAGGGCCGTCCCGGTAGCGTCCAGCAGGTCGAGGCCGGCGCCGACCCGCTGGCCGGTGACCGCGAACCAGTGGCGGGCGATACCGCGTCCGGCGGCCGCCTTGAGTCCGCACAGCAGGGTGCGAAAGTGCGCCTCACCCGTACCGTCGTCGAGTCGTCCGAACTCGATCCAGGTGTATCCGAGCCGTTCGGGGTGCGGGTGCGCGCCGCCCAGGAGGAGGTTCCACTCCATGCGCTTGCCGGGGTCGCCGTCGGGTTCGACGCGGCGCGCGGAGAGGTCGCCGTCCAGGAGGAACGGGAGGGTGAGGGCGAGCACCTTCGACTTGCCGGTGCCGTTGTTGCCGCGCAGCAGCAGCCGGCCGTCGCGGAACCAGAACTCCTCGACGTCGTAGTGGAAGAGATCGACGAGTCCGATGCGCAGGGGCCGCCACCGGCCGGGCGCGGGAGCGGGCAGGGCGGGGCCGGGCGAATCGGGTCCGGAGAGCGCGGTCACGGGGCGGTTCACCTTTCGTCCTGCACGGGTTGCGCGGGGTGCACGGGTTGCGCGGAGTGCGCGGGGTGCGCGGGTTGCTCCGTCGTGGCGGACCGGCGGGTCCGTCCGGGTGCCGTGACCACGGGTTCACCGACCGCGTACCGCGCGAGGGCCGGCCTCGGTACGACGCCCCCTCCGGTGCGCTCGGCGAGCCCCAGCGCCACCAGCCTGGCCAGCGCCTGCTCGACCAGTTCGGGCTCCGCTCCCGGTTCCCTCGCCGACTTGGACCAGAAACCGCCGTGCTCCACGGCCAGTTCGCGGACACGGACCGCCAGTTCCGCCGGGTCGACGGGCCCGTCCGCCCGGGCCAGGTGCTGCGCCAGCAGCAGGGTGATGTGACCGTGGGTGCCCTGTTCCGGCATGCGTGCGTCCGTGAGGTCGTCCAGCGGGTCGACCATGGCGATGCCCTCGGCCCGGGTCTCGGGGACGAGTCCCGTCAGCTCGTTGATGCGGGCGGTGATGAATCCGCGCTGCCGGGTGAGGTAGGCCAGTTCGTCGTCGGTCAGGTCGTCGTAGTACAGCACCGGGTCGTCCAGCAGGATGCGGGTCAGTTTCCAGCGGAGCGCGCGGAACCTGAGCTCGTCGCTGTCGAGCACGGTCGGCGCGGTCATCTCCGCCAGGCGCTCCTCGAAGCCCTCGGCCTCGACCAGGGAGGGACCCCGCAGGGACGCGGGCATCCCGGCCAGCACGCGCCGCCGCACGTCGTACAGCACGTCGCCCGATCCGCTGACGTAGGCGTCCTCGTCGCCGGCGACCCTCCGCAGCACGCCGAGCCGCAGCAGCAGACGGACGACGGCCGCGAGGTCGAGGCGCTCGTCGCGCCGCTCCAGGGTGAACGTGATCCCGGCCGCGACGAGCGCGGGATCGGCGGCGGCAAGGACGACCTGTTCGGCGAGGCGGCCGAGCGCCACCTGCGACTCGCCCCGTTCCAGCGCGGCCAGGGCCAGGCAGAGCAGGACGTAGCGGCGGCGGGTGAAGGGCAGGGCGCTGCGGGCGGCCTCGCGCGCCGGGTGTGTGGCGTCGGTGAGGGTGCCCGGTGTCTTGCGCAGCCGTGCGGCGTCGGCGTCCGTGCGCAGCGCCCAGCCGACATTGCGTTCGAACCACTCCCGCAGCTCGGCGGTGTGCCGACGCACCAGCTTGAACTCGTCCGCGTACGGCCCGTCGGCCGTGAGCAGCGGCTGCTTCAGGAGGGCGCGCGCGGCCTTCCGGAGGTCTGCCTGCCGCTGGCCGTCGAGGACCTCGGCGAGGGGGCCGCTCATCGGTCCTCCAGGAGTCGGGCAGTGGTGTCCCCTCGCGGGGCGGGGAGGGGTACGGATGCCGTCGGCGGGGCGGCGGCGGGGCCGCCGCGTCCCGCCGTGAGGTCGACGATGTCGATCAGGTGGTCGGGACCGCTGAACACGCCGTCGGGAGTGTGCACCTCGGCTGTCGATCCGTCGCCGGGGGCGGTCAGCCGGATCTCCATCGAACCGTCCCCGCTGGTGGCGACGGTGGTGACGGTGCCCGGCCGCCAGGTGGCGAGCGCGTCGCCGAGCAGCCGCAGGAACAACTGGAAGGCATGCGGGTCGAGTCCGCCGAGCCGGGACAGCCGCACGGGTCCGTCCGTCACGAGACGGTCCCGCGCCCGTCTGGTCTCCTCCGTCTGCCGGGCGGCGATCTCGGCGAGCCGCCGCTTCGCCTCCCCGCGGTCGGCCACCCGGCGCGGCCTGCCGCGCCTCTCATAGCTGCCGGTGCGGCGCAGCTGCGGGCTGATCCTCAGTGGTCGCGCCTCGCTCCACGGGATGGAGGCCGGCTCGGGGTCGGCCGTCCGTCCGTCGAGGGTCTCGGCGTCGACGGTCAGGTGCCGGGAGGAGTGCAGCCCGAACGCCACGCGCCACAGCCGGTGCCGCGCCGCGTCGTCCGGGGCCTGGGCGAACCAGCGCGCGAGGGTGCGGAAGTCGGCCGAGCGGTCCGAGCGTCCGGCCCGCCGCTCGTTGAGCTGCCGTACGACGGTCAGAAGCTGCGGTATGGAGCCGAGTGCCCGCCCACGCAGCAGTCTGGCCTGCGACTCCCGCCCCTCTCCCGACACGAACCACTCGGCGAGCCCGGACCACCGGGCGGCCCACCGCTCGTACGCCACCGCCTCCGCCCGCTCGGCGTCCTCGGGAGCGGCGTCGGCGGCCTCGCGGGCGGCGGCGATCCGCAGCAGCGGACCGACCCGCTCCTGCTCCTCCAGCTCCCCGATGAGCAGGGCGATCCGCCCGCCGAGGGTGATGAGGTCCTGGATGAACCGCTCCAGGTACTGGATCAACCGGTCCTTGTAGGCGAGGAACGCCTCCACCTCGATGTCGTGCAGGTCGATGGTGCGCTGGAGCGAGCCCATGAAGGCGCGGGCGTTGTCGGCGAGGTCGGTGAACCGCGCGGTCAGCACGGACAGAGCGAGGTGTGCCTTGGCCGGGTCGGGCCCGTCCTCCGCGGCGATCACCAGGAGCGCCCGCAGCTGCGTGACGATGTCGTGCAGCGCGACCGCCTGGAGTTCGCCGCGCCGCCCCAGCACCTCGTCGTACGTCCCCAGCGCGGCCTCGGCCGCCTCACCGACCCGGGTGAGCTGGTAGATGAACCGCCTGCGGTAGAAGTCCTCCACCGCCGTCACCCGCGCGTGATCGGGGTCGGCCCGCAGGTTGCCCCACTCCACGAGCTGGTCCAGCGCCTGCGTCACCGCGTCCGGGTCGGCGGGCCTGCTCCCGGCGTCCAGGGCGGCGTGCACGTCCTCCGGTCGCAGATGCACCGCGAACCGCTCCTTGGCGGCGAGGAAGGCGCGCATGACCTGGCGGTAGAGGGGGGCGTTGGGGGCGGTGAGGTGGGCGAACGGAGAGTAGTCACTGGCGGTCATCCCGCCGCATTCTTCCACCAGGACCCCTGGCCCACATGGGAGTCGCGAACACTCGCTCCGCCCGGACCGTCCTGTCCGGACCGTCCTGCCCGGATCTCCCGGCCGGAGGTGCCGGCCCCGGAGGGCGGCGGGACCCGCCGGGCCGGAGCGGCGGCAGCCGGCGCCGCGAACGCTTCAGTACCGGTGCCGGGACACGTCCCGTCCCGCGGGGCCCCGGCTCCGGTCGACTCTGCGCAGCAGTTCCCTGACGGGCTTCCGCTCACGGTGGGGGCGGAGCAGGGACCGCAGCTCGGTCACGGCGTGCTCGACGCTGCGGGAGCGGATCATCGTGCTCTCTTCCAGGAACCGCGTCCACGTCAGGCAGGCGCGTTCCACATGGCCGCTCCCCGCCTGTGACTCCGCCAGCCGCGCCAGCATGAGGACCCGCCGCCGGGCCGCCTCGCAGGGGCAGCGGCGCACGGCCTCCCGCAGGGCCTGGATCATCCGGTCCCGGTCGCCCTGGTACCGGGCCAGTGTCGCCCGGTGGCAGTCGAGCTGTGCCCGGACGACCGCGACCTTGCGGGGCGACAGGTTCCGGTCGTGTCCCGAGGAGACGAGGGCACGGGCTTCCTCCATGTTCGCGCGGGCCGCGCGGTCGTCGCCGACCGCCGCACCCGCACTGGCGAGTTGGCCGTGCAGCAGGGCCCGCAGGGCGACATCGCCGTACTGGCCCTGGTCCAGCGCCGCCCGTGCCAGATCGAGCGCGGCGGACGGGTGCCCCAGGTGTCCCGCCTGCATGCTGAGCGTGCGCAGGACCCTGGCGAGGCTGTTCCGGTCACCGGATTCGTCGGCGAGGCGCGCGCTGACCCGGTAGTAGGCCTGGGCCGTGCCGTGGAGTCCGTCGTCCCAGTGGACGGACCCGGACAGCCGTGCCATGCCGGAGGCGACGATGAGCATCTCCCGCCGCAGGGACGGCTTGCCCGGTGCTGCCAGAGCCGAGGGGACGACGTTCGCCAGATGGCCGACCAGGGGGGTGCGTATCGCCCCCGCGCCCAGGAGGTCGCCGGACCGCGCGAACATCGTGGTGGTGGCCCTCGACCACTCCACCAGTGCCTCGGACAGTCCGGCCGCCTGCCCGTCCGGCCTGCGCGGGCCCTCGTAGCATCCCGTCCCGGCCGCGCGGGGAACGTCGGCGAGTCCCGTCACCGTGTAGGCGAGGTGGGACGCGCCTCCGGCTCGCGCGAGGAGCGTCAGCGTCTCCTCGGGCCGGACCGGCGGCCGTCCTTCGGCCCTTCGGCCGGTGAACCCCGCCTCCGCCGTCGTGATCGTACGTCCGAGCCGGCGGCTGAGGGCTTCGGCCACCAGGGCCGGCACCGGAGTACGGGGATGCGTGCCCGCGAGCCACTGGGCGACCGACGGCCGCTCATAGCGAAGGTGCAGCCCCGCTTCGCGTCCCATGTCGTTGACCTCGCGCGCGAGCCGCACACCGGTCCAGCCGCATTCGGCGAGCAGCGTCCTCAGCGCGGAGTTGGGAAGCCTCGGTGCGGTCAGGGTGCCCTCCTCCCCTCTACGGGTCGTGATCGGGTCGTCGGTTCCGGGCCGACGGGGCGCACGGAGACGCGGGACGCCGGGTACGGGCCTCAGCGCTCCAGGCCGTCCGTGAAGTCGAGGAGGGTGTCGAGGACCCGCCGGTACCCGTCGTAGTGCATGTTGTGGGACACACCCGCCGGTTCGGCGGTGATCGCGCGGGCGGGCAGGTGGGCGCGCGCCCGCGCCCAGGCGGCACCGTCGAGCACTCCGTCCCTTCGCGGGTCGGCCCGCATGAGCAGCAGCGGGGCGGCCACCCGTCGCAGGAGCGGGAGCAGATCGCCCGACCGGGCGCCGTCCTCGCACAGCCGGCGGACGAGGGAGGGGTCCGCCTCCTGGAGCCCCCACGCCATGGCGTCGAGATCCGCCGCGTGCCAGGACGGATTGCGCGCTTCGAGTCGGGAGCGCAGATCCCGGTACGGGGTGGCGACCAGTTTCTGCAGCTTGACGACGACGTCGTCGGGGAACGCCATGGTCGCGGGCAGGTCTTCCAGTACGAGCCCGGACAGGCGCGGAGGCGGCTCCCGCGACTCCGCGCCCACGGCCAGGACCAGTGCGACGGCCGCGCCCCAGGAGTGGCCCATGACCAGGGGGTCGGTGAGTTCGAGAGCGGCCAGGAAGCCGCGTACGTCATCGGCGGCCGCGCGCAGGCCGTAGTCGCCCGGGTCCGGTCGCACGCTGGAGCCGTGCCCGCGCATGTCGAGGGCGAACACCCGGTACCGCTCGGCGAGGTCCGGTGCCAGACGGCCGAAGCCCCGGGCCGAACCCGCGTTGCCGTGCAGGAGCACCGCGCAGGGCCGCCGGGTGCCGTCGGCCGCCCACGACAGGTAGTGGAACCGTCCCGCCGGCAGGCCGATGAACCCGCTCCTGGGCCGCGGACCGGTGGACGTGCGGTGCCGTCGCCAGGTCAGGGCGAGTGTGCGGTCGTTCTCGGGAGGCGGCGACAGCGTGAGTTCGTCACCGTCGAAGCGGACGGCGCGCACCTGCTCCGTCCCGACCCACTGCGGAACCGAGGCGATCTCCAGTCGGTGCACGACGCGGTCGCCCGTGTGGGCGAAGGTACCCGCGTACCCGAGGTAGGGCCGCTGGCGGACCAGGCCCTCCGTACCCTCCGGGTGGGGTGCTCCGTCCCCGGGGACAGCGGGCCCGGAGGCGCCGAGGTGCACGGACATGGAACCGTCGGCACCGTACGTGAGCACTCCGGTCGGACAGACGCCCATGGGATGTCCGATGACGCCGCCGCTCCGGTCGCGCACGGTGAACGATGTCAGATGCCAGACACCGACCAGCCCGGGGCACGTACGGGAGCGGCTCTCAGCGGGCATGGAAGCACCTTTCACAGGAGGTCGGGTCCAGGGGCTCGCCCCGGCCGCCCCGCTCGAAGGCGTGCGGAGGCGGTCGGGTCTCCTGGCCGGTGCGGGCGACGCCCGCGCGTGCCGGGCTCTCACCCGGCTTCCAGTAGGACCGGGCAGCCCGTGCGGGGGAAGACCCGGATGCCGTCCGACGCGTGAACGCGTTGAATCCGCCCGTCTGCCGGGAGGGAACCGCCCAGCGCCCGGGACCCTCCGCCGGCCCACTGCCCGGCATCCGAAACCGGGCCGACACGGCCCCGCCCGAGCGGATCGACGGCCTGACGCGTCCGCGGAGCCCCGGCGCGCTCCGGCGTCTCCCGCCTCCGGACGCGGCCTCCGGCGCACTCCGCGCCGGGCCTTCAACGTGTTCACGGCTACCCGGGCGCCGGCGCTTCCCGGCACCCGCCGATGCCGCACACACTGGAGGAACGTCCGGGCAGGTGCCCGATGCCGCCCTTCGCCGGTCCCCCGCGATCCGGAGCCGTGCGGGGCCGCCGGGGCCGAGGGGATCCCGTCACGCGACTCGGACGTTTCCCGTGACCCGTCGATCGAAGGGGACGGCACTCGGCGAGTGCGGTGATGAACATGGCGGCCGGTACACACCATCCCCATGGAGACGGCTCGGCCACGCCCGCCGGACCTCCGTCGGCCGGTGACGGGGCGGCGGCGCCCGGGACCGAGGAGGACCTGCCGCGGCGGATCCGGGAGTGGAACCGTACGGAGAGGGAGTACCCGCGGGAGGCGACGGCGCACGAGCTGTTCGCCGAGACGGCGCGGCGGCGGCCGACCGCGGTGGCGCTCTCCCCCGAGGGCGGCGACGACCTCACCTACGGACAACTGCTGGACCGGGTGGACCGGGTGGCGTCGGCGCTGTCCGCCCGTGGAGTGCGCCCGCGGGACCGGGTGGCCGTGGCCCTGGAGCGGTCCGTCGAGGGGTACGTGGCGATCCTCGGCATCCTGCGGGCCGGGGCGGTCTACGTACCACTGGACCTGAACTCTCCGACCCGGCTCATCGAGTCCGTCGTCAGGGACGCCGGATGCCGTGTCACGATCGTCTCCAGGGGCGATCACCGCGGACCGTCCGGCGGTGTGACGCAGCGCGTGGACATCGCCGGGGCCATGCGGGAACCGCTGCGGGACGTGCTCCCCGGGGTGGGGGCCGAGGACCCGGCATATGTGCTGTACACCTCGGGTTCGACCGGGGCTCCCAAGGGCGTGGTCGTCCCGCACCGGGGCATAGTGCGCCTGGTGCGAGGCCAGCCGGTCATGGGGTTCGCCCCCGAGGACACGGTGTGCTCGACCGTGAACCTGACCTTCGACCTGTCGGTCTTCGATCTGTTCGGAGCACTTCTGAACGGAGCGCGGCTGGTGGTCCCCACCCAGGCGACACTGCTGTCGGCGGTGGCTCTGGAGGGCCTGCTGGTGCGGGAGCGGATATCGGTCATGTGGCTGGGGGCGGCGCTCTTCCACCAACTGGCCAGGCTCCGCCCGCGGATGTTCGGCACGCTGCGGTGCCTGGTGGTCGGCGGCGACGTGGTGAGCCCCGCGGCGGTGCGCGGGGTGCTGGAGCACGGCGCGCCCGGACGGCTGGTCGACGGCTACGGGCCGACGGAGAACGCGGTCCTGTGCACGGCCCATGTGATCGATGAGGCCCCCCCGGAAGGGGAACCGGTACCGATCGGCCGCCCCCTGTCGAACTGCACCGCCTACGTGGTCCGTGAGGACGGCTCCCTCGCGGATGTGTCGGAGGAGGGCGAACTGTGGGTCGGGGGCGACGGCGTGGCGATCGGCTACCTGGGGCAGCCCGGACTGACCGCGGAACGGTTCGTTCCCGACCCCTTCGGCTCGCGCCCAGGGGCGCGCCTGTACCGCACCGGGGACATGGCGCGGTGGCGTACGGACGGCGTGATCGAGTTCCTGGGGCGGCGGGACCGTCAGACGAAGATCGGCGGCTTCCGCGTCGACCTGCGGGGGATCGAGACCGTGCTGGCGGCTCACCCCCGGGTGAGGGAGGCCGCCGTGGCCGTGGTCGAGGAGGATGGTGCGGAGCGGCTCCGCGGCTGGGCCGTGGCGGAGGAGGCGGCCGACCCGCGGACGCTGCCCGGCTGGCTGCGGACCTACCTGCGGGACAGACTTCCGGTGTTCATGGTGCCGCAGGACATCGTTCTCGTGGAGGCGATGCCGGTCGACGCGCGCGGGAAGGTCGACCGGGCGGCGCTCACGGCTTCCCGGGGCGTGATTGCGGCGGCAGCGGTGCCGCGGGAGGAGCAGCCGCTCGGGCGCACGGAGCGGGCCGTGGCCGAGGTGTGGCGGCGCGTGCTGGGTACACCCGTCGGCCGGTCGGACAACTTCTTCGACCTGGGCGGCCAGTCGTTGCAGACGGCCCAGGTGGCGGCAGCGGTCACCGCGCGGCTGGGCATACCGGCCGGACGGGAGAGCGAGGTGATCCGGTCGCTGCTGCGCAACCCCACCGCGGTCGCCTTCGCCGAGGACCTCCGGGCCCTCGCCCCCGGGCGCACGGATGCCGCTCCGGTGGACTTCGCGTCGGAGGCGGCGCTCCCCCCGGCCGTGGGCTTCGGCGCCCCGCCGGTCGACGCCCCTCGCGACCCGCGCCGTGTTCTCCTGACGGGCGCCACCGGATTCCTGGGGGTGTTCCTCCTCGACCGGCTGGTCGCGTCGGGGACCGGGAAGGTGTACTGCCTGGTGCGCGCCGACGACGACGCTCATGTCCTGCGGCGCCTTGCCGGACGCGCCCGCCGCTACGGCCTCGACCCCGAGGCGGTGCGCGACCACGTGGTCCCCGTCCCCGGTGACCTGTCCCGGCCTCTTCTGGGGCTGGGGCCCGACGCCTTCGACACCCTGGCCCGGTCGGTGGACGCGATCGTCCATTCCGGTTCCCTGGTCAACTTCGCCTATCCGTACACCACTCTCCGCACGACCAACGTGGACGGGGTCCGCACCCTGCTGGAACTGGCCTCCCGCCACCGTCTCAAGCCGTTCCACCACGTCTCCACGATGATCTCCCTGGTGGGCTTCGGGACGGCCGGGGAACGCTATGTGATGGAGGACCGGCCACCGGCCTTCCCCGAGCGGATCACGCTCGGATACGCGGAGAGCAAGTGGGTCGCGGAGGAGCTCGTGCGCCGGGCCGCCGGGGCGGGCCTCCCCGTCTCCCTGTACCGTCCGTACGAGATCACCGGCACCCGGGACCGCGGCATCTGGAACACCGACACCCTCATGTGCGCCTGGTTCCGTACGATCGCGGAGACCGGGCTGGCACCCGACGTCGGCCTGCCGCTCGACTTCGTCCCCGTCGACTACACGGCCGAGGCCATCGTCCACATCCTGCGCAACGAGGAACCCGACGGCCGGGTGTACCACCTCACCAACCCCCGCGATGCCCGGCTGGGCCTCCTCGTCGAGCGGCTCCGCGCTCTCGGGTACCCGGTGCGGGAGGTCCCGTACGGCGAATGGACCGACGCCGTCACCCGGCTGACCCGCCGCGACCCCCGCCACCCCATGACGGCGTTCATGCCGATGTTCCACGACAGTGCCGCCGGCGCGGACATCACGGTGAAGGAGATGTACTTCGCCGAGACCTTCCCGGAGTTCAGCAGGTACAACACCGAGCGGAGCACCCGCGGTGCCGGCCTGGTACTCCCACCGGTGGACGCGGAGTTGATCGACCTGTACCTGCGGCACTTCCAGGACTCCGGGTTCCTCGGCGCGCCGACCGCCGCTCCCCGGGCCACCGCCCCGGCCACGCCGGCTCCCGCGCCGCGTCCGCCGTTCATCAACGGCGCGCCCCGGATCCCCGCCGAGCGCACCCCGGACACCTCCCGTCGCCTGGTGAAGGACCTCCTGCCCCACGTGGCCGGTCACCTACGGGCCAACGCTCTGCGCCCCGCGCTCCTGCGGGGGGCCGTCACCATGGAGCAGATCCGGCGCCTGATCGTCAGCGAGCTGCATGCCCAGCCCGCCGAGGCCGCCTCGTTCGACCGGCTCGCCTCGCGCTTTCCCGCGGGTGCCGCCGGCCGGCTGTTCCGGGACGCCGCGCGGTCCCTGCATCTGGTCCGCGGACCGCTGGAAGCCGCAGCCGCGTCCCTGGGGCTGCCCGTCACCGGCGCCGACGACCGCCCCGTCCCGTCCGGAGCACGTGAACTCGCGGACTTCCACTCCGACCTCGCCCGGACCGCGTCGGCCGGCGCCGCCGCGGTGGTACTGCGCAACGAACTCGTGCTCTGGCCCGCGGTGTGCGCGGAACTGGTCCACGGCCTGTCCGTGTCCCGCACACCGGTGCCGGACCCCGTCCGCGCGTACCTCGTCCCCTTCGTCCAGCCCGCGACCGGGCTACGAGCCGCCGCCACCCGCCTCGCCGAGGACGCGGTCGGCGCCGGGGAGCCCGCCGCCGCACTGGTGCGGGCCGCCGAGCGGTTGGACCACGTGCTCACCTCCTACTGGCGCACCGTCGCCGCGCTGTGAGACCGGCGTCCGAAGCCGGGGACCCGCCCCCTCCGCTCCGCGCCGCCGTTGCTCCCCCCTCACTCACGCGCGGGGCCGGCTCCCGGCCGGGGCGGGACGCGCGGCGCCCGGAGCGCGGGCTCCGTCGACGGACCGGCCGCGGCACGCCGTCGTGGTGTCCCCCGCGCCCGCGTCACTACGGGGCGGAACCGACTCCGTCGTCGCGGGGACCGCGGATCCGTCCGCCCCGGGCTCCGCGCAGGTGGGCGGCGAGGTCCTCGATGGAGATGATCGACAGCGCGTGCTCACGGGCGAAGGCCAGCAGGCCGGGAAGCCGAAGCATGGACCCGTCCGGGGCGGCGATCTCGACTATCGCTCCCGCCGGACGCATTCCGGCGGAACGTGCCAGGTCGACGGCGGCCTCGGTGTGGCCGGGACGGGTGAGGACGCCCCCGGGCCGGGCGCGCAGCGGAAAGAGGTGCCCGGGGCGCACGAAGTCCCCGGGCCCCGCTCCACCGCTCGCCAGCAGTCTCAGGGTGGTGGCGCGATCCGCCGCCGAGATGCCGGTGGACACCCCGTGCGCGCTGCTCGCGTCGACGGAGACGGTGAACGCGGTGCCCATGGCCTCGGTGTTCCGCTCGGCCATCTGGGGCAGCATGAGCCGGTCCAGTTCGGGACCTGCCATGGGCGCGCAGATCAGCCCGCGGCACTCGCGCATCATGAAGGCGACGGTTTCCGGAGTGGCCTTCTGGGCCGCGATGACGAGGTCTCCCTCGTTCTCGCGCCTTTCGTCGTCCACGACGACGACAGGACGGCCGGCGGCGATGTCGGTGATGGCGCGTTCCACCGGATCGAGCGCGGTCCCCGTCGAGCGGCCCGGGGGCCGGCCCCGGGGCGGCCGGTGCCGGGAGGCCGGGAGACGCGGAGTGCCGGGCGGGTCGGGCACGGGCGTGGTCATACGGGACTCCGGTGTGTGGGGTGGGCGGAATTCCGCCGCAGGGCGGAGCCGTTCACGTGCTCCGGACGGACGGCACCCCGGCCCGGAACGGAGCCGCCCTCCCCCGCGGACCGGCTCCGGCCGCCTATCCGGGCCGACGCGTCCCGTCGGTGCCGGGGCGGGACGCGGCCGAGAACGGCCAGTGGGGTTCGGCGAGCTTCCGGAAGTCCCACGTACGGATCGCCCGCGGCCCGATCCGGACCCATCCGTGGAGACCGTCGTGCGGGAGTTCGGGCAGGTCGAGGTACTGCCGCGCATAGGCGCGTTCCACCTCTCGCAGCGCCCCGTGCGGCCTTCCCGTCCGCGGTACCTCCCCGACGAACTCGGCCCGCCCGGACAGTTCCACACCGCGCAGTTCGTCGAACGCCCCGCCGGCATCGACGACGGCGGCGATCCGCGGATCGTGTTCGAGGTCGGCCCATCGCCGACTGCGAGTCAGGGAGTACAGCCACAGGGCGGAGCCGTCCCACACGAACCACATCGGCGTCACGTGCGGGACGCCCTCGCGGGACACGGTCGCGACCCGGCAGACACGCTGCTCCCCGAGGAACGCGTCGACCTCGGCCCGCGACATGGTGGGGCGGGAGACCTGCCGCCGGGCCGTCATACCCACGACCCCGTGCCGGGCGGGACCGGGCAGGTGCCGCGGGCCGCGCCCGCGCGGGGGCGACGGCTCCGGGACGGGCCGTCAGGACGTCGGCGGGGCTCGGTGGGAAGGGACACGGCAACCTCCTGGGGGGACGGGTTCCCGGGACGGGAGGACGACCGCCGGAGGGCCGGGGCACCCCCGGCAGTCCGGACGTGCGGTGATCAGGGGAGCGGCCGGAGGCTCGCGTATCCCTGGTTCTCGGCCGGCCGCCATCTCAGCCTGCCCTCGTACAGGGGCTTGATGAACTCGATGACATGGCGGTAGCAGGTGACCGAGCTGTCGTGGCCGAGCATCCCGGCCGCGTCGGTCATGACCGCGGCCTCTCCGATGTAGTACCTGACTCCCGCGTCGAGTTGCTCCCGGGTGGGCCGCGAGCCCTGGTTGATGCGCCCCAGGACACGCCGGGATATGTTGCAGCAGGCGTCCCGGAAGACGGCGTCGCGGTCGATCTCCCGGCTGATGACGGCCGAGAGTTCCTCGTACACGGGATTCCCCCGCATGCCGCCGAAGGTGAGGATGTGCCGCTCGGCGGTCAGGCGCGGCACACCGATGAGGTCGTACGCCTTGAGGATGCGTCCCCGGAGCATGGCGAGGTTCTTGCGGACCTTCGCCTCGGCCCTCTCGGGGCTGTATCCCGCGGCCTCCAGGAGGATGCCCAGCTCGGTTCCCGGCGTCACCACGTCGAAGGTGTGAAAGCGCCTGTGCACGGCCAGCACGCTGAAGTTGATGATCTCCTGGCTGAAGTAGCTGTTGAACACGCTGAGTGTGAGCATGCCGTGCTCGGCCCTGTCCAGCAGTCGCGCGCTCCTGGGGTCGATCGGAGTGAAGAGGGCATCCACTGAGGGATCCGTCGGGGACATCCCGGGCTCCTTTCGTTCCTCCCCGGGCGATGACCGTTCCGAGGACGAACGTCTCGTATCGGTTCCGCCTGATCCGTTCCGCGTCCGTTCCGCGTCCGTTCCGCGTCCGTTCCGCGTCCGTTCCGCGTCCGTTCCGCGTCCGTTCCGCCCCGCCGCGTTCCGCCGCCGGGGCTCCCCGGGGCGGTCCGTCGGCGGGATCCACGGGCTCGGGGCCCCGCCACCGCGCGGCCCCGGCTCCCCCGGGGTGTGGCCACGGCCGGCTCCGGCGGGGCGGCGGGCACGCCCCGTGTGCCCCTTCCCGCTGCCCCTCCCCGCTTCCCCGTCCCGCCTCAGCCGGAGTCCTGGCCGGGACGGGCCGCGCCGGGACTCTCGTGCAGCATGGGCAGCCCACCGCCGATCTCCCCCTCGGGCGGGACCAGCCGGTCCCTCAGGGCCTCCTGGCGTGCCGCGGCGCGGATCACGGGGATGTCCTCGCTCCGGGGATACCGCGTCAGCCGCGCCCTTCTGTCCCGGGCCGCGGCGAAATGCCCTTCGAGGCTCTCGTCCTTCCGCGCCTGCGCCAGTACGTCACGGGCGCGGAACGGGGGCAGGATGTCCCTGCCGAAGAGCTCCAGCGACTCGCAGATGTGCTCGTGCCGGTTGTGGCCGACCGCCTGCAGCAGGATGACCTGATCGACGCCGGCCCTTTCGTAGCGGGCCAACTGGTCGGTCACCGTGGCCGGGTCGCCGATGGCCCCTTGCTCCGGATGGAAGGGGATGCGCTCCTCGGCCCGCTTGAACTCCCCCCAGAGGTCGGTCCGGCCGGGCCGGTGCTCCCCGAACGTCCAGACATGGCCCAGCCCGTAGCCGAAGAAGCCGAACCCGGAGGCCACTCTGCCGACGGCGACCTGCCCGTCCTCGTGCACCGAGAACCCGCACAGCGCGGCGACGTTCGCGTTCACCGTGTGCCCCGCCGGAACGCACGCGTCGGACCTGATGATGTCGTAGTACTCGCGCACCCACCCGGCCGCCTCCTCAGGCTCGACGAAGCCGAAGACCAGCGCGCCCAGACCGTTCAGGGCGGCCCTGCGGATGGACTCCCGGCGCGCGCACGCCAGCCACATCGGCGGGTGCGGACGCTGGAGGGGTTTCGGTACGACACTGCGGCAGGGCATCGTGAAGTAGGCGCCCCGGCAGCCCGGGTAGGGGTCGAGGGCCATCATGTTCGCCGCCTCGCGGGCCCCCTCCTCCCACATGGCCCTCTTCTCGTCGTACGGGATGCCGAAGGCCTCCAGTTCGATGGCCGTGCTCCCCTCCCCGGTGCCCCACTCCACCCGCCCGCCGCTCAGGACGTCCAGGGTCGAGATCCGCTCCGCCAGACGCGCCGGGTGGTTGATGCGCGGAGACGTGAGGGTGATGCCGTGCCCGAGCCGGATGTTCTTCGTCCGCTGGGTGACCGCGCCGAGCAGCACTTCGGGGGCGGACGAGTGCGAGTACTCCTCCAGGAAGTGGTGCTCCACCGCCCAGACGTAGTCGATGCCAATGCGGTCGGCCAGCTCGATCTGGTCCAGGGCCTCGGCGAACTTCCGCTGGTCGCTGCCGCCGTCCCAGGGGCGCGGCGACTGCATTTCGTACAGGATTCCGAACTTCATCTGCGTCCTCCCCGTCCTCCGCGCGCCTGCCGTTGCGCACACCGGCCGGATACGGGACGTCCGGTCACCCGTCCGCGCGTACAGCAGGCCGATGCCGCCGGGGCGCTCCGGCGTGCCCATGCCACGCGCCCCAGTCTGGGACCGCGGGGGCGACGGCGGGAGTGAGGGGCGACGGCCCGTCGGTTGATTCCCGGCGCGCGTTAAGCGGACCGGGAGTGCCCCCGGACCGTGGGAGGCGACGCGTGGCGGACGAGGGCCGGACGTCCCCGGCCGCGACGGGTGGCGGCGGATCGCGACGGCCGCCCGTGCGTCCGTACCGGGCGGGCCGCGACGGACTCCCCGCCCCGTCGACCCGCCCGGCGCGGCCGTGCCTGCCCGTCGGGCTCCCCGGCACCGGACCGGGTGCCGGCGACGCGTGCGCCGAACCCCCGGGCGCGACGGCACCCGGGGTCCCCACCGGAACGACACCACGGGTCCCAGGGGCCCGGCGCCGTCGGTGGGAGAAGGAACGCGGCCGGTCGTCAGCCCGTCAGCAGGGTGATGTCGCGGGCGTGGCGGGCGTGGAGGAAGGGGAGGGGGATGAAGCCCGAGGGGCGGAGTTCCAGCAGGGTGGCCTCGGCCCGAGCCGCGCCGGCGCGCAGGGAGCCGCTGGTGGACACTCCGCCGGTGTGGGTCCAGTGGTGCAGTCGGCCGTCGCAGGTCGCCCGGCTGCCGCCGATGCCGTAGTGGGTGGCGTCGGCGCCCTGGGCCACCGAGGAGCCCAGGAGCACCGGGCCCTTGGCCGCGGTGCAGCGATAGGTGCCGGACAGGGTGACCGTGCCGTCGGCGGTGACACGGCCGGTCGCGGCGATGGTGATCGTCTCCGCGGCGGCGGCCCTCGCGGTGGTGGCCCTCGCGGTGGTCCTCGCGGTGGGGGACACCGCCGCGGTCGTGTGCGCGGGGGCCGTTCGCCACGTGGCGGCCGTCTGCGCGGCGGGGGACACCCCCGTGGGCGTCACCGCGGTGGGCGTCACCGCGGTGGGCGTCAGCGGGGTGAGCGGCGTGACGGCCTGCGCGGGGGCCGTCGGCAGGAGGAGGGCCGCGCCCGCGGCCATGGCCAGGACGGCGGTTCGTACGGGCATGGGGACTCCCTGTCGGCTTGGCTGTGTGTCGGGGCTCCACTGGTACCCGGCGGGCCCCTCCGCGCCCGTGACCTCACCCCTTCGGTGGCGAGCCGCGCCACCGGGCCGGGCGCGCGGGGCCGCGGCGGACGCCCGCCCGCGCCACCGCCCGGCGGGGAGGCGAACGGGTGCTCTATCCTTCGGCCGTGACGAAGCGGCGGCGGTCCCTCAGCAACGCGTTCCGCACCCTTGACCGGGTCCTGGGCGGGCAGAGGCCCCCGACTCGGCTCCAGAGGCGGGTGGCGGAGCACCCGTACGTCGCCGGGCTGTGCGTGACCGTCCCCTACATCCTGTTCTTCCTGCTGATCGCCCCCGAGGACGAGCCCGGCAACCTCCCCTTCGCCACCCTGGGCGGTCTCGCCGTCGGGACGTGCTTCACGCTCACCGCCCTCGCGGAACGCTCCCGGCAGCGGCGGCTGGAGCGCACGCGGAAGGTCTGACCCGCGCGCTCAGGGAGAAGCGGGCCTCCACGCCCCCGACCCGCGGTCCCCTCCTCCCGTCCTCCTGCCCCCGTCCCCCTGTCCTCCTGACGCGGGGCCACCCCTGCCCGGGCACCGGACCGGTGGAATCCGGACACCCCCTCGGTCCCCGTGGCCCCTCGCACACGGGAGCGGCGTCTCTCGCACACGCCGCTGACCAGGGATGCCGAAAGGTGACACATGTCACGTAAAGAAAATGTGAGAAGCGTGCAACTCTTTGCGGCCTCCGCCGGTCGACCCTGGCGACGCATCAACACCTTCCTCCTCATGAGGTTCATATGAAGATTCGCCGCACTCTGGCTGTCGCCGCCGCCACGGCCGTGATAGCCCCCGCAGCGCTGCTCGTCGCCCCGGTCGCCCACGCGGCGGACGACGCCCCGTCGTCCCCGGTCAGCGAGTCGGCTCCGGTCCAGGAGGAAGAGGCCGCCGTCACCACGGAGAGCCCCGACGTCGAGGAGACCGAGGAGGAGACCACCACGGAGGAGTCCTCCCCCGAGGAGACCCCCTCGGAGGACACCACCACCGACGAGGAGACGACCCCGGCCGCCACGGAGTCGGCGACCGCCTCGCCCAGCGCGACCGAGTCGGCGAGCCCCACGGCCTCCCCGTCCACGTCGGTCTCCCCCTCCGCGTCCGCCTCCGCCTCGCCCTCCAAGGGCCCGGCCGAGTGCGACGAGGAGGACATGCGGTTCGACGACGACCTGAGCACCGGCCTCTCCGGGCTGCCGTCCAAGATCGTCGCGGGCAGCGGCTTCCACAACTTCAAGCTGAACGTCAGCAACCAGGGGGACAACTCCTACCAGCGCGTCGACCTCGGTGTGTTCGCGGCCCACATCGACGAGGACGACTTCTTCATCGAGACGGACCACCTCACGCTGCAGTTCAAGGACCCGGCCACCGGCGCCTGGACCGACATCTCCCTGGGCCAGGACGACGAGGCCGCCGGATACCTCGGCTACACCGACGTCCGGGCCAACGAGTCCTTCTCCATCGACCTGCGCCTGAGCGTCGACAAGAAGGCCCCGGCCGGCTACGGCTTCGCCATCAGCATCGGCATGTACGCCGACGACGAGGGCAACTGCGTCTACTCCGGCGACGACGACTACTACGAGTTCGACATCCTCGCCGCCGGTTCGGCCCCGGTCGACACCGAGGCCAAGCCCCAGGGCGGCAGCAAGCCGCTGCCGACCAAGCCCTCGGGCGACATCCAGATCGTCCCCGAGGGACGTCTCGCCGAGACCGGCTCCAGCTCCGCCCTGCCGGCCATCGCCCTCACGGGCGGCGCCGCGGTCGCCCTCGGCGTCGGCGCCATGTTCGTGGTGCGCCGCCGCAGGAGCGCCGCCTCCGGCACCACCGCCGTCTGACGCACCCTTCGGGCCCGCGGGGGCCGTGTCCGCCGTTCACCGGCGGGCGCGGCCCCCGCGGCGTTCGTATGACGTGACGTCCGTACGACATGACCCGCGCGCGCCGTGACCTGCGCGCGCCGTGGGCCGCGCGCGCCGCGTCAGTCCAGTGTCCGGCGGTAGACCTGCCGTGAACCGCCCTCCGGGCCCGGCTCGGCGTCCTCGGCGGGGGTGAAGCCCAGACGTTCGTAGAAGACCCGCGCACCACTGGCCACGGCTCCCGGGTGGTCGGCACCGAAGGTGACCACCTCCAGGGTGCCCGGACCCCGGACGGACCTGCGGACCGCCTCGGCCATCAGCTCCCGGCCGACGCCCCGCCCGCGCGCTCCCTCCGAGACCACCAGCCAATGCACATGGTGGACGGGCGGCTCCGCGCCGAACAGCAGCCCGCCGAGGAGGTCCCCCTCGGGGGAGACGGCGACCAGCGCCGCCGCCCGCGCGATGTGGTCCCGCACGGCGGTGTGGAAGCCCGGTTCCCCGACCAGCGGGCCGAACCAGTGCTCCACCTGGGCGGCCAGGCCGAGCAGTCCGGGGAAGTCCGGCTGCCCCGCGAGTCTGACGATCATGCGGGCAAGTCTCGCAGACGGCCGCGGGGCCGAACGGGCGCCGGTGCGGCGGGGGGCCGGCCTCCCGCCGCCGGGCGGCAACGGTCCACCGGGCCCACCGGTCGCGCGCCGCCGGCGGCTCCGTCCCGGCGCCGAGGTCCCGGCCCGAAGGACGTACGGCGTCGGAGGGCTCCGGCGGGGGTCAGGGCAGTACGGCGTGGCCGTCGAGTTCCACGAGGGCCCGCTCGTCCCACAGGCGGGCGACCTGGATCACCGCCATCGCCGGGTAGTCGCGTCCCGCCAGGCGGTGCCAGACGCGGCCGAGGTCGGCGGCGTGGGCGCGGTAGGCGGCCAGGTCGGTGGCGTAGACGGTGACGCGGGCCAGGTCGGCGGGGGTGCCGCCGGTGGCGCGCAGAGCGGTGAGCAGGTTGCCGAGGGCCGTCGCGAACTGCTCGGGGAGAGTGGCCCCGGTGATCCGGCCGTCGGCGTCCAGCGCGGTCTGGCCCGCGAGGAACACGACCCGGGAGCCGGTGGCCACCACGGCGTGGGAGAAGCCGGTGGGCGGCGACAGCTCGGGCGGGTTCACACGTTCGGCGGTCATGCGTGGGCCTCCGTACCGGGGTCCTGGTCGGGCGGGGTGCGCGGGGCGGTCCTGTCCGGGGGCGTGCTCCGCGTGCCGTCGCCTCCCGCCCCGTCCCGGGCCCGGTACAGCTCCTTGGCGATGATGCCGCGCTGCACCTCGCTCGCGCCCTCGTAGACACGCGGCGCGCGCACCTCCCGGTAGAGGTGTTCGAGCAGGTGGCCCCGGAGCAGGGCGCGGGCGCCGTGCAGTTGGACGGCGCGGTCGACGACGTACTGCGCGGTCTCGGTCGCCAGCAGCTTCGCCATCGCGGCGCGGCGCGGGACGTCGGGGGCGCCGGCGTCGTACGCCGTGGCCGCCGCGTACACCATCAGGCGGGCGGCCTCGGTGCGCAGGGCCATCTCCGCGACCTCGTGGGAGACCGCCTGGAGGTCGCGCAGCTTGCCGCCGAAGGCGTCGCGGGCGGCGGTGTGGGCGAGGGTGGCGTCCAGGGCGGCCTGTGCCATGCCGACGGCGAGGGCGCCGACGCTGGGCCGGAACAGGTTGAGGGTGTCCATGGCGACCCGGAAGCCCTGGTCCGGCGCGCCCAGGACGTCGGCGGTGGTGACGTGGACGCCGTCGAGGACGAGGGTGCCGATGGGGTGCGGGGAGAGCATGTCGAGCGGCTCTCCGGTGAGGCCGGGCCGGTCGGCGGGGACGAGGAAGGCGGTGACGCCCCGGGCCCCCGCGCCGGGGGTGGTGCGGGCGAAGACGGTGTAGAAGTCGGCCTGGGGGGCGTTGGAGATCCAGCGCTTCTCGCCGGTCAGCCGCCAGGCGGCCGACTCCCGGGGGGAACGCCGGCGCCTCGGGGCGGCAGGCTCCGCCGCCGGCTGCCCCGGCTGCCCCGTCGGCCCGGTCGGCCTGGTCAGCCCCGGCTGCCCCGTCGGCCCGGGTACGGCCGACGCCCCCTGGGCCCCCGGCGGCCCGGAGTGCTCGGCCGGTCCCGACTCCCCCGGCGGCTCCGGCTCCCCCGGCGGCCCCGGCGCCACCCGTTCCGCCCGCAGGGACAGGGCCGCCGCGTCCGAGCCCGCCCCCGGCTCGGTGAGCGCGAAGGCGGCCACCGCCGACCCGTCGGCCACCCGGGGGAGCCAGCGGGCGCGCTGGGACTCGGTGCCGTGGGCGTGGACGGGGTGGGCGCCCAGGCCCTGGAGGGCGAGGGCGGTCTCCGCCTCGGTGCAGACGTACGCGAGGGACTCGCGCATCAGGCAGAGGTCGAGCGCGCCCGAGGTGAACAACCGGGGCAGCAGGCCGAGGGCGCCGAGTTCGGCGAGGAGGGGGCGGTTGACCCGGCCCGGTGCGCCCCGGTCGGCCAGGGGGCGCAGCCGTTCGGCGGCGAGGGCGCGCAACTCCTCGCGCCAGGCGAGTTGCTCCGGTGTCAGTGAGAACGCCGTCATCGCCGGTCCCCTCCCTCTCCGCCGGGCCGTCCCGCCGACGCCCCGGCCCGCCTCCGGCGACGCGCACCGACGGCCCGGCGCCCCGACGCCGTCGAACCGCGCCACCACGTCCACCGCTTCACCGCCCGGCCACCTCCCCGGAACGACCGCTCCGAGAGTATCGCGCCCCGTTGACTGTCGTCACCAACACGATACGCTCCTGATGCGAGCCCACCACGGCAAAGGGGGCGCACCGCCATGGCAGACCCACACCGTTCCGCCCATGTCGACACCTTCGCGCGCGAGCACCTGCCACCCGCCGACCAGTGGCCCCAGCTCCGCTTCGACCTGCCCGAACTGCGCTACCCCGAGCGGCTGAACTGCGCCGTCGAACTGCTCGCCGGGCCGCCGGGCGACCGCCCGGCCTTCCGCACCGACGACGGTTCCACCTGGACGTACGGGCAGTTGCGGGCCAGGGTCGACCGAATCGCCCACCTCCTCACCGGCGGCCTCGGGGTCGTCCCCGGCAACCGGGTGCTGCTGCGCGGTCCCACCACGCCCTGGCTCGCGGCCTGCTGGCTGGCGGTGCTCAAGGCGGGCGCGGTGGCGGTCACGGTGCCCGCCCAGCAGCGCGCCCGCGAACTGCGCACCCTCTGCGACATCGCCCGCGTCCGGCACGCCCTGTGCGACGCCCGCTCGGTGGACGACCTGGCCGCCGCGGGGATACCGGGGCTGCGGATCACGGCCTACGGCGGGGACTCCCCGGACGACCTGCTGCGCCGCCCGGCGCCCGGCACCCCGTACCCGGCCGCCGCGACGGCCGACGACGACGTGGCGCTGATCGCCTTCACCTCGGGGAGCACCGGGCGGCCCAAGGGCTGCATGCACTTCCACCGCGACGTGCTGGCCGTCGCGGACACCTTCTCGCGGCACGTCCTCGCGCCCCGCGCCGACGACCTGTTCGCGGGCAGCCCGCCGCTCGGCTTCACCTTCGGACTCGGCGGCCTGGTCGTCTTCCCGCTGCGGGCCGGCGCCGGTGCGCTGCTGCTGGAGCGGGCGGGGCCCCGGCACCTGCTGCCCGCCGTGGCCCGCCACCGGGTGTCGGTGCTGTTCACCGCGCCGACCGCCTACCGGGCGATGCTCGACGAGCTGGACCGGTACGACATCACCTCCCTGCGGCGCTGCGTCTCCGCGGGCGAGAACCTCCCCGAGTCCACCTGGCGGTCCTGGTACGAGCACACCGGCCTGCGCATCATCAACGGCCTCGGCGCGACCGAGCTGCTGCACATCGTCGTCTCCGCGGCCGACGGCGACATCCGCCCCGGCACCACCGGGCTCCCGGTGCCGGGCTGGACGGCGCGGGTGCAGGACGAGCAGGGCGTGCCGGTGCCGGACGGGCGGCCCGGGCTGCTGGCGGTACGCGGCCCGGTCGGCTGCCGCTACCTCGACGACCCGCGCCAGCGGGAGTACGTACGGGGCGGCTGGAACATCACCGGGGACACCTACGTCCGCGAGCCGGGCGGCCACTTCCGCTACGTCGCCCGCGCCGACGACATGATCGTCTCCTCCGGGTACAACATCGCCGGACCCGAGGTCGAGGAGGCTCTGCTGCGCCATCCGGACGTGGCCGAGGCGGCGGTGGTGGGGCGGGCCGACGAGGCGCGCGGCCAGATCGTGGTGGCCCACGCCGTGCTGCGCGAGGGGGCCGTGCGGGACGCCGGGGCACTGCGCGCGTTCCTGCTGTCCGAGCTGGCGCCGTACAAGTGCCCGCGCGAGATCCACTTGCGGGACGCGCTGCCGCGCACGGCGACCGGCAAGCTCCAGCGGTTCCGTCTGCTCGCCCCTCCGGAGGGCTCGGGCGACCTGGCATGAGGGGGCCGGAGCACGACGATCTAGGATGATCAATGTGTCCGACCTGCACGTACCGCATGCCCCGAGGTCCCTGATCGTCACGCTCTACGGCGCGTACGGCCGCTTCGTGCCGGGTCCCGTGCCCGTGGCGGAGCTGATCCGGCTGCTGGCGGCGGTCGGGGTGGACGCGCCGTCCGTGCGCTCGTCGGTGTCCCGGCTGAAGCGGCGCGGACTGCTGCTGCCCGCCCGGACGGCCGCGGGCGCGGCGGGATACGAACTCTCCGCCGAGGCGGTCCAGTTGCTGGACGACGGGGACCGGCGGATCTACGCCGACGCCCCGCCCGGCGACGAGGGCTGGGTGCTCGCCGTGTTCTCGGTTCCGGAGTCGGAGCGGCAGAAGCGGCACGTGCTGCGCTCCCGGCTGGCCGGACTCGGCTTCGGCACCGCCGCCCCGGGGGTGTGGATCGCCCCGGCCCGGCTGTACGAGGAGACCAGGCACGCGCTGGGCCGGCTCGGACTCGACGGCTACGTGGACTTCTTCCGCGGCGAGCACCTGGGCTACGCGCCCACCGCGCGGGCGGTGGCGCGCTGGTGGGACCTGGACGCGATCGCCGCGGAGCACGAGGCCTTCCTGGACCGGCACGCGCCGGTGCTGCGCGCCTGGGAGAAGCGGGCGGACACCCCGCCGGAGGACGCCTACCGCGACTACCTGCTGACCCTGGACTCCTGGCGCCACCTGCCCTATACCGACCCGGGGCTGCCGACCGCGCTGCTGCCGCCCGACTGGCCGGGTGCGCGTTCGGCCGCCGTCTTCCGGGCGCTGCACGCGCGGCTGCGCGGGGCGGGGGCGGTGTTCGCGGGGGTGGCGGACGACCCGGGCGCGGAGGACGGCCCGGGGGCGGAGGACGGCCCGGGGGCGGAGAACGGCACGGCGGTCCGCGGCGGCTGACGCCGGTCGGGGCGGCCCTCAGCCGCCGCCCCGGACACGGTGCGGGGCGGAACGGGGACCGGTCGGGCCGGGGCGTCCGGTGCGCGGCGGGCGGCTGCCCGCCCGGTACGGGGCCGGCCAGACGGCGCCCGGGCCCGCGTAGCCCTGCTCGGCCGCCGCGTGCAGGGTCCACTGGGGGTCGTAGAGATGGGGGCGGCCGAGGGCGCACAGGTCGGCGCGGCCGGCCAGGATCAGCGAGTTGACGTCGTCCCAGGAGGAGATCGCGCCGACGGCGATGACCGGTACGCCCGCCTCGGCGCGGATGCGGTCGGCGTAGGGCGTCTGGTACGAGCGCCCGAACTCCGGCCGCTCGTCGGAGACGACCTGGCCGGTGGAGACGTCGATCGCGTCGGCGCCGTGCGCGGCGAAGGCCCGCGCGACGGCGACGGCGTCCTCGGCCCGGATGCCGCCCTCGGCCCAGTCGGTGGCGGAGACGCGGACCGTCATCGGACGGTCCCCGGGCCACACCTCACGGACGGCGTCGAAGACCTCCAGCGGGAAGCGCAGCCGCCGTTCCGGGGAGCCGCCGTAGGCGTCCGTGCGGTGGTTGGTGAGCGGGGAGAGGAAGCCGGAGAGCAGATAGCCGTGCGCGCAGTGGAGTTCGAGCAGGTCGAAGCCGGCCCGCGCGGCGCGGGCCGCGGCCTCGGTGAACCGCTCGCGTATCGCGGTGAGTCCGGCGCGGGTCAGCTCGCGCGGGACCGCGCCGCCGGGCCGGTACGGCAGCGGGGAGGCCGCCGACAGCGGCCAGTTGCCCTCGGGGAGCGGCTCGTCCATGCCCTCCCACATCCGGCGGGTGGAGCCCTTGCGGCCGCTGTGTCCGAGCTGGACGCCGATGGCGGTGCCGGGGGCGTTCTCGTGGACGAAGCGGGTGATCCGGCGCCAGGCCCGGCCCTGGTGCTCGGTGTACAGGCCCGCGCAGCCCGGGGTGATGCGTCCCTCGGGGCTGACGCACACCATCTCCGTCATGACCAGCCCCGCGCCGCCGAGGGCCCTGGCCCCCAGGTGGACCAGGTGGAGGTCGCCGGGGACGCCGTCGGTGGCGGAGTACATGTCCATCGGGGAGACGACGACGCGGTTGCGCAGGGTCAGTCCGCGCAGCCGGAAGGGGGTGAACATCGGGGGCGTGCCGGCCGGGCAGCCGAACTCCCGCTCCACGGAGCCGGTGAAGGCGGGGTCGCGCAGCCGCAGATTGCCGTGGGTGACGCGGCGGCTGCGGGTGAGCAGGTCGAAGGCGAACTGACGGGGCCGGCGGGCGGCATGGCGCTCCAGGTCCTCGAACCACTCCCGGCTGGCCCCGGCGGCGCGCTGGGCGGAGGCGACCACGGGGCGCCGCTCCTCCTCGTACGCGGCCAACGCCGCCGGGACGGTGGGGTGTTCGTCCAGGCAGGCGGCGAGCGCGAGGGCGTCCTCGACGGCGAGCTTGGTGCCGGAGCCGATGGAGAAGTGCGCGGTGTGGGCGGCGTCGCCGAGCAGGACGGTGTTGCCGTGCGACCAGCGCTCGTTGACGACGGTGCGGAAGGTGGTCCAGGCGGAGCGGTGGGAACGCAGCGGACGGCCGCCGAGGGCGTCGGCGAAGAGGGCGGCGCAGCGTTCCACGGAGGCCGCCGGGTCGGGGGCGTCGAAGCCGGCGGCCCGCCACACCTCCTCGCGCATCTCGACGATGGCCGTGGAGGCGTCGGGGGCGTAGGGGTAGGCGTGCAGTTGCATCACGCCCGCGCCGGTCTCGGCGATCTCGAAGCGGAAGGCGTCGAGGGCGAAGTCGGCGGCGAGCCAGATGTACCGGCAGCGGTGGGGGGTGAGGCGGGGGCGGAACGCGGGGGCGTGGGCGGCGCGGACGGCGCTGTGGACTCCGTCGGCGGCCACCACGAGGTCGTACGAGAGGGCCAGCCGGGCCGGGTCCGGGGCGGGGGCGCCGAAGCGGAGGTCCACGCCGAGGGAGCGGCAGCGGGCGTGCAGGATCCTCAGGAGCCGGCGGCGGGCGAGGGCGGCGAAGGCGTGGCCCCCGCAGGTGTGGCGGACGCCGCGGTGGACGATGTCGATGTCGTCCCAGCGGACCAGGGCGGGGTCCAGGGCGGCGCGGATCTCGGGGTCGGCGTCCGCGATGCCGCCGAGGGTCTCGTCGGAGAGGACGACGCCGAAGCCGAAGGTGTCGTCCGGGGGGTTGCGTTCCCAGAGGGTGACCTCGCGGTCGGGGGCGAGGCGTTTGAGGAGGGCGGCGGCGTAGAGGCCACCGGGGCCTCCGCCGGTGATCGCGATGCGGAGGGGGTGGGGGTGGGGTGGGGGGTTCCTCGCGGCGCGGTACGGGTTCCTCGCGGGGCGGTGCGGGTCCCTCGCGGGGCGGTGGGGGTTGCCTTCGGAGCCGTGCGGGTTGGCTTCGGAGCCGTGCGGGTTCCTCTCCTCGACGTGCGCGGTTCCCCGCGCCCCCTCCGGCACGGTACCCGCCGGGAGCGTTGACCCCGTGGAGGGTGTCCTGCCGGACGGAGGTGCCTCGCGCGGGCCCGCCCCCTCGACGTGCGCGGTTCCCCGCGCCCCCTCCGGCACGGTACCCGCCGGGGACGTTGACCCTGTGGGGGGTGTCCTGCCGGACGGGGGTGCCTCGCGCGGGCCCGCGCACTCGACGTGCGCGGTTCCCCGCGCCCCCTCCGGCACGGTACCCGCCGGGAGCGTTGACCCCGTGGAGGGTGTCCTGCCGGACGGAGGTGCCTCGCGCGGGCCCGCCCACTCGACGTGCGCGGTTCCCCGCGCCCCCTCCGGCACGGCGCCCGCCGGGAGCGTTGACCCCGTGGAGGGTGTCCTGGGTGGTATCGGTTCGTGCGTGGTCATCGTCCCTGCCACTTCGGGGGGCGCTTCTCCGTGAAGGCCGCGTGGAATTCGGCGTAGTCCTCGCCGTTCATCAGGAGGGCCTGGGTCGCGGCGTCCAGTTCGACCGCCGCCGCCAGGGGCATGTCCAGCTCCGCCGTGAGCAGCGCCTTGGTCTGGGCGTGGGCCAGGGCCGGGCCCTCGGCCAGGCGGCGGGCGAGCCGCCCGGCGGCCTCGTCGGCGCCGCCCTCCTCGGTCAGCTCGCTGATCAGGCCGATGCGCTCGGCCTCCGCCGCGCGGACCGTCTCGCCGAGCATCAGCAGCCGCGTCGCGTGGCCGAGGCCGACCACCCGGGGCAGCAGATAGGCGGCGCCCATGTCGCCGCCGGACAGGCCGACGCGGGTGAAGAGGAAGGCGAACCGCGCGGTCGGGTCCGCCACCCGGAAGTCCGCGGCCAGCGCGAGCACCGCGCCCGCCCCGGCGGCGACCCCGTGGAGGGCGGCCACCACCGGGAAGGGGCACTCCCGCACCGCCCGCACGACCTGCCCCGTCATCCGGTTGAAGTCCAGCAGCGCGGCGGTGTCCATGGCGAGCGTGGCGCCGATGATCTCGTCGACGTCCCCGCCGGAGCAGAAGCCTCGCCCCTCCCCCGCCAGCACCAGGGCCCGCACCGCGCGCTCCCGGGACAGCTCCGCGAGCAGGTCCCGCAGGTCGGCGTAGGCGGCGAAGGTCAACGCGTTGAGCCGGTCGGGGCGGTCCAGGGTGACCATGGCGACACCGTCGGCGAGACCGACGCGCAGATGCCTCCACCGCGGGGTGCGGGCGGCGGAGCCGGTGAAGGGACTCATGACGGGCGGCCTCCTGGGACGGCGGGCACGGCATCACGGAGCGCTGCACCTCCGACGCTATCACCATTCTGTGACTGCCGTCACGAGTGCGCGATAGAAGGACGGCGCGGCCCCTTCCCCAGGGCGGCCGGCTCACCCGCGCGGGCCCCCTCCGCGACCCGCGCGGAGCGGACCCGTACCATTCGTGTGGTTGAAAGCAGGACAGGACCGCCTGCTCCATGAACGGAACCGCCGTGCACGAACGTTTCCCCGCGCCCGTCCCCGCCTCCTGGCGCATCGCGCTGCCGCACACCGCCGCGGCCGTGCCGACCGCCCGCGCCCTGGTCCGCACGGCGCTGGCGGAGGGGGAGCTGTCCGCCGACTGCGACACCGCGGAGCTGCTCACGGCCGAGCTGGTGGCCAACGCGGTCGAGCACACGGCGGGCGGAGCGCCGATCGAGCTGGTGGTGGAGCTGCTGCCGACCGGCTGCCAGGTCGAGGTGCACGACGGGGACCCCTCACCACCCGCCGACCTGACCCGGCCCGACCTGGAGCCGCCCGACCCCTGGCAGGAGCACGGACGGGGGCTGCTGCTGATCCGCACCCTCAGCTCCTCCTGCGGACACCGCCCCACCGGCTCGGGCAAGGCGGTCTGGTTCAGGCTCCCGGCGGTACCGGCGCAGCGCCGACGCCAGGCATGAGCCCCGCGCCCCGGGCAGGACGCCGGGCGTGAGCCCCGCACCCCGGGCGGAGCCGGAACGCAGACGCCCGTGACCGGCGCACACCCGGCTCCGGCCCGCCGCGCGGAAGGCGGCGGGCCGGAGCCGGGAGGCGGGCACGGGCGGAAGCGGGCGCCGGCCGGTCCGGGAGCCGGGCGGGCCCGGCGGCGGCGCGGGCCGCGTCAGGCGGTGGCGCGGCCGAGCGTGGCGACCAGCACGGCCTTGATGGTGTGCAGCCGGTTCTCCGCCTCGTCGAAGACGACTGAGTGCGCGGACTCGAAGACCTCGTCGGTGACCTCCAGGCACTCCAGCCCGTGCGCGGCGAAGATCTCCTGGCCCACCTGGGTGCCCAGGTCGTGGAAGGCCGGCAGGCAGTGCAGGAACTTCACGTCCGGGTTGCCGGTGGCGCGCAGCACGTCCATGGTCACGGCGTACGGGGAGAGCGCGGCGATCCGCTCCTCCCAGACCGCCTTGGGCTCGCCCATCGACACCCAGACGTCGGTCGCGACGAAGTCCGCGCCCCGGACGCCCTCCGCGGTGTCCTCGGTGAGCGTGATCCGGGCACCGGAGGCCCCGGCCAGCTCGTGCGCCCGGTCGACGACCTCCTGGGCGGGCCAGTAGGCGCGGGGGGCGACGATGCGCACGTCCATGCCGAGCAGGGCGCCGGTGACGAGATAGGAGTTGCCCATGTTGAAGCGGGCGTCGCCGAGGTAGGCGAAGGCGATCCGGGACAGGGGCGCGGTGGAGTGCTCGGTCATGGTGAGCACGTCGGCGAGCATCTGGGTGGGGTGCCAGTCGTCGGTGAGACCGTTGTAGACGGGCACCCCGGCGTACGCGGCCAGTTCCTCGACCTTCCGCTGGCTGTCGCCCCGGTACTCGATGGCGTCGTACATCCGGCCGAGCACCCGGGCGGTGTCCTTCACGGACTCCTTGTGCCCCATCTGGGAGCCCGACGGGTCCAGGTAGGTGGTGGAGGCGCCCTGGTCGGCCGCGGCGACCTCGAAGGCGCAGCGGGTGCGCGTCGAGGTCTTCTCGAAGATCAGCGCGATGTTCCGGCCCCGCAGGTACGGCGTCTCGGTCCCGGCCTTCTTGGCGGCCTTCAGCTCGGCGGCCAGCTCGACCAGACCGCGGAACTCCTCGGCGGTGAAGTCGGTCTCCTTGAGGAAATGGCGGCCGGCGAGGGCGGTCGGGACTGTCGCCATGGGGGTCGCTCCATCGGTACGGGGGGACGGGGAACGACTGGAAGTCTATACGAGGAGTCGAATTTATATACAGCCCCCCTGTGTCCCCCAGGTGCCCTCTCCGGGCTGCCCGCCGAGCGCCCGCCCGACGGTCCGCTCCCGTCCCGGCCCGCCCGGCCCGTCCCGTGCCCCGCTCCGCGCCGTTCACGCGCCGCGCGCGGACGCGCACCGCAGGCGGCTCCGGAGCGGGCACCGCGCCGCCCCGGCCGCCCCGCGCCCATGGAAGGCGCGGGACAGCCGGGCCCGACGGGCCATCGGACCGGACGGACCGGACGAGGCAGACGCGACAGCCAGACCGGACGGGTCAGACGGGTCAGACGGGTCAGACGGCGGAGCGTTCCACCGGGCAGCTCATGCAGCGCGGGCCGCCGCGGCCCCGGCCCAGCTCGCTGCCGGGGATCTCGATCACCTCGACACCCTGCTTGCGCAGATGCGTGTTGGTGGTCACGTTCCGCTCGTAGGCGACGACGACCCCCGGCTCGACGGCCAGCACGTTGCAGCCGTCGTCCCACTGCTCGCGCTCGGCCGCGTGCACGTCCTGGGTGGCGGTCAGCACCCGGATCTCGCTCAGCCCCAGCGCGGCGGCGATGGCGCGGTGCATGTGCTCCGGCGGGTGGTCGGTGACCTTCAGGTCCCGCTCCCCCGCCCCCGGCTCGATGGTGTACGAGCGGAGCATGCCGAGCCCGGCGTACTGGGTGAAGGTGTCGCCGTCGACCATGGTCATCACGGTGTCGAGGTGCATCACGGCCCGCCGCTTGGGCATGTCCAGCGCCACGATGGTGCGCGCGGACCCGGCGGCGAACAGCTTGTGGGCGAGCATCTCGACGGCCTGGGGCGTGGTGCGCTCGCTCATGCCGATGAGGACGGCGCCGTTGCCGATCACCAGGACGTCCCCGCCCTCGATGGTGGAGGGGTAGTCCGCCTGGCCCTCGGACCAGAGGTGGAAGGTCTCGTCGCGGAAGAGCGGGTGGTGCCGGTAGATCGCCTCGAAGTGCACCGTCTCCCGCTGCCGGGCGGGCCAGCGCATCGCGTTGATGGAGACGCCGTCGTAGATCCAGGCGGAGGTGTCGCGGGTGAAGAGGTGGTTGGGCAGCGGGCCGAGCAGGAAGTCGTCCAGTTCCATGACGTGGAAGCGCACGGAGGCCGGCTCGGGGTGCGCGTCCAGGTACTCCCGCTTGGTCATGCCGCCGACCAGCACCTCGGCCAGTTCGCGGGCCGGCAGGGGCTCGAAGGCGGCCCGGAGGTGGTCCGTGGCCAGGACCCCGTACTCCTTCTCGTCGAAGACCCGGTCCAGGACGAGCCGGCGGGCCGCCGGGACGGCGAGGGTCTCGGTGAGCAGGTCGCCGAAGAGGTGCACTGCGACGCCCCGGTCGCGCAGTACGTCCGCGAACCCGTCGTGCTCGGCGCGCGCCCGGCGCACCCAGAGCACGTCGTCGAAGAGAAGGGCGTCCTTGTTGCTGGGGGTGAGCCTTTTCAGCTCCAGATCCGGCCGGTGCAGTATGACGCGGGTGAGCCGCCCGGCCTCGGAGTCGACGTGGAATCCCATGCCCCCATCCTGACCAACCGGAGGCGGATTCACCCCCTGCCGTGCGCGGGGAGATGCCGGGGTGCCCTCCGGGGCGCGCGGGGAGCGGCGGCGGGCGGCCGGTGTGGCGGGGGTCCGCGGCGCCCCCGACGGCCCGTGCCCCACCCCGGCGAGGCGCCCGGGGCGCCGCACGACGGGGGTGCCGCACGACGGGGGTGCCGCACGACGGGGGTGCCGCACGACGGGGGTGCGGCGCCCCCCCGGGGGCGAGGGCCGGCCCGGGACGGGGGTCACAGGCGCGGGTCGACCGGCTCCGACTCCAGTGCCAGGACCCCGAACACCGCCTCGTGGACCCGCCACAGCGGCTCCCCGTCGGCCAGCCGGTCCAGCGCCTCCAGCCCGAGGGCGTACTCGCGCAGGGCCAGCGACCGCTTGTGGTGCAGGGACCGCCGCCGCAGCCCGGCCAGGGTCTCCGGGCGGGTGTACTCGGGACCGTAGACGATCCGCAGGTACTCGCGGCCCCTGCACTTCACGCCGGGCTGCACCAGGCGGCCCTTCTCCGTGCGGGTGAGCGGGACGACCGGCTTGACGACCATCCCCTCGCCGCCCCGGCCGGTCAGCTCCAGCCACCAGTCGACACCGGCGCCGACCGACGCGGGGTCACCGGTGTCGACGTACAGCCGCCGGGTGGTGCGCAGCAGGCCGCTCGCGTCGTGCTCGACGAGGCGGTCGAGGAGGGCGAGCTGCTCGTCGTGCGGCAGGGCGGCCAGGCTGCGGCCCCGCACGGCGAGGATCTGGAACGGCGCCAGCCGGACGCCGTCCAGGCCCTCGGTGGGCCAGCAGTAGGGGCGGTACGCCTCGGTGAACGCGTCCGCGTCGGCGGCCCGTCCGCGCTGCCGGGCGAGCAGGCCGCTCACGTCCACGCCCCTGGCGGCGGCGCCCTCCAGGGCGCTCAGCGCGGGCGGGAACACCGCCCCGGAGGCGGCGCCGACCGCGGCGTACTGGGAGCGCAGCAGCCCCGCGGCCTTCATCGACCACGGCAGCAGCTCGCCGTCCAGCAGCATCCAGTCGGTGTCCAGCTCCTCCCAGAGCCCGGCCGCGCCGATCGAGGCGCGCAGCCGGTCCAGGATCCCCTCGGTGAGCGCCGGGTCGTCGAGGAACGGGCGTCCGGTGCGGGTGCAGAGCGAGCCGGTGGGGCCGTCGACGCCGAAGCGGGCGCGGGCCGCGTCGGCGTCGCGGCAGACCAGCGCCACGGCCCGGGAGCCCATGTGCTTCTCCTCGCACACCACCCGCGCCGCGCCGTCGGCCGCGTACCCGGCGAACGCCTCCCGGGGGTGCTCCAGGTAGCCCTCCTCGGCGGAGGTGGCGGCCGGTGCCATGGTCGGCGGCAGATAGGGCAGCAGCCTCGGGTCGATCGCGAAGCGGCTCATGACCTCCAGGGCCGCCGCCGCGTTCTCCTCGCGCACGGCGACCCGACCGGCGTGCCGGGTCTCCACCGCGCGGCGGCCCCGTACGTCGGCCAGGTCCAGCGGCCGTCCCTCGCGGCCGCCGGGCGCCTCGGTGAGGAGCGGGCGGGCCGGCTCGTACCAGACCTGCCGGGCCGGTACGCCGACCAGTTCCCGCTCGGGCCAGCGCAGCGCGGTCAGCCTGCCGCCGAAGACGGCGCCGGTGTCGACGCAGAGGGTGTTGTTGAGCCAGGCCGCCTCGGGCACCGGAGTGTGGCCGTAGACGACGGCGGCGCGGCCCCGGTACTCCTCGGCCCACGGGTGGCGCACGGGCAGCCCGAACTCGTCGGTCTCGCCGGTGGTCTCCCCGTACAGGGCGTGGCTGCGGACGCGGCCGGAGGTGCGGCCGTGGTACTTCTCGGGCAGCCCGGCGTGGCAGACGACGAGCCGTCCGCCGTCGAGGACGTAGTGGCTGACGAGGCCGTCGATGAACTCCCGCACCTCCGCCCGGAACTCCTCGTCCTGCTCCTCCATCTGCGCGATGGTCTCGGCCAGTCCGTGGGTGGGCCGGACCCTGCGCCCGTTCAGGTGGCGGCCGTACTTCTGCTCGTGGTTGCCGGGGACGCACAGGGCGTTGCCCGACTTCACCATGGCCATCACCCGGCGCAGCACGCCGGGGCTGTCGGGGCCCCGGTCGACGAGGTCGCCGACGAAGACGGCGGTGCGGCCGTCGGGGTGGACGCCGTCGGCGTAGCCCAGCCGGACGAGCAGCTCCTCCAGTTCGGCGGAGCAGCCGTGGACGTCGCCGACGATGTCGAAGGGGCCGGTGAGGTGGGTCAGGTCGTTGAACCGCTTCTCGGTGACGACGGTGGCCGCCTCGGCCTCGGCGGCGCCGCGCAGGACGTGCACCTTGCGGAACCCCTCGCGCTCCAGGTGGCGCAGGGAGCGCCGGAGTTCGCGGACGTGCCGCTGGACGACCCTGCGGGGCAGGTCGGCCCGGTCGGTGCGGGTGGCGTTGCGCGCGGCGCACACCGCCTCGGGCACATCCAGCACGACGGCGATGGGCAGCACGTCGTACGTCCGGGCCAGCTCGACGAGTCGGCGCCGCGCGTCCTGCTGCACGTTGGTCGCGTCGACGACGGTGCGGCGTCCGGCGGCGAGCCGCTTGCCCGCGATGTAGTGCAGGACGTCGAAGGCGTCGCGGCTCGCGCTCTGGTCGTTCTCGTCGTCGGCGACCAGGCCCCGGCAGAAGTCGGAGGAGAGGATCTCGGTCGGGGCGAAGTGGCGCCGGGCGAAGGTGGACTTGCCGGAGCCGGAGGCGCCGATCAGCACGACCAGGGAGAGGTCGGTGACGGACAGGGCGCGGGGCCGCGCGGCGGCGGCCGGGGGCGCGGTGGTGGTCTCGGTGCCGGTCATGCGGCCGGGGCCTCCCTCTCGGTCTCCGGGGTGCGGGGGATACGGATGGTGCGGGGGACACGGGTGCTGCGGGGGACACGGGTGATGGCGCGGGGGACGCGGGTGACCGGGACGGTCCCGGCGGACCGGACCGCCCCGGGGGTTTCGGCGGTCGCGTGGGTACGGGCCGTCCCGTCGTCCGGGGCGGCGGCGGGCGCCGGGCCGGACCCGGGGGGACCGGCCGCCGTCCCCGGGGCGGGCACACTCCCCGGAGCGGTCGGGGCCTCAGGGACGGCCAGGGGGTCGGGGACGGGGGACGTGGCGCGGTGCGCCCCGGCGCGGTGCGGGTCCGGGGTCCCGGGGGCCAGGGTGAACACCGCCATCTGGGTGGGCGGGCCCACCTCGGGGTCCTCGGTGCCGACGGGCCGGAACCCCACTCCGTAGCCGTGCCGTTCGGCCACGGCCGCGGCCCAGGCGCGGAACTCCCCGCGGGTCCATTCGAACCGGTGGTCCCGGTGCCGCACCTGACCGGCCGGAAGGCTCTCCCACCGCACGTTGTACTCGGCGTTGGGCGTGGTGACGACGACCGTGCGGGGACGGGCCGCGCCGAACACCGCGTACTCCAGGGCGGGCAGCCGGGGCGGGTCGACGTGCTCGACGACCTCGCTGAGCACGGCCGCGTCGTAGCCCTTGAGCCGTTTGTCCGTGTAGGCGAGGGAGCCCTGGAGGAGCGCGACCCGCGCTGCCTGCCGCTCACCCATCCGCTCCGGCCGCAGCCGCCGGGAGGCGATGGTGAGCGCGCGCACCGAGACGTCCATGCCGACGATCTCCGTGAACCGCGGCTCCTTGAGCAGCTCCCGCACCAGGTGGCCCTCGCCGCAGCCGAGGTCCAGGACCCGGGCGGCGGCGGCCTCCCGGAGCACGGCGAGGATCGCCTCGCGCCGGAGCACCGCCAGCGGGGTGGGCCGCGCCTCCTCCTCGGTCTCCTCGGCGACCGCGTTGTCGATCTCCTCGACGCCGATGTCGTCGGCCTCGGCCAGCCGGACCAGCTCCAGCCGCTCCATCGCCTCGCGCGTGAGCGACCAGCGGCGGGCCAGGAAGCGGCTGGTGATCAGCCGCATCTCGGGGTGCCGGTGGAGCCAGGCGCCGCCGGCCCGGAGCAGCTTGTCCACCTCGTCGGCGGAGACCCAGTAGTGCTTGGCGCCGTCCAGGACGGGGAGCAGGACGTACAGGTGGCGCAGCGCCTCGGAGAGGGTGAGCGCGTCCGACTCCAGGACCAGCCGCACGTACCGGGAGTCGCCCCAGTCGGGGAACCGGGTGTCCAGCGGCACCGGTTCGGCGGTCACCGCCCAGCCGAGCGGCTCGAAGAGGCGCCGTACGAGCCGGGGACCGCCCCGGGCGGGCAGCGCCGGGACCTCCACGCGCAGCGGCAGAGGCGCGGCGGCGCGCTCCGGACGCGTCGCGCACACGCCGCGCATGGCGCTGGAGAAGACCTTGCCGAGCGCCACGGCGAGCAGTGAGGAGGCCGCGTACGGGCGGTCGTTGACGTACTGGGCGAGCGCGGCGTCGGGCGCTCCGCCCCGGCCCTTGCCCCTGCCGCGCCGGACCAGCGCCACCGTGTCCACCTCCAGCAGCAGCGCGGCCGTGCAGCGCTGCTCCCCCGCCTCGGGGTAGACGACGTGCGCCGTACCGAAGGAGGTGGAGAACTCCTGCGCCTTGTCGGGGTGCTTGTGCAGCAGGAAGCCGAGGTCGGACGCGGGGCGGTCGGGGGTTCCGGTGGTGGTGAGGGTCAGGAACATGCGGAGGGCCTCTCCGGCGCTGGTGGAAGGGGGTGACGGTCGGGTGCCGTGAGCGCGCGGGAGCCCCCGGGGATGGGACCCCAGGGGCTCCGGCGGGACGACGGCCACACCATCCCACAGGCCGGCCGGGCGGCGCCTTCGGTTATCCACGAGGGGGTTGACCGGGCGGCGGGCGGCCGGGCGCGCGCCGGGACGGGCCGGCGCGCGGGGCGGTCAGGAGAGCTGGCTCTGCACCTGGGAGGAGATCAGCTCCAGGTGGTCCAGGTCATGGAGGTCGAGGACCTGGAGGTAGATCCGCTGCGAGCCGACGGCGGCGTAGCGGCCGATCTTGTCGACGACCTCGGCCGGTGAGCCCGCGAGGCCGTTGGCCTTCAGCTCGTCGACCTCGCGGCCGATCACGGCGGCGCGCCGGGCCACCTCCGCGTCGTCCTTGCCGACGCAGACGATGAGGGCGTTGGAGTAGGTCAGGTCGTCCGCGGGACGGCCGGCCTCCTGCGCGGCGGCCCGCACCCGGCCGAACTGGCGCTCGGTGTCCTCCAGGGAGGCGAAGGGGATGTTGAACTCGTCGGCGTAGCGGGCGGCGAGGCGCGGGGTGCGGGTGGCGCCGTGGCCGCCGATCAGCACCGGCACCCTGTCCTGGGCGGGCTTGGGCAGTGCGGGCGATTCGGTCAGCTCGTAGTGGGTGCCGTGGAAGTCGAAGGTCTTGCCGGTCTCGGTCGCCCAGAGGCCGGTGATGATGGCGAGCTGCTCCTCCAGGCGGCCGAACTTCTCCTTGGGGAAGGGGATGCCGTACGCCTTGTGCTCGTCCTCGAACCAGCCCGCGCCGAGGCCGAGTTCCACCCGCCCGCCCGACATCTGGTCGACCTGGGCGACCTGGATGGCGAGCACGCCGGGAAGCCGGAAGGTACCGGCGGTCATCAGGGTGCCGAGGCGGATGCGGCTGGTCTCGCGGGCGAGTCCGGCCAGGGTGATCCAGGCGTCGGTGGGTCCGGGCAGCCCGTCCACGGCGCCCATGCGGAGGTAGTGGTCGGAGCGGAAGAAGGCGTCGAAGCCGAGGTCCTCGGTGGCCTTGGCCACGGTGAGCAAGGTGTCGTAGGTCGCGCCCTGCTGGGGCTCGGTGAAGATTCGCAGATCCATCCCCCCATCCTGCCCGCTCGGGGACCGGCCGCCGCTCTGCCACCCCTGTCACCGGCCCGTACGCACTCCCGGCGGGTGAATCCCGGCCACACGTCCGGGACGGGCGCGGGACCGGTGCGCGCGGGGGCGGCGACCGCGCGCGAAGGGGGCGCGGCGGCGGGCGGAGGGGCGGGGGCGTGCCGGGTGGTGAGCGGGTGCGGTGGGTGCCGCGGCGCGGCCCGCGGCGGTGGGCGCGGGAGGCGGCTCCGATGCGGGGCGGCGGCTCCGGCACGCGGCGCCCGGCCGACGCGGAGCCCGGCGCGGGTCGGACACCGGGTCGGACACCGGGACGGGGCCGGGCCGATGCCGAAGGTGGCACCGAGGTGGTGCCGGAACAGGTGCCCGAGGTAGTGCCCGAGGTGGTGCCCGAGGTGGTGCCGGAACAGGTGCCCGGCGTGGTGCCGGAGGCGGTGTGCCGAGGGGCGGGCGGACCCGGCGGGTCAGCCGGCGCCGCGCGCGGACGCCGATATGGACCCCCGGCGCGCGGGCTCCCGGTCGGCCAGTTTGCGCAGCATCTCCAGGACCCGGTCCCGGGACTCGTCGGCCGCGTCGATGGCCTCCATGCACTGCCAGTACGTCCCCTCGTCGTCGGCCGCGCAGGCGATGCCGACCAGGGCCATGCCGGTCTGGCCGAGGAGGGTGCCCAGGCAGGTCAACGCCTGCCTGGCGTCGCCCAGTTCGGTGAGCTGGGCGGCGCGCAGCTCACCGGGGGCCAGGTCCGGGGTGTGCAGGACGCCGCAGCCGCGCCCCGCCAGCTCCGTCAAACCCAGGGCCTCGCCACGCAGTTCGGGCGGTCCTAAGACGGCCAGCCTGCTGCCGATCGCCTGCGCGAGGGCCTGGGCCTGCCACACCTCCGTCAGGATGTCCGGAACCCCGCCGCCGGCCGCCAGGGCATGCCCGCTCGTCACGATGAGCCGCACCGCGTCCATTCGCTGTCCCCGTCTGTTCCGGACGCGCGCGGGGCGCGTCCACCCGAACTCCGTTGCTCACTACCCAGAGTGAGGGTTTGTGGGACGAAAAGCCAGAGGAAGGGGGAAATCTTCGGACAAGAAATCGCCGCAGCCCATGTTTTCGAACGCGGAGAGTGATAGTGGAGTGGATTACTCCCCGCTTCCTCCCCTTCCTCCGCGCTTCTCCTCCCCGTCACCGCGCGCCGGATCACCGCCGGAGCCCGGCACCGGGAAGCGGCTCTCGTTGCGGTCGATCTTCGCGTCGAGCGCGGCCAGCGGGTCGACGCCGAGCACCTCGCAGAACTGGAGCAGATACGCCAGCACGTCCGCGACCTCGTCCCGGACGCGGTGCGCGGTGCCGGGGTCGTCCATCACCCGCGCCGACTCCTCGGGCGTCAGCCACTGGAAGATCTCGACGAGTTCGGACGCCTCCACGCTGAGCGCGGCGGCCAGGTTCTTGGGCGTGTGGTACGGCTGCCAGTGCCGCGCGGCGGCGAACGCGGTCAGCCGCCGCCGCAGGGTTGCCAGGTCGGGGGTGTCATCGGTCACGGGTCAAGGTGTACCACCGTGATCCCGTCCTCCCCCTGGGCCCAGGCGGCGTCGGAGACCGCGGCGACCAGGCGGACCCGGCCCCGCTCGCACATCCGGGCGGCCAGGCGCAGGAGTTCGGTGCGCTGCCGGGCGTCCAGGCCGCGGTCGAGGCCGTCGGTCAGGACGGTGAGGGTCTGGAGATCGGCGGGCACCTCGCCCGCGGGGTCGGCGTCCAGGAGGCCGGGACCGGTGAACAGGACCAGGGCGAGGGCGAGATAGCGCAGTTCGCCGTGGCCGAGGCGGGCCAGACCGGTGCGCACCCCACCGCCCCGGTCCAGCAGGGCGCGGACCACTCCCCCGCCGTCCGGCTCCGCGAGGACGTCGACGACCGGGCCCGCGCAGCCGGCCCGCACCGAGGCCACGAACTGGGCGTGCCGGAGCCCGCATTCGGCACGGGTCCGCCGGAGCACGTCCGCCAGGTTGTCGCAGCCGCCGAGCAGCCGCCCGGTCCCGGCGGGCACCGGCTCGCGCATCCGGCGCGGGCACGGGTCGCAGGCGTAGACGGAGCGCAGGGCGACCACCATCTGCTCGGCGGCGGCGAGCACCCGGAGCTGGCCGTCGGTCCTGCCCGCCACCCGCAGCGGGAGCAGCGGGGTGCCGAGCCGGTCGTCGGGCAGCGGCGCGCGCGTCACCGGCGCCGATCCGGCGGTGAGCCAGGCCGCCTGCACCGCACGCCGCCCGGGGTCGCGCAGGGCGGTCTGCAGCAGGACCACCCCGTCGGCCGTCAACCGTTCGCCCACTACGCGCAGTTCGGGTTCGGCCTGCACCGCCACATCGAGCCGGACGGGTCCCGCGGGGCCGTCGGCCGTGCAGCCGATGCGGAAGCCCCGGCGGTGCTGGGCGTCGGGCCGGGCCCGCTCGGGGACGCAGGCGCCGGGGTCGGGGAAGACCTCGCCGAGTTCGGCGCCGCCGCCCAGCCGGGCCAGTGCCTCGTAGGCCCGCAGCGCGCTGGACTTGCCGCTGCCGCTCGGCCCGGTGAGCACGGTCAGCGGACCGATCGGGATCTCGGCCCGCCGGTGCCGGGCGAAGGCGGACAGCCGCAGCTCCGTGACGCGCGGGCGCTCCGGGCGCGGCGGGTCGGCAACGGCGGTCGGCGGGGGCACACATGGCACGGCCATGAGCGGACCGTAGGACTCCGCTCCGGCGCGGAACCGTTCCGCCTCCCGCACGTTCCCACGATCGGGCGACGGCCCCCGACCCGGCGCCGACCGCCGTCATCCGGCCCGCGGGCGGGACGATGGGCCCGGCGGAGACCAGCGGCGCGGCGCAGACGGGCGGCGGCGCAGACGGCGGCGCGGCGGAACGGGGCGGACGGACGCCGCGCGCCCCGGACGGGAACGGAGCGCGGGCCCCGGGCGCCGTGGACGCCCCGGGGCCCGTGCGGGCGTCCCTCAGATGCCGGGGACGGCGGCGCTCTCCATCAGTCCGTTGACCTCGGTCCCGGCCGGGGTCAGCAGGAAGACGTTCCGGTCGACCCGGTGCATGCCGCTCGCCAGGCCGAACACCACGCCCGTGCTGAAGTCCAGGACCCGCTTGGCGACCTCGGTCTCCGCGCCGGTCAGGTCCAGCAGCACCGGGATGCCGGACATCAGCGTCTCGGCCACGTCCCGGGCGTCCGCGAACACGTTGACCCGCAGGACGACGAAGCGGCGGCGCGCCGCGGTCTCCGCGTCCGGTATCGACCGATGCCCGACCGACGACGGCCAGGCGTCGCGTCCTCGCAACGGAACGACCTGGGCGAGCCCTTCCCACTGTTCATCGGTGACGTCGTAGCTGTTCACCGGCTCCCCCGATTCCACTCGCCTTCATTGCGTGCACCAGCCAATTCTTACGCCAAGTCACCCGTTCGGCCCAACCCCGACACCCTCGGCCGCACACCCCGCGCGGCCTGCGGAACATCCCCCTCCGGAGGGCGTGGCGCCCGCCGTCGGACCAGGTGTCGGTGGTCCCCCGCAGGAGGGAATGGACGTCCGGCCGTCGTGCGAGGGGGGAAGCCGTGGACGCCATGACGCCAGGTGGACCGTGGAGGTGTCCGGCCTGCCGCTCTTCCGGCGGGGAGCACGTCTCCGCGCGCCCGGACACACCCGCGCAGGACAGGCCTGCGCCCATCGATCCGGAGCACACCGACGACGCGGTCCCATCGTACGGGCAGGGGTTCCCCCGCCGACCGGCGCGTACCCGCTCGGGACCGCGCCATGCCCGTGACGGCCCGTCCGGTGGCCGGAATCAGGCGGTCCCACCGGCCCCGGGAAGGGCGCGGAACGGGTGCGCGGGGCGCCGTCCCGCCGACCCCGGGGCAAGCCTTCGCCCCCGTGAACGAAGCGGGTTCCACGGGGGCTTCGGCCACGGCCGCGCCGCGCCCGCGAGCGGGTCCCGGCGGGCCGGTGTCCCGGTTCAGACGCGGGCGGACTCCTCCTGACGGCTGGCCAGCGCCCAGATCACGAAGACGTCGATCGCCATCATGATCACGGACCAGATGGGCAGGTACGGCAGGAAGAGGAACTGGGCGATGAGGCTGAGCGAGGCGATGACGATGCCCGCGAACCGCGCCCAGGCCATGTCCTTCAGCAGGCCGTATCCGGTGACGAGGACGAAGGCGCCGAGCACCAGGTGGACGATGCCCCAGCCGGTCAGGTTCATCTCGTAGATGTACGTGCCGACCCGGGCGTACACGTCGTCCTTGGCGATGGCCGCGATGCCCTGGAGGACGGAGAGGGCTCCGTTCAGCAGCAGCAGTACGCCCGCGAAGACGACGCCGCCGGTCACCCATCCACGGGAATGGCCGGAAGTGTACGGGGGCCGGGGGGCGCCGCCGTCACCGCCGTGAGCGCTTCTGCCGGAGCCGGGGGCCGCGTACTGGCTCATGAGCTGGGTCCTTTCTGCGTCTCCCCCGTACGGAGATCCGGGCGGACGGCGCGGGCGGCGCCGCCGACGGATCGTTCCGAGCCTGCGGGCGGCGGGGCCGTCCGGCCACGCGGCGGGGCCGAACGGGTGAACCGGGCCCGGGGCGCGCGCGTGCGGCCCCTCACGGCCTCGCGTTAACTGAGCCGCACACGCGAACGCGCAACGGGCCACCACCGCCGGCCCGGGCGCCAGGACGGCGGCAGAGGAGGGTCCCGTGACAGGTCGACGCCCCGGGACGCGGCGCCGCGGGGACGGGGGCCGGAGGGCCGCGGGACCCGGCCGGCGGACCGGGCCGCGCGCGGTACGGCGGGAACGCCCGGCGGAGGGGCGCGGGCCGGGACGGGGCGCGCGGCGGAGGCACCGATGAGCGCACCCGGGGACCCGGGTGCGGGGCCGGAAGGCACCGGGCCGGAGGACGTCGGACCGGAAGACGCCGGGCCGAGGGATGTCGGACCGGAAGGCACCGGGCGTGCCGTCGACGGGCCCCGGAGCGCTTCTCGCGGCCGGGCGAAGGCTCCTGGCGGGCCAGGCGATGCCACCGGCGGACCGGAGCGGGCGGGCGACGGGGCGGGAGCCGGGACCGGCGGGACCGGCGGGACCGACAGCGCCGACGAGACCGGCGGGACCGACGAGACCGGCGAGACCGGCGAGACCGGCGAGACCCGGAACGTCTCCGACGAGGCGCGCGCCGAGACCGGCGGAACCCCGAACGCTTCCGGCGGAAAGGGAGCCGGGGCCGGCGGGGCCCGGAACGCTTCCGGCGGAACGGACGGTGGGGGTGACGCCGCGTCCGACGGGTCCGGTTCCGGCGGCGGGCGGGACGGGACGCCCTCGCTGCGGGCCCTCCTGCTCACCCCCGGCTACCGGCGGCTGTTGCTGCTGAGCGTACTGCTGGGCATCCCCGTCTCGCTGGCCTGCTTCTTCTTCGTCGGACTCCAGCACCAGCTCCAGCACTGGGTCTGGACCTCGCTGCCCGAGGCCGTCGGCTACCGCGTCCCGCCCTGGTGGTGGCCGCTGCCGACGCTGCTGCTGGCCGGGCTGGTGCTGGCGCCGATCGTCACCCGGATGCCCGGGGCGGGCGGCCATCTGCCGGTGAACGGGCTCGGCGGCACGCCGGTCGGCCCCCGGGAGCTGCCGGGCACGGTCCTCGCCGCCCTGGCCACGCTGCCGCTCGGCGTGGTGCTGGGTCCCGAGGCGCCCCTGATGGCCGTCGGCAGCGGGCTCGCCCTGCTGGCGGTGCGGCGGGTGGGGGCGGACGCGGACGCCAGGGCGAGCGCGATCGTCGCGACGGCCGGTTCCACCGCCGCGATCTCCACCATCCTGGGCGGTCCCCTGGTGGCGGCGGTGCTGCTCGTCGAGGGGGCCGGGCTCGGCGGCGCCCGGCTGGTCGCACTCCTGCTGCCCTGTCTGCTCGCCAGCGGGACGGGAGCGCTGGTGTTCACCGGCTTCGGCCAGTGGACCGGGCTGAAGATCGGCGCGCTGGCCCTGCACGAGGTGCCACCGAACGTCGGCCCCGACGCGGGCGACTTCCTCTGGGGCGTACCCACCGCCGCACTGATCGCGGTCCTGGTCACCCTCGCCCGTGCGCTGGGCCGCCGCACCGTGTCCTACACCCGGCACCGCACCGCCGTGCGCACCCTGCTCTGCGCCGTGGCGGTCGGCGGCTGCGTCACCGCGTACGCCCTGATCACCGGCCGCGATCCGGCGGAGGCGGCGCTTTCCGGCCAGGCCGCCCTCGCGCAGATCGCCGCGCAGCCGCACGCCTGGTCCGTCGGCGCCCTCGTCGCGCTGGTCGCGTGCAAGGGGCTGGCCTGGGGCATCGCCCTGGGCGGTCTGCGCGGCGGCCCGATCTTCCCCGCCGTCCTGCTGGGCACGGCGACCGCGATGGCCTGTTCCGGACTGCCCGGCTTCGGCGCGACCCCCGCCCTCGGGCTGGGCATCGCCGCGGCGGCCACAGCCGTGACGGGACTGCCGCTGGCCGGCTCGGTGCTCGCGGTGCTGCTGATCGGCGGGGACGCGTACGAGCAGATGCCGCTGATCGTCATCGCCTCGGTGGTGGCCTTCGTCGTCGCCCAGGTGATGCCCCGGACCGTCCGGAGGCACCGGGCCGAGGGGACTCCGCGCGCGCCGGGCACGGCGGACGCCACGGGCGCGGCGCGATGAGCGGGCACCGCGACCCGTCCGACGGAGGAACCGGATCGGGGACGCCCCGGGGCGGGACGCACGGGGACGGGGCGCACGGCGACGGGGCGCCCGAAGGCCCCGCGTCCGGAAGCGGGGCCTCCGGAAACGGGGCGTCCGGAAGCACGGAAGACGGCGGTCGCGGAGCACCCGTGAGCCCGCCCGCCGGGAACGGCGGAGGGACCGGAAGCGGGACGCCCCGGCACGACGCGCCCCGGGGCGGCGGGGCGCCGGAGGACGGGAACACGGGTGGCGGCGGAACGCCTGAGAACGGAAGGCGGGGAACCCACGGGAGTGCGCCCCCCGCGGACGGCGGAAGGCCGGGGCGCGGAGGCGGCGCGGCGTCAGGCCGCGGGAACACCGGGGGCGGCGGAGGCGGGGGAACGCCGGGGGGCGGTGGCACCGGCGGGGGGCACGGGAGGCGCGGGCACGCGCACTCCTCGGGGGCCGCGCGGCGCACCGTGCGGTTCTGGCTGGTGCGGGGGGCCGCGGCGGTGGGCACGGGGGTCGCCTATTTCCTGCTCCCGCTCGACCGACTGGGTCCGGAGCGGCCCGCTCTGAGCTGGTCCCTGTTCACCCTGCTGCTGGTCTCGGTGGCGGCGCTGCTGCTGCGGGAGATCCGCCGCGTCCTCACCGACCGGCCCGGCGCCCGGCCGGGGCTGGCCATCGCGCTGCTGGTGGTGCTGTCGGTGCACGTCTTCGCCGGGGCGTACTACGCCCTCGCGAAGGAGCCCGGCGCGTTCGTCGGGCTGCGCACCCGTCTCGACGCGCTGTACTTCACGGTCGTGACGCTCGCGACCGTCGGCTACGGGGACATCACACCAGCCGGCCAGACGGCCAGGGTGGTGGCCGTCCTCCAGATCGTCTACAGCTTCGTGTTCCTCACCGCGGCGGGCACGGCGCTCTCCCGGCGGGCACAGGACCTGGTGACCCGGCGTTCGGAACGGGAGGGGCACCGGTGACGGCCCCCGGGGCCGGGCGCCGGGCGGCACCCGGGCCGGGTGGGGGGGCACACGTGCGGAACGGGGGCCGTGGCGGCCCCCGTCCACCGGTCCGCCGTGCGCTCCGCCGAGCGCACGCCGGACCCGTTCACACACGATCAGGCGGGGCAGGCCCCGAGGTCTTCCCAGACGCCCCAGTCGCCGGTGGTGCCGGGCTCGTCGCCCTGGACCCACCACTTGGCGCGCCAGTTGCGGCCCTTGTGGGAGACGGTGTCGCCTCCGGTGTAGACCCTGGTGGAGGCCCAGGCCGTGGCGGTGCAGGTGCCGTTGTCGCCACCGCCGCCGTTGTTGCCGCCACCGCCGTTGTCGCCACCGCCACCGGTGCCGCCGATGTTCACGTCGATGCAGGAGTAGAAGGCGTTGCCGGTGTCGGACACGTTCCAGACGGCCAGCACCTTCTGCTTGCCGGTGAAGCTGCCGAAGTTCACCTGGTGGCTCACGTCGGGAGCGGGCTGGGCGTTGTTGCCCTTGAACTCACCGATCTTCGTGTTGCCGATGAAGTACTGCCAGTTGGCGGTCGCGTGGCGCGCGGTGTGGTGCCACGTGAAGGTGTAGGTGGAGCTGACGGGGGTGACGCGCCAGCCCTTGTTGTCGTCGTCCAGCTCCCCGAACTGGGCGTTGCCGCCGCTGCAGCTCTTGAGGCCCTTCGGCCCCTCGACGCTCTGCGGCTCGTACTTGATCTGGCCGCACTGGACGACGCCCGCGGCACACTGGTCCTGGCGGCTGTTGGGCGAGGTCACCCAGCCGTGGGCACTGGCGGAGCCGGCCGGGAGGCTGACGGCGAGCAGTGGAGCGACCAGGGCCCCGACGGCGAGGGCCGCTCGTCTTTTCGTGTTCATGACATGCACTTCCTTCGATGCTCTTGCCGAGACTTGGTCTAGACCTGAGGTGCGCTAGGTCTAGACCATAGCGGCCAATGGGGCCCGGTCAAGAGATAGCGCGTACCGAACTGCCGTGCGCGGCGACCAACTTCACACATCCCCCGTCCATCACAACTTCTTCAGCTATTGGTCTAGACATGACCAGCGCGGGTGGTTAAAGCTTCCAATACGGAGCTGCTTCCCCGGGCGGCCCGCCCCATGTCCCGTGCGATCCCCCCACTCCCCACACAAGCGACGGCACACCGGGAACACCCGAGCCCAGAGCACGGGACGGAACAGCCGCTCAACGACGAGCCGCCCGAGCAGAGTTGCTCATGCCGAGCCGTCCGGCCCGCCCGTGTCGCCACTTCCCCGCGCACGGACACCCACCCCACCCCGCGACCCCGCACCCCCCTTCCACCACTCCGCACAGCTCCACCGCACACCCCCACCGCAGCGCGGCGTTCCCCAGGACGCCGCGCCAGAGAGGAGCACCATCATGGAAGCGCTGGACAAGAGCAGGGACCATGTGCTCGGCCTCTACCGGATCGTCGTCGGCCTGCTGTTCACCTGTCACGGCCTGGCCACCCTCTTCGGGGTGATGGGCGGCCCGCACGGCGCGAAGCCCGAGGTCGGGGCCTGGCCCGGCTGGTGGGCCGCCGCCATCCAACTGGTGGGCGGCGCACTGGTCCTGCTGGGCCTCGGCACCCGGACCGCGGCCCTGGTCTGCTCCGGTTCGATGGCGTACGCCTACTTCGTGGAGCACCAGTCCGAGGGCGTCTTCCCGATCGAGAACGGCGGCGAGGCGGCGGCCATGTTCTGCTGGTCGCTCCTCCTCCTCGTCTTCCTCGGCCCGGGCCGCTGGGCGCTGGGCAACCTCGTCCACCCCCGGCGCGAGCCGGAGCCCCGCCGGGTCGGCACGATGTCCTCGGTGTGAAACAGGGCCGCGGTCAAGAGATTTGACATACCGTCAATATCTCCACCGCGCAGGCCCGTTCGTCCTCCCCGCCGGGGCCGTGTCCCCACTCCGGCCCCGGCGGGGGCCAAGTCCCCCTAGAGTCTTTCGTTTGGATCGGGCCGGATCAGGGAGCGGGGTCCGGCACCGTGCATCGCAAGGCGGAGGAGGGAGTCGGGGCGGAGCCCTGGCGACCGACGACAACGCGGCGAGGTGCGGTGCCAGGGCCCCCGAACCCGGCATGACCCAAACAAGAGGCCCCAGGCGTCCGCCCGGTGTCACGGAACGCGGAAGCCCCGGAACACCACCCGGGCGCGGAGGGCGAAGCCGAGCCGCTCGTACAGGGCGATCGCGGCGGCGTTCGCCTCGGCCACGTGCAGGAACGGACGCTCCCCCCGCGCGGTGATCCGCGCGGCGAGGGTGTCGACCAGCAGGCCGGCGTACCCCCGCCCCCGGGCCCCGGGGGCGGTGCAGACGGCGCTGATCTCGGTCCAGCCCGGCGGGCGCAGCCGCTCCCCCGCCATGGCCACCAGCCGTCCACCGTCCCGGACCCCCAGATAGGTGCCGAGCCGGTGGGTCCGCGGCCCGAACGGTCCCGGCGCTGTCAGGGCGACCAGGCCGAGCATCTCGGGCACGTCGGCGGCGCCCAGTTCGACGACCCGGGGACCCTCCGGGCCGTCCGGGACGGGCGGGCGTCCGGCGCTCCCGTCGAAGCCGCCCGCGGACGCCCGGCCGATGTCGCCGTCGGGGCGCACCATCTGGCGCCCCTCAAGGGTGAAGACCGGCTCCCAGTCTGCCGGTGGCGCGGCGGGGCAGCTGAACATGTCGGCGAGCCCGCCCGGTCCGAGCAGCCGTGCCAGACCGGCCCAGTCCGCCGGGTCCGGCACCGCGGGCACCGTGCAGAAGGTCGCGGCACCGGGCGCGTACGTCCCGGCCCGCCCGTCCCACCGGGCCAGCGCCGCGTGGTTGCCGCGCAGCGACGTCCGCACCGGGTCGTCGAGCGCGGCGCCGCCGGGCGGGCGACTCCCGGACGCCGGACGGCCCGGCGCCGGACGGCCCGCCCCGGAAGCGCCGGGCACGAGGTCTCCCGGAGCGAAAGCACCGGAGGCCGGGGCGACGGTCGCGGGACCGCCGGGTACGGGCGCGCCGGGTGCCGCTTCACCGGGGTCCACCACCGCCGAACGCCTGCCCCTCCCGCCGGACACGATGCCGTCCGCCCCAGTATGGAGGACGGCCGCCCCCGGCGTCCCGCGCGGCCCCGCTCCTGGCTCGGTCCCGTCGCCCCGTGTCCGGCGCACGCCCGTCGCCCAGGGTCTTTCGTTTGGATCGGGCCGGATCAGGGAGCGGGGTCGGGCGCCGTGCGTCGCAAGGCGGAGGAAGGAGTCGGGGCGGAGCCCTGTCGACCGACGACAACGCGGCGAGGTGCGGCGCCAGGGCCGGCGCCCGGCGTGATCCAAACGAGAGGCCCTAACCTCGTCCGGGCGGGATCCGGCGGGCGTCCGCCGGGACGGCCGGCCCGGAGGAGGAGTCGATGGCGTTGGTGCGCACGAGGGGCGCGGGGGTGCTGGCGGTCGCCGTGGCCGTGTTCGGGATGACGCTCATCGGTCCCAGCGTGCCGGACGACACGCCCCGCCTCGTCCCCTCCCTGCCCCCGGGCGCGCCCGGCAGGATCGTCCCCGACCGCGTCATGAGCTGGAACATCTGCAACCCCTGCAAGCAGGGCGACATCGACCGGGCCAGGGAGATCGCGACCCACGCGCCCCAGGTCGTCGGCCTCCAGGAGGCGTGCGTGCGGGACGTCGAGCGGATGCGCGACCACCTGCGGAACCTGTACGGGCTGGAGTACCACGTCGCGTACGGGCCGGTGCTGCGGCACCGGGGGCGCTGCGGCGGGATGCCCTGGCGGCCGGGCGGCTTCGGCCAGGCGATCCTCTCGGCGGCGCCGATCACCGACCGGGTCCTCGTGGAGTACCCCGACGGCGGCTCCGAGGACCGCGGCTACCTGGCGGTGACCACCCGGGTCGGCGGCCGTCCGCTGCGGGTCTTCACCACCCACCTCGCCCAGCGGAGTCAGGCGGCGGTCCGGGAGGGCCAGGTCCGGGTCCTCGCGGCGGCGGTGGCCGGGCACCGGCGCGCCGTCGTCCTGGGCGACTTCAACGCCGTGCCGGACGCCGCCGAACTCGCCCCGATGTGGGCCGCGTCGGCGGACGCGGACCCCGGCTGCCGTCCCCCGGCGACGGGCGCCTGCGCCCCCACCACCGACTGGTCCAGCAAGTTCGACTACGTCTTCCTGCGCGGCGTCACGGCGCGCGGGCACCGGGTCCACCCGACCCCGTACTCGGACCACGACCTGGTCACCGCCGACCTCGCCCCGGGGTGATGTCCCCCACGGCGGGGCGGTCGGCGCGGCTCCCGGCACGGGGCGCCGGGGGACGGCGGCCGGGGTCCCCCCCCCACCGGGAGATCCCGGACTCCGCTCCAGGGGGCGGGCGTCGGGCCGGGGGCCGCCCGAGGCCGGAGTCAGGGGTCATCTGGTCGGCCCCGAGGCCCGGAGCGGGGGCAACGGCGGTGCGCGGAGTGCACGGATCCGCCCGGCACCCCCCGGACCCGGAACTGCCCGGCACCATCCTGACCAGGGGCCACCCCGCACCACCTCGACCCGGAACCGACCCCGGCACCACCACCGCCCCGGCCGGAGGCGTCTCTCCTTCCGGACGTACGCTGCGGCCCATGAACCACGCCCGTCCCCGCACCGGTACGCCCGCCGCCCGCCGGGCCCGTCGATGACGGGGCCCGTCCCGTTCCCGGAGGCCGGGCTGACCGTGGACGGCACGGGGCTGCTCTGCGTCGCCCTCCTGCTGCGGCTGCGCGGGCGCATCGCGGGCGTCGCCCCGGGGACCGTCGTGCACGTCGTCGCCACGGACCCCGCCGCGCCGCTCGACCTGCCCGCCTGGTGCCACCTGACCGGACACGCCTACCTCGGCCCCGTACCCGGCACGGAGCGGGTGTACGCGCTCCGCCTCTCCGCCGACGCGCGCCCCACCGGGGCGGACTCCCCGTGGCACCGGGCGGGCGGCGGCGCGGACGGTCCGTCCGGATCCGGCTGACGGGGCCCCGCCCGCCGCCGGAAGCCGTCCGGCGGGGCGGGGCACGGCGCCGCGCGGGTCAGCCGGCGGGCTCGCCGGACGGGTCCGGCCGGGTGGTGACCAGTTCGGTGATCTCCTGGGCGAGCCGCGGGCCCAGTTCGCCCCAGCCGTCCTTGTAACCGTAGACGCCGGCCAGGGTACGGGCCTCGTAGTCGCCGTTCATGATCTCGACGTCGGAGGTGGTGATGAGCGCCGGGTGGGCGACGCCGATGGCCCCCGAGACCTTCAGCAGCTCCTTGCGCAGGGTGCGCAGGTAGACGGCGGCCCGGGTGGCCTTGGAGGGCGCGTCGATGCCGCGCACCAGCCAAGGGTCCTGGGTGGCGATGCCGGTGGGGCACTTGTCGGTGTGGCACTTCTGCGCCTGGATGCAGCCGATGGAGAGCATGGACTCGCGGGCGACGTTGATCATGTCGACGCCCAGCGCGAAGGCCACGGCGGCGTTCTCGGGCAGGCCCAGCTTGCCGGAGCCGATGAAGGTCAGCTCGTCGGTGAGACCGCGCTCGGCGAAGGTGCCGTAGACCCGGGAGAAGCCCATCCGGAACGGCAGCGACATGGAGTCGGTGAAGATCAGCGGGGCCGCGCCGGTGCCGCCCTCGCCGCCGTCGACGGTGACGAAGTCGACCCCGCGGTCGCCCCGGGCCATCAGCGTGGCCAGCTCCTCCCAGAAGCCCATGTCGCCCACGGCGCTCTTGATGCCGACCGGCAGCCCGGTCTCCGCGGCGAGCAGTTCCACGAAGTCGAGCATCGAGTCGACGTCGTGGAAGGCGCTGTGCCGGGAGGGCGAGGCACAGTCCCGGCCCACCGGTATGCCCCGGATCTCGGCGATCTCGGGGGTCACCTTGGCGCCCGGCAGCATGCCGCCGAGCCCCGGCTTGGCGCCCTGGGAGAGCTTGATCTCGATGGCCCGGACCGGCGCCCCGGCCACCACGGCCTTGAGCTTGTCGAGGTTGAAGGTGCCGTCCTCGTTGCGGCAGCCGAAGTACGAGGTCCCGATCTGGAGGACGAGGTCGCCACCGTTGCGGTGGTACGGGGAGAGACCTCCCTCACCGGTGTTCTGCATCGCCCCGGCCAGCGCGGCGCCCTTGTTGAGCGCCGTGACGGCCGCGCCGGACAGCGAGCCGAAGCTCATCGCCGAGATGTTCACGACGCTCGCCGGGCGGAAGGCCCGGGCGCGCCCCCGGGGGCCGCCCAGCACCTTGGCCGAGGGCAGCGGGGCATCGGGGTCGCCGAGGTCGGGCAGGGGTCCGGCGAAGGTGCGCTGCTTCAGGTAGGTGTGGCCCTGGATGTGCTCGACGTCCACGTCGGTGCCGAAGCCGAAGTAGTTGTTCTCCTGCTTGGCGGAGGCGTAGATCCAGGTGCGCTGGTCGCGGCTGAACGGGCGCTCCTCCTCGTTGGAGGTCACGACGTACTGCCGCAGTTCCGGACCGACCCGCTCCAGCAGGTACCGGGCGTGTCCGAGCACGGGGAAGTTCCTGAGCAGCGCGTGCTTCTTCTGGACGAGGTCGCGGGCGGCCACCACCGCCAGCGCGGTCGCGGCGGCGGCTCCGATGTTCCGAGCGCGCATGAACGTTCCTCTCCTCGACTGCCCGTGGCCCGGTCCCGCCGGTGCGCGGCGGGCCCGTACGCGCCGGTCGGCGGGCCCCTACCTGCGGGGAACGGCGTCCGACGGCGAATCGACAGATGATAGTGGAGGCCGTCACGGGGGACGAAGGGGCCCCGGGTGCGACCCCCGCCACACCACTGCGGACCACCCCACCACACCACTGTGGACCACCCACGCCACCCCTCCCCCGGCGCCCCGGGCACCGCGTCCCCGACCCTCGGCGGCGTCCGCGCCCCGGCGGGGCCGATGTGTGACGGGGCGGGACGCCGTACGGGCGGGGCCGGACGGCGCGACCGGACCGCGTACGGTCCCGGACCCGACGGCACGGAGTGCGGCGTACGGTCCCGGACCGGACTGCCCAGCGGCAGGTGTGCCCGGCGCACGCCGAGGAGCGCCCGCCTCCCCCGGGCGTCCCGGCCGGTCCGGGGCGCCGCGTAGGCTGGCCGGGCAGCCGGTTCGCCCCGTCAGCCGGACGGGAGGCGTCGCAAGAGGGAACCCGGTGGGAATCCGGGACTGCCCCGCAGCGGTGAGCGGGAACGACCGCCGTCATACAGCACTGGCCCCGGACGGGGCCGGGAAGCGACGGCCAGTAGGAGCCCTCCGGGAGGAGCGGCGCGCCCGCGAGTCCGAAGACCTGCCCGCTGCCCGCGCCCGGGACCCCCGCGCGCGGAATCGTTCCGCCGCGACTCGCGAAGGAGAGTTGACGTGGCCGATCCCACCGTCACCGTCCCCGCCCCCGTCCCCACCACCCGGCGTACCAAGACCCCGGACGACTCACGGGTGGTCCTCGCCCACATCATGAGCGAGCACGACACCAATCTGTACGGCACCATCCACGGCGGTGTGATGATGCGGCTCATCGACGACGCGGCGGCCGCCGCCGCGGGGCGGCACGCGGGCGGCCCCGCCGTCACCGCCTCGGTCGACCGGATGACGTTCCTGGCCCCCGTGCGGGCCGGGGACCTGCTGAGCGTCGAGGCCGCCCTCCGGCGGGCCGGACGGACGTCGATGACGGTCGGGGTCCGGGTGACCGCCGAACGCTGGAACCACTCGGGTCCGACGACGGAGGTCGCCACCGCGACCCTGACCTTCGTCGCCATCGACGCCGACGGCACCCCCCGCCCCGTCCCCGCGCTCGCCTCCCCGCCGCCGGCCGGGGACTGACCCCGGCCGGACCGGGGCCGCCCGGGGCCGTACCGCGCGGCCGGGACGTAACCTCCGGACGGCCCGCCCCGCCTCCGCGCCGCTCCCGCCCCCGGCGGCGGGGTGACCCGGACGGGAGGCGCCGCGGGCCGCCGTCAGGCCGGAACGGCACTCGGGTCGACGACCCAGTGGTTGCTCCTCAGGACCCGGTCGGCGAAGGGCACGTCCTCCTCCCCCAGGAAGCGGAACCCGAGGCCGCGGCAGATGGCGTTCGACGGGGCGTTCGTCGTCGCGGGGAAGGCGTGGACGAGCCCCCACCGGCCGTCGTCGCGGGCCTGATCGAGCAGCATGCGGACGCCCCGCTTGCCGAACCCCCGCCCCTGGAACTCGGGCAGCACCATCCACCCGATCTCGGAGATCGGCCCGGCCCCGGTGCTGTGGGGCCACAGGGTGACGGTGCCCGCGACCGTCTCCGGGCGGGCCGGGTCGGGCACGATCATCCTGGTCCAGTCGGTCCCGGCCCGCGCCCGCCCGACATCGCGCCGGACCTTCTCCTCCATGCCCTCCCGGGGCAACGGACCGCCCAGCTCACCCATCATCACCGGATCGCACCGCATCCTGACGTAGGCGTCGACGTCCCCGTACTCGACATCACGCAACAGCATCCCGGTCCCCTTCCCCTCCACCGGCGGGCGCCGCGCCCCGCCTTCGCCCTCGTCGTCCTCGTCCCCACCAGTCGGGCGGTGGACACGTCGAGCGGTGAAGTGGTCGGGGCGAGCGCGAGCCGGGGCGACTCCGGTGACGGGACACCCCGGCCGACGAGGAGGGACCGGAAACGGTCCAGCGGCGGCCGGGGAGGAGGATCCCCCTGGTCCGCCCACGGGCCGTCGACGGCCGACGTGGGCGGCCCGGCGGCCGTCCGGTCCGCCTGGGGCAGCGCGACACCGAACACGGTGTCGCGGGTGACGATCGCGGCAAGCTGCTCCTCGGTCCATCCCCCGGTCCCCTCGGGACGCATCGGCATGACCATGAAGCGTGACTTCTGGTTCGAGTCGTGGACGCGCACCTCGACGTCCGGCGGCAGGTGCAGTCCGAGCCCCCGGCGAGCACCTGCCGAGGCCAACGGACCATGCGACGCCGCTGGTTGGGCGCCGGATACCAGTCCGGCGCCATACCGAGGACCGGCCGGGGACAGCAGGAGCACAGTGCGCAGCCCCGGCCGCGGTGGCGGGACGCACCGGGATCACACCGGCTTGCCGCCTCCCGCCGCGACGACGACCCGGCGATCGTACGGTTCACCGGACCGGGTCAACAGGGCGCGCGGGCGCACGTGCGTGCGCCGGGCACGCTCCCGCACGCGGCTACGCCTCGCGGACTGCGCGCAGCACCAGTCGCTCGGCGTTCTCGTCATAGGGGCGCCCGTCGAAGCCGCCGAAGACCTCCACCTGGCCGAAGCCCGCCTCCACCGCCATCCTCCGCAGCTCCACGGCGCTGTACACGAACCACACCAACGTCGCCCGTGTGACGCGCTCGCCCCGGATCAGCACCCAGTCGCTGCGCAGCCGGGCCCAGTCGTCCAGCACCGTGTCGGTCTGTACCAGCAGGTCGTCACCGTGGCGCACCACCTTGGGCGGGGTGACCCTGCGGGCCAGCAGTTCCTTGCCGGCGAGATCCAGCACGAGTGCGCCACCGGGGGCCAGGCAGGTGTGCATGGTCCGCAGCACGAGCGCGTTGTCGGCCGGGTCGTCGAAGTACCCGAACGAGGTGAACAGGTTGAGGACCACGTCGAAGCCGCCCGGTGCCGCGTACGCGCGTGCGTCGGCCTGCACGTACGTCACCTCGGTGCCCGCGTCCGACGCCCGCTTCCGCCCTTGGGCCAGCATGGCCGGGCTGAGGTCCACCCCGGTGACGTCGTGTCCGCGGCGGGCGAGCGGCACGGTGAAGACGCCCGGTCCGCAGCACAGGTCCAGCACCCGGGACCCGGACGGGAAGGACAGGAGGGGCGAGGTGCCGAGCAGTTCCTCGGCCTGCGCGTAGCGCTGCTCGGAGAAGAGGAAGTCGTTGAACTCGGTCCAGAAGTCATCGTCCTGAAAGCCGCCTGTCCGTGTCATACGCCCTCAGCGCTCCTTGGCTGTCGTCGAGTGGATCAGGGTGTTTAGCCGGGCGGTCGCGCAGTGCCAGCAGCACCGGGGGCAGCATCACGCACTGGGCCGCGGCGAGCAGCCAGAACCAGCCGGTGCGCCCGGCCTGCTCGGTGAGTCCGTAGAGCTGTCCGCCCAGTACCCCGCTGGCGCAGGCGCCGAGCCCCGCGGCCAGCCGCTGGCGTCCGAAGACCATGGCGTCCGAGCGAGGGCTGCGGCGCAGGGCCTCCAGGTCGTTCTTCAGGAAGAGGACGATGTCGCCCAGGGTGATGAGGGCCCCGCCCGCCAGCATCGCCGGTCTGGTGCCGGCCGCGAGGACGGCGAGCCCGGTCGCCAGGCAGATGAAGCCGAAGGCCAGAGCGGTCGCGTAGCGCATGCGCCGGATCAGGCCGGACGCGAGCGGCTGGACGACGATGACCAGCGCGAAGCAGAGGAGCAGCACCAGGCTGTAGAAGGTGCTGGAGGCCCGCTCGACGGCGTACACCGCGAGGAAGTGCTGGAAGTGGAAGTAGAGGTAGAACGCGAGGGCGTTCGCGGCGAAGGGGAGGAGGCCCTCCCCGCCGGGCGCGGGCCGCACGGCCGGCCCGTCGCCCGGCCGCTCCTCCCCGGCCTCCGCCGGGAGCCGGGCATGGCCCGCCGTGACCAGGACGAACAGCCCTGACACAGCGACGAACAGCCAGCCGGGGGAGGACAGCACGAACGGCCCGGCGATCAGCGGACCGACCGCCATGCCCGCGTTGAGGACCGCGTTCCCCGCCGACAGGAACGCCGGACGGTGCTCGTCGTCCACGCCCCGTACGAGGTACGCCTTGTTGGCGGGAAGGTACAACGCGGCGCCGCAGCAGGTCAGGACGAGTGCCCCGACGGCCAGCGGTGGCCAGCGCAGGGCCAGCAGCAGGCCGAGGAATCCTGTGGTGCGGATGATCAGCGCCCACAGCATCGTGCGCCGCAGCCCCACCCGGTCGGCCAGGGACCCTCCCACCACTCCGCCGGAGAACTGCACGAGGGACGCCACGGCCAGTACCACACCGACCGTTCCGAGCCCCAGGCCGAGTCGCTCGTGCAGGAACACCGACATGAACGGCAGGACCATGAAACTGCCGAGCGGGATCAGGAAAGAACTGAGCAGCAGGAACCGCAGCGGTCCGTCGAGCGTGGACAGCGCGGTCCGCAGTCCTTCCCCGCCCTTGGGGCGTTCAGCCACCGGAGGCCCCGCGACCGGTGGTGCCGGGTGGGGGGAACGGTTCGGTGAGCACACGCAGGGTGTTGGCGGCCGCCACCGCGTGGTGCGTGGCCAGTTCGGCCGTCTCGCCCTCCGCGCAGACGATGCCCGCGTATCCGCGGCTGTCGGTGATGTGCTCAACCGGGGCACCCACGGACGCGACCGGGTACCAGGCCGGTGACCCGGGCAGATCCGCGAGCCGGTCCAGCCCGCTGACGCCGGTGAACACGCCGGGCGCCGCCGGGTAGCCCAGCACGAAGGCGACCGCCGGACCGCCGGGCGGGTCCGCGTCCATGAGGCGGGGCCTGCGGCCCAGCGCGGCCTCGGCCATCGCCTCGTACACGTTGACCCCCAGCGCCCGGCACATGCCCACTCCGACCAGGGCGCCGCCGATCCGGGGATTGATCTCGACGATCTCCGGGCCGCCGGTGGTCAGGACGAACTCCACGTGCGCGAACCGGTCGGTGTAGCCGACCGCCGCGAGCACCTCGCCGAGCCATCGTTCCAGCAGGGCCCGCCGGTCCTCCGGGAAGGCGACCGGGAAGGCGGTGATCTCCTCCCGGAAGTGGGGTTCCGGTGACATCAGGCGGCTGGAGACTCCCAGCAACCGGGTGCGGCCCGCCCAGGTGAGGGTCTCCCCGCTGTACACCGGCCCGCTGAAGTACGGTTCGGCGAACAGCCGCCCCCTGAGTTCCCGTTGCTCCGCCTCGTTCAGGGCCGCCTCCATCTCCGGCACGTCGCGGACCAGCCAGACGTTCTGGCTCCCGGTGCCCGCCGTGTCCTTGAGGACGGCGGGCAGACCGACCTCATCGAGCAGAGTCTTCCCCTCGCGGTGCCCGGTGGCCTCCACGGCTCGCCCGCGCGTCAGCCCGGCGTCATGCAGAAGGTTGCGTACCGCGGCCTTGTCCCGGGTCAGCCGCAGCACGGCCGGGTCCGGGCCGGGCAGCCCGAGGCGGGCGGCGAGTTCGGCGCCCACCAGCGTCCAGGTGTCGGTCGAGCTGATCAGCCCGCGGAGCCCCGGAGTCCGGCGCAGCAGTTCCGTGAGCCCGTCCACGTCGAAGGTGTCGGTCTCCACGACGTCGAGGGCGTCCGCGGGCAGGCGGTCCAGTTCGTAGGTGTAGTAGGAGCGGTCGCGGGTGAGGAGCACCAGCCGTTCGCCGAGTGCCTCGGCGGCCCGCGCCAGATGCCCCAGGCCGAAGGTGAGTGACTCCAGACTGACGAGGGTCATGCCTCCGGCTCCTTCCGGCCCGTGGGCCATGCGGTCCGCGGCCACGGCATCCTGGACCAGGGGGTGGACATCTCCGCGGGAGCCGATATCTCGACCGGCTTCAGCCCGGCCGGGTCCAGGGCTTCCCCATGACGGGCGAAGACGCGCTCGACGTAGCGGTGCCCCGTATCGGCGCCGATCACCAGGTGCGGCCGGTCCGGGTGGCGGCGGGCCTCGTAGGTCGCGGCCAGGTATCCCGCGCCCGTGGACAGCCCGGCGAAGACGGCGTGGTCGCGCAGCAGTGCCACCGTGCCGGACATGGCATGGGTGAAGTCCAGCCAGTGCACGGTGTCGTAGAGGTGGTGGCGCACGTTGTCGAAGACGATCGACGAACCGATTCCGGCGATGATCGCCTCCGGATCGTGGTGCTCCTGACTGCCGAAGGTCACGCTTCCGAAGGGCTGCACGCCGACCAGCCGCACCGACGGATCCTTGGCACGCAGACGCTCCGCGAGACCGCCCGTGGAGGCTCCGGAACCCACCCCTCCGACGAGCGTCAACGCGGTTCCGCCGAAGGCCGCCGCTATCCGGTCGGCGACCTCGTGATAGCCGAGGTAGTGGACATCGTCGTGGTATTGGCGCATCCAGTGCCAGGACGGGTGATCGGACAGGATCTCCCTCACCCGCCGCACCCGCAGTTCCTGGTCGAGCTTGAGGTTGTCGGAATGACTGACCTGTTCCACGGTGGCACCCAGGATCTCCAGTTGGGCGAGGGTGGTGGTGTCGACGGTGGTGGACGCGACGATGTGGCAGCGCAGGCCGTGGCGGTGACAGGCGAGAGCCAGGGCGTAGGCGTAGATGCCGCTGGAGCTGTCGATCACCGTCTGCCCCGAACGGATCGTGCCCCGTTCCAGGAGGTGGCGGACGGCGGCGAGCGCGGAGTAGATCTTCATGGACTCGAACCGGATCAGGATGATCTTGTCGGTGAGCCGCACGAGGTCGGGGACCTTCAGGGCGTCGGCGATGTGAGGATGGATCACCCGTAGCCTCCTCGGGCGAAGGAACACTGGTGGCCGAGCGAGTGGTAGAAGGCGGACAGCTCCGACTTGAGCTCGGCGTCGGGGCGGCGCGGGAGCAGATAGCCGATCACGCGGCCCGTGTGGGCGACGAAGATGCCGTCGGCGCCGAACCGCTCGCGGTGGGCGAGCATGCTGTCGAAGGAGGTCTTGGGCAGTACCCGCTGCGACAGCGCGGCACTGGCGGTGGCCGCCCGTGCGACCGCGGCCGGATCACCCGAGGCGAAGCCCTTGACCATGTCGTTCAGGCACCGCTCGTATTCCTCCCCATGCCGCCGGTAGTGCTCCAGCAGCAGACCGGTGACGGCGCTGGTGTCCACCGTCCCCGGCTCGGTGACGAAAGCGGTGTGGAATCCGATGTCGGTGCCCAGTCGCCGGACCACGCGGTGCCGGGCACTGAGGTAGAGCGCGAACTCGTCGAGGAACACGCTGTCGGCCCGCTCGATCGCGGTCAGGATCTCAAGGACCACCTTCCTGTCGTACGCGAGCCCGAACAGCCGGAACAGGCAGCGCAGGGTCGCCACGATGTCGGCGGTCGAACTGGCCATGCCCACGCCCACCCGCAGATCGGAGTGGACACTCCACCCGCCCGGCGGCAGCGTGAGCCCGAAGTGCCCCAGGAACAGCCGGACCGCCGTCGCGGACTTCTCGCCGAGGGGCAGCCGTCCCGGCGCCTCGCTCCCCGGGGTGAAATGCACCCAGGAGTGCCGGTCGGTGGGAAAGGAGACCACGGCGATGTCCGGGTCGGGCCCGGACCGCAGTGGACCCTGGTACAGCTCACCCAGGGTTCCGTGGCAGACGCCGGAGGAGACCCGGCTCGGCGAACGCCGGGACCGTCGGGACTCTCCGGCGGATGTCGGCACCGTTCGGTTCAGCCGGTCGGGGAGGGCGCCGGCCGGGAACCGAGAACGATGGCGGGGATTCGTGCGGTCATGGACACGTACTCTTCTCCTCGTCCCATGCCTCGAAGCACGAACTGGCGGGAGGGACCCCGCACGGCGCGTGCCGTGCGGCCGTCCGTACCGCCGGCCCGGCCCTCGAGGACACTGTGCGACAGCCCGCACGTCAGGTACGGACACCGTGGCAGGTCTTCGGACTCATGGGGCTCGCTCACCGGTGACCGGTGCGCGTCCAACTGCCGTCACGTCACCGGCCCCGGGGAGAGACCCGGTGCCGTCGACCGTGATCGTTCCGGCTCACCGCTGCGGGACGGTTCCGGATTCCCGCCGGACCACCTCCCGCCCGGTGCTGCGACCGGTCGGACGGAAGGCACGATTCGACTGCACGCACCAGCCTAGGGTTCACTCCCGCCCCGGCGGTAGGGGGTACGGCGCCGGTTGTCCGAATGCGCGCGGTTCGGCCGGACGGGCGGAGCGGGCACGCGCGCCGGAACGGGGGCGCCGGCTGTCGCGCACCCCTGTCTGGCCGGATGCGGCCTCGGCACGGGCCGCTCCATCAGTGAAACTATGTCATTCGCCCGTGCCACCGACCGCAGTTGTTCCCGCGTTCCGGAAGGTCCAGGATGCCGTCAGAGACGACGCCGCAGAACCGTGGCGCCACTCCGCCGCCCACTCGTACCAGGCGTTCGGCGAACGCCGCCACGCTGCGCGCCGACCTGCGGTCCGCCGTGCCCGACGCGAGCGCGGCGGTGGTGGTCACGGCGGCGGTCTTCGCCCTCCTGTACGCGCGCATGGAATCGGGTGACTCGGCCACCACCTCGGTCATGCCGTTCATGAACGATCCCGGCACCTACTGGATGTACCTGCTCAGCCAGGCGTTCGGCTGGTCCGGACTGCTGTGGGCCTGGGGGACGGTCGTCCTCGGTCTGCTGCTGTCGGGGCCGCGCCCCGCTCGGCTGCCCGTGTCCAGGCAGGTGCTGGAACGCTGGCATCGCACCACGAGCCTGAGCACGCTGGCACTCATGTTCGCGCACGCGCTGATGTTCGCGGCCGAACTCGTACGGTACGAATCCCGCTCTCCGTGGGCCGACCGGCTGTGGCAGGGCTTCGTGGACACGTTCGTGCCCGGCGGCTACGACTCCGGCACCGGACGGATCGCCATCCCGCTCGGTCAGGGCGCCCTGTATCTGGCCGTCCCGCTGGGGCTGCTGTTCTACGTCCGGCACCGCATCGGCGCGAACACCTGGCGCCGGTTGCACCGCCTCGTGATCGTCGTGTACGTGCTCAGCGTGTGGCACACCCTGCTCTACGGCACCAACGTGTGGTACGGCGCCTGGCCGCGCACGGTGCTGTGGCTGCTCCAAATCCCGGTGGCGGGCCTGCTGTTGCTGCGCCTTCTGCGACCTGCCCGACGGACCGAACTACTGGGGCCACCCGGTCGCCACAAGGGCGTCCCCCGGATCGGCTGGGCGGCGCGGGCCGTTGGCAGGGCCGCGGTCGGGGCCGTCGTGGTGGGTGTGGTCGCCGTGGTGGCGTCCGGTCACGACGGCGGCCGGGAACGGCCGGCCGAAGCACCCCCGGCGAGCCCCGATGCCCGGGAGCCGGCATGGCCCACTCGGCCGACGGGGCCCGGTCTGCCGGCGGTGCCCGGCCAGTTGGCGGGGCCCGGTCAGCCGGCGGGGGGAACGACGACCGGCGACAGCGCCGCGGCGGACTGAGAGAGGCCGTGCGGATCCGGGGCCGACTCCGAGACGGGACGGCTCACCCCGTCCGAGGAGCGGGGCGGTACCCGTCCGGGCGGAATCCGGGAGTCGGTGGCCATGGCGGCCACCACGGTGCCGGCACCGGGCAGGGCGAGGGGGGCAAGGGCCTGGTCCAGCACCGGGACTCCTCCACGACGTGCAACAGGCAGAGCCCGGCGCATGGGCTGCTCGTACCGCCGCACCTCGCCACCCCCGTCGGCACTGGCCCACCGGTCGCCTTCCTGGTGTGGCCGCGCCCAGTGCCACGATCCGTGCAACGGATTGGAGGCGCAGGTGTCGAGCACACCTGGCTACGCCCGAGCAACCCATGAAAACCGCAGGTCAGGCCCTCTTCGCATGAAGCTCCGGAATCGCCGCGCACTCCACATGCGGCGCCCTCGCCTCGTCGCCCGTCAGGAAACGGGGAACCAGGTCGCGAGGCGCTTGGCGATCGCCGGTACATCGATGTTGTCCTGCGCGACTGCCTCGACGAACGGGCCGGCCACGGAAACGGGCGGCGGGACGGTACTCGCGCTGGCGCCGTTGAACCGCAGGAAGACACGCATGGCGAGCCAGGCGGTGCGCTTGTTGCCGTCGATCAGCGCATGGTTACGGGCGACGGAGTGCAGCAGCGCCGCAGCCTTCTCGTGCGGCGTGGGATACAGTTCCGCTCCGAACACGTTCGTCCGGGGGCGCTCGATCGCCGACACCAGAAGACCCATGTCACGCACGCTGTGCTCCGTACCGTTGACCGCACGGGCGATTGCCAGGATTTCGTCGACCTGGATGTAACGCACGTCGGTCACTTCAGGTAGTCCAGGATCTCCGCATCGCTGTCCATCAGCTCGGCCAGGACGTCATCGACCTTCAGCTCGGCCCGGTCCTGGGCCTCGCGGATGGCCTCGATGGCAAGTTCCTGCTTGCTGCGACCCTCCCGACGAGCCCGCTCGGTGAGCTTCGCGTCAAGGTCGTCGGGAAGTCGGAGTGTCATCGCCATACAAGAATGATACCGGACTGGTATCTGGGTGGCGAAGTGGTACCAGCCACTCAAGACCCCGGACCACGACGCCATCCTTCGCGGCACGGTCGGGCCGCGATCTCGGTTCCGAGGTGCGTGCGACGAGGTGGCAGCACGCGCCGCTGCTGGCGAGGTGCAGTCGGCCCCCGAACCGGAGTCCTTGCCCCGCGCCGCCGACGACCCCGGCCTGCGACCTGGGGCCGGAGAGGTCCGAGGTTGTCGCTTCCGATATTTGAGCGTCAAGAATTCTGCATCACGCATCACCACGTCGCCGCGAGACCCCCGCCGTCCCTTGAACCTGCAGCTCAGAGCGTTCTGCAGAGGCGAACCTCAGTCGACGCATTCCGCGAGCGAAAACAGGCCGAGCTGACCACCTGAAATGCAGAACAGCAGGTCAGAGCCCCTACTTCACCGGCTCCAGAATCGCCACGCACTCCACATGATGCGTCATCGGAAACAGATCGAACGCCCGCAGCGTCCGCACCCGGTAGCCGCCCTCGCGGAAGTACGCCAGGTCGCGGGCGAGGGCGGCCGGGTCGCAGGCGACGTAGGCGATGCGGCGGGCCCCGAGGGTCGTCAGGTGGGCGACGGTCGCGCGGCCGGCGCCGGCGCGGGGCGGGTCCAGGGCGATGAGGTCGACCTCGGTGATGCCCGTGCGCGGCAGGACGGAATCGACCTTGCCCTGCTCGACGCGGACGCGGTCGAAGGAGGCCAGGTTGTGCCGGGCGTCCTCCACCGCGCGCTTGCCGGACTCGATGCCCAGCACCGCGCCCTCCTCGCCGACCCGGTCGGCCAGCGCGCCCGCGAAGAGGCCCGCGCCGCAGTAGAGGTCGAGGGCCATGTCGCCCTTGCGCGGCAGCAGACCCTGCATCACCGCCGTCACCAGGGTGTCAGCGGCCCTGGGGTGGACCTGCCAGAAGCCGCCGGAGCCGACCCGGTAGGTGCGGCCGTCGGCGCGTTCGCGGACGAAGGGGCGGCCGTGGACTCGGTGGACGCCGCCGTCCTTCTCGCCGACCCGCATCACGGAGACCGGCCGGTCCAGCTCCACGAGGGGCAGCCGGGCGCCCGGCCTCGGGGTCAGGATGACCTGGCGGTCCTGGGATCCGGTGGCCGCGATGGCCTCGACGGAGGCCATGCCCGTCCAGTCGCGCCGCTCGACGCCCAGCTCGCTCACGCCCTCCGCGGCGATCATGCAGTGGTCGATCCGCTCCACCTCGTGCGAGCGGTGTCGCCGCAGCCCCGCGTGGCCCTCCGCGTCCACCGCGTACTGCACGCGGGTGCGCCAGGCCGGCACCTGCCCGGCGGGCAGCTTGTCCCCCTCGGCCGGCATCACCGTGCCGTCCCAGCCGGCCTCCTCCGGGGTGAGCCCCGCGAGCCGCTGCAACTGTTCGGCGACGACCTCGCCCTTCAGCCGCCGCTGGGCGCCCGGCTTGGCGTGCTGCCAGTCGCAGCCGCCGCAGCGGCCCGGACCGGCGTACGGGCAGGGCGCCGCCACCCGGTCCTTGGACGCCTCCAGCACCTCGACGGCGTCCGCCCGCAGGAAGCGCGCGCCCTCCTCGCCCTCCGTCACCCGGGCCACCACCCGCTCGCCCGGCAGCGCGTGCCGGACGAACAGCACCTGGCCCTCGGCGGTGCGGGCGATGCAGTGGCCGCCGTGGGCGACCGGCCCGACCTCGACCTCGTACTCCTTGCCGACCAGCGATCCCGCCTGCGACTTCTTCGGTTCTGCCTGCATGGCGGGGTGACTCCAGTACGGGGTACGAGGGGTGGGGACGGCGGTGTGGGAACACCAGCCTGCCAGTCTACGTGGACGGCGTGGTGTCCTTCGACCGGTCGGGCTGGGCCGGGCCCCGGCGGACGGCGCCCGGCGCGTTCCAGTTCTGCCGGCGGCGGGCCCGCTGCCGGGCGGCCTCGGAGGACTGGAGCTGGTAGGGCACCGAGGTGACCATGACGCCCGGGGTGAACAGCAGCCGTCCCTTCAGGCGCAGGGCGCTCTGGTTGTGCAGCAGGTGCTCGTACCAGTGGCCGACCACGTACTCGGGGATGATCACGGAGACCGCGTCGCGCGGCGACTCCTGGCGCAGGCTCTTCACGTACTCGATGACCGGGCGGGTGACCTCGCGGTAGGGCGAGTCCAGGATCTTCAGCGGCACGTCGATGCCGCGCCGCTCCCACTCCTCGCGCAGCGCCCTGGTCTCGGCGGGGTCGACGTTGACGCTGACCGCCTCCAGCGAGTCGGAGCGGAGCAGCTTGGCGTAGGCGAGGGCGCGCAGCGTGGGGCGGTGGATCTTGGAGATGAGGACGACCGAGTGGACGCGGGACGGGCGCACGATGTCCGCGGGCACCTCCTCCGGGTCCTCGGGGGCGGCGATCTCCTCCGCGACGCGGTCGTAGTGCCTGCGGATCGCGGTCATGGTGGCGAAGAAGATGCCCATGCCGAGCAGGGCGATCCAGGCGCCGTGGGTGAACTTCGTGGCCAGGACGACCACCAGCACCAGACCGGTGAAGAAGGCGCCGAAGGTGTTGATGGCCCGCGAGCGGATCATGTGGCGGCGGGCGGCCGGGTCCCGCTCCTTGGCCAGGTGCCGGTTCCAGTGGCGCACCATGCCGGTCTGGCTGAGCGTGAACGAGACGAACACGCCGACGATGTAGAGCTGGATCAGGCGGGTGGAGTCGGCGCCGTAGACGACGACCAGCAGGGCGGCGGCCCCGGCCAGCATCAGGATGCCGTTGGAGAAGGCCAGCCGGTCGCCCCGGGTGTGCAACTGGCGCGGCAGGTAGCGGTCCTGGGCGAGGATCGAGCCGAGCAGCGGGAAGCCGTTGTACGCGGTGTTGGCGGCGAGGAAGAGGACGAGCGCGGTCGCCGCGGCCAGCACCACGAACAGGAAGCTGCCCTTGCCGAAGACGGCCTCGGCGACCTGGGAGATCACCGGGTGCTGGATGTAGTCCGCGCCGACGGGGGTGCCGTCGCGGAGCAGTTCGGTGGCCGGGTTCTCCGACATGCGCACGCCGGTCGCGGAGGCCAGCGCGATGATGCCGCAGAACATGGTGACGGCGAGCAGGCCCATCATCGCGAGGGTGTTGCCCGCGTTCCTCGACTTGGGCTTGCGGAAGGCGGGGACGCCGTTGGAGATCGCCTCGACGCCGGTGAGGGCGGCGCAGCCGGAGGAGAAGGCGCGCAGCAGCAGGAAGATCAGGGCGAACCCGGCCAGCCCCTCGTGCTCGGGCTTGATCTCGTAGCCGGCGGTCGGCGCGCGCATGGTGTCGTCGAGGACCAGCCCGCGGAAGGCGCCCCAGGCGATCATGAGGAAGACGCCGGTGACGAAGACGTACGTCGGGATGGCGAAGAGGGTGCCCGACTCCCGGACGCCGCGCAGGTTCATCAGGGTCAGCAGCACGATGACGCCGACCGCGCAGGCGACCTTGTGCTCGACGACGAACGGGACCGCGGAGCCCAGGTTCTCGATGCCCGAGGAGATGGAGACCGCGACGGTCAGCACGTAGTCGACGAGCAGGGCGCTGGCGACGGTGAGCCCGGCCCTGGGCCCGAGGTTGGTGTTGGCGACCTCGTAGTCGCCGCCGCCGCTCGGGTAGGCGTGCACGTTCTGCCGGTAGGAGGCCACCACGGTGAACATCAGCACGACGACCGCGACCGCGATCCAGGGGCTGTACTGGTACGCCGACACGCCCGCGATGGAGAGGACCAGCAGGACCTCGCCGGGGGCGTAGGCCACGGAGGAGAGCGGGTCGGAGGCGAAGACGGGGAGGGCGATGCGCTTCGGCAGGAGCGTTTCGCCCAGCCGGTCACTGCGCAGTGCGCGCCCGATCAGAATCCGCTTGGGCACGTCGGTCAGTTTGGACACAACAGGGGATCGTAGGCCCATGGGCGGGGGGCCGACCAGCCGCCACCCCCGATGAGTCGGACGTCTGCCCTCCGGGTGAATTCCGGGGACGCCACGGCCGTGGATTCCGCAGGTCGCGGGGGTGCCGTGGCTATATGGCCAGCCACCGGCCCGGTACCACCGGGCACCGCTCCGCCCCGGCCGGGCGGGGCGCCCGTCACCGCCCCGGCACACTCGGTCACCCTCCCCGCACGACCGGTCACCGGAGGGCACGGCCGGCCACCCTCTCGGCACGGACGGTCACCGTGCCGAGTGGGTGGAGGCGTCGCGACTCCACGGGCCGGACCGGGCCGGGAGCGGGCCGGGAGCGGGAGGCCCCGAGACCCAGGAGGTCCCATGCATCTGTCCGCGGAGCTGATCGGCGGTGCCGCCGCCCTCGTCGGACTCGGCGTCCTGACCGCCGCGAGCATCCGCAGCATCGGCCGGCGGAGGTCGTCCACCGGACGGTGACCCGGAGCCGCCACGGCACGCGCCGCCGCCCCGCACCCCGCGCCCGCACCCGCGCGCGCCCGCCCGCGCCCGCACCCACCCGCGCGGCCGCCCGGCGCTCCCGCACCGGCCGCGCGGCCGCCCCGCACCCCCGCCCACGCCCGCTGCCGCCCACCGCTGCTCCGGAGGACCCCGGGCCGGCCCCTCCCCCGCCCCTCGTCGGGTCCACCCGGACGGGGCCCCGGGCCGCCGGACGGGCATGATGGACTCGGGCGGTCCCGCGCGGGATCGCCGCACGTGTGGCCCGTCGATCCGAAAGAGGAAAATGAGCGGGACGTTCGCCCAGGTCAGAGGGCTCACAAGAGGGTCGGTGTAAGGCCGTGCACATTGTCATCATGGGTTGCGGACGCGTGGGCTCCGCTCTGGCCCAGACGTTGGAGCAGCAGGGGCACACCGTCGCCGTGATCGACCGGGACCCCACCGCCTTCCGCCGCCTGGGCTCGTCGTTCGGCGGTCGCCGGGTGACCGGCATCGGCTTCGACCGGGACACCCTGCGCGAGGCCGGCATCGAGGACGCCGGGGCCTTCGCCGCCGTCTCCAGCGGTGACAACTCGAACATCATCGCCGCCCGGGTGGCCCGCGAGATGTTCGGCGTGGAGAACGTCGCGGCCCGGATCTACGACCCCCGCCGCGCCGAGGTCTACCAGCGGCTGGGCATCCCCACGGTCGCCACCGTCCGCTGGACGTCCGACCAGATGCTGCGCCGCCTGCTGCCCTCGGGCGCGGAGCCGCTCTGGCGCGACCCGACCGGCGGCGTCCAGCTCGCCGAGGTGCACACCTCGGAGTCCTGGGTCGGGCACCGGATCAGCCGGCTCCAGGAGGAGACCGGCGTGCGGGTCGCGTTCCTCACCCGGCTCGGGGAGGCGATCCTGCCCTCCTCGCAGACGGTGCTCCAGGAGGGCGATCTGGTGCACGTGATGATGCGCACCGACGAGGTCGACAAGGTCGAGGCGGCGTTCGCCACGGGTCCCGAAGAGGAGGGCGGTCACTGATGAGGGTCGCCATTGCCGGAGCCGGCGCGGTCGGCCGTTCGATCGCGGGCGAGCTGCTGGAGAACGGTCACGAGATCCTGCTCATCGACAAGGCTCCGACCGCGATCTCGGTCGAGCGCGTTCCGATGGCGGAGTGGCTGCTGGCCGACGCCTGCGAGATCACGTCCCTGGACGAGGCCGCGCTCCAGCGCTGCAACGTCGTGATCGCCGCGACGGGAGACGACAAGGTCAACCTGGTCGTCTCCCTGCTGGCCAAGACGGAGTACGGCGTGCCGCGCGTCGTCGCCCGGGTGAACAACCCGAAGAACGAGTGGCTGTTCAACGAGTCCTGGGGGGTGGACGTCGCCGTCTCCACCCCGCGGCTGATGTCGGCCCTGGTCGAGGAGGCGGTGAGCGTCGGCGATCTGGTGCGGCTGCTGCGCTTCAGCCACGGTGACGCCAACCTCGTCGAGCTGACGCTGCCGGAGGAGTCGGCCCTGGCGGGCACACAGGTCGGTGACGTCCAGTGGCCCGAGGACACCTCCCTGGTCACCATCATCCGGGGCAACCGGGTGCTGACGCCCTCCCGGGAGGACTCCCTGGAGGCCGGTGACGAGCTGCTGTTCGTGGCGGCCCAGGCGCGGGAGGAGCAGTTGGAGGACCTGCTGTCCGCCCGCCGCCGGGACCCGCTGAGCTGAGCCGTACGACGACGGCGGGGTGTGCGGGGGAAACCCTCTCCGCACACCCCGCCGCCGTGTCGCGAGCGCCTGCCCCACGGGGTGCCGTCCGGCACGAGGGGTCGTCATGGCACGAGGGGCCGTCCGTCGCCGCGCGCAGTCGGCCCGGATCGGGTCGGGCTCCCGGGAGGCGCCGGGCGGACCGGGCGACCACAAGGACGGGGCCGCCGTACGGGAGGCGGCCGGGCCGGTCAGCCCTCCCGGTGCGCGCCGCCGCGGGACTCCCCCGCGCCGGACGGCGTACCGGAGGTGCCGGACGCACCCGGGGTGCCGGACGGGCCGGAGGAGGGACCGGGGTCGCCGGACGGGCCGGCCGCGGCCCGCGCCCGCTCCTCCTCGGCCTTCTCCGCCGCCTCCATCTCCGCGAACACGTCGATCGGCGCCGGCGCCTTGGCCAGGAAGACCCAGGTCAGCCAGACGGCGAGCAGGAACGGCGGGATCTTGAGGAGGACCATCACCCAGCCGAGCTGCTCGGTGTCGGCCCACCAGTACAGCGGGAACAGGACGGCGCACTTGGCGAGCAGGATCAGGCCCCAGGCATAGCTGGCCTTGGTGTACGCCTTCTTGCGGCCCGGGTTGCGGCTGCGCCAGGAGAGGTTCTCCTTGAAGACCGGGCCGAGGATCAGACCGATCAGCGGCACCCCGGCCGCCGCGGTGATCAGGTACGCCAGCGCCAGGCCCAGGGTGTAGAGCATGCCGGGCAGGTAGAAGTTCTTGGCGTTGCCGGTCATCATCGCGAAGACCACGCCGAAGGCGACGCCGAAGACGCCGCTGAAGGCGTGCTTGACGGTGTCCCGGCGCACCAGGCGGACCACGACCAGCGCCAGCGCCACGGCCAGCGCGGCGATGGCGGACATGTGCAGATCGCCGTTGATCGTGAAGATGGTGACGAAGAGCAGGCCCGGGAGCACGGTCTCGACCATGCCCCGCACCCCGCCGAACGCCTCGAACAGCGCGGCCTCCGTCACCGCCCGGGCGTCGTTCGCTTCCGTTTCCGTGTCTTCGGTCGGCTTGTCGAGCGACGTCACCGGCTACTCCCGTCCGAGGGGTCTCAGTTCGTATTTCGGGTTGAAGAGCACCCGGCGGCCCCGGCTCATCGAGACCCGCCCCGATGCGATGAGCTTGCGTCCCGGTTCTATTCCCACGATGGAACGCCTGCCCAGCCACACCACGTCCAGGGCGGCGGAGCCGTCGAACAACTCGGCCTCCAGGGCCGGAACACCCGCGCGTGGACGCAGGGTGACCGTGCGCAAGGTACCAGTAACCGTGACGACCTGCCGGTCCTGGCAGTCGCCGATGCGGGTGCAGCCGGTGGTCTCCGCGTCCTCCCGCAGCTCCTCCGACTCCAGGTCCTCCTGGGAGGAGGAGAGCCGGTCGAACATGCGCCGGAATCGGCCCACCGGCTTGCCGGAACGAGGAACATCACTCATATCTGAAGCGTACCGGGGCGCGCCGGCGGTCACGCACCGGCCGGACCCCGGTATCGGAAGACTCACTTTCCGCCCCCTCGCGCCCCCGGAACCCGCACGCCCGGGCGCCCCGCGCGCCCGCCCTCCCAAGCGCCCACGCGCCCCGCCCCCGACCCACTGCTCACCGCTCACTGCTCACTGCTCACTGCTCACCGCGAGGGGGCCGGCCGCTCACCCGTCACCGCTCGAAGCGGTACCCCATCCCCGGCTCGGTGATGAAGTGGCGGGGGTGCGCCGGGTCGGCCTCCAGCTTGCGGCGCAGCTGCGCCATGTACACCCGCAGGTAGTTCGTCTCCGTGCCGTACGACGGCCCCCAGACCTCCTGGAGGAGCTGCTTCTGGCCGACCAGCCGCCCGGTGTTGCGGACCAGCACCTCCAGCAGGTGCCACTCGGTGGGCGTCAGCCGGACGTCCCTGCCGTCCCGGTGGACCTTCTTCGCCGCCAGGTCGACCGTGAACCCGGCGGTCTCCACGACCACGCCGTCCTCGCCCCCGGGGACCGGCTCCGCGCGGCGGACGGCGGCGCGCAGCCGGGCCAGCAGCTCGTCCATGCCGAACGGCTTGGTGACGTAGTCGTCGGCCCCGGCGTCCAGGGCCTCGACCTTCTCGTCGGAGGAGTGTCGGGCGGAGAGCACCAGGATCGGCACCCGGGACCACCCGCGCAGCCCCTTGATCACGTCGACGCCGTCCATGTCGGGCAGGCCCAGGTCGAGCACGACCACGTCGGGGTGGCGGGCGGCGGCCAGCTCCAGCGCGGTGGCGCCGTCGTGCGCGGCATCGACCTCGTACTGGCGCGCCTTGAGGTTGATCACGAGGGCACGCACGATCTGCGGCTCGTCGTCGACCACGAGCACCCTGGTCATGGGGCGGCCTGCCTTTCCGGGGTCGCGGGATCGCGGGGCGGGTGGGACCGGTGGGGTTCCCGTGACGACGATACGGCCGACGGCGCGGCCGGTGCCGCCGCACGGAGGGTCAGCACCATGGTGAGCCCTCCGCCCGGGGTGTCCTCGGCGTTCAGGGTGCCGCCCATGGCCTCGGCGAAGCCCCGCGCCACCGCCAGGCCGAGGCCGACGCCCGTCCCGCGCGGGGCGTCCCCATGGCGCTGGAAGGGCTCGAAGATGCGGTCCTTGGCCTCGTCCGGCACCCCGGGCCCCCGGTCGACGACCCGCACCTCGACCCGGTCGGCCAGGGCGCTCCCGGCCACCAGGACGGTGCGCCCGCCGGGGCTGTACTTGACGGCGTTCTCGACCAGATTGGCCATCGCGCGCTCCAGGAGCCCGGCGTCCACCGCGACCATGGGGAGCGTCTCCGGGATGTCCAGGTCGACGCTGCCCTCGGGGACCCCGCCCAGCGCCATCGGCACCACCTCGTCGACGTCGATCTCCCGGATGAGGGGGGTGACGGTGCCGGTCTGGAGACGGGACATGTCGAGGAGGTTGCCCACCAGGTGGTGCAGCCGGTCGGCGCCCTCCTCGATGCCCTCCAGCAGTTCCGCGCGGTCCTCCTCGGTCCACGCCACGTCGTCCGAGCGCAGTCCGGTGACCGCCGCCTTGATCCCGGCCAGCGGGGTGCGCAGGTCGTGGCTGACGGCGGCGAGCAGCGCCGTGCGGATGCGGTTGCCCTCGGCCAGGGCGCGGGACCGGTCGGCCTCCTCGCGCAGCCGCCGCCGGTCCAGGACGACGGCGGCCTGGGCGGCGAAGGCGGCCAGCACCCGGCGGTCCTCGGCGGGCAGTACGCGGCCGGTCAGCGCGAGCGCCATGTGGTCCCCGACGGGCATGTCGACGTCGGCGTCGTCGGGCCGCTCCACCGGGGGGCCGTGCCCGGCGCGCCCCGCGCAGGTCCAGGGGGCCACGTCGTCCTCCCGCTCCAGCAGGGCGGCGGACTCCATGCCGAAGGTCTCCCGGACGCGTTCGAGGAGCGTCTCCAGGCTGGTCTCGCCGCGCAGTACGTCCCCGGCGAGGAAGGAGAGGATCTCGGCCTCGGCGCGCAGCCGGGCCGCCTGGTGGGTGCGGCGGGCGGCCACGTCGACGACGGAGGCCACGGAGAGCGCGACGCCCACGAATATGGCGAGGGCGAGCATGTTCCGCGGGTCCGCGATGGTGATGCGGTCGACCGGCGGGGTGAAGAACCAGTTGAGCAGCAGCGACCCGACGGCGGCCGAGGCGAGCGCCGGGTAGAGGCCGCCGAGCAGGGCGGCGGCGACGGTGAGTGCCAGGTAGAGCAGGACGTCGTTGGCGAGTCCGAGGTGGACGGTGTTCAGCAGCAGGGTGAGCAGCAGCGGGCCGCCGATCCCGGCGATCCAGCCGCAGACGCGGCGGGCGCGGCCGAGCCGGGCGCCCCGGGCCACGGGGAGTCCGCGGCCCTTGGCGACCTCCTCGTGGGTGACGATGTGGACGTCCAGGTCGGGGCCGGACTCGCGGGCGACGGTGGCGCCGACGCCGGGGCCGAGGACGTACTGCCAGGCCTTGCGGCGCGAGGAGCCGAGGACGATCTGTGTGGCGTTGACGCCGCGCGCGAAGTCCAGCAGGGCGGCGGGGACGTCCTCGCCGAGCACGTGGTGGTAGGTGCCGCCGAGGTCCTCCACCAGGGTCCGCTGGACGGTGAGTTCCTTCGGGGAGGCGGCGGTGAGTCCGCCGCTGCGGGCGACGTAGACGGCGAGCACCTCGCCGCCGGCGCCCTTCTCGGCGAGCCGGGCGGCGCGGCGGATCAGGGTCCGCCCCTCGGGGCCGCCGGTGAGCCCGACCACGATGCGCTCGCGGGAGCCCCAGATCCGGGAGACCCGGTGCTCGCTGCGGTAGCGCTGGAGGTACTCGTCGGCGTGGTCGGCGACCCAGAGCAGGGCGAGTTCGCGCAGGGCGGTGAGGTTGCCGGGGCGGAAGTAGTTGGAGAGCGCGGCGTCGACCCGGTCCGGCTGGTAGATGTTGCCGTGGGCCATGCGGCGGCGCAGCGCCTGGGGCGACATGTCGACCAGTTCGATCTGGTCGGCGCGGCGGACCACCTCGTCGGGCACGGTCTCGCGCTGGCGGACCCCGGTGATGGACTCGACGACGTCGCCGAGGGACTCCAGGTGCTGGATGTTGACGGTGGAGACCACGTCGATGCCCGCGGCGAGCAGTTCCTCCACGTCCTGCCAGCGCTTGGCGTTGCGCGAGCCGGGG
>NZ_WWGX01000027.1 GCF_009862265.1 Streptomyces sp. SID8352 | reverse complement strand
GGGGGTCCCCCGAGTGGCCCGGCTCTGGCCCGTCGGGACCCGTCCCCCCGTGCTGCGCGGCTGGGATCCCCCGGCGACGCCCTACGGCCCGGGGCACCGGGGTGTCGATCTGGCCGCGGCGGCGGGGGCGCCGGTGCGGGCGGTGGCGGCGGGGCGGGTGACCTTCGCGGGGCGGGTGGCGGGATACGGCGTGGTCTCGCTGGAGCTGGCCCGGACCGGTGAGCCGCCGTTGCGCACGACCTTCGGGCCGGTCACGGCCTTGGTCGAGCGGGGCGCGGCGGTGGCCGCGGGTGAGGTGCTGGGCAGGGTGGAGCCGGTGGGCCCGCACTGCGCGGGCTGTGTGCACTGGGGGCTGCTGCGCGGCGGCGCCTATCAGGATCCGCTGGCCCTGCTGCCCCCGTATCTGCTGAACGGCGGTCCGGCCCGGCTGCTGCCGGTGCTCGGCGTGCCCCTGCCCGGCGGCGGTACCGCCTGAGGGCGGTGGCGCGCCGCCGGGAGGGGACGGGGGTGGAGCGGGGTCAGCCGCTGACGCCGCGCAGGGCCATGGCGACGGCCGCCTCGGTGATCGCCGCCGGGTCCTCCGCCGCGCCGAGTTCGAGGCGGCGCACGGCCGCGTCGACGACGCCCTGGAGCAGCATGGCGGCGAGCCTCGGTTCGGTGTGGCCCATGTCGGCCAGGGCCTCGACGATCAGGACGATCAGGCCGCCGTGCGCGGCGCGGATCTTCTCACGGGCTCCGGCGTCCAGTTCGCTCGCGGAGATCGCGACGACGGCGCGGTGGCGCCGGTCCCCGACGAGTTCGAGCTGCTTGCGGACGTAAGCCTCGGTCTTGCCCTCGGGTGTCGTGGCACTCTCCATCGCCGCCTCGACCTCTGCGGCCCAGACGGGGAAGTCGACGGCGCACAGCTCCTCGACGACCGCCCCGCGCGAGCGGAAGTACTCGTAGACGGACGACCGGGCGAGGCCCGTGCGTTCCGCGAGTGCGGGGAAGGTCAGCGCCTCCGTCCCGCCGTCGGACAACAGGGAGCGTGCCGCGTCCAGCAGGGCGGCACGCTGCATCGACCGGTGCTCGGCCACGGAGGCCGCTCGAATCCTTGGCACGTCTCCACTCTACGGACGTGCCGCCGCCTGTGGGAGTCACCGGCCGTTCGGCGGGGCGTCGGTGCAGGTCAGCGGCCGAAGCCCGCCAGCTTGGCGCGCAGCTGGAGGACGGACTTGGTGTGGATCTGGCTGACCCGGCTCTCCGTGACGCCGAGTACGTGGCCGATCTCGGCGAGGGTGAGTCCCTCGTAGTAGTAGAGGGTGACGACGGTCTTCTCCCGCTCGGGCAGGGTGTTGATCGCCCGGGCGAGGAAGCGCCGCAGCTCCCGGTCCTCGACCACCTCCACCGGGTTGTCGGCGGCGGTGTCCTCCAGCGTGTCCATGAGGCTGAGCCGGTCCCCGCCCTCTCCGCCGGCGTGGAGCAGCTCCTCCAGGGCGACGACGTTGGCCAGGGAGAGTTGGCTGAAAACCGCGTGGAGGTCCTCCACGGCGATGCCCATCTCGGCGGCGACCTCGCTCTCCGAGGGGGTGCGCCGGTGCCGTGCCTCCAGGGTGGTGTAGGCGCGCTCGACGTTGCGGGCCTTCTGCCGTACTGAGCGGGGGATCCAGTCCAGCGCCCGCAGTTCGTCGATCATCGCGCCCCGGATGCGGGTGATCGCGTATGTCTCGAACTTGATCTCCCGGTCGAGGTCGAACTTCTCGATGGCGTCGATCAGCCCGAAGACGCCGGAGGAGACGAAGTCGGCCTGTTCCACGTTGGACGGCAGTCCGACGCTGACCCGGCCGGCCACGTACTTCACGAGGGGCGAGTAGTGCAGGATCAGCTGCTCCCGCAGCCGCCCGTCCCCCGTCGCCTTGTACGACCGCCACAGCTCGTCGAGCGTCGAGGGGGCGGACGGTCGCGCGCTGCCACCGTCGCGGGCGGCTGGGGGGATCGCCGCCCGGTCGGACCCGGAGGTGTGCTGGGGCATTCGTCGCCTTGTGCCGTTCTGCCGTATGTGTGCGCCTGGGGAGGCCGCCGGTTCGCTGCCTGGTCGTCGCCTGTCTTCACGGGGGGTCTTCGTGAGCGTAGCGTGACTGAGCCGTCGCGGTGTGCGAAGAGTCACTCGGGGGCGATGCGCAGATACGTTCCGCTGGGCGCCCCCCAGCGGGGATGATGATCAACCCGGATGATCACTCGAACACCTCAACTGCGGTCATTCACAAGGGCGTCGGGGTTCCCCCGGACGGCCGAACACGCTCCGTCAACGCGGATCACGGCCGCCTCGAACGGAGACCGTCGTCTGGCGTGTCAACTTCCAGTCGTCGCCGTGTCGTTCGACGTAACCGAGTGCTCGAAGCTCGTACAGTCTCGCGACGGCGTCGTCCGGTGCCGTCCCGGCGCCCCGGGCGATCTCGGCGGCCGTTGCCGCTCCCCGCGCGGGGAGCGCGGCCAGTACCTGCCGGGTGCCGGGCTCCAGCAGGTCGGTGGGGAGGACGGGACCGCGTCGTTCGGGGGCCAGCTCGCCCATGCCGCCGACCAGTTCGGTGATCTCGTCGGCGTCGGTGACGAGGACGGCCTCGCCGCGCAGCAGTTCGTGGACGCCCGCGGAGAGCCCGCTGGTGGCCGGTCCCGGGACGCCCATGACGTGCCTGCCGAGGCGGGCGGCGGCGCGCGCGGTGACCAGGGAGCCGCTGCGGTGAGCGGCCTCGACGACCACGGTGCCCCGGGTGAGCGCGGCGATCACGCGGTTGCGCAGGACGAATCGGCTGGGGGTGGGGTGGTCGCCGGGCGGCAGTTCGCCCAGGACGAGCCCCTGGTCCGCGATGCGGGTGATCAGGGCGGTGTGGCCCGGCGGGTAGGGCCGGTCGACGCCGCAGGCGAGGACGGCGGCGGTGGCCCCGCCCGCGCCGAGGGCGCCGCGGTGGGCGGCGCCGTCGACGCCGTAGGCGCCGCCGGAGACGACGACCCAGCCGCGTTCGGCGAGGCCGGCGGCGAGGGTGGCGGCCATGTGGGCGCCGTACTCGGTGCAGGCGCGGGCGCCGACGACGGCCACGGAGCGCAGCGCCCACATCCGGAGGCCGGGCCGGCCGCGCACCCAGAGTCCGAGCGGCCGGGTGTCACCGAGGTCGTCGAGCTGGCGGGGCCATTCGGCCTCGCCCGGCGCGACGAACCGCACGCCCGCCTCCCGGGCCGTGGCCAGGTCGCCCCGCGGGTCGGCCGCGGCGGCGCGGGCGCGGAGCCCGGACCACCGCTTCCGGGTGACGCCCGGCAGGGCCCGTCCGGGGCCGAGGAGGCACCGCGCTACCTCCGGGGCTCCCCGTTCGCGCACCCATCGTCCGCCGGTAGCGTCACCGGGTTCGAGGACGCGGGTGAGGAGGATCCGGGCGAGCCTCTCCTCGTCGGCCGCGCCGTCGCGGACCGGTGCCCCTCCCCCGCCGGGCGGGAACGCGTCCCGCCACGGGGTCCCGGTGGCGCCGGTACCGTCCCGCGCTCCGGGCGCTCCGGGCGCTCCGATGGTGCCCGTCACCCCTGCCGCCCCGGCCGTGCCCGTCGTGTCGCCGTCGCCCGTCATGCCCGTGCCCCGACGGCCATGGGGACGCCCCTCGGGACGCCGGTGCGGAGCTGGAGGGCCAGCCCCACGTCCGTCGCGTCGGGGCGGTCGTGGCCGACGAGGTCCGCCACGGTCCAGGCGACGCGCAGGACCCGGTCGAGTCCCCGGGCGGTGAGGACACCCCGTTCGAGGCAGCGCTCGGCCTCGTCCAGGGCGCCGGGGGCGGGATGCCAGGTGCCGCGCAGCTCCCGGCCCGGAATCTCGCTGTTGGCCCGCCACGGGGTGCCCGCGAGGCGGGCCGCCGCCCGCTCCCGGGCCGCCCGTACCCGGTCGGCGACGGTCGCGGTGGAGTCCCCGGGGCCACCGCGGCCGGCCAGTTCGGCGCGGGTGACCCGGTCCACCTCGACGCGCAGGTCGACCCGGTCGAGCAGTGGGCCGGAGAGCCGGGCCTGGTAGCGGCGGACGGCGGCCGGTGAGCACTCGCACAGCTCGTCCCGGCGGGAGAAGCGCCCGCACGGGCACGGGTTGGCGGCGAGCACCATCAGGAACCGCGCCGGGTAGCGCACCATGCCCGCGCTGCGCGCGATCACGATGTGGCCCGCCTCCAGCGGCTGTCGCAGGGCGTCCAGGACGCGGCCGCTGAATTCGGGGGTCTCGTCAAGAAAGAGCACGCCCCGATGGGCCAGGGAGACCGCGCCGGGCCGCGCGGCTCCCGGACCGCCGCCGACGAGGGCCTGCATCGTGGCGGAGTGGTGCGGGGCGCAGTACGGCGCGGTGTCGATCAGGGGCTTGCCCGGGGGCAGCAGCCCGGCCACCGAGTGCACCGCGGTGACCTCCAGGGAGGCGGCGCGGTCGAGCCGGGGCAGCACTGCGGGCAGTCGTTCCGCGAGCATGGTCTTGCCGGCTCCCGGGGGACCCGAAAGAAAGAGGTGGTGGCCGCCGGCCGCGGCGACCTCCAGCGCGGTGCGCGCGCCGGTCTGGCCGACGACGTCGGCGAGGTCGTGCCCGGTGTCGTGCTGCGCCGCGGCCCCGCCGTAAGTGCCGGTGGCGGCGCCCGTGCCGGGCATCCGCAGTCCGGCCAGCAGCGGGTCGGGGCGGCCCTGCTGGTCCGGGGGCTCCTCGGGCACCGGTTCGTCGGCGAGGACGGCGATGAGCTGGCGGAGGCTGCGCACGCCGAGGACGGAGACGCCGGGCACCAGGGACGCCTCGGCTGCGGCGCTCTCGGGCACGACGACCTGTTCGTATCCGGCGTCGGCGGCGGCCAGTACCGCAGGGAGGATGCCCCGTACCGGGCGCACCCTGCCGTCCAGGCCCAGCTCTCCGATCATCACGATGTCGGCCAGGACCCGGGGGTCGACGCGTTCGGTGGCGCCGAGCACGGCTGCGGCGACGGCGAGGTCGAAGCCGCTGCCGCTCTTGGGTACGGAGGCCGGGCTGAGCCCCACGGTGAGCTTCTTCTGGGGCCACTCGGCGCCGGAGTTGACGACGGCGGCCCTCACCCGGTCACGGCTCTCGGTGAGGCTCTTGTCGGGCAGCCCCACCAGGGTGAAGGCCGCGACCCCCGGTTCCAGGTCGGCCTGGACCTCGACGAGCACCCCCTCGACACCGACCAGGGCGACGGAGCAGGTACGGGCGAATCCCATCACGCCACCCCCCGCGCGTGCTCGACGACGGGGGCGCCCGCGCCGGGGCAGGAGGACGCCGACGAGGTCGATGCGGACGCCGCCGGGCGGGGCTCCGCCGTGGGTCTGGATCCATCGTTCGGCGAGCTGCCGCAGCCGTCGTGCCTTGCCGGGGGTGACCGCGGCCATCGGGTGCTCGAACCATCCCGTCCTGCGGGTCTTGACCTCGCAGACGACGAGGGTGTCGCCCTCCCGGGCCACGATGTCGATCTCGCCGGTCCGCCCGCACCGCCAGTTGCGGTCGATCACGGTCATCCCGGCTTCGCCCAGCCGGCGGGCGGCGAGCTTCTCGCCGTACTGTCCCAGGGCACCTCGTGCGTTCATGTCGGCACCACCTCCGGCGCCAACGATGCGGGGCTTCCGGCGGGCCTGTGGATCTTGGTGGACAGCGGGCGGGTTGTGGAAAACTCCGCCACTCCTCCGGGTGATTCTCACCCTCTTCCGGGCGAATCCCGGGCGCCGCGAAGACAGGCCCGGTCAGGTGTCGGCACCGTCGGTCCCGCCCCGGTCGGCACTCCGCACGGCCCCACGAGGCCACCGCGCCACCGCGCCACCGCGCCACCGCGCCACCGCGCCACCGCGCCACCGCGCCACCGCGCCACCGCGCCACCGCGCCACCGCGCCACCGGCAGCATGCCCGGTCACCGCCCGCCGCGCGGCCCGCTCCGGCGGCGGCAACACCGGCACCCCACCGGCACGCGCACCACCGTCGGCCGTGTCGCACCACACCCCGACGCCCTGGCCCCGCGCCCGCCCCGGGCGCCGCCCCCGCACCCGGCGCGCGGCCCCGCGTCACCCGCCGGGCAGCTCCAGATCGCTCTTGTTCAGCTCCTCGATATTGACGTCCTTGAACGTCAGGACCCGCACCTGCTTCACGAACCGGGCCGGGCGGTACATGTCCCACACCCAGGCGTCGGCCATGGTGACCTCGAAGAACACCTCGCCCTGGACCGAGTGCACCTGCATCTCGTAGTCGTTGGTGAGGTAGAAGCGCCGCTCGGTCTCGATCACGTATGTGAACAGTCCGACGACATCGCGGTACTCCCGGTAGAGCTTCAGCTCCATCTCGGTCTCGTACTTCTCGAGGTCCTCGGCGCTCATGGCATGTTCCCCTTCAGCCGTGCGGTCCCCCCATTGTGCGCCAGCCCACTGGGGCCCTAGACGATTTCGGTGTCCAGGGTCAGCGGGCCGGCCGGGGGACCTTCGTCGAGCAGCGTGCGCAGCAGCCCGGCGAGTCTGGTCGGATACACCGTCTCATGTGCCCGGGTCAATTCCCGACACGTCCACCAGCGGGCTCCGGCGACGCTGCGCCGCTCCAGTTCGGTCAGCGCGGTGGGCCGGGTCTCCGTCCGGGTGGTGCGGGCGAGGTAGTACCACTCGTCCTGGTCCCAGCGGCGTCCGGCGAACGGGAAGGAGCAGCGGCGCCGCCACAGCACGGGGCCGAACGCGGCGTCGGTGATGCCGGTCTCCTCGGCCAGTTCGCGGCGGGCGGCCTGTTCGTGGGTCTCGTCGCCCTCCAGGCCGCCGCCGGGGGTGAACCACCAGTCGTCGGCGGGGTCGTCCGGTTCGTGACCGTGGAGCAGGAGGATGCGGTCGTGCGGGTCGAGGAGGACCACGCGGGCGACCCTGCGCAGTCCGCCCCGGTAGTCGTCGTCGGCCCCGGCGGGGAGCGGTTCAGACGGCACGGCCGGGCTCCGTCCCGGTCCGGGAGCGGGCGGCGGCGCGCCGGGCGACCGGGCCGTGGGCGGCACCGGCGAGGATCAGCACGGCACCGGCGGCGATCAGGGCGACGACGGTGCGCAGTGGTCCGGGCGGGGAGAGGTCGCCGAGCGCGGCGAAGCCGCCGGGCCGTTCCAGCATGCCGTTCATGGGCCAGACCACGGCGTCCACGCGGGCGTCGACGGCGTCCCGGGCGACGGTGCCGGCGGCGGCGTCGGTGAGGTGGGCGGTGGAGTCCACGGAGTTGCCGCGCTCGTCGCCGAGGAGGAAGAGGCGTCCCTCGGGCACGGTCACGGTGGGGAAGCCGGTGATCTCGGCGGGCCGTCCGGCGGGCAGGTAGGTCTCGTCGACGGCCCTGCCGTTGACCTCCAGCCTGCCCTCGCGGCAGCAGGAGACGGTGTCGCCGCCGACGGCGACGACGCGCTTGACCATGGGCACGTTGGCCCAGCTGGTGTCCTGGAAGACGACCACGTCGCCGCGGCGGACCTCGGTGCCGTCGACGCGCTGGGCCAGGACGCGGTCACCGGCGCCGATGGTGGGCGCCATCGAGCTGGTCGGAACGGTGTAGGGCTGGTAGGCGACGGCGCCCCAGACGAATCCGCCGAGGAAGAGGGCGAGGCCCAGTGCGACGGCCAGTCCGGAGAGCCGCCGCCCGGTCCGGCTCCCGGCCGGGTCCCCGTGCGTGCCGCCGCCCCGCGACGCCGTGTCCGTCGTGCTCTCGCCACCCATGGACCCGCACCCTACCCGTCGGTACCGGGGCCGGGCAGCCCCTTCGGGTTCCTGGGCCGCCGTCGGGACCGTCGGCGGGGCCGGGTGCCCGGCCCCCGGTCGTGGGCACCGGTCCCGGGGCGGGCGGGGGCCCGGCACCGTGTGGCGGCTCCGGGAGGCCGGGGCGGCGCACCTCGGCGGCCGGGGGCCGCCACGGCTCAGAGGCGGCTCCGGATCGCGGGGCGCGGACGGCCGGACGGGGAGTGGGGCTGTGTGGGCGGCCGGACGTGGAGTGGGGGCGTGGCATGCGGGCGGCCGGACGGGGCGTAGGGGCGAGCGGGCGGCCGGTCGTACGGCGGCCTGACCGCGGGGACGCGGGCGGGCCGGACGCCGGGCATACCGGACGCCGGGATGCCGGACCGTTCCCGTTCCCCGCCTGGAGGGGTGGGCGCCGCCTCGGGGTGGGTCAGCGGGTGACGGCCGGGCCCTTGCGGCGGCGCCACCAGACGACCGGGACCACTCCGGCGAGGGCGAGGCCCTGCGGCGCGACGGTCAGCGCGGCCGCGGCGGCCCGGTCCTTGAGGCCGGGCTGGTCGAAGGTGTCGGGTACCGGCAGGGTGCTCCAGTGGCCGATGGGCCAGGCGACGACGACGGCGCGGCCGACGACCTCCTTGACCGGGACCATGCCGCTGTACTTGTCGGCCTGGTTGTAGCGGGAGTCGGCCGAGTTCTGCCGGTGGTCGCCCATGACCCAGAGGAAGCCGTCGGGGACCTTCACCTTGAACTGGCCGCCCTGGTCGTCGGCGCTGCACGGTGTGTTGCCTGCGTAGACGTAGGGCTCGTCGAGGGCGACGCCGTTGACCTTCAGCGGGCCGGTCTTGTTGCACTCGACGGTGTCGCCGCCCAACCCGATGACCCGCTTGATCAGGTCCTTCTCGTCGGCCGACGGCATCAGGCCGATCCAGCTCAGGAAGGTCTGCAGCCCGTTCTGGTCGGGCGTGGGCTCGCCCGCCAGCCACTGGTCGGGGTCGTGGAAGACGATGACCTCGCCGCGGTCGGGCTCCGAGCCGAACCAGGGGGTGAGCTTGTCGACCAGGACCCGGTCGCCGATGGTGAGGGTGTTCTGCATCGACGCGGACGGGATGGAGAACGCCTGCACCAGGAAGGTCTTGATCAGCAGCGCGAGCACCAGCGCGATGCCGATGAGGATCGGGAGCTCCTTCCAGAAGGAGCGCGGTGCGTCACCGCGGGGTGGTTTCCTCCCGCGGGTCCTCCCCGGTGTCCCGTCGCCGTCGGGTCCGTTGTGCTGTTCGTCCGTCACACTGCCGTCCTCGATGGTCCCGGGGGCGTTCCCCGGGGCCGGGGCGCCGTCCGTCACCGGGCCGGACGCGTGCGCAGGGCGTTCGCGGTCCTCTTCGCCGTCGTGTCCGGACCGTGCGCCAACCGCCACATCCCCCACGCCAACTCCTCACTCTCTGCCGCCGCCCGCCCCGTACGCGGTGCAGGCCCACCACTCCCATAACGAGCGGGAGTTCCGCAGGGATCGGGAGTCGGTTCGTCGCGTTCCGGTGGAGCGCGTTCCGATGGTAGGGGGCAACCCTATGCGACGGGGCGGGGGCGGCCGTCGAGGCGGCGCCCGCGTCGGCCACGGAGGCGAAGACGTCCCGTTCGCCCAGGGCCCTCCAGTGGCCGAACGGCCAGGCCACGACGACGGCCCGGCCCACCACGCCGTCGACGGGGACGGTGCCCGAGTCGGTGCCCTGGTGGGCGCGGGAGTCGGCCGAATTGGACCGGTGGTCGCCCATCACCCACAGCCGTCCCTCGGGGACGGTGACGTCGAAGGGCGTCCGGGAGGGCGCGTCGCCCGGGTAGAGGTAGTCCTCGTCCAGGGGGACGCCGTTGACGGTGATCCGGCCCCGCTCGTCGCAGCACCGGACGTGGTCGCCGCCGACGCCGACGACGCGCTTGATGAGGTCCTGTTCGTCGTCGGAGGGCAGCAGTCCGATGAAGGTGAGGCCCTGTTTGATCTGCCGGACGACGACGGGGTCGTCGCCGCCGCCGGGGGCGCCCTCGCCGCCGAGCCAGCCGCCGGGGTCGCGGAAGACGACGACGTCGCCGCGCCGGGGCTGGGACCCGAACCAGGGGGTGAGCTTGTCCACGAGGACGCGGTCGCCGATCCGGATCGTCTGCTCCATGGAGCCGGAGGGGATCACGAAGGCCTGGACGAGGAAGGTCTTCAGGATCAGGGCCATGAGGACGGCGACGCCGAGGAAGAGGGGGATCTCTCGGACGGCTCCGCGCCGTCGGCGGCGCCTGACCTTGCGCTGGAGCCTGCGGCGTTCGGCGCGGGTGCGCCCGTCGGCCGGGGCCTCGGTGTGCCGGCGCGCGCCCGGCGCCGGTGTCCGCCCGGCCTCGGCGGGGTCGCGGCGCGGGCGGCCCCGGCTACCCATTCCCGCCCCGGTCGGCGGGCCCGGGCACCCGTGCGTAGGCGTCGGGGCGGTCGAGGCCGGTGGCGTGTCCGAAGGGCCAGACGATCCAGTCGGCGCGGCCGATGACGGAGTCCACCGGCACCATGCCGCCGCCGGGTGAGCCGAGGTGGTCGCGGGAGTCGCTGGAGGCGGCGCGGTGGTCGCCGAGGACGAAGAGGCTGCCGTCGGGCACGACGACGTCGAAGCGCGCGTCGGACGGGTTGTCGCCGGGGTGCAGGAAGGCCGACTCGTCGGTGGAGCGGCCGTTGATCCGGAGCCTGCCGTCGCGGTCGCAGCAGGTCACACGGTCGCCGCCGACACCGACGACGCGTTTGATGTAGTCACCGGCGCCGAAGCGCCCGGTGCCGTCGAAGACGACGATGTCGCCGCGGCGCGGCGCGCTCCCGAAGCGGTAGGCGACCTTGTTGACGAGGACCCGGTCGCCGATCCGCAGCCCGGGTTCCATGGAGCCGCTGGGGATCTGGAAGGGCCGCAGGACGAAGGTGGTCAGCAGGAGGAGGCAGACCATCGTCGCGAGCAGGGCGACGGTGATCCGGCCGCCGGGCACCCATTCCCGGATCCGGCCGGAGAACGCGGAGCGCGACCGCTCCTCCGGGCCCCCCGGGTCCGAGCGGTGCTCGGCCGGGACGGGGCGGGAGGAGCGGTTGCGCTCCGTGTGCTGTGCTTCGGTGTCCATCGGGGCCAGATGCTATCGGGCCCCGAACCGGACGCTCCGGCGCGCTCAGCTCTCGCGCTTCTCCTTGATCTTCGCGGCCTTGCCGCGCAGCTCGCGCAGGTAGTAGAGCTTGGCGCGGCGGACGTCACCGCGGGTGACCAGCTCGATCTTCTCGACGATCGGGGTGTGCACCGGGAAGGTGCGCTCGACGCCGACGGAGAAGGAGACCTTGCGGACCGTGAAGGTCTCACGGACGCCGGAGCCCTGGCGGCGGATCACGACGCCCTTGAACTGCTGCACACGGGAGCGGTTGCCCTCGATGACGCGGACGTGCACGTTGACGGTGTCGCCGGGGCGGAAGGCCGGGACGTCGCTGCGCAGCGACGCGGCGTCGACGGTGTCGAGCAGGTGGGACATGTCTTCTGCTTTCCTCGCTGATGCCACGGGTCATCAACGGAAACTAGTCATACGGTCGGATGTGCTGTGCGGATCGGGGCGGACGTCGTCTCCCCCCGTGGCAGGGGCGCACGCCGGACCGGCACACAACAGCGGCCTATTCTTCCACGCCGTCGGTCCTGCGCCAAAATCGGCCGTAGGGCTCCCCGTCCGGGTCGGGGCTCCAGCCCAGGATCGAGAGCATCTCGCGGTCCTTCTTGTCGAGCGTGCCGGGGGCGCAGCGCTCGATCAGGTCGGGCCGGTTGGCGGTGGTGCGGCGCAGGGTCTCGTCGCGGCGCCAGCGGGCGATCCTGCCGTGGTGGCCGCTGAGCAGCACCTCGGGGATGTCCCGGTCGCGCCACACGGGCGGCTTGGTGTAGACGGGCCCCTCCAAGAGGCCGGCCATGGCGCCGGGGGCGAAGGAGTCGTCCCGGTGGGACTCGGCGTTGCCGAGGACGCCGGGCAGCAGCCGGGCCACGGCCTCGGTGATGACCAGGACGGCCGCCTCGCCGCCGGCGAGGACGTAGTCGCCGATGGAGACCTCGTACACGGGCATCCGGGTGGCGTACTCGTCGACGACCCGGCGGTCGATGCCCTCGTAGCGGGCCGGGGTGAAGATCAGCCAGGGGTGCCCGGAGAGGTGGAGGGCGAGTTCCTGGGTGAAGGGGCGCCCGCTGGGGGTGGGGACGACGAGGGCGGGTCCGCCGGTGCCCGTCTCGTAGCCGTCGGCGAGGACGGTGTCGAGGGCCTCGCCCCAGGGCCCGGTCTTCATGACCATGCCGGGGCCGCCGCCGTACGGGGTGTCGTCGACGGTGTTGTGCCGGTCGTGGGTCCATGCGCGCAGGTCGTGCACCCGGACGTCGAGCCGGCCGCGGGCGCGGGCCTTGCCGACGAGGGAGACGTTCAGCGGTTCGAGGTACTCGGGGAAGATCGTGACGACGTCGAGCCGCATTACGCCCGCGCCTCCGACCCACCCGGCGTCCCGGCCCCGCCCGGCTCCCCCGGACCCTCCGGTCCGTCCGGACCCTCCGGCGCGTCCGCCGCCGCCCGCTCCCCCGGTCCCCCCGGTGCCCGCGCGGAGGCGATCTCGGCGCGGTCGTCGATCAGGCCGGGCGGCGGGTCGATGACGGCGCGCTGGGCCTCGAGGTCGATGGCGGTGACGATCTCGGAGACGAACGGCACGTAGACCTCGCTGCCGTCGGGCCGCTCCACCACGAAGAGGTCCTGGGAGGGCAGGTGGGAGATCTCGGTGATCCGGCCGACCTCGGTGCCGTCCGCGGTCACCACGTCGAGGTCCATGAGCTGGTGGTCGTAGTACTCGTCCTCGTCCTCGGGCCGCTCGTCGGGGTCGACGTCGGCGATGAGGAGGATGTTGCGCAGCGCCTCGGCGCCGGTGCGGTCGTGGACGCCCGCGAAGCGCAGCAGGAGCCGGCCGCTGTGCACCCGGCCGGTCTCGATGGTCAGCGGCCCGGCGGAGGCGGGGTCGGTGGCCAGGACGGCGCCGGGGCCGAGCCGCAGCTCCGGTTCGTCGGTGCGGACCTCGACGGTCACCTCGCCCCTGATGCCGTGGGCACGGCCGATGCGCGCTACTACCAGCTGCACTGTGCTTGCTCTCCTGTCGTACGACTGCGGGCCGGGGACGGCCCTGTGGCCCTCCCCGGCCCGAGCCGGTGCTGCGGTGCGAAGCGTCAGCGGACGTGGTCCACGTCGACGAGGTCGACCCGGATGCCGCGTCCGCCGATCGCACCCACGACGGTGCGCAGAGCGCGTGCGGTGCGGCCGTTGCGGCCGATCACCTTGCCGAGGTCGTCCGGGTGGACCCGGACCTCCAGCACACGCCCGCGGCGCAGGTTGCGCGAGGCGACCTGCACATCGTCGGGGTTGTCGACGATGCCTTTCACGAGGTGCTCCAGAGCCTCCTCAAGCACGCTCAGGCCTCGGTCGACTCAGACGCGGCGGACTCGGCGGCGGCCTCGTCCTTCTTGTCGGCCTTCTTCTTCTGGGTGATGGCCTCGCCCTTGCCGTCGGCGTCGCCGCCGAGCGCCTCGAAGGACGGACGGGCCGGCTTCTCGGCGCGCTGGAGCAGCGGCGCGGGGGCGGGCTCGCCCTTGAACTTCTGCCAGTCGCCGGTCTTCTTCAGGATGGCGAGGACGGGCTCGGTGGGCTGGGCGCCGACACGGAGCCAGTACGCCACGCGGTCCGCGTCGACCTCCATCACCGACGGGTTGTACGTCGGGTGGTACTTGCCGATCTCCTCGATGGCCCGGCCGTCACGGCGGGTACGGGAGTCGGCGACGACGATGCGGTAGTGGGGCGAACGGATCTTGCCCAGACGCTTCAGCTTGATCTTGACTGCCACGGGAGTGGATTCTCCTGGTTTGACGTGATTGGGCACGGCGGATGGGCCGCGTGGGGTTGCGGTACCCGAGTGCCCGACGGACGCGTCAGCCGGAGGAGAGAGGGGTCCTGTGCGACTGTCGAGTACAGCTAGCCATTGTGCCACACCCGAAGGGTCGCCCCGGCCGGGGCTCCGGGCAGGGGGAAGCGGCACCCGGGGGCCGCTTCGGGCCTTCCGGGCGCCGCTCGGGCCGGAGACACCGCGATCCGGCTGCCACGAGCAGCCGGATCGTCAGCCCACCCCGGCGCCGACCACCTCCGGGATGCGGAACGGCTTGCCGCACCCGCCGCACACGATGGGCGCCTGGGCGAGGACCGACGGGACGACCCGCACGTTGCGGCCACAGTCGCAGACCGCCTTCACCCGGACCCCGCCGCCGGAGGAGCCGTGGCGGGCGGCCGGACCGCGGAAGCTGCGGGCCGAGTCGGCCGCGGTGGCCGCGGAGTGGGCCTTGAGCGCGCGCTGGAGGCGCTCGATCGTCGGGCGGTAGCGGCGCTTCGCTTCGGAACTGAGGGTGACCAGCGAGAAGCCGCTGCTGGGATGCGGCTCCTCGGGATGGTCCAGGCCCAGCTCCTCGGCGATCGCGAGGAAGCGTCGGTTGTGGTAGCGGCCGGCGCGGGAGGTGTCACGCACTCCGCGGGCGGCGGCGATGCCGTGGACTGCCTCATGGAGCAGTCGTTCGAAGGAGAGTTCGTGCCCGCAGGCGGACGACGACTCCCCGATCAGGGACTCGGGGGCGGCAAGATCGGGCAGCTCGGTGTGGTGCCGCTGAATGTCGGCCCACGCCTGCGCCAGCTCTGCGGCGAGTACAGGTGGTGTCGTGCTCACGTAATGACAACGAGCCGGGGTGCCCCTGTGTTCCTATTCCGGGCATCCCAAATAATTTACCCGTACCCGTCAGTTACCCATGTTGGGTCACGACGCGGGCGGGTGCGCTGATCTGCGGAGAAGCGGCGCAGCTCGTGGCAAGCCGGTGCGTATCGAGACGTAGGCGCCGGTGCGTCCCACCCGTTCGCACGCCGGGGCGCGAAGTACGCCGGGGGCGCAAGGGGGCTTTCGGCCACACGCCGGCCGGATCCGCGCACCGGGCCCGGCCGGTTCCGGGGCCCGCCGCCGGCCGGCCGGTGACGGCCTCCCGCCCGTGGGACGATGCGGCTGCGGAAACGGTTCCTGCGACGTTACCCGGTGCGCCCCCGGTGTCCGGCACCGGGTCCTCCCCGTATTTCCGGAAAGAGGGATTCCGCCTCGACCGCGGGGCGCCGGACGGTGCCTCCAGGGCGGCCGGGTGCGGCCGGGGCCGGTTCCGCCGCCGTTCCCCCGGCGCAGCGCCGTCGTCCCGGCGCAGCGCCGTCGTCCCGGCGCAGCGCCGTCGTCCCGGCGCAGCGCCGTCGTCCCGGTGGAGCGCCGTCGTCCCGGCCCTTCCTCTAAGGTGATCCACCGTCCCGGGCAGGACACATCCGCACACAGGAGCCGCCGTGCCGCACCACCCGACCGCGCCGCGACGCGCCGCGCCCGCCGCCCTCGCCATGGCCCTGGCCCTGGCCCTGAGCGCCTGCGGCGGCGGGGACGACGGCGCGCGGGGCACCGGCGACGCGCGGGTGTCGGCCCAGGAGGCCCCGCCCCCGGCCTCCGGGGGCCGCCCGGCCCAGGGCGAGAGCGTGACCGGCGCCGTCGTCGAGGCGCCTGGGCGGGTCGCCTACCAGGTCCTGGCCCAGCGGGTCGAGGTGAGCGCCCCGGCCGCCGCGGCGGAGGCGGTGGCCGATCCCGCCGACGCCCGGGGCAGGGTGCTCGCGGTGGCGTACGTCCGCTACACCCACCGTTCCGGGCCGCCGCTCACCGGCGTCGCCGCGGTGCGGGACACCACCGCCGTGTTCGCCGACGGGGTGCGCGGCGGCCTCCTCGCCGGTGCCCCCGAATCCGCCCCGGGCTGCGAGGACCCCTACGGGGTGACGGGCTGGGGACGGGGCGAGAGCCATGTCTTCTGCGCGGCGTACCTCGTCCCGGCGGACGCCGGGAGCATCGAGGTCCACTGGTCGGACGAGGGCGGGAGCCCCTTCGTCTGGACCTTCCCGCAGGGCTGAGCCGGGGTCCCGGCCGGGCCGGGGATCGTGGGCACGGGGGTGCGCGCGGGCCCCGGCACGACCACCCGGCCACCCCCGCCGACCCCGCCGACGGCGGTCTCCGCCACCGGGACGCCGGTCACTCCCCCGGGTCCTCCTTCGCGAGCCGGGGCACCCCGGCGATCCGGTAGGCGTCCGCCTCGTCCAGCGTCTCGTCGGCCAGCAGCGCCTCGGCCAGCGCGTCGAGGCGGGCGCGGTGCTCGCGCAGCTTGCGCACGGCCTCCGCGTAGCACTCGTCGACCACCCGGCGCATCTCGCCGTCGATGGCGTCGAGGGTGGCCGGGGCCGCCGCCAGCCCGTACGCCTGCTGGGCGTCGCCGGGGAGGGCGGAGAGCCTGCCGACCCGCGCGCTCATGCCCCAGCGGCCGACCATGCCGCGGGCGATGCCGGTGACCTGCTCCAGATCGCTCTCCGAGCCGGTGGTGATCACGTCGTACACCACGTGCTCCGCGGCCATCCCGCCGAGGGCGCCGATGATCCGGCCGCGCAGGTACTCCTCCGTGTACGCGTACTTGTCGGCGTCCGGTGTGGAGAGCGTCACGCCGAGCGCCCGGCCGCGCGGCACGATGGTGATCTTGCGGACGGGGTCGGCGCCCGGCTGGAGCATGCCGAGCAGGGCGTGGCCGCTCTCGTGGTAGGCGGTGCGCCTGCGCTCCTCCAGCGGCATCACCAGCGGCCGTTCGGCGCCGAGCTGCACCTTCTCCAGGGCCTCGGACAGGTCGCCCTGGGTCACCCGGTCCTGATTCCGCTTGACCGCGAGGAGGGCGGCCTCGTTGGCGAGGTTGGCCAGTTCGGCGCCGGTCATGCCCGGGGTGGTGCGGGCGACCTGGGCGAGGTCGACGTCGGGGGCGAGGGGGATCTCGCGGGTGTGGATGGCGAGGATGGCCTCCCGGCCGTCGCGGTCCGGGGGCGAGACGGTGACGACCCGGTCGAAGCGGCCGGGGCGGGTCAGCGCGGGGTCCAGGATGTCGGCGCGGTTGGTGGCGGCGATGACCACGACGCCCTCCGAGCCGGAGAAGCCGTCCATCTCGGTGAGGATCTGGTTGAGGGTCTGTTCGCGCTCGTCGTGGCCGCCCATGCCGGAGCCGCCGCCGCGGGCCCGGCCGATGGTGTCGATCTCGTCGATGAAGATGATCGACGGCGCCACCTTGCGGGCCTCGGCGAACAGCTCCCGCACCCGGGAGGCGCCCACGCCCACGATCATCTCGATGAACTCGGAGGCGGAGGCCGAGAAGAACGGCACTCCCGCCTCCCCGGCGACGGCACGGGCCAGCAGGGTCTTGCCGGTGCCGGGCGGGCCGGTGAGCAGGACGCCCCGGGGCATCTTGGCGCCCATGCGGCGGTAGGCGTCGGGGTTCTTCAGGAAGTCGACGACGTCGTTCAGCTCGCCCTCGACCTCGTCGATCCCGGCCACGTCGGCGAAGGTGGTGCGCGGTTTCCCCGGCTCCAGCTCGACCGGCCTGGGCGGGGCCTTGCGGCCGAGCATGCCGCCCGCTCCGCCTCCCATGGCACGGCTCATCCGCCGGGCGATGAAGATCCACAGGACGACCAGGAGCAGCATCGGGGCCAGCGAGATCAGCAGGTTGGAGAGGAAGCTGCGGTGCTGGACGACGGGTTCGGCCGTGACGGTGACGCGGTGCCGGGTCAGCTCCTCCCAGAGCCGGTCGTCGGCGAAGGTCGGCCGCTCGGTCCGGAACTTGGTGTAGGTGCCGTCGCCGCCGGGCCGGTCCCGGGCCTTCTTGAGCTGGCCCTGGATGGCGTCGCCCTTGGCGTAGATCCGGCTGACGTTGCCCTCGTCGACCTGCTTGCTGAACTCCGTGTAGGAGATGGTCGGTTCGCCGCCCTCATTGAAGAAGGAGAGGACGAGGTTGGCGAGCAGGTAGACGGCCAGGGCGGCGATGACCAGGCTCCACCAGCCGCCGCGCATCCGCCGTCCGCCGCCGGGCGGGGGCTTCGGCGGTTCGTCGGGCGTGCCCTCGGTGCGCCAGGGCGGCTCGGCGGCCTTGCGCGGCGGGGAGGGGTTGGTCATATCCGGACGGTACGACAGGAAAGACCCACCGGCATGCGCGTGGACGCCCCGGGGGCGGCTCCAGGCCCGCCGCCTTCCCGGGAAGCCCGGACGCGGCGGGTCCGCCCTCCCGGGAAGCCCGGACCACCGCGCCCCCTGACGGCGGGGCCCGCTCCCGTTCACCGCGTACGCCCCTGGGGGCGCCCCCCGCGGAGAAGGGGCGCCCCCAGGGGCGTACGGAGTGCGGACGACGGCGGGTGAACCGTCAGCCCATGAACTTCTTGAACTCGTCCGGCAGCTCGAAGTCCTGGCCGCCCTGCTGCGGCAGGCCGAGCGCACCGCCGGACTGGGCGGCGGCGGCGCGGCGGGCGGCCTCCTCCTGCTCCTGCTGCTTGCGCTTCATCGGGTTGCCGGAGCGCTGCTTGCCCTTGGCCTTCTTGGGCTGCTTCTTCGTCCTGCCCGGACCGCCGCCCATGCCCGGCATCCCCGGCATCCCGGGCATGCCGCCGCCCTGGGCCATCCGGGACATCATCTTGCGGGCCTCGAAGAACCGCTCGACCAGCGACTTCACGGCGCTGACCTCGACGCCGGAGCCCTTGGCGATACGGGCGCGGCGGGAGCCGTTGATGATCGTCGGGTCCTGGCGCTCGCCCGGGGTCATCGACTTGATGATCGCGGCGGTGCGGTCGACGTCCCGCTCGTCGAGGTTGCTGATCTGGTCCTTGATCTGGCCCATGCCGGGCAGCATGCCGAGCAGCTTGGAGATGCTGCCCATCTTCCTGACCTGCTCCATCTGGGCCAGGAAGTCGTCCAGGGTGAAGTCCTGGCCCTTCTTGGACGCCAGCTTGGAGGCCATCTTCTCGGCCTCTTCCTGGCTGAACGTCTTCTCCGCCTGCTCGATCAGGGTGAGCAGGTCGCCCATGTCGAGGATGCGGGAGGCCATCCGGTCCGGGTGGAAGGCGTCGAAGTCGTCGAGCTTCTCGCCGTTGGAGGCGAACATGATCGGCTTGCCGGTGACCGAGGCGATCGACAGGGCGGCACCGCCGCGGGCGTCGCCGTCGAGCTTGGAGAGCACCACGCCGTCGAAGCCGACGCCGTCGCGGAAGGCCTCGGCGGTGTTGACGGCGTCCTGGCCGATCATGGCGTCGACGACGAAGAGGATCTCGTCGGGGCGGACCGCGTCGCGGATGTCGGCGGCCTGCCGCATCAGCTCCTGGTCGATGCCGAGGCGGCCGGCGGTGTCGACGATGACGATGTCGTGGACCCGGGACTTCGCGAACTCGACGGAGTCCTCGGCGACCTTCACCGGGTCGCCCACGCCGTTGCCCGGCTCGGGGGCGTAGACGGCGACGCCGGCGCGCTCGGCGACGACGCTGAGCTGGTTGACGGCGTTGGGGCGCTGGAGGTCGCAGGCGACCAGCAGCGGGGAGTGGCCCTGGTCCTTGAGCCACTTGCCGAGCTTGCCCGCGAGGGTGGTCTTGCCCGCGCCCTGGAGGCCCGCGAGCATGATCACGGTGGGGGGCTGCTTGGCGAAGCGCAGCCGTCGGGTCTCGCCGCCGAGGATGCCGGTCAGCTCGTCATTGACGATCTTGACGAACTGCTGGGCGGGGTTGAGGGCCTTGGAGACCTCCGAGCCCAGCGCCCTCTCCTTGACGCTCCGGATGAAGGTGCGGACGACCGGCAGGGCCACGTCCGCTTCCAGGAGGGCGACCCGGATGTCGCGCGCCGTGGCGTCGATGTCCGCTTCGGACAGCCGTCCCTTGCCACGCAGGTTCTTGAACGTCGCTGAGAGGCGGTCGGAAAGAGTATCGAACACGGCGGCGTCGGTCCTCGGAGTCGGGGGCGTTCTGGGCTGCCCTCCAGGGTATCCGTCCCGGCGAGCAAATCCTCCCCGCCCGGTGACCCCGGTGGCCGCCGGGGCCCGCGGCCGGCGCCGCGGGCGCCCCGCCGGCCCCGCCGCCGCCCGGGAGCACGGGCCCCGGGCGGAGGCCGGGTCAGCCGCCGGCCGGTCTGCCCGCCGGTTCCGGCGCGGGGGCCGCGGCCGTCACCGGGGCGGTGGGCCGGGCCCCGGGACGGACGGCGGGACGGGCCGCAGGAGTGTCCGCGCCCTCGAAGTCATAGGCGTCCTCGGCGTGTTCGGCCCGGTCGAGACCCGTGGCCTCGGTCTCCGCCGGGACCCGCATCCCGATGGTGCGGTCCAGCAGCAGGGCGAGGGCGGCGGAGGCCGCCAGGGAGTAGGCGAGGACGCCCAGGACCCCGGCGCACTGCTTCCAGAGCTGCCCGGCCCCGCCGCCGTGGAGGAGCCCGGTGGCGGCGGACTGCCCCTCGCCGGTGGCCAGCAGGCCGACGAGCAGGGAGCCGACGATCCCGCCGACGAGATGGACGCCGACCACGTCGAGGGAGTCGTCGTAGCCGAAACGGTGCTTGAGGCCGACGGCCATGGCGCACAGCACCCCGGCGGCGGCGCCGACGGCGAGCGCGCCGAGCGGGGAGACCGCGCCCCCCGCCGGGGTGATCGCCACGAGCCCGGCGACGGCACCGGAGGCGGCGCCGAGGCTGGTGCAGGCGCCGTGGCGGATCCGGTCGTGGGCGAGCCAGGCCAGCATGGCGGCGCCGGTGGCGACCTGGGTGTTGACGGTCATCAGGGCGCCGACGCCGTCGTCGTTGCCGAGCCCCGACCCGGCGTTGAAGCCGAACCAGCCGAACCAGAGCAGGCCGGTGCCCAGCATGACCAGCGGGAGGCTGTGCGGGCGGGCGGACCGCGCGGGGAACCCGGCCCGGCGGCCGACGACGAGGACCACGGCGAGCGCGGCGGCCCCGGCGTTGATGTGCACGGCGGTGCCTCCGGCGAAGTCGATCACGCCGAGTTCGCGGGCCCAGCCCCCGGCCCCCCAGACCCAGTGGGCGACGGGGAAGTACACGGCGGTGGCCCACAGGGCGACGAAGAGGGTCCAGGCCCCGAACCGGACCCGGTCCGCGAGGGCGCCGCTGATCAGGGCGGGGGTGAGGACGGCGAACATGAGCTGGAAGACGAGGAAGGCGAGGACGGGCACGTTCCCCCCGTCCCACAGCTCCCCCGGGGCGATGCCGGAGAGGCCGAGCCACTCGGGGTTCCAGCCGATCAGGGACCCGGTGTCGGGGCCGAAGGCCAGGGAGAAGCCGTAGAGCACCCACAGCACGCTGACGACGCCGAGGCCGACGAAGTTCATCATCAGCATGTTCAGCGTGCTCCTGGCGCGGACCATGCCCCCGTAGAAGAGGGCCAGGGCCGGGGTCATGAGCATCACCAGGGCGGAGCAGAGGAGCAGGAACCCGGTGTTGGCGGCGGAGAGCCGCGGTTCCGCGGCGAACAGGGCGGCTGAGGTCATCGGCGTCTCCTCGTCGTCGGTACGGCCCCCGGGGCGGGCCCCGGCGAGGGGGCGGTGGGGCCGCTACGGGACGAGCGTGACGCGGCCCGGTTTCCGTCCGCGGCTCCGGGTGTTTCCCGCCGGTGACGGGTGCGGCGCCCGTGTTTCGCCCCGGTGAACACACGGGGACGGCCGCGGGCGGAGGGCGGCCGGGGACGGGGGCGGCCCTGGACCGGGACGGCGGACGGGGCGGGGCCGGGGCCGCGGGGGCGCGGCGCCGACCGGGTGCGGACGGGGAACCGGCCGCGGCGGCCTCCGAGTGACCTGGCATGGGGGAGCCGAGTCGGGCTGTTCCGGGAGGTCCGGCCGCGGCCGGGGCTGGTGGGGTCAGACCGCTTCGGCGGTCTCCGGCAGTTCGACGGCGAGCCGCTCGGTGAGGTCGACGACCTCGCCCAGGTCGCCGAAGTCGCGTGCGGCGGTGTCGACGGTCTTGCGGATGCGGGTGGTGACGCGTTCGGAGCGGACCTTCTTGGCGATCCGCAGGGCCTCGGTGGCCAGGGCGGCGCTCTCCTCGGGCTCCCGGCGCAGCAGGTGCACCGTGGCCATGCCGATCAGGTTGAGCGCGTACGAGCGCTGGTGCTCCTCGTCCCGGGAGAACAGGTCGACGGCGCGCCGCATCAGGGGCTCGGCCAGGGAGGCGTAGGCGGGGCTGCGGCCGGCGACGTAGGCGAGGTCGCGGAAGGAGTGGCTGTTCTCGCCGTGCAGTTCGGCCTCGGAGAAGAAGCGGATCCAGTCGGGCTCGGGCTCGAAGGCGTCGTCGGCGTCGGCGAAGGTGTCCTCCGCCATGCGCACGGCGCGCTTGCAGCGGCCGGGGCGGCCCATGTTGGCGTAGGCGCGGGCCTCCATGGCGTAGAGCATCGCCTGGGTGCGGGGCCCGGCGCAGTCGCGGCTGCCGTACTGGGCGAGGTGGATCAGCTCCAGGGCGTCGTCGGGCCGCCCGAGGTGGATCATCTGGCGGCTCATGCTGGAGAGGATGTACGAGCCGAGCGGCCGGTCCCCCGCCTCCTTGGCGGCGTGCAGGGCGAGCACGAAGTACTTCTGCGCGGTGGGCTGGAGCCCCACGTCGTACGACATCCAGCCTGCCAGCTCGGCCAGCTCGGCGGCGACCTTGAACAGCTTGGCGCGGGTGGTCCCGCTGTGCGGTTCCTGGAGCAGGTCGGTCACCTCGTGGAGCTGGCCGACGACGGCCTTGCGGCGCAGTCCGCCGCCGCACTGGGCGTCCCAGCGGCGGAACATCACAGCGGTGGACTCCAGCAGCTCCAGCTCGGGGCCGGAGAGCCGGCCGCGGGAGCGGGAGGCGGGCGCGGGGTCGGGCTCGGCCGGCGCGGGCGGCGAGGGGACCAGCCAGCGCTGCATGGGCTCGATGAGGCCGGGTCCGGCGGACAGGGCCAGCGAGGAGCCGAGGAAGCCGCGCCGGGCCAGCATGAGGTCGCTGCGGGAGAACTCGCTGAGCAGGGCGACGGTCTGCGGCCCCGTCCAGGGCAGGTCGACGCCGGTGGCGGAGGGGACGGGGCGGGAGGCGCGCAGACCGAGGTCCTCGACGGAGACCACGACGCCGAAGCGCTCGGAGAACAGCTCGGAGAGGATGCCGGGGATGGGCTCGCGCGGGTTCTCCCCGTCGAGCCAGCGGCGCACGCGGGAGGTGTCGGTGGAGATGTGGTTGGCGCCGAGCCCGCGGGCCCGGCGGTTGACCTGGCGGGCCAGCTCGCCCTTGGACCAGCCGCTGCGCGCGAACCAGGAGGTGAGCAGCTCGTTGGGGCGCTTCCCGGAGGGCGCGGCGCTGCCCGCGCCCGTACCGCTTCCGCCGTTGCCGCTCACTGGAACGCCCCCATCCCTGAGACCACCTGTACGCCGAGTGCGCCAAGCCTTACCAGAATGCCGGTGGCGGTGACCGTTCGTCCGGTGTGTGTCACCCCCCGAACGGAATGTCGGGTTGCCCGCGGCATACGCCTACCTGCATGTGCCCCGAGGCATCATGCACACAAAGTAATCCTACGATCACCCGTCCGGCCATGGCGAACTCCGAAACGCCACCATTCGCCACCCCTTCGAATGAACTCCCGCCGACCTCCACGCGATTGACTTGACAGTGATCAACCCGCGAGCGGTGCACGGATGCACATCGGGGCGCACACCACGGCGCACACACCCGGTGGAGCTTCAACGCGCTGCCTGAACCGCACCGCACCGGGGAGGTAGGAACAGAGCGTCACATGTGACGTCTGCTGCGTAACCGCCGGTACGCCGGACCCGTTGGAGGGGGCATGGGCTTCACGATCGGCAGCATCGGCAGTGGGCGGGGCATCCGCGATCTCCGGTCCGGCACCCGCCGGCGGGGGCGCGCGGTGACCCCCGAGTGCACGGCGGTGGCGGAGTTCACCGGGCTGTGGGGCTGGGACGTGGTGCCGGGCGCGCGGGCCGCCGGCGGCCGGTGCTCCTGCGGCCGGGCCGACTGCGCCGAGCCGGGCGCCCATCCGCTGGTCTTCGCGCCGGAGATCCCCGCGGGGGCGACGCTGGACGAGGCGTGCGCGGCCTGGACCCGGTTCCCGGGGGCAGCGGTGATGCTGCCGGTGGGGCGGGCCTTCGACGTGATCGAGGTGGCGGAGGCCGCCGGGCGCCGGGCGCTGACGCGGCTGGAGCGGCTGGGTGTGCCGCTGGGCCCGGTGGTGGTCACCCCGCAGGGCCGCGCCCAGTTCTTCGTCGCCCCGGGCTCCGCCGACGGGCTGCCCCGGCTGCTCTACCGGATGGGCTGGGACGACCGGGCCGCCCTCGACCTGCACGGGCTGGGCCCCGGGAGCTGGATCACCGCCCCGCCGTCCGACCGCGGCGGCCGGGGCCCCGCCCGCTGGCTGCGCCCGCCGTCCCTGGACTCCGCGGCCCGTCCCCCGGCGGCCCCGCTGCTGCTCGGCGCCCTGGCCTACGTGGCCCACCGCTCCCGGGCCTGAACGGCGGAGCGCCCGCCCCCCGGTGGGGGCGGGCGCTCCGGGACGGATGGGGTCAGTCGCCGATGAGGGCGTCGACGAAGGCCTCCGGTTCGAACGGGGCCAGGTCGTCCGGGCCCTCTCCCAGCCCGATCAGCTTGACCGGCACGCCCAGCTCGCGCTGGACGGCGATCACGATGCCGCCCTTGGCGGTGCCGTCCAGCTTGGTGAGGACGATGCCGGTGATGTTGACGACCTCGGCGAAGACCCGGGCCTGGATCAGACCGTTCTGGCCGGTGGTGGCGTCGAGCACGAGGAGCACCTCGTCCAGCGGGGCCTGCTTCTCCACGACCCGCTTGACCTTGCCCAGCTCGTCCATGAGCCCGGTCTTGGTGTGCAGGCGCCCGGCGGTGTCGATGAGCACGACGTCGGCGCCGGTCTCCTTGCCCTCCTTGACCGCGTCGAAGGCGACGGAGGCCGGGTCGCCGCCCTCGGGACCGCGCACGATGTGGGCGCCGACCCGCTCGCCCCAGGTCTGGAGCTGGTCGGCGGCGGCGGCACGGAAGGTGTCGGCGGCACCGAGGACCACCGCGCGGCCGTCCGCGACCAGGACCCGGGCCAGCTTGCCCGTGGTGGTGGTCTTGCCGGTGCCGTTGACGCCGACGACCATCACGACGCCGGGGCGGCTGCCGCCCGGTTCGGTCTTCACCTCCCGGTCCATGGCGGGGTCGACCAGCGTGAGCAGCTCCTCGCGCAGCAGGCCGCGCAGCTCGGCGGGGGTGCGGGTGCCCAGCACCCGGACCCGCTCGCGCAGCCGCTCGACCAGTTCCTGGGTCGGCTGCACGCCGACGTCGGCGATGAGCAGCGTCTCCTCGACCTCCTCCCAGGTGTCCTCGTCGAGGTGCTCGCGGGAGAGCAGGGTCAGCAGGCCCTTGCCGAGCGCGTTCTGCGAACGGGAGAGGCGGGCACGGAGCCGGACCAGACGGCCGGCGGTGGGCTCGGGAACCTCGACCGGAGGGACCTCGAGCTCTTCGACGACGGGCGGCTCCTCGACGGTGGCGGGGGCGCCGCCGCCGTCCGGGAGGTCGACCTCCTCTATCGTCCGGCGCGGTTCGTCGCGGGGCTTCTCGGCCTCGTCGCCGACGTGCGGCTCGGCCGGAGGGGCGGTGATGTCGGGCGTCGAGGGCGGCGGAGGCAACTGCTTCCTGCGGCGGCTGCCCACCACCAGCCCGCCGAGCGCGCCGATCACCACCACGGCGATGACTACAGCAAGGATGACGATGTCCATAACTCGTCCAGTATCAGCCATGGCCTTCCGGCACGACCCCTTCGCGGTGCCTCCCGGGAGCGGCGGGGCACCGGGACGGCGCCGCGCACCGGCGCGGCACGGGGGCCGGGACCGCCCCCGCGGCCGTCCGGCCCCTGCGGGCGGGCCCCGGCGGGCGGGCCCCGCGCGCGGGCCCGGCCGCGCGGTCCGCCGCCGTCAGCCCATCTCCTCCAGGGCCTTGCCCTTCGTCTCCTTGACGAACTTCAGGACGAACGGGATGGAGAGCGCCGCGAAGCAGGTGTAGATCACGTACGTGCCGGACAGGTTCCAGTCGGCCAGCGACGGGAAGCTCGCGGTGATGGCCCAGTTGGCGATCCACTGCGCCGAGGCGGCCACGCCCAGTGCGGCGGCGCGGATGCGGTTGGGGAACATCTCGCCGAGGAAGACCCAGACCACGACGCCCCAGGAGAGGGCGAAGAAGAGCACGAACCAGTGGGCGGCGACCAGCGCGACCCAGCCCTGGGTGGCCGGGAGCTTTCCGTCGACCAGGTCGTAGGAGAAGGCCCAGGCCTCCATGGAGAGGCCGATCACCATGCCGACCGAGCCGATCAGGGCGAGCGGCTTGCGGCCGATGCGGTCCACGAAGATCATCGCGATCACGGTGCCGATGATGTTGATGATCGAGGTGGTGAACGAGTAGAAGAAGGAGTCCGTCGGGTCGATGCCGACCGACTGCCACAGCGTCGACGAGTAGTAGAACGCCACGTTGATGCCGACGAGCTGCTGGAAGGCGGAGAGGCCGATGCCGACCCAGACGATCGGCTTGAAGAAGTGGTTCCCGCCGCGCAGGTCCTTGAAGCTCGACTTCTCCTCGCGCCGCATGGCGTGCTCGATCTCCGCGATCCGGGCGTCGAAGTCGATGTGCTCGCCCTCTACCTCGGCGAGGATCCTCCGGGCCCGCTCCCGCTTGCCGACGGAGACCAGGAAGCGGGGCGACTCGGGGATGGCGAAGGACAGCAGCCCGTACAGGACGGCCGGGACGACCATCACCCCGAGCATGACCTGCCAGGCCTCCAGCCCCATCAGCCGGCCGCGCTGGTCGCCCCCGGCGGCGTTCAGCAGACCCCAGTTGACGAGCTGCGACACGGCGATGCCGACGACGATCGCGGCCTGCTGGAAGGAGCCGAGCCGGCCCCGGTAGGCGGGCGGCGAGACCTCCGCGATGTAGGCGGGGCCGATCACCGAGGCCATGCCGATGGCGAAGCCGCCGATGATCCGCCACATGGCGAGGTCCCACAGCGCGAAGGGCAGGGCCGAGCCGACGGCGCTCGCGGTGAAGAGCACCGCGGCGATCTGCATGCAGCGGATGCGGCCGATGCGGTCCGCGATCCGCCCGGCGGTGGCGGCGCCGACCGCGCAGCCGATCAGCGCGATGGCGATGACCTGGGCCAGCAGGGCGGAGCCCACGTCGTAGCGGTCCCGGACGGCCTCGACCGCGCCGTTGATGACGGAGCTGTCGTAGCCGAAGAGGAAGCCGCCCATCGCGGCCGCCGCCGCGATGAAGATGACGTGCCCGAGGTGGTCGGGATGGGCCGTCCGGGCGGCTGGACCGGGTGTCTGAGGCGCGTTGGCCACGTGTACTCCTCCGACTGCCGGCAACGCTGCCGGACGGTCCGTCCTCCCGGAACCCGAAAGGACATTCCGGACAAAAACAACGTTGCAGAGACTATGCCTTCACATTCCGAAGTCAAAAGGACGAAGGCCCTCCAGTTTTCTGCGTCGAGACGCCTCACCACTCCTGTCCCGACTTCCGGAACTCATGTCGGGACCCGGGGACGGAGCACCCCGGACGGGGCCCGGAGGCGGGGCGCTCCGGACGGAACGGCCGTCGCGCCCGACGGATGAACTCCCGCCCCACGGGCCCCGGACACCCGCCCCACGGGCCTGGGGCACCCGCCCCGCCCGCACCCGGCCGCGGAGTGCCCCGGGCGGGTCACCGGCGGCCCCGGCGGCCGGTCCGGAACCGGCCCCGGTCGCGGACGGTCCCGGCACCGTCGGTCCCGGCCCGGCCAGGGCCTGTCCGACCAGTGCCCTCGTCGCCCGTGGGGCGGTGGGGCCGCCGCGCGCGTCAGGTGCGTGCTCCCGGCTCGCCGGCCCCGGGACTTCGTACCGGACGTACTCGGGGCTGGGGTCGGTGCGGCGGGAGTGCGGGCACGGCCTCGTGGGGCGGACGGGAACGGTCGGACGGGCTCAGCGGAGCCGCTGGCTGATGACCTTCGAGACGCCGTCGCCCTGCATGGACACGCCGTAGAGCGCGTCGGCGACCTCCATCGTCCGCTTCTGGTGCGTGATCACGATGAGCTGGGAGACCTCCTGGAGCTCCCGCATGATCAGGATCAGCCGCTGGAGGTTGGTGTCGTCGAGCGCCGCCTCCACCTCGTCCATGACGTAGAAGGGGCTGGGCCGCGCCTTGAAGATGGCCACCAGCAGGGCCACGGCGGTCAGCGACCGCTCGCCGCCGGAGAGCAGCGACAGCCGCTTGACCTTCTTGCCCGGCGGCCGGGCCTCGACGTCCACGCCCGTGGCGAGCATGTCGCCGGGGTCGGTCAGCACCAGCCGTCCCTCGCCGCCGGGGAAGAGGCGGCCGAAGACGCCCTCGAACTCCCGGGCCGTGTCCCGGAAGGCGTCCGCGAAGACCTGCTCGACCCGCTCGTCGACCTCCTTGACGACCTGGAGCAGGTCGGCGCGGGTCTTCCGCAGGTCCTCCAGTTGCTCGCCGAGGAACTGGTGGCGCTCCTCCAGCGCCGCGAACTCCTCCAGGGCCAGCGGGTTGACCTTGCCGAGCTGCTGATGGGCCCGCTCGGCCGCCCTCAGCCGCCGCTCCTGCTCGTCCCGCACGAAGGGCCGGGGCAGGTCGCGGAGGCCCTCCGGACCGTCCGGGAGCCGCTCCCCCTCGGCGGGGGGCGAGGGGGGCACCGGCCGGTGCGGCCCGTACTCGGCCACCAGCGCCCCCGGTTCGACGCCCAGCTCCTCCAGCGCCCTCGTCTCCAGCTGCTCGATGCGCAGCCGCTTCTCGGCGCCGAGCACCTCGCCGCGGTGGACCGAGTCCGTCAGGGTGTCGAGCCGCGCCGTGAGATCGCGCGCGGCGGCCCGGGCGGTGGCCAGTTCGCCCTCGCACGCGGTCCGGGCCGTCTCCGCGGCGGTGCGCTCCGTCCCGGCGCGGACCAGGGAGACCTCGATGTGCGCCAGCAGTTGCCGGGCGCCGGAGGCGACGGCCCCGGCGACCGCGGCCTCGTGGCGCAGCCGGGCCCGGCGCCGCTCGGCGCGGGCGCGGGCCTCGCGCTCCGCGCGGGCGGCGCGGTCGAGGGAGTCGGCGCGCCCGGCGAGCGCCTTGACCCGCTCCTCGTGGGTACGGGCCTGGAGGCGGGCCTCCATCTCGGTCTGGCGGGCGTTGGCGCCGTCGGCGGCGAGCCGGTCGCGGACGGCGGTGTCGGGCTCCTCCTCCACCGGCATCTCCTCGGCCGCGACGAGCCGCTCCTCCAGTTCCCCGGCCTCCGCCAGGGCGGTGTCCAGCGCCTCCTGGGCCCGTTCGGCCGCGGCGGCGGACCGCTCGGCCTCCCCGGCCGCGCCGCGCGCCTGCCCGGAGAGCCGCCCGAGGCGCTGGGCGACGGCGGACTTCTCCCGGTCGGCGGTGCGGCGCCGCTCCCCCAGTTCCTCGACGAGCCCGGCGGCCCCGGCGCGCTCCCCGGCGGCCGTGTCCTGGGCGGTGGCCAGTTCCCGGCAGCGCACGTCGAGTTCGACCAGTTCGGCGGCGGCCTCGTCGACGGAGGCCCGCACCTCCAGCAGACTGGGCGCCCCGGCGGAGCCGCCGTGGGCGAAGTGGGCGCCGAGCAGGTCGCCCTCGGCGGTGACGGCGGCCAGCGCGGGGCGGGCGCGGACCAGTTCCTCGGCGTCCTCCAGGGTGCCGACGACGACGATCCCGCGCAGCAGGCGCCGTACGGCGGGCATCAGGTCGGCCGGGGCGCGCACCAGGTCGGCGGCGTACCGGGCCCCGGCGGGCGGGGGCGGGGCGGTGTCGGCGGGGTCGTCGGGGCCGCCGGCGAGGAGCAGGGCGGCGCGGCCGGCGTCCTGCTTGCGCAGCAGCCGCAGGGCGTCGGCGGCGGCAGCGGTGGAGGTGACGGCGAGGGCGTCGGCGGCGGCGCCGAAGGCGGCGGCGAGGGCGGTCTCGTGACCGGGCGCCACGGTGAGGAGCCCGGCGGCGGGGCCGAGCACGCCGCCGATCCGGTCCCGGGCGGCGAGCAGTGCCCCGGTGCCGTCCTTGCGGCGCAGCCCGAGGGCGAGGGCGTCGTGCCGGGCGCGGGTGGCGGCGCGGGCGCGCTCGGCGGCGGTGGCGGCCTCCCGGGCGGCGGCGAGGGCGGTCTCCGCCGAGGCGAGCCGCTGCCGGGCGGCCTCGTGCCGGGCGGCCAGGTCACGGTCGTCGGCGTCGAGGGCGTCGACCTCGGCGCGCAGCGTCTCGTACTCCTCCTGGGCGGCGGCGGCCCGTTCCCGGGACTCGTCGCGGGCGGCGGCGAGGCGTTCGATCTCGGCCTGGGCGGCGGCGGCGCGCGAGCGGGCGGCGGCGGCCCTGCCGCTGAGCCGGGCGAGTCCCTCGCGGCGGTCGGCGAGGGCGCGGGCGGCGTCCTTGAGGCGGCGTTCCTCGTGGGCGAGGGCGCGTTCGAGGTCGGCGCGGTGGGCGACGGTGTCCTCCAGGGCGCGTTCGGCGGCCTCCAGGGCGGCCTCGAGTTCCGCCTCCTGCTCGCGGACGCGGGCGGCCTCGCGTTCGAGTTCCCCGGGGTCGCGGCCGGTGCGCTCCTCGGGGGGCGCGGAGGTGGCGCTGCGCACCCGGGCGTCGGCGAGGGAGACGGTGCCGCGCACCCGCTCGGCCAGTTGGGAGAGTTCGTACCAGGTCTGCTGGGCGCGCTGGAGGCGGGGGGCGAGGCGGCGCGCCTCGCCCTCCAGGTCGGCCTCCCGGCGCAGGGCGGCGGCGAGGTCGCGTTCGGCGGCCTCCTTGCGTTCCCTGAGCGCGGCCTCGTCGGCGATCTCGCCGCTCAGGGCCTCGCGCAGCCGGACGAGGTCGTCGGCGAGCAGGCGCAACCGGGCGTCGCGCAGATCGGCCTGGATGACGGCGGCTCGGCGGGCGACGGCCGCCTGGCGGCCCAGGGGTTTGAGCTGGCGCCGGAGTTCGTCGGTGAGGTCCTGGACACGGGCGAGGTTGGCCCGCATGGCGTCGAGTTTGCGGAGCGCCTTCTCCTTGCGCTTGCGGTGCTTGAGGACGCCGGCGGCCTCCTCGATGAAGGCGCGGCGGCCGGTGGGGTCGGCGTGCAGGACGGAGTCCAGGCGGCCCTGGCCGACGATGACGTGCATCTCGCGGCCGATGCCGGAGTCGGAGAGGAGTTCCTGGATGTCGAGCAGGCGGCAGGTGTCGCCGTTGATCCGGTACTCGCTGCCGCCGTTGCGGAACATGGTCCGCGTGATGGTGACCTCGGCGTACTCGATGGGGAGGGCGCCGTCGGCGTTGTCGATGGTGAGCGACACCTCGGCCCGGCCGAGCGGCGGGCGGCCGGTGGTGCCGGCGAAGATGACGTCCTCCATCTTGCCGCCGCGCAGGGTCTTGGCGCCCTGCTCGCCCATGACCCAGCTCAGCGCGTCGACGACGTTGGACTTGCCCGAGCCGTTGGGCCCGACCACGCAGGTGATGCCGGGTTCGAAGCGGAGCGTCGTCGCGGAGGCGAACGATTTGAAGCCGCGCAGGGTCAGGGCCTTCAGGTGCACGCCGCCGGACTCTACCGTCCGCAGGTGTCTCACTCCATGAACCGGTGAACGGCCGCGGTTTCGCCGGTGAACGCGGGGGGCACATCACGGTGAGGAGAGGGAGGGACGACACGGGGGCGGAGGGCCGTCGGGCCGGGGCGCCGAGGACGGGCGGGAAGAAGAGAAGGGACGCCGGGGCGTCCCTTGCGACTCCGGCGGTTCAGCGACCGGGAGGTGAGTCCCGCCGCTGCCGCCGTCGTGGAGCGGTGCGGATGATGCGGTGATCAGGTGAGCGCAGGCTCCGCCTGGTGTGCGTCAACGCTCTCCATGATCCTGTCGTGAGAAGCGGCAGCCGCGAGTGCGTCGTTCTCCGCCTGGATGCGGACGAGTTCCGATTCCAGGTCCTGGACGCGCTGCTGGAGCCGTCGCATCTCGGCGAGGAGTCGCGGGTCGGAGCCGCCGACGTAACCGAGAAGCGCCTTTGCCATGATGGATGGTCCTCCACAATGAGTGACCGACCGAAGCGGTGTGGGTCGTGAGGGATCGCACCCGCGGTGCTTGGCACTCTGGAGTTCTTGCGTGTTCTTGCCGGCCTTCGACCATGCCAAACAGCGGAGGTGCGCGGGGCTTTCAGCGTCTCACCAAAAAGTTTGACGGTCAACACGATCACGCCCCGCACGGGCGTCCGCCCGGGGGACGCGCGGCTCCGGCGCGGCGCTGCGGCGGCGCTTCGGGGGCCCGGGGGGCGTGGCGGTCGTTCCGTGCCGCGGAGCCTGTCACGGTGCGGCGTTCTTGGCAACCACCTGCCCGTTCTCCCTCCGGGCGGCCCGGCGGCGGTCCGTCGTCCGAAGGCCGCCGCCGGGCCGCGGTCAGCGGATGGCGAAGCCCTCGTAGCCGCCCCGGGGTGTGTCCCAGATCTCGGTGACGCCGTCCACACGGCCGGGCGTGTCGTCCCCGTGCAGCCACTCCAGCAGTGCCTCGCAGCGCTCCCGGGGACCCTCCGCGACCACCTGGACCCGCCCGTCGGCCACATTGAGAGCAAAGCCACTCAGGCCCCCGAGCTCCAGCGCCCTGGCCCGCGTGAACCAGCGGAATCCCACGCCCTGCACCTGTCCGCGCACCCACGCGACCAGTCGTACGTCCTCGTTCATGAGTGCAACCTAGCCAACCGGTGCCACTCGGGGCACTTCCTCCCCTTGCGTCATGGGGTACCGTCCCGACCAGTGAACTCTTGAGCAAACTCACTCGATGGTGTGAAGTTCGCAAGGGTGATCGTCGCCATGGTGAACGTGGGGTCGCGGGGACGCGCACGGACGCCGGCACGAGGAAGGCCAGGACAGAGGAAGGCCAGACATGGGACGCCACCGCCGCTCCGACGCCGGCCGTGCCGGAGGGGGCCGCCCCGGGGAGGCCGGGCAGCCGGACGGCACCGCCCCCGAGGGCCGCGCGCCGCGCTCCCCGGAACCGGTGGAGCACCCTCCCGCCATGGGCTCCGCGCCCTACCCGGACCCCGACGCCTACGCCGAGGCCCGTGCCCGGAGCGACGCCTACCTGTACGCCTCCGGCGAGCCGGACGGGGACGGCGGCGCCGGGTCCGGCCACGCGGGACGGGCCCCGGAGGGGGCCGCGGCCTCCCCGGGCCGGGGCTCCGGGGACGCGGAGCGGAGCCGCCGCAGGCGTCTGGTCACCCCCGTCCGCACCGGGCTGCTCGGGATCACCGCCGCCGTCGCCCTCGGCACCGTCGCGGTGGCCACGGGCGCGGTGCCCGGCCTGGACAGCTACACCCTCGGCGGCAGCGGCTCCGGCGGCGAGCGCGCGCGGTCCGCCGGGGCACCGACCAATTCCCCCGCCGGTCAGGGCGGCACCTCCGGCACCGTCGACGAGGGCGCCCCCGGCGGCGGCACCGGCCGGGGCACCGGCAGGGGCACCGCGCCCTCCACCGGCTCCACCGCCCCCTCCGCGCCCGGGACGGCCCCGTCGGCACCGGCGTCGGCGTCCCCGTCGCCCTCCGCCTCCGCTTCCCCCTCCGCGCCGTCGTCGGCGGCCCCGGAGCGCGCAGCACCGTCCCGGACGCCCTCCCGCGCCGCCGCACCCGGCGAGGACCGGCCGGACACCGGGGCGCCGGACACCGCCGCGCCCGGGTCCGCCGCGCCGGCGCCCGCCCGCCCGCGCGCCCTCCCGCGGACGCCCGCGCCCAGCGCCCCCGCCGCCGCGCCCGATCCGGCGGTCGCCGCCGCCGAGGTCGTCGCCCTCGTCAACGAGGAGCGGGGCCGGGCCGGGTGCAGCCCCCTCGCCTCCAGCAGCGCGCTGCGGGAACTCGCCGAGGCGTTCAGCCGGGCCATGGCCGCGCAGGACTTCTTCGACCACACCGACCCCGCCGGGGCCACCCCATGGGACCGCGCCGAGGCCGCCGGGATATCCGGTCTGGGCGCCGAGAACATCGCCCGCGGCCAGTCCGGCGCCCGGTCCGTCATGGACGCCTGGATGGACAGCCCCGGCCACCGGGCCAACATCCTGAACTGCGACTTCACGACCCTGGGCGTGGGCGTCCACTTCGGCGCCGGCGGTCCCTGGTGGACCCAGGAGTTCGGATACTGAGACGGCCCCGGGCCGGGACCATCGGACCCGCCGGAACCACCGGAACCACCAGGACCCGCCGGGGTGCGATGGCCGGGGCCCTCCGCGCCGACGGCCGGAAAGGGTGTCCTGCGCGGACGCCCCCGGATCCCTACGCTGGAGGCATGTCGACCTCGCGGCCGGAGCCTCCGTACGACGTGTTCTCCCGGGAGTGCCCCTCGCGCGCCGCCCTGGAGCACGTGACCGGGCGCTGGGGCGCGCTGACGCTCGGCGCGCTGGCCGGGGGTTCACTGCGCTTCAACGAGCTGCGCCGCCGGGTCGGCGGGGTCAGCGAGAAGATGCTGTCGCAGACGCTGCACGCCCTGGAGCGCGACGGCCTGGTGCACCGCGAGGCGCGGCTCACCAATCCGCCCCGCGTCGACTACGAGCTGACGCCGCCGGGCCGCGAGGTCGCCGCCCGGCTGACGGCGCTCTTCGCGTGCCTGGAGGAGGGTATGGACGGGGTGCTGGCATCCCGCGAGCGCCACGACGCCCGGCGGGCCGCGGAAGCGCGTCCCTAGGATCCCTCGGTGGGCCGCCGGGGCAGGCTGCCCTCGCAGGTGACGCCCACTCTCACCGCACGCCTCCGGCGCGGGACGTGCACGCCACGCGCCCGCCCCATCGGGTGAGGATCGACCGTCCCACGCCGTCCGGCCACGTGCTCCCGCAACGCCCGGCCGATCTCCGTCGACAGCGCTGAGCCGGTGCTGGGCCGTGCCCACCACCGGCTCAGTCATGCCCGCAGCGCAGCGGGAAAGCGCCGACGCCTCAGCATCCCGCCCTTCGTCGGGCGATGTCCGCGAGGGTCGCCCAGTCACGGTCCGACCAGCCTGCCGCGAGCGCTTCCAGGAGGGCGTCCCTCACCACACTGCCGGTGGGCAGGGCCACGTCCCGGTGGTGTGCGGCCGACAGGGCGAGGTTCACGTCCTTGAGCCCGAGTCGCGTCGTGAACCCGGCGGGCTCATAGCGGCGTTCGGCCATGAGCCCGCCGTACGTGCTGTACACCGGGCCGGGGAAGAGCGTGCTGCTGATCAACTCGACGAATGCGGCGGCGTCGACACCGTACGACTCGACCAGTGACGTCGCCTCCGCGGTCGTCTCGATCGCGGAGGCCAGCAGGAAGTTGACCGCGATCTTGACGACGTTGGCCCGCGCCGGGTCGTCACCGAGTTCCCAGATCCTCCCGGCCAGTGGTGCGAGCGCCGGCCGGGCCAGGGCCCGTGCTTCGGGGGCGCCGGCGGTCAGCACGTTCAGCTTTCCGGCCGCCGCCACCTCGGCCCTGCCCAGTACGGGGGCCGCCACGTATCCGACGCCGTGCTGCGCGTGCCGCTGTGCCGCCTCCGTGGCGAAACCCGCCGAGACAGTCGCCATGTTCACGTGCACCCGGCAGCCGGCGTCCTTCAGGACGCCGCCGTCCAGGACGAGCGACCGAACGGTCGCGTCGTCGGGCAGCACGCTGATGACGGTGGGCTGCGCGAAGACCTCCGCGAGGTCCGCGGCGGCCTCCGCCCCCTCCTCGCACAGTGCGTCGACGGCCGGCCGGGACCTGTTCCACACCACCACCCGGTGCCCGGCCTCCAGCAGCCTCCGCGCCATCGGGCGGCCCATGGTGCCCAACCCGATGAACCCGATCGCGTCCATCGCTCCCGCTCCTTGTCCTGTCGCCCTGCCCGAGTCCTGACCTGCGGTCACCACTGGGTTGCGATCATCTTGCTCTCGGTGTACTCCAGCAGGCCCTCATGTCCGCCCTCGCGTCCCAGGCCCGACTCCTTCACCCCGCCGAACGGGGCGGCCGGGTCGGAGACGGCCCCCCGGTTGAGGCCGACCATGCCGACCTCCAGCCGCTCGCTGATCCGCAGGCCGAGGGCGAGGTCGCGGGTGTACACGTAGCCGGCCAGGCCGACCTCGCAGCGGTTCGCCAGGTCCAGCGCCTCGTCGACGGTGTCGAACGTGACGACGGGGGCGATCGGCCCGAAGATCTCCCGTCGCAGAACGGCGGAGTCGGCGGGCACGTCCGCGAGGACCGTGGGCGGGTAGAACCAACCGGGGCCGTCCGGAGTACGGCCGCCGGTCAGTACGGTGGCGCCGGCGGCGACCGCCTCGTCCACGACCTCCTGCATCCCGGCCCGGGCCCGCTCGTTGACCAGCGGTCCCACTTCGGTCCCGTCTTCCAGGCCGGGCCCGACGCGTAGTCGTCCCATCGCGTCGGCCAGTCGCCGGGCGAAGTCGTCGGCGACCGAGGAGTGCGCGTAGAAGCGGTTGGCCGCCGTGCACGCCTCGCCGCCGTTGCGCATCTTGGCGATCATCGCGCCGGCGACCGCCTCGTCCAGGTCCGCGTCGGCCAGGACGAGGAAGGGGGCGTTGCCGCCCAGCTCCATGGAGGAGGCCAGCACCCGGTCCGCGGCTTGGCGCAGCAGGTGCTTGCCCACCTCGGTGGAGCCGGTGAAGGAGATCTTCCGGACCTCGGGGTGGGCGAGCAGGGCGGTGACCAACGGGCCGGTCCTGCGGCTCGGCAGCACGTTCACCACCCCGGCCGGGACTCCGGCCCGCTGGAGGTGCCCGGCCACCGCGAGCGCGGTGAGCGGTGTCTCGGAGGCGGGCTTGAGGACGACCGTGCAGCCGGCCGCCAGAGCCGGGCCGATCTTGCGGGTGGCCATCGCCGCAGGGAAGTTCCACGGGGTCACGAGGACGGCGACACCGATCGGCCGGCGCATGACGAGGATGCGGTTGCCGCCGGCCGGCGCGTGTCCGAGCGTTCCGGAGAGCCGCACCGCCTCCTCGGCGTACCACCGGAGGAACTCGGCGGCGTAGGCGACCTCCGCCCGGGCGTCGGGGAGCGCCTTGCCGTTCTCGGCGACGATGAGCCGGGCCAGCTCCTCCTGCTCGGCCCGCATCGACTCGAAGGCCCGGCGCAGGATCTCGGCGCGTTCCCGGGGCGGTGTGGCGGCCCAGCCCGGGAGGGCCTTCGCGGCTGCCTCCACCGCGTGGACGCCGTCCGTCTCGGTGGCGGAGGCGACCGACGCGACGGGCTCGCCCGTGGCCGGGTCGTGCACGGTGAACCGTGCCTCGTCACCGGCCGGCCGCCAGGCCCCGCCGATGAACAGCTCGGTCGGGGCCGTGACCAGTGCCGGGAGGACATCGGTCGGCCTCATGCGGCGTCCTCACCGGTGTAGTCGAGTGCGAACCGGTCCTCGCAGATGTCGTCGAGGACGTGCATGAACCGCTCGTGGGCCGGGTGGTTCCAGTAGCGGTCGAACGCCGCCCGGTCGGTGAAGCGGCCCAGACTGCCGTGGGTGAACCCGTGCCGCAGACCGGAGGGATTGGTGTTCTCCCCCCAGGTCAGGGCTGTCATGCCGACGATGCCGGCGCGCAGGCCGTCGCTCAGTTCGCCGAGGGCGTCGGCCAGGTCCTTCTCCCGGCCGGGCCGGGGGCGGAAGACCACGTAGTGGGTCAGCATGATCAGCTCCTGGCCGGGCCGGTGGGCCGGCCGCGGTCGGAGGAGTCGACGGTGAAGTCGAAACCGTTCCAGTAGCGGGTGCCGGCCACGAGCAGTTCGTCGGCGGGGAACCGAGTGATCACTCGGGGGCCCTCGCCGGTGACCACGACCTCCTCCTCGATACGGGCTGCGGACGCCCCGTCCTTGGTGGGCCAGTAGGTCTCCAGGGCGAAGACCATGCCCTCCTCGACCGGAACCGGGTGTTCGAGGGAGTGGTAACGGCTGATCAGCGGCTGCTCCCACACCGAGAGACCGACACCGTGGCAGTACTGCAGGCCGAACGCCTCCTCCTCGCTGGCATACCCCAGGTCGGCGGCGCTGGGCAGGGCCAGGGCCACGTCGCGGGTGGTCGCCCCGGGACGGACGGCGGCGATGGCCCGGTCGATGGCGTCGCGGGCCCGCTTGTACGCGTCGCGCTGGGCGGCGTTGGAGCTGCCGACGTTGAGGGTGCGGTAGTAGCAGGTCCGGTAGCCGTTGAAGGAGTGGATGATGTCGAAGTAGGCGGTGTCCCCGGGCCGCGTCATCCGGTCGCTGAAGACATGCGGGTGGGGGCTGCACCGCTCGCCGGAGATCGCGTTGACGGCCTCGACCTCCTCCGAGCCGTTCTCGTAGAGGTTGCGGTTGACCAGGGCCACGGCCTCGTTCTCGCGCATACCGACATGCAGCGTGCGGTACAGCTCGTCGTAGGCGGCGTCGACCATGCCGGCCGCGTGGTCGAGCAGCGCGATCTCGTCGACGGTCTTGATCCGGCGGGCCTGCTGCATCAGCTCCTGGCCGTTGACGATCCGCAGACCCTCCCTCTCCAGGGCCCGCAGCACCGGGATCTCGACGACGTCGACACCGACGGGCTCGCCGTGCAGGCCTCGCTCGCGCAGGTGCCGGGCGATACGGCGGGCGTTGCCGGCCTCGACGCCGACGTTCTCGGGGATCGAGCCGCGCCAGCTGGAGATGCCGGCCTGCCAGCTGCTCTCCGGCAGCCAGCCGGCGTGCGACCTGTGCTGCCGGGCCGCGGAGCCGATGTCCCACAGGATCGGATCCTCACCGCGCATGAGCAGCACGCAGCGGAAGAGCTTGTCCCGCGCCCAGTTGCCGATGTGGGTGGCGGTCGTGTAGCGGATGTTGTTCTGGTCGAAGAGGATCAGCGCGCCCAGGTCGGACGACTCCAGGGCGGCGCGGGCCCGCGCCAGGCGCTCGGTGCGCAGCCGCTTGAAGTCGACGCGCTCCTCCCAGTCGACGCCGAGCGTGGCGCCGGGTGAGGCGATTCCGTGCAGTGACATGTCAGTGCCTTTCTGGCGGGGTGGGGGAAGGGATGCGGGTCAGACGGGGGCGTACTCGCCGGATTCCGTCTCCGGGGCGCGCGCCTCGGGCGCGGGGTCGGTGCGGCCCGCCAGTTCCCAGGCGGTGCGGATGATCTCGCGCACGGACAGGCCGTACTTCTCGAAGAGGTAGGGGCCGGACTTGGAGCCCTCGGCGAAGGTGTCGCGCAGGCCGATGCGGCGCAGGGGAACGCCCGCACCGTTCTCGGCGAGCACCTCGGCGACGCTCGATCCGAGTCCGCCGATGACGCTGTGGTTCTCGACGGTGACCGCGCCGCGGGCCCCCTGGACGGCGGCCAGGACAGCGGCCCGGTCGAACGGCTTGATCGTCGGCAGATTGGTGACGCCGGCGTCGATGCCGTGGGCGCGCAGCTCGGCTGCGGCCTGGAGGGTGGCGGGGAGCATCATGCCGCTGGTGAGCAGGGCGATCTCGGTCCCGGCCACCACCTGCTGTCCCGCGCCGACGCGGAACTCGTGGTCGTCGTCGAACACCACGGGGATCTCGCCGCGCTTCAGGCGCAGGTAGACCGGGCCGGGGAGGTCGGAGATCTGCGGGACGACCTGCTCGATCTCCACCGCGTCGGCGACGTCGATCACGGTCATGTTGGGCAGCGCCCGCATGATCGCGACGTCTTCGATGGCCTGGTGGCTGGGGCCGCCGGGCGTGGAGATCCCGGGCATGAAGCCGACGATGCGGACCGGGAGGTTCGGGTAGGCGATGGCGTTGACGATCTGGTCGTAGGGCCGTCGCGTGGCGAACACACCGAAGGTGTGCACCCACGGCTGGAGACCCTCACGGGCCAGCGCGCCGGCCATCGACATCATGTTGGCCTCGGCCATGCCCGCGTGCACGAACCGCTGCGGGAAGACGTCCTGGAAGAGGTCGACCTCGCACTGGCGGGTCAGGTCGCCCGAGAGGCAGACGATCTCCTCGCGGGTGCGTGCCAGCTCGACGAGGGCTCGGCCGTAGGGCTTGAGGACGGTCGGGTAGGGAACCTCACGCATCGCCGTTCTCCAGTTCTTCCAGGGCTCGGGCGGCGAGGTCGGCCGGCAGCTTGATGAAGTGGCCGTCCGCGTCCGCGGGCAGACTGTTCAGTCCGTGGACGGTGGAGGTGCGGGCCACGACCACGCCGGGGCGGTCGGCGTCGATGGCGCGTCCCAGGGCCGCCCGGACCGCGGCGGTGTCGTGGCCGTCGACCTCTTCGGCGTACCAGCCGAAGGAGGCCCACTTGTCCACGAGCGGGTCGATGGTGGTGATGGAGCTGACCGGCCCGTCGACCTGCGAGTCGTTGGCGTCGAGCAGCACGACGACGTCGCGCAGCCGGTGGTGGCCGGCGAACAGCGCCGCCTCCCAGGTCTGGCCCTCCTGCACCTCGCCGTCGCTGGACAGCACGAAGGTGCGGCGGGACCCTTCCTGGCCGCGGAGCCGGTCGGCGAGGGCGAAGCCGGCCGCACCGGACAGGCCCTGGGCGAGCGACCCGCAGGTGAGGTCCACGCCGGGGCTGGTCTCGGTGCCGATGGCCTCCAGCTCGGCGCCGTTCCGGCCGTAGTCGGCAAGCTGTTCGTCGGTCAGCTCGCCCGCTTCACGGGCGATGGCATAGGCGGCGATGATGTAGTGACCGGGGGAACAGACGAACCGGTCCACTCCGCGCTGGAAGCAGCCGGTGTGCAGCACGGCCATCTGCTCGGCGCACGACAGTGCCTGGCCGAGGTAGCCGAAGCCGTGCGGGCTCACCATCTGCACCGCCCGCAGCCGGATACGGCGCGCCAGGGCGACGGCCGCGTCCTGGGGCACGTCGGTGGAGACGTCAAGGGCGGTCACGCGTCGCTCTCCTTCGGATTCAGCATGGCGATGAAGTGGGCCAGGGCGGCGTCGTGATCCGCGGCGTAGCCGGCGTTGATGCTCAGGTCGGCCAGCGCCCGGCGTCCGGTGGCGGCGAGGACACCGGGCCGGGCGGCGGCCTCGGCCAGTTCCTGCGCCCGCCGGTCGACCTCGGTGGACGGCACGGCCGCGGTCAGCACGCCCAGCGCTTCGAGGCGCTCGGCGGTGAATGTGTGGCCGGTGACGAGGGTGCGCGTCGCCAGTCTGGAGGGCAGGAGGTACCGCACCGAGACCTGGGCGATCATCGGCCAGGTGCCGAGGGCCGCCTCCACCGTGCCGAGGGCCGCGTGGTCGGCCGCCACGGCGACGTCCGCCAGCAGGGCGATCGAGAAGCCGGACGCCAGCGCGTCCCCACGGACGGCCGCGACCACGGGTTTCCGCAGCAGGGGCAGGAGTTTGAGCAGTTCGACCACCTCGGCGGCGAACTCCTCGACGGTGCCGGTCGCTCTCAGTTTCGGCAGGTCGGCGCCGCCGCAGAAGGCGCGGTCGGAGCCCGCCAGCACGATCACCGCCGTCTCGGGGTCCTGGTCGGCGCGGTGCAGTTCCTCGACGAGCGCCCGGGTCACCTCCAGGTCGAGCAGGTTGCGCTCACCGTTGTCCCACTCGATCCAGGTCGCCGGGCCTCGCCTGCTCGCCCGCACCGGGGCGGTCCCGGTGGTCGTCCGGGTCATCTCTCGCTCCTTGCGTCGTCGGTGGTCAGCGGTCGGAACGAACCGAGCCCGCCCTGGAAGAACAGCAGGGGCCGCCGGGCCGGCTCGGCGTCCAGCGCCCGGACCCGGCCCACGACGAGGTGGTGGTCGCCGGTGTCGGTGATCTGCTCGATGTCGCAGTCGATCCAGGCCAGGGCGGCGCCGAGGGCCGGGGCGCCCGACGGTGCCTCGTGCCACTCCAGTCCCTCGAAGCGCCGGTCGGCGGGGCCGGCGAAGCGCGCGCAGTAGTCGTGGTGCTGGTCGGCGAGGACGTTCACGCAGAAGCTGCCGAAGTCGCGGATGGACCGGAGGGTGCTGGAGGTCTTGGTCGGGAAGAAGCCGACGAGCGCCGGTTCGAGCGAGATCGAGGTGAAGGTTCCGATCGTCATTCCGACCGGGGCGCCCTCCGCCGTCCGGGCGGTGACGACCGAGACGCCGGTGGGGTAGTGGGCGAGGACGCGGCGGAACCTGTCGGAGGTCACGGTCACCGCTTCGGGGGAGAGAATCGCTGTCATGGGAGTGCTCCGTTCCGGCTCACACGTGGACGGGCAGCGGGCCGTCGGCGCCGAGCAGCAACTTGCCGTAGACGTCGTTGGCGATGCCCGGGGTGGCGTGGACGTGGCTGCCCGCCACGCCGACGTCCTGGTGGACACGGGCCAGCGTGTTGGTCTCCATGAAGCTGCTGGAGCCTGCCGCCTTGAGCAGGGCGTCCACGGCCTCCTGGACGAGGGTGACGGTGTGGCCGACGTCGTTGCGGACTCGCGCGCGAGCCAGGGTGTCGAGGTACTCCCCGCGCAGCGCGGCCTCGTCGATGTCCCGGCAGGACCGGTGCGCGAGCAGTTCGGCGGCGTCGACCTTCGACGTGGCCTGGGCGACCGTGACCTGATGCACGGGGGAATTGCGGCTCTCCGTGTACGCGGTGCCCACGACGCCCTTGTGCTTCAGCCGCTCCACGGCGAGTTCCAGGGCGGCTCGCCCGAGTCCGATCTGGATGCCGGCGAAGATGACCGTGCCGGTCGGCAGGAAGGCGGCGTTGGTCCGGGGCTCACTGCACCGCAGCTCGGTCTTGTAGTCGCCCTCGACCATGTCGGTGAAGAACTGGACACGGTGGTCGGGGACGAAGACCTCCTCGGCCACCACCGTGTCGCTGCCCGTGGCCCGCATGCCGATCGGGAACCACGACCGCTCGATCGTCCACTCCCCCGGCTGGAGGATGCCCAGCGCCTGGCCGGTCCCGCCGTCCTCCCGCTCGGCGAGGAAACCCATGATCGCGTGGCTGGCGGCGTACGACCCGGACGCGTACGGCCAGCGGCCGGAGACCACGTAGCCGCCCTCGATGCGTCGGCCCTTGGCCGAGGGGGCCAGCACCACGCAGCATCGGCTGGTGGGGTCGTCCCCCCAGATCTCGTCCTGCGCCTTGACCGGCCAGGTGGTCGCGAACCAGTTCGCGGTGTTCAGCAGCATCGCCGTCCAGCCGGTGGAACCGTCCGCCTGCGCCAGCTGGGCCAGGACATCGATGGTGGTGCGGGAATTGGCCTCCGCCCCCTTGTACCGCTGAGGGACGGTCAGGCTCAGCAGCCCCTGCTCGGCCAGCGCGTCGATCACGGCCGGTACGAGACGTCCTTCGCGGTGTCCCTCCGCCGCGTGCTCCCGGATCAGGGGGCGCAGGGCCGTCGCACGCGCGATGATCCCGCCGTTCGGTTCGGTACCGGCCGCGGAGTGTGTCATGGCCTCGTTCATCATGGTCGTCACAGTCATTTCCCACTCCCGTTGGGTCGCCCACATGTGGGGGTCGTGGAATGGACTCTGTGCCCCGGCCCGCGCCCGGGCACATGGTCAGGGGCGCCAAAGTTGACCCGGCGGACGGGGCACGGGGCGGCGCGGGCGCCACCACCGACGGAGCAGTGGGGCGACGAGCCCAAAACCCCGGGACCGGCTTGTGCGCCGCGCACAGATAACGGACGCTGCGGATCCAGCCGGTTCGCGTCGGACGGCCGAAGTGGTTCCATGAGCACCACGGCACCTTCCGCACCTGAGGAGAGCAGCGTTGGAGCACCAATGGATCCGCGCCCTCGTACCGAGCGGGACGGTGCGGCCGGTCGCGTCCCTGGCCACACGGCGCCGTGCCGTCAGGGCGATCGGCGAGGAGGCGACCGCCTGGGGCGTGGCTGCGGGGCGGAGGATGGCGGACTACATTCTCGACACGCTCACGGACTGGCCCGGGAACCGTTCGGAGGAGGAACGCGAGGCCCTCCAGCGGGCCACCGAGGCCAGCACCCTGGACACCCTGACCGCGCTCGCGACCCTGGACGTCACGCTGCTCCAGAGGTCGAGCGAGCCGGCGCAGAACGTCACCTTCTACGTCGCGGAGGGCATCCCGCTCGAAGAAGTCGTGCGCAATGTGCACAGTGGTCAGGAATTCCTGATCCAGGAACTGATCGGCCGTATCGGTGAGCTGGTGCCGGCCGAGCGCCGCCTGGAGACGATCCAGTCGGCGACGCGCATGGTCATCCAGAGCTGGTCCATGTTCATCGGCACGATCACGCGCCTCTACGCCGAGGAGACACGGCGCTGGCAGGAGAGCACCGAGGGCGCGCGGATGCAGGCCGTGCGGCGGGTGCTGAGCGGCAAGCAGTACGCGGCGGACGACATCGATCAGGAACTCGGTCATCGCCTCGCGCAGACACACGTCGGGCTGATCCTCTGGCTCGAAGGCCTCGACGTCGAGACCGCCCTGCTGTTCGACTTCGCCGGCGTCGCCGGATCGCTGGCGAATCTCACCCGGAGTGATCCCGAGCCCCTCGTGATCCGGCGAGGCGCCGGCCGAGTGGATGTCTGGCTGGGCAGCCCCGGGGAGAAGGTATCGAGCCTGATCGAGTCGAGGGCCGCTCTGCCTCCGTCGCTACGCGTCGCGGTGGGCCGTGCGGCGGCCGACGTCGACGGTTTCCGCACCACCCATGAGCAGGCGGTGGCCGCCCGGCGCATGGCCCGGCTCGGCGCCACCGACGCACAGATCGTGGACTACTCGGACGTCGAACTGCTCTCCCTGCTGGCCACCGACCCCTTGAGGGCTCGGGACTTCGTGCAGTCCGCGCTGGGTCCCCTGCGGCACGCCGATCCCCGCATGGACGAACTGCGGCAGACGCTGGCCGTGTACATCGACAGCGGCCGCAGCATCGCGCACGCCGCCCAGTCCCTGCACGCCCACCGCAACACCGTGTCCTATCGGCTCAACCGGGTGGCGGAGTTGCTGCCGGAGGGGCACACCACGACGGAACTGCGCTGCGCCCTTCTGCTGGCCGAGGTGTTTCCCAAGGGCGGTTGATGCGCACGAGCGCGGCGCAGTCGCAACACAGCGGACCTGTCTCAGCAAAAGTCCAGCGCCGACATCGGCTGAGCGGCCGGTGATCCTCCGGTCGCTGCCGACCGCCGCACGCGACGCGTTCCCCACCACACGACCATGATCGGCGATCACTCCGCGTTGCGGTTGGGGCCTCTCGTTTGGATCATGCCGGGCTCGCGGGGTCCGGCATGATCCAAACGCAAGACCCCGGCTGCCTCACAGGACGGCTCCCCCACGCGACGTGCCCGCCCGGAAGAGGCAGTCGGCCAGGGAACCGTTCAGGGTCGCGGTTTCCGCTGGCAGACGGAGCAGAAGTGCGATGAGCGGCCCATGAACGCGGCACGCTGCATGGGGCTCCCGCAGCGGCGGCAGGGCAGGCCCTCGCGGCCGTAGGCGTCCAGGGAGCGGTCGAAGTAGCCGGACTCGCCGTTGACGTTGACGTAGAGGCTGTCGAAGCTGGTGCCGCCGACGTCGAGGGCGGCGTTCATCACGTCCCGGACGTGGCCGAGGAGTTCCAGGGCGCGGGGGCGGGTGAGGGAGGCGGTGGGGCGGTCGTAGTGCAGGCGGGAGCGCCAGAGCGCCTCGTCGGCGTAGATGTTGCCGACCCCGCTGATCAGGGACTGGTCGAGCAGGGCCCGCTTGACGGTGGTGCGCTTGCGGCGGAGTGCCCGGTGGAAGGCCTCGTCGTCGAAGAGCGGGTCGAGGGGGTCGCGGGCGATGTGCGCGATCACCTCGGGCAGCCCGTCGGCCCCGGTGTCGTGGAGCGAGAGGCCCCCGAAGGTGCGCTGGTCGACGAAGCGGAGTTCGGTGCCGAGGTCGTCGTCGAAGCCGACACGGACCCGCAGATGGGTCTCGGCGGGCGCCTCGTGCGGCTGGACCAGGAGCTGGCCGCTCATGCCGAGGTGGGCCAGGACGGCCTGGCCGGTCTCCTCCAGCGGCAGCCACAGGTACTTGCCGCGGCGGCGGGGGACGCCGACGCGGTGGCCGCGCAGCCGGTCGGTGAAGTCCAGGGCTCCGGCCGGGTGGCGGCGCACGGCGCGCGGATGCAGCACCTCGGCGTCGGCGACGGTGCGGTGGGCGACCCACCGTTCCAGTCCGCGCCGGACGACCTCGACCTCGGGCAGTTCGGGCATGTGTGCTTCTCCCACGGCGGGCACGCCGAGCGCCCGCCCCGGACGGGGACGGGCGCTCGGGCCGTGCGGTGTCGGTCAGGCCGGCGCGGACGCCCCGTCGGCGGACGCCCCGTCGGCGGTGGCGTCGACAGCGGTGGCGTCGACGGCGTCCGCGTCCGCGCGGGCGCGTTCGTCGGCGGCGGCGCGGATGGACCGCCAGGCGGACTCCGCGGCCTGCTGCTCGGCCTCCTTCTTGCTGCGGCCGGTGCCGGTGCCGTACGAGACGCCTCCGACGCGGGCGGCAGCAGTGAAGGTCTTCTCGTGGTCCGGGCCGGTCTCCGTGACCAGGTACTCGGGGACACCGAGCCCCTCGGTCGCGGTGAGCTCCTGGAGGCTGGTCTTCCAGTCCAGTCCGGCACCGAGGTTGGAGGACTTCTCGATCAGCGGGTCGAACAGCCGGTGCACCAGCTCCGACGCCGCGTCGAGCCCCCGGTCGAGGTAGACGGCGCCGATCACCGCTTCGAGGGTGTCGGCGAGGATGGACGCCTTGTCCCGGCCGCCCGTTCCCTCTTCACCGCGGCCGAGCCGGATGAAGGAGCCCAGGTCGAGCCCGCGGCTCACCTGTGCCAGCGCACGCGAGTTGACCACCGCGGCCCGCAGCTTGGCCAGCTGGCCCTCGGGCAGGTCGGGGTGGGTGCGGTACAGCGTGTCGGTGACGACGAGGCCGAGGACGGAGTCACCGAGGAACTCCAGCCGCTCGTTCGTCGGCAGACCGCCGTTCTCGTACGCGTAGGAACGGTGGGTCAGCGCGCGCACCAGAAGGGCGGACTCGATCTCGTAGCCGAGCCGCCCTTCCAGAAGCGTGTGGGACGAGGCCTGCTTGTCGCCCGCGGCGCCCCCGCGTCGACGGGGACCGCTGGCTTCGGCGTCTTCCGCCTTCTTGGCAGTGGACACAGTGCCTCTCACCAGCCGCTCAGACCTCGAGGACCTGGCGCTTGTTGTAGGTGCCGCACGACGGGCACGCGATGTGCTGCAGCTTGGGCTCGTGGCAGCGCTCGCACGCAACCAGGGTGGGGACCGCAGCCTTCCACTGCGACCGGCGGTGGCGCGTGTTGCTGCGCGACATCTTCCGCTTCGGAACAGCCACGGCTACTTCTCCTGCTTCTCGGCGGCGTCTGCTGAACGAGGCGCGTCGCCGCTCATATCGTCCTTCTCGCCGTCTCCGAGTGATCCGGCGAGTCCCTGCAATGCCGCCCAACGGATGTCGACGGCGTCGTGGTGGTGGTCCGGATCGTCCGCCAGGCGCGCTCCGCACTCGGAACACAGACCCGGGCAGTCCTCCCGGCACACCGGCTGCATCGGCAGTGCGAGCACCACCGCATCACGCAGCACGGTCTCGAGGCCGATCAGACCGTCCTCGACGAAGAGCCTGTCCTCGTCGTCCTCGGCGTCGTCGCCCGGTTCCGCGGTCAGGCGGCCCCGGTCGTCGGCGTCAGGGTACGAGAACATCTCCTGGAACTCCGCTTCGAGCTGCTGCCCGACCGGCTCCAGACACCTTACGCACTCCCCCTCGGCCCGGGCACGGGCGGTGCCCGTGACGAGCACCCCCTCCATGACCGACTCCAGCCGCAGCTCCAGCTCGAGCGGGGTGCCTTCCGGCACTCCGATGACTCCCGGGACACCGAGGTCCCGGGGTGCGTCGACCGTGCGGGTGAGGCGCTGGAGCGCACCGGGCCGCCGTCCCAGCTCGTGTGTGTCGAACACGAGGGGATCGCGGTGGTCGAGGCGCGTGTTCAGGGCCGTCCTGCTTTCGGTCTTCATGGCTGGATCTTCACGACGGGGGGAGGAACGCCGCCCTGCGGTGTCCCCGGGCAGCGCTGATCGCGGACATAGGCGCGACCGAGGAGCCAGGATACTTGACCATCGGCTCTCGTCCCAATCCGGTTCCCGGCGGCCCCTGCGGCCGGGCCCCGCCGGGGCGGTCGGGGCTCAGAGACCGCGCCCCTGCTCGTAGGCCCTGAGCTGCTCGGCGCTGATCATGCTGGTGTCGAAGAGACTGGTCTCGTCGAGGGCCTGCGGCTGCTGCGGCGCGGCCCCCGGGGACGGCGGGAGCTGCTGCGGCTGGGCGTAGGACGGGGTGGCGTCGTAGGCGGCCCCCTGCCCGCCGTCGTAGCCCTGGTAGGCGTACGGGTCGGGCTGCCGGTCGGGGTAGCCGTAGGCGTCCTGGCCGCCGTCGTATCCCTGCTGGTAGCCGCCGGAGTACGGATCGGCGCCCTGCTGCTGCGGATAGCCGTACGCCGGCTGGGGCGGCTCCGGGGCGGCGTGGGCCACCGCGGGCTCCGGGGCGGCGTACTCCCGCTGCCTGGGCGGCCCGGCCGGGGTCTCGGCGAGGGCGGCGAGGTCCGCGAGGTAGTCGGCGTCGCTGGAGTGCTGGAAGGTGGTCGGGTCGTCGGCGAGGGCGCCGAGGTCGTCGGTGGCGATCCGGCCGTGGAGCTTCTGGCGGCCCCGGCCGACCGCCTCCAGGGTCTTGGCGAGCACCGCCTCGAAGGCGCCGAGCTTGGCGTCGACGTAGGCGTCGGCGTCGCGGCGCAGGATCTCCGGGTCGTGGCTGCGCTCGGGGGCGTCCTCGTCCTCGTAGCCGTTCTCGTCCAGGCCGGGCCCGGTGCCCAGGAGCTTCTCCCGGCCGCGGCCGACGGAGCCGAGGGTCTTGGTGAGGACGACCTCGAAGTTGGCGAGCTTGGAGTCGACGTAGTCGTCGGCCTCGGCGCGGACCTCCTCGGCCTCCTGGCGGGCGTCGCCGAGGATGCGGTCGGCCTCGGCCTGGGAGCGGCGGGCGACCTCGGTGCCGGAGATCAGGGAGCCGCGCTCGGCGTGGGCGCCCTCGATGATCCGCCCGGCCTCCTCGCGGGCCCGGGCGACCATCTGCTCGCGGTCGCCGATCAGCTCCCGGGCCTGGGCGAGGGAGCCGGGCAGGTCGGCGCGGAGCTCCTCCAGCAGGGCGAGCAGCTCGGCGCGGTTGATCACGCACGAGGCGGACATGGGCATGGCGCGGGCGCCCGAGACCAACCCGGTGATCTCGTCGAGCTTCTTCTGCACGTCCACCGTGGCTCGCCACTCTCTACGACTGTGTTGGAGACGGACGGGACGACTGTACGACCCCGGGGTGCCGGTGGGACACCGGGTGACGGTTTGTCAGGCTCCCGGCCCGGCGCGCGGCGCGGTCACTCCCCGCGCGGCCGCGCGGTGGCGGCGCGGTCACTCCCCGCGCAGCCGCGCGGTGAGGGGGCCCAGGACCAGTGGCGGCACCAGGTGGGCGACGTCGCCGCCCCAGGTCGCGACCTCCTTGACCAGCGAGGACGACAGGAAGCTGTAGGTGGGGTTGGTGGGGATGAAGAGGGTCTCGACGCCGGAGAGGCCGTTGTTCATCTGGGCCATCTGGAGTTCGTAGTCGAAGTCGCTGACGGCGCGCAGGCCCTTGACGATGGCGGGGATCTCGCGCTGCTTGCAGAAGTCGACGAGGAGCCCGTGGAAGGACTCCACGCGGATGTTCCCGTACTCGGCGGTGACCTGGCGGATGAAGTCGATGCGCTCCTCGATCGTGAAGAGGCCCTTCTTCGACTGGTTGATCATCACCGCCACATAGACCTCGTCGTAGAGGCTGGAGGCACGGGCGATGATGTCGAGGTGTCCGTTGGTGATGGGGTCGAACGACCCGGGACAGACGGCGCGGCGCACTTGGGGTTCCTCGCTCTCCGGTCCGGTCATCGTGCGGCTTCGCACGCGGGGGCGGCGCGACCGTACCAAAACGTTCCCTCTCCGTAGCGACGGGAGCGGAGCGCGTCGAAGCCGTCCGGCCAGCGGAATTCACCGCCTCTGGTGCTGCGCTCCACGGTGACGAGCGCGTCGGCGGTGAGCCAGCCCCCGGTGCGGAGTGTGAGGAGGATCTCGCGGAGATCGTCGTCGGAGACGGCGTAGGGCGGGTCCAGGAAGACGACGCCGTACGGCTCGGCCGGGGGCGCGGCGTGGACGATCTGCTCCGCCCGGCCCGGCCGGACCTCGGCGCCGAGGAGCCCGAGGGCACGGGCGTTGTCGCGGACGGTGCGGGCGGCGCGGGCGTCCGCCTCGACGAGCAGGACGTGGCCGGCGCCCCGGGAGAGCGCCTCCAGGCCGACGGCGCCGGAGCCGGCGTACAGGTCGAGGACGCGGTCGCCGTCGAGCGGGCCGCCGAGCAGGGACTGCCAGGTGGAGAAGAGTCCCTCGCGCGCGCGGTCGGAGGTGGGCCGGGTGCCGGTCCCGGGCGGGACGGCGAGGCGGCGTCCGCCGGCCTTGCCGGCGATCACGCGGGTCATCTGGGGGTCCTTGGTCGTGGGTCGGCGGGTGGCACGGGGCGGGCGTGGCCCGGCCGGGGCGGTACGGGCCGCGGCTGGCCGGGATCGCGACGGTGCGGGTCCAGTCTGGCAGGCGCCGGGCACCGGTGCGCTCCCGCCGGGCCGGGCTCAGCCCTTCTCCAGGTACTGCTCCCGCTCCTCGTCCAGGAGCGCGTCCAGGGCGGTGCGCAGCGCGGGCAGCCCGGCCAGCTCCGGGTCGGCGGCCACGGTGGCGGCGGCCTCCTCCCGGGCCTGGGCGATGATCTCCTCGTCCTCGATGACGGTGAGCACCCGCAGCGAGGTCCGGACGCCGGACTGGGCCTGGCCCAGGACGTCGCCCTCGCGGCGCTGTTCGAGGTCGAGCCGGGACAGCTCGAAGCCGTCCAGGGTCCCGGCGACGGCGTCCAGCCGGGTCCGGGCGGCGCTCGCCGCGGGCATCTCGGTGACCAGCAGGCACAGCCCCGGGGCCGAGCCGCGGCCGACCCGGCCGCGCAACTGGTGGAGCTGGGAGACGCCGAAGCGGTCCGCGTCCAGGATCACCATGGCGGTGGCGTTGGGCACGTTGACGCCGACCTCGATGACGGTGGTGGCGACCAGGACGTCGGTCTCGCCGGCCGCGAAGCGGCGCATGACGGCGTCCTTGTCGTCGGGGGGCATCCTGCCGTGCAGCACCTCGACCCGCAGCCCCAGCAGGGGCCCTCCGGCGAGCTGCTCGGCCACGTCGAGGACGGCGAGCGGGGGGCGCCGGTCGGCCTCGGCGCCACCGGCCGGCGCCTTCGGGCCGGGAGTCTCCTCCTCGTCGCCGATGCGCGGGCAGACGACGTACGCCTGGTGGCCGCCGGAGACCTCCTCGCGCACCCGCTCCCAGGCGCGGGTGAGGAAGTGGGGCTTGTCGGCGGCGGGGACGACATGGCTGGCGATCGGGGAGCGCCCTGCCGGGAGCTGGTCGAGGACGGAGGTCTCCAGGTCGCCGAAGACGGTCATGGCGACGGTGCGCGGGATGGGCGTGGCGGTCATCACGAGCAGGTGCGGGGGCTGCGCGCCCTTGCCGCGCAGGGCGTCGCGCTGCTCCACGCCGAAGCGGTGCTGTTCGTCGACGACGACCAGGCCGAGGTCGTGGAAGCGCACCTTGTCCTCGATCAGGGCGTGGGTGCCGATGACGATGCCGGCCTCGCCGGTGACCAGGTCGAGCAGGGCGGCGCGCCGGGCGGCGGCGCCCATGGAGCCGGTGAGCAGGGTCACCCCGGTGGCGTGCTCGGCGGCGCCGAGGGTGCCGCCCTCGGCCAGCGCGCCCATCATCTCGACGATCGACCGGTGGTGCTGCTGGGCGAGGACCTCGGTGGGCGCGAGCATCGCGGCCTGTCCGCCCGCGTCGACGACGGCGAGCATGGCGCGCAGGGCGACCATGGTCTTGCCGCTGCCGACCTCGCCCTGGAGGAGGCGGTGCATGGGGTGGTCGGTGGCGAGGTCGTCGAAGATCTCGCGGGAGACCCGCGTCTGGCCGTCGGTGAGGGTGAAGGGGAGCCGCTCGTCGAAGGCGGCGAGCAGCCCGTCCGGACCGGGTCTCCGGGGGACGGCGGGGAGCTGGGTCTCGGCGTGCCGGCGGCGGGCGAGGGCGACCTGGAGGACGAACGCCTCGTCCCACTTGAGGCGGGCGCGGGCGTCCTCGACGTCCGCCCGGGTCCGCGGGCGGTGGATCCTCCGCAGGGCCTCGGGCAGCGGGAGCAGGCCCCGGCCCTCGCGCAGGGACCCGGGGAGCGGGTCGACGGCCTCCTCGGCGCTGGGCAGCACCGTCTGGACGGCCTTGGCGAGCTTCCAGGACTCCAGCTTGGCGGTGGCCGGGTACAGCGGGATCAGGGTGCCCGCCCAGGATTCGGCGGCCTCCCCGTCGCCCTCGCCGCTCAGCGGTTCGTAGGCGGGGTGGGCGAGCTGGAGGCGCCGGTTGAAGACGGAGACCTTGCCCGCGAACATCGCGCGGGTGCCGGGCAGCAGGTCCTTGTGGGGCTTGTGGACGCCGTTGCCGAAGAAGACGAGCTGGACCCGGCCGCTGCCGTCCGTGATGGTCACTTCGAGGCGCTGGCCCTTGCCGCGCGGCGCCCTGGGGGAGGCGAAGGTGTGCAGCCGGGCGTCCGCGACCTGGGCGACCACGGTGACGTGCTCGTCCATGGGGAGGTCGGCGAGGTGCGTGAGCTGGCCGCGCTCCTCGTATCTGCGGGGGTAGTGGTGCAGGAGGTCGCCGACGGTGTGCAGACCGAGGTGCTCGGCCATCACCTTCGCGGTGGCGGGGCCGAGCACCGACGTCAGCGGCTGTCGCAGGGAATCACGCGGTTCGGACACGCCCCCATTGCACACCACGCCACCGACAACCACGGCCCGCCACCCGCCCGGACCCTCCACGACCGGCCCGGAGACCGCCTCCGGAGGCGCGTCCGGGGCGAGGCTCCCGCGGAACGGGGGCGCGGCCCCGGGTCCCGCGGAACGGGGCACCGCCTCCCGGGGCCGGGAGTCCTGCGGAGTGAGGGCGCCACCCACGGGACCACGGGCGCCGCCCACGGGGCCACGGGCGCCGCACGGCGGCAGGCACCCCGGCGACGGGACGGCCCGCCGGAGGAAGTGCCCGGCGGGGAACAGCCCGGCAGAAGTCCGCGCCCGGCACCCACGCCGGGGCCCGGACCGCGCGGAGCGGGGGCGCTTCCCGGCCCCCAGGGGTCCCGTGCGGTGACGGGCGCGCCCATCCGGACGCGCCGGGCGGCGGCGTCCCGACCAAGGGACGGCCCGGCAGGAGGGCGGTCCGGCGGGAGCCGGAGCCCGCGGCCGGGTCTGGGGCCGGGGCCGGACCCGGCCGGGGCATCGGTCCGGAGGCCGGCCCCGTCCCGGCCGGGAGCCGGGGGTTCCGTCACTCCACTCCGATGAGGAGCAGGGAGCCCTGGTGGCCGCCCTGGTAGGTGACGGCGTCGACGGCCAGGTAGGAGTCCCGGACCCGGGCCTCCAGGTACGGGGCGACGGTCGGGGGCGCCCCGGCCCCCAGGACGAGGGTGACGAGTTCCCCGCCCGCCGCGAGCATCCGGTCCAGGACGGTGGCGGCGACCTGGGCGACGTCCGTTCCGATGACGGCCACGTCCCCGTCGACGAGGCCGAGCACGTCACCGGCCTGGCAGATGCCGGCCGAGGTCCAGGACCGGTGCTCGGCCACGGTGACCTCCGCGTGCCGGGTCGCCCCGGCCGCCGAGGTCATCGCCACCACGTCCTCGTCGAAGCGCCGCTCCGGCTCGTGCACCGCCAGCGCGGCGATGCCCTGGACCGCCGAGCGGGTCGGGATCAGGGCGACCCGGACGCCCTCCGCGCGCGCCTGCTCGGCCGCCGCGGCGGCGGTGTGGCGCAGCTCGTCGTCGTTGGGCAGCAGCACGACCTCCCGGGCGTGCGCCAGCCGCACGGCCTGCACCAGCTCCCCGCTGGCGGGCGGCTCCCCCGGGCGGGCGAGCACCGCGGTGGCGCCCGCCCCCGTGTACAGCCCGGCCAGCCCCTCGCCCGGCACGACGGCGACCACGGCCCGCTGCGCCCGCTCGCGGGCCGGGCGCTCGGTCCCGGCCGCGTGGCCCTGACCGGCGCCGAAGTGGGTGATCCGGATGCGGTGGGGCCGCCCGGCCTCGACGCCCGCCTCCACGGCGGCGCCCGCGTCGTCGACGTGGACGTGCACGTTCCACAGCCCGTCGCCGCCGACCACCACGAGGGAGTCCCCGAGGGCGTCGAGCCGCCCCCGCAGCCGGGCGACGGCCTCGTCGCCCGCCTCCAGCAGATACGTCACCTCGAAGGCCGGTCCGGCCCCGGCGTCGTCGTCGCAGGCGCACCCCCCGGCGCCGGACGGGACGTCCACCGCCCGCGCGGGCGCCACGAACGCGGGGACCGGCCCCCGGCCCGGATCGGGCGGCTCCCCCGTCAGCGTCTGGACCAGCGCCCCGAGCACCGCCACCAGCCCCCGCCCCCCGGCGTCGACGACCCCGGCGCGGGCCAGCACGGGCAGCCGCTCCGGTGTCCCGGCGAGCGCCTCGCGGGCTCCGGCGTACGCGGCGCGGGCCACCTCCCCGCAGCCGTCCCCCGCCGCGTCGGCGGCGTCGGCGGCGGCCGAGGCGACGGTCAGGACGGTGCCCTCGACCGGATGGGCCACGGCCTGCCGGGCGGAGTCGGCGGCGCGGCGCAGGGCCCGCCGCAGCTCCGGGCCCCCGGCCGGGGCGGACTCCGGCCCGGCGGTCAGCACCTGGGCCATGCCGCGCAGCAACTGGGCCAGGATGGTGCCGGAGTTGCCGCGCGCGCCGATCAGCGCGCCGTGCGCCATGGCCTCCGCGGCCTCGGCCGTCGTCGGGCCCCCGGCGCCGTCCCCGGTGTCCCCGTCCGCGCCCATCGCGTGGGCGGCGAACACCGCCTCCACGGCGGCGGCGGCGGACTCCACGGTCAGGTACATGTTGGTGCCGGTGTCCCCGTCCGCGACCGGATAGACGTTGATCGCGTCGATCTCCTCGCGCGCCCCGCCCAGCGCCCGCAGCGCCAGCCCGCACCAGGTGCGCACCGCCAGAGCGTCGAAGAACCTCTGCGGCACCTGCGCCACCTGTGCCTCCCTGGGCTGCCGGACTGGCTGGCAGCGTAGACCGTGGGAGGGCGCCCACCGGAAAGCGGGCCGGGGACGGTGGTCCGGACCTCCGTGGTAGTTTCGTTGTACGGGAGCAGTCGTTGTATGCTGCTCCGGTTGCCCGATCCGATCGGGCTCTCCCCCTGGCACCGCCACTCTGGTTCCCGTCCGCTCACGCGGCCCGAGTTCCCGATCCCGGCATGCCGGGATCAACCGTAAGTGCATCTGAAGTCTTTGGAGTGACCCGTGGCTGCCAACTGCGACGTCTGCGGCAAGGGGCCGGGCTTCGGCAACAACATCTCGCACTCGCACCGCCGTACGTCCCGTCGCTGGAACCCGAACATCCAGCGTGTGCGTACCGTGGTCGGCGGGACGCCGAAGCGCGTTAACGCCTGCACCTCGTGCATCAAGGCCGGCAAGGTCTCGCGCTGACGCGTCAGCTTGAGCGCGCGGCCACTGCCTTGCTCGCCGCACGGAGCCGGTCCACCGTCAGGTGGGCCGGCTTTCTGCTGTCCGCGGTTCCGCCGGGCCGCCGCGTACCATGACCCGCGGCCTGCCGTGATCGGCACCGGCAGGGGCGGCCCGCGCCGCCCGGCGGCCTCCCGCGCCCGCGCCCTGCCCTGACGGGCGCCCGGCACTCCCCACCGCGCGGCCCCCTCCCTCCCGGCGCCGGACCTCCCGCCGCCCGGTCCCGTCCGACGGCCCCGGCCTCGCGGTTGGCGTCGCAGGCCGCGTGGGAGCGGGGCGCCGGACGGTCCGATTCGGGGCACCCGATTCGGGACGCCCAGCCCCGGACCACCGCCACCGTCCCGTCCCGCACATCCCCGCCCCCGGACAGCCCCGGCGCGTCGGCTTCCCGTTGCCGGGGCGGCGCAGGACGGCGTCTTTCCGGCGGTCTCCCGCCCGGCCGGGTCCCGCACGAGCCGCCCCGGCTGGCCGGCTTCCGGTGCCGGGCGGACCGGTGCCGACACCGGCGACACGGCGGGACCGGCGGGACGGCAGGAACGGCGGGACGGCAGGACCGGCGGGACGGACGGACCGGCGCCCGAGCCCCTCACCGCCCCGCCGCCGAGCCCCGCACCGCCCGGCGGCGATGGCCGTCACCGCCCGGCGCCCCAGCCCGTGAGCACCCGTCACCGCCCGGCGGCGTCCCCTCCGGCGGGGTCCCCTTCGGCGGCCTCCCGCCCGAGCGCCCACCCGTGGTCGACCGGGCCGATGCCCCCGCCGAGGGCGAACCCGGCGGCGATGGCCCCCGTGACGTACTCCTTGGCCTCGCGCACGGCGCGCGGCACGGACCGCCCCTTGGCCAGCCCGCAGGCGATGGCCGAGGCGAGGGTGCAGCCGGTGCCGTGGGTGTGCCGGTTGTCCAGGCGCGGCGCGCTCAGCCAGTGCTCCTCGGAGCCGTCGGTGAGCAGGTCGACGGCGTCGCCGGAGAGATGGCCGCCCTTGATCAGCGCCCAGCGCGGCCCGAACCCCAGCAGCGCGTCCGCCGCCCGGCGCAGATCGTCCCGGGACTCCACCCGCACCCCGGTGAGCTGGGCGACCTCGTCGAGGTTGGGGGTGGCGACGGTGGCAACCGGCAGCAGCGCGGTGCGTACCGCGTCCAGGGCGGAGGCGGCCAGCAGCGCGTCGCCGTGCTTGGAGACGCCGACCGGGTCGACGACGGCGGGCGCGCCGGTGCCCGCGAGCAGCTCCGCGACGGCCGCCACGAGTTCCGCGGAGGAGAGCATGCCGGTCTTGACCGCCTGGACGCCGATGTCGTCGACGACGCTGCGGTACTGGGCGCGGACCGCCTCCACCGGCAGCTCCCAGGCGCCCTGCACGCCCAGCGAGTTCTGCGCGGTGACGGCGGTGAGGACGCTCATGCCGTGGGTGCCGAGGGCGAGCATGGTCTTCAGGTCGGCCTGGATCCCGGCGCCGCCGCCGGAGTCGGAGCCGGCCACGGTGAGCACCAGGGGCGGCCTCATCCCTCGACCTCCCCGCCGAAGTGGTCCCAGCCGCCCTTGCTGGTCCAGGGCGCGCCGTCCACGGTGACCTGGGGCAGCGCGGAGGGGTTGAGGACCTCGCCGATGACCTTCCAGCGGGCGGGCAGCTTCACGTCCGGCGGGAAGGTGGCCACGATCGCGTGGTCCTCGCCCCCGGTCAGCACCCACTGCATGGGGTCGACGCCGACGGCCTGGCCGATGTCGTTCATCTGGGACGGGATGTCGATCTGCCCGGAGGCGATGTCGATGCGCACCTTGCTGGCCTCCGCGATGTGGCCGAGGTCGGCGATCAGGCCGTCGCTCACGTCGCACATGGCGGTGGCTCCGAGCCCGGCGGCGGCCGGTCCCGCGTGGTAGGGCGGCTCGGGGCGCCGGTGGGCCTCGACGAAGGCGCGCGGGGAGCGGAACCCCCGGGACAGCACCGCGAAACCGGCCGCGGACCAGCCGAGCCAGCCGGTCACCGCGACAAGGTCGCCGGGCCGGGCGCCGCCCCGGGTGACCGGCTCCTGGTTGCGCAGGTCGCCGAGGGCGGTGATGGAGACGGTGATGGTGTCGCCGCGCACCACGTCGCCGCCGACCACGGCGGCCCCGGCGACCTGGCACTCGTCGCGCAGCCCGTCCATCAGCTCGGTCGGCCAGGTCACGGGCAGCTCGGCGGGGACGACCAGGCCGAGCAGGAGCGCGGTGGGCACGGCGCCCATGGCGGCGATGTCCGCGAGGTTCTGCGCCGCGGCCTTGCGGCCGACGTCGTAGGCGGTGGACCAGTCACGGCGGAAGTGGCGGCCCTCGACGAGGACGTCGGTGCTGGCCACCACCCGGCGGTCGGGTGCCGCGACCACGGCCGCGTCGTCCCCGGGGCCGACCCGGACCGCCGGCGTGGTGGTGAGACGGGAGGTGAGCTCCCTGATGAGCCCGAACTCCCCGAGCTCACCAACAGTCCCCTTCATGTGCCTTGGCTCCCCTTCTGTCCCTGTCCGCGCCCGGTCCCGGCTGCGGTCGTTCGGACCGCCGGCGCGGTCGGCGTTGTCGTCAACGTGGTGTCGTGTTCTCACCCCGGCGCGCGGTGTCACCGCCCGCAGGTCTCCCCGCGGGCGGCGGCGACGCGATACCGTGGCGTTCCTTTTCCCCCACATGATCCTCGTGGCCGCACTGGAGGTTCCGTGGTACAGGCGTACATCCTGATCCAGACGGAGGTCGGCAAGGCGTCGGCCGTCGCCGGGACGATCCGGGGGCTGCCCGGGGTCATCCAGGCCGAGGACGTGACGGGTCCCTATGACGTCATCGTCCGTGCCGAGTCCGACTCCGTGGACGAGCTGGGCCGCATGGTGGTCGCCCGGGTCCAGCAGGTGGAGGGCATCACCCGGACCCTGACCTGCCCCGTCGTCCATCTCTAGCCCCCGACTACGCTGTGCCGGTGAACTCCTCTCGTCACCGGCTCCTCGGCCTGTCCGCGTCCGCCCTGCTGATCGTCGCCGCGGGCTGCTCCTCCGGTGACGGCAGCGCGGCGGTGGCGGTTCCGAGCCCGGACGCGTCGGTCGCCGGGATGTGCCAGAACCTGGACGAGGCGCTGCCGCCGACGGTGGACGGCCTGGAACGGAAGGATCCCACTCCCGCCTCCGCGTTGACGGCGGGCTGGGGAAACCCGCTGATCATACTGCGCTGCGGGGTGCCCCGGCCGCCCGAGATGGACGACCCGAAGGCCGACGGCGTGGAGGTCGACGGGGTGGGCTGGATGCTGAGCGAGCGGGACGACGGGGGCTTCCGGTTCACCACGACCCTGCGCGAGGCGTACGTCGAGGTGTCGGTGCCCGAGGAGCGGGTCCCGGACGGGATGGCTCCGCTGGTCGACCTGGCCCCGGCCGTGAAGAAGGCGATCCCCGAGGGGATCGCCTCCTGAGCCGCCGGGCCCGCCCGGTCAGCGCAGGCCGGTGGAGCGCCGCAGCGCCGCCTGGATGAGCCGGTCCACCAGCTCCGGATAGGACACCCCGGTCGCCCGCCACATCTGCGGGTACATGGAGATCGGCGTGAAGCCGGGCATGGTGTTGATCTCGTTGATCACGAACTCCCCGTCCTCGGTGAGGAAGAAGTCCGCGCGCACCAGCCCCTCGCAGGAGGCCGCGTCGAAGGCCGCGACGGCGAGCCGCCGCACCTCGGCGGTCTCCTCCCCGGTCAGCGGGGCGGGGACCACACCGGGGGTGGAGTCGATGTACTTGGCCTCGAAGTCGTAGTAGGCGTGCGCGGCGGGCGGCGGGATCTCCGCGGGGACCGAGGCGCGCGGGCCGTCCTCGAACTCCAGCACCCCGCACTCGATCTCGCGTCCGCGCAGGGCGGCCTCGACGAGGATCTTCGGGTCGTGGCGCCGGGCCTCCTCGATGGCCGCGTCGAGGCCCTCGGGGCCGTCGACCTTGGTGATGCCGATGGAGGAGCCCGCGCGGGCGGGCTTCACGAAGAGCGGCCAGCCGTGCTCGCCGGCGAACTCCGCGATGCGGCGGCGGGCACCGTCGCGGTCCCGGTCCCATTCGCGGGGCCGGACCACCAGGTACGGGCCGACCTTCAGCCCGTAGGAGGTGAACACCCGCTTCATGTACTCCTTGTCCTGGCCGACGGCGGAGGCCAGGACGCCCGAGCCGACGTACGGCACCCCGGACAGCTCCAGCAGGCCCTGGAGGGTGCCGTCCTCCCCGTAGGGGCCGTGCAGGACGGGGAAGACGACGTCGACCTCGCCGAGCGCCTTGGGCACCGCACCGGGTTCGGTGTAGACGACCTCGCGGTCGGCGGGGTCGACGGGGAGCACCACGGTGCCCTCGGTGGACTCCGCGAGCTGGTCGACGCTGGGGGTGCGGCGCTCGGCGATCGCCATGCGTTCGGGCTCGTCGGCGGTGAGCGCCCAGCGGCCGTCCTGGGTGATGCCGATCGGCAGGACGTCGTAGGCCGTCCGGTCGATGGCCGCGAGGACGGCGCCGGCGGTGACCACGGAGATGCCGTGCTCGGAGCTGCGCCCGCCGAACACGACGGCCACCCGCGGCCTGCGGGGCGGCTGTTCGGGGCTCTGGGGGAGGTTCTCGGTGCTCATATCGGGTCGAGAGTACCCGCCCCGGGGGCCCGGGGTACCCGTCGGCCGGGCCGCGCGGCGCGGGCCGTCACCGGGTTGGCGTCCCCGGCGCGGCCCGCGTCGCTCAGCGTCGTTCGGGCTTCGCGCTGCGCGACATCAGCTCCTTGACGGCGGCCACCGGGGACTTGCCCCGGTGCACGATGGCGACGACCGTCTCGGTGATCGGCATGTCGACGCCGTGCCGCCGGGCCAGATCGAGCACCGACTGGCAGGACTTGACGCCCTCGGCGGTCTGCCGGGTGACCGCGATGGTCTCCTCCAGGGTCATGCCCCTGCCGAGGTTGGTGCCGAAGGTGTGGTTCCGGGAGAGCGGGGAGGAACAGGTGGCCACCAGGTCGCCGAGCCCGGCCAGCCCGGAGAAGGTCAGCGGGTCGGCGCCGAGGGCGACGCCGAGGCGGGTGGTCTCGGCGAGGCCGCGGGTGATGAGGGAGCCCTTGGCGTTGTCGCCCAGGCCCATGCCGTCCGCGATCCCGACGGCCAGCCCGATGACGTTCTTGACGGCGCCGCCGAGTTCGCAGCCGGTCACGTCGGTGTTGGTGTACGGGCGGAAGTAGGGCGTGTGGCAGGCGGTCTGGAGCCGCCGGGCGACGGCCTCGTCGGGGCAGGCGACGACGGCGGCGGCCGGCATGCGGGCGGCGATCTCACGGGCCAGGTTGGGGCCGGTGACCACGGCGACGCGGTCGGCGCCGACCCCGGCGACGTCCTCGATCACCTCGCTCATCCGCATCGCGGAGCCGAGTTCGACGCCCTTCATCAGGGAGACCAGGACGGTGCCGGGCGCGAGCAGCGGCTTCCACTCGGCCAGGTTGGCGCGGAGCGTCTGGGAGGGCACGGCGAGGACGGTGAAGTCGGCGCCGCGCGCGGCCTCGGCGGCGTCGGTGGTGGCCCGCAGGTTCCGGGGCAGCTCGATGCCGGGCAGGTAGTCGGGGTTGACCCGGGTGGAGTTGACGGCCTCGGCGAGGGCGGCCCGGCGCCCCCAGAGGGTCACCTCGCACCCGGCGTCGGCGAGGACCATGCCGAAGGCGGTGCCCCAGGACCCGGTGCCGAACACGGCCGCCCTGAGCGGCGCCGCCGCCGGGGCGGTCCCGGCCGCCGGCCGGGGGTCCGGGTCGGCGGGGGCGGATTCCCGTCCGCTGTCGGGCCCGTTCACGCGCCCCGCCCTTCCGCCCGCTGCTCCCGGGCACCGGTCTCCGTCTGCGCCCGGGTGCGGCGCCGCTGCTCGATCCGCTCCCGGCGCGGGTCGTAGGGGGTCTCGGGGGCCCGCTCACCGCGGACCTCCTCCAGGAGGGCGGTGATGGCGGCCATGATGACCTCCGTCGCCTCCTTGAGGACCTCCGCGGTCATCTCGCGGTCGTAGAAGCGCGACAGGTCCACCGGCGGGCCGGCCAGCACCCGGTGGGTCTTGCGGGGCAGCAGGCTCGGCTTCTTCGCGTACGGCGGCAGGATCTCGTTGCAGCCCCACTGGGCGACGGGGACGACCGGGCACTTGGTCTGCAGGGCGACGCGCGCGGCACCGGTCTTGGCCGTCATGGGCCAGCCGTCGGGGTCGCGGGTGAGGGTGCCCTCGGGGTAGAAGGCGACGCACTCGCCGCGCTCCACGGCGTCGATGGCGGCCCGGAAGGCGCTCAGCGCGTCCGTGGACTCGCGGTAGACGGGGATCTGCCCGGTGCCGCGCATGGCGGCGCCGACGAGGCCCTTCCGGAAGAGCCCGCTCTTCGCGAGGAATCGCGGCACGCGGCCGGTGTTGTACTGGTAGTGCGCGTACGCGAAGGGGTCGATGTGGGAATTGTGGTTCACGGCGGTGATGAATCCGCCGTCGGCCGGAATGTTCTCCATTCCCCGCCAGTCCCGCTTGATCAGAACCACCAGCGGCGGTTTGCAGATCACCGCGGCGAAGCGGTACCAGAAGCCGATTCTGCGGCGGGGCACGCGAACACCTTTCTTCCATGGCCTGGGGTCGGACAAGTGTCGCCCGGGGCCGCCCGTGTGTCGAGGACACCGTACGCCCCGCGCCGTGGAGCGCCGGGGGCCCAGGTCGGAATGGCGCGACGAGAAGAGGACGGAACGCTCGTGCAGTGGACCCTGGTCGTACCCGTGAAGGCCCTGGAGCGGGCCAAGAGCAGACTCTCGGACACCGCGGGGGACGGGCTCCGGCCGGGTCTGGCGCTGGCCTTCGCGCAGGACACCGTGAGCGCGGCGCTGGCCTGTCCGGCGGTGGCGGATGTGGCGGTCGTCACCGAGGACCGCCGGGCGGGCCGGGCGCTGGCGGCGCTGGGCGCGGGGATCGTCGCGGAGGAACCGGGCGGCGGGCTGAACGCGGCGCTGGCGCGGGGGGCCGCGGCGGTGCGGGCCGTCCGGCCCCGGCGCCCGGTGGCGGCGCTGAACGCCGACCTCCCGGCGCTGCGCCCCGGGGAATTGGCCCGGGTGCTGGCGGCGGCGGGACAATTCCCGCGCGCTTTTCTCCCGGATGCGGCGGAAATCGGCACCACCCTGCTGACGGCGGCCCCCGGCCGGGAATTGGCCCCGGCTTTCGGCGGGGATTCGCGGGCCCGGCACCGGGCCTCGGGCGCGCGGGAGCTGCTCCTGGCGTCGGTCGACTCGGTGCGCCGGGACGTGGACACCGGCGCCGATCTGCGGGCGGCGCTGACGCTCGGGGTGGGTCCCCATACGGCCGCGGTGGCCGCGCGGTTGCCGATCACCGGGCAGTAGGCTGCGGGCATGCAGGCGACCGCGTACACGTACGACCCCGACAGCCGCAGCGGGCAGGTGCTGCTCGACGACGGCACGCCCGTGCCGTTCGACGCGGCGGCCTTCGACGCGGGCGGGCTGCGGCTGCTGCGGCCCGGTCAGCGGGTGCGCGTGGAGACCGAGGGGGCGGGCGCGGAGCGCCGGATCACCCTGGTGACGCTGCAGACGTTCTGAGCGGCTCCCCGGGCCGTTCCACGACGCCGCGGGCCGGACTCCGGTGGGGAGTCCGGCCCGGCGCGTGAATGCCCTGTGCCCGTGCGCCGCGTCCGTCCGGCGCGTCCGCCCGCGCGGTCCCCCGACCGTGCGTGGCGTCCGTGCGGGATGCGGCTGCGGGGTGCCGCTACTTCTTGCGGGCGGTGGCCTTCTTGGCGGTGGTCTTGCGGGCCGTCGACTTCTTGGCGGGCGCCTTGGTGGCCGTGACCTTCTTGGCGGGGGCCTTCTTGGCCGCCGTCTTCTTCGCCGCCGCCGCGGTGGTCTTGGCCGCGGTCTTCTTGGCGGTGGTCTTCTTCGCCGCGGCCGCCGCCGTCTTCGCCGTGCCCGCGGTCTTCTTGGCGGTGGCCTTCTTCGCCGCCGCGGTGGTGGTGGCCTTGCGGGCCGTGGCCGCCTTCTTGGCCGCGCCCGTGGCCTTCTTGGCGGCGGCCTTCTTGCCCGCGGCCTTGGCGATGGTGGGTGAGGGGCCGGAGAGGCTGCCCTTGGGGGCCTTCTTGACCGCGATGTCGTTCTTCGGAAGCTTCTTCGACCCGCTCACCAGGTCCTTGAAGCCCTGGCCCGCACGGAAGCGGGGCACGGAGGTCTTCTTGACCCGAACCCGCTCCCCCGTCTGGGGATTGCGGGCGTAGCGGGCCGGACGCTCGACCTTCTCGAAGGAGCCGAAGCCGGTGACCGAGACCCGGTCGCCCGCGACCACCGCGCGGACGAGGGCGTCCAGGACCGCGTCGACGGCGTCGGCGGCCTGCTGCCGTCCTCCCAGCTTGTCGGCAATCGCTTCTACGAGCTGCGCCTTGTTCACGTCTTCCCCTTCGGAACTTCGCCAGAACGAATGTGTTCAAGCTATTTCGCACGTTAGGCAGATATATACCGCAAATCAAACACGAAACGGGCTAATCACCCTTGTGCCGCAACGGACTCGGTCGGCCCGGACCGTTCAGCGTTCCTCTTCGGGGAATCGCCCCGCGTCGAGGTCCGCTGTGAACCGGTCCAGACGCCGCACCGCGCCGGCCAGATCGTGTTTGGCCGCGGCCGTAATGACCAGCAGCTTCCGGGTCAGCGCCATCCGTACGCCCTCCGGGACTTGCAGTGCGCGCACTCTTGTGTGCGCCTCTTTCAGCCGGACCGCGACCGCCGCGTAGAGCTGGAGTTGGCCGTCGTGGTCCATGCACAGATTGTGCCATCTAGGGCGAGTTGTCACCTGCGCAGGGGGCAACTCCCGCCCGGCGAGCCCTTTCCGACCCCTCCGGAGGACACCGTTCCAGCCTCCGCCTACCCGGCCAACCAGGCCCGTAACCTGCGGAGTTGGCGTCCCGGAGGGGCGTCCGGCGGGCGGACCGGGGCAGAAAAAAGGCTGTACCCCCGATCGGTCCGATCGGGGGTACAGCGGGTGTGTCGGGTGGCCGAAAAGCGACCGTGGTCAGACGGGGAGGGTCCGCGGCTTGTACGAGGGGCGCCGGGACTCGTACGCGGCGATGTCCTCCTCGTTCTGGAGGGTGATCGAGATGTCGTCCAGCCCGTTCAGCAGCCGCCAGCGGGAGTTCTCGTCCAGCTCGAAGGCGGCGGTGACGCCCTCGGCGCGCACCTCGCGGGCCTCCAGGTCGACGGTGATCTCGGCCTGCGGGTCGGCCTCGGTGACCGCCCAGAGGGCCTCCACGGTCCCCTGGTCCAGGACGACCGTGAGCAGACCGTTCTTCAGCGAGTTCCCGCGGAAGATGTCGGCGAAGCGGGAGGAGATCACGGTCTTGAAGCCGTAGTTCTGCAGGGCCCAGACCGCGTGCTCGCGGGAGGAGCCGGTGCCGAAGTCGGGTCCGGCGACCAGGACGGAGGCGCCCTGCCGCTCGGGGCGGTTGAGGACGAACTCCGGGTCCTTGCGCCAGGCCTCGAACAGCCCGTCCTCGAACCCGTCCCGGGTCACCTTCTTGAGCCAGTGGGCGGGGATGATCTGGTCGGTGTCGACGTTGCTGCGGCGCAGCGGGACGGCCCGGCCGGTGTGGGTGGTGAAGGCTTCCATGACTCTCAGACTCCAGCGGGCGTGGGGACGTCGGCGGCGGACAGGTCGGCCGGGGAGGCCAGGTGGCCCAGCACCGCCGTCGCGGCGGCGACCTGCGGCGAGACCAGATGGGTACGGCCGCCCTTGCCCTGCCGCCCCTCGAAGTTGCGGTTGGAGGTGGAGGCGGAGCGCTCACCGGGGGCGAGCTGGTCCGGGTTCATGCCCAGGCACATCGAGCAGCCCGCGTGCCGCCACTCGGCGCCGGCCTCCTTGAAGACCGCGTCCAGCCCCTCGGAGACGGCCTGGAGGCCCACCCGGGCGGAGCCGGGGACGACCAGCATGCGTACGCCGTCGGCGACTTTGCGGTCCCGGACGATCTCGGCGGCGGCGCGCAGGTCCTCGATGCGGCCGTTGGTGCAGGAGCCGACGAAGACGGTGTCCACGGCGATGGACCGCAGCGGCTGCCCGGCCTCCAACCCCATGTACTCCAGGGCCTTTTCGGCGGCCAGGCGCTCCGAGTCGTCCTCGTAGGAGGCCGGGTCCGGCACGGCGGCGGACAGCGGCGCGCCCTGGCCCGGGTTGGTGCCCCAGGTGACGAACGGCGACAGTTCGGCGGCCTCGATGACGACCTCGGCGTCGAACTCGGCGTCGTCGTCGGTGCGCAGCGTGCTCCAGTAGGCGACGGCCTCGTCCCAGTCGGCGCCCTCGGGGGCGTGCGCGCGGCCCTTGAGGTAGGCGAAGGTGGTCTCGTCGGGGGCGATCATGCCCGCGCGGGCACCGGCCTCGATGGACATGTTGCAGATGGTCATGCGGGCCTCCATCGAGAGCTTCTCGATGGCCTCGCCCCGGTACTCCAGGATGTAGCCCTGGCCGCCGCCGGTGCCGATGCGGGCGATGATCGCCAGGATCAGGTCCTTGGCCGTGACGCCCTCGGGCAGCTCGCCGTTCACGGTGATCGCCATGGTCCTCGGACGGACCAGCGGGAGCGTCTGGGTGGCCAGCACGTGCTCGACCTGGGAGGTGCCGATGCCGAACGCCAGCGCGCCGAAGGCACCGTGCGTGGAGGTGTGCGAGTCGCCGCAGACCACGGTGGTGCCGGGCTGGGTCAGGCCGAGCTGGGGGCCGACGACGTGCACCACGCCCTGCTCGATGTCGCCCAGCGGGTGCAGCCGGACGCCGAACTCCGCGCAGTTCTTGCGCAGCGTCTCCAGCTGGGCCCGGGAGACCGGGTCCGCGATGGGCTTGTCGATGTCGAGCGTGGGGGTGTTGTGGTCCTCGGTGGCGATGGTCAGGTCGAGCCGCCGCACCGGCCGGCCGCCCTTGCGGAGGCCGTCGAAGGCCTGCGGGCTGGTCACCTCGTGCAGCAGGTGCAGATCGATGAAGAGGAGGTCGGGCTCGCCCTCGGCGCGCCGGACGACGTGGTCGTCCCAGACCTTCTCCGCGAGTGTCCTACCCATCGCTTTCCCTCCGGCCGGCGACGAGGCGCCGACCCAACTAGAGATTCTGAGGAAGCGGCGCCCCCACCCCTGGAATCCGGGCGACCGCCACGGGGCCCGCACGTCCGGGGCCCCTGTGCCTTCGTGCCCTCCAGAGTGGCGTGTTCCACGGAAAATTGAACTTGCGTTTCACAGAGTGAGACGCGAGTATCGTTGCATGGACAACAGTAGCGGCGTCGGCGTTCTGGACAAGGCGGCCCTCGTCCTCAGCGCTCTGGAGTCCGGTCCGGCCACCCTCGCGGGTCTGGTCGGTGCCACCGGACTGGCACGACCCACGGCCCACCGCCTGGCCGTGGCACTGGAACACCACCGTATGGTGGCGCGCGACATGCAGGGCCGCTTCATCCTCGGTCCGCGCCTGGCCGAGCTGGCCGCGGCGGCGGGCGAGGACCGCCTGCTCGCCACGGCGGGCCCGGTCCTCACCCATCTGCGCGACATCACGGGCGAGAGCGCCCAGCTCTACCGCCGCCAGGGCGACATGCGCATCTGCGTGGCCGCCGCCGAGCGGCTGTCGGGGCTGCGGGACACGGTCCCGGTGGGCTCGACGCTCACCATGAAGGCCGGGTCCTCGGCGCAGATCCTCATGGCCTGGGAGGAGCCGGAGCGGCTGCACCGGGGGCTCCAGGGCGCCCGCTTCACGGCGACGGCCCTGTCGGGCGTGCGGCGCCGCGGCTGGGCGCAGTCCATCGGCGAGCGGGAGCCCGGCGTCGCCTCGGTCTCCGCGCCGGTGCGGGGCCCCTCCAACCGCGTGGTGGCCGCCGTGTCGGTCTCCGGCCCCATCGAGCGTCTGTCGCGCCACCCGGGGCGGATGCACGCGCAGGCGGTCATCGACGCCGCCGGGCGCCTCTCCGAGGCGCTGCGCCGCAACGGCTGATCCCCCTTCCTCCGGTACCCGGTCACCCAGGGCCCGCCTCAACGCCGCGGCGGGCCCGGCGCGACCGGGTTCTTCTTTTGCCCCGCCCCCCTCGGTGGCGCACGCGGACGCACCGGCCCCGCCCCCCGATGCCCCACCCGGCACCGCCCGATCCCGCCCCCAGGCCGCCACGGCGGTCCAGCGGCGCTCCCCCCGGACCGGCGCCCCGCACCCGCGCGTCCGCCCGCCCGCCGCTGGAGACGCTCCGTCCTCAGCTCTCCGCCGGGGACGCCCCCGCCCCGGGAGCCGTCCGCCGGGGCGCCCGGTGGGCCAGCCGCTCCGCCGCGCTCCGGCCGCGCCGCTCGACGGGCACCTGGCCGTGGGCCGCCGCGAGCCCGAAGGGCGGCATGTCGACGTAGACCGACTCGTGGGAGCCCTCCGGGACGAGGTACGTCTCGTGCCAGAGCCCCACGTGCCCCCGCCCCGCCGCCTGCCGCCGCCGGCGGTTGAAGTCCGTCCAGGCCGGGTGGTGGGTCAGGCCGGGCGCGTGGGCGTAGGCGCGCAGCTTCTCCCCGGACTCCCAGTACTGGACGAGGTAGAGGACCCGGGGCGAGCCCATCAGCAGGACGTGGCCGAGCAGCCCGCTGTCCGGGTCCGCGGCCAGTTCGCGCAGCATCCGCGGCATGGCCAGGAAGACCGGCAGCCAGTGGCGCACGGCCCGGAAGCGGTTGATCCGCATGCCGATGAGCAGGACGGCCACGTCCCCCTCGGTGTCCGCGGTGGTCCGGCCCGCGGTGACGGACGTGCCGTGCATGGGGTCCCCCTGTCGTCGGTGAGCGGCACTCTCCAAGTGCCCGTGTTTGGATAGTGCCCCTATCCATGAGGGAGGCGCAAGGGATGCGGCTGTCCGTACTGAGCGAGCGGAGCGGGATCTCCACCGCGACCATCAAGTACTACCTGCGGGAGGGCCTGCTGCCGCCGGGCCGGCCGGTCAACGCGACGACGGCCGAGTACGACGAGGGGCATCTGCGGCGGCTGCGGCTGGTGCGGGCGCTGATCCAGGTGGGCGGGGTGCCGGTGGCGACGGCGCGCGAGGTGCTCGGGTACGTCGACGACGACTCGCTGGACCACCGGGCCCGGCTGGGCGGGGCCATGTGGGCGCTGCCCCAGGACACCGGGCCGGCCGGGCCGGACGAGGAGGACCCGGCGGCGGCGTCGGCGCGGGCGGAGGTGGACCGGCTGCTGGAGCTGCTGGGCTGGGAGTGCGCGCGCGGTTCGGCCGCCGTCTCCCCGGCGCACCGTTCGCTGGTGGCGGCGGTGGCGGCGCTGCGGCGGCTGGAGTACCCGTGGGACGCGGAACGGATGGCGCCCTACGCGGAGTTGATGCGCGAGGTGGCCCGGCGCGACCTGGACTTCATGGAGACGTACGGGTCGGTGGCGGAGCGGACGGAGGTGGCGGTGGCGGCGGCGGTGCTGTTCCCGCCGGCCCTGCTGGCGCTGCACCGGCTGGCGCAGCAGGAGGAGACCTCGCGGCGCTACGGCACGGGGTGAGGGCCGCGCGGCGGCGCGCGGGAACGGGCCGCACGGCGGCGGGGCGACAGGCCCTCGCGATGGCGCCCGGGAACGGCGAAGGGGCCCTCCGTGACTGGAGGGCCCCTTCGGACCGTGTACCCCCGACCGGATTCGAACCGGCGCTACCGCCTTGAGAGGGCGGCGTGCTAGGCCGCTACACAACGGGGGCCTGGACTCTGCGTTTCCGCAGGTCCGAGCTGGTCTACCTGGACTCGAACCAAGACTAACTGAACCAGAATCAGTCGTGCTGCCAATTACACCATAGACCAATGATGGTTTAGACCAGTCAGTACCCCCGACCGGATTCGAACCGGCGCTACCGCCTTGAGAGGGCGGCGTGCTAGGCCGCTACACAACGGGGGCCCTAGCGATCCTGCATCGAGAGCGGCGGGAGCTACCCGGACCGCCCTCGCGGGAAGGATCTGTACCCCCGACCGGATTCGAACCGGCGCTACCGCCTTGAGAGGGCGGCGTGCTAGGCCGCTACACAACGGGGGCTTTGCGGAGAGAGGATCTCCACGGCGCAGATGAGCTCTGCGAGCTGGCCTACCTGGACTCGAACCAAGACTAACTGAACCAGAATCAGTCGTGCTGCCAATTACACCATAGGCCACTGAAACGCAAGCCCCTGAGGACCTTTTGTTCCTGTCTTGCACCTCCGGTTCCGGCCTTTCGGCCCGCTCCCCGGCGGCGCAGGAAGAACATTACCCGAAGGTGGACGGCGCTCCAAAACGAGTTCCGGTGCGCAGCAGCGCGGGCAGTTCGGCCAGTGACGCGATGCGGTGGTGACCGGACGGCGCCTCCGGGCCGGCGGACCGGCCGCCCCGGTCGATCCACACCGACAGCAGTCCGGCCTCGGCCGCGCCCCTGCCGTCGATCTCCGGGTGGTCGCCGACGTAGGCCACCCGGTCCGGGGCGAGGCCGAGCGCGTCGCAGGCGGCGAGGAAGGCCCCCGCCTCCGGCTTGGAGACGCCCAGCTCGGCCGCGCACAGGATGGCCTCGAAGCGGTCGTGGACGCCGAGCACGCGCAGCTTGCGGTCCTGGACCGTGAGGCTGGAGTTGGAGAGCACGGCGTGCCGGTGGCTGGCCGCCAGGTCGTCCAGGACGGGCAGGACGTCCGGGAAGAGCGCCCAGGCGGCCTCGTAGTGGGTGACGTACCGGTCGAACCACGCGTCGGCCTCGGCGTCCGTCAGTCCGGGCGAGCCGAGGAAGACCCGGGTGCGGTCGCGCCGCTGTGTGACGAAGTCCACCTCGCGGGCGGCGAACCGGGCCCACTGCCGGTCGGTGATCTCCCGCCACCGCGCCAGCGCCTCGTCCGCCGAGTCGTACCCGGCGAGCAGCCCCTCGGCCGCGAGGTGCTCGCGCATCCCCCGGCGGTCGGCGGTGGTGTAGTCGAACAGGGTGTCGTCGATGTCCCAGACCACGGCTTCGATCGGCATGGCACCCAGCCTAGGGTCTTTCGTTCGGATCCGGCCTGATCCGAACGAGAGGCCCTAAGCGGCCCCGGGCCCGGGGGGCACGGCTCCCGGGAGCCGGACCTCCGCGTACACCGTCTTGCCCGGCCCGCCCTCCGCGCGCGGGGAGACGCCCCAGCGCTCGGCGAGGGCGTCGACCAGCCAGAGGCCGCGCCCCGACTCGGCGTACGGGCCGGGCGGCGCGGCGGAGGGCTCCGGCGGCACCCGGTCGTCCCGGGTGTCGGTCACCTCGACCCGCACCAGCCGCCCCGGCCCGTCCAGCGTCAGGCGGAGCCTGAAGTCGCGGCCCGGCACCCGTCCGTGCGTCACCGCGTTGGCGGCCAGTTCGCCGACGACCAGGGTCACGGTGTCGTTCGGCTCCGAGTCGTACGGGTGCCCCCAGACGGCGAGGCGGTGCGCGGCGAGCCTGCGCGCCAGCCGGGCGCCGCGCGGCGTCGCGCTGAAGCGCATGTGGAACTCCCCGGCGGACACGGGGCGTCGGCGGGTCTCCACGGAAGGGTGCGTTTCTGTCGTCATGGGCCCGAGCGTGGCCGGACGCGCGTACGTTGACCAGCGACGACATCCCTACACAGCGTGGCTGTGCGACTGCGGTGGGTCTTCTGTCGGGGTCGGTGGTGAGACGGGTGCTGGAGGCGAGACCATGACACAGGTTCCGGAGCAGACCGCCGTGCGGCGGAGCGAGGACCCGGCCGACGAACTGCTGCGGTCGTTCGGCCGGCAGGTCAAGATCCTGCGGGAGCGGGCCGGGCACACCCAGGCGGCGCTGGGGCAGTTGCTGGGCTACAGCGAGGCGCAGATCGCGGCCATCGAGCAGGGGCGGCGGATCGCCCGCCCCAACGCCATCGACAGGCTCGACCAACTGCTGGAGGCCGGGGGCATCCTGCTCGCGATGAAGCGGCCGGTGGCGCTGACCCGCTACCCGGCGTTCTTCCGCGACGCGGCGCGGATCGAGGAGGAAGCGGTCGAGTTCCACGCGTACGCCGTCCTCGCGATCCCGGGGCTCCTCCAGACCGAGGAGTACGCGAGGACGATGTTCGCCTCGTGGCGTCCACGGCGCAGCGAGCGGGAGACCGAGCAGATGGTCTCCGCCCGGATGACCCGGCACAAGATCTTCGACCGCGCCCCCGCCCCCACCCTGAGCTTCGTCATCGAGGAGTCCGTACTGGAACGGCCCTACGGCGACGCGGAAGTGCTCCGGGGACAGCTCGAACACTTGCGTCTCGTCGCGGAAAACCCGAACGTGGAGATCCAGGTGATGCCGACCCGGACCACCGACCACCCGGGTGCGGCCGGTCCGTTCACGCTGATGACGCCGGAGGGCGGGGACCAGGTGGCGTACATCGAGAGCCAGGACCGCGGCCAGGTGATCACCGACAAGGAGTCCGTACGCGGCATGGCCGTGCGGTATGGAATCCTGCGAGCCCAGGCGCTGTCCCCTGACGAGTCCCTGCGCCACATCGAGAAGTTGCTGCGAGGAGAGCTATGAACACCGAGCGGTCCGAAGTCCCTTCCCTCCGCTGGTTCAAGAGCAGCTACAGCAGTGGCGCCGGCGGCGAGTGCGTGGAGGTCGCCCCGGCCCCCGCCGCCGTCCACGTCCGCGACTCCAAGACCCCGGCGCACGGCACCCTCACCGTCCGCCCGGACACCTGGACCGCCTTCCTCGGCCTCACCCGGCAGGGCTGACCGAGGACGCGGAAGGGGCGGCGCCCGTTGGCCGGGGGCCGCCCCTCACGCGCGCCGGGTCAGACGCTCCGCGTCACGCCGCCAGCTTCGCCAGGGCCGCGTCCACGCGGGACAGCGCCTTCTCCTTGCCCAGGATCTCCAGGGACTCGAAGAGCGGCAGGCCGACGGTGCGGCCGGTGACGGCGACGCGGACGGGGGCCTGCGCCTTGCCGAGCTTGAGGCCGTGCGCCTCGCCCGCGGCGAGGACCGCCTCCTTGAGGGACTCGGGCGACGTCCAGTCCGCCGCGTCGAGCTTCTCGCGGGCGGTGCGCAGCAGGGCGTCCGAGCCCTCCTTCATCGCCTTGGCCCAGCTCGCCTCGTCGAGGACCGGCTCCGGCAGGAACAGGAAGTCGACGTTCTCGGTGATCTCGGAGAGCACCTTCAGCCGGGTCTGCGCGTGCGGCGCGACCGCCTGCCACTTGGCCTCGTCGAAGTCCTCCGGGGCCCAGGGGGCCGCGGGGGCGGTCAGCCAGGGGCGGCAGCGCTCGGTGAAGTCCTTCACGTCGAGCATCCGGATGTGGTCGGCGTTGACCGCCTCGCACTTCTTCAGATCGAAGCGCGCCGGGTTGGGGTTGACGTCGGCGACGTCGAAGGCGGCCACCATCTCGTCGATGGAGAAGATGTCCTGGTCGGCGGAGAAGGACCAGCCGAGCAGCGAGAGGTAGTTCAGCAGGCCCTCGGGGAGGAAGCCGCGCTCGCGGTAGAGGTTGAGGCTCGCCTGCGGGTCGCGCTTGGAGAGCTTCTTGTTGCCCTCGCCCATCACGTACGGCAGGTGCCCGAAGGCGGGCATCCCCTTGGCCACGCCCAGCTCGATCAGCGCCTGGTACAGGGCGATCTGGCGCGGGGTGGAGGAGAGCAGGTCCTCGCCGCGCAGGACGTGGGTGATCTCCATGAGGGCGTCGTCGACGGGGTTGACGAGCGTGTAGAGCGGGGCCCCGTTGGCGCGGACGATGCCGTAGTCCGGGACGTTCTCCGGGAGGTAGGTGATCTCGCCGCGGACGAGGTCGGTGAAGGTGATCGCCTCGTCGGGCATCCGGAACCGGACGATGGGCTCGCGGCCCTGCGCCACGTACGCCTCCACCCGCTCGGCGCTCAGCTCGCGGCAGTGCCCGTCGTAGCCGGAGGGCTTGCCGGCGGCGCGGGCGGCCTCGCGGCGGGTGTCCAGCTCCTCCTGGGAGCAGTAGCAGTGGTAGGCGTGGCCGGCGTCCAGGAGCCTGCGGGCGACGTCGGCGTAGACGTCCATGCGCTGCGACTGGCGGTAGGGCGCGTGGGGGCCGCCGATCTCGGGGCCCTCGTCCCAGTCGAAGCCCAGCCAGCGCATCGCGTCCAGCAGTTGCCCGTAGGACTCCTCGGAGTCGCGGGCCGCGTCGGTGTCCTCGATGCGGAAGACCAGGGTGCCCTCGTTGTGCCGGGCGAACGCCCAGTTGAACAGGGCGGTGCGGACCAGGCCCACGTGGGGGTTGCCGGTGGGGGACGGACAGAAACGGACGCGTACGGGAGTGCCGGGTGCGCTAGCCACGCTTGACAACCTTGTTGGTGAGAGTGCCGATGCCTTCGATGGTGACGGCGACTTCGTCGCCGACGTGGAGGGGGCCGACACCGGAGGGGGTGCCGGTGAGGATGACATCACCCGGGAGGAGCGTCATCGCCTCGGAGATGTTGACGATGAGGTCCTCGACCGGGTGGATCATCTCGCTGGTGCGGCCGAGCTGGCGCTGCTCGCCGTTGACCGTGAGCCGGATGGCCAGGTCGGAGGGGTCGAGGTCGGTCTCCACCCAGGGGCCCAGGGGGCAGGAGGTGTCGAAGCCCTTGGCGCGGGCCCACTGCTTCTCCCGGCGCTGGACGTCGCGGGCGGTGACGTCGTTGGCGCAGGTGTAGCCGAGGACGACGTCCTTGACCCGCTCGCGCGGGACCTCGCGGCACATGCGCTTGATGACGACGGCCAGTTCGGCCTCGTGGTGCAGCTCCTCGCTGTACGCGGGGTACTGGACGGCGTCGCCGGGGCCGATGACCGAGGTGGACGGCTTGAAGAAGGCGAACGGGACGTCGGGCACCGCGTTGTCCAGCTCATGGGCGTGCTCGGCGTAGTTGCGCCCGTAGGCGACGACCTTGTTCGGCAGGACCGGCGGCAGCAGCCGCACCTTGCTCAGCGGCACCTTGGTGCCGGACAGCTCGAAGTCCGCGAAGGGGATGCCCTTGATGATGTCGAGGACCAGCTCGTCGGGCTGGTCGCCCTCGACCGCGCCGAACGCGACGTTGCCGTCGATGGAGAACCTGGCGATGCGCACGGGTGGTGTCGCCCCTTGACTGGACCGGCTGGAGTCTGAGCCTCCAGGCTAACGCGGCAGGGGCCGCGGCCCGCGCGCGGTCGCCGCGTCCGCCGGGGGGAATCCCCGCGTGGCGGGCCGCCGCGAGGGCCGGGCGGCCGCCCGGCGGCGCTCCGGTGCGGGCGGGCCGCGGCGGGGCCCGCAGGCGGGCGACCGGGGTCAACGGGGGCGACCCGGGGCGACGGGGGGGGTTGGCCCGGGGATCGACGGCGGGGGTCCGGCCGGGGCCGGGGCGGGCCCGGAGGGGGCCGGAGCCCCGGGGGCCGCCGCTACTCGGCGACGGCGACGGCCGGGGCGGGGATCTCCATGAGGATGGTGCGCCGGGGGTTGGCGGTCTGGGCGGGCAGCTCGACGGCGTGCTCCGGCGGTTCCGGCGTGCGCAGCGCCTCGGCGTTCTCGAGGTGTGCCAGCGTGGTGCGGCGCGGGTTCGCGGTCTTGGGGAACGTCGTCGTGGTCTTCACGGTGGTGGGGAAACCCTGTCCTGTCCGGGCGCCGACCGGGGTGGTTCCCGAGGGCGCGGGTGGTCGGTTGTGCCTTCTCAGTAAAGCGTCAGGCTAAACACGCGATTCCCCCGCCCGTCCGGGAGATGCCGCGACCGGGGTGTGAGTTTCCTCACTCAAGCAGGGGTAAAACGGTCAATTCAACCCTCGCCTCCACGGGGGCGAAGAGGACATTCCCCTTCCAAGCCGCCCATTCCTCTCCTGATCATGATCACTGGGACACTCTTCCCAGGTCAACGGGTTGTTGCGGTACGCCCGAAATGCACCCGATCATCTTCTACATGAGGTGATACGACCCTCACGGCCCGTCACGTATGCAACGCCCTGGGCCGTTGCCCTTGTTGGAGATCCTGCACTGTGCTGGAATTCCACGGAACCGCCGCGGGGATCGAGGCCGGCGCACAGGGGGGCGCACAGGAGCGCCGCGCGGCGGCACGAGGGGGAAATTCCGAGGCCGGTCTTTCACGACCACCACGAGGACGCATTCAGGGCGTTCCCATGGTGCCGACACCGTGTCCGTCCGCTCACGCGGAGGGGCGCCTGGTTCAGAGGTTGCGACGCTAGTGCAGGGACGTTTCAAGAGGGATGGCAGTGCTTCGGCCGAGCCGGAGCCGCACGGCGGGACTGGCCCCAAGGCCGTCGGCTCCTCGCCCCAGCACGCCCACAACCAGGGTCAGACCCCGGCCGGTGACCACGGCGGGCGTCCCGGGACGACCGGTTCCCCGGCCGTGGCGGACAGCCCGGCCGCGGCCCCGAAGCGGGCCAAGAGCCCCGGCCCCGGGCCGCGAATAGCCCTGCGGAACTGGCGGATCTCCACCCGTCTGGTCTCGCTGCTCGCGCTGCCGGTGGTCGCGGCCACCTCGCTGGGCGCGATGCGCATCAACCAGTCGATGGACGACATCCAGCAGCTCGACAACATGAAGCTGCTGACCGAGATGACCAAGCAGGCCACCGAACTGGCCGCCGCGCTCCAGGAGGAGCGCGACCAGTCGGCCGGTCCGCTCGCGCACGGCTCGAAGACCAGCACCATCGCCGTCAAGGGCGACCGCGAGAAGACCGACCGCGCCCGGAAGAACTTCCTCGACCGGTCCCAGGCCATCGACGCCGCCAGCAAGGAGGGCAACCTCGTCGGCGTCCGCGACAGCCTCGTCGGCATCGCCAGCGACCTCAACGGCCTGGAGCGCATCCGCAGCACCGCCTACCAGTCCAAGGGCAACTCGACCCAGACCGTCGAGGGCTACCACCGGCTGATCACCCATCTGCTGGACCTCTCCCAGGACATGGCCGAGGCCACCAGCAACCCGGAGATGATCCAGCGCACCCGCGCCCTGTCGGCCTTCTCCTCGGCCAAGGAGTACGCCTCCGTCCAGCGCGCCGTGCTCGCCGCCGCCCTCCCGGCCAACAACACCGACAAGGGCCGGCTCTCCGAGAACGACCGGCTCTACGCCCAGTCGGCGCTGCAGGGCCAGAAGTCCGAGATCCGCAGCTTCACCAGCATCTACGGCAACGGCGCCGAGGACCTCCTCAAGCCGATCTCCCAGGGCAACCCGGTCATCGAGGCCTCCGACCAGTACGCGGGTCGGGCCTTCGACGACAAGAACGGCCTGAACAACCTGGCCAAGCGCTCCTACCAGGACTGGCTGGACGACAGCTCCACCAAGATCCAGCAGATGAAGAACATCGAGCTGAAGCTCCTGGAGGACATGGAGCAGCAGGCTCGCGAGCTGCGCAGCGAGTCGGAGCAGGAGGCCATCGTCTCCGGTGTCCTGATCCTGCTGGTGCTCGGCGTCTCCCTGGTCGGCGCGTTCGTCGTGGCGCGGTCCATGATCCGCTCGCTGCGCCGCCTGGAGGACACCGCGACCAAGGTCGCCCAGGACCGCCTGCCCGAGCTGGTCAAGCAGCTCTCGGAGAGCGACCCGCAGGACGTGGACACCTCCGTGGAGTCCGTCGGCGTGCACTCGCGCGACGAGATCGGCCGGGTGGCCGCGGCCTTCGACGACGTGCACCGCGAGGCGGTCCGGCTCGCCGCCGAGCAGGCCCTCCTGCGGGGCAACGTCAACGCGATGTTCACCAACCTCTCGCGCCGCTCCCAGGGCCTGATCCAGCGCCAGCTCTCGCTCATCTCCGAGCTGGAGTCCCGCGAGGCCGACCCCGACCAGCTCTCCTCGCTGTTCAAGCTCGACCACCTCGCCACCCGCATGCGCCGCAACGGCGAGAACCTCCTCGTCCTCGCGGGCGAGGAGCCCGGCCGCCGCTGGACCCGCCCGGTGCCGCTGGTCGACGTGCTGCGCGCCGCCGCGTCCGAGGTGGAGCAGTACGAGCGCATCGAACTGGCCGCCGTGCCGAGCACCGAGGTGGCCGGCCGGGTCGTCAACGACCTCGTCCACCTGCTCGCCGAGCTGCTGGAGAACGCGACCTCGTTCTCCTCCCCGCAGACCAAGGTCAAGGTCACCGGTCACGCGCTGCCCGACGGGCGGGTGCTCATCGAGATCCACGACACCGGCATCGGGCTGTCCCCCGAGGACCTGGCCGCGATCAACGAGCGGCTCGCCTCGCCGCCCACCGTGGACGTCTCCGTCTCCCGCCGCATGGGCCTGTTCGTGGTCGGCCGCCTCTCGCAGCGCCACGGCATCCGCATCCAGCTCCGCCCCTCCGACTCCGGCGGCACGACCGCGCTGGTCATGCTGCCCGTCGACGTCGCCCAGGGCGGCCGCAAGCCGCAGCCCAAGCCCGGCCAGCCCGGCGTCGGCGGCCCGGCCGCCGCGCAGGCGGCGGCGGGCGCCGCGGCGGCGCGGCGCGGCGGCAACGGCAACGGCGAGGGCGGCCCCGGCGGTGCTCCCGCCGGCGGTGCCTTCGGCAGCGGCGGCGCGTTCGGCGCCGGTGCTCCCGGCGGCGGCCGGCTCGGCGCGGCCCAGGGCCCGCGGGCCGCGCTGCCCGGCCGGGACGGAGGCGGTCGCCCGGGTGGCTTCGGCGGGCAGCGGGGACCGCAGCCCCCGTCGGCGCCCTACCAGGGCCGCCCGGCTCCGGCGGGCGCCGGAGCGGGACAGGCGTTCGGCGGCGGACCGCTGGGCCCGCAGGGCCCGGGCGCGCCCGCCCCGCAGGCCCCCGCCCCGCAGACCCCCGCCGCACACGGCCAGGATGCCTTCGGCGACGGCCGGGCCCCGGTGCCCCCGCAGCGCGGCGGCGAGGACGGGCAGGAGCACCGTCCGCAGCTCCCGCCGCGCGGCGGACCGCGGGCCGAGCTGCCCGGCGGCAACCCGCCGCCGCGGGTGCCGAGCTGGAGCGACGAGAACGCGCGGCCCTCCGTGCCCGGCGCCCCCGACACCCCGCGCGGCCACGAGGAGGCCGCCGCGACCACCGAGCTGCCCGCCGTGTCCCGGTTCCACGAGCCCCGGTTCGGCGAGCCCCAGGTGCCGTCCGCGGTCCAGGGCCCCGGCGCCACCACAGAGTTCACCCGCCCCGACTTCGGCGCCCCGGCCCCCGGCCCCGGCGCGGACCAGGACACCGGCCGGTACCAGCATCCCGACCCGGCGCCGTACGGCCGGGACGAGCGGCACGCGCCCCGGGACGACCAGTTCCCGCGCGCCGAGCCCGGCGCCCCGCGGCAGGACGGCCCGTTCGTCCGGCCCGACGTCTTCGGCCCGCACTCCGCCGACCAGGGCCGCCCCGGACCGCAGGACCCGGCGTCCACCGCCGCGTTCGGCGCCCCCCAGGGCTACCGCGACGGCTCCACCGGGCAGCACGCCCTGCCGGAGCGCCCGCGGGCCGACGCCACCGGGCAGTTCGACCGGCCGCAGCCCGACACCCCGTACGGCGGCGACCACGGCGCCCCGCAGCGGCGGCCCGACGGCCACGAGCCCGAGCCCGCCGGTCCCGCGCAGCGGCCCGCCGACGGCTGGGCCCTGCCGCCGGCCTCCGGGCCCGGCGACGGCCGCACGCCGCTGTACGACACCCTGGAGACCAACTGGTTCCACGGCGACCGGCGCCCGCAGGTCGACGCCCCGGCCCCCGCCGCGGACCCGCAGTCTCCGCCACAGACCCCGGCGGCCCCCCAGCGGCCCGCCGCCTCCACCTGGCGCAGCTCGCCCAACGACGACCTCGTCCGGCAGGCCGAGCGCGTCCGGCAGCCCGCCGCGGGTGGAGTCACCACCTCCGGCCTGCCGCGCCGGGTGCCCAGGGCCAACCTGGTCCCGGGTACGGCGCAGCAGCAGTCGCACCAGAACGGTCCGCAGGTCTCGCGTGCGCCCGACGACGTGCGCGGCCGGCTGACCAATCTCCGTCGGGGAATCGCACAGGGCCGTCAGGCCGGTACCAACCAGACCGGCAGCCACCCGCGGCCCACTCACCAGCAGGAGCGTTAGTTGAGCCAGATGAGCCAGGCGGCACAGAACCTCAACTGGTTGATCACGAATTTCGTGGACAACACCCCGGGCGTGTCCCACACTGTCGTCGTGTCAGCCGACGGACTCCTTCTGGCGATGTCGGAAGGGTTCCCCCGGGACCGCGCGGACCAGCTCGCGGCCGTCGCCTCCGGGCTGACCTCGCTGACCGCCGGGGCGTCCCGGATCTTCGAGGGCGGCAACGTGGCCCAGACGGTCGTGGAGATGGAGCGCGGCTTCCTCTTCCTGATGTCCGTCTCCGACGGGTCGTCCCTGGCCGTGCTCGCGCACCCGGAGTGCGACATCGGCCTGGTCGGCTACGAGATGGCCCTCCTGGTCGACCGTGCGGGCGCGGTGCTCACCCCCGATCTGCGTGCCGAGCTACAGGGAAGTCTGCTGCACTGATCGGTCCCGGCACCACCCGCGTCACCACATCACCGTCCGGCCGCCACATTCCCCCCACCGGCCCTGTCAGACGGCACGACTGACCCACCTGCTGTCCCGCCCGGAGGACTCATGACCCCGCCCACCGCCTCTCATGATCCGTACGCGGAGCCGTACGAGGACGAGGGCGACCAACCGCTGGTACGTCCCTACGCGATGACCGGTGGCCGGACGAGGCCGCGCTACCAGCTCGCCATCGAGGCGCTGATCAGCACGACGGCCGACCCGGCAGCGCTCATGGGACTGCTTCCCGAGCACCAGCGCATCTGCCACCTGTGCCGTGAGGTCAAGTCGGTGGCCGAGGTGTCGGCCCTGCTGTCGATGCCACTCGGTGTGGCCCGGATCCTCGTCGCGGACCTCGCGGAGGCCGGGCTCGTCGCCATCCACCAGCCGGGCGGCGATGAGAACAATGGCGGTGCGCCGGACGTGACACTGCTCGAAAGGGTGCTCAGTGGACTTCGCAAGCTCTGACGGAGGCCGGGCGACCACCTCCGCGAAGATCGTGGTGGCCGGCGGCTTCGGGGTCGGCAAGACCACGTTCGTGGGCGCCGTCTCGGAGATCAACCCGCTGCGCACGGAGGCCGTGATGACCTCCGCCAGCGCCGGGATCGACGATCTCACGCACACCGGGGACAAGACGACCACCACGGTCGCCATGGACTTCGGCCGCATCACGCTCGACCAGGACCTGATCCTCTACCTGTTCGGCACCCCCGGCCAGGACCGCTTCTGGTTCATGTGGGACGACCTGGTGCGCGGCGCCATCGGCGCGGTCGTGCTCTGCGACACCCGCCGGCTGGCGGACTGCTTCCCGGCCGTCGACTACTTCGAGAACAGCGGCCTGCCGTTCGTCGTGGCGCTCAACGGCTTCGACGGCCAGCAGCCGTACACCCCGGACGAGGTCCGCGAGGCGCTCCAGATCGGCCCCGACACGCCGATCATCACCACCGACGCCCGGCACCGCGCCGACGCGAAGAGCGCGCTGATCACCCTGGTGGAGCACGCGCTCATGGCCCGGCTGCGGTAGCTCCGGTCCAGGTCACAGCCAAGTCGGCAACGCCATACGGCAGTTGCCGTAGGCCGGTAGGAGCCGACTGTGTCGTTCGACACGGTCGGCTTCGCTGTTCATAACGTTTCGGCAGAGGAAATCGGGTGGCACCGACACGCGTCGCGGTCACCCCGTGCCGCTGCGCGTACAGGGGGCCCGTCTTTTGCGCGGGCCTCGCTCTTTTTGACCGTTTTACGTAGGGCTTACCTCACATGTGACCCGCGAATCCGACTGTTTGGAGGAGCACAGCCGGTCGTGCTGGAATGCCAGGACCGCCCCGCAGCCCCCGCCGTACTCAGCGGTAGTGCGTACGCGATGGCGAACAGGGCCCTGATTCACAGCGGCACGACGCAGGTGCCGACCGCGGAGAGGTTGCTGGTCGAGTGAGGCGAAGCACGAACGGCCCCGAGCCATCGGCCCGGGGCAACTTCACCCCGCCGCGGGCGGCGGACGGGTCCGCCGTGCCGGAACCGCCGGCGGCCCCCGCCCCCGCCCCGCGCGGCGGACGCCTTTCCCCCCGCAACTGGCGGGTGGCCACCCGGCTCAACGCGATCCTGCTGATACCCGTGGCCGTCGGCCTCGTCCTGGGCGGCGTCCAGGTGAAGGGCTCCCTCGACACCTGGCAGGACGCGGACGACGCCGAGAGCACCGCGCGCCTGGTCCGCGCCTCCATCGGCTACGCCGGAGCGCTCTACCACGAACGCGACGTCAGCGCCGAGCCCCTGCTGCGGGGCGGGGGCGGACGGGACGCCGAGGTCGCCAAGGCCCGCCGGGCCACCGACGACGCCGCGGACGCCTTCGACGAGGCCGCGCGCGCCATGCCCGGCACGCCCCGGCTCGAACGCCGGCTCAAGGTCTTCCGCGCCGAGGAGCCCCGCCTCCAGTCGCTGCGCGCCGCCGCCTACACCTCCGAACTGAAGGGCGTGGAGACGGAGGAGGGCTACACCGGCGTAGCCCACCCGCTCATGGAGTTCGCCAACGAACTGGGCCTGGGCACCGGCAACGTCACCTCCTACGGCCGCACCGTCTACGCCGTCTCCCTGACCAAGGCGGCGCTGTCGCTGGAACGTTCCATCGGCATGCACATGCTGATCCGGCCGGGCCCCGACCCCGGCCACCTGGCCAGCCAGCGCGTCGCCCTCTCCTCCTACGCCTACCTGGAGCGGATCGCCGCCGAGGAGTACCTCGGCGGCGGCACCGAGCAGGACGCGCGGAACCTGAAGGACGCCGAGAAGAAGGTCAAGGACGACATCGCGGCCCTCGTCCAGGAGGCCCGCGCCAAGAACCCCGGCGGCACCCCTCCGCCCGCCGACCCGGCCACCATGGTCTCCGAGCTGGCCCGGCTGGACTCCACCGACGCCGCCGCCCGGCAGACGCTGGCCCAGCGGGGCATCACCCCCGAGAACTGGTGGGCCGTCACGACCCTCAAGTTCGACGCCTACGGCGGGATCGAGGCCGCCCTCGCGGACAACGCGGTGGCCGAGGCCGCCGCCGTCGCGGACGACGCCGAACGGGACGCCTACCTCACCGGCGCCGCCGTCGTCATCGCCCTGCTGGCCGCGTTCGTGCTGGCCGGGATCGTCGCCCGGCAGATGAGCCGCTCCATGCGCGAGCTGCGCAACGCCGCCTTCGGCATCGCCGAACAGCGCCTCCCGATGCTGGTCGACCAGCTCTCCCGGACCGACCCGGGCCGGGTCGACACCCGGGTCGCGCCGCTGCCGATCTCCTCCACCGACGAGATCGGCGAGGTCGCCCGCGCCTTCGACCAGGTGCACCGCGAGGCCGTCCGGCTCGCCTCCGAGCAGGCCCTGCTGCGCGGCAACATCAACGCCATCTTCACCAACCTCTCCCGGCGCAACCAGTCGCTGATCGAGGGCCAGATCGGCCTCATCACCCATCTGGAGAACCACGAGGCCGACCCGGACCAACTGGAGAACCTGTTCCGGCTGGACCACCTCGCCACCCGGATGCGGCGCAACGGCGAGAACCTCCTCGTCCTCGCGGGCGGGGAGCCCGGCCGCCGCTGGGACCGGCCGGTGCCGCTGGTGGACATCCTGCGCGCCGCCTCCTCCGAGGTGGAGCAGTACGAGCGCATCGAGCTGTCCGGGGTACCGGAGGCCGACATCCACGGCCGGGCCGTGACCGACCTCGTGCACCTGCTGGCCGAGCTGCTGGAGAACGCCACCACCTTCTCCTCCCCGCAGACCAAGGTCAGGGTCACCGCCACCCGGCTGCCCGACGGCCGGGTCGTCATCGAGATCCACGACAAGGGCATCGGCCTCACCGCCGAGGACTTCGCGGACATCAACCACAAGCTGGCCAACCCGCCCACCGTGGACGTCGCGATCTCCCAGCGCATGGGCCTGTTCGTGGTCGGCCGGCTCTCCGACCGGCACGGCATCCGCGTCCAGCTCCGCCCCTCCGGCGAGCAGGCGGGCACCACCTCGCTGGTCATGCTGCCGGACGCCATCACCCACGGTGGCGGCGGGGAGCAGCAGCAGCGCGACGAGTTCACGGTCTCCCAGATCATCCCCGAGCAGGACGCCCGGGGCGACGGCTCCGGCCGCCCCCAGCAGCCCCAGCGCACCGCCGCCGAACTGGGCTTCGACGACAGCCGCTACGCCGACGGCGGCGGGGCCCGGCCGGGCCCGGTGGGCCGCTCCCTGCACCGCGGGGGGCGCCGCGCCGCCCTGGGGCCCCGGAACGGCTCCGCGGAGCCCGGCACGGAGTACCCCGCCCCCTCCGCCGGGAACGCCTCGTCCGCCGGGGCCACGTCCTCCGGCGGGGACGGCTTCCCCGCACCGCCCTCCGCCCACGACCCGGGCGCGGACGCCCGGCGGGAGCCGTACCCCGGCGCCCACCGGCACCCCGGCCCGGCGGCCCCCGGCGGCCCGGCCGGACACGGCGGCCCGGCGGCCTACGAGGGGCCGCGCGCTTCCCACGGCGGGCAGTACGCGGACGGGGGCGACCCGGCGGCCGGGTACGGCGACGAACGGACCGGATACGCGGACCGGGCCGGATACGGCGACGGGACCGGGTGGGGGCAACAGCAGGCCGGGTACGGCGATCAGGCCGGGTACGGCGACGGGACCGGGTACGGCGATCAGGCCGGACAGCCGCAGCAGGCCGGGTACGCCGGGCAGCAGGCCGGACCCGGCGACCAGCGGGCCGGGTACGCCGACCCGTCCGGGGCCGCGCACGCCGCGTACGACGGCGGCGTCCCGGGACAGGTCCACGGGGACCCGTCCGCGTACTACGCGCCCGGCGCCCCGCAGGCCCCCGCGCCCGGCGGCCCGGCGTCCCCTCCCGGCCACGGGTCCCCCCTGCACGACCGGCCGGGTCCGGACGGTTTCCCCAGCGACCACCCCGCCCAGTACCCTGCCGGCGCCCCCGAGGGGGACGCCGGGCGGACCTCTGACGGGAACGATGCGGACCGCGTAGGCTTCGACCGTCCGGGACCGGCCACCTCCGCCGTCCACGAGCTCACCGACGCCGGCCTTCCGCGCCGCGGTTCCGCCGCGGGCGGACCGGGCGGGGCACCGCGCGCCGACCGCGGAGCAACGCCGCCCGCGGCCGAGGCGGGCAGGGGCGACGGCGACTGGCGGTCCGCCAACGACGAGCGCTGGCAGCAGGCTTCGCGCCTGCGCAAGCCGAAGGCGGGCGGGATCACCCCCTCCGGTCTGCCGAGGCGGGTGCCCAAGGCCAATCTGGTCGAGGGAACCGCCGAGACCACGCTCCAGAACGGCCCGCAGATCTCCCGCGCCCCGGAGGACATCCGGGGCAGGCTGAGCAACCTGCGGCGCGGCGTCGAACGGGGCCGCAACGCAGGCAGTGAACAGAACACCCAGGCCACAACCAGTGAACAGCGTGGTCCTGACAGCACCTACGACCAGGAGCGTTAGTGTGAGCCCGATGAGCCAGGCGGCACAGAACCTGAACTGGTTGATCACCAACTTCGTGGACAACACCCCGGGGGTGTCCCACACGGTGGTGGTCTCCGCCGACGGACTCCTTCTGGCGATGTCCGAAGGGTTCCCCCGTGACCGCGCCGACCAGCTCGCCGCCGTCGCCTCCGGCCTGACCTCGCTGACGGCCGGCGCCTCGCGGATCTTCGAGGGCGGCAGCGTGAATCAGACAGTTGTGGAGATGGAGCGGGGATTCCTCTTCATCATGTCCATCTCCGACGGTTCGTCCCTCGCCGTCCTCGCCCACCCCGAAGCGGACATCGGTCTCATTGGGTACGAGATGGCCCTTCTGGTGGACCGCGCGGGCACGGTGCTGACACCGGACCTGCGGGCCGAACTCCAGGGCAGCCTCCTCAACTAGGGGCCGGACCGTGCGTTTTGGCGTCCCGGGGCCTTAAGGTTTCGGGACGCGGCTCCACAAGGGATGGGCGCCAGGCACAGTCGGAGGAGGAGAAAAGTGGCAACACCCCCAGGCGTTCCGTCGTCGGACAACTGGCCGTACGGTCCCGGTCGGGGACACGGCGGCGGCCCGGCACACGGATACGGCTACCCCTCCGGACCCCACCACGGGCAGCCGTACGCACCGCAGGGCCCCGGCCCTTCACCGTACGACCAGCCGTACGACCAGCCGCACGCCCCCCGCGTCCAGCCGCAGCGCCGTGCTCCGGCACCGGCCCCCTCGGGGTCGGCGAACAACCCCCTGGTGCGCCCGTACGCCATGACGGGCGGCCGCACCAGGCCCCGCTACCATCTCGCCATCGAGGCACTGGTGCACACCACCGCGCAACCGCACCAGATGCAGGGTCAGTTGCCCGAGCATCAGCGGATCTGCCATCTCTGCCGGGAGATCAAGTCGGTGGCCGAGATCTCGGCCCTGCTCGCGATCCCTCTCGGCGTGGCCAGGATCCTCGTCGCCGACTTGGCGGAGGCGGGACTGGTCGCCATCCATCAGCCCGGCGGCGACGACAGCGCCGGCGGCCAGCCAGACGTGACACTGCTCGAAAGGGTGCTCAGTGGACTTCGCAAGCTCTAGCGGCGGTCCTTCCCGCTCCACCACCTCAGCGAAGATCGTGGTGGCGGGCGGCTTCGGCGTGGGCAAGACCACGTTCGTGGGCGCCGTCTCGGAGATCAATCCGCTGCGCACGGAGGCCGTGATGACATCCGCTTCGGCGGGCATCGACGACCTCACCCACACCGGGGACAAGACGACCACCACGGTCGCCATGGACTTCGGCCGCATCACGCTCGACCAGGACCTGATCCTCTACCTGTTCGGCACCCCCGGCCAGGACCGCTTCTGGTTCATGTGGGACGACCTCGTGCGCGGCGCCATCGGCGCGGTCGTCCTGGTCGACACGCGGCGGCTCGCCGACTGCTTCCCCGCGGTCGACTACTTCGAGAACAGCGGCCTGCCGTTCGTCATCGCGCTCAACGGCTTCGACGGCAGCCAGCCGTACAACCCCGACGAGGTCCGCGAGGCGCTCCAGATCGGCCCCGACACACCGATCATCACCACCGACGCCCGGCACCGCGCCGACGCCAAGTCGACCCTGATCACCCTGGTGGAGCACGCCCTCATGGCCCGCCTGCGCTAGGTGCTGTCCGACGGGGCCCGGCCCCCGCGCGGCCCGACGGACCCGGACCGTGCCCCCTCCCGACAGAGCGGGCACGGTCCTTTTTTCCGTCCGGAACCTGCACAGCCCCGGGGCATCCTTGGTAACTTGACCGTCCGTGGTGAACCGCTGACCCAGAGGGGTGCGCCGGTTCCCCACGGGTCGCAGGGGGACACATGGACATGCACACCGGCCCGCGGCGCATCGGGAACTTCACCGTCATCGAACCGCTGGGCCGCGGCGGGATGGGCGTCGTCTACCTGTGCCGCACACCGGGCGGACAACGCCTCGCGGTCAAGGTCATCAGGGACAGCCTCTCCGAACACCCGGAGATCCGGTTACGGTTCGCCCGCGAGGTCGCCGCGCTGCGCGAGGTGCACAGCCCGTACACCGTGCCGGTCTACGCCGCGGAGACCCAGCGCCCGCCGCTCTGGCTCGCCACCCGGTACGTCGACGGACCCACGCTGCGCCAGCGCGTCCACGCCGAGGGGCCCCTGGACACCCGCGCGGTCATCCGGTTCGGGCTGATGCTCGCCGAGGCGCTCGCCACCGTGCACGAGCGGGGCGTGATCCACCGCGACCTCAAGCCCGGCAACATCCTCTTCGAGGGCGACGAACCGCGCCTCATCGACTTCGGCATCGCCCGCTCGGCGGCCGCCGTGAGCGGACTGACCGACCCCGGGGTGCAGCTCGGCACCTCCGGGTACATGGCGGCCGAGCAACTGGCGGGGCACAAGCCGTCGCCCGCCGTGGACGTCTTCGCCCTCGGCGCCGTCCTCACCTACGCGGCGACGGGCATGCTCCCCTTCGGCCAGGGCCAGGCCGCCGACGACCGCATCCGCCGCCGGGAACGGCCCGACCTCGGCGGCCTGGGCGGCTCCCTGCGGCGGCTGGTCGCCGAGTGCCTCGCCCACGACCCGCTCGCCCGGCCGGGACCCCAGCGGGTGATGAGCGCGCTCACGGCCTGCGGGGCCGAGGAGGCCGCCCGGCGGGAGGCGGAGCGGGACGGCCCGTCCGGGACGGGGCTGCTCCTGCGGAGGCCGCCAGGACCACCGGGAGCGCCGGGAACGCCGGGAACGCCGGAGCAGGGCGGGAGGGCTCCGGGCGGGGCGGGCGGCCGGCCCGGCGACGGGTCGGGGAGCGGACCGGGCCGGGGCGACGGCGAGGCGGACGGCGCGGCCCTCAGCGGGGCCGTCAGCGGGGCCGTCAGCGGGTTCTCCGGGGCCGAACCCCGGGACGCGTCGCGGGAGATGGCGGACGGCGCGCATGAATGCCATCTGCCGGGGCAGAACGGCGGCTGTGTGCTGCACGCCGTCGCCGCGGGGCTCCTCGACGCCGGCCTCACCCCCGCTCTGATCAGGAAGGCGCTGGTGCGCCATGACCACTGAACCACTGGTCCCGCTGCACGGCGGCTGGGAGACGCTGGCCCGCGGCTGGGCCCGGCGCCGGGGTGCCCGCGCCACCACCGAGCAGGGCGGGCTGAACGTCGACATCCTCACCGGCCGCCCCACCCGGAAGCACACCGTGGGCCTCACCCCCACGGGCCGGACCCTGGTGCTGATCATCACCGACGGCACCCTGGTGACGCGGGAGCGGCTGGCGGCGACCGCCGCCGCGGCCACCGCTTGGAACGCCCGCGAGGTGAACCCGACGGCCGTCCTCGGCTACGACCGCACCGAACTGCTGCTGCTCTCCGCCGTGTCGACCCTGCCCCTCGCCGCCCACATGGCCCCCACCGACTTCGCGGCCACGCTGAACGACCTGCTGGAGCGGGCCACCCGGCTGCTCTCCGAGTGCGGCGACCTCGGCCGGATCCTGCCGGGCGGTGCCGACCAGGACCCGCGGAGGTGAGCCGTTGACCACCCTGATCCTGCCGCTCGCCGGGCTGGCCGCCGTCATGCTGGTCGTGCTCGCCGTGCTCTGGACGCTCACGGGCACCTCGTACACCCGGCCGCCCCGCCCCGGGCAGGAGCCCGAGCAGCGGCGGCCCGACGACGGACGCGCGCCCCGGCAGCACCCGCCCGCGGCGCGGGACCCCTGGGGCCGGGAGGCACAGGTCCCGCGGCCGGCCCCCGGGACCGGCCCCCGGCGGGACTCCCCGCGGGACGCTCGGCGCAACCGGAACGACCGCCGGGAGGAGTCCCGGTGGGACCGGAACGACACCCGGGCAACCCCCGGGACCGATCCCCGGTGGGACCGGGGACTCCCCCAGGAGGATCCCCGCACCGACCCCCGCGGCGACCGGTGGGACCCGCGCCTCCCCGGAGGACCGGACCACCGGCTCCCGGCGGGGTGGGACCGCCGCACCCCGGCCGAGCCGGGCCGGTGGGTCCCGGAGGAGCCCCGGCCCGGGCCGGAGGACCCCCGCCCGGCCCCGGAGGACCCCCGCCCGCCCGGCGACCGGACGGGACGGCGGCTGGCCTCCGACGCGGCACGGCTGGCGCGGTACTCGGGGCTGCTGGCCGGCCGGGCCCTGTCCGCCCTCTCCCCCCGGTCCGATCCCCCGGCCGATACCCGGTCCGATCCGCGGTCCGGTCGGACGCCGCCCTGTGGCACCGCCCTCCCCCCGCCGTCCGCGCCGCACGGCTCCCCTCCCCCGCCCGGAACGCCCGGCGCCCCGGGGTCCCCGTCCGACCGCCCGGGCCCCACCGGCGCCCCGACCCCGGCCGACGGGCACCCGGACCGCACCCCGGCCCCCGGCACCGCCCTCCCGGCCTCCCCGGGCCCGGCCCCCGGCGACCGCCCCGAGCGGACCGACGGACGGGGCGGGCGCGCCGACGGCCCCGGCAGGCCCGAGCACGGCCACGGCGCCCGTCTCCCCGCCGCCCCGCGCCCCCAGGCACCCCAGGCACCCCAGGCACCCCAGGCACCCCAGGGTGCGCACCGCACCGCGCCCCGGCCTCTCCGGACCGGCCCGTACGACCGCTCCCCCTCCGGGCCCGGCGACGGGGCCGGGCCGCCCCGGGCCTCCGCCCCCTCCGCCCCGCTCCCCGCCACCCACCGGCAGGGGCCCCACGACCACGACACCCTCCCCCTCGGCCCCGGGGGCCGCACCGCCACCGCCCTCACCTGGCTGCGCCCCCAGGGCTATGTGAGCTGGGGCGGCGCCCTGCACCGCGCCCGCTGGCACGGCCCCTCGACCCGCTTCCCCGGTCCCGGCACCCTGGTCCGCATCGAGGCCGACCCCTCGCTCGACCCGCCCCGCCTGGACGCCTACCCCCTGGGCTGAACCCGCCCGCACCACCGCTCCACCGTCCACATCCCGCGACAGCACCACGGAGAAGTCGTGTTTGCCAACCCAGGTTCCGCCGAACCCCCCCTGCCCATGCCGTACACGGGCTTCGAGTTCGACAGCGCCCAGCGGCTCCCCCTGCTGCTGTGCCTGGACACCTCCAGCTCGCTCTCCAACAACGGCGCCATCACCGCGCTCAACAGCGCCCTGGCCTCCTGGGCGAAGAGCCTGGTCGACGACATGGCGCTCAGCGCCGCCGTCGACGTCGCCGTGATCACCTTCGGCGGAAGCGAGCAGATCACCGTCTGGCAGGGCGACATACCGCTCGGCCGGACGGCCCCGGTGTGGCCGCAGAGCCCCTTCGTACCCGCCCACGAGTTCCGGCCGCCGCTCCTCAAGGCGCACGGCGTGACCCTGCTGGACCGGGCACTGCGGCTGGCCATGGAGGTCGTCGCCGACTACAAGGCCGGGCTGCGCACCTCCGGCCTGACCTACTACCGGCCGCAGATCTGCGTGGTCACCGACGGCTACCCCAGCGACGAGACCGGCAAGTTCTCCTACGGCTACCGGGAGTTGCTCCCCGAGCTGCGCCGCGCGGAGGAGGAGCGCCGCTTCCGGCTGTTCGCCGTGGGCGTCGGCGAGCGGCACACCGGGGCGGAGGACGTCCTGAAGGAGCTGGCCCCCCAGTACCACGCCTGGCTGGACGGCTTCCCGTTCAAGGAGCTGCTCGCGGCGATGTCGCACAGCGCCAGGGCCACCCAGGGCGGCGCGGACGAGGCGGAGTTCCACGAGATCTTCGCCCGGCTCAAGAACCGCCGGGGCGGCGGGCAGGTGCCCGCGTGAGCGGAGCCCTCCCCCGGCCGCCCGGCCGCTGGCGGGTGCACGGCATCAGCGCCACCGGCTACCGGCACCTGCGCGACCGGCTCCCCTGCCAGGACGCCTGGGACTACGAGCGGACCCCGGACGGCCTGGTCCTGGCCGTCGCCGACGGCGCGGGCAGCGCACCCTACTCCCAGAACGGCTCGCGCGCCGTGGTGGGGATGGCCATGAACGCCTTCCTCCCCCTGGCGACGCCCTGGGCCCGGCTGCCCGACCCCGAGGCACGCCGACGGCACCTCACCGAGGCCTTCCGCCTCGTCCGCACCGAGTTCCTGCGCCGCTGCGGCCCGGACCCCTCCCTGTACGCGACGACCCTGACGGTGGTCGTCGCGGGCGAGGGCTGGCTCGGCCAGCTCTCCGTCGGCGACGGGCTCGTCCTGCTGCGCACCGGCGGGGAGGGCGACGGCAGCGCCTACCACCTGCTCCCCCGCCCCGCCGCCCGCAGCGAGTACGCCAACGAGACCGTCTTCGTCGGCTCCCCCGGCGCCCTGGAGCAGGCCCGGGTGGACTGCGTGCGCGACGACGGCGTCGACGGGGTGCTGCTGTCCACGGACGGCCTGACCAACGCCCTGCTCAAGCGGAGCGGGGCCGCCGCGCCGCTGCCCCACGACGACTTCGTGGGCCACCTCTTCGAGCGTCTCTCCCATCCCGCGTACGACCGCGCCGAGGAGGACCGGTGGCTGGCCGCGTTCCTCGCCTCGGACCAGATCAGCCGGGTCACCGGTGACGACAAGACTCTCCTGTGGGCGGTACGGACATGAACGCGTACGACACCACCGACCTGGCCTTCGGCGACGGCACCCGGGTCCTGCGCGAACAGCGGCCGCTCGGGCAGGGCGGCCAGGGCAGCGTCTGGGGCGTGAGCGACCGCGACGACCTCGTCGTCAAGATCTACGACCGCTCCCCCGACGACGCGCAGCTCCGCAGGCTGGCGGCCATGCTACGGGCCCGGCCGCTGGAGCGGGAGCACCTGCTGCCGGACCAGCCGCCGCTGCTGGTGTGGCCGACCTCGCTGGTCGAGGCCGGCGGGCGCCCGGTCGGCTACGGGATGCCCCGCCTGCCCTCCTCGCACATCCCGCTCACCGGGCTGCTGCAGAAACAGGTGCGGCTGCGCCGCTTCGAGGGGCAGGCGCACTGGAGGTTCCTGCTCGGGGTGGCCGCGAACCTCGCCTACATGACGGCGGGACTGCACGCCGAGGGCTTCGTGGTGGGCGATCTGTCCAGCACCAACGCCGTCGCCGACCAGCGGGGCTTCATCACCCTCCTGGACTGCGACTCCTTCGCCTTCCGGGACGCGCTGACCGGGGAGGACTTCGGCTGCGACGTCTTCACCGACGACTACGCCGGGCCCGAGCGGCACGCCGGTGAGCAGCCGACCGCGCACTCGGACGACTTCGCCCTCGCCGTGCTCGTCTACCAGTTGCTCACCGGCGGCAATCACCCGTTCGACGGAGCGCCGAAGTACGGGACCGAGGAGTCGACGCGCAAGGACAACATCCTCGCGGGCACCTCGTTCCTGCTCCACCCGGACCGGGTGGTGACGCCCGCGCAACTGCTGCCGCCCGAGGTGGTGCCGCCGCAACTGCTGCGGCTGGCGAGGCAGGCGTTCGGGCCCGGGCTGCGGAATCCGGAGCGGCGGCCCCGGTCCACGGCCTGGCTGGACGCGCTGGACGAGGCCCGCGCCCGGGTCCTCCAGTGCCCCGCGGTGCCGGTGCACTGGTACGGCGGCCATCTCACCGCCTGCCCGTGGTGCCGGCGGCAGGCGGACCGCCAGTCGGACCCGTTCACCGCGCTGGGGGGCCGGGTGCCCGGCCAGGGATCGGCGGCGTGGTCGGCGCGTGCCACCCCGTCGGCCCAGGCGTCGGCCTCGGCCTCGGCGGGGGCCTCCGCGTCCGCCCCGGCGGGGGCCTCCGCTTCGGCCGCGGCCGGGGCGCCCGGGTCCTCCGGGGCGCCGGGGGCGGGCGCCGCCCCCGGGACCTCGGCGGCGGGCGCCTCCGGCGGACCGGCCCCGTCCGGCGGGACCGGGACGACGGCACCGTCCGGCGGGCCGTCCGCGTCCGGCCCGTCCGGCACCGGTACGCCTCCCCACGCCACCGGCGGCCCCACGCCCCCGGGACCGGCCTCGCCCACGGCACCGGAGCCCGGCGCGGGCACCGTCGGGCCCGAGCCGGAGCCCGGCGCGGACGGGGCGGCGCACGCGGAGGAGCCCGTGGGCGTCGGCGCCACCTGTGCGGGACTGCTGATCCTGGTGGGCCTGCTCGCCCTGCTGGTCTGGGGCATCGTCACCGCGGTGCGGGCGGTGTTCTGACCCACGAGGGAAGGGCCGGCACCCCGGACGGGGTGCCGGCCCTTCCCAGGGACGCGGGACGCTCAGCGCCAGCTGTGCGGGGCGCGGAAGCCGGGCTCGCGCTCCAGGCGGCGCCAGCCGGCCCGGACCCTGCCGCCGTGGGACGGCGCCAGCTCGGCGGGGCGGGCCGCGGCGCGGGCCATCAGGAGGGCCGTGATCGCGGCGACCTCCTCGGGCTCGGCGTGGCCCTTCTCGACACGGATGTCGGGAGTGCTCATGGACATGGCTCCTCGGGTCACTGCGGCGGGTTGCCGTGCTTGCGGCTGGGCAGGTCGGCGTGCTTGGTCTGGAGCATCGCGAGGGAGCGGATGAGGACCTCGCGGGTCTCGGCGGGGTCGATGACATCGTCCACGAGGCCGCGTTCGGCCGCGTAGTACGGGTGCATCAGCTCGGCCTTGTACTCCTTGACCATCTTCTGCCGCATGGCCTCGGGGTCCTCGGCGGCGGCGATCTGGCGGCGGAAGACGACGTTGGCCGCGCCCTCCGCGCCCATCACGGCGATCTCGTTGGTCGGCCAGGCGTAGGTCAGGTCGGCGCCGATGGACCGGGAGTCCATGACGATGTAGGCGCCGCCGTACGCCTTGCGCAGGATCAGGGAGATCCTCGGCACGGTCGCGTTGCAGTACGCGTACAGCAGCTTGGCGCCGTGCCGGATGATCCCGCCGTGCTCCTGGTCGACGCCCGGGAGGAAGCCGGGGACGTCCAGCAGGGTCAGGATCGGGATGTTGAAGGCGTCGCACATCTGCACGAAGCGGGCGGCCTTCTCGGACGCCTCGATGTCCAGGACGCCGGCCAGGGACTGCGGCTGGTTGGCGACGATGCCGACGACCTGTCCGTCCAGACGGGCCAGGGCGCAGATGATGTTCCGCGCCCAGCGCTCGTGGACCTCCAGGTACTCGCCGTCGTCGACGATCTCCTCGATGACCTTGGCCATGTCGTACGGCCGGTTCCCGTCGGCGGGGACCAGGTCGAGGAGGGTCTCGCCGCGCCGGTCGGCGGGGTCGGCGCACTCGGTGCGGGGCGGGTTCTCCCGGTTGTTCTGCGGGAGCAGGGAGAGGAGGTAGCGCACCTCGGCGATGCACGTCTCCTCGTCGTCGTAGGCGAAGTGCGCCACGCCCGACGTCTCCGCGTGCACATCGGCACCGCCGAGGCCGTTCTGGGTGATCTCCTCACCGGTGACCGCCTTGACGACGTCCGGACCGGTGATGAACATCTGCGAGGTCTCACGGACCATGAACACGAAGTCCGTCAGCGCCGGGCTGTAGGCCGCGCCACCCGCACACGGCCCCAGCATCACGCTGATCTGCGGGATCACCCCCGACGCCCTGGTGTTGCGCTGGAAGATGCCGCCGTACCCGGCCAGCGCCGAGACGCCCTCCTGGATACGCGCGCCCGCGCCGTCGTTCAGGGACACCAGCGGAGCACCGGCCGCGATGGCCATGTCCATGATCTTGTGGATCTTCGCCGCATGAGCCTCGCCCAGAGCACCGCCGAAGATCCGGAAGTCGTGCGCGTAGACGAAGACCGTCCGGCCCTCCACCGTGCCCCAGCCCGTCACGACACCATCCGTGTACGGCCGCTTCGCCTCCAGGCCGAACCCGCTCGCCCGGTGCCGCCGCAACTGCTCGACCTCACTGAACGAATCCGGGTCCAGCAACAGCCCGATCCGCTCCCGCGCCGTCAGCTTGCCCTTGGCGTGCTGCGCCTCGGTCGCCTTCTCGCTCGGCCCGGCCAGCGCCTGCGCACGGATCCCGTGCAGCTCGGCCACCCGTCCACGCGCGTCCGTCGGCTCACCCGGCGCCTCATCCAAAACGGTCATGCAGCGACTCTACGAACCCGGACACCGTTTGCGAGCCGTCGACTCCGAACAGTCCTCAGCGCGATTTCCTGGTAATCCTGAACAGGAGCCACCCCACTTTGGGCCGTTTCGACTGCTCAGAGCCCCCGACCCTTGTGGAGGTCGCACAAAGCAGCCACCCGAGAGGCACCTCACATTCCCCCGCGGTTCATACCACCTCCGGAGTGACGCGAAGAGAAGGTTGAAAGTTCAACGGAATGCCACTACAGTCGAGCCCGTCCGATTGATTCAATGTTCAACCAAACCTTAGGAGATCATCATGGGCATCTTCGGCAAGAAGTCCGCCGCCACCCCCGCCGCCGTCAACCCGGCCCTCGCCGCCGTCACCGGCGACTACACCATCGACCCGTCGCACACCACGATCGGCTTCGTCGCCCGCCATGCCATGGTCACGAACGTCAAGGGCAAGTTCCTCGACTTCAGCGGCACCCTGCACCTGGACGGCACCGACCCCTCCGCGTCCACCGCGGCGCTGGACATCACGATGGACAGCATCGACACGGGTTCCGCCGACCGGGACGGCCACCTCAAGAGCGCGGACTTCTTCAAGACGGAGGAGTTCCCGACCATGACGTTCCGCTCCACCGAGGCCGAGGCCCTCGGCGGCGACGACTACCGCATCACCGGTGACCTGACCATTCTCGGCACCACCAAGTCCCTCACCATCGACCTGGAGTTCAACGGCGCCGCGACCGACCCCTTCGGCAACGAGCGCGTCGGCTTCGAGGGCAAGGCCGAGATCCTGCGCTCCGAGTGGGGCCTGACCTGGAACGCGGCCCTGGAGACCGGCGGCGTCCTGGTGTCCGACAAGATCAAGCTCAACTTCGACATCTCCGCCATCAAGCAGGCGTGAGGCCGTCGGGGGCCCCGGGAGACCGCCCGCGGGCCCTGCCGTGCCGCCGCCGCAGAAGGACCCGGGACCCGCGTCCCGCCATGACCGTCCTGCACCTCGACACGCGATACGCCGTCGGAGTGCACGGCCATGTCCGGACGGGACCGGAAGGTGCCCGCGCCTCCGGGAAGAGGGCGGGAGCGCGGCGGGAGCGCGGCGGGAGCGCGGCGGGAAGAGGTACTCCGCGCGCACCCGGCACCGGAGAGGTGACCGTGGGGGCCGCCCGCTTCCCTGCCAGGGTCGTGCTTCCACGGGCCGCGTCAAGGGCGCTGCGCGTCGCCTGCGGCGATGGCCCTGCGGGCCACCCTTGACCCGGCCCGCTCCAGCACGGGGAAGAAGCGAGCGGGCGGCCCGGGGGGAACGGGTGTCCCACCGCCGGCCACCCCGGCCCCGGCTCCCAGTGACCCGGCGACACGGGACGCGACAGCGCCCCGCAAGCACGCCACGCCGTCTCAGCG
>NZ_WWGX01000026.1 GCF_009862265.1 Streptomyces sp. SID8352 | reverse complement strand
GTCGGCGTCTGCCTTCGTTCAGCCGGTCGTATAGGCGCTGGACGCTGGCGGCCTGCTCTTCGGGCGTGTAGTTGCCGCTGAGTCGCTTGCGTTGCTCCATGACGGCGCGCATGGCGTCGCGGTGGGCGGTGGCGGCTTCGAACTCGGCGCTGGCCTTGGCGAACCGTTCCTCGGCGGCGGCCAGTTCGGTCGCTACCTCGTCGTCGCTCTTTCCGCTGAGCTGCACAGCTTCCTCGTCCGCCCGGCGCTGCGCCGCCATCTCCTCCAGCCCCTCGTTGTAGCGCTTGAGGAACTGATCGCGCGGGCTGAGCTGGCGGACGAAGACGCCTCGGCCCTGTACGGAGTAGATCAGCCCTTCCTCCTTGAGGACCCGCAAGGCGTTCTGCGCGGTGGAGTTGGCGATGCCGTACTGGGCTTGCAGATCCCGAGCGGACGGGAGCTTGGCACCGGGCGCGAGTCGGCCGTCCTGGATCTGTTTGCGGAGTTCGTCCGCAGTCCGTACGTACGGGGGGCGTGGATCGTCAATGGGGCTGTCGGCGGTCTGCCAACCGCGCCGGAGGTCGCCGAGACCGGTGTATGCGGGATCGGGTTCGCCGGAGTCGGTCTCGTCGCCCGCTGCGGCCTCCGTCTCCGCCTCGGCCGACGCTTCCTGCGCGCGTACGTAGCTGCCTCAGCCTCAGAAGCGCGGCCTGGTCCACTTCCACGCCGTAATCCGGCTCGACGGCCCCGACGGCAGCACCCAGCCTCCACCCTCCTACGCCACTGTCGGCGTGCTCAGTGACGCCATCCGGGCCCGCCGCACCCCGCGCCTGCCTCTCCGTCGTCTCGGACGCGGTCGGGGAGCGCGAACTCGGCTGGGGCCCCCAGCTCGACGTGCGCGAGATCGCCTCCTTCGGTACCGACGCCGAACTGACCGATCAGGCGGTCGCCGCGTACGTGGCGAAGTACGCCACCAAGTCCGCCGACGCCTCCGGCACCCTCGACCGCGCCCTGTTCTGCCGCCCTTGCCAGGGACGCGGCGCCACCCTCCTGACCCACGGAACCCCGCTCCAGTGCACCGCCTGCGACGGCACCGGTCAGGCCCGGTCGTTGCCTCGGCTTGCCGTAGCACGTCACGTCCGGCAGATGATCCGCACCTGCTGGGAGTTGGGCAAGCTGCCCGAGTTCGCCGAACTCAAGCTCTGGAAGTGGGCGCACATGCTCGGCTTCCGGGGCCACTTCTCCACCAAGTCCCGCAGCTACTCCACCACCCTCGGCGCGCTGCGCGCCGCCCGCCGCGCCTGGCGCACCGAACAGGCCCACGCCCGCGCCGGCCTGCCCGATCCCAACCCGGACACCACCCTCGTCGTCGGCCATTGGACCTACATCGGCACCGGCTACAGCCCCGGTGCCACGCTCCTCGCCGCCCATGTCTGGCACCGCAAGGAACTGGAACGGCAGTTCACGGCCGAAGGGGGCTGCTGATGGCCTCGCCCCCGACCACCGTCCCCTGTGCGGAGGCGGCACCGGCGCTGGATCTGCTCACGGTCCCCCAGGTGATGGCCCGCCTCCAGCTCGGCCGCTCCGCCGTCTACAACCTGCTCCGCTCCGGCCAGCTCGCGTCGATCACCCTCGGCTGCGCCCGCCGCATCCCCGCTCACGCCCTCACCGACTTCATCCGCACCCGCCTCGACCAGGAAGCCGCCGCCTGATGACTGCACCCCGAGACACCCCCGCCTCCCGCCGTGTGCGCGCCAATGGCGATGGAGCCGTCTACCAGCGCAAGGACGGCCGCTGGGAGGCAGCCGGATACGTCCTCGCCCCCGGCGACACCCGCAAACGCGTCCGCGTCTACGGCACCACCAGGAAGGAGGCCCTGGCCAAGCTCACCGAGAAGATCGTCGCCAGCAACCGCGGCCTCTCCGTCCCGTCCGCGCAGGGCAGCGTGGCCGCGTACCTGACGTACTGGCTTCAGAACGTCGCCGTCCACCACCTCCGCGAGAACACCCACACCCGCTACGTTGCCTGCGTCAACCGCTACCTCATTCCCGGCCTCGGCAAGAAGAAGCTCACCAAGCTCACCGCCAAGGACGTCCGCACCTAGCTCAACCAGCTCCGCACCACCTGCCAGTGCTGTGCGCGCAGCATCGACGCCCGGCGTGATCAACCCCGCTGCTGCGCTACGGGAGCCTGCTGCCGCAAGCTGCTGTCCCCGCTGACGCTCACCTACATCCACTCCGTGCTCAAGTCCGCCCTGGAACACGCCGTCCGCGAGGAAGAGATCCCGCGCAACGTCGCCCGCAACGTCCGCACCGGCACCCCCCGCCCCCGACGCTTCGAACCCCTTACCGCCGACGAAGCCCGCCAGCTCCTCACCACCGCACAAGGTCACCGGCTGCACGCACTGTTCGAACTCGCCCTCCACACCGGACTCCGCAAGGGCGAACTCCTCGGCCTGCGCTGGGAAGACCTCGACCTCGGCTCGGGCACCGCCGCCATCCGCCGCACCCTTCAGCGCACCAGTGCCAGCGGGCTCACCACCCTGCCCACCAAGACCCGGGCCTCCGAACGCCGCATCGCCCTCCCCACCCGCTGCGTCCAGTCGCTGAAGCTCCACCGTGAGCAGCAGAAGCGCGAGCGTGAGTCCGCGGGCACGGCGTGGCAGCACAGCGGGCACGTGTTCACCACAGCGCAGGGCACACCGCTCGACCCGACCAACCTCACCCGCGCCTTCACTACGCTCCTCCGCAATGCCGGCCTCCGCTGCATCCGCTTTCACGACCTCCGCCACTCCACCGCCACCCTGCTCCTGGAACAGGGCGTCGATCTCGTCGTGATCAAGGAACTCCTCGGCCACGCCCACATCGGCGTCACCGCCGGCGTCTACGCCCACGTCAGGCTCCGCCTCCAGCGCGACGCCATCGACACCCTCGGCACCGTGCTTGTCAGCCGGGAGGCCAACGAGACGGCACGCTCCGACGGCGACGAACCGCCAATCTGTGCCGCCCGCGTCCACTGACGTTGCCGTCAACTACTGCCGTCAAGACCCACTGAAGGCCCACCAGGCATCGCCTGGTGGGCCTTCAGATTTGCACTCCTGATGTCCAGAAACCGAGCGCTTCTACCTGAGCTTCACATCTACGTCGAATTCTCTCAGAACGTCCATGACGGACGCCGACAGCGAGGCACCCATCCTCTCCTGCGCACCGGAAAAGTGTTCCCAGACCAACTCGAACGGAGCGCCAGCATTTCGGGACGACGCAAGACAGTCAGCAAGCCCGTCGAGAGTGGATCCAAAATATCCACCGGGGCCATTAACCGATTCACCAAGTGCGCAGTAGAAGCTACTTTCACCGAGAATCCGCCTGCCATCGACTACGCAGGTCTCTCCGACGCCGTACCTCTTAGCCGCATGACCAGTTTCGAACCAGGAGTTCTGAACCACATGGAGCCAGCTATCATGCGATTCGACGGGATACCTGGCCCATTCTCCATTCACGAGGGGACTTCCCGAAGCCCATCGACGCCAGATCGCACCCGCCGTGGCGTACGGGCAGGTATGGCCATAGAAGGTTGCAACAAAGCCGCCCTGCTCGGGGCTTCCCTCACCTTCGAACGTAGAGCGCAGCCCCACCCGCCCGATGTAATACGACCCGATCGCCTTGCCGAGCGAGTTGACCACGCGCAGCTCCACGTCGAACAGGTCCTTGCCGGGGCGGACCGGTTCTCGCGGAGACCCGTAGATCAAGATTTCCTCTGGCTGTGCGTGATCCGGCTCCACAAAGAACCCGCTAATTTCGCGCGCCGCGATAATGACCGTTCCGGTCTCTTCTTCGACTAGGTGATAGAGCGGAATAATCGAACCGCTTTTACTCATCTCGCACCTTCCAGCTGCTGACCAGGCGAATTCTAGCGGAGAGCCCGGAGAGGCTTGACGGTTACCTCTCCGGACTCTCCATTGTATTTACTTCTACCTACTACCACCCAGAGTCAGGGAAGTGGGGCGCACTGAAGGGCTTGATCGTCTTGTAGTGGTCGTTCGTCCATCCCATCACTACCCGACCATCGGGCAGGGTCTTCGCTAGAATCCGAGCGCTGTCACCCTTAGATCCGGGAACTCGATACTCCAAGGCACCGGCCCATCGCTTCTCGTGAGTCGCCCTGCCTTGGAATACCTTCTGCGCTCCCGTGGCAGGATCCGTCTGCGGAACGCCTCTCCCGGCCCTGATTTCGTCATAGGCATTGACGAAGTGCCTCGACATCCCCTGTGGAAGCGGATCCGACAGCTTGCCGTTAGGACAGCCATTGCTGTTGTGAACGAGTACCGGCGTCTCCCCCGCCAGCACATAGTACGTGTGCAGGTCATCGACCGTGAGGTTGTAGGTGCGGGCGTGGTCCGTGTAGGGGCGGTTTCCGGTGACGATGACCGTTTCGCCGGTGTCCGTGCGCAGGGTCATGCCCGGCTTGAGCCTGCCCGCGGGGATCCAGTCGCGTTCCGAGGGGGACCAGAACGGGTGCTCGTGGGTCGCGGTGAGTTTGTCGATGCCGTCCGGGGTGGCGATGGACAGCTCGTTGAACTGCTTGTCGTCCTCGGTGATGATCAGGTGCGTGACCTGCCGGGCCGCAGTTTCGCCGGTCGCCGGGTCGGTGGCGAGGACCTTGTCCCCGACCCTGACGTCCTCGATGTCCTTGGTGCTGCCGTCGGCCATCAGAACATCCGTGCCTGCGAGGAAGCACCTGTTGCACTTCTTATTGCCCTTGATCAGGTCGTCGACCCAGTTGGTTCCCTTCTTGACAGCGGAGTCCGGAATGAACTTCAAGGGCTTGGCCATGGGCAGATCCATGGCGGAGTTCACGCAGTGCTTCGTCCCGTCGCCGGAGCCGCACCGGTACCATTCCCGGGGGTCGGGGAGCAGCGAGGTGGCTACCCCCGTGACCTTCTTCTGGGTCTTGAAGTCGTAGGACTTGAACTTCGTCTTCCCGCTACCGGACGGCTGGTCCGGGCCCTCCCTTATGACGCTGTGAAGGTCGCCCGCCGCAGTGTAGTTGTAGCTGATGTATTCGTAGTGGGGCTTCCAGGTGCCGTTGGCCGAGGGTGTCAGCCAGTCGCGATACGTGTAACTCCCGTCCTGGCACCCGTACTCGCACAGGCCGATGGGCCGCAGCCCGTCGGGGTCGCTCATGCTGACCGGGCTGTTGTTGGCGTAGCTGTACCCGTTCATCGACTCCGGCTGTTCCGGACTCAGGACGGGGTCGACGCTGATGAACTGGCCGATGGACGGGTCGTACTGGCGGGCGCCGATGTGGGTGAGGCCGGTGGTGGTGTCACGGGTCTTGCCGAGGAAGCCCTTGTCGTCGGGCCACGGGCCGAACTGGGGTGTGCCGCGGTCCGCGCCGAAGGGGGTGGAGTAGCGCTTGGTGAACTGCTGGTCGAGCCGCTCGATGGCGAGGCTGGAGGTGCCGTGGTGGTTGCCGGTGAGGAAGGTGATCTTCTCGGTGCCGGTCTGGTTGGTGCGCAGCCCGGCGGTGATCCCGTCGGCGGCGTAGTAGCGCTGGGCCCAGGTGGTGCCGTTGGCGCGCAGGTGCAGTTCCGTGCTGCCGGCGTAGAGGACGCGTTCGCCGTTCTGGGTGGCGCGGATCAGGAGGTTGCCGTCGGCGCCGTAGAGGTAGTCGGTGGACTTGCCGCCCTCGGTGAGACGGCTGAGGCGGCCCTCATCGGACCAGGTCAGGCTCTGGGTGCTGCCGTTCGCGACGCCGGGGCGCTTGGTGGTGTTGCCCGTGGTGTCGTAGGTGTAGGTGCGCTGGGGACTGGCGCAACCGCTGCCGGTGGTGGTGCCGGTCAGGGTGTGCGGCTGGGCGGTGCTGGTGTAGCAGTAGGTGGTCTGGGTGTTCCCCGTGCCGGTGTGCTGGGTCTCGGTGGTGCGCTGGCCCGCGGTGTTGTAGGTGTAGCTGGTCCAGTAGGGGGCCGGACCCGAGAGCGCGGTGGCGCTGCGGGCGTCGGCGCACTTCCTGGAGGAGGGGGTCCACGCCTCGGTCAGACGCTGGTGGGCGTCGTAGGCGAAGCACTGGGTCTCGGCGCTGCTGGTGCCGCCCAGGGTCGTGGGGTCGCCGATCGAGGTGACGTTGCCGGTCTGGTCGTAGCTGTAGTTCAGGTCCTGCAACTGGTAGGGGTGGGTGAGGTCCTGGGTGTAGCTGCGGGTGAGGCGGCCCGTGCCCTCCTCGAAGCTGTTGGCCACGTAGACGCGGTCCGCGCCGGTGCCCCTGGTGAGCATCTGCGGCTGGCCCAGGGCCGAGTAGTCGATCGCCGAGAGGTAGACGCCGATCTCGGTGAGGTTGCCCAGACCGTCGTACTCCAGGCCGAGGATCTCGGAGGCCAGCCCGCCCAGTGCCGGGGCCTTGGTCTGCTGCACCTGGCCCGGGATGTTGTAGTGCGTCTCGAACGCCAGCGTGGCCGGCTGTCCGGCGACCACGAACGGGTCGCTCGCGGGCAGCCGCAACTCGCTCTTGATGGCCCGGCTCATGCTGTCGTAGGCGGTGACGGCCTGGGTGTAGGCGGCGCCGTTCTTCCCGCCGACGTAGCGGGTGGACGTGGAGGGCAGGCCCTTGAGCAGGGTGTCGTAGGTGAAGCCGGTGAGCTGGTTGGCGTCGGTGCGGGAACCGGCCCAGGTGCCGGTGACGCGGTCGGCCTCGTCGTAGGCGCTCAGGACCGTCTTGCCGCGCGAGTCGGTGGTCCCGGTGACCCGGTCCAGGGTGTCGTACTGGGTCGTCGACGTCCCGGTGTCCGGGTCCTGGGCGCTGGTCCGCCGGCCGAACAGGTCGTAGCCGTAGGCCCACTGGGCGCCGTCCGGGCCGGTGATGCCCTTCTGCCTGCCGTCGACGGCGTAGGTGAACTTCGTCGCCCGGTGGGAGACGCCGGGCCCGGTGCCGAAGTCGGCGTCGGCCGGGTTCACGCCCGCGTAGGAGCGGGTCTCCACGGTCCGGCCGCGGATGTCGGTGACCGTGCGCTGCGCCGAGCCGCCGGTCAGGCCGGTGGTGGCGGTGGAGTCACCGGTGTGGCTGGTGGTGGTCGACCACTTCTTCGTGCCGTTCACGTAGAGCGTGCTGACGGTCGGCCGCCCGGCGCCGTCGAAGACCGTCTCCGCCTGCCGGGGCGCGCGGCCGTACTCGGCGCGGGTGTAGGTGCTGTTGGGCGTCTTGGTGTTGTCGAAGATGTCCGCGTAGGTCTCGTGGGCGAGGCCGCGGGTGTCGTACCGGGTGTCCGTCAGCAGCCTGCCGCCCTGGGGGGTGGGGGACTGGGTCTGCAATGGTCTGAACAGCGAGTCGTAGATCGCGTAGCTGGTGTTGAAGGTCTCGCCGTCGTTCTTCAGGGTGCCGGTCGACACCCAGGAGGGACCGGTCTTCCTCAGCAGGTAGCCGAACTTGAGGTTCGGGGTCTGGACCCCGGCGGACCGGTTCGGCAGCCACACGTCGGTGACCCGGCCGAGCGCGTCGTACTGCTGCTCGGTCTTCTTCAGATTGGGGTCGTAGACGCGCAGGGGGAGTCCGCGCCGCGGGTCGATGTAGCTGACCGTGCGGAACTCCTTGGGGTCGGTCGTGATCGTCCTCGTCAGCGGCCCCGCGTCCTCGGGGGTGTAGGCGGTGGACGTGGTGCGGCCGGCCGTGTCGGTGACGGTGAGCGGGCGCCCGAGGGTGTCGTACGTGGTGGTCGAGACCGTCTGCCAGCCGGAGGCCGCGCGCCGCCCGTCGGTCCCGGCGGTCGCCGCGTAGCCGGTGGCGCGGCCGGCCCAGGTGACGTGGCCCTTGGTCGGAGTCTGGGTGGCGGACCAGGCCGTGGCGGTGGGGCTGTCGTACACCGCGGCCGTGTCGGACAGGACGTCTCCTGCGGAGCCGCTGCCGGTGGGCAGGTTCAGGCTCGCCTCCGCCGTCGAGCACTGCTTGGCGACGGTGCGGGTGCGGGAGACGAGGGAGGTGATGCCGAGGGCGGGGTTTCGGGCGTACCAGGTCAGCGTGCAGGCCTCGTCGCCGCTCAGACCGCGCTGGCCGAAGTCGTCGGCGGAGACGACCATGCCGAGGTCGTCGTAGCTCTGACTGGTCACGGCGGTCCGCCAGCTCTGGGAACCGGTCAGATACGTGCTCGTGTACACCGAGGACGGGCGGACCCACAGCGCCGGCTGGGCGGCCGCGCCCGGAACGGTCTGGGTGGCGGTGTTCTTGTAGGTGTAGTTGTGGAAGACGCTCTCGATGGGCTGGCTGCCGTTGTAGGTGAGCTGCTGGCGCAGAGCCCCCTTGTAACGGTCGCTGTCGGTCACGGAGACGAAGTCGACGTCCGTGTCGAGCAAGGGCGCGACGGAGACGGACTTGGTGGTGCCGTCCTTGTTCTTGTCCCCGTGCATGCCCTGCAGATAGAGCGAGACGGTCTTGGAGCGGGCGCCCCCGGCCGCCCCGGTGTACGCGGTGACCTGGCGGTAGCCGCGCCAGTCGGACCAGGTCCGTTCGTCGCTCGGTATGAACGGTTCGTCGTTGTGGTGCCAGGCCGCGCCGCTGTAGGAGTAGGCGTACTCCACGGCCGGGTTCGTGGCGGCGGCGTCGTGGACGCCGACGGCGGTGACGCGGTACTTGTGGAACCAGTCGATCGCGGCGTCCTGCGCGCCGTTGATGTGCCAGAACTGCGGGTAGCAGGAGCGGGTGTTGCTGTCCGGCGAGGCTCCCAGGACCTCGCTGCGCCGGCACTCCGGGGCCGACAGGGTCACCTCGGTGATCGCGCCGGTCTCCGAGGTGATGGTGGAGATGCGCGGACGGGTCAGGGGGAGGATGTCGTCGGTGCCGTCGACCCGGTTGGGCCGCAGCTGGTAGGTGAAGGAGATCGGTTCGAGGGCGATGCTGGTGTCGCCCGCCTTGGCGGTGCGCTTGAGCGACTTCAGGGTGAGGACCTGGTCCGAGCTGTCCCCGATGTCACCGCCGTCCAGGAACGCCTCGGTCAGCGACCAGGAGTCGACCGGGTCGTAGGCGCTCGTCGTGGCGTTCAGGGAGAAGGTGCTGATGCCGGTCAGCCGCTTGCGGGAGAAGAACGAGGGGCCCGCGCTGTCGCACGTGTCCGCGTCCTTGGCGCAGATCGCGTCGAACGGCACGTCCGGCCAGTTCTCCGAGGTGGCCTTGGTGAGGCTTGTGCAGTCGGCGGCGGTGCAGCGCTCGGCGTGGGTGAAGGTGACCTTCGCGTCGGCCTGGTCGGTGAACAGGGCGCCCTTGCGCAGTCCGTACTCGATGCGGGCCAGGTAGCCGCCGCGGGTGTAGGAGGCGCTCGCCTTGGCCGACTTGTTCTTCTTGTAGTAGTTCGATTCCTTGGTGTACCAGTACGTGGCCGCGTTGCCGCCGGTGTCCTCCACGTAGTCGAGGTTCCAGCGCCAGGCCTGGGTCAGGGAGCGGTTGGCGAAGGCGCTTCCGGCGGAGTAGCCGGGTTCGCCGGAGTCGTCGCCGAAGACCGGCACGGTCCAGGTGGAGTTGGTGCGCTGGTCCGCGGCGCCGTCCAGCTTGTTCCGGCCGAAGACGTACGTGGTGCCGTCCCCGGTGACGACGGTCCAGTACTCGCCGTCGTCGTCGCCGTTGACCGCGCCCGTGGACCGGGTCACGGTGGAGGCGTCGTCGTTCTCCAGGTGCCAGACACCGCTGGTGTTGTCCTTGATCAGGCGGGTGGACCGGCCGTTGAGGACCAGGCGCGCGTTGTCGTACTTCCAGCACTTGTCGAAGACGTCGGCGTGGCCGTCGTCGTCGCAGGACTGGTAGGTGCGCTCGATGTAGGACTCGGTGAGCCCGAAGCCCTCGCCCACCGTGGTGGTCTGGTTGTTGCTGGTGGCGGTGCGGCCGTCGACGCCGCCCGAGTCGTAGGACAGGGTCAGCGGGGGCACGGGGCCGGCCGCCGGGGGAGGCATCGTGAAGTCGTACGACCAGGTGAAGGAACCGGAACTGCTGCCGGCCTGCCAGGAGGAGGACTCCGCCAGCTTCGTCGCGGAGTAGTCACCCGTGCCCTTGGGGGACTGGCCGCCGCCGGCCGGGGCGGCCGTCACCGCCAGGACCGTCGCGCCGGAGGCGGTGTCCGCGCCGCCGGTGAGCCGGGCGGCGGAGGCGCCCGGTGCCGCGCCGAGGGGGACGGTCGCCGAGACGGTCCGCCCGGCGAGGCTGTTGTCGGACGCCAGGGGGGTCTGCTCGCGGCACTGTGCCCTGCCCGGTGTCGTCAGGGCGCAGTCGGGCAGTCGCACCAGCCGCAGCCGCTGCGCCCAGCCGCCGCCGATGGCCGAGGCGAAGCCGCCGTAGTCCACGCGGACCCGGGCGGTGCCCGGGGACCCGGCCGAGGCGGTCAGCAGCACGCCGGTGACCCCGGCGGCGCGGGCGGCCTTCTGGTCCAGGACGGTGACGCGGGCCTCGCCCGCCGCCGAGGGGGCCGCCGCGGCACGGGACGCGGGAGCCGCTGCCGGGACCAGGGAGACCGGGAGGCCGCCCGGCTCCGCCCCGCGGTGTGCGCCGGGCTTCAGCGTCACGGTGGCGCTGCCGCCGCCCGGCCAGCCCGCCCGGCGCTCCTTCCCCGCCCGCTCGGCCTGCCGCTCGTTGGCCGCGCGCTCCTTGTCGGCCCTGGTCCGCGCCGCGTTCGCGCCGGTGGTGTCGAAGGCCCTGACCTTCGTCACCGGGGACGCGGGGATCCCGGGACGGTCCAGACCCTCCGGTTCCGCCGCCTGCGCCACCTGGGCCAGCCCGGTCGGCACCACGAGTGCCAGGACGAGGGACTGCGCCAGGAGGCGGCCCCTGCCGCGCCGGGCGGCGTGCCATCGTCTCCTGCCCGTCTGTGATGTGTATATGCCAAATGACATGGTTATGTCCCCATCCTTCGATCGAAGAACACGCACACGCCGGTCCGTCGGCGCCGGCTTCCGTTCATCCGTTCCGGCGGGGCGGCCGTCGGCACGGCCGCCCCGCCGGAACGCCGTCAGTCGCCCACTGTCTCGGCGACCTGTTCATGGGTCGCCATGGCACCGGCCCACAGCCGTGCCTCGCTGATCCGGGCGGGCAGGAAGTGCTGCCAGGACCCCGCGGTGAACCCCTTGCCGACGGCGAGGTCCCCCGTGCCGGCCTTCGCGGTGAAGACCCGCGGGGCCCCGTCGCGGACACTGCTGAGATAGAGGCTGACCGTTCCCTCCCGGGCGTCGAGTACGCCGGTCAGCCGGACCGTGCCGTCCATCGCCGCCTCCTCCACGGAGGACGCCGCGCTGAACGTGCCGTTGGCGTTGAGGCGGCCGAAGCGCCAGAAGCCCTTGGCGACGCTCTTCTCCGTCAGCGTCTGCTCGTCGAACACGGTCGTGCTGCCCGTCCGCTCGTACCAGATCCCCCACGCCGAGCCGTCCGCGGTCCGCTGCCCGATGACCTGCCCGGTGTACCCGACCGGCTTGGCGAGGAGCTTGTCGCCGTCCAGCGCGGCCAGCGCGGTGACCGTGAACGATCCGGTGTCGTCCACCACCGGGCCGGAGGCGGTCGCCGCGTCGTTCACGCCGTCGAGGACGATCGACTCGCCGTCCAGCGCGGCGCCGCCCGCCAGCGTCAGCGACCTGCCGTAGCCGGAGGTGGTGTCCGCGACGGTGGTGCCGCTGCCCCGGTCGGCCGACCAGTCCGCCACCAGCTCCACGGCCGCCCGGCTGGGCGAGTTCAGCGGCTGGGCCTCGTCGGCGATCAGGTCGTCGGTGAGGGCCTGCTGCCAGGCGGTGACCTCGTCGATCGATCCGGCGAAGTGGTCCGTGTAGCCGCCGCGCCACAGCACCCGGCCGATCTGCAGCGGCCCCTCGGCCGCCCAGGACGCGGCGACCGTGGTGGCGCCCTGCTTCCGGCCGTTGACGTACAGGCGGATCTGCTTGGCCGGCGCGTCGTACACGGCGGCCAGATGGGTCCAGACCCCGCGCGCGGCGGGCTGGGTGGCCGTCACCTTCTGGGCGCTGATGTTGCCGCCGGCGTCGTCACTGGGCGACGTGCTGAGCGACCAGGTCTGGTCCGCCTCCCGGTAGGTGAGGTAGAAGCCGCTGTAGAAGGACCCGTTCTGGCCCAGGACGGTCTGGTTGGCCGCGACCCCGGGCTTGAGCAGCGCCCAGGCGGAGACCGTGTAGGAGGCCCGGGTGTCCAGCACCGGGCCGCCGGTGGCGGCGTAGGCGGTGGTGCCGTTGAGGGCCAGGCCCTTGTCGGTCACCGGGACCGCCAGCTCCGTGTCGTCGGGCTTGTGGGTGATCACCCCACGCCGGCCCCGGCCGTCCCGGGTCGCCCCGCCGGTCAGCGTGGCGTCGTCGCTGCCGTCGACGGTGGCGGAGTCGAGCGCGGCCCCCGACGCCTCGTCGAAGTGGTACAGGCCGACCGGTCCGTCACCCGAGTCGACCATGAAGTCGGTGACGGACTGCGCGCCCCACCCCAGTGAGTCCTTGGCCCGCACGTAGACACGGTGCAGACCGCCGCGGGTGGGCGTGATCCTCGCCGTGGCCGTCGCCCCCGTCAGCTCCGCCGACCAGGCGGCACCCGAGGACAGCTTGTACTGGTACGCGCTGTTGACGTCCCCCGTGGCGGGCTTGAAGGTGAAGGTGCTCGGCACCCCCGGTCCCCCGTGGGGGGCGCAGGCGTTGGTGGTGCACTCGGTGTACGGGCTGCCGACGGTGACCTTCGGCGGCTTCGGCGGCTGGGAGTCCACCCGGAAGTAGCAGTAGCCGTCGGAGACCTCGCTGTCCAGGTGGCTGGAGCCGTAGTACGACCAGGTCCACGCGTGGTAGCGGTACAGCTTGCCGTCCGTCAGCGGTGACCAGGTCAGCGACAGGGCACGCCCGTTGGCCACGTATCCCGTCGACGGGCCGAGCGAACCGGCGGCCGGAGGGGTGACGTCCGACCAGGACGAGTCGGCGTTCCGCACGTCCACGTCGAAGTAGACGCGCAACTGGGCACCGGACTCGCCGCCCGGCTTGGTCCGGGCCGTGGCCTTCAGCGTGGGCGTGGGGTCGGAGACGATCGCCGGGTCGGCGGCGCTGCGCTCGCACACCGGGGTCGTGCTGCTTCCCCCGCCCTGGAGGCCGAGGCCGGTGGGCTTGTCCGGGAGCCCGACGAACGAGACGGAGAGCACGGCGTCGTTCTTGAACCGCTTCCACGCCGAGGTGTCCGTCTCGTCGTGCGCGCGGATCTCCAGGGTGAGCCGGGAGAACTTGCCCGCCGCGAAGTCCCGCACGGTCGGGGTCAGGTTCTCGTCCGGCTCCTCCGGGTTGTCCTTGAACTCGATCGGGGCGTCCGGGGAGTCGGGGTCGCACAGCGAACCGCGTCCGGCCGACACGTACCGGTCGACCATCCAGTCCAGTTCCTTGGGCCGGGAGGCCCAGGTCGTGGCGGCGGAGATGTTGTTGGTGCGGACCAGGTCCACCCAGCGCGGCGCGCACTGGAACGCCCACGGCTCCGTGACCCGGAACACGGCGTCCAGCACCTTCTTGCCCTTCAGGTTGGCGGGCGAGAACTCGAAATAGAGCCGCTGCACATAGCCCGGGCCGCAGTAGTAGCCGGACCACGTGCCGCACTTGCCCGCGCCCTTGCCCTGGCCGTCGTCGCCGTTGCCCCAGGCGTAGGACTCGTAGCCGTCGCTGCGCAGCAGGGTGCGCTCCGAGCTTCCCCAGGCGACCGGCGGGTCGATGAAGAGCGGGAAGGCGTCGGGGGCGGTGGAGGCGAGCATGTCCGCGTCCGGGACCACGGAGAGCGAGTCCTGCGCGACCTCGACGCGCATACGGGCCACGGTGTCGCCCTGTCCCGGCTCCAGCCCGGAACCGGACGGCGCGCCCTCCGCCGGGTCGCCGGGCACGTCCGCCGGAGGACCGGCCGCCGTGCCCCGCGCTGCGGGCTCCCCGGGTGCCGGGGCGTCCGTCGAGGCCCGCCCCGCCGAGTCCCACATCCGGGCGGGCGGCGCCCTGAACACCGTGGTGCCGTTGCCGTCGACGGCGGCCAGACCGCCGCTCGCGTTCTCCCGGACCGCCAGGTTCTCGGTCTCCAGGCCGAAGGTGAGCCTCTTCAGCTCCTCGCTCGCCGCCGCGGCGGGGGTCTTGACGACCAGGACGTGCTGGACGCTCTCCGGGGTGGCCGTCAGCCGCAGGTCGACGTCCGGCAGCACCTCCGGGTAGACGGCGGTCGGGCCGTCCAGGACCGGGGCGGGCAGGGTGCCCGGCCAGTCCAGCGCCAGCGACGCGCCCTCGTTCCCGATCCGGGCCAGCGGCGCGCCGGCGCCGCCGCCGGAGAACACCATCCGCACGGCGGCGCCCTTCGGGCCCACCGTGCCGTCGGCCCGCCGCACGAGGGTCGCGTCCGGTGCCTGCCAGCCGCCCTCCGGCGTCCTGGCCCGCACCGGGACCGCCGACTCCTCCAGGGTGAACGTTTCACCGTCCGGGTTGGCGAACACGGTGGACCGCTCCGTGCGCTCCCCGGTCACCTCCACCCGCTGCCCGGACTCACGGGCCTCCTCCAGGGCCCGCTGACCCTCCGTCAGCGGCACCGGCGGCGGTGCCGTGTCGTCGGCCGCCGCCACCGCCCCCGGGACGAGGGCCGCGAGCAGCGCCGCGCAGAGCACCGCCGCGGTGCCCGCGGCCCGCGGGCCGCCCCGCCCGCCCGCACCTCTCCCCGGGACGGGCCTCCGCCCGGTCCGCCCGTCCCCCCACCGGGTCCACATCTCCACCACACCCCGTTCATCAGATTCTCATCTTGTTGCCCTCGGTAACTAACTCTGTACGGAGGGGCGAGGTCAACGGGAATAAAACGGTCACAGGGGAGATGAGTTCCGAGACGGACTGTGAAGAAATCGACGTTTGAGCGAGGTTGCACTCCAGGTGATCACGTTTTGGTCACATGATCGACTCGGCGGGGTCGACTTCGCCCGCGCTGCCGGTTCCCGGACGCCGAACACCGTTGCCTTTAAAGGGTGTTCTTCGCGGCTCGTCGCTCACGGTGTGTCGCGGCCGGTGGCGCGCAGGCGGCGGTCCAGGGCCAGGGAGAGTTCCGCCTCGACCACGCTGCGGGCCGGCGGGCGCAGGCGGCGCGGGTCCCGCTCGGGGGCGTGGCGGAGGATCAGGTCGGCGAAGACGCCGGCGAGCGCCTCGGCGTGGTCGCGGACGCGGCCCCGGCGTCGAGGACCTCGGCGAGCGGGACACCCTCGCGGACCAGCGCCGAGGAGGCGTCCGGCAGTCGGCGGCTGATGTGGACGAGTTCGTCGCCGTCGGGGCCCGGGTGTCCTAGGCGCGTCGCCGCGGCGCGGTCCTCCGGGGTGACCCCGCCCTCGAAGCGGGCGGCCGGCTCCTCGGGGGTGAGGCGGACCGGGGTCTCCTCGGCCGGCCCGCCCAGGCCCAGCAGGTCGCCCACGTCGCGGCCCTGCTCGAAGGCGTCGGCCGGCTCCGCGATGCCGCTCAGGGTGTGCCTGCGCTCCGGCAGCGCCGCGATGGTGCGCAGCCGGGCCAGATGGCGGGCGTCGTACCAGGCGACGCGGCCCTCCCGGCGGGGCGGCGGGAGCAGCCTGCGCTCCCGGTGGAAGCGCAGGGTGCGCACCATGACGCCGGCCGGCCGGGCCGGCTCCTCCATGCGGTACTCGCGCTTCTCGGTCACGCCCCGACCTTGGAATGCACCGACGGCAACCTTCGCCGGACGGGCCCCTGTTCATCGGTACGGAGCTGCCCCGCGCTCCCATCGTGCCAGTATTCACCGGCAAGGTTCTGGGAGACCCGGGAGGCTTCGGAATGGCCGAGCACGCACAGGTCCACGGACACGTGAGGGTGGCGGTGATCGGCTCCGGCTTCGGCGGCCTCGGAGCCGCCGTCCGTCTGCGCCGCGAGGGGATCACCGACTTCGTCGTCCTCGAACGGGCCGACGCCCTCGGCGGCACCTGGCGGGACAACAGCTACCCCGGATGCGCCTGCGACGTACCGTCCCACCTCTACTCCTTCTCCTTCGCGCCGCACCCCGACTGGCCGCGCTCCTTCTCCGGGCAGCGGCACATCCGCGCCTACCTGGAACGCGTCGCCGACACCTTCGGCCTCCGCCCCCACCTCCGCCTCGGCGCCGACGTCCGCCGCCTGGCCTGGGACGCCGCACACCTGCGGTGGGAGATCGACACCGCCCGCGGCGGCCTCACCGCCGACGTCGTCGTCTGCGCCACCGGACCGCTCTCCGACCCCCGCGTCCCCGACATCCCCGGCCTCGGCACCTTCCCCGGCAAGGTCTTCCACTCCGCCCGCTGGGACCACGGCTACGACCTCAGCGGCAAACGCGTCGCCGTGGTCGGCACCGGCGCCTCCGCCGTCCAGATCGTGCCCGCGATCCAGCCCGACGTCGCCCGCCTCACCCTCTTCCAGCGCACACCCCCCTGGGTCATGCCCCGCGCCGACCGGGCCGTCAGCGGCGCCGAACGCGCCCTGCACCGCGCCCTGCCCGCCACCGCCCGGCTGCGCCGCGGCCTGCTCTGGGGCATCCGCGAACTCCAGGTCCAGGCCTTCACCAAACACCCCGACCAGCTCGGCCTCGTCGAGCGCGTCGCCCGGCGCAACATCGCCTCCGCCATCGACGACCCGGCACTGCGCGCCCGGCTCACCCCCCGCTACCGCATCGGCTGCAAGCGCATCCTGCTCTCCAGCACCTACTATCCGGCGCTCGCCCGGCCCAACGTCGACGTCGTCGCCGGGCTCGCCGAGGTGCGCGGCTCCACCGCCGTCGCCGCAGACGGCTCCACCACCGAGGTCGACGCCATCATCCTCGGCACCGGCTTCCACGTCACCGACCCGCCCATCGCCGAGCGGGTCACCGGCGCCGACGGGCGCACCCTCGCCGAGAGCCGGAGGGACGGGACGGGGTCCCTGCGCGGCGCCTCCGCCGCCGGCTTCCCCAACTTCCTGACCGTCATCGGGCCCAACACCGGCCTGGGCAACTCCTCCATGATCCTCATGATCGAGTCCCAGCTGAACTACCTCGCCGACTACCTGCGCCAACTCGACGTCCTGGGCGGGCGGGTCGCCCTCGACGCCCGCCCCGCCGCCGTCCGCCGCTGGAACGAGCGGCTCCAGCGGCGCATGGAGCGCACCGTCTGGAACACCGGCGGCTGCACCAGCTGGTACCTCGACGCGAACGGCCGCAACACCACCGTCTGGCCCGGCACCACCACCGAGTTCCGGCGCGCCACCCGACGGGTCGACCTCGCCGAGTACGAGGTGCTGCGCGCCCCGGCCGCCTCCGCCCCCCGGCACCCCGCCGCGCCGCGCCCCGCTCCCAAGGCCGGTCCCGCCCCCGGGAGCGGCCCCGCACCCGTCGAGGAGAGTGCCTCATGAGCAGGAACAGCCTGGACGGACGGGGCGCCGTCGTCACCGGTGCCGCACGGGGCGTGGGCGAGCCGCTGGCCCGCCGACCGCACCTGCCCGCCGGGCCCCGCCGTCGACCGGCTCGTCGAGGGCGTCGACGCCGCTCCGCCCACGTCCACGGGCCGTGGTGACCGCGGGGCATGCGGGGCGTGCGCGGCGCGCTGCCCGCCCTCGTCGGCACCGTCGGCCCGTGTGAGGTGCGCCGCCTCGGGGACCGGCTGTCCGGCGCGCGCACCGGACCGGTCGGCGCGGGCGGAACCGCCGACGAGCGGCACCGCCCGGAGTCCGCGACGGTGCGTGACTGATCGACGTGCGGACGGTCACCGGCCGTGTGAGTCTGATCGGGCCAGGCCGCTCCGGCCGGGCCCGACACCCCCCACAGAGGTGAACCCGCATGGGCATCAGGGAACAGTTCCAGGACAAGGCCGAGCGGCTCCAGCAGCAGGGGCGGCAGCGCGCGGAGCAGGCCCGCGACCAGTCCGGGGACCAGGCGCGCGACCGTGCCCGCCGCCGCGACGAGGACGAGGACGACCAGGCGTCCGGCCGTGCCGCCGAGGACCGGCTCAACAGCGACTACGACGCCTGACGCCCGTCCCAGGGGCGCCCTCCCGCCCGCGGAGGGCGCCCTTCCCCGTGCCCGGGGACGGGAGCGGGCCGGACCGGCCGACGGGCGGAACGCCGGGGAGCGGACCGCGGGGGAGAGACGGCCCGGCGTCCGGGTGGGCGGGTCCCGGGGGCCCTCACCCCCTGGGCGGCAGCGGCGGGCGGGAGCGGTCCGGCACGTCCCCGTGGTCCGGCGGCGTCGCCGGCGGACGCGTCTCCAGCAGCTCCAGCGCCAGCCGCACCGCCTCGTCCAGCACCGGGTAGCGCCCCTCCGCCCAGTCGAGCGGGGTGCGCAGCACCTCCACGTCCGGGGCGACCCCGTGGTTCTCCACGGACCAGCCGTACGCGTCGAACCAGGCCGCGTTCATCGGCACCGTGATCACCGTGTCGTCGCCCAGCCGGTGCCGCCCGGTCATGCCGACCACACCGCCCCAGGTGCGCTGCCCCACCACCGGCCCCAGCTCCAGCAACCGGAACGCCGCCGTGATCATGTCGCCGTCGGAGGAGGTCGCCTCGTCCGCCAGCGCCACCACCGGCCCGCGCGGGGCGTTGGAGGCGTACGACTCGGGCTGGGCGTCCCGCGTCAGGTCCCAGCCCAGGATGGTGCGGGTCAGCTTCTCGACCACCAACTCGCTGATGTGGCCCCCCGCGTTGCCCCGCACGTCCACGATCAGCGCGGGCCGGGACACCTCGCGGCGCAGATCGCGGTTGAACTGGGCCCAGCCGGAGCCGCCCATGTCGGGGATGTGCAGATAGCCGCACCGGCCCCCGCTCAACTCCCGTACCACCGCCCGCCGTCTGGCCACCCAGTCCTGGTAGCGCAGCGGACGCTCGTCGGTCAGCGGGACGACCGCCACCCGGCGGGAGGGGCCCGGCCCGCCCTCCGCCGGGGCGAACGTCAGCTCCACGGTCGTCCCGCCGGCCCCGGCCAGCAGCGGGGCGGGCCCCGCCACCGCACCGACCGGGCGGCCGTCCACCTCGGTGAGGACGGACCCCTCGCGGATGCCCGTGCCCGCCAGCGGCGAACGTGCCCTGGAGTCCGAGGAGTCGCCCGGAAGGATCCGGCGCACCACCCAGCGCCCCTCCCGGCACACGAAGTCGGCCCCCAGCAGCCCCTGCGGGCGCTGGTAGTGGACGGGGCCCTCGTTGCGCCGGGCGGCGGTGACATAGGCGTGCGAGGTGCCCAGCTCGCCCAGCGCCTCGCGCAGCAGATCCGCGAACTCGTCCGGCGAGGCCACCCGTTCGACCAGCGGACGGTACTGCGCCAGCACCCCGTCCCAGTCGATCCCGCACATTCCCGGGTCCCAGAAGTAGGCGCGGGTCAGCCGCCCCGCCTCCGCGAACGCCTGGCGCCACTCCGCCGCCGGATCGGCCTCGTGCAGCACGCGGCGCAGATCGATCCAGGTGGTGGAGTCCCCGTCGGCGGGCTCCGCCGCAGGCACCGCCCGCAGTTCGCCCTCGTCCAGCACCACCAGCCGGGTGCCGTCACCGCTGACCTGGAACCGGTCCAGGTGGTCGACCAGTTCGGACTTGCGTGCCGTGGCGAGCCCGAAGTGCTCCAGGGTGGGCAGCTCGCTCGGGTCGGCCGGATTGGCGAAGGTCTCCCCGAGCGCCCCCGAGATCGGCCAGCGCAGCCAGACCAGCCCGCCGCCGGCGACCGGGTGCAGCGCCGAGTACTTGGAGGCCGTCACCGGGAACGGGGTCACCCTGCTCTCCAGCCCCTCCACCTCGACCGTCACCGCACCGCCCTCCCCGGGCCCCTCCTCCAGCGGGTCCAGCCCCCCGGCCGCCGGACGCCCCTCGGGGTTCAGCGCGAACGGGGACGGCGTCGCCGACGACAGCGGCACCAGATAGGGGCGGCAGCCCAGCGGGAAGGACAGGTCGCCGGTGTGCACGTCGTAGACCGGGTCGAAGCCGCGCCAGGACAGGAAGGCCAGATAGCGGCCGTCACGGGTGAACACCGGGTTCTCGTCCTCGAACCGCCCGTCGGTCACATCCACGACGAGCGGCCCCCCGGGATCGTTCAGCCGGGCCATCCGGATCTGCCGCAGCGACCGCCCGATCCCGGGATGGGACCAGGTCAGCCAGGCCCCGTCCGGGGAGAACGCCAGGTCCCGCACCGGCCCGTTCGCCGACCGGACCAGCTCGACGACCTCCCCGCCCGCGTCCCCCTCGGGCGCGCCCGGCGCCCCCGGGTCCGTCGGACGGCCCGTGGCCACCGCGTCCAGCGCCTCCGCGACCTCCGCGTCGCCCTCCGACACGTCGAGCAGCAGCAGCCGCCCGTCGTGCGAGGCCACCGCCAGCCGTTCGCCCTCCGGGTCCGACACCATCTCCAGCACCCGGCCCAGCCGCCCCGACGCCGTCCGCCGGGGCGCCCGCCCGCCGGTCGCCCGGGGCAGACCGGCGATCTCCACGGCGTCCTCCCCGTCCGCGTCCGTCACGTACGCCACCCGCCCGCTCGCCCCGAGCATCTCCGGCAGCCTGACCCGTACGCCGGGGGTGTCGGCGATGGCGCGCGCCGGACCGTCGCGGTGGGTGAGCCAGTACAGGCTGCCCCGCACGACGACGGCGCTCGCCCGGCCCGTCTCGTCCACCGAGACACCGCCCACGTGCCGCGCGGCCGGCACCTGGTACGTACGGCGTCCCGCGCGCGGCCCGCTCAGCCGGACGTCCAGGCGGCGCGGCCGGGCGTCCGGCGCGAGGTCGTCCACGAGCCACAGGTCGCCCGCGCACTGGTACACCACCCGGGCGCCGTCGCTCGCCGCGTGCCGGGCGTAGAAGGCGTCGTGATCGGTGTGCCGGCGCAGACCGGAACCGTCGTGGGCGCAGGAGTAGAGGTTGCCGACGCCCTCGTGGTCGGAGAGGAAGGCGATCCGGTCGCCGACGAACATCGGGGCCTCCAGGTGCCCGCCGAGGTCCGCCAGCAGCCGCCGCCCGTGCAGCCAGAGCCTGCCGGTGGCGCCGCCCCGGTAGCGCTTCCAGGCCGCGGGTTCGTGCGGCGGGGTGCCGGTGAGCAGCAGGGTGCGGCGCTCGCCGCCGAGGTCCGCGGTCTGGATGTCGGTGACCGGGCCCCAGGGCAGCCTGCGGCCCGGCCCCCCGCCGGGGACCAGCTTGTACGCCCGGGTCAGATGGGAGAACGGCTCCCCCTGCGAGGCCACCGCGAGCACGGCGCCGTCCCCGGGGCCCGGTCCGGGCGGCGACCAGCCGCGGACCCGGGTGTCCGGGCTGCCCCAGTGGGTGAGCTGCTCCCCGGGACCGCCGTCCACCGGTACCAGCCGGACCTCCGGCGCCGGGCCGCGCCAACTCGTGTACGCGATGAGGCGGCCGTCGGGGGAGAAGCGGGGCGGGCCCGTCCTGGCCCGGTCGACGGTCAGCCGCCAGGCGCGGCCCGGGCCGTCGAGCGGGGCGAGCCAGAGGTCGTCCTCGGCCACGAAGCACAACCGGTCGCCGCTGAGGTGCGGAAGGCGCAGATAGCTCACCCGTCCCATGCTTTGCCGGGCCGGTGGCCCCGGCAACTCCGGAGTACTTACGGGTAGCCGACAACCGTGACCCAGGACACGTACGAAACCGTTTCGTTTCGTTTGGTGGCCGGGGTACATTACTCCTGTGCGCGACGGAACCGTCCGCACACGGGCCGGACACGGAGGGGAGAGCCGGATGGCCGAGGCCGCGACCGCACGCCGCACCCGGATCACCCCCGAGCGCGAGGCCGAACTCTACGAAGCCGTGCTCGACCTGCTCCGCGAGGTCGGCTACGACGCCCTGACCATGGACGCCGTCGCCGCCCGCACCCGCTCCAGCAAGGCCACGCTCTACCGCCAGTGGGGCGGCAAGGCCGAACTGGTCGTCAGAGCCATCCGGCACAACAAACCCGGCGAGATCAGCGAGGTCGACACCGGCTCGCTCCGCGGCGACCTGCACGGCCTGATGGCCCGCGAGGACGACTGCACCATGGCCCGGAACTCCGCGCTCATGCGGGGCGTGGCCATGGCCCTCCACCAGAACCCGGACCTGCGCCAGGCGTTCCGGGAACAACTGGTCGAACCCGAGATGGCCGAGTTCCGGCGGCTGCTGCAACGCGCCGTCGACCGCGGCGAGATCAGAGCGGACTGTCCCGCCCTGGACTTCCTCGTGCCCATGCTGGTCGGCGGTTTCGCCACCCGCACCCTGCTCGAGGACCAGCCGCCGACCCGCGCCTTCCTGGCCTCCTACATCGACGCCGTGATCCTCCCCGCCCTCGGCGTCCGCACTATCTGACCGACCCCCAGCTCAGCCCCACCTGACGCCCATCTGACGCCACCGCTCACGTCGTCGGGCCGATCCCCCCTGCCCCGAACCTCACGACCTGACCGGGAGAACGCCTCCGTGGCCACGTTCCTCTACAAACTCGGCCGGCTCGCCTTCCGGCGACGGCACTTCGTCGCCCTCCTGTGGGTGGCGCTGCTGACCCTCGCCGGAGTGGGCGCCGCCAGTGCCCCGCCCGCCGGCTCCACCTCCTTCTCCATCCCCGGAACGGAGGCCCAGAAGGCCTTCGACCTGCTGGAACAGCGCTTCCCCGGCATGAACGCCGACGGGGCCACCGCACGCGTCGTCTTCAAGGCGCCCGCCGACGGGAAGATGACCGACCCCGGACACCGGGCCACCGTCGAGAGGACCGTCGGCGAACTCACCAAGGGCGCCGAGGTCACCTCCGTCGCCGACCCCTACACCGGTGACGCCGTCAGCGAGGACGGCACCATCGCCTACGCCTCCGTCAAGTACGACGTCTCCGGCATGGAGCTGGAGGAGTCCACCAAGGACGCCCTCCAGGACGCGGCCCAGCACGCCCGCGACACCGGACTGACCGTCGAGATCGGTGGCGACGCCCTCCAGGCCGTCCCCGAGACCGGCGCCACCGAGGTCATCGGCATCGCCGTCGCCGCCGTCGTCCTCGTCATCACCTTCGGCTCCCTCGTCTCCGCCGGGCTGCCCCTGCTCACCGCCCTCATCGGCGTCGGCATCGGCGTCTCCACCATCACCGCGCTCGCCGGGGTCCTGGAACTGGGCTCCACCACCTCCATCCTGGCCATGATGATCGGCCTCGCCGTCGGCATCGACTACGCCCTGTTCATCGTCTCCCGCTACCGCGCCGAACTGGCCGAGGGCCGCGAACGCGAGGAGGCCGCCGGGCGCGCCGTCGGCACCGCGGGCTCCGCCGTCGTCTTCGCCGGCCTCACCGTGGTCATCGCCCTCGTCGGCCTGGCCGTCGTCAACATCCCGATGCTCACCAAGATGGGCGTCGCCGCGGCCGGCACCGTCGCCATCGCGGTCCTGATCGCCCTCACCATGATCCCGGCGCTGCTCGGCTACGCGGGCCGCCGCGTCAAGCCGGCCGGGGACGGGCTCCGGCTGCTCCGCCGCCGCGGCACGACACCCGACGCGCCCGCGCGGCCGGCCAGGGCCAACATGGGCACCCGCTGGGCCCGCTTCGTGGTCCGCCGCCCGGTCGCCGTCCTCCTGCTCGGCGTCGTCGGCCTCGGCGCCGCCGCGGTCCCGGCCGCCTCCCTCGAACTCGGCCTCCCCGACGACGGCTCCCAGCCCGTCTCCACCACCCAGCGCCGCGCCTACGACCTGCTCTCCCAGGGCTTCGGCCCCGGCTTCAACGGCCCCCTCATGGTGGTCACCGACGCCGAGGCCAGCGACGACCCCGAGGCCGCGTTCGCCGACGTGTCCGCCGCGATCAAGGACATCAAGGGTGTCGCCGCGGTCACCCCCGCCCAGCCCAACAAGTCCGGCGATACCGCGATCATCACCGTCGTCCCCGACTCCAAGCCCTCCTCCGTCCAGACCGAGGAACTCGTCCACGCCATCCGCGGCGCGGGCGGCGACATCACGGCGCAGAACGGCTCCGAGGTCCTGGTCACCGGCGCGACCGCCATGAGCATCGACGTCAGCCAGAAGCTCAACGACGCGCTCGTGCCGTACCTCGTCCTCGTGGTCGGGCTCGCCTTCCTCCTGCTGATCGTGGTGTTCCGCTCGGTCCTCGTCCCCCTGAAGGCGGCCCTCGGCTTCCTGCTCTCCGTGCTCGCCGCCCTCGGCGCGGTCGTCGCGGTCTTCCAGTGGGGCTGGCTGTCCGGCCTGATGAACGTCGAGGAGACCGGCCCCGTCATGTCGATGATGCCGATCTTCATGGTGGGCGTCGTCTTCGGACTGGCCATGGACTACGAGGTCTTCCTCGTCACCCGGATGCGGGAGGCGTACGTCCACGGCGAGAAGCCCGGCGAGGCCATCGTCACCGGCTTCCAGCACGGCGCCAGGGTCGTCAGCGCCGCGGCGGTCATCATGATGGCGGTCTTCGCCGGCTTCATCGGCTCCAGCGAGTCCATGGTCAAGATGATCGGATTCGGCCTCGCGATCGCCGTCTTCTTCGACGCGTTCATCGTGCGCATGGCCATCGTCCCCGCCGTGCTCGCCCTGCTGGGCAAGCGGGCCTGGTGGCTGCCGAAGTGGCTGGACCGCGCCCTGCCGAACGTGGACGTCGAGGGCGAGGCGCTGGCCGAGGACAGCGGCGACAAGCGGGAGCTGGTCGACGCGTGATCCGTCTGAACTGACGCGCGCGAGGACCGTCCGCCGTCGCGGGTGGGTGCGGGCCGCTCCCGGTCACCGGGGGTGGCCCGTGCCCGGTTTCCGCACCCTGGGAGGCTTTCGCACCGTACGGAGATTCCGCACCGTACGGGGTTTCGCGGGCCGGTGGCTTCGGGGGGTGGTCGTGGGGGCCGCCCGCTTCCCTGCCAGGGTCGTGCTTCCACGGGCCGCGTCAAGGGCGCTGCGCGTCGCCTGCGGCGATGGCCCTGCGGGCCACCCTTGACCCGGCCCGCTCCAGCACGGGGAAGAAGCGAGCAGGCGGCCCGGGGGGAACGGGTGTCCCACCGCCGGCCACCCCGGCCCCGGCTCCCAGTGACCCGGCGACACGGGACGCGACAGCGCCCCGCAAGCACGCCACGCCGTCTCAGCG
>NZ_WWGX01000025.1 GCF_009862265.1 Streptomyces sp. SID8352 | reverse complement strand
ACCAAGGCCCTGGCCGTGTCCCATGCCTTCCACTCCCCGCTGATGGACCCGATGCTCACCGAGTTCCGCAAGGCCGTCGAGGAGACCGTGTTCAGGGCCCCCGTCCTGCCGGTCGTCTCCACCCTCACCGGCCGGACCGTCAGCGCCGAGGAGTTCTGCTCGGCCGACCACTGGGTGAGCCACGCCCGCGAAGCCGTCCGCTTCGCCGACGCCGTCACCACCCTCGCGGACGAAGGGGCCGCCACCTTCCTGGAGATCGGCCCCGGCGGAACCCTGGCGGCCCTCACCCAGGAACTCCTCGACGAGCGAGCCGTCACCGTCGTCCCCGTCCTGCGCGGCGACCGCGCCGAAGACCTGGCCGCGACCACCGCCCTCGCCCACCTCCACGTCCACGGCACCCCCGTCGACTGGGCGGCCCTCCACACCGGACCGGCCGGCCATCCCGTCGACCTGCCCACCTACCCCTTCCACCGCCGGCGCTACTGGCTCGACCCGGTCGCACCGGCCGGTGACGTGGCCGCAGCCGGGCTCGTGGACGCCGAGCACCCCTTCCTGGCGGCCGCCGTGCCCCTCGCCGACGGCCAAGGGGCCCTCCTCACCGGCCGGCTGTCCCCGGCCACCCACCCCTGGCTCAGCGACCACACCGTCATGGACTCCGTCCTGCTGCCCGGCACCGCTCTGGTGGACCTGGCGCTCCGCGCCGCCGACGAGGTGCGCTGCGACCGGGTGGACGAGCTGACCCTCGGCGCGCCCCTCCTGCTCCGGGAGGACGGTGCCGTACAGCTCCAGGCCGTCGTCAGCGGCCCTGACGCGACCGGGCACCGTACGGTCGCCGTGTACTCCCGCCCCGAGACCGTCGACGCCGCCGAGCCGTGGACCTGCCACGCGACCGGTGTGGTCTCCACGGACGCCCGAGGGCCGCGGGAGGACTCCCTTGTCGCATGGCCGGTCCCGGGGGCCGAGCCCCTGGACACCGGCGGCGCGTACAAGGCCCTGGCAGCCCTCGGCTTCGGGTACGGGCCCGTGTTCCAGGGCCTGCGCGGCTTGTGGCGGCGCGGCGACGAGGTGTACGCCGAGGTCCGGCTGCCCGAGGAGAGCGAGGTCGCCGGTTTCGGCGTCCACCCGGCCCTGCTGGACTCGGCCCTCCACGCCATCGGCCTCGGCGGCCTGCTGCCCGACGCAGGCCGGGGCCGGATCCCGTTCGCGTGGAACGGGGTGAGCCTCCACGCCGGCGGAGCCCGCGCCCTGCGCGTGAGGATCGTCCCCGCCGGGCCCGAAGCGGTGTCCCTGCTGGCCGCCGACGAAGCGGGCCGTCCCGTGGCCTCGGTCGACTCCCTGGTGCTGCGGCCCGTCTCGGCGGAGCAACTGGCCCGGGCCGGGCGGGCGGACGGGCGGCGGCGGGGGCTCTACCGGATCGACTCGAGCCCGCTTCCGCTCACCGTGGACAACCCCGTGAACGGTCCGCGCGAGCCGTGGAACCTCGTCGGCAGCGGCGACGCCCTGCGGGCGGCGCTGGAGGAAGCCGGCCTGGACGTCTTCGTCCGCCCCGACCTGGCGGATCCGGCCGACGCGGCCGAGCGCCCGTCACCCGCCGTCCTCCTCGCGGCCGTCGAGGTGGACCCGGACGGGGTGGACCCCGTGGCGCGCGTCCACGCCACGGCCCACCGGATGCTGGACCTGCTCCAGCGCTGGCTCGCCGACGACCGGTACGCCGACTCCCGGCTGGCCGTCCTGACCGCCCATGCCGTCGCGGCCGGCGGCCCCGGGGAGGAGGACCAGGACCGGGAGGTGGACCCGGCGCAGGCCGCCGTCTGGGGGCTGGTGCGTTCGGCACAGGCGGAGCACCCGGGGCGCATCGTCCTGGTCGACCTCGACCGGGACCCGGCGTCCGCCTCGTCTGCCTTGTCCGTGCTGTCCGCCCCGACCGACCTGTCGGCCTCGGGCGAGGAGCAGTTCGCCGTCCGCGGCGGAGCGGTCCTCGTACCCCGGCTCGCCCGGGCCGGGCAGCCGCCCGCCTCCGGCGCGGCCGCACCCGCCTTCACCGCCGACGGCACGGTCCTCGTCACCGGCGCCTCCGGCCTGCTCGGCCGGCACGTCGCCCGGCACCTGGTGACCGGGCACGGGGTACGCCACCTGCTGCTCGTCAGCCGCCGGGGCGCCGCCGCGGAGGGCATGGCCGCACTGGAGGCGGAGCTCACCGCCCTGGGGGCCAGGGTCACCGTGGCCGCCTGCGACGCCGCCGACCGCGCGGCGCTCACCCGGGTCCTGGACTCGGTCCCCGAAGGACACCCCCTGACCGGCGTGGTGCACGTGGCCGGTGTGACCGACGACGGGGTCCTCACCGGCCTCACGCCGGACCGGATCGACCACGTCTTCCGCCCCAAGGTGGACGCGGCCCTGCACCTGGACGAGCTCACCCGCGACCTGGACCTCTCCGCCTTCGTCCTGTTCTCCTCCGCCGCCGGTGTCCTCGGCGCGGCGGGCCAGGCCAACTACGCGGCGGCCAACACCTTCCTGGACGCCCTCGCCCGCCGGCGCCGGGCCGCCGGCCTGCCGGCCGTGTCCCTGGCCTGGGGGCTGTGGGACGAAAGCAGCGGCATCACCGGCCGGCTGACCGATGCCGACCGGGGCCGGATGGCCCGCAGCGGCGTCCTGCCGCTGGGCACCGAGGAGGCCCTCGGCCTCTTCGACGCCGCGACGGCCCACACGGGGAGCATGCTCGTCCCCGTCCGCCTGGACCGGGCGGAGCTGCGGCGGCAGGCGGCGGCCGGCACCCTGCCGGCCCTGCTCACCTCCCTGGTCCGCCTCCCGGCCCGGCGCCCCGCAGAGGGCGGGGGAGCGGACCCGGCCGCCGGGCCGTACGGCACCGGCGCAGGGGATCTGGCGGCCCGGCTGGCCGGCCTGGCCGGAGCCGAACGGCGCACCCTGGTCCTGGACCTGGTGTGCGAGCACGTGGCCGCGGTCCTGGGCCTCGCCTCGGCCCGGGAGGTGCGGCCCGGCCAGGCGCTCCGCGACCTCGGATTCGACTCGCTGACCGCTGTCGAGCTGCGCAACCGGTTGAGCCGGGACACCGGGCTGCGGCTGTCGTCCACGCTCGTCTTCGACTACCCCACCCCCGCCGAACTCGCCGGCCATCTGGAGTCCGAGACCGCACCGGTCGGCGCGGACGCCACCGGGCTGCTCGCCGAACTCGACCGGGTCGAGCAGCGGCTGCGGGACACGGAGACCGCCGACGCGGACCTCCGCGAGACCGTCACGGCGCACCTGCGCCGGCTGCTGGACCAGTGGGCCGCGCCCGCCGGCCCGGGGGAGGCGGACACCGCCGGCGTCGCGGACGGGCTCCACACCGCGACGGACGACGAGATGTTCGACTTCATCGGCAAGGAGTTCGGGATCTCCTGACCCGCACCGGGTGCGGGGCCGCCCGCCCGCACCCGCCCCTCCCCGCCGCTCCGGCCCCCGCCCCTCCCCGCCGACGCGGCCCCGCCACCCCGGCCCCCGACCGTCCGGGCCCCCGGCCCCACCGCCCACGGCCCACGGCCCGCTCGGGCTCGATGCAAGAGGTGACCCCAGGTGACTGACCTTCAGGCGAGCAACAACGAGGAGAAGCTCCGCTACTTCCTCAAGCGGGTGTCCTCGGACCTCCACGACGCCCGCGAGCGGCTGCGCGACCTCGACGAGGCCCGGCACGAACCGATCGCCATCGTCGCGACCGGATGCCGCTTCCCCGGCGGAATCACCACCCCCGAGGAGCTCTGGCGGCTCCTGGCCGACGACGGAGACGCCGTCACCGCCTTCCCCGCGGACCGGGGCTGGGACCTGGAAGCGCTCTACGACCCCGACCCGGACACCCGGGGCACCAGCCACGTCCGCGAGGGCGGATTCCTCGACGGCATAAACCTCTTCGACGCCGGACTCTTCGAGATCTCGCCCCGCGAGGCCCTCACCATGGACCCCCAGCAGCGACTCCTCCTGGAATCCTGCTGGGAGACCTTCGAACGGGCCGGCATCGACCCGACGTCCCTCAACGGCAGCCGCACCGGGGTGTTCACCGGCGTCATGTACCACGACCACTCCGCCCTGCTCCAGCAGGCCGTCGAGGACGTCGACGGCCACATCGGCACCGGCAGCGCGGCGAGCGTGGTCTCCGGCCGGGTGTCCTACACCTTCGGCCTCGAAGGCCCCGCCGTCACCGTCGACACCGCCTGCTCCTCCTCCCTCGTCGCCCTGCACCTGGCGGTACGGGCCCTGCGCCAGGGCGAATGCGACCTGGCCCTCGCCGGCGGCGTCACCACCATGCTCACGCCCACCTCCTTCGTGGACTTCAGCCGCCAGCGCGGCCTCGCCGCCGACGGCCGCTGCAAGCCCTTCGCCGCAGCCGCCGACGGCACCGGCTGGGGCGAGGGCG
>NZ_WWGX01000024.1:23416-33831 GCF_009862265.1 Streptomyces sp. SID8352 | reverse complement strand
GTGTTCGGTGGGGACGCGGGGCTGTTGAACCGGACGGCTTACGCCCAGCCGGCGTTGTTCGCCGTGGAGGTGGCGCTGTTCCGGCTGGTGGAGTCGTGGGGGGTGCGTCCGGACTTCCTGGCCGGGCACTCGGTCGGGGAGTTCGCCGCCGCGCATGTGGCGGGTGTGTTCTCGCTGGAGGATGCCGCGGCTCTGGTGGCGGCGCGGGGCCGGTTGATGCAGGAGCTGCCGTCCGGTGGGGTGATGGTCGCGGTCGGGGCGGCGGAGTCCGAAGTCCTCGGGCTGCTCGTCGGGATGGATTCCGAGGTGGGTGTCGCGGCGGTCAACGGGCCTTCCTCGGTGGTGCTTTCGGGTGCCGTGGAGGCGGTGTCCGAGGTGGTTTCGAAGCTGTCGGCGCGGGGTCGCAGGACCAAGGCCCTGTCGGTCTCGCACGCGTTCCATTCGCCTCTGATGGATCCGGTGCTGGGAGGTTTCCGCAGGGCGGTGGAGGCGGTTTCCTTCGGGGCTCCGCGCCTGCCGGTGGTCTCCGCGCTCACGGGAGGCGTGGTGTCGGCGGGGGAGTTGTGCTCGGTGGACTACTGGGTGCGCCATGTCCGTGAGGCGGTCCGTTTCGCGGACGTGGTCGAGACCCTGGCGGCGGAAGGCGCCGGCGCGTTCCTGGAGGTCGGGCCCGGTGGCGTGCTGACCGGGCTGGCTGCGGCGGTCGTGGAGGACGGCCGGGCGGTCATCCCGGTGCTGCGGGGGGACCGGTCGGAGGAGAGGGCCGTCCTCACCGCCCTCGCCGGGCTCCATGTCCGGGGCACTCCGGTGGACTGGACGGCCGTCCTTGCCGGCCGGGGCGCCCGCCGGGTCGACCTGCCCACCTACCCCTTCCAGCGCGAGCGCTACTGGCTCGAGACCCGGCCCGCCGCCGGAGACCTCGCGGGCGCGGGCCTGGCCTCCGCCGACCACCCCCTCCTGGGCGCCGCCGTCGCCCTGGCCGACGGCGAAGGACTCATCCTCACCGGCCGGCTCTCCCTGTCGGCCCAGCCCTGGCTGTCCGAGCACCGGGTCATGGGAGCGTCCCTGCTCCCCGGTACGGCCCTCGTGGACCTCGCGATCCGCGCCGCCGACGAGACGGACTGCGACCGGGTCGAGGAACTCACCCTCCAGACCCCGCTGGTGCTGCCCGCCCAGGGCGCCGTACAGCTCCAGGTCGCGGTGGCCGGCCCCGACGACGACGGACGCCGGAGCGTCAGCGTCCACTCCCGGCCGGAGGCAGCGGGCCCCGACGCACCCTGGGCGACCCACGCCACCGGCCTCCTCGCCCCGCCGGCGGGGAAGAGGACCGCGCAGGACCTCTCGCAGTGGCCGCCCCCCGACGCCGACCCCGTCCCCCTGGACGGCTGCTACGAGCGTCTGACCGCACTCGGCTTCGGCTACGGCCCCCTCTTCCAAGGGCTCCGCGCCCTGTGGCGGCGCGGCACGGAGGTGTTCGCGGAGGTCTCCCTCCCGCAGGACACCCCGGCCGGCGGCTTCGGCATCCATCCGGCGCTGCTGGACTCCGCCCTGCACGCCGTCGGCCTGGGTGGGCTGCTGCCCGACACCGGCCGGGGCCGCATCCCCTTCGCGTGGAGCGGTGTACGGCTGGAGGCGACCGGCGCCACCGCCCTGCGGGTCCGGCTGACCGCGCCCGCCCCGGACACCGTCTCCCTGGCCGCCGCCGACGGCAGCGGCCGTACGGTCGTCTCCGTCGACTCCCTCGTCCTGCGGACCGTGACGGCGGACCAACTGCCCGCCGCCGGGGGTGTCGAGCACCCGGACGCGCTGTACCGGCTGGACTGGCCGGTCCTGCCGACGACCCCCCACGAGACCGCCGGCCCCCTCACCCTCACCCGCGTCGCGGACCACGCGGGCCTGCGCGCGCTCCTGGAAGGCCTCGGCGACGCCGCCCGGCCCGCGGACACCGTCCTGGTCCCCGCGCCGCGCGGCCTCCTCGGCGCACCGGAGGCGGAGCAGGTCCACACGGTGACCCGGGAGGGCCTCGCCCTGTTGCGGACCTGGCTCGAAGACGACCGGACCACCGACTCACGCCTGGTGCTGCTGACCCGCGGCGCCGTCGCCCCCGAACCCGGGGCCACCGTCACCGACCCGGCCCACAGCGCCCTGTGGGGCCTCGTCCGCTCCGCGCAGTCGGAGCACCCCGGCCGCCTGGTGCTCGCCGACCTGGGCCCTGCGGAGGGGGAAGCGGGCGCGGAGGAACGGCTGCTGGCCGCCGCGCTGGCCACCGGCGAACCGCAGTTCGCGCTGCGCGGCACCACCGCCCACGTCCCCCGGCTCGCCCGCCGGACCCCCGCCGACGCACTGACCCCCGCCCCGGGGACGACCGGCTGGCACCTGACCACCGCCACCACCGCCATCACCGGCGTCAGTGGTACCACCGGCGCCGCCGGGACCCTCGACGCCCTCGCGCTCACCGAGAACCCCGCAGCCACCGCCCCCCTCGGCGAGGGCCAGGTCCGGATCGCCGTCCGCGCCGCCGGCGTCAACTTCCGCGACGCCCTGATCGCCCTCGGCATGTACCCCGGCGACGCCACCCTCGGCAGTGAAGCCGCCGGCCTCGTCGTCGAGACCGGACCGGGCACCACCGGTCTTGCGGTGGGCGACCGGGTGTTCGGCATGATCCCCGACTCCTTCGGCCCCCTCGCCGTCGCCGACCACCGCATGGTGGCCCGGATACCGCACGGCTGGACCTTCGCCGAGGCGGCCTCCGTGCCCGTCGTCTTCCTCACCGCCTACTACGCGCTCGTCGACCTGGCCGGCCTGCGGCCCGGACAGACGCTGCTCGTGCACTCGGCGGCCGGCGGCGTCGGCATGGCCGCCACCCAACTCGCCCGCCACCTCGGCGCCGAGGTCTTCGGCACTGCCGGACCCGGCAAGTGGGCCGCCCTGACGGCCGAGGGCGGCCCGGACGCCGACCACCTCGCCTCCTCCCGCGACCTCCGCTTCGAGGAGCGGTTCCTCGCCGCGACCGGCGGCCGCGGCGTGGACGTCGTACTGAACTCCCTCGCCGGGGAGTACGTCGACGCGTCCCTGCGCACCCTCACCGGCGGCGGCCGCTTCCTCGAGATGGGCAAGACCGACGTCCGCGACCCCCGCCGGGTGGCCGAGGAACACCGGGGTGCGGCCTACACCGCCTTCGACACCATCGAAGCGGGCCCGGACCGGATCGGCGCCATGCTCCGCGAGCTCGTCACCCTGTTCGAGGCCGGGACCCTGCGCCCGCTGCCCGTCACCTGCTGGGACGTGCGCCGGGCTCCCGCCGCCCTGCGCCATCTCAGCCAGGCCCGGCACATCGGCAAGCTCGTCCTCACCGTCCCCGCCGCACCCGACCCCGAGGGCACCGTCCTCGTCACCGGCGCGACCGGGGCGCTGGGCGGCCTCGTCGCCCGGCACCTCGTCACCGGACACGGGGCGCGCCACCTGCTCCTCACCAGCCGGCGCGGCGCCGACGCCGACGGGGCCGGAGCACTGCGCGCGGAGCTCCTCGCGGCGGGGGCCGGGACCGTCACCCTCGCGGCCTGCGACACCTCCGACCGGGAGGCGCTCGCCGCCCTCCTGGCCGGCGTTCCCGCCGGCCGGCCGCTGACCGCCGTGGTCCACGCCGCCGGAGTCCTCGACGACGGACTGGTCACCTCCCTCACCCCGGACCGGCTGGAGGCCGTCCTGCGCCCCAAGGTGGACGCGGCGCTCCACCTGCACGAACTGACCCGGGGCACGGACCTCTCCGCCTTCGTGCTGTTCTCCTCGGTCGCCGCGACCCTGGGCAGCGCGGGACAGGGCAACTACGCCGCCGCCAACGCCTTCCTCGACGCCCTCGCCCAGCGCCGCGCCGCCGCAGGGCTGCCCGCCACCTCGCTGGCCTGGGGGCCGTGGGCCGACGGCGGCATGGCCTCGGACATGGACGGCGCCGGGCAGGACCGGATGGCCCGCTCCGGGCTGGTCCCCTTCCGGCCGGACGAAGGCCTCGCGCTCTTCGACGCGGCCCGGGCGGGGGAGCAGGCCGTCCCCGTACCCGTACGCTTCGCGGCCGCCCCGGCCGCCGCGGGCCCCGACGCCGAACGGGCCGTACCTGCGGTGCTGCGCGGCCTGCTGCGCCCGGCCCCCCGGCGCACCGTCCGCGAGGCCGCTCCCGGCGGCGGCCCGGAGGCCCTGCGGGACCGGCTGGCCCGGCTGTCCGGGCCGGAACGGGACGGCGCGCTGCTGGACCTGGTGCGCACCCAGGTGGCGGCCGTCCTCGGCCTCGGCGGCCCTCGTGAGGTGGACCGCGAACGGGAGTTCAAGGCGCTGGGCTTCGACTCCCTCACCTCGGTGGAGCTCCGCAACCGGCTGAACTCCGCGACCGGACTGCGGCTCCCGGCCACCCTCGTCTTCGACTGCCCCACGCCCGCGGCCCTCGCCGCCCGCATCGGCGCCGACCTCGCACCGCGGCCGGACCAGGCCCCTTCGGCCGGGTCCGTCTTCGCGGACCTCGACCGGCTGGAGCAGACCCTGGCCACCGTCGGGACCGACGACGAACTCGTCCGCTCCCGGATCAGGACCCGCCTGCACGGTGTGCTCGCGGCCTTCGCCGAAGGACCCGCCCCCGCCCCCGGCGCGCCCCCCGGCGACACGTCCGACGAGCGGCTGGCGAGCGCCACCGTCGACGACATCTTCGCGCTCATCGACCAGGAGCTCGACGGCTCCTGAGCACCCGGACGCGCCCGGGCCAGCAGGTGCACACGACCCGCGGCCGCACCGCCGCACCCCTTCCCGACACTTCCCGACGGGTGAAGAACATGCCGAACGAACAGAACCGGCAGGACCGGCACGACCGGCCGGGCGTCCAGGACGTCCAGAGCGCCCAGGGCGTCCAGAGCGAGAACGAACAGAAGCTCCTGGACTACCTCAAGCGCGTGACGGCGGACCTCAAGCAGACCCGGCGCCGGCTGCACGAGGTGGAGGCGAAGGACCAGGAGCCCATCGCCATCGTCGCCACGAGCTGCCGCTACCCCGGCGGCGTCGACAGCCCCGAAGCCCTGTGGCGGCTGGTCGACAGCGGCTCCGACGCGGTCACCGGATTCCCCGACAACCGCGGCTGGGACCTGGAGGGGCTCTACGACCCCGACCCGGGCGTCCCCGGGAAGTGCTACACCCGCGAAGGCGGCTTCCTCCACGACGCCGGCCGCTTCGACCCGGCCCTCTTCGGGATGTCCCCCCGCGAGGCCCTGGCCACCGACCCTCAGCAGCGGCTCCTCCTCGAAGTCGCCTGGGAGGCCTTCGAGCGGGCCGGGATCGCCCCCACCGCCGTCCGGGGCTCGCGCACCGGCGTGTTCGTCGGCCTCGCCTACCAGGGGTACGCGGGCAGCGGCGACACCCGCGAGGAACTGGAGGGCTTTTTGCTCACCGGTACCGCCCCCAGCGTCGCCTCCGGCCGCCTCTCCTACACCTTCGGGCTGGAAGGCCCCTCGCTGACCGTCGACACGGCCTGCTCCTCCTCCCTGGTCGCCCTGCACCTGGCCGCCCAGGCCCTGCGCCGGGGCGAATGCACCATGGCCCTGGCCGGCGGGGCCGCCGTGATGGCCGCCACCGGCATGTTCACCGAGTTCAGCCGCCAACAGGGCCTGTCCGCCGACGGCCGCTGCAAGTCCTTCGCCGCCGGAGCCGACGGCACCGGCTGGGGCGAGGGCGTCGGCATGCTGCTCGTCGAGAAGCTCTCGGACGCCCTGCGCAACGGCCACCCCGTCCTCGCGGTCGTCCGGGGGAGTGCCGTCAACCAGGACGGCGCCTCCAACGGCCTCACCGCGCCCAACGGCCCCGCCCAGCAGCGGGTCATCGAACAGGCCCTGGCCGGTGCCGGGCTCGCGGCGGCGGACGTGGACGTGGTCGAGGCGCACGGCACGGGCACCCGGCTGGGCGACCCGATCGAGGCGCAGGCCCTCCTCGCCACNTACGGGCAGGGCCGCCCCGAGGACCGGCCGCTGTGGCTGGGCTCCCTCAAGTCGAACATCGGCCACACCCAGGCCGCCGCCGGTGTCGGCGGGATCATCAAGATGGTCGAGGCGATGCGCCACGGTGTCCTGCCCCGGACCCTGCACGCCGAGCAGCCCTCCCCGCACGTCGACTGGACCTCCGGCTCCGTACGCCTCCTCACCGAGTCCGTGACCTGGACGGCGGACGGCCGGCTGCGCCGGGCCGCAGTCTCCTCCTTCGGGGTGAGCGGCACCAACGCCCACACCATCATCGAACAGGCCCCGCCCCTTCCCGAGCCGGAGCCGGCCCCCGTCCCGGCCGCCGGTCCGCTGCCGGTGGCCTGGACCCTCTCGGGCCGCGACACCACGGCCCTGCGCGAACAGGCCGAACGCCTCCTGCGGCACCTCCTCGGCCTCGGCGAGGTCAGCCCCGTGGACGTGGCCCACTCCCTGGCCACCTCCCGCGCCGCCCTCGAGCACCGCGCCGCCGTGGTCGGTACCGACCTGCCCGCACTCGTCGCCGGAGTCACCGCCCTCGCCGCCGCCGAGCCCGCCCCGCAGCTCGTCGAGGGCGTGGCCGGACGGGACGCGGCGACCGCGTTCCTGTTCTCGGGCCAGGGCAGCCAGCGCCTGGGCATGGGCCGGGAACTGTACGAGAGCCGGCCGGAGTTCGCCTCGGCCTTCGACGCGGCGTGCGCCGCCCTCGACCCGCACCTCGAACGCCCCCTCAAGGAGGTGGTGTTCGGGCGGGACCCGGATCTGCTGGAGCGCACCGAGTACACCCAGCCCGCCCTGTTCGCCGTCGAAGTGGCCCTGTTCCGGCTGCTGGAGGCCTGGGGGGTGCGCCCCGACTTCCTCGCCGGGCACTCCGTCGGCGAGTACGCCGTCGCCCACGCGGCGGGCGTGCTCTCGCTCCCCGACGCGGCGAAGCTGGTGGCCCTGCGGGGCCGGCTGATGCAGACGCTCCCGGACGGCGGGGCGATGGTCGCCGTCGAGGCCTCCGAGACGGAGGTTCGCGAACTGCTCGCGGGGCTGACGGACCGGGCCGGCGTCGCCGCCGTCAACGGGCCGCGGTCCGTGGTCGTCTCGGGCGCCGCCGACGCCGTGGCGGACGTCGTGGACAGGCTCGCCGCCGAAGGCCGCAGGACCAAGGCCCTCGCCGTCTCGCACGCCTTCCACTCGCCCCTGATGGACCCGATGCTCGACACCTTCCGGACCGCCGTCGCATCCGTCACCTTCGCGCCCCCGCGGTCGCCGGTGGTCTCCACCCTCACCGGAGGACCGGTCACCGCCGAGGAGTTCTGCTCGCCGGCTTATTGGGTCCGCCACGTCCGCGAAGCGGTGCGCTTCTCCGACGCCGTCGCCTCCCTCGCCGCCGAGGGCGTCGCCGCCTTCCTGGAGGTGGGCCCCGGCGGCGTCCTCACCGCCCAGGCCCGGCACGTGCTCGGCGGCGGCGAGGACGAGGGCCCCGTCCTCGTCCCCCTGCTGCGGACCGACCGCCCCGAGCACCTGGCCGTCACCACCGCCCTCGCCCGCCTCCACGTCCAGGGCACCCCCGTCGACTGGGCCGCCGTCCACGCCGGCCGCGGCGCCCGCCGCGTCGACCTGCCCACGTACGCCTTCCAACGCCAGGACTACTGGCTGCTGCCCGCCGCCCCCGCCGGCCGCCGGTCCGCGATCGGGGACGGGCAGTACGAGATCACCTGGAAACGGCTGCCCGCCCCCGTCGCCGGCCCCGCCGACGGCCACTGGCTCCTGCTGGCCCCCGCCGCCGGTGCCGGCCCCGCCGCCGCGGACCTCACCGGCGCGCTCCGGGAGGCGCTCACCGCCCGCGGGGCGCGCACCACCACCCTCACCGTGGACCCCGCCGAGGACCGCGCGGCCCTCGCCGCCCGGCTGCGGGAGGCCGCGGCCGACGCCGCACCCCGCGCAGTCGTCTCCCTCCTGGCCCTCGACGGGCGCCCCGCCGCCGCACTGGCCGCCCTCACCGGCGGCGACGCCGCCACCCTCACCGCGGTCCAGGCACTCGGCGACGCCGGAGTGGCGGCCCCCCTCTGGTGCGCCACCCGCGGAGCCGTCACCACCGCACCCCAGGACGTGCCGACCGCCCCCGCCCAGGCCCGGATCTGGGGCCTCGGCCGGGTCTCCGCCCTGGAACACCCCGACCGCTGGGGCGGCCTCGTCGACCTGCCGGCCGAATGCGACACCACCGCCCTGGACCGGCTGATCGGCCTCCTCACCGCCGACGGCCCGGAGGACCAGCTGGCCGTCCGCCCGGACGGGGTGTTCGCCCGCCGCCTCACCCGCACCCCCGACACCGACTCCCGGCGCACCGCCGCATGGCGGCCCCGCGGCACGGTCCTGATCACCGGCGGGACCGGCGCCCTCGGCGGCCACGTCGCCCGGCTCCTCGCCGCTCGCGGCGCCCGGCACCTCGTCCTGGCCGGCCGCCGCGGCCCCGCCGCCGAGGGCGCCGCCGAACTCACCGCCGAACTGGAGGCACTGGGCGCCCGGGCGACCGTCGCCGCCTGCGACGTCGCCGACCGGGACGCCCTCGCCCGCCTCCTCGGCGAACTCACCGCCCCGGACGTCGCACACCCCCTCACCGCTGTCGTCCACACCGCCGGCGTCGACACCCCCGGACTGCTGGCCGACACCGGTCCGGCCGCCTTCGACGCCGTCCTCGCGGCGAAGGCCGCGGGCGCCGTCCACCTCGACGCCCTGCTGCGGGAACTCCCCGCGGACCACCCCCTCGAGGCGTTCGTGCTGTTCTCCTCCGCCTCGGGCGCCTTCGGCACCTCCGGCCAGGCCAACTACGCGGCCGCCAACGCCTGCCTGGACGCGCTGGCCGTGCGACGCCGCGCCGAGGGCCTGCCCGCCACCGCCCTCGCCTGGGGCCCCTGGGCCGGCTCCGGCATGGCCGCCACCCCCGAGATCGCCGACAACCTCCGCAAGCGCGGCCTGGAACCCCTGCCGGCCGAGGAAGCGCTCACCGTCCTGGAGCGGGCCGTCGGCCGCGGAACCACCGCCGTGACCGTCGCCGACGTCGACTGGACCCGCTTCGCCCCGACCTTCACCATCGGCCGCCCCAGCCCCCTCCTCGCCGACCTGCCCGAGGTCCGCGCGGCCGCCGACGGCCGCCCCACGGGCGCCGACGCGGCCGGGGACACCGCCCGGGCGCTGCGCCGCACCCTCGCCCAGGCCGACCCCGCCGACCGGGACCGCACGCTCGTGGAACTCGTCCGGCGCGAAGCCGCCGCCGTACTCGGCCACCCGGGCCCCGACGCGGTCGAACCCGGACGGGCCTTCCGCGACCTGGGCTTCGACTCCCTGACCGCCGTGGAACTGCGCGGCCGGCTCGTCCGCGCCACCGGCCTGGAGCTGCCCACCACCCTCGTCTTCGACCACCCCTGCGCCCTCGACCTCGCCGGCCGGCTCCTCGTCGAACTCCTCGGCGCCGACGAGCCGCGTCCGCCGTCCGCCTCCGCCGCCACCCGGGCCGCCGCCGACGAGGAACCCCTCGCGATCGTCGCCATGAGCTGCCGCTACCCCGGCGGCGTCCGCTCGCCCGAGGAACTGTGGCGGCTGGTGGAAGAGGGCACCGACGCCATGTCCGTCTTCCCCGACGACCGAGGCTGGGACCTCGACTCCCTCTACCACCCCGACCCCGACCACCCCGGCACCACCTACGCCCGAGCCGGCGGCTTCCTCTACGACCTGGCCGACTTCGACGCCGCCTTCTTCGGCATCTCGCCGCGCGAGGCCACCGCCATGGACCCGCAGCAGCGGCTGCTGCTGGAGACCTCCTGGGAGGCCTTCGAACGGGCCGGCCTGGACCCGGCCACCGTCCGCGGCAGCCGCACCGGCGTGTTCGTCGGCTCCGGCTACCAGGACTACCTCCGGCGCGGGCTCGCCGTCCCCGAAGGGGTCGAGGGCTACCTCGGCACCGGCAACGCCGCCAGCGTGGCCTCCGGACGCATCGCCTACACCCTCGGCCTCGAAGGCCCCGCCATGACCGTCGACACAGCCTGCTCCTCCTCCCTGGTCGCCCTGCACCTCGCGGCCCGCTCCCTGCGCCAGGGCGAATGCGAACTGGCCCTCGCCGGCGGGGTCACCGTGATGTCCAGCTCCGGCGCCTTCATCGAGTTCAGCCGCCAGCGGGCGCTGGCCGCCGACGGCCGCTGCAAGGCCTACTCCGCAGCCGCCGACGGCACCGGCTGGGGCGAGGGCGTCGGCATGCTGCTGCTGGAGCGGCTGTCCGACGCCCGGCGCAACGGGCGGCACGTCCTCGCCGTGATCCGCGGCAGCGCCGTCAACCAGGACGGCGCCTCCAACGGCCTCACCGCCCCCAACGGCCCCGCCCAGCAGCGCGTCATCCGCCAGGCCCTCGCCGACGCCCGCCTGACCCCCGCCGACATCGACGCC
>NZ_WWGX01000024.1:0-22706 GCF_009862265.1 Streptomyces sp. SID8352 | reverse complement strand
ACGGCTCTCCGACGCCCGCCGCAACGGCCACCCCGTCCTCGCCGTGGTCCGCGGCTCCGCCGTCAACCAGGACGGCGCCTCCAACGGCCTCACCGCCCCCAACGGCCCCGCCCAGCAGCGCGTCATCCGCCAGGCCCTCGCCGACGCCCGCCTGACCGCCACCGACGTCGACGCCGTCGAGGCACACGGAACGGGCACCACCCTCGGCGACCCCATCGAGGCGCAGGCCCTCTTTGCCACCTACGGGCAGGGCCGCCCCGAGGACCGGCCGCTGTGGCTGGGCTCCCTCAAGTCGAACATCGGCCACACCCAGGCCGCCGCCGGCGTCGGCGGAGTGATCAAAATGGTCGAGGCCCTGCGCCACGGCCTGCTCCCCAGGACCCTCCACGTGGACGCCCCGTCCCCGCACGTCGACTGGTCCTCCGGCGCCGTACGCCTGCTCACCGAACCCGTCCCGTGGACGGAGGGCGAACGCCCCCGCCGGGCCGCCGTCTCCTCGTTCGGGNTCAGCGGCACCAACGCCCACGTCGTCCTGGAGGAACCCCCGCACGCCCGGCCCGCCGCCCCCGAGCCGGACGCGCCGCCGGCCACCGGGCCCGGGTACACACCCGTGCTGCTGTCCGGGAAGACCGGGGCCGCCCTGCGCGCGCAGGCCGCCCGCCTCCTGCGCCACACCGCCGACCACCCGGGACACCCCCTCGCCGACCTCGGCCTCGCCACGGCCACCACCCGGGCCGCACTGGACCACCGCGCCGCGATCGTCGCCGCGGACCCCGCAGGACTGCGCCGGGCCCTGGACCTGCTGTCCCGCGGCGAGACCCCCGACGACACCCCGGACGCCACCACGGCCACGGGCGTGGTCCTGCGCCGAAGCCGCACCGCGTTCCTCTTCTCCGGCCAGGGCAGCCAGCGCCCCGGCATGGGACGCGAACTGTACGCGGCTTTCCCCGTGTTCACCGAGGCCTTCGACGCCGTCTGCGCCGCCCTGGACCCGCACCTCGAACGCCCCCTCAAGGAGACGGTGTTCGCCGCCGACCCCGGCCCGCTGCGCCGTACGGCCGACGCCCAGCCGGCCCTCTTCGCCCTCCAGGTCGCGCTGTTCCGGCTGGTGGAGTCCTGGGGCGTGCGCCCGGATCTGCTGGCCGGGCACTCGGTGGGCGAGTTCGCCGCCGCCCACGTCGCCGGGGTGTTCACCCTCGAGGACGCGGCCCGGCTGGTCGCCGCCCGGGCCCGGCTCATGCAGGCCCTGCCCGCCGGAGGGGTGATGACCGCGGTGGAGGCCTCCGAGCGGGAAGTACGGGAGCTGCTCGACGGGCACGCGGGCCGGGCCGGCGTCGCCGCCGTCAACGGGCCCTCGTCCGTGGTGGTCTCGGGCACCGCGGAGGCCGTCGCCGCCGTCGTCGCACCGCTCGTTGCCCGGGGCCGCAAGAGCCGGGAACTGCCGGTCTCCCACGCCTTCCACTCCCCGCTGATGGAACCGGCGCTGGAAGACTTCCGCCGGGCCTTCGACGGCGTGCCCTTCGCCGCCCCGGCCCTGCCCGTCGTCTCCACCCTGACGGGCCGCCCCGTGCCGGCCGAGGAGTGGTGCTCCGCCGGGTACTGGGTGCGGCACGCCCGCGAGGCCGTGCGGTTCGCCGACGCGGTCGCCTCCCTGGCCGCCGAAGGCGCGGGCACCTTCCTGGAGATCGGCCCCGGCGGAACCCTGACCGCCCTGGCCGCGGACCTCCTCGACCAGGACGCCGTCGTGGTCCCCGCCCTGCGCGCCGACCGGCCCGAGGCCCTGGCCGTCACCACCGCCCTCGCCCGCCTCCACGTCCACGGCACCCCCGTCGACTGGCCGGCCGTCTTCGCCGGCCGCGGCGCCCGCCCCGTGGACCTGCCCACCTACGCCTTCCAGCGCGAGGAGTACCGGCTCGAGACCCGGCCCGCCACCGGCGACCTCTCCGGCGCCGGCCTGCGCCCCGCCGAACACCCCCTCCTCGGAGCCGTCCTCACCCTGACCGACGGCGAGGGTGTCCTGCTGACCGGCCGCGTCTCGCTCGCCACCCACCCCTGGCTCGCCGACCACCGCGTCCTGGGCACCCCCCTCCTGCCGGGCACCGCCCTGGTCGAACTGGCCGTCCGCGCCGGGGACCAGGTCGGCTGCGGCCGGATCGAGCACCTCACCCTGGAGGCACCGCTCCCGCTGCCCCCGCAGGGCGGAACGAGGCTCCAGGCCGTCGTGGACGCCGCCGACACCCACGGCCGACGCGCCGTACGGCTCTACTCCCAGCCCGACGAGACCCTCGCCGCCGACACCTGGACCCTGCACGCCTCCGGCCTGCTCGCCGCCGCCCCCGCCACCCTCCCGGACGCCTCCGCGCTCACCCCCTGGCCCCCCGCCGACGCCGAACCCGCCGACCCCGAGGCCCTCTACGACCGCATGACCGGCCTCGGCCTGGAGTACGGGCCGCTGTTCCGGGGCGTCCGCGCCGGCTGGCGGCGCGGCGCGGAACTCTTCGCCGAGATCGCCCTGCCCGACGGCACCGCCACCACCGGCTTCGGACTGCACCCCGCCCTCTTCGACGCCGCCCTCCACACCGCGGCCCTCGGCGAGACCGGCCCGCACGACGGCCCCCGTATCCCCTTCGAATGGAACGGGGTCACCCTGCACGCGGCCGGAGCCGGCACGCTCCGCCTCCGCATGGCGCCCGCCCCGGACGAGGAGGGCGCCCTCACCCTGCTCCTCGCGGACGCAACGGGACGGCCCGTGCTCAGCGTGGACTCCCTCGTGCTGCGCCCCGTGGCGGCCGAGCAACTGGCCGCCGCGGCGGACACCGGCGGCGAAGGGCTGTTCCGGCCGGAGTGGACCCCCGCGGCCCCCGCCGCGGAAGGCTCCGAGCCCGCCCCGGTCACCCTGCTCGACTCGCTCGCCGCCCTGCGCCCCGAGCACGCGCCGGTCCCGGCCACGGTGGCGCTCGGCGTGACGGCGCCCGCCGAGGGTCAGGCTTCCCGGGCCGACCGGCCCGCCCAGGCCGCAGAGGCCGCCCTCGCCCTCGTCCAGGAGTGGCTCGCGGACGCCCGCTTCACCGAATCCCGGCTGCTGGTCCTCACCCGGGGCGCCGTCTCCACCGGTCCGGCGGAGGGCGCCGACCCCACACAGGCCGCCGTATGGGGGCTGGTCCGCTCGGCGCAGTCCGAGAACCCCGGCCGCTTCCTCCTCGTCGACACGGAACCAGGCGGCGCGGAGGCCGACCCCGCCCTGCTCGCCGCCGCAGCCGCCACGGGCGAACCCGAGTTGGCCCTGCGCGCGGGGACCCTCCTCGCGCCCCGCCTGGTACGCGCCGACGCCCCGGCGGAGGAGACCCCCGCCCCGGTGTTCCCCCCGCACGGCACCGTCCTGGTCACCGGCGCCTCCGGCACGCTCGGCCGCCTGGTCGCACACCACCTCGTCACCCGGCACGGCGTGCGCAGGCTCCTCCTGGTCAGCCGCCGCGGCCCCGACGCGCCCGGCGCGCAGCAACTCGCGGCCGAACTCACCGCCCACGGAGCCGTGGTGTCCACCGCGGCCTGCGACGTCGCCGACCAGCCGGCGCTCGCCGCCCTGCTGGCCGGCCTCCCCGCCGCCCACCCCCTGACCGCCGTCGTCCACGCGGCGGGCGTCACCGACGACGGGGTGCTCCCGGCCCTCACCCCGCAGCGGATCCGACGCGTGTTCGCCCCCAAGGTCGAGGGCGCCCTCCACCTCCACGCACTCACCCGCGACCTGGACCTCTCCGCCTTCGTCCTGTTCTCGTCGGCCGCCGGAGTCTTCGGCAACCCCGGCCAGGGCAACTACGCTGCCGCCAACGCCGCCCTGGACGCCCTCGCCCAGTACCGCCGCGCCGCCGGCCTGCCCGCCCACTCCCTGGCCTGGGGCCTGTGGGCCGACGGCAGCACAATCACCGCCGCCCTCGCCGAGGCCGACCAGCGCCGCATCGGCCGCTCCGGACTCCTCCCCCTGGAGACGGACGACGCCCTCGCGCTCCTCGACCGCGCACTGGACTCCGCCCACCCCCTCCTCGTCCCCGTCCGCTGGGACGCGCCCGTCCTGCGCGAGCGGGCCCGCGCGGGCACCCTGCCCGCCCTGCTGCACACCCTGGCCCCCGCCCCCGTCCGCCGGACCCGAGCCGCCGCGGCCACCGCGCCCGACGACGCCCGCAGCGCGCTGGCGCAGCGGCTGGACGCCCTCCCGGAAGCCGGCCGCACCGCCCTGCTGTCCGACCTCGTCCGCACCCACGCCGCCGCCGTACTGGGCCACGGCCGCCCCGAGTCCGTCCAGCCCGGCCAGGCCTTCCGTGAACTCGGCTTCGACTCGCTGACCGCCGTCGAACTCCGCAACCGCCTCGCCTCCGCGACCGGCGTACGCCTCCCCGCCGGCCTGGTCTTCGACCACCCCACCCCGGACGCCCTCGCCCGCCACCTCCTCCACCGGCTGACGGACACCCCCCGGCCCGCGTCCGCCACCACCCGCCCGGCCGCCGCCACCGGTACGGGCGCGGACGAACCCGTCGCCATCGTCGCCATGGGCTGCCGCTACCCCGGCGGGGTCCGGTCCCCCGAAGACCTGTGGCGGCTGCTCACCGCCGGCACCGACGCCATCGGCGGCTTCCCGGAGGACCGCGGCTGGGACCTCGAGCCGCTCTCCGCCGGCGGCGGCGCCACCGGATCCAGCAGCACCCTGCGGGGCGGATTCCTCTACGACGCGGGCGACTTCGACGCCGCCTTCTTCGGCATCTCCCCCCGCGAAGCCCTCGCGATGGACCCCCAGCAGCGGCTCCTGCTGGAAACCTCCTGGGAGGTCTTCGAACGCGCCGGCATCGACCCGGCGACCCTGCGCGGATCCCGCACCGGGGTGTTCACCGGCGTCATGTACCACGACTACGCCTCCTCCCTCCAGACGGTGCCCGAAGGGGTGGAGGGCTTCCTCGGCACCGGCAACTCGGGCAGTGTCATCTCGGGCCGGCTCTCCTACACCTTTGGCCTGGAGGGCCCCGCCGTCACCGTCGACACGGCCTGCTCCTCCTCCCTCGTGGCCCTGCACCTGGCCGTCCAGGCCCTGCGCCAGGGCGAGTGCCGGCTGGCCCTGGCGGGCGGTGTCACCGTGATGGCCGGTCCCGGCGCCTTCGTGGAGTTCAGCCGCCAGCGCGGGCTGGCCGCCGACGGCCGCTGCAAGGCCTTCTCCGCCGACGCCGACGGCACCGGCTGGGCGGAAGGCGTCGGTGTCCTGCTGGTCGAGCGGCTCTCCGACGCCCTGCGGGCCGGTCACCCGGTCCTCGCGGTGGTCCGGGGGAGTGCCGTCAACCAGGACGGCGCCTCGAACGGCCTCACCGCGCCCAACGGCCCCGCGCAGGAACGCGTCATCGCACAGGCCCTGGCGAACGCCCGGCTCGCGGCGGCGGACGTGGACGTGGTCGAGGCGCACGGCACGGGCACCCGGCTNGGCGACCCGATCGAGGCGCAGGCCCTCCTCGCCACCTACGGGCAGGGCCGCCCCGAGGACCGGCCGCTGTGGCTGGGCTCCCTCAAGTCGAACATCGGCCACACCCAGGCCGCCGCCGGTGTCGGCGGGATCATCAAGATGGTCGAGGCGATGCGCCACGGTGTCCTGCCCCGGACCCTGCACGCCGAGCAGCCCTCCCCGCACGTCGACTGGACCTCCGGCTCCGTACGCCTCCTCACCGAGCCCGTGACCTGGACGGACGGCGGGGGTCCGCGGAGGGCGGCCGTCTCCTCGTTCGGCTTCAGCGGCACCAACGCCCACGTCATCCTGGAACAGGCCCCCGAGCGGGCCCCGGAACAGGCCCCCGAGCAGGCAGCCCCGTCCGGCGCCGCCGCCCTCGCGGCGCCGTGGCTGCTCTCCGCCAGGACCCCGGAGGCCCTGCGCGCGCAGGCCCGCGCCCTCCTGCCGTACGCCCGGGACCCCGACCGGGCGCCGGTGGACGTGGCCTGCTCCCTGGCCACCGGTCGCGCCGTCCTGGACCACCGGGCGGCCGTGATCGCAGCTGACCCGGCCGGACGGCTGGAGGCCCTGACCGCCCTGGCGAACGGCGGGCCCTCGCCCGCTCTGGTCCGGGCCGCGGCCGCCCCCGGAAGCGGGAAGCACGCCTTCCTGTTCTCCGGGCAGGGCAGCCAGCGCCTCGGCATGGGCCGCGAACTGCACGCCGCCTTCCCGGTGTTCGCCGCGGCCTTCGACGCGGTGTGCGCGGCCCTGGGGCCGCACCTCGAACTCCCGCTGCGGGAGGTGGTGTTCGGTGGGGACGCGGGGCTGTTGAACCGGACGGCTTACGCCCAGCCGGCGTTGTTCGCCGTGGAGGTGGCGCTGTTCCGGCTGGTGGAGTCCTGGGGGGTGCGTCCGGACTTCCTGGCCGGGCACTCCGTCGGGGAGTTGGCGGCGGCCCACGTCGCCGGTGTCTTCTCCCTGGACGACGCGGCGAAGCTGGTGGCCGCCCGGGGCCGGTTGATGCAGGCGCTGCCGTCCGGCGGGGTGATGGTGGCGGTCGAGGCCTCGGAGGAAGAGGTGCGGGAGCTGCTGCCCGGGTTCGAGGACCGGGCCGGGATCGCCGCCGTCAACGGGCCGGCCTCGGTGGTGCTGTCGGGCGCCGAGGACGCGGTCGCCGAGCTGGCCGGGAGGCTGGCGGCGGAGGGGCGCAGGACCAAGGCGCTGCCCGTCTCCCACGCCTTCCACTCCCCGCTGATGGACCCCGTGCTGGCCGACTTCCGCGCCGTGGCCGAGTCGGTCTCCTTCGGCCTCCCCGCTCTGCCGCTCGTCTCCACCCTCACCGGCGCGACCGTCCCACCCGAGGAGTTCGGCTCGGCCGCGTACTGGGTCCGCCACGTCCGCGAGGCCGTGCGCTTCGCCGACGCCCTCACCACCCTGGCCGCGGAAGGCGTCCGCACCTTCCTGGAAATCGGCCCCGGAGGCGTGCTGACCGCCCTGGCCCAGGAAGCCGGGGACGAGGACGCGGTGGCCGTGGCCCTGCTCCGCTCCGACCGCGCCGAAGCCCAGGCCGTCGCCGCCGCTCTGGCCCGGCTCCATGTCCACGGCACGCCCGTCGACTGGGAGGCGTTCTTCACCGGCAGCGGCGCCCGCCGTACCGACCTGCCGACGTACCCCTTCCAGCGCACCCGCCACTGGCTCCCCCCCCCCCCCCCCCCCCCCCCCCCCCCCCGCCCCCCCCCCCCCCCCGCCCCCCCCGCCACTGGCTCGCGGCCGCCGCCGCCCCCGGGGACGTCCGCGCCGCCGGGCTGGCAGGGGCGGACCACCGGCTGCTGGGCGCGGCCGTTGCGCTCGCCGACGGCGAAGGGTTCGTGCTGACCGGCCGGCTCTCGCTCGCCACCCACCCCTGGCTGGGCGACCACGCCGTCCTGGGCGCCGTCCTCCTCCCCGGAACCGCCTTCGTGGACCTGGCCCTGCACGCCGCCGGCACGGAGGGCGTCGGCTGTGACCGGCTGGACGAGCTGACGCTCGGGGCGCCGCTCGTCGTGCCCGAGGACGGCGCCGTCCAGCTCCAGGTCCGGGTCGCGGGCCCCGACGCCGATGGCCGCCGGGCCCTGGAGATCCACTCGCGGGTGCAGGGCGCGCCCGCCGGCGAGCCGTGGACCAGCCACGCGGTGGGCACCCTGTCCGCCGCCCCGGCCCCCGACGGCGGGGACGTCCCGGCCGAGTGGCCCCCGGCGGGGGCGGTCCCCCTCACCGACGGGTCCCCGGACGCCCTGTACGAGCGGATGGCCGGCCTGGGGCTGGACTACGGTCCGCTGTTCCGGGGCGTGCGCTCCGCCTGGAGCCGGGACGGGGAGGTCTTCGCCGAACTGGCCCTGCCCGAGGGGACCGACGTCCGCGGATTCGGGCTGCACCCGGCCCTGCTCGATGCGGCCCTGCACTCCGTCGCCCTCCACGAGGGTCTGCTCGGCGCGGAGGCCGGCGCCGACACCGGTGAGGCACGGGTCCCCTTCTCGTGGACCGGCGTCCGCATCATCGCCGCCCCGTCCGCGGGCCCCACCGCCCTGCGGGTCCGGCTGGCCCCGGCGGGCACGGACGCCGTGTCCCTGCTGGCCGTCGACCCGGGCGGCCGGACCGTGGCCCGGGTCGACTCCCTGGTCCTGCGGCCGGTCTCGGCCGGACAGCTCGCCGCCGCCCGGGCCGGACGCTTCCGCGACGCCCTCTTCCGCGTCGAGTGGACCGAGGCGCTCCCGGCCGAGGTCCCGCCCCTGGCCCGGGCCGCGTCGCGGATCGTCGTCCTGGACGCCGAGCTCCCGGACCGCCCGGCGCGGATGCCCGCCGCCGTGCGGTACGCGACGGCCCGCGCGCTGGCCCTCGTCCAGCGGGAACTGGCGGCGGACGCGGCGGGGGAGGAGGAGCCGTCGAGGCTGGTCCTCGTCACCCGCAACGCGGTCCGCACCGGCGCCGCGGACGCGGCCCGGGTGGACCCGGCCCACGCCGCCGTGTGGGGTCTCGTCCGGTCAGTCCAGTCCGAACACCCCGACCGCTTCGTCCTCGTGGACCTCGACACGGACCCGGAGCCCGGCCCCGCACCGGACGGGACACCCCCCGCGTGGGCGGCGGCCCTGGCCAACGGGGAGCCGCAGTGCGCCGTCCGGGACGGCCGGGTGCTCGCGCCCCGGCTGGTACGCGCGCCCGCCGCCCCCGTCGCCGGCCCCCTGGGCCTGGACCCGGACGGCACGGTCCTGGTGACCGGTGCGACGGGCGCCCTGGGCCGGCTGGTGTCCCGGCACCTCGTCTCGGTGCACGGCGTACGGCACCTCGTGCTGACCAGCCGCCGCGGGCCCGACGCCGAGGGCGCCGCCGGGCTGACCGCCGAACTGGGCGCGCTCGGCGCCGAGGTGACCCTGGCCGCCTGCGACGCGGCCGACCGGACCGCGCTGGCCGCCGTACTCGACGCCGTCCCGGCCGCCCACCCGCTGACCGCGGTGGTCCACGCGGCCGGGGTCCTGGACGACGCCCTCGTCGGCTCGCTCACCCCCGAACGCCTCGACCGGGTCCTCGCACCCAAGACGGACGCGGCCCTCCACCTGCACGAACTGACCCGGCACCGGGATCTCGCGGCCTTCGTGCTGTTCTCCTCGCTCGCCGGTACCCTCGGCACCGCCGGCCAGGCCAACTACGCCGCGGCCAACGCCTGTCTGGACGCCCTGGCCCAGTCACGGCGGGCGGCGGGACTCCCGGCCGTCTCCCTGGCCTGGGGTCCCTGGGCGGACGCCGAGGGCCCGCACGGCATGCCGGCCGCGGCCGGTACGGGGGTACTCGCCCGGATGGCCCGGGCGGGCGTCTCGCCGCTGGCCCCGGACGAGGGCCTCGCCCTCTTCGACGCGGCCGTCGCCGTGGCGGCGGCCGACACGACGGCCGCCGACGCCGGCACCGACGCCGTACTGCTGCCCGTACGGCTGAACCTGCCCGCCCTGCGCCGCAACGCCGCGACGCGGCCCGTGCCCGCCCTGCTCCGTGGCCTCGTACGCACCCCGGGCCGCCCGGCGGTCGACCCCGCGCACGGACCCGGCGCGCTGGCCGCACAGTTGGCGGGCGCCTCGGACGAGAAGCGCCGGCGGATCCTGCTCGGGCTCGTGCGGACCCAGGTGGCCGCCGTGCTGGGCCACACCTCCGCCGAGGCCGTCGGCGCCTCCCAGGCCTTCCGGGACCTCGGCTTCGACTCGCTGACCGCCGTCGAACTCCGCAACCACCTGGGCACCGCCACCGGGCTCGGCCTCCCGGCGAGCCTGCTGTTCGACCACCCCACCCCCGAGGCCCTCGCCGCGCACCTGTCCGCCGCGCTGCCCGCCGACGGACCGGACGGCGGGGCGGCCCCCTCGCTGCTCGCCGAGATCGACCGTCTGGAGACCGCGTTCGCCCGCGCCCCGCAGGACCGGGCCGTGCGCGCCACCGCCGCCCTGCGGCTGGAGGTGCTCCTCGCCAAATGGCGCGAGGCGTCCGCCGGTCCCGGCTCCGCTCCCGGCGCGACGGCCCCTGGACCCGACACCGGGGACGGCGCCGAGGCCGAGGTGGCACAGGCCTCCGACGAGGAACTGTTCGACCTGCTCGACGGCGAGCTCGACACCCACTGATCGACCAGCACGCCCATCCCTTCGCGTTGAGGACCGGAAACCCAGATGACGACCGATGTGAACAAGCTCCGCGACTACCTCAAGCGTGCCACCGTCGATCTGCGGCACGCGCGCCGGCGCCTGCGCGAGGCCGAGGGCAGGAACCGCGAGCCGATCGCGATCGTGGGCATGAGCTGCCGCTTCCCCGGCGGTGTGGAGTCCCCCGAGGACCTGTGGGACCTGGTCGCCGCCGGCCGTGACGCGATATCCGGCTTCCCCACCGACCGGGGCTGGGACCTCGACGCGCTCTACGACCCGGACCCCGAGAACCCCGGCACCACCTACACCCGGGAAGGCGGATTCCTGCACGGGGCGGCCGCGTTCGACGCCGGGTTCTTCGGCATCGGCCCGCGCGAGGCCCTCGCCATGGATCCCCAGCAGCGGCTCGTGCTCGAAGCCGCCTGGGAGGCGGTGGAACGCGCCGAACTGGACCCGCAGTCCCTGCGCGGCACCCGCACCGGCGTGTTCGCCGGGGTCATGTACCACGACTACGTCTCCCGCCTCCCCGCCATGCCCGAGGGCATCGAGGGGTACGTGAGCACCGGCAACACCGGCAGCGTGGTCTCGGGCCGCATCGCCTACACCCTCGGCCTGGAGGGCCCGGCCGTCACGATCGACACCGCCTGCTCCTCCTCCCTCGTCGCCCTGCACCTCGCCGTCCAGGCCCTGCGGCAGGGCGAATGCGACCTCGCCCTCGCGGGCGGCGTCACCGTGATGGCCGGCCCCACCACCTTCGTGGAGTTCAGCCGCCAGCGCGGGCTCTCGCCCGACGGCCGCTGCCGGGCCTTCTCCGCGGCGGCCGACGGCACCGGCTGGTCCGAGGGGGTCGGCATGCTGCTCGTCGAGCGCCTCTCCGACGCGGTCCGGCTCGGCCACCCCGTGCTGGCCGTGGTCCGCGGCTCGGCCGTCAACCAGGACGGCGCGTCGAACGGCCTGACGGCCCCCAACGGGCCCGCCCAGCAGCGGGTCATCCAGCAGGCCCTGGCCAACGGTCTGCTGTCCCCGTCCGACGTGGACCTCGTCGAGGCGCACGGCACCGGCACCACCCTCGGCGACCCGATCGAGGCGCAGGCCCTGCTCGCCGCCTACGGGCGGGACCGGCCCGGCGACCGGCCCCTGTGGCTGGGCTCCGTGAAGTCCAACCTGGGTCACACCCAGGCCGCGGCCGGTGTGGCGGGCGTCATCAAGGCGGTGCAGGCGCTGCGCCACGGCATCCTGCCGAAGACCCTGCACGTGCAGGAGCCGACCCCGCACGTCGACTGGTCCTCGGGGGCCGTCTCGCTGGTCACGGAGAACACGGCCTGGCCCGAGACGGAACCGGGCCGCCCCCGCCGCGCTGCCGTCTCCGCCTTCGGCGTGAGCGGAACGAACGCCCACGTCGTCCTCGAACAACACCTCCCCGCCGACGAACCCCGCGCGACGCCCGAACATCCGGCCACCCCCGCCGAGGGCGCGACCGGCGCCGACGACACCGCCACGGTGCGCCCCCCGGCGACGGGCGACGGCACCACGACCGAGCCCGCCCCGGCGCCCGTCGAGCGCGCGACCGGCGCCGACAGCGCCGCCACGGCGCAAGCCTCGGCCCTCGCCGACGGCGCCGCCACGGTCGAGCAATGCCCGGCCACCACCGCGCGTCCCACGGCCACGGCCGACGGCGGCGCCACGGAGCACGCCCCCGCCACCACCGGGCACGCCCCGGCCCCCGCCGACGGCGCCGCCACCCTCGCCGACCGGGCCTCCGCCGCCGCCGACCGTGCCGCCACCGCGGGCAGCGCCGCCGTCACGGCCCTCGCCGGCCACGCCGCGACCCTCGGCCACGCCATCGCCGGCCGCGCCGGCACCCTCGGCTCCGCCATCGCCGATCGCGCGGCCACCCTCACCGGCACCGGCAGCGCCACCGGCAGCGACGGCGCGCCCGAAGCCGCGACCGCCGCCGGCACCCCGGAAGGCGAGCGCCCCCTCATCGCCTGGCCGCTGTCCGCGAAGTCCCCGGCCGCCCTCACCGCGCAGGCGGCCCGGCTCCGCAGCCACCTGGCCGCCCTGCCGACCGTCCCCGGCGCCACCGCCCCGACGGCCGTCGACATCGCCCACTCCCTCGCCACCACCCGCACCGCCTTCCCCCACCGGGCCGTCCTCCTCGCGGCCGACCGGGCGGGCCTGGACCGGGCCCTGGACTTCCTCGCCGACGCGGAGACCGACGCCGGCGCCGGATCCGGCGCACCCGCCCCCGAAGGCACCGTCGTGGTGCGCGGCACCGCCGACGACACCCGCAGGCCCGCGTTCGTCTTCCCCGGCCAGGGCTCCCAGTGGGCGGGCATGGCCGTCGAACTCCTCGACACCGCCCCCGTCTTCGCCGCCCGCGTCCGCGCCTGCGAGGAAGCCCTCGCCCCGCACGTCGACTGGTCGCTGACGGAGGTCCTGCGCGGTGCCCCCGGCGCCCCCGGCTTCGACCGGGTCGACGTCGTCCAGCCCGTCCTGTTCGCGGTGATGGTCTCGCTGGCCGAACTGTGGCGCTCCCACGGGGTGCGGCCCTCGGCCGTCGCCGGACACAGCCAGGGCGAGATCGCCGCCGCGGCCGTCGTCGGGGCGCTCAGCCTGGAGGACGCCGCCAAGGTCGTCGCCCTGCGCAGCCGGGCCCTGACCGTCCTGTCCGGCCGCGGCGGCATGCTCTCCGTCTCCCTGCCCCTGGACCGGCTCACCCCCCGGATGGCCGCCTGGGGCGACCGGCTGTCCGTCGCAGCCGTCAACAGCCCGGCCTCCATCGTCATATCGGGCGACGGCGACGCCCTCGCCGAACTCCGCGACGCCCTGCACGCCGACGGGATCCGCGCCCGGCTGATCGCCGTGGACTACGCCTCCCACTCCGCGCACGTCGAAGAGGTCCGCGAACAGGTCCTCGAAGCCCTCGCCGACATCACCCCCCGCGCCTGCGAGGTGCCGTTCTACTCCACTGTCACCGGCGGCGCCCTCGAGACCGACCGGCTCGACGCCGACTACTGGTACCGCAGCCTGCGCCACACCGTCCGCTTCGACGAGGCCACCCGCGCCCTCGTCCGCGACGGACACGGCGCCCTCATCGAGGTCAGCGCCCACCCGGTGCTGACCGTCGGCATCCAGGAGACCCTCGACGACCTGGGCGGCGCAGCCGTCGCCCTCGCCACCCTGCGCCGAGGCGAAGGCGGCACCGCCCGCTTCCTGCGCTCCGCCGCCGAGGCCCACGCCCACGGCGTCGCCCTCGACTGGACGGCCGTCCTCGCCGCCCCGGACGCCCGCCGGATCCCGCTGCCCACGTACGCGTTCCAGCACGAGCGCTACTGGCTGGACGCCCCGCACACCCCGGCCGACGCGGCCGGGCTGGGCCTCTCCCCGTCGGACCACCCCCTGCTGGGCGCCGTCACCACCCTCGCCGACGCCGACGGCCTGCTGCTGACCGGACGGCTGTCCACGCACACCCACCCCTGGCTGGCCGAACACGAGGTGCTGGGCGCGGTCGTCCTCCCCGGTACCGCCTTCGTCGAGTTCGCCGTCCGGGCGGGCGACCACCTCGGCTGCGACCACCTCGCCGAACTCACCCTCCAGGCACCGCTGGTCCTGCCCGAGCAGGGCGGCGTCCTCGTCCAAGTGGCGGTCGGACCGGACGACGGATCCGGCGACCGGCGCTTCGCCGTCCACTCCCGCCCCGACACGGCGACCGCCGAGGAGCCCTGGACCTGCCACGGCACCGGCCTGCTCAGCTCAGCCCCCGCCACCCCGCCCCCCGGCCCGGACACCGACTGGCCGCCCGTCGGCGCGACCCCCGTCGACCTCGACGGCTTCTACGCCGGACTCGCCGCCCGCTCCTTCGGCTACGGCCCCCTCTTCCAGGGCCTGCACGCCGCCTGGCGCCTGGGCGACGAGGTGTTCGCCGAGGTGGCCCTCCCCGAGGACGCCCGCGCCGACGCCGACGCGTACGGACTGCACCCGGCCCTGCTGGACGCCGCGCTGCACGCCGTCGGCTTCGGCCCGCTCGGCGACATGGGCACCGGCCGGATGGCCTTCTCCTGGGAGGACGTGCGCCTGCACGCCACCGGGGCGACCCGGCTGCGGATCCGGCTGGCCCCGGTCGGCACCGACACGGTGACCCTGACCGCCTCGGACGACACAGGCCGGGCCGTGGCCACCATCGGCGCCCTCGCCTTCCGGGAGGTCCGCGAGGAACACCTGCGGGCCGCGCTCGCCGACCACCACGCCCACCTCTACCGGGTGGCCTGGCCGGCACACCCCCTCACCGACACCGCGCCCCCCGCCGGCCCCTGGGCCCTCATCGGCACCACCCCCGGGACCGGGGAGGCGGGCCTCCGCGCGACCGCCGACGCCCTGGAGACCGGCGGCGCGGAGCCCGAGGTCCACCCCGACCTCGCCGCCCTGGCCGGGGCGGTCACGGCCGGCGCTCCCGTGCCCGCGACCGTGGCCGCCGTCCTGCCCGCGACCGCCGGCGGGGCCTGCGCCGACACCGTCCGCGAGACCGCCCGGCACACCCTGGCCCTGCTGCGGGACTGGCTGGCCGACGACCGCTTCGCCGCCTCCCGGCTGGTGTTCCTCACCCGCGACGCCGTCCCCGCACCCGCCGAGGACGCCGACGGCGCACCGGACACCCGCCCCGACCACGCCCCCGTCTGGGGCCTGGTCCGCTCCGCCCAGTCCGAACACGCCGACCGGTTCGTCCTCGCCGACACCGACGGCACCCCGGACTCGCTGCGCCGCCTGCCCGCGGCCCTCGCCACCGGCGAACCCCAACTGGCCCTGCGCGAAGGCCGGATGACCGTCCCTCGGCTGACCCGCGTCCCCGTCGCCACCGAACCCGCGCCGGCCCCCGCACCCACCCTCGACCCGCAGGGCACCGTGCTGATCACCGGAGGTACCGGAGCCCTCGGCCGCCTCGTCGCCGCCCACTTCATCACCACCCACGGCGTCCGCAACATCCTCCTCACCAGCCGCCGCGGCCCCGAGGCCGAAGGGGCGGCGGCACTCCAGGAGGAGCTCACCGCACTCGGCGCGACCGTCACCGTCGCCGCCTGCGACGCCGCCGACCGGGACGCCCTCGCCGCCCTGCTCACGGCCATCCCCGCCGACCGTCCGCTCACCGCCGTCGTCCACACCGCCGCCGTCGTCGCCGGCGGACTCGTCGACACCCTCACCCCGGAGGACCTCGACCTGGTCCTGCGCCCGAAGGTCGACGCCGCACTCCACCTCCACGAACTCACCCGCGGCCTGGACCTCGCCGCCTTCGTCCTCTTCTCCTCCCTCGCCGGCATCTTCGGCGGCGCCGGACAGGGCGCCTACGCGGCGGGCAACGCCTTCCTCGACGCCTTGGCCCACCAGCGCCGCGTCCAGGGCCTGCCCGCCTCCGCCCTCGCCTGGGGCGTCTGGGACGAACGCGGCGATCAGACCCGGCTCGCCGACGAGGACCTGCGGCGCATGGCCCGCGCCGGACTCGTCCCGCTCACCGCCGAGGAGGGCCTCCGCCTCCTCGACACCGCCCGCACCCTGGACGACGCGGCCCTGGCCCCCGTACGCCTCGACCTGCCCGCACTGCGCCGCCGGTCGGCGGGCCCCGTGCCCGCCCTGCTGCGCGCCCTCGTGCGGACCCCCGCCCGCCGCGCCGCCCTGAGTGACGCTCCCGGCCCCGGCGGGCTCACCGCCGAGCTGTCCCGGCTGGCGGCCCTGCCGCCCGCCGAGCGCAAGGACACCGTGCTCACCCTCGTCCGCAACCAGGTGGCCGCCGTCCTCGGCCACACCACCCCCGAGGCCGTCGACCCCGGCCGGGCCTTCCGGGAGCTGGGCTTCGACTCGCTGGCCGCCGTGGAACTCCGCAACCGGCTCTCCGCCGCCACCGGTGTCCGCCTGCCCGCCACCGCGGTCTTCGACCACCCCACCCCCGCCGCCCTCGCCGCCCACCTCCTGGACGAGATCCCCGGCGGCCATCCCGGCACGGCCGTCGTCACCGCCGCGCCCGCCACGACCGGCCGCACCGCCACCACCGGCGCCGAGGAACCCGTCGCCATCGTCGCCATGAGCTGCCGCCTGCCCGGAGAGGTCCGCAGCCCCGAGGACCTGTGGAACCTCCTCGCCGACGGCACTGACGCCATCACCGGCCTGCCCGCCCACCGCGGCTGGGACCTCGACGCCCTCTACCACCCGGACCCCGACCACCCGGGCACCAGCTACGTCAGGGAAGGCGGCTTCCTGCACGACGCCGGCGATTTCGACCCCGAGTTCTTCGGCATCTCGCCCCGCGAGGCCCTCTCCATGGACCCGCAGCAGCGCCTCCTCCTCGAAACCTCCTGGGAGGCCTTCGAGCGCGCCGGTATCGACCCGGCCACCCTGCGCGGCACCCGCACCGGGGTGTTCGCGGGCACCAACGGCCAGGACTACGCCCTCGGCCTCTCACCGGAACAGGCCGAGGGCATGGAGGGGCACCTCCTCACCGCCAACTCCGCCTCCGTGGTCTCCGGCCGGGTGGCCTACACCTTCGGCCTGGAAGGCCCCGCGGTGACCGTGGACACCGCCTGCTCCTCCTCCCTCGTCGCCCTGCACCTGGCCGCCCAGTCGCTGCGCCGGGGCGAATGCGACCTGGCCCTCGCGGGCGGGGTCACCGTCATGTCCACCCCGGGCGCGCTCATCGGCTTCAGCCGCCAGCGCGGACTCGCCCCGGACGCCCGCTGCCGCGCCTTCGCCGCCTCCGCGGACGGCACCGGCCTCGCCGAGGGCGCCGGCGTGCTGCTCGTCGAACGGCTCTCCGACGCCCGCCGCAACGGCCACCGGATCCTGGCCGTCGTCCGCGGTTCCGCGATCAACCAGGACGGCGCCTCCAACGGCCTGACCGCCCCCAACGGGCCCGCGCAGCAGCGTGTGATCCACCAGGCCCTCACGGACGCCGGACTCCGAGCCGCAGACGTCGACGCCGTCGAGGCCCACGGCACCGGCACCACCCTCGGCGACCCCATCGAGGCCCAGGCCCTGCTCAAGGTCTACGGCACCGGCCGCGAAGCCGACCGGCCGCTGTGGCTGGGCACGGTCAAGTCCAACATCGGGCACACCCAGGCGGCGGCCGGTGTGGCGGGTGTGATCAAGGTGGTGCTGGCGATGCGCCACGGGGTACTGCCGAAGACCCTGCACGTGGACGAGCCCTCGCCGCACGTGGACTGGGCGGCCGGGGACGTACGGCTGCTGGCCGAGGCCCGCCCGTGGGAGGAGCACGACGGCCGGCCGCGCCGGGCGGGCATCTCCTCCTTCGGCGTCAGCGGCACCAACGCCCACGTCATCGTCGAACAGGCCCCGGCCGACACCCCCGCCGGCGAGACCGGCGACCGCCGGGAGCCGCAGGACCCCGCGCCGCTGCCCGTCCCCTGGCTGATCTCCGCCAAGGACGAGAACGCCCTGCGGGCCCAGGCGGAACGGCTCCTGACCCACGTCCGGTCCGCCGACCGCCCCGACCCGACGGACCTCGCCCTCTCCCTGGCGACCACCCGGGCCGCCTTCCCGCACCGGGCCGTCATCACCGGCCACGACCGGGACGACCTGCTGCGCGGCCTGGCCGCCCTCGCCCACGGCGGGACTCCGGGCCCGGAGACGGTGACGGGCACGGCACCCGCACATGCCGGTCGGACCGCCTTCCTGTTCTCGGGGCAGGGCAGCCAGCGGCTGGGCATGGGGCGTGAACTGCACGCCGCCTACCCGGCGTTCGCGGACGCGTTCGATGCCGCCTGCGCCGCTCTGGACCCGTACCTCGAACTTCCCCTGAGAAGCGTGGTGTTCGGCGATGGGGCGGAGCCGCTGCACGAGACGCGGTTCACCCAGCCGGCGTTGTTCGCGGTCGAGGTGGCGCTGTTCCGGCTGCTGGAGTCGTGGGGTGTGCGTCCCGACTTCCTCGCCGGGCATTCGGTCGGTGAGTTCGCGGCGGCTCATGCCGCCGGCGTGCTGTCGCTCGGCGACGCGGCGAAGCTGGTGGCCGCGCGCGGCCGATTGATGCAGGCCCTGCCCTCGGGCGGGGTGATGGTGGCGGTCCAGGCCGCCGAGGAGGAAGTGCGGGACCTGCTGGCCGGGTTCGAGGACCGCGCGGGTGTCGCCGCCGTCAACGGACCGCTGTCCGTAGTCCTCTCAGGCACCGAAGGCGCGGTCGCGGAGCTGGTTGGGAAGCTGGCTGCCGCGGGCCGCAAGACCAAGGCCCTGACCGTGTCGCACGCCTTCCACTCCCCGCTCATGGACCCGATGCTGGAGGCGTTCCGCGAGGTCGTGGAATCGGTCGGCTTCGAGGCCGCGCGGGTTCCGGTCGTCTCCACCCTCACGGGAGGCATCGTCACGGCCGGGGAATTCGGCTCGCCGGACCACTGGGTGCGCCATGTCCGCGAGGCGGTCCGTTTCGCCGATGCCGTCACCACCCTCGCCGCCGAAGGGGTGCGCACCTTCCTGGAGGTCGGCCCCGGCGGCGCCCTCACCGCCCTGGCCCGGGAATCGCTCGACGAGTCCGCCGTCACCGTTCCCCTCCTACGGGCCGACCGGGCCGAGGACCTGGCCGTCACGACCGCCCTCGCCGGGCTCCACGTCCACGGCACGCCCGTCGACTGGGAGGCGGTCCTCGCGGGCCGCGGTGCCCGCCGCGTGGACCTGCCCACCTATCCCTTCCAGCGCCGGCCGTTCTGGCTGGTCCCCGCCGGCTTCCAGACGGCCGGCCCGGAGGTGGCGGACCCGGCCGAGGCCGCCTTCTGGGACAGCGTCGAGAGCCAGGACCTGGCCGCCCTCGCCGAACGGCTGGAGGTCGCCGGGGACTCCCCCCTCAGCTCCGTACTGCCCGCCCTGTCCCAGTGGCGCCGGCGGCAGCGCAGCCGTTCCGCCGTCGACTCCTGGCGCTACCGGATCTCCTGGCAGCCGCTGACCGGCGGCCGGGACACCGCCGAGCTGACCGGAACCTGGCTGCTGGCCGTCCCCGAGGGCGGTGGGGACGACGCCGTGGCCACCGCCGTCTCCGACGCCCTGACCCGCCACGGTGCCGAGGTCGCCCTGCTGCCCGTACGTCCCGACGAGACCCGTACCGGACTCGCCGCACGCCTGGGCCGCGAGCCCGGCGCGGCGCAGCCGGCCGGGGTGCTGTCCCTCCTCGCGCTCGACGAAGGGCCCCACCCGGACCACCCCGACCTGCCCGCCGGGCTGGCCCTGACCACCCTGCTCGTCCAGGCCCTGGGTGACACGGGGACCGCCGCGCCCCTCTGGTGCGCCACCCGGGGAGCCGTAGCCACCGGACGCTCGGACGCGCCGACCAGCCCCCGGCAGGCCATGGTCTGGGGCCTGGGCCGCTCCATGGCACTCGACTACCCGGACCGCTGGGGCGGACTCGTTGACCTGCCCGCCACCCTGGACCGGCGGGCCGCCCGCCGCCTCGTCTCGGTGCTCGCCGACGGGACGGGAGACGAGGACCAGATCGCCGTCCGACCCTCCGGCGTCTTCGTCCGCCGGCTGGCCCGCGCCGTCACCACCGACGCCACCACCCCGTCGGCGGACCGGACCTGGCGGCCGCGGGGGACCGTCCTGATCACCGGCGGCACCGGAGCCCTCGGCGCCCAGGTCGCCCGGCACCTCGCCCGCAACGGCGCCGAGCACCTCGTCCTCACCGGCCGCCGGGGCCCGCAGGCCCCCGGGGCAGCCGAACTCGCCGCCGAACTCGAGGAACTGGGGGCCACGGTCACCCTCACGGCCCGCGACCTCGCCGACCGCGCACAGGTGGCCGCCCTCCTCCGGGACCTCCCGGAGGACCGTCACCCGCTCACCGCCGTGATCCACGCCGCGGGCCTGCCGCAGTTCACCCCCACCGACACCCTGACCCCGGCCGACCTCGCCGCCGTCCTCGCCGCGAAGGCGGCCGGTGCCCGCCACCTCGACGAACTCCTCGCCGACCGGGACCTGGACGCCTTCGTCCTGTTCTCCTCCGTCGCCGCCGCCTGGGGCAGCGGCAGCCAGGCCGCCTACTGCGCCGCCAACGCCCACCTCGACGCCCTCGCCGAACAGCGCCGCGCCCGAGGACTCGCCGCCACCTCCGTCGCCTGGGGCCCCTGGGCCGACGCCGGCATGGCGGGCGACGAGGAGGCCGAGGCCCACCTGCGCCGCCGCGGACTGCCCGCCATGGCACCGGACACCGCGATCGCCGCGCTCCAAAGGGCACTGGACCTGGACGAGACCACGGTCGTCGTCGCCGACGTCCGCTGGGACCGGTTCGCCCCCGCCTTCACCCTCGCCCGTCCCAGCGCCCTCCTCGCCGACCTGCCCGAGGCCCGTACGGCCCTCGCCGCCACCGGACCGGGGACGGACGGCGCGGGCACGGCCGACGACGCGGCCCCCTCCCGTGCCGCCGGACTCGCCGCACTCCCCGCCGCCGAACGCCACCGCGTGCTCCTGGACCTCGTCCGGGCCGAGGCGGCCCGGGCCCTGGGCCACTCGGGGCCGTCCTCGGTGGTCGGCGAACGCTCCTTCAAGGACCTGGGCTTCGACTCCCTCACCGGCGTCGAACTGCGCAACCGGCTGAACGGCGCCACCGGGCTTCGCCTGCCCGCCACCCTGGTCTTCGACCACCCCAACGCCGACGCCCTCGCCGCGTTCCTCTCCGCCGAGGTGTCCGGTCACGCCGCGGCCGCCCGGCCGGACGGCGGCCAGGTGACGGCCCGCCCCGACCAGCCGGACGCCCGGCACGAGCCGATCGCGATCGTCGCCATGGGCTGCCGCTTCCCCGGCGGAGCCGACTCGCCGGAAGAGCTCTGGCAGTTGCTCGTGGACGGCGTGGACGCCGTCACCCCCTTCCCTGCCGACCGCGGCTGGGACCTGGGCTCCCTCCACCACCCGGACCCCGAGCACCCCGGCACCACCTACGTCAGCGAGGGCGCCTTCCTGCACGACGCCGGCCGCTTCGACGCACGGTTCTTCGGGATCTCCCCGCGCGAGGCCCTCGCCATGGACCCGCAGCAGCGGCTGCTCCTGGAGACCGCCTGGGAAACGCTGGAACGGGCCCGCCTCGCCCCCTCCTCCCTGCGCGGCAGCCGCACCGGCGTGTTCATCGGCTCCGGCTACCAGGGCTACGGCGCCACGCCCGGCACCCTGCCCGACGGCGTCGAGGGGCACCTCCTCACCGGCACCTCCAGCAGCGTCATGTCCGGCCGCATCGCCTACGCCCTGGGTCTCGAAGGCCCCGCGCTCACCGTGGACACGGCCTGCTCCTCCTCCCTCGTCGCCCTCCACCTGGCCACCCAGGCACTGCGCCAGGGGGAATGCGAACTGGCCCTGGTCGGTGGGGCGGCCGTGATGGCCGGCCCCAACGCCTTCGTCGAGTTCAGCCGCCAGCGCGGACTGGCCGCCGACGGCCGCTGCAAGCCCTTCGCGGCCGCCGCCGACGGCACGGGCTGGGGCGAGGGCGTGGGCATGCTGCTGGTGGAACGGCTCTCCGACGCGGTCCGGCTCGGCCACCCCGTGCTGGCCATGGTCCGCGGCTCGGCCGTCAACCAGGACGGCGCGAGCAGCAGCCTCTCCGCGCCCAACGGCCCCTCGCAACAGCGCGTCATCCGCCAGGCCCTCGCCAACGCCGGGCTGACGGCGGCCGACGTGGACGCGGTCGAGGCCCACGGCACCGGGACGGCCCTCGGTGACCCGATCGAGGCCCAGGCCCTGCTCGCCACCTACGGCCGGGAGCGGGACGCGGACGCGCCGTTGTGGCTGGGCTCCCTGAAGTCCAACATCGGCCACACCCAGGCCGCCTCCGGACTGGCGAGCGTGATCAAGACCGTCCTCTCGCTCCGGCACGGACTGCTGCCCAAGACCCTGCACGTGGACGAGGCCTCCCCGCACGTCGACTGGTCGGCGGGCGCGGTCCGGCTCCTCACCGAGCCGGTGGCCTGGACGGACGCGGACCCCGCCCGGCCGCGCCGGGCGGCCGTCTCCTCCTTCGGAGTGAGCGGCACCAACGCGCACACCATCATCGAGCAGGCCCCGACGGCCCCCGAGGAGGCCCCCGAGGAGGCCCCCGAGGAAGCCGGGTCCCGGCCGGGCTGCCTGCCCTGGATCCTGTCCGGCGGCGACGAGACGGCCCTGCGCGAGCAGGCACGCGCCCTCCTCGCCCACACCCGCTCCCGCCCCGACCTCACCCCGGCCGACCTGGCCCTCTCCCTGGCCGCCACCCGCACCGCTCTGCCCCACCGTGCGGTGGTGCTGGGCACGACCGCCGAGGAACGGGCCGCCGCGCTGACCGCGCTGAGCCGGGGTGAGTCCGCACCGGACCTCGTCAGGGGTCGGGCCGCGGCGACGAGCGGAGCACGCACGGCGTTCCTGTTCTCGGGGCAGGGCAGTCAGCGGCTGGGGATGGGCCGTGAACTGTACGAAGCCTTCCCGGTGTTCGCGGACGCCTTCGACGGATGCTGTGCGCACCTTGACGGGAGGCTGGAACTTCCGTTGCGGGATGTGGTGTTCGGTGGGGACGCGGGGCTGTTGAACCGGACGGCTTACGCCCAGCCGGCGTTGTTCGCCGTGGAGGTGGCGCTGTTCCGGCTGGTGGA
>NZ_WWGX01000023.1 GCF_009862265.1 Streptomyces sp. SID8352 | reverse complement strand
GACGGGGACGGCTCCGGCCGCGCGCCGGGCGGGCGCGCCGGACGCCGCACGGCGGGCCGCGGTCCGAGGACCGGTCCTAGCAGGGGCCGAGGTCCTCCCAGACGCCCCACTCGCCGGTGGTGCCGGGCTCCTCGCCCTGGACCCACCACTTGGCGCGCCAGTTGTGGCCCTTGTGCGAGATGCTCTGGCCGCCGGTGTAGACGGAGCTGCGGTTCCAGGGCGTCACGGTGCAGTCGCCGGGCTGCTCGCCGCCGCCGCCGTTGTCGCCGCCGCCACCGGTGCCACCACCGCCGTTGTCGCCGCCACCGCCGGTGCCGCCGATGTTGACGTCGACGCAGGCGTAGAAGGCGTTGGTGGTGTCGGCGATGTTCCAGACGGCGAGTACCTTCTGCTTGCCGGTGAAGTTGCCGAAGTTCACCTGGTGGCTGACCTCCGCCGGGGGCTGGGCGCCCCGGCCGGAGAACTCGGCGAGCTTCGTGTTGCCGATGAAGTACTGCCAGTTGGAGGTGGCGTGCCGGGCCTCGATGCGCCAGGTGAAGGTCTGGTTGGTGGTGACCGGCAGGACCTTCCAACCCTTGCTGTCGTCGTCCAGGTCGGCCCACCGGGCGTCGCCGCCGCTACAGGTGCGCAGGCCCTTCGGACCCTCGACGCTCGCGGGCTCGTACTTGATCTGGCCGCACTTGACCGTGCCCGTCGCGCACTGGTCCTGACGGCTGTTCGGGGTGACCACCCAGCCGTGGGCGTTGGCCGTGCTCACCGGAAGGGTGAGGGCGATCATCGGAGCGGCCAGCGCGCCGATCGCGACGGCCGCCTTCCTCTTCATGTTCATGACATTCCATTCTCTTCGATACACGTCGGACCGCCCCGCTCCGGAGCGCGGGGCCGCCGTTCCGGCAGCCCTCGCCGTGCAGGTCTAGACCTACGTACGCAGGTCTAGACCTTAGCCGCGCGACGGGCTCCGTCAAGGGGTCGGGCGCGGTCGGGTCGGCGGCGCGACGGCGGGGCCGGGTAACGGAGTTGGACGAATCCGTCGGCGCCGCGGCCTCCGGACGGTCCCGGAACCGGGCGCTCCGGTCAACGGCCCCCGGGAGCAGCGTGGATGGAATCCGCAGGTCAGGGCCGTGGCCACTGCCGGAACGAGCGGTCCGCCGCCCGGCTGCGGGCCGGAGGACGACGGGGGTGAGGCCGCTCCTTCGGGACTCCCTTGCCTTGCGCGGGAGTTGGACACGGGCGGCGGGACAGTGACGGTAACGGTGGTGCGCTGGTGGTCGGGGCCTCTCGTTTGGATCACGCCGGGCTCGCGAGGTCCGGCCCGATCCAGACGAAGGACCCTCGGTGCGGAGCCCGTGTCCCGCGCACCGCCCGCTCGTTGGCAGTTCCGTGAGGAACGGAGCGCACAGGGGTCGGGCCGTACCCGGGACGGGACCGCCGCTGTCCCTGGAGGGGGTGTGGAAGTCCTACGGGAAGCGCGCCGTGCTGCGCGGAGTGGACCTGGTGGTCGAACCCGGCCGCCTCGTCGGCGTCGTCGGTGAGAACGGCGCCGGGAAGACCACCCTGCTGCGGACCATGGTCGGCGAACTGGCCCCCGACAGGGGCTCCGTGCGCCGGAGTGGCGAGGTGGGCTACTCCCCGCAGGAGACCGTCGTCAATCCCCTGCTGACCGTGGCCCAGCATCTGGAGATATTCCAGGTGGCCTACCGGCTGCCCGACGTGGGACGGGCGCTGGCCCTGCTGGCCGCGCTGGGCTGCCCGGACGTCCTCGGGCGGAGGGCGGGGACCCTGTCGGGCGGCACCCGGCAGAAGCTGAACCTCGTCCTGGCGCTGATGCACCGGCCCGCGCTGCTGGTCCTCGACGAGCCCTACCAGGGTTTCGACTGGGACACCCACCAGCGATTCTGGCGCCTCGCCCGCGAACTGCGGGACGACGGCCAGGCCCTTGTCGTGGTCTCCCATCTCCTGCACGACCTGCGGCACTTCGACTCGGTCCACGCGCTCCGCGACGGACGGCTGGCCGAGGGGGTGCGGGCCGGATGAGCACGGCGCGCCGCCCCTTCGCCACGGCGCTGCGCTTCGTCCTGGCCTCCCACGCCCGCAACCGCCTCGCGCTGCTGCTCGCCGTCGCCTTCCCGCTGGTGTGGATCTTCATGACGCGGACCTGCGGGTACCACGTGGCGCTGCGCTTCCAGGTGTTCCCGGCCGGCGGCTACATCGAGGCCGACAACAACCGCACCATGCAGATCAACAGCGCGATGAACGCGGTCACGGTCACCGCCGGGTTCATGGCCTTCATGGAGGCGTTCAAGTCCGGCCCCATGGACCGGCGCCTGGTCCTGGCCGGCTACCGGCGGCGTCATCTGACGGCGGCGAAGGTGACGGCGGCGCTCGTCATCGCCGCCGCGCTCGCGCTGTACGCGGCCACGCTGCTGCACCTGTCCTTCGGCCAACGGCAGTACGGGGCACTGGTCCTGGCGTTCTTCACGGCGAACGCCGCGTTCGGCGGAATCGGGATCATGCTCGGCTCGCTGCTGAAGGGGGAACTGGAGGGCTTCTTCGCGATCATCATGGCCAGCATCATCGACAACGGGCTGCAGAACCCGGGGATGAACCCCCCGGCGGACCAGCCCGGCCTGCCCTTCCTGCCGCTGCACGGCCCGTCCCAGGCGGCCTGGGCCGCCTCCTTCACCGGGACCTGGCCCGGCGCCTACGCGGCCCGGGGGTTGCTGTGGTTCGCGCTGACGGCGACGGCCGCGCTGGTCGTCCTGCGGCTGCGCACCCGCTCCTATCACCGGCCGCACCGCCACGGCGCGGCGGCACCCGTCCCGGCGCCGCTCCGGGAGGCCGCGGCGCGGGCGGACGCCGGACCGGTGGAGAGGACCACCGGAGGGTGACACGGCCCTACGGCCCCTACGGCCCTCACGGGGATGGCGGCCCCATCGTTCCCGGCGGGCACGGCGGGAACGGCGGGCCCGCACACCGGGTCCACGTCGCGGGGCGGCCGCGGGGGCGGTCGGTCACCGGGCGGGACCGGGGTGCGGCGGTCATCCCGGTGCCCGGACCTCCCGGGCCCGGACCCCGGCGGGACATCGGCCCCACGGCGGACCGGTCCCATCGCGGCCCGCCCCCTCCGGCGCCGCCCCACCGGGCGGCGACCGCGGACAGCTTCCCCCGAACAGACGGACGGAGAGACGGATGCCCGCCGGGCAGCAAGGCGAACTCACCCACCAGACGGTCCCGCCGCAGGGCCGGCAGCCCGCCGGGGACACCCGACCCGACACTCCGCACCCCCGCACCGACCCCCACCAGGGTCCGCACCGGCCGCTCCCCGGCCCCCAGCGCCACGACACCGCCCCGGCCGGGCCGGACACGCCCCCGCACGGCCCCGGCACCGGCGCCCCGTGGACGCCGGAATCCGACATCGAGCACCTCTACCCGGCCCGTCCCCGCCCCGGGACCGCCGAAGACCTGCTGACCGCCGATGCGGCGGGGCCCCTCCTGCCCGAGACCGCCCGCCGTCTTGAGGAGCGGGTGCACACGGCCCTCATCGCCCCCGTGCGCGGGACCGTGGACCACGGCGGGCGGCGGTGGCGGCCGAGGCTCGCGGCCACCGTGGTCGAGGCGCTGGGCGCGGACAGCCGCCGCTACGGGCCACTGTGGGCGGCCTGCGAACTCCTGCACACCGGGTCGCTGATCGTCGACGACATCCAGGACGGCGCCCCGCTGCGCCGCGGCCGTCCCAGCGCCCACCTCGTCCACGGCACCGCCACCGCCATCAACGCGGGCACCATGGCGTACTTCAGCATGCACCGGGCCGTCCGCCGGACCCTGCCCGCCGACGGGCCGCTGCGGACCGCCGTGTACGAGACCTACCTCGACGCCCTCCAGTCGGCGCACACCGGCCAGGCGCTCGACATCCAGGGCCACCACGAGGAGATGGCCGCCGCGCTGGACACGGGGGACACCGCCGTACTGGAGCAACTGGTCATCCTCACGCACCGGTTGAAGTCCGGCGAGCCGGTCGCCGGGGCCTTCCGGATCGCCGCCCTGGTCGCGGGGGCGGGTCCGGCGGAGTGCGACGCGCTCGCCGCCCTGGGCCGGGCCGTCGGCACCGCCTACCAGATCACCGACGACGTCGCCGACCTGCGGGGCGCCGGGCCCGGGGGGACCGCGGCCAAGCGGCCCGGCGAGGACCTCCTCAACGGCAAGGTCACCCACCCCCTCGTGCGTGCCGTCGCCCTGCTGCCCCGGGACGAGGCCCGGCGCCTCTGGAAGGAGGTGCGCTCCGGCCCGGATCCGGACGGCGCCGCCCGCGCGGCCCGCCGCGTCGCGGACAGCGGGGCCCTCGACCTCTGCGCGGCCGAGGCCCGCCGGATGGTCCGCGACGCCTGGGAGGCGGTCGCGGCGCTGCTGCCCGTCTCGCCGTCCTCGCTCTCGCTGGGCCGGCTCTGTGCCGAGGCGCTGCGCTCCCGGATCGCCTGACGCCGGACGCCCGCCCCCGACACCCGGGCAGGATGCCGCCAAGTCGGCCCGTGGGGCAAGGTGGCTGCCGGCGGCCGCCGTCCCGGCGACGGCCCGGCGGCCCGGTCGGCCGGGATGGGCGCCCGCGCGGGCGGGGACGGTGCGGGGCCCGGGGGAGTGGCGCGCACCGACCTCGCCCGCGCGGACGCCCGGCGCTGGCCGACGGGAGGCGGGCGGTCCGGACGACCTCGCGGCGGCGCTCCCCGGGGGGCGTCCCGCGCGGGGCCGGTTCCGGACCGGGCGCGGCCCCGGACCGGGCCCGGCGCCGGGCGTCTCGCGCAGCGCTGGTCCGACGGACCCGGGCGGTGCGGCCCGGGTCCGCACGGGGGTCTGCCCGAGCAGGCGTCAGCGGTGCGGACCTGTTGACGCATTGGTCCAGACCTTCTACGTTGTGGGGCGTCCTGACGGACGGCGGTGTCCGGCCTGCACACCGGCCCCACCCGCATTCCGGCCTGTCGTCGTCCGGTCACGCAGGCAACAAGCGCACGGTTCACCTCACCCCTGTACCACCCCACCATCACAGGGAGAACCATGTTCCACAGGCGCAGACCACCTCTTTCCAGAGGCGCGGCACGTCCCTCCACCCCCGCTGACGCACGACGGCTGCGTCGTCGCGTCGCCGTCCTCGGCACCGCCCTGCTGCTGCCGCTGGCGGGCCTCACCGCCCTCGCGGCACCGGCCCACGCGGTCGGCACCCTGACGGCGACCTTCACCACCCAGGACAGCGGCTCCTGGTGGAAGGGCACCTACATCGTCCGCAACACCGGCACGGCCGCGGTCAGCGGCTGGACCCTGGAGTTCGACCTGCCGACCGGGGTCACCCTGTCCGGCAACTACAACGGCGAGGCGACCGTCAACGGACGCCACGTGACCGTCAAGAACGCCTTCTACAACGCCAACGTCCCGGCGGGCGGCTCCACCGAGCCGTACAGCTACTGGTTCACGGCGACCGGCACCCCAGGCGCCCCGACCGGATGCACCATCAACGGCGACAAGTGCGACGGCAGCCCCGACGTGCCGCCGACCGCGCCGGGCGCGCCCAGGGCCACCGCGGTGACCTCGCGCACCGTCGCGCTGAGCTGGGCCGCCGCCAAGGGCGGCGACCACCCCGTGGCCGGCTACGAGGTGCTCAGCGGCGGCAAGACCGTCGCCACCGCGACCGGCACCGCGACGACCGTCACCGGACTGACCCCGGCCACGGACTACACCTTCACCGTCCGGGCCAAGGACGTCCGCGGCAACCTCGGACCGGAAGGCGACCCGCTGGCCGTCAAGACGGTGGACCCGGCGACCGACCCGACCCCGCCGACCGCGCCGGGCAACCTGCGCTCCACCGGCAAGACCGCCTCCACGGTGTCCCTGGCCTGGGACAGGGCCACCGACAACGTCGCCGTCGCCGCCTACGACGTCTACCGCGGTGACACCCTGGTCAAGACCGTGGGCGCGGACACCCTGGCCGCGACCGTGGAGGGGCTGGCCCCGGCCGCCAAGTACACCTTCACCGTCAAGGCCCGGGACACCGCCGACAACCCGTCGGCCGCCTCCAACGCCCTGACCGTGACCACGGACGACGTGGCCGGAGCGGGCAAGCAGCTCAAGGTCGGCTACTACGCGCAGTGGGGCATCTACGGACGCCAGTACTTCGTGAAGAACCTGGACACCTCCGGGGCCGCCGCGAAGCTCGACGTCATCAACTACTCGTTCGAGAACATCGACCCGAAGAACCTCACCTGCCAGGCGGGTGTGACCAAGGGCGTCTCCAGCAACCCGCAGGACCCGGACGAGGGCACCGGCGCCGGTGACGCGGACGCCGACTACGCCCGTCCGATGTCCTCCGCCCAGTCGGTGGACGGCGTGGCCGACGACGGCTGGGGCAAACTGCGCGGCAACTTCAACCAGTTGAAGAAGCTGAAGGCCAAGTACCCGAAGCTCAAGGTCGTGGTCTCGCTCGGTGGTTGGACGTACTCGAAGTTCTTCTCGGACGCGGCCGCGACGGAGCAGTCCCGGAAGAAGTTCGTCGAGTCCTGCATCGACGTCTGGATCAAGGGCAACCTGCCCGTCTACAACGGCGCGGGCGGACCGGGCACCGGCGCCGGGATCTTCGACGGCATCGACATCGACTGGGAGTGGCCGGGCGCCGAGGGCCACCCGGGCAACCACTACGGTCCGCAGGACAAGGACAACCTGACCGCCCTGCTCGCCGAGTTCCGCAAGCAGCTCGACGCGCTCGGCGGCGAGCACCGGCTGCTCACCGCGTTCACCCCGGCCGACCCGGCGAAGATCGAGGCGGGCTGGGACATCCGGCGCATCTTCGACTCCCTCGACTACGCCAACGTGCAGGGGTACGACTTCCACGGCGCGGGCAGCGACAACTCCTGGGAGCCCAACCGGGTCGGACACGCGTCCAACCTCTACACGGACCAACAGGACCCGTACTCCTTCCACTTCAGCGTCGAGAACGCCATCAACACCTACCTCGACGCCGGAGTCCACCCCCGCAAGCTGACCGTGGGCTTCCCGTTCTACGGGCGCGGCTGGCAGGGCGTCGCCGACGGCGGCGTCAACGGCGAGTGGCAGAGCGCGACCGGCGTGGCACCCGGCCAGTTCGACACGGAGGCGGGAGTCAGGGGCTACAACAACCTGATCACCAGCTACCCGACCATGACCGTCCGCCACGACGAGCAGTCGATCTCCACCTACGGCTACACCGGTCCCAACGGCCAGTGGTGGTCCTTCGACGACGCCTGGGCGATCTCCAAGAAGACCGCCTGGGTCAAGTCCAAGGGGCTGCTGGGCGGTTTCGTCTGGGAGATGTCCGGTGACACCCCGAACGGCACCCTCATGACCGCGCTGGACAACGGACTGAAGTAGGGCGCGCACACGGCCCGGGTCCCGCCGGGCCGTGCACCGGGCCCGGGTGGACGGTCGGCGGACCGCCCACCCGGGTCGTTCCATCCCGTGAGCCGTGAGCCGTGAGCCGTGAGCCGTGAGCCGTGAGCCGTGAGCCGGGTCCCGGCCGCGGCCGACGACCCGCGGTCCACGGCGCACGGTCGCTCGCAGGGTTCCGTCGGCCGGGCCGCGGCTGTCATCCGTCGAGCGCCCGCCTCCCGGAGTGCCGGCCGTCGCGCCGCCGCCCGCCCCCATCCGCCGCTCCCCGTCCGCCCGGCTGCCGTCCGCCCGGCCGTCCTCCGCGGGGTCCCGGTCCGTCGAACCGTCGCGCCCGTCCGCCGTGCCGCTCGGCCCCGCCGTGCCGTCGGCCCGCCCACGCCCCCGCTCGGTTCGCGGCCCCGGTCCCGGCCGGCCGTCAGGGCCCGATGCCCAGCAGGGCCAGCAGGTCCGCCGCCGCCGCCGCGTCCCGGGCGGCCACCTCCGCCGCGCCGCCCGGCGCCGACCTCGGCTCCCGGGGCACCAGCCGCAGCACCTCCCGCCGCGCCCGGCCGTCCACGTCGGCGGCGTCGTAGCCGCGTGGATCGCGGACGAAGGCCAGCGCCGCCGCGGCCAGGACGCCGGGGACATCGCCGCGCCCCGTCGACAGCCCGGCCAGCAGGGAGTCTGCCGCGTCCGCCAGCTCCGCCGGACCGGCGGGCCGCAGCACCTGCGCGAGCCGCGCCCCGCCCAGCTCCTCGAAGCCGTCCGCCAGCAGTGCCCGCACCACCGCGGCCGCCTCCTCCCCTGCACCGTCCCCCGCCGCGCCGCCCGGCGGGTCCTCGGGGAGCCGCGCCTCCGGGTCCGGGGGCAGCGCCGCCCGGCAGGCCGCCAGCCGCGCCCCGGCCGGGGGATAGCGGTCGGCACCCGCACCGCCCCCGTCCCCCGCCGCGGCCAGCACGTCGGCCAGGGTCCACACGTACGCCGTCCCGCAGGCCAGCGTCGCGCACACGTCCGCGAACACCTCCCCGAGCCACGGCTCCCACACCGCCGCGCGCTCCCGGTCCAGTCCGGCCCCCGTCCGCAGCCGCTCGGCCAGGGCCGGGGCGAGTCCGAAGTCGTCCTCCACGTGGTGGCCCGCCTCGTGCGCGACCGCCAGCACGGCGGGCAGATGGCGGCTCGTGGACCAGGGCACACCGATGACCGGGAACGGCAGCCGCCCGCCGGCCTCCAGCCCGCCCCGCGTCCGCAGCCCGCCCGGGGGGAGCAGATGCGTGAATCCGCTGCCGCGCGCGGCGGCGAAGGGCACCGGCTCGCGGCTCAGGAAGGTCAGCGGCGGCTCCCGCAGCGCCCGGGCGCCCCCGGCGGCGCGGCGCGCCGGTTCATAGACGGACCAGGCCAGTTCGTCGGCCACGGTCAGGAAGTCCCGGTAGCGCGGGACGCGGCGCAGCAGCAGCTTGCCGCGCAGGAAGTCGCCCACGTGGTGCAGGTCGAGGACCGCCTCGGGCACCAGCAGGTCCCGGCGGGGCCCCGCGGGCAGCGCCTCCAGCCGGTCCAGCCCGGCCGACAGGATCCGCACCACGCTCTCCACCTGGGAGCGGTGCCGGATCAGGGCGCCGTCGTCGGCCGCCTCGCTCCGCCACTCCGCCAGCTCCTCCCGGAGGCTCGCCGTGTGGTGCCCCAGCTCCACCGCGCGGCGCAGCGCCCGCCCCGCCCCGGGCTCCGCCGCCGTCATCCGTCCTCCCCGGCATCTCCGTTGACCAGGGACGGCGCGATGAACAGCGCCGTCATCGCCGCCGCCATGCTGTCATCGTCCCAGGCGAGGGAGGACGCGGGACCGGCCGGTTCGTCGCGCGGGACGCCGTGCCGCAGCAGCCGCGCGATCTCCAGCAGCGGCTCCCCGGCCGCCAGGGCGCGGGCCAGCACCACCTGATAGGCGTGCGTCCTGCGGTACAGCCCGGTGCCCAGCACCACGGGGGCGGTGCCCGAGGCGAACAACTGGGCGGCGAAGAGGTTGCGCAGCACCAACTGGTGCGGGATGTCTGCGGGGGAGCCGGGGCAGGGCGGGTCGAGGACGACGAGGGGCGGGCGCCCGGCGAACCGGGAGAGCACCTCGGCCAGTTCCCCCGGACCGACCCGGGTGCCGCCCGGGTACGGGGTGTGCTCGGAGCCGAAGTCGAGGCACGGAGCCTGGCCGATCTGGGCCAGCGGGACGGCGATGTGCAGCACCCGGGGGGTGCCGGACTGGCGGGTGCGGCCCAGGGACGCCGTGACCATCGACACGAACCCGGCCCGGGAGTAGGCGTGCTGGGCCCGCGGGAGGCCGCCGCCCCGCCGGGCCGACTCCTCGTTCCCGTACGGCGGCCGGACCAGCCACGCCGTCCGGCCGTCGGCGCGGGAGGAGCGGTCCCGGTACTGCCGGATGGCCTCCACCGCGCGCATGGCCAGGTGGCCGCCCGTGACCGGCAGGAACAGCGGTCCCAGCGCGGCGGCGGCGAGCGCGTCCTGGGTGAGCCTGCCCCAGACGCCGTCGGTCACCAGCCGGTCCCGGGACGACTGGTTGAGGGCGCTCTGCAGCGTCCGGACGTCGGCGGTGACGGCCGCCGACGGGATCGTCCGGTACGGCACGTCGTCCGGCCCGGCCAGCAGCTCCCAGGGCAGGGCGTGCACCCGGGGGTCCTCTGCCTCCAGCCGCAGCCGCCCGGAAGGCGCGCCGGGGTCCAGGCGCGGCGCCGTGGCGTACCGCAGGTCGTGCTGGGCGCCGGCCCGGTCGGACAGCAGGGCGTCGGCGATCCGCCGGGGGGCGAACGACCGGTCGAGCAGCGACGACCGGCCCAGCGTGACGATCCGGTCGCCGCCGGGCGCGGTCAGCAGCGACTCCAGCGAGGGGGCGGCGGCCGGGGCGGAACCGACGAGCACCGGGCCACCGTCGCTCCCGTCGTCCTGCCCCAGCACGGCCGGGAGCGGGCCCACCGCCTCCAGGGTCCGGACCACCCTGGCCAAGCGCTTCCAGGCCCCGGTGGAGCGCCCGTCCCTTTCCGCCGTCCCGACCGGGGCCTCGTGGCCGCCGACGTCCCCTCCGTCGTCGCCGTACGGCCGCGCGGGGCCGTCGAGCGGGTGGGGGACCGGCAGTCCGAACCGCCGCCCGGCCGGACCGGCGCCGTCCGGGGCGGACGGCAGCGGCGAGCCGAGGCTCGCGGCCATCTGCCCGGCGGCGGCCATCGTCGACGCGTCGTCGTTGAGCCGGGCCGTGCACCACAGCAGGGCCGCCTCCCAGACGGTGTCGGTGAGCACCGTGTTGGCCGTGGTGACCGAGTCCAGCAGCAGCGGCACGATCCGCTCGGTCCCCGGCCGGTCGACGGCCCGCAGCACCCGCGCCACGCCGGGCAGCAGCCCGGACGGGCGGGTCGGCGCGCCCTCCAGGCGGTCCAGCAGCGCGGAATTCGGACGAATGCCCAGCCAGAGCAGCGACTTGACGTGCCGCCAGAGGATCAGCGGATCGTCCTCGTGGCCCGGGGCCAGGACCGTCAGCCCCTCGTTCAGGTCGCGCCGGGCGCGTTCGGCGTCCCCGGTGACCGCGTGCAGGCGGGCACGGAGTGTCAGGCGCAGCGCGCGGTCCTCCGGCGCGGGCGGGGGCTGCTCCACGGCTTCGTCGAACAGGGGGACCAGCCGGGCCAGTCCGGCCCGGACGGACGGCTCGGGCAGCGGCATCTCGACGAGGTCGTAGAGGGCGGCCAGCCGGGCCGCGGGCGGTTCGACGGCTGCCAGCGCGGCGGCCAGGGCGGGGATGCGGCCGGGGTCGCGGAGGGCGGCGGCCACCCCGCCGAGCACCAGGTCCCGGTCGGAGCCGCCCGGCACCGCCGACGGGCCGTCGGCGGCCGGGGCGCCGCTCCTGGCCGCGATCTCCTGCCGCAGCAGCCCCCGGTACACCGCCCATTCGCCGGTGGTGTCGGCCTCGTCCGCCTGGTCCAGCACCCCCGAGGCGCGGTGCAGGTCGCCGACGTCGCGGGCCAGGAACCGGGTGAGGGTCAGCAGCAGCGGGGGGCGGCCGAAGGTGAAGCCCATCCCGGCCTCGATGCCGGCGGCCCGCTCCAGGCACGACTCGGCCTGCTCGACCTCCAGGCACTCGCCGTGCAGCCGGGCCCGGGCCGTCACGATCCCGGCGGCGCGCGGCTCCGCCTCGGGTCCGCCGGCGGCCGCGCCATGGGCGTCGGCCCGTTCCAGGGCGGCGAGGGCGCGGCGGCTCCGGCCCAGCATCCGCAGCGCCTCGGCGCGCAGCGAGTCCGCCTCGGCGGCCCGGTCCGGCTGCTCGGCCAGAGTGTGGCCGAGCCCGTCGAGGATCCGCAGGGCGGCCGTCGGGGCGAAGACCGACAGCCGGGTCCGGGCCTCGCGGAACACCGTCTCGATGCGCAGCGGCACGGGGGTGTCCTGGGCCAGAGCGGCGCCCTGCAGCTCGGCCGCCCGGTCGTGGCGCCCCCGGGTGGTGCTCTCGTCCGCCAGCTCCAGCGCCAGCCGGGCCGCGTACTGGGCGTCGCCGCCGCCCCGGGCGCTGAGCAGGACCTCGTGGAAGGTGTCCTCCGCGGCGTCCACGCTGCCCGCGGCCAGCTGGGCGCGGGCCCGCATCAGCAGCAGCATCCGCTTGAGCCTGCTCCCGTCGCCCTCCGTCCGCAGGGCGCCGTCGATCAGCTCCAGGGCCTCGGGGCGGTGCCCCCGGGCGAGCAGGACGTTGGCGCGCAGCAGTGACTCCATGCCCTTGGTGCGGTCCGAGACGTCACCGTGCTCGCGCAGCAGGTCGACCCCGCGCAGCCGGCTCTCGATCTCTCCCCACAGCGGGTCGTCGGGGCTGGGCGGGGACTCCCGGTCGGCCACCTCCAGGAGGCAGAAGGCGATGGTGAGATGGGCCAGCGCCACGGCCTGGTGGCTGATCAGCGGACGCCCGTCACGCCCCCGGCGCGGCAGCCCCTCCTCGACGTACTCCTCGCCGAGGACCTCCTCTCCCAGCGCCCGCGCGGCGGCGTTGTCCTCGCCGGTCAGACCGGTCAGCGCGGTGACCCAGTCCTCCTCCGCCTCGGCGTCCCCGCCCTGGAACCTGTGGTAGAGGGCCTCGCGGGTGTACGCCACCCACTGGGCCGGGTCGCCGCCGGCCAGCTCGGTGAAGCGGGCGGCGAAGTCGCGGTGCAGGGAGAGGAAGACGGGCTTGTCGGAGATCAACTGCCGCATCGGGACGATGACGTTGGGGTGGAAGACGACCATGGAGTCGTCCCCGGCGGGCCGGGAGACCCAGGACGATCTGGCCGTGTACTCCAGCAACCGCCTCCAGGCGCGGTCCAGTTCGCCCTCGGTCAGCCCGGCAGGGTCCTGCGGGAACAGGTCGGACCGGCCGCGCAGGTGGTGATGGTCCCGGCGGGGATCGTCGTCGTCCGGGTGGTCTCCGCTGATGCCCCGGACCAGCCAGGGGCGCATCACGGTCCGCACGTCCTCCCGCCGCAGCCGCCGGGGCACGACCCCGTAGCGCAGCAGCCAGCGCACCGCCGGGTCGTCGATGCGCCGCACCACCCGGTCGATGAGGTAGCGGACCAGCGGTTCGTCGCACCGCTCCAGCTCCCCGGCGGTCAGCTCGGGGTCCTGCTCGATGAGGTCCGCGAAGAGGGCGAGGACGAAGGGCAGGCCCTGGGACCTGCGCGCGGCGGCCGCGGCGATGTCCCTGTCGTGGACGCGGCGGATGCCGGTCAGGTAGGCGAGCGACTGGCCGGTGTCGAACGGACGCACCACGCGGTGGCACGACGGGTGGGGGCCCAGCCGGGCCAGCGCGTCGGGCGCGCGCTCCCGCAGGTCGTACCGTCCGGACAGGACGACGCGCAGCCCGGGGCAGCGGTCGAGCAGCCGCCCCAGGAGGTCCAGCAGGGCGGCCAGTCCGTCCTGCCCGCGCAGCAGTACCTCCTCCAGGGTGTCGAGCACCAGGACCGCGGGCCTTCCGCCCCCGGCGGACACCTCGGGCCCGGCGCCCGTCCCGGTGCCGGTGTCCGTCCCGTCCGCGGCGCGCGTCCCTGTTCCGGTCCCGGCCTCCGCACCGTCCCCGGCACCGTCGGCCGCCCGGGTCCGGGATTCGTCGTCCGTCCCGGTTCGGGCCTCCGTGTCGGCCGCGGTCCCGGTGGGCCTCCCGCCTCCGGTGCGCCTGCCGGGGCCGGTCGTCACGCCGTCCCGGGAGGACGGTTCGTCCCCGCCGCGCGCCCCGCCGTCCGGTCCGGCACCGCCGGCGGGCCCGGCCCCCGTCCCGGCTCCAGCCGGCCTTCTCCGGCCCGGCTCCGCGCTCGCGCCCGCCGCCGCCCCAGGCTGCGTCTCGGCCTCGTCGTCCCGCTCGTCGGCCCCCGTCCGGGCGTCGGCCCCCGTGGCCGCGCCTCCGGCCGGTCCCGTGCCCCCGCCGGTGTCCCCGCCCCCGGCCCGTTCCGCCCCGTTGCCCGTCCCCGCGCCGGACGCCGTCTCCGGCCAGGGCCCCGCCCCCGGTGTCCCGCCGACGCCCCCCGCCTCCGCGAGGGCCAGGTTGAGGCGGGTCGCGAAGACGTCGAGGACCTCCTCCTGGACCCCCTCGCGGTTCAGCGTCGCGATGTTGCGCGCCGCCGTCCGGGCGGTGTCGCCGGGACTGCGCCCGAGCAGGACCCGGAAGGCGTCGAACTGGTCCAGCCGTGCGAAGGGGCTGCCCGGCAGCCGCCGGCCGAACTGCTCGGCCATCTCCAGCAGCAGCAGCCAGGGATGGTTCCCGGCGGTGTGCGGATTGACCACGTCGAAGTCGATGCGGGCGCACGGCACGTCCTGCTCGGCGGTCACGCAGTGCCGGGCCACCAGCCAGCGCAACTGCATGGTCTTGCCGGTGCCGCCCGGCGCGTGCACCTGCCAGACCCGGTCGCGCCCGCTCAACAGCCGTTCGGCGTCCCGCTCCAGCCCCGGCGGGCTGAGGAACTGCGCCGAACGGGCGTAGTCGGCGGCCCAGTAGGCGCGCACCCGGACATGCCCGGCCCGGTCCAGCCGCAGCCGCTCCAGCCCCGGATCGGACAGCGGCAGCCGGTCCGGGTCGCCGAGCACGTCGACGAGGTCCTGGCACAGCGCGAAGTCCCGCCGCTCGTCGGCGGCGGCGAAGCGCTCCCTGAACAGGGCCTCGGCGCCCTCGGGGTCGGAGAGCAGCAGATGCCGCAGCTCCCGCACGTCGTCCCCGGCGGCGGCCCGGAACCCGGCGATCAGCTCCTCCAGCCGCGCCAGTTCGGCCGGCACGTCCAGTCGGTCCGGACTCTCCCCCAGGGGGTCGAGCCCGCCGTCGGCGGGCGGCTCGAACCACTCCAGGAAGTAGGCGGCGCGGTCGGAGTGGGGCAGGCAGTAGGCCCCGGTGCCGTCGTCGGCGGGGACCACGGCGCGCGCCGCCACCAGCTCCGCCAGCGTCGGCGGACCGGCGTCGCCGGACCGCGCGGCGAACGGTCGCAGCACGCCCTCGAACAGGGTGCCGTTGAAGGTGTGGGCCACGGCGCAGGCACGCAGCAGGGGCCGCCAGGCGGGAGGGCGCAGCGACCGGCCGATCTCCTCCAGGCTCTCCCCGCCCGCCAGGCGCCGGACGATGTCGTCGGCCGCTCCGGCCATCGTGCCCCCCCTCTCCGCGTCGACCATCACGCGCCCCGCTCGGCGGCGGAGTACCAATCCGAGAAGACGCTCATCAGCAGGCCGAAGATGTCGACCCGGGTGTACGGATTCATCTCCTGCAGTTGCATGACGATGTTCTGGACGCGCTCGTCCACCGGGTACCCCAGCCGGTTGCCGAAGGCCCGCACCAGGCGCATCAGCTGGGAGCTCTCGAAGTCCCCGAGGGAGACCTCGCCGATCAGGTGCCGGTCGGCGCGGGGGAGGGCGTCGGCGACCCACTCCCGGGACGCGACCAGGACCAGCCGCAGCGGAGCCGCGTCGCCCCGGGCGATGGGCAGCACCAGCCGCTCGTACAGCCAGCCGGTGAACAACTCCGCCTGGATGCGGTCGGCCTGGTCCAGCGTGATCACCATGGGGGCGCCGCCCGCGCCCTTGCTGAGCCCGCCCAGCAGCCGGTCCACGATCTCGTGCCGCCGTTCGTCGGCGCGTCCCGCTTCGTCGTCGAACCGGGGCCCGTCCACCGACAGCGGGTCGCCGTCCTCCGCGCCGCCGGTACCGGGAGCGGCGGGCAGCAGCCGCTCCAGGGCGGCGTCGAAGTCCGCGAACGCCTCGGCGGGCAGCGGAGTCAACTGGGCTTCGGACACCACCTGCAGCCGGATCTCCCGCAGGACGGTCAGCCAGTCCCTGGCGCCACCGGACAGGTTGACGGAGACCGCGCGGTGGCCGCGCAGGAAGCAGACCGCCAGGCACCAGTCCGCCAGCAGGCTCTTGCCGGTCTGGGGGGCGCCCGTCTCCGAGTGACCGCTGATCACCAGGACGGGGTGCCCGGTGCCCGGTTCGCCGCCCCGGACCGGCGGGTCCAGCGCCCACCAGGCGGCCCGGCGCTCCGCCGAGCGGCCCACGAAGCGGCGCAGCCGTTCGTAGGTCCCGTGCCGCCGGATCGCGTCCACCGTGGAGGGCGGCGGCGGGGTGTGCACGATGGGCAGCACCTCCTCCGGCGCAGTCCGGGTCATCAGGACCGGCAGCGCCCAGGCGTCGCTGGGCCGTTCCTCGTGCCGGGCGAGGTCGGTGCGGGCCAGGGCGACGGCCTCGTCCAGCGGGGTGCCTCCGCCGATGGCCCGGTACAGGCGGGACGAGAAGATCACCGCGTCCGGCGAGTCGACGTCCGCCTGGACGGAGACCGCCGCCCGCGCCCCGGCGTCGAGGAAGGCGTCCGCGAGGCCGCGCACCCGTTCACCGGTGCCGACGGCGGGTCCGGAGTCGGTGGTGCGGCAGGCGTTGAGGACGACCAGATGGGGCTGCCAGCGGGTCAGGTCCGCGATCTGTCCGGCGTCCAGGCTCCAGTCGCGCGGGCCGTCCGGGGCCGCCCGCCAGTTGAAGTTCAGCGCCGTCCCGCGCCCCGGCAGGGGCATCCCGTGGCCGATGAAGTGCAGGATGTGGGGACGCAGTTGGTCGATGCCGTCGGCCAGCTCGGCCCGGCTGGGCCCGTCCAGCACTTCCACGTGGGTGGCGCCGGGCAGTCCGTCGAAGGTGCCGCTGATCCAGGCCAGCTCCTTCTCCGCGAGCAGCCGGTGCTCCCTCGGGTTGCAGAGCACCACCAGGGCCCGCAGCGGCCCCAGTTCCTCCTGCGGGTCGGGTTCCGCGGCCCCGGCCGCCACGGTGCCCCGACGGCACAGCAGGTCCGGCCGGCGGAACAGCCACCGTCCGTCGGAGCGCAGCAACTCCCAGGGAAGGTGCCGCAGTTCCGTCGGGCGCACATCGAGGCAGAGCCGGGCCGGACGGTCCGGGTCGGCCGCCGCCAGCACATCCCGCCAGATCGTGTTCAGCGCCCCGCCGAGCAGCGCCTCGAACAACGCCTCCCCGGCCGCCTGCCGCTCGGCCGCGGTGGCGTCCCGCTCGAAGACCCCGGCGAACCGCTCCATGTCCGCCGGGGTGCGGAACGGCACGTCCACGTCCGAGCCCCCGTCCACGCTCAGCAGCGCCCGGTAGGGCTCGGTCCCGTCGGTGCCGGGGGAGATGCGGATGCCGACGGAGGTGTGCGTGGCCGTGCGCGGAGCCGTGACCGTCACTTCTCGTGCTCGGACAGCGGCTGCTCGCCGGCCGGGGCGTGCTCGACGACCGCCGCCGGGTCGTCCCACGCCTCCTCCAGCAGCAGCGGCGGCACGGGCACCGGCGCTGCGCCCCGGCCGGGCTGGGGCGGGCCGTAGTCGGAACCGACCCGGCGCAGCCAGTCCCGGCGCAGCCGGATCACCCGGAAGAACGGGGTGGGTTCGAGTCCCGTCCACTTCAGGCCCAGCGCGGAGGCCCGGGCGAGCGTCACCCCGCCCCTCAGGTCGGCCAGGCCCACCGGTGCCGGCCCCGCGGCGGCGCGCAGCCGCAGCTCGGCGGAGGCGTCGGTGCCCGCGGCGCTGAGCACCGCGCCGGTGTCGGCGGTGACCACCTGGCTGACGGCGTAGTAGGAGTCGTCCCACTTCTCCCAGCCGAGCCGGACCAGCTCCGCGGCGAGCGCCGGCTCGTCGCTGACGCCCGTCTCCGTGAGCCCCTGGAAGACGACGAGGACGCCGTGCGTACTGCGGAAGGTGACCAGGGCGCCGGCGTCGGCGTCCGCGAGGGCGCTGAATCCGGCCGCGGCGGTGCCGACGGCCTTGAAGCGGACGGTCGCCGACCCCTGGGCGTCATAGGTGTAGTCGTTGTGCGGTGTCCCGGGGCGCGCGGTGAAGGGCACGCCCCGGTCGGTCAGGGTGCCGGCCGGGCGGATCCGCCACCGCACACCGTGCAGCACGTCGCCGAGGGCGATGCGGCGGCTGAGCGGCCAGGCCACCCACCAGTCCTGCCACGTCCCCCGGATCGCGTCGCGGTACACACCGTACTCGTCGCTCATCACGTCCCCCGTGCCTCGTGCCGTGGTCGCAGAGTAATGCCCGGTCCCCCCGCCGACGACGGGTTCGGGCCACCCGTGCGCCGCGCGTCCGGGCGGCGGTATCGACGATCGACCGTCGCTGACGGTATGTCAACCGCGTCAACTGCACCGTCAGGCGGCGCCGAAGGCGGAGAACGCCCATCCGGTCGCCTGATGCGTCGCGTCCCCCGGAAGCGCCGCCCGCGCGTCCCGCAACGCCTCCGCCAGACAGAGTCCGGCGTCCAGCCCCTTGTGCAGCGCCAGCATCAGCGGCACCACCGCCGCGTCGTTGACCGGTGCCCCGCACGCCACCACCCCGGCGGTGCCCAGCGGCAGCAGCGCCGTCACCAGCCCGAGCAGTTCGTCCGCTCCCACCGAGGCGAACCGCCCGGTGTCGCAGCAGGACAGGACGATCCGGTACGGCGAGCGGTCCAGCCGCTCCAGGTCGTGCACGATCAGCGGCCCGTCGGCCATCCGCAGCGAGGAGAAGAGCGGGCTGTCCGCCCGGAAGGTGCCGTGCGCCGCGATGTGCGCCAGCGCCGCGCCGTCCAGCGCCCGCAGCACCTCCGGCACCCGCGCCGCGGCCCCCTCCAGCACGACGCCGTCCCGCTCCGCCGCCCGCCCGCCGGTCCCGCCGGCGGCACCGCGGCGCGCGGCCAGCTCCGGCACCTCGGCCCCGTCCCCCGCCAGCCCCGGGCCGCGCACCAGCACCCGGCGGCCACCGGGCGGCGGGGCGGTCCCCCGGGCGCGCAGCCAGCTCGTCGCCGAGGGCGACACGCTCAGCACCCGCTCCCGCAGTGCCGGGAGCAGCGCCCACGGCACCCGGTGCAGCCGCCCCGGCGGCACGATCACCACCGGACCGGACCCCAGGTGCGCCGCCGCCGGGCCGAGCAGCAGCTCCTGCAGCCGCGCCCCCGCCGCCTCGATCAGTGGCAGCCGGGCCTCCGCCCCGGGATGGGCCAGCCGCCGCAGCCCGGCCTGCACATGCTCGGCCTCCCGCTCCGCCTCCGCGGACGTCCCGGCCGGGAACCGCCGCACCCGCCCCCGGCCGCACAGCAGGACGTGCACCCTCCCGTCCAGCACCACCAGCTCCACCAGCAGCACGTCCTCGCCCAGCCGCCGCAGCAGCCGGTCCACCTCGAACATGGCCCCGCCGCCCGGCGCCTCCCCGCGCATGTGCAGGGTGCGGGAGCGGATCTCCCGCTCCAACCGCCGCTGCTCCCGCTCCAGCGCCGGAGCCGGACGGCCGCCGCCGGTCCGGGCCGCCAGGGCGCGGGCGGCGATCTCCCGGTACGCCGTCAGCGCGCTGAGCAGCACGGGATCGGCCGGCGGCCGGGCCGGGGGCGCCGACAGCACCGTCGCCCGCCACCGCTCGCTCCACACCAGCAGCCGCCGCGCCCCGCCCGTCACCAGGCTCGCCCGCTGGGCCATCGCCGCCAGCTCCGCCCCCTGCGCGGTGGCCCGCGCCCGCAGCTCCGGGGCGCCCAGCGTCATCCGGTGGTCGTCCAGCACGTCCAGCCCCCGGCGGCAGGCCTCCAGCACCCCCCGCGTGGACCCGGCCGCGCGGGCCCGCAGCGCCTGCGCCGCCCAGCCCGTCATCCGCGCCGGGGGCGGCCCGCTGCGCCGACTGCGCGCCGCCCGCGCCAGATGCCGCTCGGCGACCGCCGTCCGGCCCAGCCCCAGCGCGATCCGACCCGCCAGCAGCGAGGCCTCCGGCGCGGCCGGTGCCCCGAAGGAGGCCAGCCGCTCCGCGACCGCCGCCGCGTCCGCCACCAGCCGCGCGGAGCCCTGCCCCGCCGCCACCCGGGCCTCGATGAGCACCAGCCGGGCGTGCGCCTCGTGCCAGGAGCGCCGCTGCCGGGCGAACCGGCGCACCGCCGAGGCGGCCCGGTCCGTCGCCGTCTCGGTGAAGCCCGCGGTCCGGGCCGCCCGCGCCGCCACCAGCAGCAGCTCCGCCCGGCGCGTGGACTGCCCGCCGATGCCGTCCAGCGCCGCCGTCGCCGCGTCCGCCTCCGCCAGCGCCTCCGGGGCCAGCCCGGCCGCCAGCAGCACCTCGCAGCGCCGGATGGTCAGCATGAACGTGGGCGTGCCCAGCTTCGCGTAGCGCTCCCCGGCCTCGTCCAGCAGCCGCAGGGCCGCCGGCACGTCCCCCGACCGGAACGCCGCCAGCCCCCGGCTCTCCACCGCGTCCGCCTTGTCGTGCTCCTGGCCGGTCGTGCCCCACAGCGCCTCCGCCGCCGTGAAGTCCGCGTCCGCCCGCTCCACCGCCCCCAGCGACAGGTGCACCGTCGCCCGCAGGGTCAGCGCCCGCGCCGTCCAGATCACGTCGTCCGCCTGGCGCAGCACCGGGATCGCCCGCCGCACGTCCTCCAGTGCCTCCCCGTGCCGCCCCAGCACCCACCACACGTACGCCCGCCGGAACAGCACCCGCGCCCTGGTGTGCCCGGTGACCCGGGCCGCGCCCCGCTCGAAGGCGGCCAGCCCCTCCCGGGTCCGCCCGCTGTGCACCAGCGCCACCCCGAGCGTGGCCAGGACGTCCGCCTCGCGCCCGGCCGACCCGGCACGCGCCGCCAGCTCACGGGCGCGCCGCAGATGCTCCAGGGCGCGCCGCAGGTCCCCGAAGTCCCGCTGCCAGATGCCGATCACCTGGTGCGCCACTGACGCGTGCAGCGGCGGCGGAGAGGAGTCGAGCACCTCCTCCGCCCGCGCCAGCGCCTCGCCGGGGGCGGCGAAGACCATGGGCAGCAGTTCGAGAACCGACTCGTCTCCCGCTGTCACCCCACGGATGGTAGTGCTCCGCAACCGCGCCCCACAGAGCGGTGTCTGTATCAACCGTCCACCGGCGCACTCTGATTGACGAACCGTCCCACGGCCGCCGCCGCGGCCCCAACCGCGCTGTCACGACCCAGCTCAGTGAGGACACGCCATGGCACCACAGCGATTCCGCGAGCAGTTCGACCAGATCCAGCGCTCGATGCCGGACGTCCCGCTGGTCATGGGCCCCGACGACGCCGCCGAGTTCTTCTACGAGAAGGGCGTCGTCCTCGCCCGTGACGGCGAGGAGGCCCGGCTCGTCGAGGACACCGTCCGCGCGCACTTCACCGCCGTGCCCGAGCTGGCCCAGGACCAGGTCCGCCGGGCCGGTCCCGGCCCCGGCCGCACCGGCGTCACCCGCATCCGGGTCGCCGACCCGGGCCGGGGCGTGCCGGAGGGCGACCCGGCCGTCGCCCAGGCCCTGCGCTCCCTGCGCACCGCCGAGGGCCGCGCCGGGCGCCGCCTGGTCAGCCGCAACCACGTCGTCTCCATCGCCGTCAACGCCTGCCCCGGCGACGAACCGGTCCCGGTGCCGCCGGGCGAGCCGGCCAACCCGGCGCCCGCCGCCACGCCGTACGACCCGGCCACCGCCGTCCGCGTCCTGGTCGTCGACAACGGGCTGACCCACGACTACCGGTCCTACCCGCCGCTCGCCCGCACCACCGGCGACGTCCAGGAGCGCGTACTGGGCGAGGACGGCGTCCTCGCCCAGTACGCGGGCCACGGCACCTTCATCGCCGGGCTGATCGCGGCCGTCGCCCCCAACACCGACGTCACCGTCCGGGGCTGCCTCAACGACGCGGGGGCGGTCCTGGAGTCCGAGTTCGGCGAGCGGCTGTTCGAGGCCGTCGACCGCGACGGCTGGCCCGACGTGCTCAGCCTCTCCGCCGGCACCTCCAACGGCCGCGCCGACGGCCTGCTCGGCGTGCACGCCTTCATGGAGGAGCTGCGCACCCGGCGCACCCTGCTGGTCGCCGCCGCCGGCAACAACGGCGGCGCCACCCCGTTCTGGCCCGCCGCCTACGCCGACCTGCCCGGCTGGCGGGACTGCGTCCTGTCGGTCGGCGCGCTGCGCTCCGACGGCGAGTACGGCGCCTGCTTCACCAACCACGGCCGCTGGGTGCGGGCCTACGCCCCCGGCGAGCGGCTGACCAGCGCCCTCACCGGCTTCTCGGCGCCCGTGCCGTACGTCTACCGGCACTCCACCTACGACGACTGCCGCTACGGCTTCGGTTACGCCTGCACCTGCCGCCACCCACGCCACCACGGGCTGCTGAGCGAGCCGGGCGAGGCTCCGGCCAAACCCGATCAGGTGATGTTCGAGGGGCCCGCCCAGTGGAGCGGGACCTCCTTCGCGACCCCCGTCGCCGCCGGGCTGATCGCCTCCCACATGACCGCCCGCGGCATGCGCGATCCGCGGACCGCCCGCAGAAGGGTGCTGGCGGCCAGCGGGTACGCCGAGGTCCGCGGCGCCCATGTGCCGGCCCTGCTCCCGCCCACCTGGCGCGCGGTTCCCGTCGGCGCCCCCGGGGGGACCTCGTGAGCGGCTGCGCCCCGGCCGGGACCGCCCGGCGGCCGTCGTACGATGACGTGTCGTACACGAGGGGTGGGGCCGTGGACCGTGCAGATGTCGGGGCGCTCGTCCGGTCGGCCGCCGGCGGGGACGCCGCGGCCTGGAGGTCCCTGGTGGACGGGCTGGGCCCGCTGGTCTGGTCGGTGGCGCGCTCGCACGGGCTGTCCGACGCCGACGCGCACGAGGTCTACCAGACCGCCTGGTTCCGCTTCGCCCAGAACCTGGAGCGCATCCGCGAACCGGAGAAGACCGGCGCCTGGCTGGCGAGCACGGCCCGCAACGAGTCGCTGAAACTGCTGAAGGCGGCGCGGCGGTGGACGCCGACCGACGACCCGCACCTGCTCGACCGGCCGAGCGAGGACCCCACGCCGGAGGAGTCGGTGCTCGACTCCGAGGAGGCCGCCGACCGCTCCGAGCGGGTCCGGCGGCTCTGGCAGGAGTTCGAGGAGCTGGGCGAGCGCTGCCGCCAGCTGCTGCGGGTGCTGATCGCCTCGCCGCCGCCCAGCTATCAGGAGGTGTCCGCCGCCCTGGGGATCGCGGTGGGCAGCATCGGGCCGATGCGCCAGCGCTGTCTGCGCAGGCTGCGGGCCCGACTGGAATCACGGGGGACCGCATGAACGGCACGCACGACGACCGGCCCGGCCGGGGCGGAGGCCCCGGGGACCCGGACCCGCGCCCGCGCACCGGGGGGAAGGGACCGGGCGGCGGGGCCCCGGACGGGGAGCGCCCGGACGGGACCCGCCGGCGCGGGCCGCTCCCGCACCGGGAGCCGCCGGCCGGTGCGCGCGCGGACGGCGCGCCGCCGGACCGCGGCACCACCGACGACGCGGACGACGCACTGCTGGAGGAGGAGCTGCGGCGGGCAGCCGCGGTCCTCGACCCGGTCCCGGCCGCGCTGCGCCGCGTCGCCGTCGAGGCGTACGCCCTGCGGGACCTGGACGCCCGGATCGCCGAGCTGACCTTCGACTCGCTCGTCGACGCCCTCCCCGTACGGGGCCAGGCGGACCCGCCGCGGATGCTGACCTTCCGCACCGACGCCGTGACCGTCGACGTCGAGGTGACCTCCGACGGCCTCATCGGCCAGTTGCTGCCGCCCGGCCCCGCCCGGATCGAGGTGCTGAGCGGACCCCGCGCCCCCGTCCGGCTCACCGCCGACGACCTCGGCCGGTTCACCGGCGGGGCGCCGCCCAGCGGGCCGTTCGCGCTGCGGCTGCGCACCGGGGGAGAGGTGGTCGTGACGGAGTGGCTGCGGGCCTGACCGGCCGCCGGGCGCGGGGCGGGCCGGCGGTCCCGGCCGCTCTGTCGGCGCCGGGGTTCCCGCGTCGTGCCCCCGTCCTCGCCGCGCCCCGGCGCGCCGTCGCGCGAAAAGCCGCCCGGTGTGCCCGCCGCGCCGGTCGGCGAGCGGCGCCGACCGCACCGGGACCGCACCTGGACGGGGCCGGGACCGCACCGGGAGGGACGGGCGCGCGGTCAGGCGGACGCCGCGTCGGCCAGCGCGGCCAGGGCCGCGGCGAGGCGACGCAGCCCCGGACCGTCCGCACCGCCGCGCACCGGACCGCCGGGCTCCGTCATGTAGGTGTCCCGGCGGATCTCCACCATCAGCGCGCTCACCCCGGGATGCCGCCCGTGGAACTCCAGCGGCACGTACGTCCCGCCGAACGGGCTGTCGAGCCCGGTCTGCCCGCACGGCGCGAACGCCTCCCGCGCGGCGGCGAGCAGCCCGGGCGGGGTGTGGAAGGGGTCGGTGCCCAGGCAGACCGGCGGGCGCGGTCCCGTCCCGTGCAGCTCGTACGGCAGCGGTTCGGTGGGGTAGGAGTGCACGTCGAGGACGACGGCGCGCCCGGTGGCGGCCAGCCGCCCGGCGACCGCGTCGGCCATCGCCCGCGCGTACGGCCGGAAGTACCGGGCGAGCAGCGGCTCCGGATCGGCGCCGTCGGCCCGCAGCGGTTCGCGGTGCGTGGTCCGCGTGTAGACGGCGCCCATGCCGACGGCGGCCATCTCCTCCCGCTCGTCCGGGAACCGTTCGGGATCGGTCACCAGCCGGGAGGTCCGGTTCACGAACCGCCAGGGCGTGGTGCCGGCCAGCGCGGCGGCGGCCTCCGCGACGGCGTCGGTGTGCGCGTCGGTGATGTGGTCCAGCTCCCGTTCCAGCGCCGCGTCGTCCAGCACGATGCCGGGGCGGACATTGGCCGGAATTCGCCGTGAGGAGTGCGGTACGTGCAGGATCACCGGTGACTCGGGGGCACCGGCGAGCAGGGCGAAGTCCTCGCCGCCGGAGGACGCTTTGGACGTGGTGGGCACATCGGCCACGGTGGCTCCAGGGGTCGGCGGCGGGCGCGGGCGGGTGAACGGGCGGCACCCCGCCCCCGCCGCGGCGGGAACGGGGTGCCGGGGTCCGCGCCGGTCCGGCCGGGGCCGGGCGCGGGGCGGACGGAGCGGGCGGGATCAGGCGAGGTTCGCCAGCGCCTCGTTCCAGGTGGCCGACGGGCGCATCACCGCGGCGGCCCTGGCCGGGTCGGGCTGGTAGTAGCCGCCGATGTCGGCGGGCTCGCCCTGCACCGCGTTCAGTTCCTCGACGATCTTCGCCTCGTTGGCGGCGAGCGTCTCGGCGAACGGCGCGAAGGTCTTGGCCAGCTCCGCGTCCTCGGTCTGGGCGGCCAGCTCCTGCGCCCAGTACAGGGACAGGTAGAAGTGGCTGCCGCGGTTGTCGATGCCGCCGACGCGGCGGGTCGGTGACTTGTCCTCGTTGAGGAAGGTCGCCGTGGCGCGGTCCAGGGCGTCGGCCAGGACCTTGGCCCGGGTGTTGCCGGTGGTCCCGGCGTACTGCTCCAGCGAGGGCACCAGGGCGAAGAACTCGCCCAGGGAGTCCCAGCGCAGGTAGTTCTCCTTGACGAGCTGCTGGACGTGCTTCGGGGCGGAGCCGCCGGCGCCCGTCTCGAACAGGCCGCCGCCCGCCATCAGCGGGACGACCGAAAGCATCTTGGCGCTGGTGCCCAGCTCCAGGATCGGGAACAGGTCCGTCAGGTAGTCGCGCAGCACGTTGCCGGTGACCGAGATGGTGTTCTCGCCCCGGCGGATGCGCTCCACCGAGAACCGGGTCGCCGCGACCGGGTCGAGGACACGGATGTCCAGGCCCTCGGTGTCGTGCTCCGCCAGGTACTCCCGGACCTTGGCGATCAGGTTGGCGTCGTGGGCGCGGCCCTCGTCCAGCCAGAAGACCGCCGGGTCGCCGGTGGCGCGGGCGCGGGTGACGGCCAGCTTGACCCAGTCGCGGATCGGGGCGTCCTTGGTCTGGCAGGCGCGGAAGACGTCACCGGCGGAGACGGTCTGCTCCAGGACGGCGACACCGTTGGTGTCGACCAGCCGGACGGTGCCGGTGGCGGGGATCTCGAAGGTCTTGTCGTGGCTGCCGTACTCCTCGGCCTTCTGCGCCATCAGGCCGACGTTGGGCACCGAGCCCATGGTCGAGGGGTCGTAGGCGCCGTTGGCGCGGCAGTCCTCTACGACGGCCTGGTACACACCGGCGTAGGAGGAGTCCGGGAGGACGGCGAGGGTGTCGTGCTCCTGGCCGTCCGGGCCCCACATGTGGCCGGAGGTGCGGATCATCGCCGGCATGGACGCGTCGACGATGACGTCCGAGGGGACGTGCAGGTTGGTGATGCCCTTGTCGGAGTCGACCATGGCCAGCTCGGGGCCCTCGGCCAGCTCGGCGTCGAAGGACGCCTTGATCGCGGCGCCCTCGGGCAGTGCCTCCAGGCCCTTGTAGATGCCGCCCAGGCCGTCGTTGGGGCTCAGACCGGCCGCGGCGAGTGCCTGGCCGTACTGGGCGAACGTCTTCGGGAAGAAGGCGCGCACCACATGGCCGAAGATGATCGGGTCGGAGACCTTCATCATGGTGGCCTTCAGGTGGACCGAGAACAGCACGCCCTCGGCCTTGGCGCGGGCGACCTGCTCGGTGAGGAACTCGCGCAGCGCGGCGACGCGCAGCACGGAGGCGTCGACGACCTCGTCCTTCTTCACCGGCACGGACTCGCGCAGCACGGTGGTGGTGCCGTCGTCGCCGACCAGCTCGATGCGCAGGGAGCCGTCCTCGGCGATCACCGCGGACTTCTCCGTGGAGCGGAAGTCGTTCTCGCCCATGGTGGCGACGTTGGTCCTGGAGTCGGCGGACCAGGCACCCATGCGGTGCGGGTGGGTCTTGGCGTAGTTCTTCACCGAGGCCGGGGCGCGGCGGTCGGAGTTGCCCTCGCGCAGCACCGGGTTGACCGCGGAGCCCTTGACCTTGTCGTAGCGGGCGCGGATCTCGCGCTCCTCGTCGGTCTTCGGGTCGTCCGGGTAGTCCGGCAGCGCGTAGCCCTGGCCCTGGAGCTCGGCCACGGCCGCCTTGAGCTGCGGGATGGACGCCGAGATGTTCGGCAGCTTGACGATGTTGGCGGCCGGTGTCCTGGCCAGCTCGCCCAGCTCGGCCAGGGCGTCCGGGACGCGCTGGTCCTCGGTGAGGTACTCCGGGAACACGGCGATGATCCGGCCCGCCAGCGAGATGTCGCGGGTCTCGACGGCGACACCCGCCTGCGAGGCGTACGCCCGGATCACCGGCAGGAGGGAATACGTCGCCAGGGCCGGGGCCTCGTCAGTGTGTGTGTAGATGATGGTCGAGTCAGTCACCGGGTGCTCCGCTCCACGTCTGCAACATTGCTCGACATCAAGATATCTCGTGAGCGCGCCGGGCTCGACAGGGGCCGGGCCGAGATTCCGGCCAAGGCGCCGCGCGTCGCCCGTTCCCGGCCGGGAAAGGGCCCTTGCCCCGGTATGGTCCCCGGGCCCCGGCGCGCAGGGGACTCCTTCCGTACCCCCGTTCCGGCGGAGGCGGCCCTCCGCTCGTCGCGGCGCGCGCATCGCCTTGACCTCGATCAAAGTTCAGGTTCTAGGGTCCCCGGCATGAGCATGGAAACCACGGCCTGGAGCCAACTGCGCACGGTCATGACCGCCGAGCCGGAACGCCGCCCCCTCACCCGCGCGACGCTGCGCCGCATCGCCGGCTTCGCCCGCCCCCACCGCGCCCGCATCATCCGCTTCGTGCTGCTCGGCATGGCGACCGCCCTGCTCGCTGTCGCCACCCCGGTCCTCGCGGGCCGGGTCGTGGACGTCATCGTCAGCGGCGGCGAGGAGGACACCGTCGTCCGCCTGGCCCTGCTGATCGCGCTCATCGCGGTCGCCGAGGCCGCGCTGGGCGTCGTCTCCCGCAGGCTCTCCGCCGTCCTGGGCGAGGGACTCATCCTCGACCTGCGCACGGCCGTCTTCGACCATGTGCAGCGGATGCCGGTCGCCTTCTTCACCCGGACCCGCACGGGAGCGCTGGTCTCCCGCCTCAACAACGACGTCATCGGCGCCCAGCGGGCCTTCAGCAACACCCTCTCCGGAGTGGTCAGCAACATCGTCACCCTGCTGCTCACCCTCGCCGTCATGCTCACCCTCTCCTGGCAGATCACCCTGCTCGCCCTCGCCCTGCTGCCGGTGTTCGTGCTCCCGGCCCGGCGGATGGGCCACCGCATGGCCCGCATGCAGCACGAGGCCGCCACCCTCAACGCCGCCATGGGCACCCGGATGACCGAGCGGTTCTCCGCCCCCGGCGCCACCCTCGTCAAGCTGTTCGGCCGCCCGGAGGAGGAGTCCGCCCAGTTCGCCGCCCGCGCCCGGCGCGTCGCGGAGATCGGCGTGCGCACCGCCACCGCCCAGGCCGCCTTCATCACCGCCCTCACCCTGGTCTCCGCCCTCGCCCTGGCCCTCGTCTACGGGCTCGGCGGCTGGTTCGCCCTGCGCGGCACCCTGGACGCCGGCGCCGTCGTCGCCCTGGCCCTGCTGCTGACCCGGCTCTACGCGCCCCTCACCGCCCTGGCCGGGGCCCGGGTGGAGGTGATGAGCGCCCTGGTCAGCTTCGAGCGGGTCTTCGAGGTGCTGGACCTGCGACCGCTCATCGAGGAGAAGCCGGACGCCCGCCCCGTCCCCGACGGCCCGGTCTCCGTCGAGTTCGACGGGGTCCGCTTCGGCTACCCCTCCGCCGACCGCGTCTCCCTGGCCTCCCTGGAGGAGGTCGCCACCCTCGACGCCCGGGGCGGCGAGGAGGTCCTGCACGGCGTCTCCTTCCGCGCCCGGCCCGGCGAGACCATCGCCCTCGTCGGCTCCTCCGGCGCCGGCAAGTCCACCATCGCCCAGCTCCTGCCGCGCCTGTACGACACCGACGGGGGCGCCGTCCGGATCGGCGGCGTCGACGTCCGCGACCTGACCGCCGGCTCGCTGCGGGACACCGTCGGCATGGTCACCCAGGACGGCCACCTCTTCCACGACACCATCCGCGCCAACCTGCTCATGGCCCGCCCCGGCGCGGACGACGCCGCGTTGCGGGAGGCACTGGACCGGGCCCGCCTCACCGAGGTCGTGCGGTCCCTGCCCGACGGGCTGGAGACCGTGGTCGGCGAGCGCGGCTACCGGCTCTCCGGGGGCGAGCGTCAGCGCATGACCATCGCCCGGCTGCTGCTGGCCCGCCAGCGCGTCGTCATCCTCGACGAGGCCACCGCCCACCTCGACAACACCTCCGAGGCGGCCGTGCAGGAGGCGCTCGGCGAGGCCCTCGCGGGCCGGACCGCCGTGGTCATCGCCCACCGGCTGTCCACGGTCCGCGCGGCCGACCGCATCCTGGTCGTCGAGGCCGGGCGGATCGTCGAGCAGGGCACCCACGACCAGCTCCTCGCCGCCGACGGCCGCTACGCCGAACTGCACCGCACCCAGTTCGGGCACCGCCGGGTCGAGGAGGCGGCGTAGCCCTCCGGGCGGCGGGACGGGGGGCCGGACGCGGTGGGGCGGTCCCCCGGGCCCCGCGCGCCGGGAGTGGTGAGCCGGGGACCGGGGGAGCCGGAGGGCGGAGCCAGGAACCGCGGGCCGATGACGGGACGCCGCCGGAGGCCCGGGGGACGGGATCGGGCCGGGGAGACCGGGGGACGCGGGACCGGGCCGGGCCGGGGAACGGGACCGGGGCGGGCATGGGAGACCGGGGAGACCGCGGGACGGGACCCCGGGGTGGTGGGGACGGGGACGCCGGGGGAGACGGGGAGGCGGGGACGGGGCGGGGCCCGGCGGGGCCGGGGCGGCCGACGGAGGCGGTCAGGTCACGTCTGCCTCCGGGAACATGGGCAGGTCCTGCTCCACCCACACCACCTTCCCGGTCGGGGTCCGGCACGACCCCCAGCGACGGCACAGCATGTTGATCAACTGCAGGCCGCGCCCGCTCTCGTCGCTCACGTCCGCGTGCTGGATCTGGGGCAGGTCCGGACCGGAGTCGGACACCTCCACCGACAGCCGCTCGTGGCGCACCAGCCGCAGCTCGCCCGGCGCGTTGCCGTACCGCAGGGCGTTGCCGACCAGCTCGCTGACGACCAGCTCCGTGGTGTCCACCAGCTCCTCCAGTCCCCACTTGAGCAACTGCTCGCGCACCGCGGTACGGGCCTGCCCGGCGGCCTTGCCGTCCGGCGGGAGCGTGCGCACGTACACGTCGCACTCCGGGACCAGCGGCCGGGCCGTGGCCACCAGGACGATCGCGTCGTCGGACCGGTCGGCGCCGATGCGGTCGGTGATCGCCCGGCAGATCGTCCCGTCGCAGGGCACCCCCTGGCCGATCACCTCCCGCAGCCGCTCCAGTTGCGTGTCCATGCTGTGCGCCCGCGACCTGATCAGCCCGTCCGTGTACAGCGTCAGCCGCGCCCCCTCCGCCACCGGCCACTCCAGGGGGTCGTACGGGATCACCCCGGTGCCCAGCGGCGCCCCCACGGGCACCGGCAGGAACTCCGCCCGGCCGTCCGGACCGGTCAGCAGGGGCGGCGGATGACCGGCGCTCGCGATCCGGAACGTGCCGTCGATCGGATCGTGGACCGCGCACAGACAGGTCGCGACCTGGTCCTCCTCCAGATCGCGGGCGGCCAGGTCCAGCCGGGCCAGCAGCCGCTCGGGAGCGATGTCCAGGGCCATCAGGGTGCGGGCCACCGTGCGCAGCCGCCCCATCGTCGCCGCGGCGGCCAGCCCGCGCCCCATCACGTCGCCCACCATCAGGGCGGTGCGCCCGCTGGGCAGGGCCACCACGTCGAACCAGTCGCCGCCGACGGCGGCCGGGTCGTCGGCGGGGGTGTAGCAGGAGGAGACGTCCAGCCCCGGGGTGGCCGGGCTGGAACGGGGCAGCAGGGCGCGCTGGAGGGTCACCACGTGGTCGCGCTCGCGGCCGTAGAGGCGGGCGTTGTCGATGGCCAGGGCGGCCTTGGAGGCCAGTTCCACGGCCAGCGCCACATCGGCGGGGGTGAACGGGGCGCGGCTGCCCGCCCGGATGAAGTCGGCCAGGCCCAGCAGCACCCCCCGGGCGATCAGCGGCACCGCCATGTAGGAGTGCACCCCGGCGCGGCGCATGATCTCCCCGGACTCCGCGGTGGGGGCCACGGCGGCGAAGTCCGACCGCTCCATCCGGGCGATCAGCACCGGCTCCCGGCTCGTCAGACAGCGCTGGCCGACCCGGACGGCGGAGTGCACGGCCAGCTCGCCCACCGGGTCGGGCGCGAGGTTCAGCCCGTCGATCTCCGCGACCGCCATCGCCCGCAGCGCCGGCGCGCCCCGGCTCAGGCCGCGGTCGCCCTCCTGGAAGCGCAGCACCGAGTCCAGCAGGTCCACCGCGGACCCGTCGGCCAGCTCCGGCACCGTGAACCCGGCCAGCTCCTCGGCGGTGCGCCGCAGGTCCAGCGTGGTGCCGATGCTCAGCCCCGCCTCGTTCAGCCAGGTGAGACGGCGGCGCGAGGCGATCGCGTCGGTCATCGGCCGCAGGGCCGCCCGTACGGCCCGCCGCCCGCCTACGAGGGGGTTCGGAGGCCGTCGCTCCCCGCGCAGCCAGTCTCGCTCCCGCACGCGCCGTCTCCTCTCAGGGCCTCCTCGCTCCGATTCTGCCCCTCCTGACACCCCCCGCGCCTGTCCGGGGGAAAGAAGAGCGGAACCGGCGGGCGTCCCGACCCGGGCCGGAACCCGGATCGGGGGCGGCGTGGGCCGACCGGCCCTGGCCCCCCTGCCCGCCATCGGGGACCATTTCCGTGGAAACCGAACACAGTACAAGGAGTCACCGATGGCGGACCCCGAGCAGGCCGGACCGGATGCACCGATCCGGGTCTTCCTCCTCGACGACCACGAGGTGGTACGGCGCGGAGTGCACGACCTGCTGAACGACGAACCGGACATAGAGGTGGTCGGCGAGGCCGCCACCGTGGAGCAGGCCCTCGTACGGGTCCCGGCCCTGCGGCCCGACGTGGCGGTCCTGGACGTGCGGCTGCCCGACGGCGACGGGGTGACCGTCTGCCGCGAGCTGCGCTCCCGGCTGCCGGAGCTGGCGTGTCTGATGCTGACCTCCTTCGACGACGAGGAGGCCCTGCTCGACTCGATCATGGCGGGCGCGTCCGGCTACGTGCTCAAGCAGATCCAGGGGTCCGACCTGGTCTCGGCGGTGCGCACCGTCGCCCGCGGCCAGTCGCTGCTGGACCCGAGCGCCACCACCAAACTGATGGCCCGGCTGCGCGGCGGCCGGCGGCCCGAGGAGAAGCCGGACGCCCTGCCCGGTCTGACCGACCGGGAGCGGGAGATCCTCACGCTCATCGGGGAGGGGCTCACCAACCGGCAGATCGGCCAGCGGCTCTACCTGGCCGAGAAGACGGTGAAGAACCACATCTCCCGGCTCCTCGCCAAGCTCGGTGTGGAGCGCCGCATCCAGGCCGCGGTCATCGCCACCCAGGCCCAGGACCGCCTGCGGGGCTGAGTTCCGCGGCCCGGGTCCCGGGCGGCACCGTCGCCGGAGCGCGTCCGGACCGCCTCCGGCACCCGGGCGGTGCCGCGCCGTCCCGGCGGTGCCCGGTGTCCGGGCCCGGCCGCCATGCGCGAGCGGCCCCCGGCTCCTCCGGTCCCGCACGGCCGGAGGAGCCGGGGGCCGGGTCCGTCAGAGGCTGCCGCTGCCGTGCGGGGCGTAGAGGTCCAGGAGCCGGACGCGGGCCGACTGGAGCCGGTGGGCGATCACCCGCCCGAGCCAGACGGCGACCGCCCGACCGAACTCGGCGTCCCGCTCGCACAGCGTCCGCACGGCGTCCGCGTCGAACTCCCAGGCCCGCACCGGGCTCACCGCCTCCGCGCCCAGCTGCCAGGTGTACGGCGGGAAGTGCCAGGAGCAGCCGACCAGCTCGCCGTGGCCCAGGGACTCGATGACCGCCGGGGGCCGTCCGGGCACCCGCGCGTCCAGGTCCACCGTGCCGGTCCGGATGATCCAGAACCGGTCGGCGGGCCGCTCCTCCTCGAACAGGCGGCTGCCCAGGTCGAAGGAGACCTCGCGGGCCAGGGCCATCAGCCGTTCCCGGTGCACGGCGGGCAGGGCCGAGGCCAGGGTGGTGGTGGAGTTCATGGCGCCGACTCCTCTCGTTGCTGCCGCCGCGACCGGCCGGCGGACACCGGTCCGCGCGTCCCCGCTCCTCCGGTCCCGCGGACAACCTCTCTCCTCCAGGGTCCGCCCGTCCGCGAGGCGGCGCCACGGGCCGCCCGGACCCGGATGGGGGCCGTTCGGCCCTACGGACGGCCGCGGGGCCGGGTGCCGCGAGGCCCCGCCGGGCCGTTACGGTGGCACCCGACAGCGGTGTTCGACCGGCGCCGCGCCGAAGGCCGGGAGGATCACCGGGTGGGAAGCCTCGAAGAGGCGGGGGAGGCCGGGGAGGCCCGGATGCGGCTCCCGCAGTTGCGGCTGGACGAACTGCTGGAGGAACTGCAGGCCCGCCTGGACGCGGCGCGCGGCACCCGGGACCGGGTGCACAGCCTGCTGGAGGCGGTGCTCTCGGTCGGCCGCGAACTGGACCTCGAACAGGCGCTGCGGCGCATCGTGGAGGCCGCGGCGGTCCTGGTGGACGCCGACTACGCGGCGCTCGGCGTGATCGGCCCGGACGGCAGGCTGCTGTCCGACTTCCTCACGGTGGGCCTCGGCGAGGAGGAGATCGCCCGCATCGGCCCCTATCCGCAGGGGCACGGCATCCTCGGCGAGCTGATCCGGCACCCCGAACCGCTGCGGCTGACCAAGCTCTCGGACCACCCCGCCTCGTACGGCTTCCCCGCGGACCACCCGCCGATGAACACCTTCCTCGGGGTGCCGATCCGGGTGCGCGACCAGGTGTTCGGCAATCTCTACCTGACCGAGAAGCGCGGCGGCGGCCGGTTCGACGAGGAGGACGAGTCCGTCCTGTCCACGCTGGCCGTGGCGGCGGGCGTGGCCATCGACAACGCCCGCCTCTACGAGGAGTCCCGGCGCCGGGAGCGCTGGCTGCGGGCCAGCGCGGAGATCACCCACACCCTGATGTCCGGCGGCGACCGGGCCGACGTGCTCCAGCTCATCGCGGAGCGCGCCCTGGACATCTCCGGCGCGGCCCTGGCCGTGGTGGCGGTGCCGATGCCGGACACCGACGCGCTCACCGTGGAACTCGCCATCGGACACCGGGCGGAGGCGCACCGCGGCATGGTGCTGCCCGTCGACGACAGCCTGATCGGCCACGCCTACTCCACCGGCGCCCCGGTCACCAGCGCCGACGTCGGCCGCGACGGGCGCGTCTCGGCCGGGCCGCCGCGCTTCGACGGGCTCGGCCCCGCCGTCGCCGTGCCCATCGGCACCAGCGAGGGCGTGCGCGGGGTGGTCCTGCTGGTCCGCGCGGCCGGACGGAGCGCCTTCGACGAGCAGGAGACCAGCCCGCTGCTGGGCTTCGCCGCGCAGGCAGCCGTCGCCATGGAGCTGGCCGAGCGGCGCCGGGACGCCGAGCAGATCGCCGTGCTGGAGGACCGCGACCGCATCGCCCGGGACCTGCACGACCTGGCCATCCAGCGGCTGTTCGCCACCGGCATGACCCTCCAGAGCGCCGGGCGGTTCATCGACCACCCGGGCGCCAAGGAGCGCGTCCTGCGGGCGGTGGACGACCTCGACGAGACCATAAAGATCATCCGGTCCACCATCTTCGGCCTGCGCACCCGCGACGACGACGAGATGCCCGGCCTGCGGGCCCGCGTCGTGCGGGTCGTGGGGGAGGCGGCGCCGGTGCTGGGCTTCACCCCGGGGCTGCGCATGGAGGGGCTGCTGGACACCGAGGTGCCCCGGGACGTCGCGGACGACGTGGTGGCGGTCCTGTCCGAGTCGCTGACCAACATCGCCCGGCACGCCGACGCCCACCGCGCCGAGGTGGTCCTGGAGACCGACGGCCGCACCCTGCGGCTCACCGTCGGCGACGACGGGGTGGGCATCCCCGTCCGGGGACGGCGCAGCGGGCTCCTCAACATGGGCGAACGGGCCCGCGCGCACGGCGGGGAGCTGGAGTGGAGCACGCCGGAGGACGGCGGCACCACCCTCGTCTGGGAGGTCCCGGTACCGGGGGCGTAGCCCCGCGCGCCGGGGTACCGGGCGGGCCCGGGTGCCGGGACGCCGTGTGTGCCCGTCCGCGCCCGTCCGTTCCCCGGGGCCCGTGCGGCCCCGGTCGCGCCGGTGGCGTCCACCCGGTGGCGCCCGCCGGTACCGCCGGGACGACCCGCCCGGCGCCCTGCGGCCCCCGTCCAGCCCCCCTTTCCCGGAGCCCCCGTCCGGAGCTCCCGCGGCGCCCGCCCGGACCGGCGCCCCCGTCTCCCGCTCACCCGACTCCCGCCGCGCGGTGAACCGCCGCCCCTCCCGCCCCGGCCCCCGGGACGCCACCCGAACCCGCCCCGGCTCCCGGGGAGTCTGGGCCGGCGGGTCACCTCGGTCACCGTCCTCCCCGCCGCCGGGCCGGCCGGCGGCCGGGACCATCGGGCACCGTGCCAGGGCCGTTCGGCCCTCGTTCGCCCCCGCCGTCCGTCCCAACCGGCCTGACAGGAAAAGCCGTTCGGCCTCGATCGGCTCTCCGGCCCCTCCGGGTGGGCCGAACGGGTGATAGACGGAATACAGCGGCGCCGAACCTGGCGCCCGCCCCCCACTTCCGTACTCCAGAGGGAGTCCCATGCTTTCCCCCGAGTCCGCCGCCGTCGTACGCGCCACCCTGCCCGCCGTCGGCGGGGCCCTGGACGAGATCACGACGCGGTTCTACGGCACGATGTTCGCCGACCGGCCCGAGCTGCTGGACGGACTCTTCAACCGCGGCAACCAGGCCAGCGGTGAGCAGCGGCGGGCCCTGGCGGGCTCCATAGCGGCCTTCGCCCAGGCCCTGCTCGCCGACCCCGGGGCCCGCCCGGACGCCCTGCTGTCCCGCATCGCCCACAAGCACGCCGCGCTCGGCGTCACCGAGGACCAGTACACGATCGTCCACAAGTACCTCTTCGGCGCCATCGCGGACGTGCTCGGGGACGCCGTCACCCCCGAGGTCGCCGCCGCCTGGGACGAGGTCTACTGGCTGATGGCCGGGGCCCTCATCGCCCGCGAGGCCCGCCTCTACACCGAGGCCGACGTCGACCCGCACCATCCCTGGCGGCAGTGGACCGTGACCGAGCGCCGCGAGGAGACCCCGGACGCGGTGTCCTTCCTGCTCCGCCCGGCCGACGGCGGCCCCGTGCCGCCCGCCCGGGCCGGCCAGTACGTCAGCGTCCGGGTGCGCATGCCCGACGGCGTGCGCCAGCTGCGCCAGTACAGCCTGTCCGGTTCCCCCGAGGGCGAGCTGCGCCGCATCACCGTCAAGCGGGTCCCCGGCGACGGCGGGGCGCCCGAGGGCGAGGTCTCCAACCTGCTGCACCGCACCGTGTGCGCCGGGGACGAGCTGACCCTGTCCGCCCCCTTCGGCGACGTCGTCCTCGACGACTCCGAGGCGCCCCTGGTGCTGGTCTCCGCCGGGATCGGCTGCACGCCGATGGCCGGCATGCTCGAACAGCTCGCCGCCGCCGGCTCCGGTCGCGAGATCTGGGTGCTGCACGCCGACACCAGCCCCGCCGACCACGCCCTGCGCACCGAGACCCTCCGCCTCGTGGACGAACTCGTCGACGCCAGGGCCCAGTTCTGGTACGAGCGCGACGCCGCCGCCGAACCGGGCGCCCGCACCGGCCTGATGGACGTCGGCGCCCTCGAACTGCCCTCCGACGCCGATGTGTACCTGTGCGGCCCGCTGCCCTTCATGCGCGATGTCCGCGCCCAGGTGCTGCGGGCCGGGGTGCCCGCCCGCCGGGTCCGCTACGAGGTCTTCGGCCCCGACCTCTGGCTCGCCCACACCGAGGACTGAGAACCGTACGGCCGCGGACGGGGACGCGGCCGTACGGGAAGGCCCCCGGCGACCGCACCGCGCGGCCGCCGGGGGCCTTCCCACGGGTCCCGGGCCCGGTCCCGCTCCCGGCCGCGCGGGGGCGGGAGCGGGCCGTCGGAGGCCGTGCCCGGCGCCCAGGTGCTCCGCGGGCCGCCTGCCGTACCCGGACGGCGGCCGGGCATGCGAGCGGCGCCGGTGGGCCGAACACGGGCGGGTCGGACGGCCCACCGGGCGCTCCGCACGCGCACCGGCCGGGTGAACGGCCGGGCCGTGAAGGGCAGGCAGGCGGTGAGGGCGTGCGGCCGGGACAGGAGCGGCGTCCCGGCGACCGCCTCCGGCCGCGGCCCGGGAGGTAACAGGCCCCCGGAACCACGCCCGTCCCCCCGATGACCGTGGACGCCGAGGATGTTCTGCGCGGGGCTCGCGGTGCCGCCGGGCGGCACCGCGGCCCGCGAGCGGCGGGAAGAGGACCTTGTCGCTCCGGTCGGTCACCCGCCTGCCGCGGCGGCTCGGCAGCCGGCGCGCGCACGGCGTGCCCGGCCCGGAGACCGTGGCGGCGCCCGCCACCGTGCCCGCCGAAACGGCGGTGGTGCGGACGCCCGCGGCGCCCGGCCCCCGGGCCGGACGCCTCCGCGCCGGTGCCGGGAGGCCCCGCCCGTCGCAACAGGGACCAATGGCCCTGTGATGAGGGCCGCTCGGCGCTGTGCCGGGCGCCCCGACCGGGGCAGGCTGGCGTTGATCGATTTCGGAGGCAGCACATGGACCACCGCAACCAGTCCCGGCCCGGAGCCATCCCCCGCCCCTGGCCGCGACGGGCACGGCGGCCGGTCTGCGACATCCTCCGCCTCGGTCGGCGTCCGGCCGTCGGCCACGTCTGCCCCGACTCCCGGGTGGCCGGACGCAACCGCCGGAGCGGACGGTGACCGGCCGCGGGGCCCTCGGGGACGCGACGACCCGGGACGGCACCCGCGGACGGCCACCGGACCGGGGCCGCGAGGCCGCTCCGGTTCCGGAGCGGGGAGCCGCACCGGGCGCGGGCAGTGGGGCCGCGCCCGGACGGGCTCCCCGTACGGACGTCCCGCCGGACCCATGGCCCGGGTCCGGCGGGACGCCGCACGTCGACGGGCGCACCGCCCCGGCCCCCGGCGCCACTCCCGCCTCCGGCAACGCCCGCCTTCCGGCCCCCGAGCCAGGCAACCGGGGCCGCGACTCCCGCCCGGCCCCCGGCACCGCCGTCGGCGCCGGCACCGCTCCCGGCGCCCGCTCCCTCCCCGGCGACGGCATCGTCCGGGGTCACGGTTCCCGCCCGGCCCCCGGCACCACGCCCGGCGCCGGCACCGCTCCCGGCGCCCGGCTCCGGGCCACGGCATCGACTTCCACGCCGGGGCGCTCCCGCCCGGTCGGCCCAGGCGCGCCCTCCGCCCCGGCGAGCGGCTCGTCCACCGCTTCCGCACGGAGCGCTCCGGAGCCCGGCTGTACCACCGCGGCACCACACCGATGCCCCAGAACATCGCCGACGGCATGTACGGCGCCGTGATCACCGACCCGCCCGGACCGGCCGAGGCGGACCGGGAGGACGTCCTGGTCCCCTCGCGGCTCCACCTCGGTACCCCGGGCGGCGGCCAGGTCGCGCGGATGCGGCGGAACACCCCCGACGCCCGGGCCTTCGACGGGACCGCCGTCCAGTACGCCGCGGCACCCCTCACCGCCCGCCCCGGGGAACGGGTCCGCCTCCGGGTGGTCGCCACAGGGCCCGGCGGCGGCGTCCCCCTCCACATCGTCGGCACCGTCCCCGACAGCGTGTGTGCGAGGAGGGCGCCCATCTGCCGCGGCCGGACGGTCCGGGCGGCTCCCCGGCGCTCGCCCTGGCCGTCGCCCAGGGCGGCTTCGTGGAGACCGTGTTCCCGGCCGCGGGGCACCACGGCAAGGAAGTGGTGTTCCCCGCCGCGGGACACCACTCCCTTGCCGACCGCGACACGCGCCGCGCGAAGGGCGGGGCGCGCGGCACGGTCGAGCTGCGCCGACCTGCGCGGCACGGGCCGGACGACGGATCGAAGGAGGGCCGCGTGACGGACACCGTGGGCCCCTGGCAGCTCGTGCGCTTCCTGCACGTCACCGGCGCGGTGCTCTGGGTCGGCGGCCAGCTGGCGCTGTCCCTGCTGGTGCTGCCGTTGGCCCGGCGGCTGCTGGAGCCGGGCCCCCGCGACCGCTTCGCCGCCGACGTCGGCAGGCGCTTCGGCATCCTGACCGGCGCCCTGTTCCTTCCGCTGCAACTGGGCACCGGCTGGGCCATCGCGTGGCACAAGGACGTCGGCTGGGCCACGCTCGCCGAGCCGGGCTACGGCCGGACCCTGGCCGCCAAGCTGGGTCTGTTCGCCGTCGTGATGCTGCTGGCCTCGGCGCACGGACTCGCCCACGCCAAGGGCCGTCCCCGCCTCGCCCGCGCGCTCGCGGTGGCCTCGCTGGCCGGCTCCGTCGGGGTCGTCCTGCTCGCGACCGCCCTGCCGGCCACCTGAGCGGGCGGCCGCACCCCTCCGGGCCCGGACACGGCTCCGTCCGTGCCCGGACCCCCGCCCGCGCCGCGGACCGGCGGCCCCTGCCCGGACGTGACCGGTGCCCCGGGGGTTCCGCTGTCCCCGGCCCCGCGCGGGCTCCCCGCCGCCGGGCCGATGGGGACCAGTGGCCCCGGGACAGGGCCCGCTGAGCCCTCGTCGACGGGGTGGTCCGGGGCGGAGGCTGGGGCCAGGCAGAGGGATCCGAGGGATACCCGGCAGTCTGTGAGGAGCCGCCATGAGCACACCGGAAGCCGACACCGCGAGCCCGCCGGAAGTCGACGCGACAGCCCTGGAGACACTGCTGTACGCGGCCGTGGCGGCCCCGTCCATCCACAACACCCAGCCGTGGCGGTTCGGCCTGGACGCCCGCAGCCGCACCCTCCACGTCCGCGCCGACCGGGGCCGCAGCCTGCCCGTTTCCGACCCGCTGCTCCGTGCCCAGTACCTCTCCGTCGGCGCCGCCGTCTTGAACCTGCGGGTCGCCGCGGCCCACCTCGGCTGGGCCACCGAGGCACGGCTCCTGCCCGAGCGGGACGATCCCGACCTGCTCGCGACCGTCCGCCTCACCGGCGCCGCCGACGCCGCCTCCGCGCCGTACCGGGACCTCTACGAGTCCGTCGCCCGGCGCCACACCAGCCGCATGCCGTTCACCGGCCGCCCGGTACCGGACGACATCGTCTCCGGGATGGCCGCGGCCGTCCGCGCCGAGGGCGCCTGCCTGGACGTCCCCGACCACGCGGGCACCCGCCGCCTGCTCCGGCTCACCGCGCTGGCCGAGGCCCGCAACGCCGCCGACCCGGCCCGCAGCGCCGAGGCCCGCGCCTGGATCACCGCCCCCGGCCGGGACACCCGCTACGGCATCCCGTTCACCTCCCTGGGCCCCCGCGACGCCGCCGGACGCATGCCCATGCGGGACTTCACCGGCCCGGCGGCCGGGCTGCGGCTGCCCGCGCTGCGCTTCGAACGGCACGCACAGGTGGCGCTGCTGTGGACCCCGCGCGACCGGCGGACGGACTGGCTGCGGGCCGGACAGGCCCTGGAACGGGCGCTGCTGGTCGCCACCCGCCACGGGGTGCGCACCTCGATGCTGCACCAGGCGATGGAGTGGCCGGACCTGCGGGCCGCCGTCGGCGAACCCCGCCGCCGTCACAGCCCCCACCTGCTGATCCGCTTCGGCTACGGCCCCGACGGCGGGCGGACCCCGCGCGCCTCCGCGGCCCGCCCCGAGGAGGACCGGGAGGCACCGCGGCAGCCGCTCCCGCGGCTCAGCCGGGGCCGCCGCTGAGGTCGGTCAGCTCGCGGCCGGTGACCATCGCGGCCTCGATCCGGACGAAGACGTCGTCGCGGATCGGCATCCAGGAATGGGGGCCGGTCCGCAGCAGCCGCTCGTGCCGCTCGGGGTCGGTCACCACGGCGGCCGGGCCGGTGACGACCACGCTCCAGCCGGACCGGCTCGCGATGTCGAACTCGTCCGCCTCGAAGGCGATCACGAAACCGTCGACGGCGCGTACGAGGTCCGATCCGGCCGACGTGCGCAGCAGCACCGACGCGTCGGTGTCCAGGACGAAATTGACCGGCAGCACCGCGGGAAGGGCCCGCCTCGTGTACACGACCCGTCCGACCGGCACCTTGGCCAGGAGACGCAGGCACTCCTGCCGGTCCAGCGGGCGAAAACCGTCGTTGTGCAACATCCCTCCATGCTCCCCGCGCCCGGCCCGCCGCCGTTAGGGCCGGTCGGCCCCCATTCCCGGGGCGCCCGCGCCCGGGGTCCGCGCGCCCCGGACGTGCGCCCCGGACGGGCGGCGCGGACGTGCGGCGCGGACGGTACCGGCGGGCGGACGCGCGCGCCGCAGCGTGGACCCGGTGACGGACGGACCCGGGGGACGGGAGGGACGGACGGCGCCCGTCCGCCGGCCGGGCCGACGGGCGGGCGCCACCGGCCGGGCCCGTCGCCACCGGCGGCGGGCCCGGGACCGGCTACGGCAGGGTGGGCAGGTAGCGGGGTGCCTGCCAGGCGTCCAGTCGGCGCTCCACCGCCGCGCCCAGCGACAGCAGCTCCGCGTCCTGGCGGTCGCCCGCCATCAGCAGCAGACCGACGGGCAGCTCCCCGATGAAGCCCGCAGGCACGGACAGCGACGGGTATCCGGCGACGGCGGCCGGGGTCGAGGACGGGATGACGTCGTCGTCGCCGCGCGCGCAGTCGGTCGTCCACGCGGGCGGGTTGGTCGGGGCGGCGATGGCGTCCAGCCGGTGGGCGCGCATCGTCTCGTCGATGGACCGCCGGGAGAGGTCCTTCAGCTCGGCCCGGACGGCCCGGTACTCGGGGTCGGTGACCGGCGGGGCGACCAGCGCCTCCTCGAACAGCTCCTGCCCGGCGAAGCAGGTGCGCTCGGCCGGGGCGGAGCGGTTGAACTCGATCAGCGCGGCCAGGTCCCGGGGCCCGTCGCGGGTGGCCAGGTAGGCGTTGATATCCCGGCGGAACTCGGTCAGCAGCGCCGGGAACTCCAGCTCCGCCAGCCGCACCTGGTAGGGCGGGGTCACCTCGACCACGGTGGCACCGGCGGCGCGCAGCCGGTCCGCGGTGGTGGTCATCAGGGCGTCCACGTCCTCGCCGAGCGGCAGCCGCCACAGGCCGATCCGCTTGCCCCGCAGGCTGCCGGGGCGCAGCGCCGCCTCCGAGAAGCGGGGCCCGTGGCCGGGGCGCGCGGTGTCCCGGCCGGCGAGCACCGAGAGGGTGAGCGCGGTGTCGATGACGTTGCGCGCCATGGGGCCGGCCGTGTCCTGCTCGGCGGAGATCGGCACCACGCCCGACTGGCTGACCAGCCCGAGGCTGGGCTTGTGGCCGACCACGCCGTTCATCCCGGCGGGGCAGACGATGGAACCGTCCGTCTCCGTGCCGATCGCCACCTGCGCCAGCGACGCCGCGAGCGCGGCGGCCGAACCGGAGGAGGAACCGCAGGGGTTGCGGTCCAGCACGAACGGGTTGTGGGTCTGGCCGCCCACCGCCGACCAGCCCGAGGTGGGCCGGGCCGCGCGGAAGTTGGCCCACTCGGACATGTTGGCCTTGCCGAGGATGATCGCGCCCGCCGCGCGCAGCCGCTTCACCAGCTCCGCGTCCTTGGCCGGTGGCTTCCCGGCCAGCGCCAGGGACCCGGCGGTGGTCGGCATGTCCCGGGTGTCGACGTTGTCCTTGAGCAGGACCGGGATGCCGTCGAGCGGTCCGCGCGAGGCTCCCCGGCGGCGCCGGGAGTCACTGGCGGCGGCTTCCCGCAGGGCGGTGGGACTGGTGTGGAGCACCGAGTTGAGCTTCGGATCGATGGCCTTGATGCGCCGCAGGTACGCCCGGGTGAGGGCGGACGAGGTCAGCGAGCCGCGGTTCATGCGCGCCTGGAGTTCGGGGATCGTCACCGTGTCGAGGTCCACCCCGTGGACGAGGGACGACTCGGTGCGGCGCGGGGCGCGATCGGCGCCGGAATCCGCGGCGACCGCGCGCTGGCCCGGCATGCTCGCCAGGAGCGGTGCCGCGACCAGCGCCGCGGTGAGGGCCGCCATGCTCTTTTTGGTCATGCGGGACAGCCCACTACACGCGGGCCGTCCGCACAAGTGTCATCTGAGCCCCTGCCCCGTGAGCTGGGGGCCCGCCCCGGCCGGAGGGTGGGAACGAGCGGCCGGATGGAGCAACGGCGCAGGTGGGGCCGGTCACCTTGCCCCTGGTTCACCGGGGCCCGGATACATGACTCCGGTCACCGCGCCCGGTCCGGACGGCCGTCCGCGCGGGGGCCGCAGGCGCGACCGTACGGCCCTCGGCCCTCGGCTCCGGCTCCCGATCCTCGGCTCCGGCTCCCGGCTCCGGCCCCACCCCCTGGCATCGGCCCCGCCCTCCCGACCCGCGCGGTCCCGGTTCCGGCGGAGGTACCCGTCAGCGCTCCAGGCCGCGAGCGGTGTCCCGGGCCGGGGCCGTCCGCGCGGCGTCGGGGTGCGGGGCCGATCGCGGCGTGTCTGGGTGCGGGGCCGTCCGCGCGGTGTCGGGGTGCGGGGCCGATCGCTCCGACCGGGTACCGAAGTCCCCTTCCCCCGCGGCCCGCTGAGACGGTCCGCTCCGAAGGGTCGGTGACACCGGCGGGAGCCGCCGTCACCGTCCGGCGGGTGCCTCGGCGACCGCCAGCACGTCCACCAGGCGGCGCAGCCGTGCCCCGGCCCGGCCGGCGTCGGCGCGCGGCACCACGACCACGGCGGTGGCCCGCGCGGCACCGGACACCGCGTAGCTCAACTCCCGCACCCGTGTGGCCCGAAGCGTGCTCGCGAGCCGCCCCAGCGCCTCCTCGCTGTGCCGGACGGTCACGGTGAGCCGGACGGTCACGGTGAGCCGGACGGCCGGGCCGGACGCCGCGCAGGGCGCCGGCGCGGGTGTCCCGGACGGCCGGCCGGCGGAGGAGGGGGCCCCGGGCGCCGCGGACGGCGACGGACCGTCGGCGGGAGCCCGCTTCGCCCCGGGTGACGAGGTGCCGTGCTCCGGACGGGGGAGGGCGAGGACCGGCGCGGTGGCGTCGTGGTGGGTCATGGCGGGTGCTTCCTGTCGTGGTCTGCCGGCCCGGTGGGGCCGTTGGTGCGGATGCCGAAAGCAAAAAGACCCCTCGCGGAGTGCGAGAGGTCTGCGTGCGGGCGGTGAGCCGCCTGGAAGGGATGGCCTCCAGGTCACCTCGGTGCCGACACGCCGCGGCCGGTAATGAGCTGACGCAGCATGGCCCGGATGCTGGCACGGGCGGCCCGCCCCGGCAACGCCGTCTCGCATTCCGGACGGCCCGCCCGGCCGCGCCGAGCCGTCACCCGGAGGACGTGCCCTCGTGCAGCCATGCCCTGGACAGTTCGTCGGGGTCGAGGGGGACGGCCCGGTGCGCTGCGGCATCGCCCGCGGTGGCGACTTCTCCGCCTTCGTACGGCTGGAGGACCCTCGGCATCCCCTTCGGGCGGACGCAAGGGCGACGCGTGCCGGAAGCCGGGCTCGCCGTCATGGGCGCATCAACACCCGGAACCCGGTGGCCCATCCGGAGCAGCCGGACATCGACGTCCGCCACCACTTCCACCTGGAGCTCCCCGACTCCGCCCGGAGCACTCGCGGCACGCCATGGCCATCCACCCCGGATCGTTCGACCGGTCGCCGCGCCGCGCCGCGCCGGCACCAGCGCCAGGACGGCGCGACGGCACGCCCGGGGCCGCTGCCGCCCGGCCGGACGTCGTCCAACGAGTCCTTCATCGACTCCCGGTCCACCGGCCGGCTCCGGAGGGAGGCCACGGTGGGGGACCGGCCGGGCGTCCTGCCGCGCTTGCGCCGGCACCGACGGTGTCCGCGTCGTAGCAGTGGACGTAGTAGCCCGCCCGCAGGCACAGCACCAGTCGGGGCATGCCGGTGCTCGCGTTCCCGGGCCACGAGGGTGAGCCGTCCCGCAGCGCGTCGGCGGAGGGGACCGTCCGGGCCTCGCGGAAGGAGCCCGGGGCGGCACAACCGGCCAGCGAGAAGAGGGAGTTGACGCGGCCGGCGGGGGAACTCCTCGCTGCGCCGGACCAGTCCGGCGCCCGTGGGGCCGGCCACGTCCGCCGGGTCGCGTGCCGCGGCGGCTCGTGCCGCGGTGCTCTCCCGGGCGGACGGGGCCGCCGGACACGGGGTCCGGCGGCCCGGCGGCGCCCGTCAGGAGGACCGGGCCAGCCACTCCTCCACCGCGTCGGAGTCCCGCGGCAGTCCGGACGACAGGCACTCGGCCCCGGTGTCCGTGATCAGGAAGTCGTCCTCGATCCGGATGCCGATGCCGCGCAGCTCCTCCGGCACCGTCAGGTCGTCGGGCTGGAAGTACAGCCCCGGTTCGACGGTGAGGACGTGCCCCGGCTCCAGGTGTCCGCCGAGATACGTCTCGGTGCGGGCCCCGGCGCAGTCGTGGCAGTCCAGCCCGAGCATGTGCCCGGTGCCGCACACGGTGTACCGGCGGTACAGGTCCGCCTTCGGGGTCGAGGCGGTGGCGCCGTACGGCCGCAGGCCCCAGGAGTCCAGCCCCTCGGCGATGACCGCCATCGCGGCCCGGTGGAAGTCGCCGTACGGGGCACCGGGCCGCAGGGCGGCTATTCCGGCCGACTGCGCGGCGAACACCAGGTCGTAGACGCGGCGTTGGGCGTCGCTGAACCGTCCGCCGACCGGCAGGACGCGGGTGACGTCGCCCGTGTGGAAGGAGTCCGTCTCCACACCGGCGTCGAGCAGCAGCAGGTCTCCCGCGCGGACCGGGCCGTCGTTGCGCATCCAGTGCAGGACGCAGGCGTGCGCCCCGGCCGCCGCGATGGTCTCGAAGCCGAGCCCGTTGCCGTCCAGCCGGGCCCGCCGGTTGAAGGTGCCCTCGATCCACCGCTCGCCGCGCTCCAGCCGGGTGGCCCGCTCCAGTTCGCCCGCCACGTCGTGGAACCCGGCGACGGTGCTGTCGACGGCCGCGCGCAGTTGCGCGATCTCCCAGTCGTCCTTGACCAGGCGGGACTCCGAGAGGAACTGGACGAGTTCGGAGTCCGCCGCGCGCTGGGCCGGGACCAGCCCGTCGACCAGGGCGTCCTCGCCGCGCAGCACGCGGGTCGGGACGGGGCGGCTCAGGGCGCTCCGGAGCCCTTCACGGTCGGCGGCCTCGATCCCGAGGGCGGCCGAGGTCTCGGCCAGGGTCCGCCGTCGGCCCACCCAGAACTCGCCGTACCGGTGGTCGGCGTGGAAGTCCGTGCCGTGGGGCCCGCCGTCGCGCGGTGAGCGGGGCCGGGTGAAGAGGACGGAGGTGTGCCCGCCGCCCGTGGGTTCCAGGACGAGCACGCTGTCGGGGACCGCGTGGCTGCCCTGTTCGCCGGTGAGGTGGATGAACGCGGAGTGGGGGCGGAAGGCGTAGTCGAAGTCGTTGCTGCGGACCTTCAGGCCGCCGGACGGCACGACGATCCGCTCACCGGGGAAGCGCTCGGACAGGGCCGCGCGCCGCTTGGCGGCCCAGGAGGCGCCGGACAGCGGGGGTGGGGCCGCCGCCGTGTCCGCCCATCCGCCCGCGAAGGGGCCGGGTGCCGGGTCGGGAGTGGTGCCGTCGTGGCCGTCAGTGCCGGGCACGCCGTGGAGCTGCTGTGTCAAATGGGTCACCTCATGTGCGAGGGGGTGTGCGGGGGAGGCCCGGCGTGGCCGAGGGACGGACAGGCTATCCGCCCCGGCCGACGGGGGTGCGGGGCGGGGCGGTGCCGGGCGGCGCCGTCCCTGGTGGTACGGGAGGCCAGGTGGCAGGGGGTTTCGGGCCTCATGGCCCGGGTCCTCGGACCCGGCTGCCGGGGGCTCCCGGCAGGTTCCCGAAGGACCCCGGCCCGCGGCGCCGGAGGGGGGCGGCGGGCACGGCTGCGGCGGGCCGGGGGGCTGGGGAGGGAGCCGGGCCCGGTGGACCGGGACCGCGGACCCGGGTCCCGGTGGGCCGAGGGTCTTCGGCAGGGGCGCCAGCGGCCCCGGGGGGCTCCGGCAGGGGGCGTCGGCGGCCGGGCTCCGGCGGCCGGGCGGGACCCGGCGGGCCGGGAGGCGCCCCGCCGATCAGGGTTCCAGGGCGTACACCGCCGGGAGCAGGCGCTTCAGCAGCTCCAGGCCGTCGGGCGTGATCGACCAGCGTCCGGTGGGTTCCCCCGCACCGGCCCGCCCGGCGCCCGCCGGAGCCCGGGGCGTCCGGTCCACCGGCGCCGGTACGGGGACGACGGCCCAGCAGCGCTTCCCGTCGGCGGTGCGGTCGGCGCCGTGCAGCAGGCACAGCCCCTCGACGAGGGCCAGCCCCCGGCCCCCCTCCCGCTCGCCGTCCGTCGCGCACGCCGTCGGCATCACCGGACTGCCGTCGTGGACCGAGACGAGCAGGAGATCCCGCTCCAGCGAGACCTCGACCTCCGTCGGGCCGGGGGCGTGCCGCAGCGCGTTGGTGAGGAGTTCCGAGGTCACCACCTCGATCCGGAAGCGCAGGTCCTCGTCCAAGGGCACGCCCCACGCCTCGGCGGCCGCGGCCACGCGGTGGCGGGCACGGCGGACCGCGCCCGGGGTCGGCTCAAGGACGAAGCGGATCTGGAGGGAGGGCATGGTGCGTCTCCTCGGAAGATGAAGTCCCCTTGTCGCGTCGGTCGGCGCACTCACCGTGACGAGATCTGGAGACTCGCACGGGCGGCTCCGCCGGGACAACGGGCCGGGCCATAAGAGAACGGTCGGCCGGGCCATAACGCCGCCGTACCGCGTCCGCGCGGGCCCTGCGCACCGCGGTGGTGGACACCCCGTGGGCGCTTCCCCCGATCCGGCGCATAATGGACCGGCATCCCGAGCCGGCGAGGTGTGTGCTGTGGAACTTGAACTGCGTCATCTGCGCGTCCTGTGCGCCATCGCGGACTCCGGCAGCGTGGGACGGGCCGCCGCGGCCCTGGGCTACACCCAGCCCGCGCTCAGCACCCAACTGCGCCGCATCGAAAGGCTGCTGGGGGAGGGCCTGTTCGTGCGCAGCAACAGCGGCGTGGAACTCACCGCGTACGGCGTGGAGGTGGTCAGTCAGGCCCGCGACGTCCTCTCCCGCGCCGACGCGCTGGGACGACGCCACGGCCCCGGCTCGCCCGGCGCGGGCGCCCGGACCCTGCGGCTGGGCGTCACCAACACCCCGGTCCTCCCGGAGCTGCTCGGCAATCTGCGCGAGGCGTGTCCCGACCTCACCGTCTCCGTGTGCAGCGTGTACGCCACCGGGGAGCTGCTCAGGCTCCTGGAGGCGGGGGAGGTCGACGCGGTGCTCGGCATGGACTACCCCGGCCTGCCCCTGCGCCACTCCCCGGCCCTCGCGCACCGCGCCATCAACACCGTCCCGATCTTCGTGGCCATGCACTCCGGCCACCCCCTGGCCCACCGGCTGGACGTGCCGCTGGAGGAGCTGGCCGACGACACCTGGTTCGTCTCCTCCGACGACGGGGTCGGATGGCCCGCCGCCTTCTACGACGCCTGCGAGTCGGCGGGCTTCACCCCCGCGAGCAGCCATGAGTTCCACATCCTGGAGCAGCTCCAGACCATGATCGCCATGGGGCTCGGCGTGGCCGTCGTCCAGCCCACCATCCGCCCCATCGACGGCGTCCTGGTCAAACCGCTGACCGGCGACCCGCTCTGGCAGCGGCACCTGCTGGTCTGGCGCCGGGAGGAGGTGGACCCGGCGGTCGCGGAGGCGCTGCACCACCACGCGGTCCGCGTCTACCGGCATCTGCTGGCCCAGGCCCCGCACCTGCAGAGCTGGGTGGCCCGCGCCTACAGCGGCTGCGCCCCGGGCACCCGCCGCGCCATCCGCGACCCCTGGAACGCGGGCGTCCGGCCGTAACGGCCCACGGGGCGGGAACGTTCACTACCGCGACGACGGTGGATGCGGCGAGCCGGAACCGGGGAGCCGGAATCGGCGACAGAGCGGTGACGGGGGCGGGAGCAGCACGCGGCCCGCGGTACGGCTGCCCCGACTCCCCTCGCCGGACTCCTGCCGCCGCCCCTGATCCGGCCCGCTCGCGGCGCGGAGGGCCGGGCTCCCCGGCGGGGTTGCCCCCGTACGTGGAAGGCCGCCCGCCGGGGAGCGCCGTCAAGCCACCCACATGGACTCGACGAGGACCTGGCACAGGGACTTCGCGGCCGACACGCCCACACCGGACGTGTTGTCCGTGTACACCCACACACCGACGTTGAAGTTGTAGTCCCGCCCGGCCACCGCGGGGAATTCCAGCGGCATCGAGGAATCCAGCACCCAGGCACCGGGATTGACCACGAACGTCTCATTGACGCTCGCCCGCCGCCGGAAGATCCTCCGGCTGTCTCCCTTCATGAACCGGCCGTTCTCGAACACGGTGCAGTCCAGGCCGCCCTCGACGGTCGCGTTGGAGCCGAACCCCTTGGCCCCCGCCACGTACCCGAACGTCACCCGGCGGCCGGAGTCCGCCCGCATCACCCGGGAGCCGTTGGCGCGGAACCCGATGCCGAACCCCGCGTGCGCGTTGACAAACGTTCCCGCCCCGCCCAGACCGGACTTGGCGTACAGGGCCGCGTGCGCGGCCGCGTCGTCGAGGATCATCTGGTCCTGGGCGGCGCCGTTGAGGTCGTGCCAGGACCAGTGGTAGTCGTACGGAGGGGACGCGCCCACGACCCGGGGGGAAGCCGAGCCCGGCTCGAACTCGGGTCCCAGCGGGCGGTCGAGGATCTCCGCCAGCGCCGCGGCCGCCCCGGGATCCGAGTTGATCTGCCGCCGGAGCGCGTCGTCGACCAGTGCCGTCAATTCGTCGCCCCCGGAACTCACGGCACGGGCCCGCGCGGTCAGTTCGGCCGAGTGCGCCGCCATGGCCCGGACGGACTTCTCCACCCCCTGCCGGGTGTCGTCGTCCGGATCCGTCCTGAACTCGATCCGCACGTCGGGTCCGGTGCGGCTCTCATGGGACTCGGTCATGATTCTCACCCTGCCACTCACCATGAACCGACGGGGGAATTCGGGTGCCAGGGCCTCGTCCCGGTTCCGTGCCGCCGGGAGTTCCGGCGCGGTATGACGGGAGTCGGTTCAGGGAGGTCGTCGGGTTGTCGCCGGATGCGGAAGCGCTGAACCCACGTCCAGTATCCCCCGGTGGACCGGAGGTCTCCACCGGGGGGGAGCTCCCGTCGCAACCACGCCCCGGCCGCCCGTTCCCCGCGCTCGCACGGTGGGTGAGCCCCCGCAGGGCGACCGGTGGCGACCCGCCCCGTGCACGACCGGTACGGGCCCGTGACGCCCCGCGACCGGTCTCCGCCCCCGTCGGGCGCCGTGCACGGGGTGGCTGCCCTCGACCTGCCGCCCCCACCGGAGGGGGACCTCCCGCCGGAGCGCCCCGGCGCACCGTTCCACGAACGTGCCGGCCCCCGCCGAGTGCCCCGCGCGCATCCGCGCCGCGAGGAGGTCCGCGCCGTCCGGCGCTATGGCGCGGGAGGCGCGTGCGGGGAGCGGAGGACGAGCAGGGTGATCTCGCTGGGGGCGAAGACGCGGAACGGCGGGCCCCAGAAGCCGGTGCCGCGGCTGGTGTAGAGGAGGGTGCGGGCGCCGTGCCGGCTGAGTCCCGCGAGGGCGGGCTGGTCCAGGCGCACCAGATGGTGGAAGGGCCAGATCTGGCCGCCGTGGGTGTGGCCGGAGAGCTGGAGGTCGACACCGGCGGCCGCGGCCCGGTCGACGAACTTGGGCTGGTGCGCCAGGAGCAGGACGGGCAGGCCGGGGTCGGCGCCGCTCAGCGCTCCGGCGAGGTGGGCGCGGTGGTCCGGCAGGCCGGAGGAGTCCGCGGTGACGTCGTCCACCCCGGCGACCACCAGGGTGTCGCCTCCGCGTTCGAGCAGCAGATGGCGGTTGCGCAGCGGCTCCCAGCCCAGTTCGTCCATCAGGTCGACCCAGCCCTGGGCCTCGCTGTAGTACTCGTGGTTGCCGGTGACGTACACACGGGCCCGGGTGGCCCGCACGGTGGCGAGCGGGGCGGCCTGGGCGCGGCGGCGTTCGGCCGTGCCGTCGGCGATGTCGCCTGTGTGGCAGACGAGGTCGGCCTCCAGGGCGTTCACCCTCGCGCACACCCGCGCCGACCAGCGGGCGCGGTCGAGGGGGCCGTAGTGGGTGTCGGTGACGAGGACGACACGGGTGCCGTCCAGTCCGGGGCCCAGCCGGGGGAGCGGTACGTCGAGCCGGCGCACCCGTGGCACACGGCGCGCCTCGGCGTGCCCCCAGGTGAGCAGTGCCGCGGTGATGCCGAGGGCGGCCCAGGTGACGGCGCGGGCCCGGTCCTCGGGCCCGCCGGCATCGGCCACGGCCAGGGCGAACCGCAGCGGTACGCCGGTCAGGACGGACCAGGTGAACAGGACCCAGCTCGTCCCCAGCAGGGTGTCGCCGATGATCGCCGCCCGGTCCTCCTGGCGCCGACCGTGGCCGCGCACCATCGCGAGCGGCATGCAGACCGGGCCCAGGACGAAGAGGAACGTACCGATCAGGGTGACGGGCAGCGGCCAGTGCTGGCCGGTGTACAGGAGCACCCAGCAGGGCACCGCCCACAGCAGGAGGGGCGCGATCAGGGGGATCCATCGCATCAGCCGGTGCAGCCAGCCGGGCTGCGGCGCTCGCTCCCCGCCGTCGGCGGGCCTGGTGTCGCTGGTGTCGGTCACGCTTCCTCTTCCTGCCCTGGCCGGCGTCCCGCGCACTGTATCCGGTGACCCGGGGCGACCGGACCGGCGTTCCACATGGCCCCCTCCGAGCGGTACGGCGCCCGGCCGCCGCGCCGCGCGCCGCACCGGCCGGGAGGACGGAGCGAGCCCGGGCGGGACGCCGGGCGCGGTTCAGTCGGCGAGGTCCTTGCAGTGGCGCACCTTGCTGAAGTGGAGGGCCACCGGTGCCAGGAAGGCGGCGGTGCAGCCGACCAGGAGGCCGTTGCGCGCTCCGAGGGTGTCGGCGGCGAGTCCGCCCAGCAGCGCGCCCACCGGAATCGCTCCCCAGGTGAAGAAGCGGACGGAGGCGACGACGCGGGGCAGCAGCTCCGGCGGGGTGACGGTCTGGCGGTGGGTGCGGGTGACGATGCTGAACGCGGTGATGCCGGCCGCGAAGCCGGCCTGGCCCAGGGCGAAGCAGAGCGCCGTCCAGCTCGCGTGGGCCAGCGGCATGCCCAGCGCGAGGACGGCTCCCGCGGCGGTCGAGACCAACGCGACGCGGGCCGTTCCGATCGTGGCCGAGAGACGGGTGGTGATCGCGGCACCCGCCAGTGCGCCCACCCCGTCGCTGGCGAGGACGAGCCCGACCGTCCCCGCGGGCAGCCCGGCCGTCCGGACGAGGAAGACCGGTGCCGTGGCCAGGACCACGCCGGAGGAGAGATTGAGGGCGGTGGAGGCGACCACGCAGGGGCGTATGACCGGGTGCCGCAGCACGAACCTCAGCCCGGCCCTCACCTGCTGCGCGAACGGCTCGTGGTCGCGCGCGGCGGAGCGTGAGTCCTTGTTGGGGACGCGCCAGAGGAAGACCGCGGACAGCAGGTAGCTGACCGCGTCGGTGATGAGGCTGGTGGCCGCCCCCAGCGTCTGCACCAGCAGGCCGCCCAGCGAGGGGCCGGCGAGCTGGGTCGTCGCCAGGGTTCCGGAGAGGAGGCTGTTGCGGGCTGTCAGCTCCTCCTTGGCGACGAGGGAGGGGAGGAAGGCCGTGTTGGCGACGTCGAAGAGGATGTTGGCCAGGCTGATGGCGAGCCCGACCAGGACGAGCTGAGCGAGCGTCAGCATGTGCAGCCACGCGGCGACGGGGACCGAGGCGATCAGGGCGGCCCGGATCAGGTCCATGATGACCTGCAGCCGCTGCAACGGGAACCGCTGCACGATCACCCCGGCCGGCAGCCCGATGAGGACCGCGCCGGTGTAGCTGGCGGCGGTGATGAGACCGACCTCGAAGGCCGACGCGTCCAGCACGGCGAGGGCGGTCAGCGGCAGGGCCACGGCGGTGATGCCGGATCCCAGACTGCTGATGCCCGAGGCGGCCCAGAAGTGCCAGAATCCCGAGCGTGACGAGGAGCCGCCGCGCGGCGCGGCGGTCCGGGGGCCAGCCGTCATGTCAGGGTTCTCTTCTCTCTCGTGGGACCTGAAGGGACGCGGCGCGACAGGACCGACTCCGGCCGCCTGTCGCCGAGCGCCGGACGGGCGCCCCGTGCGGGACGGGCGCCCCGTGCGGGACGGGCGCCCCGTGCGGGACGGGCGCCCCGTGCGGGACGGGCGCCCCGTGCGGGACGGGCGGCCTCCCGCTTCCGGCCGCGCAGCGGTGTCCGGCGGATGGGTTCGCCGAGGGCCTGATGCCCTGCTCACCCGCTCCGCCACGGACCGGGGCGGAGCGGGGCCCGGCGCGGCGGTGCGGGTCGGTCAACGCGCCGGGAATCGACGCGCGTTGCCACGACGCCGACCGAGGGCGGGCCGTCCCCGGATCCCCGTGGACGCCGACCGCCCCGCACCGCGTCGGCGTTCCCACCGGGCCTCCGTTTCCACCGGCCCGGCCGGGCGGGCACCGGCGCCGGTCGGGGAGGGCCGCGCGCCACCACGAGCGCGGCTCCGCACCGGTCGTGTGCCTGCCGCCACCGGGCTGCGCTTCCCCGGCGGCAGGCACACGACCCGTCTCAGACCGCCGCGCCGCTGCCCTGCGGGCGTGCCCTGATCCGGAACTCCAGCCGGGAGACGGCCTCCTGCGCGGCCGTCACCGCGGCATCCGGGGTGTCCGCCAGCGCCCGGACGCACGCCAGCCGTGACTCGGAGTCCACGAGCGCGCCGATCCTGGTGCCCGGCTCGGCGAGCACCGACACCTCGGTCACCCCCGGCACGGCCGCCGCATCGTCCGTCCCGGTGACCGCGTCGAGGACGCCGGCCGTGTCGACCGAGGCGAACCAGACCGATGAGGCCCGCCTCGGCCGGTCCGCGGCGTCGAGGGCGGCGCGGATGCCCGGCAGCACCCGCTCGCCGAGCGCCTGGCGGACCGCGCAGTCGTCGATGTCGACACCGGTGGCGTCCAGGGTCAGGTCCGGGATCCTGTCGCCGCCCATGCGGATGTGCGTCTCGATCAGCCGCGGGCCCCGGTCGGTGAGCACGATCTCGGTGTGCGTGGGTCCGTCGCGCACTCCGATGGCGTCGAGGATCCGCTCGACGTACGTCCCGATCTCCCGGCTCCGCTCGCCGGAGAGGCCGGCGGGCGAGACATGGCCCAACTCGACGAAGCTCACCGGGTCGGAGTACTTGCGGGTGACACCCACCACCTCGTGCTCGCCGGACTCGGAGAACGCCTCGACGCTGAACTGCGGGCCGTCGAAGAACTCCTCGACCAGCACGCCCCCTTCGGCCGGACCGGTACCGCTCCCGCCGGCCCGCTCCAGGGCGCGCTCCAGGTCGCTCTCGGACGTGACCTTGCTGACCCCGGCGCTGCCCGCGTTGGTCACCGGCTTCACGATGCACGGCAGGCCGTGCCGCCCCACGAAGGCGCGCAGCTCCTCCAGGTCCCGGACGCGCGCCGAGGCGGCGCCGTCGATCCCCTGCTCGCGCAGCCAGGCGCGCATCGCTGCCTTGTCGTGGGCCAGGTTCACGGTCTCCCTGCTGTGCGCGGGCAGTCCCAGGGCCTCGGCGATCGCCGCGTAGGGGTACTGGTCCGACTCACCGAACGAGCTGACGCGGGTGAACGGATCGAACTTGTGCACCGCCATGGCCAGGTCGATCCACTCCTGCTCGGGGGCGTCCCTGCGGACGCAGATGACCCGGGCGTTGCCACCCGGTTCGCGGACCCGGCCCATGTAGGTGATGTCGCAGATCACCGTGGTCCGGGCCCCTGGCTCGGCGCGGCGGAGGCGAGGGGGGAAGTCGCGGCCCGGGCCGACGATCAGGATGTGCTCGGACATGCTCTGCCTCCTGGAGGACTGGGGCGGGCTGGGGCCGGGTCCGCGTGACGGCGGTGCGGCGGCCGGGAACGGGGCGTTGGAGGATGCTGCGGGAGCGTCGGCCGGTGACACCTTCCCGGTCCCGCCGGCTCTCGGCCGCACGCGGGAGCGCGGATCCCGGGAGCGGGCAGCGCTCCCGGGATCCGGGCACTCGGTGGCCCGGCGCCGGGCGCCGGGCGCCGGGCGCCGGGCGGCCGGGTGTCGGGCGGCCGGGTGTCGGGCGGCCGGGTGTCGGGCGGCCGGACGTCAGGCGGAGGTGTGGCGGGCGCCGCCCTCGACGTGGATCGTCTCGCCGGAGACGAATCCCGCGCGCAGGAGCCACATCACCGTGTCGACGATGTCGTCGCTCACACCGTGCCGTCCGACGAGGGTCTTGTCCGCGCTCCTGCTCAGCAGGGCGGCCTTGCCCTCACCGAGACGGTCCCAGGCGCCCGAGTCCACGACACCGGGCGAGACGGCGTTGACCCGCACCGGTGCCAGGTCCGCCGCCAGGTGGCGCGCGGCGAACTCGACCGCGCCGTTGGTGACCCCCTTGACGAGGGACCCCGGCCCGGGGCGCCGGCCGACCACACCGGAGAACAGCACCATCGACCCGGTCGGCCGCAGTACCGGCGCGAAGTGCTTGGCCACCAGCATCGGGCCGATCACCTTCGCCGTGAACGCGGCCACCAGCCTGTCGCGGTCCAGCCCGGCAGCGCGCACGTCGTGCGGCGCCGATCCGGTCGTCACGATGTGGTCGACCCCCTCCTTCAGCCGCTCCGCCGCGGCCGCGAGCGTCGACTCGTCCTGCAGGTCGACCCGCACCGCCCGGGCGCCGATCTCGCGCGCCAGCGCCTCGGCCGCGGCCAGGTCGCGGGCACCGACCACGACGTCGTACCCGTCCTTCACCGCACGCCTCGCGACGGCCGCGCCGAGCGCCCGCGCACCACCGATGACGAGGATCCGCTCCATGCGTCACGCCCTCTCGTAGGATCGGAGAGAACGGTATGGATTTGATACCGGTATCTTCAACGAAACTGGGGGCAGCGATGGGTAAGGCGTACAACGTGATGGCGGCGACCTGCCCGAGCCGAACGGTGCTGCACCGCATCGGCGCCCGCTGGACCGTGTTCGTCGTCAACGCCCTCGACGACGGGCCCCGTCGCTTCGGCGAACTGAAGGGGCACATCCGGGGCATCACCTCGAAGGCCCTGACCGAGACCCTGCGTTCCCTGGAGGCGGACGGGCTGATCAGCCGTCAGGAGTACGACGAGAACCCGCCCCGGGTCGAGTACGCCCTGACGCCGCTGGGCCGTTCGCTGCTCGGACCGCTGCGCGCCATACGCCTCTGGGCCGAGGAGCACGTCCCGGACATGGAGATGGCCCGCGCCCGCCAGACGGTCCGCTGAGCCGGGACCCGGCAACAGGAGGCGTACCGCGGCCTTGGGGAACATCGGTACAGCCGTTGGCGCTGAGATTGATCATGAGGTCTAGTGCCCCTCCCGGAAAGCTTTGCCCCGTCGCGCCGCCCAGCACGCACGCTCGCGACGTTGGCCAAAAGCCCCGGTAGCTCCGCTACAAGGGCTTCCGGCCGCCTTGCGATCGCACGCACTGGACGACGCTCCTTCCGGGCAAACATTGCCGGTCACGGCAACTAGCTGCGGATCTCCGCGTTCGGGCGGGGCTGGGCCCGGAGGCGGTCGCGGAGGTCGATCTCCTCGGGAGTGAGCGGGTCTTCTGGCCGGCGGATGCGGACGGGCTTGGGTCGCAGTGGCGGGCCGTCGTCCGCCGCGACCTCTTCGGCTTCGGCCAGTGCCCGGTAGAGCCAGGCGACCGAGGGGTTTTTGCCTGCGTTCTTCCCGGTCTTGATGACCAGCTTCTTCGCGATCTCGGGGACGGGGACGCCCTTGTCCTTGAGCGAGACGGCGAAGGTGAGCATGTCGTCGTCGATGACCTTCGGCCGTCCGCCGTGGTTGCCCTTGGCCGCTGCGGTGACCTGGTCTTCGAGGGTCTTCTCCCGGATGTAGTTGCGTTCGATCTGCCCGGCGACGGCGAGCACGGCGAAGAACATGGCGCCCATGCCGTTGGGGTCGTAGATGCCGGTGAGCGGGCCGGTGAGGAGTTCGAGCTGGATGCCGCCGGCCTGGAGCTCGGCGGACAGCGTCATCAGCTCGGCCGCGTTGCGCGCGAGCCGCTTGAGCTCGTGGACGGTGAAGATGACCGGCGTCTCGGGTGCGGCTTCCTTGAACTGGCGGGCCAGCGCAAGCGCCTTCTCCAGCTCGGGCCGCACCTTGACGCGGGTGCTGATCTGCTCCTGGAAGACCTTGTGGCACTCTGCGCCGTGGAGGGCTTCGAGCTGGCTCGCCAGCTCCTGGCGGGCAGTCGAGGTGCGGGCGTACCCGATCCTCACGGGCCGCTCGGTGCGGGGCGCGGGCACGACGGCGAGCGCGGGGCCCTGCTTCCACACGCGGCCGGGAGGCGGTCGGCGGGGACGGGGATCTCCAGTTCCTCGCGGAGCGCGGGGACGAGGACGAAGCGCGGGGTGTGGTACTTCGCGGCGGTCTTCCCGCCCCGGGTGCGGCAGGCGCTTCCAGCGGGCGCGTCACAGTTCGGGCAGTCGTGACGCTCTACCGCCAATGCTGCCTGATCGGGCGTGAGATCCATGGCGGCAGCCTTTCAGAAGTGCCTCGCACAACACGCCGGTTTCGAGAGGACTTTGCGAACGGTGACCTGCGGAGACGTGATCACTCCCGGGCCTCTCGCAGATCTCTCGCAGATGTTCATTTGTGAGAATGCCGAGAAGTCGAACATGCAACCGGGCGGCGCCCGTTCGGAGCCCCTTGCCGGGCGTCACGTCGCGGCGAGGACCAACCTGTGTGCTCAGGCGGGCTGACGGAGCGCGCTGACCAGTGCGCGTGGGTCGTCGGCGTGGAAGCGGATGGTGTGGGCCTCTTCCGTTGCGCCGAGCGGGCGGGTGAAGGGGAGTGGCCGGTTCAGCTCCAGGGTCACCGAGGTCTGGCTGCCCACTATGAGGTCGAGGACCCCGTCCTCGGAAAGGGTGATCAGGCCGCCTTCGGGATAGCGCCGGTCGACCCGGACCGAGGCGACCGCGTCCGGCGGTACGGCGAGATCGAAGAGTGCTCCGTAGCGGATCCGCAGAGAGCCGTCGGGGTGCACGACGTGCGGCCGGGTGACGCAGGCGGCGTGCAGGGCCAGCACGAGGACGACGCCGTACAGGTCGAGTACCAGGATCACCCGGTGGACCACCGGCCAAGGGATGAGGAAGGCCAGGACCACCGTCTCGATGACCATCACGAAGAGCAGCCCGTACATCATCGCGGTCTGGGGCCCGGTGTACGCGGCAGCGTGGTCCCCGGGGCGCACCCCGTGCGTGCCGCGCCGGACCCACCGCCCCAGGGAGGCGAGGGCGCGCAGTTCGTGGAGGACCAGGCGACGGACCGTCACCGGCACCGCCTCCTGTACGGCAGCTCGCCGCGCCGCCCGGCGGTCTGCGCCACGGGCGCGCGCGGCGACATACAGCGAGCGCAGCACCCATGCCTCGAACAGCAGCACCACGAGCACCAGCACCTCGGCGCCCGCCAGCGCCCAACCGGGCGGCCGGACCCCAGCCACCAGGCAGGCCGCCAGGGCCAGTTCCCCCGGCAGTACGGCGGCGACCGCGACCCGCGCCGCCCGTACGCCCCTTGGTCGGCCGTTCATCCCCGGCCCCTCTCCATGAACGCGTCCATAAGTCGGCCCACGACTTCCGCTTGCGCGGGGGTGTACTCGGCGAGCAGCGCCTCCTTGAACCCGGTCACGACCGCCCCGTCCTCGGGGATTGCGGCGAACAGTTCCTCGGGGACGGCTGCCATCAGGTCAGCTGCCAGGGGTGCGATCCGCGGATCGTCGGTGGGGGCTTCGGCAAGCGCATCGAGGCGCTCATACAGTTCGACGACCGCGGGATCGGCGACCAGTGTTCCGAGCAGCGCGAAAATCTCTTGGATACCGGTGCTGGTGGCGTCCAGCAGCGTGAGGTACTCGCGGTCCTTGGCCGCGCTCGGCGAGTCTGTTCGGGGGGCCTGTGCCAGCAGTGCGGCGAGGGCGGGTGAGACGGGCCCGGTCGCGCCGGGCGGCTCGGCGAGCAGGGCGCTGAGCCGGCAGCGGCGCTCTCTGATGTCGGCTTCCTGGCGGGCCAGGTCGGCGTCGAGTTCTTCCAATATCTCGGTCAGTTCGCGCCCGGCATCGTCGGCGAGGGCGTCGCGCACTTCATCGAGGCTGAGGCCGAGTTCGGTGAGCCTGCGCACCCTGGCGAGCAGGACGGCGTCGCGGACGCTGTAGGCCCGGTAGCCGTTGGGGCGCCGCTCCGGTTCCGGAAGCAGCCCGACATGGTGGTAGTGCCGGATCGCCCGGGTGGTGAGCCCCACGAGCGCGGCGATCTCTCCGATTCGCATGCCGCCAGTAGAAACTCTGCCGTTGCGTCAAGGTCAAGCGCTGAGAGTATCGTCGGGCGCAAAACGATTCAAGCGTGTCTACATACCGGAGCGGTACGTCTTCGCCAGCGCACGTATCTGGCCAGAGTCCGCTCCCGCTACCCCTCGTCGTCCTCGTCGAGTTCTACTGCGTCCGGGTCGCGAAGCGGGCGTAGGGCGCCGCCAGCCGGGGTGGAGGCGGTGAAGCTGTAACGGCCCAGGACGTTGAGGTTGCGGTGCTTGAGCGGGGACAGGCGGGCGATGTCCTCGTCCCGGATCTCGTGTGCCTCGGCACGGAGCCGGGCGACAGCGGCGTCGATGTACCGGGTGGTCCAGAGCACCACGGCGTTGAGGACCAGGCCCAGTGAGCCGAGCTGGTCCTCCATCCCGTCCCGGTACGCCTGGTGGATGGTGCCGCGCTTGCCGTGGCACACGTCGCGGGCCAGCTTGTGCCGGGACTCCTGCACAGTGAGCTGGCGGTTCATCTGGCGGCGGTAGGTGTCGTCGACCGGGTCGACGACGCGGAGCAGGTGCTCGGTCTTGGCGATCCGGCCGTACTCGGCGAATGCCTGCCCCAGCGGGGTCGGGTGGCCTTCGCGTCCGAACATCCGCAGCAGGTCGTAGGCGCGAACCTGGTTGGTGACCAGGGAACCGGCGACCCGGAGCATGTCCGGCCAGTGAGTGATCACCTTGTTCAGGTTGACCCGGTTGCGGGCCAGCGGCTCCAGCGGCCCGTACGTGCCGGTCTCTACGCCGGGATGGGACGCGCGCCAGAACCGTTGGTCGTCCAGGTCTTTGAACCGGGGGCTGAAGTTGTAGCCCAGGATGCGGAAGATGCCGAACACGATGTCGCTGTACGAGGCGTTGTCGGTGGCGACCATCTCCGGCTTCACCCCGCCGTCGAGGTTCAGCAGGGCGTCCAGAATGTGCAGGGAGTCGCGCGGCGTGCCCGGCACCACCATCTGCCCGATGCCCGCGACCTGGTCATTGACGGCGTTGAGCCAGGTGATGCCGCGTTTGAAGCCGAAGTACTTCGGCGACGGGGCAGCGTTGATGGTGCGGACGGGAACGACGAACCGCAATCCGTCGACCGAGGCCAGCAGCCCGTCTCCCCAGTACCGCACGATCGGCACTTGGCCCTGCGCCTCGATCAGTGCGGCGTTCGCCGCGGCGATGGTGTCGGCCCGCAGGTAGAACGGTCGACGTGCACCAGCCGGGAACGGTGAAGCGCCTCATGCGCGGGGTTGATGATCGGGGTCATGCCGATGTTGCACGCTTCCGAGACCAGGAGGGCCATCAGTGAGGTGGTCAGGTCCTTCATGCGGGTTGTGCCGTCGCCCAGGTGTACGAAGGCGTCCAGGAACCCGGTCCAGCCGTGCACCTCGAACAACAGCTCCGGCAGGTCGATCTTCGGGATCATCTTCTCCACCCGCCCCCGCAGCCACGTCAGGGACTTCGGCTCGCCCAGCGCGCCGAGCTTGGACACGTTCAGCTTCGCCCGGCCGCCCGGCGGGACCTCGATGGTGACCTTCGTGTCCTGCCCAGCCGTCTCCAGCCGCTCCGCCATCTGCTTCCACGCCGCATCCAGCGCCGTCACCAGCGCGGCCAGGTGCTCCTCGACCGGCATATCCAGGCTCAGACCCGTCAGAACGTCCTCCCGCACGGCCTCCCACTCCGTGCCGTCCAGCAGCCGGGCGCGCGGGTCGGACCAGCGGTGCGAGGGAGAGGCGAACACGTCCCGGCGCTGAAGCGCGCGGTGCAACTGCTACAGCACGCACACCACGTATGCGTCCCGGTCCACGGCCCCCGGCGTTGGCATACACCGCCTTGCGCCACGCGGCCGGCACCAACTTGTCATCAACCTCGCGCGGCAGCAGCGGCGTGTCCTTCACCCGACGCCGCGCCAGAGCGGGCAGCCGCTTCACCCCGGCCAGCACCCGCTTCCCGCGGGTCGCCGCGTCCAGCGCCTTCGACTCGCCCAGCAGCGACAGGAACGGCCGCACCGTGTTGTACCGGGTGGCCAGCGCCGCCCGCGCCAGGGTCCGCGACGCCTTCTCCAGCTGCGGCAGCGTCGAGAGCCGCTCCTTGCCCGTCGCCCGCTTCGCCGTGCTGATCAGCCTCGTCGCCATCAGCACCGAGAACAGGTCCAGGGCCTCATCGATCGCTTTGGCCTCAAGGCGGCGCATCACCGCGGTGAGCATCGCCGTGCGCTTGGGCTCTGCGGCCCGCTCCAGACTCGCAGCCTTGGACCCCAGCCCGTAACGGGCCAGCGCCGCGAGCCGGTTCGGCGGGATCTGCGACAGCTCAACCGCCCCAGCTGGAACGCACCGATCTCGTCGACCCGCTCCAGCGACCGCGCGAACGCCGTGCCCGTCGGCGGCCGGCGCAGCCGCTCCAACTCCGAGTACCGGCCGCCCTCCGGCGTCACCAGCGTGGCCACCAGGTCCGCCGGCAGCGCAGGGTCCGCGCGTGAGCCGCCCTGGCCACGGTGGCGTGCAGCCGCTTCTCCGCGATCGTGCGAACCTCCGACACCTGCCGGGCCAGCACCGAGACACCCGGCAGCAGCACCCGGTTCCGCCGCAGCCAACCCACCGCCTGGTTGAACAGCGCGACCGGCCCCTCCGCATGGGTCCACGCCCGGCCGTGCAGGAACGTCCGAAACTTCCGCCCCCACTCCGCATCTTCGCACGGGTGGTAGCCGTAGGCGTCCCGGATCTCCCACGCGTGCTCGTACGCCGTCTTCAGCCGCTCGGTGTACCGCTTCACGCACGACGGGTCCTGAATGCCGAGCTGTACGGCCAGGTGCTCGACCACCGGCCACGGCACCACGAGAGGGTCCTCCAGAAACAGCCCCACGTAGCGGACCGTGCACATCTGGAGGGCGAAGCCCAGCTGATGATGCTTCGTACGCCGCAGCGCGATCACATCCCGGTCGACATCGTCCAGGAAGAAGAACCGCTCCAACTCGGGTCTCGTCGGCTCCTCGGCGAACTTCCCGTACGCCTCGGCCTGATCATCAGTTGAGAACTCCACCGGCATGACGCGGACCGTAGCCAGGCCCCACCCGTGATCGACGATCTTTCGGCGAACCTCAGTTCTGGGGATGATCGCTGTGCTAGCCGACCATGATTGTTCTCAGTGCCAACGGCTGTACCGATGTTCCCCAAGGCCGGACCGGGGGAGGTTGCCGCGGCCCGACGGCGCCGCCGCGGAGCCGCCGAGGGCTCTCCTCGGCACCGGCCGAGCCCCGGGCGGACGTCGCCGCACCGCAACTCCTGTGCGAAACATGCGCCTTGGAGCCGGGGCCGCCGCGGCTCGCCGACGGCCCGCCGGTCCTCGCCGGAACGCCGGGAGTGCCTGTGCCGCGTCCTCCCTGCGGCTACTGTCGGGGTGAACCATGGCACCGGCGCGCCGCCCCGCGTGCCCTTCCGAAGGACGTCGATGACCGAACACGACCGGCCGGCCCCGGCCCTCGCCCGCGCCCAGGACGGCACCGCGCTGGCCCACCAGCACCGGGGGGAGGGGCCGCCGCTGGTGCTCCTCGCCGGGCAGGCGAACGACCACCACTGGTGGGACGGCGTGCGTGAGGACTTCCACCCCCTGCGTTCCACGGTCACCCTGGACACGCGCGGAACGGGGGACAGCGGCAAGCCCGAAGGGCCGTATTCCATAGGACGGTTCGCGGACGACGTCGTCGCCGTCCTGGACGCGCTCGGCATCGCGCGCGCCGATGTGTACGGCACCTCGATGGGCGGCCGGGTCGCGCAGTCGCTCGCGATCCGCCACCCGGAGCGGGTCCGCCGGCTGGTCCTGGGCTGTACCTCCCCGGGCGGCCCGCACGCGGTGGAACGCGACGCGTCGGTACGGAGCTCCCTCGCCCAGCCGGACGCGGAGGCCGTACGCGAGGTGCTGGCCGATCTGATGTACTCACCCGGCTGGCGGGCCGCGAACCCGGGCCCCTACCGGACCCTCGGTGACCCGCGGATGCCCGCCCACGCACGCCGCGGACACCTGGCCGCCAGCAACGCGCACGACGCCTGGGACGATCTGCCGCGCATCGCCGCACCCACCCTGATCCTCCACGGCGATCAGGACCGGCTGACCCCGGCGGACAATCTCCGACTGCTCGCCGCCCGCATTCCCGGTGCCCGTACCCACCTCTTCCCGGGCGCCCGGCACGCCTATTTCGAGGAGTGCCGGGCCGAGGCCGGGGAACTGGTGCGGAGGTTCCTCAGCGAGGAGGACTGACCGTGAGCGCGGGTCTCTCCGGTCGGAAAGGCACCGCTGCGGGATAGCTCAGAGGACCGGAATACAGGGCGTAGAGGGCGGCCTGGGTACGGTGGGTGGCGCCGATCTTCGAGTAGATACTGCTAAGGTGATTCTTCACGGTCTTCTCGGATATGTTGAGATTCCGGGCGATGAGTCGATTGCTCAACCCCAAAGCCAATAGCGCGAGTACGCTCTGTTCACGTGCGGTGAGAGCGGGATCGGCGGGCAGGCCCCCTTTTTCACTGACGGTCATGGACACCGGAGCGCACGGAGCCGGTTCCCCGGGATCGGTCAGACCGGCGTCCCGGGCGTAGAGGGCCGCCTGTATGCGGTCGGTGGCGCCGATCTTCGGGTAGATGCTGCTGAGGTGGTTCTTCACGGTCTTTTCGGATATGTCGAGGTTCCGGGCGATGAGCCGGTTGCTCAACCCCTGTGCCAGTAGGCGGAGCACCTCTAACTCCCGGCACGTCAGTTCCACGACCGGTGCTTCTTCCACGTCCTGCCTCTCCTCGTGTCTCCCGAAAGGGGCATGGGAAAGAAGTCCAAGGACTTCGTTCACCCGGCATGCTGCCGCTGGATGGTGAGCGCCGGCGAGTCACCCGACGGGCGACGGCCGCGGCAGTCAGTCCGGCGTCCGGCCCGGCCGGATCGCTGCGGCCCGGGAAGGGCGGCGCGCCGGTGGGGCGGTCCGGGGAGGAGGGGGAAGAGGGGGCCGGACCGGGCATGACGCCGGGGTCCGGGCCGAGATGGAGACCGGTGGGTCGGTGTCACCGGGCGGCGCGAGGGCGGAAGCGCTCCGGCGCCGGGCGAGGAGCCGACGGCCCGTCGGCCGGTGGCCACGACGGTCTTCCGCCGGACGGGGGCTTCCCGTTCCGGAAGCCTCGCCGGGATTCTCGGATCGCGGCGGATCGACGGAAAGCGTAAGCGGGCGTAACTGCAATGAAATCTCCCCCCGTGTGCATACGCCATTTCGTTCGCAGGACGAAATCATTGGTAGGCGCAGTCTATGGGGGAGCATTCCATGACCGCCGTCAAATCGCAACGGTGATCGGATGGCCGATCCGTCATGGGCCTCATGGGTGCCGTCCGCGGTGTGCCCGGCAGGACAACGGAGTTGCCCGGAGGCCTCCGCGACCGGCGAACCCGGCCCCCTTTCTTCCGGCAATCCGGGAACCGTGCCGCGAGCACGGACTCCCGCAATCCCCGAGGGGCCGCGACCGCCCCGGGGATTGCGGGAGTCCGCGCGGGCGGCACGTGCCGGCGGCAGGCCGTACGGGCCACCGCGGCGGACCTCACCCGCGCCGGTCGCCCACGATCTTCAGCAGGCGGTCGTTCGCCTCCGGAGTGCCGACGGTGATCCGCACCCCCTCGTCGCCGAAGGGACGCACCATGACCCCCTCCGCCTCGCACGCGTCGGCGAACGCGCGCGAACGCGGACCGAGGCGCAGCCACACGAAGTTGGCCCGGCTGTCGGGAACCGTCCAGCCCGCGGTGCGGAGCGCGCCGGTGATCCGGGCGCGCTCGGTCACCAGGGTCCCCACCCGCTCCATCAACTCGGGCTCCGCGTCCAGCGAGGCCCGCGCGGCGGCCTGGGCGAGTCCGCTGACGCCGAACGGCACGGCGCAGGCCCGCAGCGCCGTCGCGACCGGCGGATGCGCGACCGCGTAGCCGACGCGCAGTCGCGCCAGCCCGTACGCCTTGGAGAAGGTGCGCAGAACGGCGACGTTGGGACGTCCGCGGTACAGGTCGATGCCGTCGGGCACGCCGGGATCGTCGACGAACTCGCGGTACGCCTCGTCGAGCACCACCAGCACATGACCGGGCACCCGGTCGAGGAAGCGCTCCAGCTCGTCGCGGCGCACCGCCGTGCCGGTCGGGTTGTTGGGATTGCACACGATGATCATGCGGGTGCGGTCCGTCACCGCGTCGGCCATGGCCTCCAGATCGTGCCGCTCGTCGCGCAGCGGAACCTGCACGGACGTCGACCCGTTGGCCCAGGTGAGCTGGGGATACGCCTCGAACGAGCGCCAGGCGAACACGACTTCGTCGCCCTCGCCCGCCGCGGCGCGCAGCAGGTCCCTGGTGACGCCGAGGGATCCGGTGCCGGGCACGATGTGCTCCGGGGGCACCGCGAGCGCCTCGGACAGCCGGGTGACCAGTTGCCGCCCGGCGGGATCGGGATAGCGGTTGACCCGCTCCAACTCCTCGCGCAGCACGGCGACGACCGACGGCAGCGGGGGATAGGGGTTCTCGTTCGACGACAGCTTGTCCACCCGGTCGCTGGGAGCGGCTCGGCCGGGGACGTAGCGGGGCAGCCCGGAGACATCGGCGCGCAGCCGGGGGGCAGGTGTGGCGGGCATCAAGGGGACTTCCTGAACGGGGGAGCGGACGGTCGTGCGGGGGCGTCGTGCGTCGGGGCCGCGAACGCCCCCTGCCGGGCCCGGCGGTGCGCGGCGCCGCGGCACCGCGCACCGCCGGGGGCCGGGTCAGCCGACGGGCGCCGCGGGCACGCCCTCCTCCTCGACGGCCGTGGCCCGCACCCCCGCCCTGGCGAACTCCTCCAGGAACGTGGGGAAGGACAGCCGGACGTCCTCGAAACCGGAGAACCGGTTGGCCGACTGCATGCGCAGACCCGCCACGAACAGCGACATGAAGATGCGGTGGTCGCCCCAGCTGGAGAGCGTCACCCCGCCGGGGTAGGTCCGCGCGCCGCGGACCAGGAAGCCGTCGCAGATCCCGTCGTCGTACAGAACCTCGATGTCCACGCCCGCACGGGTCAGTTCGGCGGCCATGGCCTCGATCCGCGAGGCCTTGTGGAAACGGGTGAGGCGTCCGCCGGTCACCCGCAGGCTGCCCTGCACGTACGCCCCGAGGGCGGCCAGCGTGGGCACGATGTTGGGGCAGTCCCGGGTGTCCACCTCGAAGTCGCCGCACATGCTTCCCGGCGGGTTGTCGACGGTCAGCGACGAGGTGGCCCGGTCGAAGGTGACGCTCACCCCGAGCTGCTCCAGGATCGGGACGATCGCGAACTCGCCCTGCATGCTGTCGCCGTACACGTTGGTCAGGACGGTCCGGCCCGGGAAGAGCGCGGCGGCGGCCAGCAGGTACGAGGCCGAGGTGTAGTCCTCGTGGGTGGTGAAGTCCTGGGCCTGGTAGGCGGAGGGCTCCACCTGGTAACGGCGCATGTCCTCCGAGGCGGTGACCTTGATGCCGGCCTCGGTGAGGCTCGCCAGCGTCTGCCGGATGTACGACTGGGAGTAGACCTCGCCCGTCACCTCGATCTCCACCGGTCCGTCGGCCAGCGGCGCGGCGAACAGGATGGCGGTGATGAACTGCGAGCTGATGTCGCCCGGGAGCCGGCAGGTGCCGCCCCTCAGGCCGCCCCCCCAGTTGACGACCGGGGCCCGGTCCTCGCCGACGATCGACTCGATGTCCGCGCCGAGTTCGCGCAGCGCCCGCAGCAGGGGCTCCATCACCCGGTTGCGCAGGGTCGCGTCACCCGTGACGACGACCGCCGACGGCTGCACGGAGGCCAGTGCCGTCACCACGCGGAACACCAGGCCCGAGCCGCGGGACTGGATGACGCGCCCGATGCGCGGGGACGACTGGCCGATGCCCTGGATCTCCAGGAAGTCGTCGTGCTCGGTTATCGTGGCGCCGATGGCACGGCACGCGTTCTTCATGGTCTCCGTCTCGTCGCAACGGAGGTCGTTGAACACCCGTGATGTGCCGTCGGCCAGGGTGCCGACCAGAATCGCCCGTTGCGTCTCCGGTTTCGAAGAGGGGACTCGGAATGTTCCGGAAAAGGAATCGACCGGATCAACCTTCAGCAGCATCCTCGTATCTCCCATTTCCCATCCTTCGCCATCCGAAACCTTCGCAGGCGATGTGGCTTTGACGTCCGGGCCGGCGATATCAGCGGCGCGGGAACATGTCGTCCCGCCGCTTGGCACTGAAGTGTCGGGGGCAGTTCGGAAAGCTTCTCCTGCCGCGCAACGACAACCCGCCTCCGGCAGTGGGGGCGCGGTAATCATTCTGTGTCCCGTGTGGCGCGGGGGCAATAGGCCGATGATCCCATGGCGTTTTCGTCATACGGTGGCCCGGACGATCCCCGTGCCGCTCACGCCAGAATGCGGAAGTCCCTCTCGTAATAGACCATGGGGGTCGCCGTGTCCACGCCCAGGCGGGCGCCCGACACCCGGCCGATCAGGATCATGTGGTCCCCGGCCGGATACCGGGCGTGCACCTCGCAGTCCAGTTCGGCCAGCGCGCCCGCCACGGACGGCAGGCCGCCGGGCGTACGGGACAGGCCCTCCGGGGCGAACTTGTCGGTGCCCCGGGTCGCGAACCGCTGAGCCAGTCGCCGGTGCTCGGGGCCCAGCACGCTGACCGCGAAGTGCCCGCAGGAGTCGAACGCCTCGAAGGACTCGGCCGAGTTGGCCAGGCAGACCAGGACCAGCGGCGGGTGCAGCGACACCGAGCAGAACGAACTCGCCGTGAAGCCGCGCGGCAGCCCGCCGTCGCCCAGCGTCGTCACCACCACGACCCCGGCCGCGAACCGGGCCATCGCCGCCCGGAAGTCGCCGGAGCTCGCCCGCCGTACCGTTTCCGCCGTCACGGCAGCACCCCATCCTGTCCCGCGGGACCCGGTCCGGGGCCCGAAGCCTGTCGCGGGGCCGTGTCCCCGCCGTGTGCGGCGCGGGCGACCTCCGCGGAGCGGGAACGCGTCGTCCAACCGCTTGGCGCTCATCTGTCGGCGCGGCAGGGGAAGTGCTTCCTGCCGCGCGGCGTAAGCCCCCTCCGGCGGCAGGGGGCGACAGGAATTCTGTGCGGCGGGTGGCCGGGTCGCAATAGGCCCATCTGCCCATGGCGTTTCCGTCCCGCCCCCCTTCGCGCCCGTGCCGGCGGTCCGGACGGCGCACTCGGACGGCCATTCACGGCGGGCCGGCATGAACCGGTCCCGCGCCGGACGCGGTGCCCACGGGCTTCACGGCCGGACGGGACGGGGTAATCAAAGGGCGCTGCCGGTGAGGGACGGCGGCCGCACCATCCGCGATGAACCGCGACCATTCGGCGCCACCCGGACTTCCCGTCCGTTCCGGGCGGTGCGCCCGCCCTCCGTTGCGCCGGGACCTAGGTCCTATTCTGGCCAGACCGGTCCCGTGCGAGGCTGTGGCAGCGGTAAAAGCACGTCGGAGCCTTTCCCGGAATTCATGTCCCGGTTCGCCATCCGGTTTGGAAAGGGCAGACGATGCCGTCAACCGGCCGGCCCGGCCGGGCACGACCACAAAGCCCGTGAACCGTGAGGACGACATTCATGTCCGGCGCAATCCTGTTCCTGACCCGCTGGCCCCTGTACGAGGACGAGCGACGCTGGGAGAACCGTCTCGCCGCTCCCGAGGTCGTCTTCTGCCCGGGCACCGACCGCGTCACGTACGTGTGCGACGAGGGCGGCCGCAGCGGGGTGCCCGCCGACGCCGAACGGGTCCATGTCGTACCGGACTTCGGTGATCAGGACGGCGTGCTGGAGCGCGTGGACGCCATCGTCCGCGACGAGGGCCCGTTCGACCATGTCATCGGCTTCTCCGAAATGCTCCTCGACCTCGCGGCGACCCTGCGCGAGCGCTACGGCATCCCCGGCCCCGGTCCCGAGGAGACCTCCCGGTTCCGCGACAAGACGGTCATGAAGGAGACGCTCGCCCGGGCCGGCCTGCGGGTGCCGCGCTGGGCGTCCTGCCGCACCGAGGAGCAGGTCCTCGCGGCCGCCGAGGAGTTCGGCTACCCCGTGATCGTCAAGCCGGTGCGGGGGGCGTCCAGCCAGGGCGTGCGCGAGGTCGCCTCGGCGGCGGAGCTGCGGGCCCTGTGCGCCGAACGGCCGCTCGGCGACCTGGAGATCGAGGAGTTCGTCCGGGGTGACATCCTGCACGTCGACGGCGTGCTGGACGCCGAGGGCAAACCGCTGTTCCTGTGCACCTCGCGCTACCTCTCCACCTGCCTGGACTTCGAGCGCCTGGGCGAACCCCTCGGCTCCGTCTTCCAGACCGACCCCGCGGTGCGCGACCGTTGCGAGGACTTCGCCGTGCGCTGTCTGACCGCGCTCGGCCTGCGGAGCTCCGCCTTCCACCTCGAACTCTTCGACACCGGCGACGAGGTGGTGTTCCTGGAGGTCGGAGCCCGGGTGCCGGGCGCCGACGTCTCGTACGTCATCCACGACGTGCACGGGGTGAACCTGTTCCGGCTGTGGACCGACGTACTGCTCGGCCGCCCGGTGGACCTACCGGTCCCCGACCCGACGCTGAGCGGCGGATGGCTGATCGTCCCGGGCCCCCGGCCACTGCCCCAGAAGGTCACCGCCGCCACCCCGCTGCTCGGACGGGTGCCCCATGTGTACCGGGAACTGGTTCCCGGGCCGGGCGAGGTCCTGGTCTCGCGTCCCGGATCGTACGCCACGCTCCAGGGCGGCCGGTTCCTCTTCCGGGGCGGCACCCAGGAGCAGATCGAGGCGGCCGTGCGCCAGGCGCGCGCGCAGTACCGCCTCACCACTGAGCCCGTCCCGTAGAGCGGCCGGACACTTCGAACCACCAGCAGTCGAACCATCGAGTCCGTGGAGGAAGACGTGGGTCAGTTGAGCCATGCGGAGCTGGTCGAGAAGAGATTCGTGTTGTTCGCCGAGGGCTGCCTGGGGCTCTTCACGAGCAAGATCGCGGCCTCCCTGATCCGCTACAACGGGGACCGCTGCGTCGCCGTGATCGACAGCCGCAAGGCCGGCCAGACCGTCCAGGACGTCCTCGGCTACGGCGGCGCGATCCCGATCGTCGGCCGCGTCGAGCAGGCCCTCGACCTGCACCCCGAGGTCCTGATCGTCGGCAAGGGCCTGCACTCGGCCGACCTGCCCTCCGGCTGGAAGCCGCATCTCCTCGCGGCCGTCCGAAACGGCCTCCACGTGATCAACTCGATCCACTTCCGCCTCGCCGACGACCCGGACATCGCCCGCGCCGTCCGCGAGCAGGGCGTCACCGTCTGGGAGACCAAGGACTCCCCGCCCGTGCCGCTCAACCGGGCCCGCGTCCTGGACCTGGACACCTGGGTCGTCCACACCTGCGGCAGCGACTCCAACATCGGCAAGAAGACCGCCGCTCTGGAGATCTGGAAGGAGGCCGGACGCCGCGGCATCCCCACCGGCTTCGCCGCCACCGGCCAGAGCGGCATGCTGATCTCGGGCCACGGCGTCGCCGTCGACGGCGTCCCCGGCGACTTCATGGCCGGCGCCGTGGAGCAGGCCGTCCTGGGGGCCGCGGCGGGCAACGAGTGGGTCGTCGTCGAGGGCCAGGGGTCGCTCAACCACATCGGGTTCAGCAGCGTCGCCCTCGCCATCCTCCACGGCTCCCTGCCGCACGCCCTGGTCTTCTGCCACCGCCTCGGCGCCGAGCGCACCAAGGTCTGGGACACGCCCATCATCCCGATCCCCGAGCTGATCCGCATGAACGAGGAGCTCACCGTCTTCGAGCGGCCCGCCAAGGTCGCCGCCGTCAGCGTCAACAGCTTCGGCTTCAGCGACGAGGACTACCGCCGCGAGGCCGAGAAGCTGGAGGCCGACACCGGACTGCCCGTCGTCGACCCGCTCCGCGACGACGGCGCCGCCCGGCTCGTGGACGCCCTGCGTGCCCACCAGCTGGAGACCGCGGACCGGCGGGCGGCCGCGGCCCGCCTGCGCTGAGGGCGGTCCCGGACCTTCGAGGAGATGCACAGATGAAGAGAGCGATCCTGCTCCTCCTGCACCTAGGCAAGTCGTACACCGAGGAGATCGCCGCGGCCGCCACCGGCCTCGGCCTGGCCCTCGTCGGCCTCAGCTCCCGGCCGGGCGCGCCGGAGGTCCTCGACGGGACCCGCCGCCACCTGGCGGACTGCGTGGTCACCGAGGAGACCGAACTGCGCTCCGGGGACGTCGAGAAGGCCGTCCGCGAGTTCACCGACCGGGGCTACCGGGTCGAGGCCGTCCTCGCCTCCTTCGAGGGCTACCGGCTCCTGATGGCAGAGTTCAACGAGCGGCTCGGCGCACGCGACTCCAGCGAGGCCGCGCTGCGCCTGTGCCTCGACAAGTACGAGCTGCGCCGCCACCTCTTCGCCGAGGGCCTGAGCGAGGTGCGGGTCAGCCCGGTCGTCCCCGGTGAGACACCCGAACTCGACCCGTCCGCACGCTGGTTCGTCAAGCCGGTGCGCGGTGCCTCGTCCTTCGCGACCTTCGTCCTGGAGGACGTCGCCGACCTGGCCGACCTGCCCGCGATCCAGGAGCAGATGCGCGCCGACCGGCGCATGAAGGCGATCTTCATGGACCGGTACGACTTCCTCGTCGAGGAGTACGTCGAGGGGCCGGAGTTCAGCTTCGAGACCGTCGTCCTCGACGGCCGGGTCCACCATCTGTGCGTCCACGAGAAGGCGCGGGTGGAACGCCTGGAGCGGACCACCCTGGAGGGGATGTCGGTCAGCCCGCCCGCGAGCATCGGCCGTGAACTCGTCCTGGAGGCGGCCGACCACGTCACCCGCTGCCTGACCGCGCTGGAGGAACGCGGGCTGACCGCCGGCACCTTCCACATCGAGGTCAAGTACTGGGAGTCGAGGAAGCGCTGGGAGATCATCGAGATCAACCCCCGGATGGGCGGCAGCCTCATCAACCCCAGCACCCGGACCGTCACCGGGTACTCCCTGCTCGACCTGTGGACCGAGTCCCTGGTGCTGCCCGACGGCGAACGGGACGCCTTCTGCGACCGGCTCACCCGCGCCTCCCAGGTGGAGGCCCTGCGCACCGGCGCGCCCACCCGGGCGACCGTGTTCCTCAGCAAGTACGGCGAGAAGGGGCGGACCATCGACGAGATCCGCTTCGATCCGCCCACCCGGCCGCCCAGGATCCTGCGCCTGCACGTGGCGGAGGGAACCGAACTCGACGCGTCCGACCGGGGGATCTGCCTCATGGACGCCCTCTGGGACGTGGCGGCCGACGACCTCGGGGCCGAGACCGCCTTCCTCGACCGGCACGCCGCGGAGCACTTCCACGTCCGCTACCGCTGACCCCGGCGGCCCCGGCCCCCATCCCGGGCCGGCCCGGGCCGACGACCGCCCCGGGTGCCGCCGCCACCGTGCCGGGCGCCACCACGACCTGACCCTTCCGTGAACGTCCCGGCGAACCCTCTTGTGAAGGAGAACGCGATGAACCGCGTGCAGAACAGCGGGATCAACCACCCGAAGCCGCTCTTCAACGAGGAGCAGAGCCGCCTGAAGAAGGCCGAACTCGACCGCTACATGGACAAGAAGATGGCGGAGTGGAAGGCCACTGTCCCCTTCGCCTCCCACCTGAGCGAGCCCGAGCTGCACCAGGCGTACTACCGCCGCACCCTCATCGAGCACGTGTGGCGGATCCGCCTCTCGCGGGTCAGCCAGTCCAAGGCCATCTACAAGATCGCCCAGGTCTCGCCCCGGGCCGCCCGCGACTACGCGCAGTACCAGGCCGAGGAGATGCTGCACGACAAGCTGTACATCAGCGACGCCGAGGCCGCCGGCGTCACCGAGGAGGAGATCCTCGCCACCGAGCCCTACCTCTCCACCCGCCTCTTCGAGGGCTTCTTCTACTTCGCCCTGGAGCACGAGTCGGCGCTCGCCCCGGTCGTCTCCAACTACCTCGTCGAGTACACCCAGGTGAAGCTCCAGCCGGCCATCGTCGACAACCTCCAGAAGCGGCTCGGCAAGGAGAACGTCAAGGGCCAGGCCGCCCACCTCCATGTCGACACCACCGAGGACCACTCCCAGGAGATGTGGGACATCCTCCGCCAGCTGATCTTCACCGAGGAGGACTTCCAGCAGGTGTTCAAGTACATCGACGACGTCCAGGAGATCCTCGCGATGTTCTTCCGCGAGATCTACCAGGACACCGTCGCCAAGCACGCGGAGGCCGTCGCCGCGGTGTGACCCGCACGCCCCGGACGTACCGACGACCGGACCAGCACCCGGGGACCCCGCGGCCCGGGGGACCGGTCGGGAGCTTCACGGGGACGGCCAGTGTCCCCGCCCCGAGGCCGCGGCGGGTCCGGCGGGCGGGTGTTCCCCGCCCGCCGGACCCGCACCGACCGCACCCCCGGCGCATCCCCGACGCCCAGCAGAGAGGAAACCGCGAATGTCCGCCCCCGACACAGCCGCGCTCGTCAAGGAGTACCGCGAGAACGGCTTCGCGGTCGCCGAGCGGCTCTTCGACCAGGACGAGGTCGCCGAGCTGAACACCGCCATCACCGAGGTCCTGGCGGTCCCGGACATCGGCTCCGTCGCCGAGGTGGAGCCGGGCGACAACAGCATGGCCCGCCGGATCTGGGCGCCCACCAAGCAGCACGCCGCCTTCGAGCGGGCCGCCGCCCACCCCGGGCTGCTCGACCACGTCGAGGCACTCATCGGCCCCGACATCCTGTTCCACTACAGCAAGCTCCATCTCAAGGCCCCGCAGGTGGGAAGCGTCGTGGAATGGCACCAGGACTTCGCCTACTACCCCCACACCAACACCGACCTGGTGACCGCCCTGCTCTACCTGGACGACACCACCACCGAGAACTCCGCCCTCCAGGCCATCCCCGGCTCCCATCTGCGCGGCCTCGCCGACCACTACGTCGACGGCTTCTTCCGCGGCAAGGTGGTGGGCGCGGACGCCCCCGACCCCTCGCACGCCGTGGCCATCGAGGCGCCCGCGGGCAGCGTGGTCTTCATCCACCCGCTGCTCCTGCACTACTCCTCCCCGAACCGTTCCGACCGGTTCCGCCGCGCCTTCCTGCCGGCCTACCGGGCGGCCGACGCCTACCCGATCCACTTCGGCGCGCACGCCGGCCACAACGAGGCCGGGGTGAGGCTGCTGCGCGGCTCCGTGTCGGACACGGCACGCGTGGAGGGCGGGACCTGGCGACTCCCGCTCGCGGAGCGCCCCTTCGGCTCCCTCTTCCAGCTCCAGGAAGGCGCCGGGGACGGCCCGGCGGCCACCGGGTACGCCACGCTGGAGGACGCGAAGTGACGGCTCCGTGAGCCTGCCGGACGCGACGGTCGTCCGCGCCTGCCTGCGGGACGGCGCGGGCGGCAGTCCCACGGCCGTCGTGCTGGAGGACGGCACGGCCGGACCGCCGCCGGACGCGGACGCGGGGCGCCGGACCGCCGCCGCACGGGGCACCTCGCACGCCGTCCTCGTACGCCGCACCGGCGACACGACCGAACTGCGGTTCTTCACCGCGGAGGGGGAGCTGTCCGCGTGCGGGCACGGCACGGTCGCCGCCCTCGCCCTGCTCATGGCCCGGTACGACGGTACCGGGCCCCGCCGGGCGACCCTGCGGGCCGGGGGACGCGTCTTCGCCGGACGGGCCGAACGGGACGGCGATCTGATCACCGCCGCCTTCGACCCCGGACCGGTCGGCCTGCGCGAGCCCACCGCGGCGGAACGCGCCCTCGTCCTTCCGGCCCTCGGTCTCGCACCGCACGAGACCGGGCCGGACGTCCGGATCGCCGGCCTGGGCCGCGAACGCGTGCTGGTGCCGGTCCGCACACGGGCCGCGCTCACCGCGCTGCGCCCGGACCTCGACCGGCTCCGGGCGGTCTGCGACCGGTTCGGCCTGCTCGGCGCCTACGTCCACTCGGAGCCCACGCCCGAGGGCAGGCTCGCGGCACGGATGTTCGCCCCGTCGATCGGCGTTCCGGAGGACATCGCCAACGCCAACGGCACCGCCTGTCTGGCCGCGTCCCTCGCGGGCCGGGGCATCCACCGGATCGCCGTCGACATGGGCGACGCCCTCGGCAGCCCCGCCACCGTCACCGCCACGGCGGGCCCGGACCTGCGAGTCGAAGTCGGCGGCACCGCACGGGTCCATGCGGAGCAGCACCATCAGATGTCGAGCAACGGAAGGTGAGAACGTGGTCGCCAGCAGCTTGTCGAGCCACCCGCGGTCGGACGCGGACGAACTGAGAGTGCACTGGAACTCGCCGCTCAGCGGACAGCAGAAGGCGACGGGGAAGTACGGGACGGGGCGGCTCGACTTCGACGCCATCGTCGAGTTCGCCCAGGAGGCCGACGAGTTGGGGGTCGACTCGCTCCTCATGGGGATCGGCTCCCACATGCCCGATCCGCTCCCGGTGCTCGGTGCCCTCGTCCGCGAGACCAAACGCGTCAAGTTCCTCCTCGCCTACCGTCCCGGACTGATCTCACCGACGCTCTTCGCCCAGGTGATCAACACGGTCTCGTGGATGTCGGACGGGCGGATCTCGCTGAACCTGGTCGCCGGCACCTCCCCGGCCGAGCAGGCGTACTACGGCGACTTCCTCGCGCACGACGAGCGCTACGCGCGCTCCAACGAGTTCCTGGACATCCTCCACGCTTTCTGGCGCGGCGAGAGCCCGCTGTCGTACAAGGGCGAGCACTACCGCATCGAGGACGCGCGGATCGGCCTGGGGTACCAGGGCGGGGGCCGTCCCGAGATCTACATCAGCGGGGCGTCCGAGGTGGCGCAGCAGACCGCCGTGCTGCACGGCGACTGCTGGCTGCGGTACGGCGACACCCCCGAGGGAATGGCCGCGGCGGCGAAGTCCGTCCTGACGCAGGGCCGCCGGGTGGGAACCCGGATGCACGTGCTGGCGAGGGAGAGCCGCGCGGAGGCGCTGGAGGCCCTCGCCGACCTGATGGGCGACCCCGACGAAGAGCACCGGAAGATGATCGCGGCTGCCGTCGCCTCCTCCGATTCCGTGGCGGTGAACACCTCCTTCCGGCTGGCCGAGTCCGCGGAATCCGACTGGCTCTCGCCCATGCTGTACTCCGGGGCCGTGGCGTACCGCGGGGGACCGGCCCTCTGCGTGGTCGGGAGCTACGAGGAGGTCGCGGCCTATCTCCACGAGTACAAGGCGGCCGGGATCAGCGAGTTCATCTTCTCCGGCTGGCCGACGCGGGAGGAGATGCGGACCTTCTACACCCGGGTGCTGCCGCTGCTGCGCCGGCACGAGCGCGCCGGGCGGTCGGCGTGACGGCTCCGGCCGGTGACGCCTGACCGCAGTGGGACGCCGCCGACGAGGGGCGGTCCGGGGCGCCCGGACCGCCTCTCGTCTGCCTCCGCACCCGTCCCGCCGTCCCGCCGTCCCGCCCTCCGCCGTCCCGCCCTCCGGCAGGCCGTCGGTCCCCGCCGCCCGGGGAGGCGGACGGCCTTCCCGGGCGGGCGGACGAGGACCGGCCTTCCGTCCCGGGCTCCCGCCGTTGCGTCCGGGTTCCCGTCGTGCCGCCCGGGCTCCCGTCGTGCCGAGCGCGTGCGGTGGCGCCGGTCACCGGCCCGCCGCGAGGGAGGACCGCCCCGGCCGCCCCCGCGCAAGTGGCCCGGACGGGCGAGCCGTTCGCCGCCGGGCGGCCGTGCCGGTGCTCCGCGCCGGACACCCGCCCTCGATCTTCCCGGACTTCGCGTCGGAACCGCTGGATCCCCAGCGCGGGTCGCCGCGGCCCGGGGCGCTTCCCGCGCCGTGGGCGGTCCGTCCCGCTGCCTGCACCGGGACCTCGTCCACCGTGTCCCCGTGCGCCGACCGCAGGGTCCCGCTGACCGGGCACTCCGCTAGTGACCCGAGTCAGAGATTCTTCGTCAGATCGCGGCCATCAGCCGGATGCCGTGCGGCCGGCAGGTCCGGCCCGGCCTGCTGACATCCGGCCTCCGGCACGCCGGGCAGCTCGCGAGAACTACTCGAATATCCCTGACTCAGGACACTAGTAGCGCCACGCGTCCTGCCCGGCCGGATCGGCGGCTGGGCAGGGGGATCTCTCCCTTCTCGATAGCGTGGCGGTGGGCGTTGGCGTTGCCGGCGAACGCGGCGAGCCGTTCCGGGTTCTCCGGTGTGCGTAGCCACGTCGCTGGATCGGTCGTCCGGCCCCAGGTACTCCTCGGGCATCGGGGCCTGCTGGTGGGCCTGGACGGCGGCGGCCCGCTGCGCCGGGGTCAGGGCGGCGTCCCGGCCCGGAGCGTCCCCTGACGCCGTGCGGTGATTCTGACGCCTGACCGCGGTGGTGGTCTTCCGCGTGCGCGGCGGCCGCCGCAGTCACGGCAGGGGCGTCGTCCGGCCCGTCTGATTCACAGCGATGGCCTTGCCGTCGATCGGGGACCAGATGTCGCGGGTCTCACCCAAGCTCCCCAACCGACAAAGTCCTAATAGCCGCACGGAGGCGGTCCATTCCCTGTGGTGGCGGGACCGATATCCGGAGGTGGCCGGGAATGCCCAATGCGGTGCCGGGTCTGACCTGGACCCCGTAGTTGCCTAGGTGGGCTGCTGCGCCGCTCTCGTCCGGAACCGGTACCAAGACGAAGTTCGCCTGCGAGGGGTAGGGCCTCAGACCGATGACTCGGAGTTCGTCGATGACCTCCAGACGCGCCTTGATCGTGTGCTCCCGTACCCGGGCGAAGTGCTCCCTGTCCCGCAACGCGGCCAGAGCACCCGCCTGCGCCAGGCTGTTGACCGAGAACGGTGTGCGTACTCGACGCAGGATCGAGATCACCTCGGTCGGCGCGATCAGATATCCGATCCGCAGACTGGCCAGGCCGTACACCTTGGAGAAGGTACGCAGCACGGCGAAGCTGCCGAGATCCAGCAGACCTACCGCCGAGGCGTTCTCGGGATCGTCGCAGAAGTCGATGTAGGCCTCGTCAACGATGGTGAACGCAGCGCGTGCCGTTCGCAGAAACCTCTCGATCTCCTGTCGTTGGTGTGCGGTTCCGGTTGGGTTATGCGGGTTGACCACATAGGCGATGTCGGCCTCCACCTCGGCCATCGCGTTGAGGTCGTGCACCCCGTCGGCCAGCGGCACCCCGGTCACCCGGCCGGCAACCAGTCTGGTGCTGATCTCGTCGATCCGGTAAGCAGGATCTGCGGTTACCACGTGCCCGCCCTGAGCAAGGTACGCCGTAGCGACGAGTACGATCAGTTCGTCCGAGCCGTTGCCGACCAGGATCTGCTCGGGGTTGACACCGTGGTAGTCGGCCAGTGCCGACCTGAGTTCACTTGCCAGCGGATCGGGATAGCGGTGGATCCGAGGGATCGCCCGGGCGATCGACGTCCCCACGTCGGGCGAGGCACCGAGGGGCGATTCGTTGGAGGCCAGCGAGCCTTCCTCGTCCCTCGCGGGGCGGCCGGGTACGTACGCTGGCACGTCGAAGATCCAGGGGCGCGGAGCTAGCGTCATCGGTGTGCCTTCCTCGGATCACGTTCCATCCATGCTTGTGCGAAGGCGAGTAGCTGTTCGTCCCGGCCAGGAGCGGCCACGAACTGTACGCCGATTGGTAGTCCCGCGCTTCCGACAGCCAGGGGGAGGGAAATCGCCGGGAACCCGAAGGCGGACCAGGGCTGGCAGAAGAGCGGATCGCCTGTCGAGGACAGCCCACGGGGGGCCTCACCGACGACGCAGGGCGTGACCACCACGTCGTACTCCTTGAGCCGGTCGGCGACCGTGGCGGCGAGATCTCTCAGTATCCGTCGTGCGCCTTCGAGCGCTTGCTGGTCGACCTTGGCACCGAGGCCGATGATCTGGCGCAACTCCGGACTCAGCAGCTCTGGCTGTGTTCGTGCGACCACGCCCATACGCCGGGCGATGCCGCTGCGCACCACGTCCCAATGGGCGGGAATGGCGGCGAGCAACTCGGCGTCCAGGTCGATGTGCCGCACACGGGCGCCGGACTCGGCCAGCGCGTCCCGGGTGTCGTCGACGGCGGTCCTGGAGCCGGGCTCCGCATGGTGCCACCAGGGGGTCCGCAGCACGGCGACCGATATCGGGTGTCGTGGCGTCGGTGATACACCCTGCACCGAGTCGGCTACTGCGTTGAAGAGTGCGGACACCAAGGCAACATCCGCACCCAGCAGCCCGATGGTGTCCACTTCTGGGCTCATCGCCAGGATTCCGTCGAGCGGGACTCGGCCGTGAGTCGGCTTGAATCCGACGACGCCGCAGAACGACGCCGGACGAAGAGTCGAGGCGATTGTCTGGGTGCCGAACGCGAGTGGAATCATGCCGGCCGCGATGGCCGCAGCAGAACCACTGGAAGATCCGCCGGGCGTCCGGGCGGGGTCGTGCGGATTGGTGGTCGGGCCGGGGAACGTGACAGCGAGCTCGGTGGTGACGGTCTTTCCGGTGATCAGGGCGCCTGCGGCCCGCGCCCGGCGTACAACCTCCGCGTCGTGTTCCGGGCACCGACCGGCGAAGGCGGCGGACCCTCGCTCAGCGGGCATACCGGCGACGTCGATGGTGTCCTTGACGCCCAGAGGAAGGCCGTGCAGCAGCCCTTGCCCGGCCGGTGCAAGGCGATCGGCCTGTGTACGGAACCCGGAACGGTCCAGGTGCGTCCACGCACTGACCCGGTCTTCGCACTGCTCCACGGCCCCCAACGTGCGTAGTGCGTTCGCCTGGGGGTCGCTGTGGACCCAGCTGTTGCTCGCGGTCATACCCGGTGCTCCTCGACCAGCGCCGGGCTGAACAGTTCTTCGATGTCGCAGATCCGCTTGGAGAGGCCTTGCTCGTACGAGTAGCGTACGGCCGCCTCCAGGGTCGCCCGGTTTGCCTCGATGCCGTACGGCCAGTAGTCCTCGCTGAACTCGCGAACCGTCTGCTCATGTTCAATCTGGTAGAAGGGCAGGATGTTCGAGGATGCGCCGTGATCGCGGCTTTCCTGGTAGGCGAGGTCGCGGGCCTGCGCGAAGGCGGTGACCAGGTTGCCCGGTACCCAGGGGGCTCGCTCAACCACGTCTCTGCGGACGGTGACCATATGCATGATCGGGAAGATTCCGGTGCGATGGTACGCCTCGACCTCGGCGGCCCGCGGGTTCGCGAAGAGCCTGGTCACGGCGGGGCTCCCTGCCAGCCAACTCGGCGGGGGAGATGCGGTGATCAAGGCGTCAATGGAGCCGTCGACGAGCATCTCGTCGAGACTGCGGTCAGGCTCGTGCCGCAGTGAGATCGATTCCGGCAGGTCCAACTCGATGCGTTCGAGCCGTCCGGGAACCTCTTGGCCACCCTGCACCCACTGGACCTGATCCGCACGTACACCGTGGTCGTCACTGAGGAAGCCGCGGATGAACAGAGCCGCGGTCATGTGATATTCCGGCACGCCGATGGTCTTGCCGACGAGGTCCTCCGGTCGGGTGATCCCGGCGCCGGCATGCAGGAAGACGTAGGCGCGGCGGAAGACGCGTGAGGGGAAGACGGGCAGCCCGACGAACGGCGAGGTGCCGTTCGCGGTGGCCATGATGTGCGCCGAAAGCGACATCTCGGCCACTTCGAATTCCAGATGGCGCAATTGCCGCCAGAACAATTCGACCGGGCCGAGCTCCATCGAGTTCAGGTCGATTCCACGCACCGGCACTCGGCCGTCGCGCAAGGCGCGAGTGCGGTCATAGGAGCCGCAGGCGAACGACAAGGGCAGGGCAGACACGGGTTCCTCCTGGGGAACGGACTGAATTGTGATAGGCCTGGCGGAATTCAGAAGCCCGGCCCGCCGGTGCGACCGGGCGGATACACCAGCGGGCCGTGGACTAGGAGACGAAGTCGTTGGTGAAGTACTGCTCAGCCGGCTTCGGCGCCTTGATCACTCCAGCGTCCTTGAGGCTGGTCAGCATCGTGGTCCACTGATCCATGTCCTGGGAGCCGGTATAGGGCGTCGACTCGCCTTCGATGTACAACTTCCACTGAGTCATGGCTGCGTCGCGCTTAAGCACCTTGCTGCGCTTGAGCAGGGCGTCGATGGCCGGTGCCGGGTCGGCGACCATCTCGTTGAACGCCTTCATCGTGGCTCGGTTGAATGCCTTGATGGCGTCGGGGTTCTTCTTGGTGAACTCGGTCGTAGTGATCAGGCCGGTGCCCAGCAGGTTCAGGCCGTGGTCGGTGAAGGTGATCATGTTCAGCTGGTCGAGCGGCGCAATGCTCACTGCGGAGTAGTTCACGAAGCTGATCGCGTCGACCTTGCCCGAGGCAAGGAACTGAGCCTTCTGGCTGACGGCGAGGTTCTCTATCTTGACGTCGTCGGGAGAGATACCGTTCTTCTTCAGGAAGGCGGGCAGGATGCCCGATTCGCTGCTGCCCAAGGTGATGCCGATCGTCTTGCCGCGCAAGTCCGCCGGAGTCGTGATGCCCCGGTCCTTGTTGGAGATGATCGCCAATCCGTTGGAGGCCTTGAGGCCGGCCACGGAGACCAGTTCGCCCGCCTCGGTTGCCTGAATCGACATGGCCGCGCGCTCAGCCTCGACGATCTGGTTGGCGCCGCCGAGAAGGGACTGGATGGCCGCGCCGGAGCCCTGGCCCTCGCGGATCGTCACGTCCAGGCCTTCGTCGCGGTAGTAGCCCTTGTCCTGCGCCAGGAAGAACGGGGCGTCCCAGGCGTTGTACAGGAAGCTGGTCTGGAAGTTGATCTTAGTGGTGCCTGAGTCGTTGCCGCTGCCACACGCGGTGAGGGCGAGCACCAACGTTGCGGCGAGGAGGGCGCTGAGCAGCGTCGTACCGCGTCGTACCGGTCTCCGGGTGGCCCCGATGAGGTCCATTTTATGTGCCTTTCTGGTGCGACTCAGCGCTTGTGGGTACGCAGGGTGATCGCCTCAAGGACCTCGATCGCCATGTAGAGCACGACGCCCAGTACAGTGAGCGCAACGATGGTGGCGAAGAACAACGAGGTCTGCAGGGTGCTGTTGGCCTGCAGGAGCAGGTATCCGAGGCCCTGGGAGGACTGGACGAATTCGGCGACTATCGCGCCGATGATGGCCAGCGCCATCGCGAGCTTCAGGCCGACAAAGAGATTCGGGAGAGCGAACGGGAACGAGATCTTCCAAAACGCCCGCCAGCGGCTGGCTCCCATCGAGCGGTTCAGCATCCGCAGTTCCAACGGAATGGAGGTCAAGCCGAGAGCCATGTCCACCACAACCGGGAAGAACGCGATCAGCACCACCATGATGATCTTCGAGGTGTAGCCGAAGCCGAACCAGATCACGAACAACGGAGCCACGGCGATCTTCGGTACCACCAGGGAGCCGACCAGCAGCGGGTAGATGGTCTTATGAATGGCTGGCACCGATGTGATGGCGACCGCGACAACGATGCCAAGCACGGCTGCGATCACGAAGCCGACGACGGTCTCGATCAGAGTCGGCCAGGTGTGCTCGAGGATCAGGGACCAGTTCTCCCAACCCGCCGAGACTATATCGCTGGGAACCGGCAGAATCGCCTGTTTGACATTGAAGGCGGGCACCAGGATCTGCCACAGCACCAGGAGAACGAGACAGAGCGCGGTGGGATAGCCCGCAGTCGAGAGGACGTTGACAATCTTGGCGCGTCTGCGCAGGCGGGCTTCCTGGGTCATGCCGCTTCCCCTTCACACTGCTCGGTCTTGGACTGACGGAAAACCCCGACCCGGGTGAAGGTCTCGCGGATGTGCGCGGCGTATTGAGCCTGCTTCTCGCGTCCGATGTCTTCGAGGCGACGCGGCCGGGGGATGTCGATGTCGATGATCTCGGCGATCCTGCCTGGTCGGGGGGTCATCACAAGCACCCTGTCGCCCAGAAAGACCGCCTCTTGGATGTGGTGGGTGATGAACAACACCGTCAAGTCGCGGCCCCGCTCCATGCACACCTGTTGCAGATCCATCGAGAGCTGGTCGCGGGTAAGAGCATCCACCGCTGAGAACGGCTCGTCCATCAGCAGAAGCTGAGGATCATGGATCAGGGCGCGGGCGATGCTGACCCTCTGCTTCATCCCACCCGAGAGCTCGCGCGGGTAGAGCCGTGCCGAGCCTTCCAGGCCGAGAGAGTCCAGCAAGGCCATCGCCTTGGCCCGGTGCGGTGCTGGGTCGATGCCACGCATCTCGAACTGGAGCAGCACATTGTCCAGGACCGAGCGCCACTCCAGAAGCACGGAGGTCTGGAATGCGATCCCGCACCGATCGTAGGGCTTGTCGATGAGCTGGCCGTCGATACGGACCTCGCCGGAGCTCGGTAGCGCCAGACCGGAGATCATCGTCAGCAAGGTGGACTTTCCGCATCCCGAGGGGCCCACGACGGACAAGAACTCGCCGCGGCGGATGTTCAGCGTCGTCGGCGACAGGGCGTGAGTGGTGCCGGTCGCCGTCCTGTAGGTCTTCGACACCTCCGACAGAGCAACGATGTCATCTGTGGCCTTGACATGCTGACTGTTCATGCCGTCGTTGGTGCCACCAACTCCGGATACCGAATCCATGACTTCCCCTCCCGAAGGGTGTGTGAAATATCAGACTCATGTCTACACAAGTTGACTTCTGGAATTCGCTACACCAGCGCGCTGCGGACGTACGGAGCTAGGCCGGCTCGATGCACAGCACGGACCCGGGGTAGCCACAGCCATGTCGCCTAAGGCGAACTGCTGCACGATTGGGCCGTCGGCCACGAGGAGCACCGTTGCAGTTGCGGACGAAGAGGTGCGGTCAGTGGTGATGGCCGACACCGAGGTGTGGCCGATCACCACTGAGCTGATCGCACGGGCGCATCTGAATGCCGATGGCTGAGCGTGGCTGTCCACTCGTCGGACCCGGCCGGACAGCCAACTGGCCGGATGGGAGGGGGGTCAGTCCTCGTCGTGGCCCCAGTAGGGGACCTCTGGGCGCGGTGCCCGAGCGCCGTTGTCAAGTCCGAGGATCCGGGCCGGCACATCTCGGATCATCGTGTAGACATCCTTCTCGGACACGCCCTTCTCGAAGACCGTCTGGGCGTAGACGCGCAGAGCCTCACTCGGCAGGGGGTTGTGCCGCTGGCCGCAGTCGGAGACCAGCACGCAGTTCTCAGCACCCAGCACCTTGACCGCTTCGACGACCTCCTCAACGAGGCCGACATGCCACATCGCCGAGTAGTCGCAGTAGCCGAGTTCGGCGATGCCACCGAGCTGCACCAGTTCCTTGAGCTCGTCCATGGAGAGGCCGGGCGCCTTGTAGAAGGGGTGGGTAATGACCACGTTGGCCACGCCGTCGGCCTTGGCGCGGATCAGCAATGGCTTGATCTCAGCGGGGGAGAGGTGTGCGGTGGCCAGAACGCCGTTGTGTTCGGCGATCAGGCCGATGATCTCGATGACCTCCGGCTTGAGGGCGCCGCGTTCGTCGAGCACGGTATAGGTGGGCCCGCCGACTCGGCCGCCGCTGAGTCCGACCAGCGTGCCGGTACCGCCGTGGACCTCAGCGTGGTAGGCGGCGTCCACAGTCGGCATCCAGACAAATTTCCCGCCCAGCTTGAGTGCCACCTCGACAGCGGCGGGATTCGCGAACCCGACATACGAGTTCAGCACGATGCCCCCGAAGACCTCGATCCCGGAGACGGCCCCGTTGGCGAAGTAGGAGCGACTGACGGTGTTCTCATGATGGGACTTGAGCACCATCGCCCGAAGTCCAGCGTCGCGTGCCGCGGTCACCAGATCGATGTCGTCGCCGAGCCGGGGGAAGATGTCGGGGTGCGAATGGACGTGCATGTCGATCGCACCGTGCACGTCGATGAGCGGGCCTCCGAAACCTGTCAGCTTGCGTGCCATATGGATTACCCCTGTCTCAGACGCCAGTCTCAGGCGCCTGTCTCGGATGCTAGACTGGATTCCGTCATCCTAGACACGGCGGGCTAAGTGGGTCAATGGTCCCCGCAAACCTAAGGAGTGGTGTGTCCCAGAAGAGCGCAGCGCCGGTGACGTCGCGTACAGCCGAGCGGATTGTCGACCTGTTGACTCTCCTGGGCAACGCGGATACACCGCTGACAGCCTTGGAGATCGCCGCAGCTTGCAACGCTCCGAAGAGCAGCACTCATCAGCTACTCAACTATCTGGCGACCCGCAACTTCGTGCGCTACGACCCGGTCAGGCGCACATGGGCGCTAGGAGTGGCGTTGTTCGAGCTCGGTGCCGCGTATCACCGGGGTAGCCCGCTGGAAGAGATCGGCCGCGGAATCCTGATCGAAGTGTGCCAGGCGACCTCTGCTACCTCTCACCTGGCAGTTCGTGACGGGACCGAGGTGTTGTACATCGACAAACAGCAGCAACGTAACGGGAGCGCGATGACCCAGCTCGTCACTGAGACCGGCATCCGCCTGCCGGCTCACCTGACTGCTGTGGGCAGAGCCCTGCTGGCAACACTGAGTGATGAGGAGCTACACGACCTCTACCATCACTACCCCTTCCCGCGCCGCACGGCATTGGGACCCCAGACGGCCAGTGAGCTCATCGAGGATCTGGGACGGGTCCGGGAGCTGGGCTACGCGCTCGAGTCGGGTCTGACCACCGCCGGAATCACTTGCATCGCGGCAGCCGTTTACGATGATGAGACTCAGCCCGTCGCCGCCCTAGGCATCACGTTCGTGACCGACCAGATGAGTCCGGCGCAGGTGGCCAAGCAGGCCCGGACCGTCCGCGAGTTCGCCGGGAAGCTCTCCCACGAGCTCGGTTGGCGGCCCATCGAAGAGGGGCCCGTACACCCCGAGTCAATCACCTTCGCCGACTCGACCAGGAGCTGGACCCTGCCGCCTCCTGCCCGTCCTGCGGGCCGGTACCAGGAGATCACTCGCTCGGGGAAACTGCTGGCCACCTCTGGTCACGGGCCGGTGGATGGGCCAGGAGTCGCGACCGTAGGTACCCTGGGCCTTGACCTAAGCGTGGAGCAGGGGCGTGCCGCTGCCGAGTCAACGATGCTCCTGGTGCTGGCCAGCCTGCATGAGGAACTCGGCTCTCTCGAACTCGTGGAACAGGTATTGCACGTACAGGTCTTCGTGCGCTCGACGCCGGACTTCACTGAGCATCCTGCGGTCGCCGATGGAGCTTCGGCCGCCTTGGTCGGTGTCCTGGGGCCTGACCGGGGGGCGCACAGCCGGACCGCGATCGGCGTCGCGTCGCTGCCATTCGGCATTCCCGTGGAGATCCATCTGACTGCGACTACGCGTGAGGCGGGCCAATAGGCGCGGACCCCGCTCGCGGGTCCGCCGGTAGTTTCAATGACCGCACTCATGCAAGCTCGGGATTGCTCTGCCTCACCTAATAGGTCCGTGTCCTACGTGGTGAGGCGGGCAGTCGCTTGTGGCAGCACAGGGTGGCGGCGGGTTTGACGAGTCGGCCGCTGGCCCGGGCGGGCCTTGCCCCAAGGCCGGGTAGTTAACGTTTCGCAGGTCACGCAAGCCAGTTGAAGGACTTCCGACGCAGAGCGACGGAGCTCGTTGGTACAAGCAGTCGTCCAGGACAGCTTGTACTTGAGGAGCTCCGTTGCCGTTTCATCATGTCCTGCCGGCCCCGGTGACGGCCATCACCCGTAGGGTCACAGTGGCCACGGGCCGGTTCGCGCCCGGGCATCTGGGCGAGCTGACCGCCGTCGTGCCGTTCGAGCTGGTCGACGCGGTCCTGGCGGAGAGCCGCTCGACGCAGAGACGACTGCGTGATCTCCCGTCGCGGGTCGGGATCTGCTTCCTGCTCGCGATGTGTCTGTTCCCCGAAGTTGGCTACCGGCTGGTCCGGGACAGGCTGACAGCCGGGCTGGCCGAAGTACCAGTGGCCTCCCCGACGCCGAAGGCCCTGCGTGATCCGCGCCGACGACTGGGCAGTACGCCGGTGCGGGCGCTATTCGAGGTTCTCGCGGGGCAGCCGACGACACCCGGTGTGCGGTTCGGGCCGTATCAGACTGTGTCATTCGACAGCTGCAGTTCCCAGAAGGTCTCCGACGCCGGGCGAAACAGGGCGTGGCTGGGGGCGAACCTCCCATCACGGCTGTCCCACACCGGAGTTGATGACGCTGGTCGAGACCGGCACACGGGCCTTGCTCGGCGCGGTGTTCGGGCCCACCGCCGAGGGTGGGACCAGCTATGCCTCGCGTCTGCTGCATCTGCTGCGGCCGGACATGCTCGTCCTGTGGGACAAGGGCTTCGACGGCAACGACTCCCTCGCCTCCGTCACCGCGGCCCGGGCCCGGTTCCTGGGTCGGCTCCGCAGCAACCGGCGTACCCCCGTTCTCACACGTCTCGCCGACGGCTCATACCCGTCGGTGATCGCCGCCGAGAAGGTACGTGTGATCGACGCGGACATCACGGTGACCTGCGCGGACGGCACCGTCTTCACCGGCTCCTACCGGCTGGTCACCTCCTTGACCGACGTCGGCCGCTACCCGGCGGCCGTGCTGGTGGGCCTTTGCCACCAGCGGTGGGAACACGAATCTGCGTACTACGCGCTCCACCACACGATCATGAACGGGCGTGTCCTGTGCTCGGGCGACCCGGCCGGCGTCGAACAGGAGATGTGGGTCCTGCTCACCCCCTACCAGGCCCTACGCACCATGATGGTCGATGCTGCCGAGTCGCTGCCTGGCACCGATCCCGGCCGCTGCTGTTTCACCGTCGCCTTCCAGACCGCCCGTGACCAGGTCGTCCAGGCCGCCGCCGTCATCACCGACCCGGCCGATGTCGGTCGAGTCGGGCTGACCGGGCACCGGATCCTGGCCTGTCTCCTGCCGCCCCGACGGCAGCGCGTCAGCACCCGCAAGGTCAAGTCACCGATGTCCCGTTGCAGCAACCGCCATGAAGCTGGCAGGCCCGGCACCAGCCGCACCATCACCACTGTCGACATCAGCGTCCTCGAACCTCGCGAGCCGCATCCTCAGCTCCCCGCCATGTCTCGCGACGACCGGAACACAGCCCCCCGCCGACCGCCGCCGTCACCGGATCCTTGGCCTGCTTGAGGAGGACCCCACCCATCTCTGGAGTCCCCGTGACATCGCTTCTCACTTCGGCGACATCACCATGGAGACCATGTATCGACAGCTCTCCAGATGGGCCGAGACCGGTCTCATCCACAGACTCGGCCCCGGCCTCTGTGCCGCCACAAAATGGACCTCAACTCCCCTTGCGTGACCAGCGAAAACGCCAACCACCCGGCCTTGGGCCTTGACCCGGAGTCTTGGGCACGGGCTATGCGGCTTGGGGCAGGGTAGTTGATGTTGTGTCGAGTGCTGTCTCGTAGGTGATGGGACTGCGTTGTCCGAGGCGGCATTGACGGCGTTGGGTGTTGTAGCGGTTGAGCCAGTGGAACGCGTCGAGTCATGCCTTGCGTTCGCTGGACCAGCGCTTTCGGCCCTGAGGCGTCTCGCGTTTGAACGTCGAATTGAAGGACTCGGCGAGCGCGTTGTCCGCCGAGCTGCCGATCGCGTTCATGGACTGGCGGATCCCGGCCTGGCGGCAGGCGTCGGCGAAGGCCCGGCTGGTGATCCACCCCACAAGTGCACGCGGCAGGATGGATGACCAACGAGGCTCCCGAGCAACGTGGTTGAGACGTCAGACACCTCGATCAACAGCCCGGGGCCTCGCTCGTTGCGCTTCACGGCCCATCACCCGATCAGTGGCCTACTCGAAGAAACTCAATACCTGGGGGATGGCCATCAGCCGACGACGCGCACGCCGCGCCGCCACACGCCCGCGATCAGCGGGACGCCGGGCCGGTAGGCCAGGTGGACGTGGCTCGGGGCGTCGAGCAGCGTCAGGTCGGCGCGGGCGCCGGGGACCAGGCGGCCGATGTCGTCCCGGCGCAGCGCCGCCGCCCCGCCCGCGGTGGCCGACCAGACCGCCTCGTCCGGCGTCATCCCCATGTCCCGCACCGCCAGCGCGATGCAGAAGGGGACGGAGGAGGTGTAGGAGGAGCCGGGGTTGCAGTCGGTGGACAGCGCGACGGTGGCCCCCGCGTCCAGCAGCCGCCGGGCGTCCGGCCAGGGGGCGCGGGTGGAGAACTCGGCGCCGGGCAGCAGGGTGGCGACGGTGCGGCCCTGCGCGAGGGCGTCGACGTCGGCGTCGGTGAGGTGGGTGCAGTGGTCCGCGCTGGCCGCGTCCAGCTCGACCGCGAGCTGGACGCCGGGGCCGTACGAGAGCTGGTTGGCGTGGACGCGGGGGTGCAGTCCCCGGGCCCGGCCCGCGGTGAGGACGGCGCGGGCCTGGTCGCCGTCGAAGGCGCCGCGCTCGCAGAAGACGTCGA
>NZ_WWGX01000022.1:26631-573304 GCF_009862265.1 Streptomyces sp. SID8352 | reverse complement strand
CGTTCGCCACTAATCCCCGCCCGAAAGCGGTTCATCGTTCGACTTGCATGTGTTAAGCACGCCGCCAGCGTTCGTCCTGAGCCAGGATCAAACTCTCCGTGAATGCTTTTCACGGGAGCGGAACAACCGGAGGAATAGTCCGGTCGTTCACAGCGTCCTCGCTGTGTGTTTCAAAGGAACCTCAACCCGGTCGGAGATCCGATCAGGTCGGGGTATCAACATATCTGGCGTTGACTTTTGGCACGCTGTTGAGTTCTCAAGGAACGGACGCTTCCTTTGTACTCACCCGAGATTCACTCTCAGGCTTTCCTCCGGGCGCTTTCCCTTCGGTCTTGCTTTTCCGACTCTATCAGATCCTTTTCCGATCCGATTCCCTGTCGGCGGGAATTGCCGGGGCCGACCGGCTTTCGCCGTTCCGGCCTTTCGACATTCACTACGTTAGCCGATTTCCCTGGTGACTCATAATCGAGTCGGGCGAGCCTGAATTCGGGCATGCGGGCACACCTGAATCCGCCCCGCTCGGGGTGGTCGTCGTAGTGGGTTGCCGCTCCGGCCTTCCGGCACATGCCGTACTGGGTCAAGCGGCTCGGGACACACTACGCATCCGCCCGGGGCAAGTCAACTCCCGGTCCCGCCCCTCTCGGCCCGCAACGACAGGCAACCGGCCGGGGGTCCCGCCCGGTCGGCGGGCCCCCCGTTCCGTATGCCGGCCGACACCCCGGTGCCGCGCGATCGGGTGCTCAGAGGCCTCCGCACCGGGGTCTCCGGCGAGGGCGGGGTCTCCCCCGGCGCTTCCGGGCCCCGAACCGCGCCGCCGTACCAGCGGGCCGTGAGCCGGACGCACGGCGTGTCAGGCTCCGTCGGCCGGTCTGGCTCGCGGGCTCAGCCGGTACGCCGACACCGTTGGATCACCGGCGACGTGGAACCGGTGTTGCCAGTCGTGGGCCCTGCTCACGCCCACCCGGGGACCCACCCGGATGAGCGCGGCCGATACGGGCTCACCCTCGGACAACACGACCGAGGAACCCTTCAGGAGGTCCGCGCCGCCGTGCTCTCCCGTGATGCCGAGTGCCCGGCAGAAGTTCCCCGGGCCCCGGGCGAGCCGCGCACTCTCAACCCCCTCCCCTCGCCGCTCGCGCGCCAGGTCCTCCCCCTTGACGACCCTGCCCGCCCGGATGAGGACGGCCGAGGCGACGCCGTTCGTCCCGGTGACGACGTTGGCGCACCAGTGGAGACCGTGGGACCGGTAGACGTACAGGTGTCCCGCGGGTCCGAACATGACGGCGTTACGGGGTGTCCGGCCCCGGTAGGCATGGGAGGCCGGGTCGGCCGTACCGGAGTACGCCTCGGTCTCCGTGATGGCGACGCTCACGGTCCCCTCGGGGGTCTCACAGGTGAGGACGGTCCCGAGCAGCTTGGGGGCGACTTCTTCGGCAGGATGGGCGAGGAAGTCGACATTCATGCCGAGCCCCTTGAGATGCCGTGGGTGGAGTGGGCGTACGCGTTCCCCGGCGGTCCGGACATCACGTCGTTGCGCGGGGTGCGGCCCCGGTGGGCCTGGGAGCCGGGGCCGTCGGGGGCCTTGGTCCCGGTCGGGCGGAGGGCGATCGGGCCGTCGGGGGTGGTCGGGACGCGGACGCCTCCCAGGAGACCGGGGGCCACGTCGAGGACGGGGCGGTCGAAGAGGGTCCTGGGCAGGGGCGTACGGTCGGGCGCGATCATGTCGTCCGAGCGTAACGCACGTGCGCGGGACGGGGGATGATCCTCGGAGCACCGCCCGCCAGGGGGCGGGACGTGGAACCGGCCGCGGGCCGGCGGCGTTTCCCGTGGTGTGACCCGAGGGGTCAGTGGCAGAGCCGGAGAGGGAGAGACATGGGGTTCAAGAAGCTGCTCGCGAGCCTGGGGGCCGGCGGGGCCTCGGTGGAGACCGTGCTGAGCGAGGACAACGTCGTGCCCGGCGGGGTCGTCCAGGGCGAGGTCAGGATCCAGGGCGGCTCCGTCGACCAGCGGATCGAGGGGCTGTCGGTGGGGCTCCAGGCCAAGGTCGAGGTGGAGAGCGGCGACAACGAGTACAAGCAGGACATCGAGTTCACCAAGGTGCGGCTCGGCGGTGCCTTCGAACTGCGGGCCGGGGCGGCGCACACGGTGCCGTTCGGGCTGGAGATCCCCTGGGAGACGCCGGTCACGATGATCGACGGGCAGGCCCTGCGCGGCATGCACATCGGCGTGACCACGGAGCTGGAGATCGCCCGCGCCGTGGACTCGGGGGACCTGGACCCCGTCAACGTGCACCCGCTCCCGGCTCAGAAGGCCATCCTGGACGCGTTCATCCAGCTCGGCTTCCGCTTCAGGAGCGCGGACATGGAGCGCGGCCACATCCGCAACACCCGCCAGCGGCTCCCCTTCTACCAGGAGATCGAGTTCTTCCCACCGCCGCAGTACCGGGGGCTGAACCAGGTGGAGCTGAGCTTCGTGGCCGACGACCGCGCGATGGACGTCGTGCTGGAGATGGACAAGAAGCCGGGACTGTTCAGCGAGGGCAGCGACACCTTCCGTTCCTTCCAGGTCGGGCTCGACGACCACGGCGGGACGGACTGGGCCGCGTATCTCCACCAGTGGCTGTCGGAGGTCGGCGGCAAGCGCAACTGGTTCTGAGGACTGTCCGACAATCCCCGTCCGCCTCACGGCACGACGCACGCACCCGCGCCGCGCCGGCCCCAGCCCCGCGTACGTCCCGTACGAAGGCCCGGGGCCGGAGCGCCGAGAGCACGCACCTGACGCCGTGCGTCCGCCCCGAGGACGACGACGGCGGTCGTCGGACGGGCCCCGGCCGCGCCCGGGGCCGCGCCTCCGCGGCGGCCCGGCCCAGCGGCGGACCGGGCCGGGTCGCCGCCGGCCGCGCCGCGCGCGGGCCCGCACGGCGGCGCGGGCCGGGGGAAAGGGCCTAGGCTCGGTCACCTCCGCATCCTTGATCAGGAGGTACCGAGGTGTCCGAGGCGAAGCGGCGTCCGCTCCCCCACGACTTCCACCCGCCCGTGCCGTCGTTCACGGTCACCAGCGACGACGTCCGCGAGGGGGTGCTGAAGGACGCCCAGGTGCAGTCGGGCGGCGACACCTCGCCGCACCTGCGGTGGGAGGGCTTCCCCTCCGGCACCGGGAGCTTCGCGGTGACCTGCTACGACCCGGACGCCCCGACCGGCAGCGGATTCTGGCACTGGGTGGTCTTCGACATCCCGGCCTCGGTGACCGAGCTGCCGGCGGGCGCGGGCAGCGGTTCGTTCGCCGGGCTGCCCGAGGGCGCCGTCCAGGTGCGCAACGACTACGGCGACCGGGAGTTCGGCGGCGCCGCCCCGCCGCCCGGGGACGGTCCGCACCGCTATGTGTTCACGGTGTACGCGGTGGACGGGGAGAAGCTCGGCCCGGACGCCGACGCGACGCCCGCCGTGGTCGGGTTCCACCTGCGCTTCCGCGCGATCGGGCGGGCCCAGCTCATCGGTGAGTACGAGGTGCCCGCCGGGAACTGAGTGTTCCCGGCGTTCACACAACGTTTGCCCGCCCCTGGTTCTGGAATGGATCAGGGGTGGGCATTTTTGTTGCCGGGGGTCCGGGAGGGAGTGCCCTCCCCGGAGCAGCAGATATTGCGTTGTCCATCTCGGCGTGCCCGGCCAGAGTTGACCCAGCCCGCCAGGGGGTGGGTCGGTGCGCACGAGAGGTGGGCTGGTATGCGGGACACGCTGGTGCTGAACGCGAGCTTCGAGCCGTTGTCGACGGTGACGTTGAACCGAGCCGTCGTTCTGGTGCTCCAGGACAAGGCCGTCGTCGAACAGGCCCACCCCTCGCTGCGGATGCGGGGAGCCGCGCTCGACATACCGGCGCCCCGGGTGATCAGGCTCTGCCAGTACGTGCGGGTGCCCTTCCGAAGACGCGCCCCGTGGTCGAGGCGGGGGGTGCTGGTCAGGGACCGGCACCGGTGCGCGTACTGCGGGAGGCGGGCGACGACGGTCGACCACGTGGTGCCGAGGTCGCACGGCGGGCAGGACACCTGGCTCAACACGGTGGCCTCGTGCGCGGAGGACAACCACCGCAAGGCGAACCGGACGCCGGAGCAGGCGGACATGCCGTTGCTGCGGCTGCCCTTCGAGCCGACGCCCGCCGACGCGATGCTGCTCACCCTGGCCAGGGAGGACCTGGAGGCGCTGCCTGAGTGGCTGCTGCTGAGCGCGGCCTGAGCGCGCCCCGCGGATCTGCCGGAGGCCCGCGGACACGGCCGCCGGGAGGGACGACGCCCCCGCGCCCCTGAGGGCACGGGGGCGTCCCGCCGTCCAGCGGGGCCGTCAGTCGATCGAGGGCTTCTCGCGGCGGTCCTGGGACGGGAGGCCGGCGCCCGGCGCGGGGGTCGGGGCGCCGCCCATGGGGCCGAGGTTGCCGAAGGCGCCGGAGAGGCCCTTCAGGGCGTCGCCGATCTCGCTGGGGACGATCCAGAGCTTGTTGGCGTCGCCCTCGGCGATCTTCGGGAGCATCTGGAGGTACTGGTAGGAGAGCAGCTTCTGGTCCGGGTCACCGGCGTGGATGGACTCGAAGACCGTGCGGATGGCCTGGGCCTCGCCCTCGGCGCGCAGGGCGGCGGCCTTGGCCTCGCCCTCGGCGCGCAGGATCTGGGACTGCTTCTCGCCCTCGGCGCGCAGGATCTCGGACTGCCGCACGCCCTCGGCCTGGAGGATCGCGGCGCGCTTGTCGCGGTCGGCGCGCATCTGCTTCTCCATCGAGTCCTGGATGGAGGTGGGCGGCTCGATCGCCTTCAGTTCGACGCGGTTGACGCGGATCCCCCACTTGCCGGTGGCCTCGTCGAGGACGCCGCGCAGGGCCGCGTTGATCTCCTCGCGGGAGGTCAGGGTCCGCTCCAGGTCCATGCCGCCGATGATGTTGCGCAGCGTGGTGACGGTGAGCTGCTCGATCGCCTGGATGTAGCTGGCGACCTCGTAGGTGGCGGCCCGCGCGTCGGTCACCTGGTAGTAGATGACGGTGTCGATGTTGACGACCAGGTTGTCCTGGGTGATCACCGGCTGCGGCGGGAAGGGCACGACCTGCTCGCGCAGGTCGATGCGGTTGCGGATGGTGTCGATGAACGGGACGACGATGTTGAGGCCCGCGTTCAGTGTCCGTGTGTAGCGTCCGAAGCGCTCCACGATGGCGGCGCTCGCCTGTGGAATGACCTGAATGGTCTTGATCAGGGCGATGAAGACCAACACCACCAGGATGATCAGGACGATGATGATCGGGCCCATCGATTCCCCGTACCCTTCTCCGCCTCGGCGCTCGGGCAGAACCTCGTGACGCACGGCGGTGGCCGTGGGACCGGCCGCGCGTGCTGCGATGACTGCTGATTCTACGGCTGTTGAAGATCTTGCTGGTCGAGTCTGACAGAACGGCGTCTGTCCCGGGGGGAGTTCGGGCCACTCGGGCCGGGCGGGCTCACATCACGATGGCGGTCGCGCCCTCGATGTCGACGACGTCCACCTCCTGGCCCGGTTCGTAGGAGCGGGCGGTGTCGAGGGCGCGGGCCGACCAGACCTCGCCGGCCAGCTTGACGCGCCCGCCGGAGCCGTCGACGCGTTCGAGCACGACGGCCTGTCTGCCCTTGAGGGCGTCCACCCCGCTGGCGAACTGGGGCCGTTGGGAGCGGTGCCGGGCCGCGACGGGGCGCACGACCGCGATGAGCGCGACGGAGACGAGGACGAAGACGAGGACCTGGACGACGAGGCCGCCGCCCGCCCCCGAGGCGATGGCGGCGGCGACCGCGCCGACGGCGAACATCCCGAACTCGGGCATCGCGGTCACGACCAGGGGGATCCCCAGCGCCGCCGCGGCCACGAGCCACCACACCCACGCGTCGATGTCGTTCACACGGTCATGGTAGGTGCGCGGACCTGCCGGGGACAGGGCGCACGGGGGGCGGCTCAGGACAGGGGGAGCCCCTGGGCGGTCCAGCGGTCGCCGACCTGTTCGACCACGAGGGGCAGGCCGAAGCAGAGGGAGAGGTTGCGGGAGGTCAGTTCGAGTTCCAGGGGGCCGGCGGCGAGGACCTTGCCCTGACGGATCATCAGGACGTGGGTGAAGCCCGGCGCGATCTCCTCGACGTGGTGGGTCACCATGATCATGGAGGGCGCGATGGGGTCGCGGGCGAGGCGGCCGAGGCGGCGCACCAGGTCCTCCCGGCCGCCGAGGTCGAGACCGGCGGCGGGCTCGTCCAGGAGCAGCAGCTCGGGGTCGGTCATCAGGGCGCGGGCGATCAGGGTGCGCTTGCGCTCGCCCTCGGAGAGGGTGCCGAAGCGGCGGTCGAGGTAGTCCGTCATGCCGAGGCGGTCGAGGAAGGCGCGGGCGCGCTGCTCGTCGACGTCCTCGTACTCCTCCTGCCAGCCCGCGGTCATGCCGTAGGCGGCGGTGAGCACCGTCTGCAGGACGGTCTGGCTCCTGGGCAGCTTGTCGGCCATGGCGACGCCCGCCATGCCGATGCGCGGGCGCAGCTCGAAGACGTCGGTGCCCGGGGTGCCGAGGGTCTCGCCGAGGATGGTGGCGGTGCCCTTGCTGGGGTGGACGTAGCTCGACGCGACGTTGAGGAGCGTGGTCTTGCCCGCCCCGTTGGGGCCGAGGATGACCCAGCGCTCGCCCTCCTTGACCGACCAGGAGACCTGGTCGACCAGAGCCCGGCCCTCGCGGACCACGGATACGTCCTGAAGATCCAGAACATCGCTCATGAGCGCAGTGTCTCCCCTTGCAGCAGTGTGGCCGGTCTCGGCCGTCGCGTACGCCTGTGGCTCGGGCGGCGGCGCCGGTGGGCGCAGCCCTCTAGAAATCTACGCCACCGGCCGGGCGGGCCGTTCCCTCGGTCCTGTCCTTAGGGTGGGGGGATGCTTTCGGAACCTCGCGCAGGGCGCCTCGCCGCCTGGGGAAATGCCCTTCTTGCCGGACTTGTCTCGCCGGACGACGCGGTGCTCGCGGTGGTCGGTGACGACACGGTGCACCGGGTGGCGGGGGTGCCGGGTGAACCGGGCCCGGTGGGGCTGACGCTGGCCCTGGGGCGGCTGCGGGCTCTCGGGGTGGACGGGCTGCGGGTGGCGCTGCCGGCGCCGGGGCATCCGCTGGGGCTGAGCGGACCGCCGGAGTTCAACGCGCGGGCGCTGGAGGCCCGGGAGGCCGTGGTGTGCCGGGGCGCGGCGCTGGGGCTGGTGCCGGAGGTGTCCGGGGTGGGGCCGGCGGGCGATGTGCGGGTGGAGGTGCTGTGGCACTGCCTGCCGGTGCGTGAGGCGCCGCCGGCCGACGTGCCCTCGCTCGGGGAGGCCGAGCGGGAGCTGGCGGAGGCGCTGCGGGAGGCGACGGAGACGCTGACGCGGCTGGACGTGGCGGGGTCGGGGCCGGTGGCCGAGGCGGCGGTGGCCGCGTACCGGGCACGGACCGAGGCGGACGGCGAGGTACTGGCGCCGGGGTATCCGCAGCGGGCGGTGCGGGTGCTGGAGCTGGCGCGGCGGGTGGGCGCGCTGGTGGCGGCGGCGCAGGGGACCGGGCACGGCGGCGCGGTGAGCGCGTCGGAGATGGCGGCCCGGGGCGCGGCGCTGCGGCCGGTGGAGCGGACGGCCCGGAGGGCGCAGGTCGCGGCGTACAACTCGGTGGTGGAGGAGTACGGGGGGCGGTGACGCCGGGTCCGGCGGGCGGTGCCCGCGGGCACGGCGGGTACGACACCGCGGTGCCCGCGGGGGCGCGGGGTGCGCGGGGGCGCGGGGGCGCGGGACCGTGGCGGGCCGCCCCCGGGCGCGGGGGTGACGGACGGTGACGGCGGACCGACGGCGGACGGTGTGCGGCCACGCAGGGCGGTGGCCTGCGGCGGTGACCGCCGCGGGCGGTGACACGACGCCCGGCGGTGACACGACGCCCGGCGGTGACACGGCGCCGGACGGTGACGCGGCGCCGGATGACGGGCCGACCCCGCGTGGGCGGTGGTGCGGGGCGGGGATGACGGCGCGGACCGCGCGGTCGGTGGTCGGCGGTGCGTGCGGGAGTGAGGGGCGGGGCGGCGGTGGGGGCCGGCGCGGCCGGGGCGCCTCCCCGCGGAGGGGCCCCGGCGGCCTGGACGGACCGTGGGTCAGCCGTTGAGGCCCAGGTTGCCGAAGGCCGGGTTGAGCACGCCGACCACGTTGACGCTGTTGCCGACCACGTTGACCGGGACGTGCACCGGCGCCTGGACCAGGTTGCCGGAGACGACGCCCGGGGAGGCGACGGCCACCCCGTCGGCGGCGGCGCCGCCCGTGGTGGCGGAGGCCATGCCGGTGCCGGCCGCGAGCAGCCCGCCGGCCACCATCGTCACGGCCGCTGCCTTCTTCAGGTTCTTCACGAGTGAGCCCTCCCTGGGTGACTGCCGCGACGATCGCCGCGGTCCGCCCTGGAGAACGCCGGGCCCCCATGGGGGATACGCCGTCCGGGGGACATTCCCACGACGGTATGAATCTCACACCGCACGGGAACCCCCCGGGCGGCCGGGTCGTTCCCGGTCAGCCGGCCACCCCGTGCCGCACGGCCCACAGGGCGGCCTGGGTGCGGTCCGCCAGGTCGAGCTTCATCAGGATGTTCGAGACATGGGTCTTCACCGTCTTCTCGGACAGCACCAGCGCACGGGCGATCTCCCGGTTGGAGCGGCCGTCCGCTATCAGCCCGAGCACCTCGCGCTCGCGCTCCGTGAGCGCCCCCGCCCGGCCCTGGCCCGTCCCGCCCGTGTCCTGGGAGAGCAGGGCCCCGGCCACCTCGGGCTGGAGCAGTACGTGCCCGGCGTGGACGGAGCGGATGGCGGCGGCGAGCGCGTCGGGGTCGACGTCCTTGTAGACGTATCCGGCCGCGCCCGCCCGCAGGGCCGGGACGACGGTGCGCAGCTCGGTGAAGCTGGTGACGATCAGCACCCGCGCGGGGTGGTCCAGCTCGCGGAGCCTGCGCAGGGCGTCCACGCCGTCCATGCCGGGCATCCGGATGTCCATGAGGATCACGTCGGGGCCGAGTTCCCCGGCGCGGTCGACGCCCTCGGCGCCGTCGGCGGCCTCGCCGACCACCTCGATGTCGTCCTGCACCTCCAGGAAGGTGCGCAGCCCCCGGCGGACCACCTGGTGGTCGTCGACGAGCAGCACCTTGATGGTGTCAGCCACCGGGAACCTCCATCTCGATCGTGGTGCCCCTGCCGGGCTCCGAGTCCACGGACAGGGTGCCCCCGACCCCCGCCGCCCGGTCCCGCATGGAGACCAGGCCCAGGTGGCGTCCGGCGCGGCGGACCGCCCGGGGGTCGAAGCCGCCGCCGTCGTCGCCGACCCGCAGGACGGCCCCGGCACCGCGCCGCCCCAGGGTCACCTCGACCAGTCCGGCCCCGGAGTGGCGCAGGGCGTTGTGCAGCGCCTCCTGGGCGACCCGCAGGACGGCCTCCTCCTGGGCGGCGGGCAGGGCCCTGATCCCCTGGGAGTCGAAGGTCACCCGGGCGCTGTGGGCGCGGTCGAGGACCTGGACCTGGGTGCGCAGGGTGGCGAGCAGGCCGTCCTCGTCCAGGGCGGCGGGGCGCAGCTCGACGACGGCGGCGCGCAGCTCGTCGGCGGCCTCCGCGGCGAGGGCGGCGACCTGCTGCAGTTCGCCCTTGGCGCGGTCCGGGTCGCGGTCGACCAGGGTGGCGGCGGCCTGGGCGGTCAGGCGCAGGGAGAACAGCTTCTGGCTGACCGCGTCGTGCAGCTCGTGGGCGAGGCGGGAGCGCTCCTCGGCGATGGTCAGCTCGCGGCTGCGCTCGTAGAGCCGGGCGTTGGTCAGGGCGATGGCGGCGTGCTGGGCCAGGATACCGAGGAGTTCCTCGTCGTCGGCGGTGAAGCCGCAGCCGCCGTCCGGCTTGGGGCAGTTCTTGTTGGCGAGGAAGAGCGCGCCGATGACCTCGTCGCCGTCCCGGATGGGCAGACCCAGGAAGTCGGCCAGATCGGGGTGGGCGGCGGGCCAGCCCTCGAAGCGGGGGTCCTCGCGGACGTCGGCGAGGCGCTCGGGCCGGGCCTCGCGGAGCATCGCCGCGAGGATGCCGTGCTGGCGGGGCAGGGGGCCGATGGCCTTCCACTGCTCCTCGCTGACCCCGTCCACGACGAACTGGGCGAAGCCCCCGTGGTCGTCGGGGACGCCGAGGGCCGCGTACTGCGCGTCGAGCAGTTCGCGGGCGGAGGCGACGATCGTCTTGAGGACGTCGCCCACCTCCAGGTGCCTGCTCATGGCCAGCAGCGCGGAACTCACCGCGGCGAGGCCGGACCGGGGGCGGTGGCTCATGTCCCCACGGTACCGGCGGGTGCCGACGGCGGGATCGGACCTCCGACGCCCCCCGGCCGGGGCCCGGGACCTAGGCCGGGGGACGGAGAGCGGGGCCTTCGGGGCCCCGCGGCCTCCTGGGGCGGACGGGTCTCCGGAGCGGGCGGGGCCGGAGGCGGGACCCCCGGGGCGGGCGGTCTCCCGCGGGCGCGGCCCGCGCCGCCCCGGCCCGCGCCTCCCCTCGCCGCTCCGCCTCTCCGCCCTCTCCCTTCCCCCGTCTCCCTCCGCCCCGTCTCTCCCCCTCCCCGTCTCCCTCCGCCCCGTCTCCCTCCTCCCCGTCTGTCCCCTCCCCCTCTCCTCACCTTGCTCCCGCCCTATCTCCTCTTCCTACCGCGCGTGCGCGTGCGGGCCCGCGCGGGAAGGAGGTGACGCCGCCCGGGGGCGGGCCGGAGCCCCCGGGCGGCACCCCGGAAATCTCCTCACCCAATGCATTGCTCCAGCAACATTGCGTGAGACGGGAGGGGGGTGCGTGTGAGCCCGCGCATAGGGTGCAGGTCACGTACGAAGCGGGATAGGAGGACGACTCGTCCGTTTTGATCGGGGCGGATGGTCCATTCCGTCCCGTTTCGCCCGACCCTGATCCACTACCCGGGATCGTACGTCACACCTTTGCCATCGGATTTTGCGCTCGCTAAGAATGGCTCTCGTCGCTCAGCGCCGTGGATTCATCCCCCCGAGGCGTTTGTGCCGGAAGCACCCTGTCCCCGCCGGACGAGAGCGACCTCCGCGCCAACCGAGAGGTCATCCCGCCATGTCGAAGAACATCCTCAGCCGTGCTTATCTCCGCTCCCTGAACCGCACCCACCGGCTCGCGTTCGCCGGCGCCGGCACGCTCGGCATCACCGCCGTCACGCTCGCCGCCTTCCCCGCCAGCGGTCAGACGACGACCACGGCCGAGGCCGCTCCCGCGGCCAAGGTGGAGTACAGCAGCTCCGCTCCGGTGAAGAGCGTCCAGGCGTCGATCACCGACCAGCTCGCCGGCGCCGGCCAGAAGGTCGCCGCGATCGAGGCGAAGCAGGGTGCGGACACCCAGCAGCCCGCCACCGGTGACACCCCGGCCGAGAAGGGCGCCGCGAAGAAGCAGGCCGCCGCCGAGGCCGTCTCGAAGCGCGAGGCGAAGAAGGCCACCCGGTCCGCCGAGCGCCCCAAGGCCGCGAAGTCGTACACCAACAACCTCGACGGCTGGATCCGTGAGGCCATGGACATCATGGACAAGCACGACATACCCGGTAGCTACAGCGGCATCCACCGCAACATCATCCGGGAGTCCTCGGGCGACCCGATGGCCATCAACAAGTGGGACATCAACGCCATCAACGGCATCCCCTCCAAGGGGCTGCTCCAGGTGATCCCGCCGACGTTCAAGGCCTACCACGTGCCCGGCACGTCCTGGAACATCTACGACCCGGTCGCCAACATCGCCGCCGCCTGCAACTACGCGGCCGACCGCTACGGCACCATGGACAACGTCGACAGCGCGTACTGAGGTCGGCGCGGACCTCTCGACGCGGACACGTCCGCCGGACGCCGAAGGGCGGCACCTCCCCGACCGGGAGGTGCCGCCCTTCGGACGTGCCGGAGCGGACGGGCGGCCGACGGGCCGGACCCGGTTACTTGCGCATGACCTCGGGCTCGTGGCGGCGCAGGAAACGGGCCACGAAGAAGCCGCAGATCGCGCCGAGGGCGATCAGGGCCAGCATGTCCAGGGTCCAGGCGCCGACGGTGTGCTCCCACAGCGGGTCGGTGTCGGCACCGCTCTCGGGCGGGCTGATCCGGTTGAAGTCCAGCGTGGCGCCGGCCGCCGCGACCGCCCAGCGGGACGGCATCAGGTACGAGACCTGGTTGACGCCGACCGTGCCGTTGAGGGCGAAGAGGCAGCCCGTGAACACCACCTGGATGATCGCGAACATCACCAGCAGCGGCATGGTCTTCTCGGCGGTCTTCACCAGCGAGGAGATGATCAGTCCGAACATCATCGAGGTGAAGCCCAGCGCCATGATCGGCAGGGACAGCTCCAGCAGGGTGAACCCGCCGAGCACCAGTCCCCTCTCGGGGATCTCCCGGCTGGAGAAGCCGATCACACCGACCAGCAGGCCCTGGAAGACGGTGATCATGCCGAGCACGAACACCTTGGACATCAGGTACGCGGACCGGGACAGCCCGGTCGCCCGCTCCCGCTCGTAGATCACCCGTTCCTTGATCAGCTCGCGGACCGAGTTGGCGGCACCGGCGAAGCAGGCGCCGACCGCGAGGATCAGCAGCACCGTGGTGGCGGTGCCGTTCGGGGCTATCCGGCCGCTCGGGTGCACCGGGTTGGGCAGCAGGCCCTTGTCGGAGTTGATGAGCAGGCTCACCGCGCCGAGCACCGCCGGCAGGATCACCATCAGGGCGAGGAAACCCTTGTCGGAGACGATCACCGAGCAGTAGCGGCGGACCAGGGTGGCGAACTGCGACAGCCAGCCCTGCGGCTTCGGCGGGCGCATCGCCTGCATCGGCGGGACCTGCACGGACTGCGGCGCGACGGCGTCGAGGTCCGCGGCGTACATCTGGTAGTGCTGCGAGCCCTTCCAGCGGCCCGCCCAGTCGTAGTCCCGGTAGTTCTCGAAGGCGGAGAAGACATCGGCCCAGGTCTCGTAGCCGAAGAAGTTCAGCGCCTCCTCGGGCGGGCCGAAGTAGGCCACCGAGCCGCCCGGCGCCATCACCAGCAGCTTGTCGCAGATCGCCAGCTCGGCCACCGAGTGGGTGACCACGAGGACGGTGCGGCCGTCGTCCGCGAGGCCGCGCAGCAACTGCATCACGTCGCGGTCCATGCCCGGGTCGAGACCGGAGGTCGGCTCGTCCAGGAAGATCAGCGACGGCTTGGTCAGCAGCTCCAGGGCGACGGACACGCGCTTGCGCTGACCGCCGGAGAGGGAGGTGACCTTCTTGTCCTTGTGGATGTCGAGCTTCAGCTCGCGCAGCACCTCGTCGATCCGGGCGTCGCGCTCGGCACCGGTGGTGTCGGCCGGGAAGCGCAGCTTGGCCGCGTACTTCAGGGCCTTCTTGACGGTCAGCTCCTTGTGCAGGATGTCGTCCTGCGGGACCAGACCGATGCGCTGGCGCAGCTCGGCGAACTGCTTGTACAGGTTCCGGTTGTCGTAGAGGACCTCGCCCCGGTCGGCGGGCCGGTAGCCGGTGAGCGCCTTCAGCAGCGTCGACTTGCCGGAACCGGACGGGCCGATGACCGCGATCAGCGACTTCTCGGGGGCGCCGAAGGAGACGTCCCGCAGGATCTGCTTGCCGCCGTCGACGGTGACGGTGAGGTGGCGGGCGGAGAAGGACACCTCACCGGTGTCGACGAACTCCTCCAGCCGGTCCCCGACGATCCGGAACGTCGAGTGGCCGACGCCGATGACGTCGGTCGGGCCGAGCTGCTGCGAGCCGCCCTTGGGGATCGGCTGGCCGTTGACGTAGGTGCCGTTGTGCGAGCCGAGGTCGCGGATCTCCAGGCGGCCGTCGGGAGTCGCGTGGAACTCCGCGTGGTTGCGGGAGACCTGGAGGTCGGAGACGACCAGGTCGTTCTCCAGGGCACGGCCGATGCGCATGACGCGGTCGAGCGAGAACTGGTGGAACGAGGTCGGGCTGCGGTCACCGTGGACCGGTGGCGCCCCCGCCGCGCCGCCGGGCACCTGCCGGCCGGGACCCGCCCCGGGCGCCTGCTGCTGGACGGGCGCGGCTCCGTGCCGCCCCCCGCCGTACGGCGCGGCCGCGTGCTGCGCGGGCTGCTGCCCCTGGTACTGCTGCTGCGGCTGCTGGTGCGGCGCGGCGTGCGGCGGCTCCTGCGCCGGGGCCTGGGGGGCCCAGCCGGCGTGCGCGCCCTGCGGTGCGTACGGCTGCTGCGGGGTGTGCGGGGCGCCGACGGCGGCCTGGGCACCGCTCAGGGCCAAGCGCGGTCCGTCGGTGGCGTTGCCCAGGTGGACGACCGTGCCGTCGGCCAGCTCCAGCCCCTGCACGCGCCGTCCCTGCGCGAACGTTCCGTTGGTGCTGCCGTGGTCCTCGATGACCCAGCCCCGGCCGTTGAAGCTGATCGTGGCGTGCCGCCAGGAGACCCTGGCGTCGTCGAAGACGACCTCCCCCTGCGGATCGCGTCCGAGTACGTATGACCGGGACGGGTCGAGCGTCCAGGTCCGTCCATTGCATTCCAGTACGAGTTCCGGCACTCCATGCCCCACTGAGTTGTCCCCCGATGTGTGCCCCCGTAGCGGGCGGTCCCAGGGATGTCGAACATCGGGGGGCACTATTCCAGGCCCGGCGCCCTGACCGAAACCCGGGCCTTGCGAAATCCCGCCGGGCTCCCCTCGCCGGGGACCTCATACGGGGCAACCCGGTCACGGCGGGGAACGGCCCTGGACACGGGGCGTGGCGATGCCCCGGTGGTCCGCGGGGCGGGCGTCCGGGACCCCCCGACGGGGCCGGCGGGATGGCGTCCGGAGGCGGGCGCGGAGGCTGTCCGGTGGGCGGACCTCGGCGGCGGCGGCGGGCCGGCGCCGGATACGGTGGGAACACCATGAGCGCTACGCAGACGCAGACCTCTGACGTTCCCACTCTTCTCGTCAAGATCTTCGGGAAGGACCGGCCCGGCATCACGGCGGGCCTCTTCGACACCCTCGCCGCCTACTCCCTCGACGTGGTCGACATCGAGCAGGTCGTGACCCGTGGCCGGATCGTGCTGTGCGCGCTGGTGACCGAGCCGCCGGGCGGCCGGGAGGGCGATCTGCGGGCGACCATACACAGCTGGGCCGAGTCGATGAAGCTGCAGGCGGAGATCATCTCCGGTATCGGCGACAACCGTCCGCGTGGTCTGGGCCGCTCCCTGGTCACGGTGCTCGGGCACCCCCTCACGGCGGAGGCCACCGCCGCCATAGCGGCCCGGATCACCGAGTCCGGCAGCAACATCGACCGTATCTTCCGGCTGGCCAAGTACCCGGTGACCGCCGTGGAGTTCGCCGTCTCCGGTGTGGCGACGGAACCGCTGCGCACCGCGCTGGCCACCGAGGCCGCGGCGCTCGGCGTGGACATCGCCGTGGTCTCGGCCGGGCTGCACCGGCGGGCGCAGCGCCTGGTCGTCATGGACGTGGACTCCACGCTGATCCAGGACGAGGTGATCGAGCTCTTCGCCGCGCACGCCGGCTGCGAGGACCGCGTCGCCGAGGTGACGGCCGCCGCGATGCGCGGTGAGCTGGACTTCGAGCAGTCCCTGCACGCGCGGGTGGAGCTGTTGAAGGGGCTGGACGTCTCGGTGGTGGACAAGGTCCGCAGCGAGGTGCGGCTGACGCCGGGCGCCCGGACCCTGATCCGCACCCTGAAGCGGCTCGGCTACCAGGTGGGGGTCGTCTCCGGCGGCTTCACCCAGGTCACCGACGACCTCAAGGAGCGGCTGGGGCTGGACTTCGCCCAGGCCAACACCCTGGAGGTCGTCGACGGGAAGCTCACCGGCCGGGTCACCGGCGAGATCGTGGACCGCGCGGGCAAGGCGCGGCTGCTGCGCCGCTTCGCGGCCGAGGCGGGGGTGCCGCTCTCCCAGACGGTGGCGATCGGCGACGGCGCCAACGACCTGGACATGCTGAACGCGGCCGGTCTCGGGGTCGCCTTCAACGCGAAGCCGGTGGTGCGCGAGGCGGCGCACACGGCGGTGAACGTGCCCTTCCTGGACACCGTGCTCTATCTGCTGGGCATCACCCGTGAAGAGGTCGAGGCGGCCGACACGCTGGACCAGCGCCCCGGCGACGACCTTCACTGACCCCCGCCGCGGCACCCCGCCCGGCGGCTCGCTGCTGCCCGCGGCACCGCCGCCGGTCCGGGCGGTCTCCTCGATCGCGACGGGTCCGGGCCTCCCCCCTGGGAGGCCCGGACCCGTCGCGTCGCGGTGCGGGTCAGTCGCTGGGCGCCCAGTAGTCGACGAGGGAGGCCACTCCGGGCTCCACGTCCTTCCAGGAACCGGTGAAGGAGAGCACGGCGAAGGCGGCCGTCGGGAAGCCCCGGCGGCTCATCCGGCCGCGCGCCTCCGCCTCGGCCTCGCCCGCGAGGATCTCGGCCAGACCCTCCATGCCCGGGTTGTGGCCGATCACCAGGACGTTGCGCAGGTCGTCCGGGGTCTCGTTGAGCACGGCGATCAGCTCGCCGGGCGACGCCTCGTAGACGCGCTCCTCGTAGACCGTCCTCGGCCGCTGCGGGAACTCCTGGACGGCGAGCTTCCAGGTCTCCCTGGTCCGCAGAGCGGTGGAGCAGAGTGCCTGGTCGAAGGGGATACCGGTGTCGGTCAGGCGGCGGCCGGCCTCGGCGGCGTCCGTACGGCCCCGGTCGGCGAGCGGCCGCTCGTGGTCGCTCACCTGGGGCCAGTCGGCTTTCGCGTGCCGGAAAAGGACGATCCTGCGGGGTTCTGCGAGGCTCATGACACCCAGCTTCGCATGAAACAGGCCATGGAGCGCAGGGAGTTGACAGGGCGGTGCGGGACGGCGGCGGGCCCCATCAGCGCGCGGACCACTCCTGGAGCCGCTGCACGAGGTGGGTGAGCGCGGGTTCGCCGGTGGCCGCTCCGGCGTCCGACGGGTCGAGTATCAGCAGGAACAGGGCGACGAAGGCGAGGGCGGGCAGGGCCACGGCCCACCAGGGCAGCCGGGAGTCGGCTCCGCCGGGGCTCGCCGCCGGGTGGGGCCTGGTGTGCGTAGGGGCCGACATGTGTGCCTCCGCTGGTCTTCGCGCGTCCCTGTCCGTGCCCCGCGATCCGCCTTCCGCGGGCACATCCCGACAGTACGGAAACCGGGGTGCCGGGCCCATCCGGGACTCCACCCACTCAACCCTGACCCTCACCCCCTAGGGGACGCGGGGGTTAACCCCACCAGGGGCCCGCCCGACGCGGGCGGTGGGCGGCGGAGCCGTGCGGGTGGCGGCCCGGGGCCGCCGTGAGTGGGGCGCCACCGTGCTCGGGGCGGGGGTCGTGCGCGGAGTGCCTGACCGGGCGCCGTGCCCCGGTGCCTGCGGGCCGTGCGGCGAACCCGACCTGCGGCGTGACCACCGGAACACCGTGCGCGCGTGCGGGCCGCGCCCCGGCGCCGTGTGCGGAAGACCCTGCCCCACGCCGTACGCGGAAGGCCCTGCCGTGGTGGCTGGAAAGGGTGGGCGCGTCCGGCGGCGGTTCCCGGGGTGCGCGGGGCACGGATCGGGAGTGCGGCGCGGGGCCCCGGGACGGGTTCCGTCCGGCGGCAGGGGGTGACGCGGATGACCTGCACGGAGGGCCCTGCCGGGGGCACGCGGAGCGCGCCGCGCCCGGAGCGCCGTCGCCGGGGGGCGGGAAGCGGGTGGGCACGGTGCCCGGATGCGCCGGGTGCCCGGGGCCGCCCAGGCGCCCGTCGTTCCGGCCCGGGGATCGCGTCAGGTCCGCGACCGGCTCCGTGCGGGGAACGGATCCGCCCCAGGGGACGGCTCCGCGCCGTGGCGCGGGCCACGGGAACCGGGGTCCGGGCCGGGACAGCGGGGCTGAACGCCACACGGGTGGACGCCCGGGACAGCAAGCCGCGGATTCAAGGGGCGGCGACCTCCAGAGGGCGCCGGGCCCAAGGAGACACTGGGCTCTCGGACCCCAGGCTCAGAGGCGGCCGGTTCCAGAGGGCGCCCGCTACAAGGCGACGCCGGGCTCAGGAGCGGGCGGGTTCCAGGGGAACGCCCGCCCGGGAGACGCCGGGCCCCGGGTCGCTCGGGTTCCGGGTCCGCCGGGTTCCAGGGGAACACCCGCCGGGGAGACGCCGGGTTCCGGTTCCCCCGGGTTCCGCGTCCGCCGGGGAGACGCCGGGTCCCGGGTCGCTCGGGTTCCGGGTCCGCCGGGTTCCGAGGGGCGACCGGTTGCAGCAGAGACCCGGCATCCGAAGGTGCCCCGGCTCCGGAGACGGCCGAGCGCCGTGAGCAACGGGCCGGGGGCAGGCCGAACCCGGAACGGCCGGACCCCGGCGGCGGGCCGGGCCGGGAACGGCCGGGTTCCGGGGCTGGCCGGGCCAGGAACGGCCGGGTTCCGGGGCTGGCCGGACCGGAGCGGGCCGGGCCTCTGGGGCGTTCCGGGCCTCTGGGGCGTTCCGGCTCGGGAGCCCCCGGCCCAGGGCCGCGCTCAGGGAGCGGCGATCGTTGCGATGATGCCGATGATCACGAAGATGGCGAGAAAGGAGCCGAAGACGATCAGCATCTTCTTCTGGCCGTGCTGCGGATTCGGGTCGAGGGGCATGGGGCCAAGTCTCGCACCCCCGCTTCCCGCCCCGGTCGGCGGCCCTCCGCCGGAGTCCGTCCCACAGGCCGCTCCGCCACCGGCTCGGGTTCCGGCTCCGCGACCGGCTTCTCTCCGGCCCCCCACCACCGGCCTCCGCACCGGCCGCTCCGCTCCCGCCCCGGGCGTCCCGGTCTCGCCCCGACCGCTCCGGTCCCGCACCGGCCGCACCCGCGACGGCGCCCCGCAGGACCCCGGACCACCCGGTGCGGCCGGATCCGCCGGACGCACGGACCACCGGACCGCCCGGCGAACGAACCGCCGGACGCGCCGGGCACCGGACTCTCCGGCGAACGAACCGCCGCTCGAACCGCCGCACCGCCCGCCCGACGGTCCCGTCAGCGGGCCGTCACCTCGTCCTCCACCGTGCGGTCGCGCCCGGCGAGGACGCCGACCACCATCTGCGGCACCATCAGCAGGCTCATCAGCAGGATCGGCAGCCCCCAGCCGCCGCTGTGCTGGTAGAGCAGGCCGACCAGGATCGGCCCGGGGATGGAGATCAGGTACCCGGTGCTCTGCGCGAAGGCGGAGAGCTGGGCGACCCCGCCGCTGGTCCGGGCCCGCATCCCCACCATGGTCAGGGCGAGCGGGAAGGCGCAGTTGGAGACGCCGAGCAGCAGGGCCCAGGCCCAGGCTCCGGTGACCGGGGCGAAGTAGAGACCGGCGTACCCGGCGAGCCCGCACAGGCCCAGGACGACGACCATCGGACCCTGGCGGGGCAGCCGCGTGGCCATCCGGGGGATGACGAAGGCCAGCGGCACGCCCATCATCATGATCACGGCGAGCAGCAGTCCGGCGGTGCCCGCGGAGACGCCCGCGTCCCGGAAGATCTGCGCCATCCACCCCATCGTGATGTAGGCGGCGGTGGCCTGGAGCCCGAAGAAGACGGCGAGCGCCCAGGCGGTGGGGCTGCGGGTGATGCGCAGCGCGGGGGCCTGCCCGGCGCCCTCCGGGCCCGCTTCGGCCCGGCCCTCCGGACCCGCCGCCCGGCCGGCCCGCGCCGTCCCGGCACCGGCGCTCCCGGCCCCGGCGTCCGCGGCACCCGCGCCCGGGCCAGCGCCCGCCAGGGAGGGGGCGCCCCCGGGACCGTCGCCCGCCCCGTTGGCGCCCCGCGCCCCGCGCTGCCGGACGAACGGCAGCCACGGCAGCACGGCCGCCGCCGCCAGCAGTCCCCAGACGGCGAGCCCCGGCTGCCAGCCGCCGCCCAGCGCCCTGGTCATCGGCACGGTCGCGGCGGCGGCGAGGGAGGTGCCGAGGGCGAGGGCCATGGAGTACAGGCCGGTCATGGTCCCGACCCGGTCGGGGAAGTAGCGCTTGACGATGACCGGCATCAGCACGTTGCTGACCGCGATGCCCATGAGCGCGAGGGAGCTGGCCGCCAGGAACCCGGCGGTGCCGCCCACGTAGGGCCGTATCAGCAGGCCGGCGGTGATGGCGGCCATGCCGACGCAGACCACGGCCCCGGGACCGTACCGGCGGGCCAGCCGGGGGGCGGTGACACCGAAGACGGCGAAGCAGAGGGACGGCACGGAGGTGAGCAGTCCGGCCACGCCGCCGCTCATGCCGAGCCCGTCGCGGACCTCCTCCATGAGCGCGCCGAGGCTGGTGATGGCGGGGCGGAGGTTGACGGCGGCCAGGACGATGCCGACCGGCAGCAGCCGGGCGGCCCACACCGTCCACGCACGCCCGGCGGGCGTCGCGGATCTCCCCGCGCCCCCGGGGTCCGGGGACGGGTGCGCGGTCGGGGCACCGCCTGTCGGGGAGTTCAGTGTCCGGGTCTCTTCACTGGCCATGAGGACCATCATAGAATCATGGGATGATTGGTTGTCCAATGAATCGGATGCCCAGCGCAGCGATGTCGGCCACATCACCGTCCCTCCCCTGAATCCCCCTGATCCCCCTCCATCGACCCCGTCCCGTCGACCCCGCCGCGCCCCGGCCGTAGGGCGTGCCGTCCGACGGGGCGGGTACCGCGTACGAAGGTGAGCCATGCCCCTGATCCATCCCCGTCGTGCGGCCCTGTCCGAGCAGGTCATCGCGACACTGCGGCAGCAGATCGCCTCGGGCGAGTGGCCGGTCGGCGCGCGCATCCCGACCGAGCCGGAGCTGGTCGAGCAGCTCGGGGTCGCCCGGAACACGGTCCGCGAGGCGGTGCGCGCCCTGGCCCACAACGGTCTGCTCGACATCCGCCAGGGGTCCGGCACCTATGTCGCGGCCACCAGTGAGCTGGCCGGGGTGATGCACCGCCGGTTCGCGGACGCCGACCCCCGGCACATCGCGGAGCTGCGCTCCACCCTGGAGTCGACCGCCGCCCGGCTGGCCGCCGAGCGGCGCACGGAGAAGGACCTCGGGCAGATCGAGGCCCTGCTGGCGCGCCGGGACGGGGCCTGGGAGTCGGGTGACACGGAGGCGTTCGTGGCGACGGACGCGACCTTCCACCTGGCCGTGGTGGCGGCCTCGCACAACGACGTGCTGACCGCGCTCTACGCGGATCTGGGCGAGGTGATGCGCGAGTGGCTGCGCGGCGACCTGGGCCCCGAGCTGACGCCGGAGACGCACATGGACCACGCCCGGCTGGTCGCCGCGATCCGCGCCGGGGACGCGGAGACGGCGGGGGCGGAGGCGGCGGGCTACCCGTTCCAGTGCCGTCCGGGGCGGCTCAGCCCGTCCGCCCGTGGCTGACCCAGGCGTGGTGGACCTCGTGCCAGCAGCGGCCGGTCAGCCGGACGTGCCCGGCCGGTCCGGCCTCCACCGGGACGCCGTCGGCGTCCGGGTCCCACCAGCGCAGGCACTCGACGTGCAGGGCGAGCAGGTCGGGCTCCGGGTAGGGGTTGCGGCAGTCGGCCGTCACCTCGGAGCCGTCGGTCCGGACCCGGCAGGAGGCGCCGAACGGCTCGGGCGCCACCGCCGCGCGCGGCCGGGAGGCGGCCCCGTGCGGCGGGAGGAGCACGCACAGGAGGGTCAGGAGGACGACGGGGGCCGCCGGGGCGGAACGGCGGGAAGGACGCACAAGGGGGACCTCCTCGGCCGTGCGGGGGTGCTGGGGAGGGCGGCGCGGCTCGCGGACTCGGGCGGCCGCGCCCGTGCTTCAGCCTGCGGCCCGCACGGCCGCCCCGCCCGGCCGGATGAGCCGAACGGGTGAGCCGCGCGGGACACCCCGCCGGGCACGCGGGACACCCCGCCGGGCGCGTGGGGCGCCCCTCCCGGGTTCCGGCCCCCAGCGGGTTCCGCCCCGGGGCGCGCCGAGGGCCCGCCTCCCCCGGGGGAAGCGGGCCCGGAACGCCGGGCGCGGCGCCCGGCCGGGGTTCACGCGCCGATGGCGTGCAGTCCCCCGTCGACGTGGACGATCTCGCCCGTGGTCTTCGGGAACCAGTCGCTCAGCAGCGCGACGACACCGCGGCCGGCCGGTTCGGGGTCGTTCAGGTCCCACGCCAGCGGGGAGCGGTTGTCCCACACCTTGGCCAGCTCGGAGAAGCCCGGGATGGACTTGGCGGCCATGGAGCCGAGCGGACCGGCGGAGATCAGGTTGCAGCGGATGTTCTGCTTGCCCAGATCACGGGCGAGGTAGCGGCTGGTGGCCTCCAGGGCGGCCTTGGCCGGGCCCATCCAGTCGTACTGCGGCCAGGCGTACTGGGCGTCGAAGGTGAGGCCGACGACCGAGCCGCCGTCCCGCATCAGCGGCAGGCAGGCCGTGGTCAGCGACTTCAGCGAGAACGCCGAGACGTGCATGGCCGTGGCGACCGACTCGAACGGCGTGTTCAGGAAGTTGCCGCCGAGCGCGTCCTGCGGCGCGAAGCCGATGGAGTGCACGACGCCGTCGAGGCCGCCCAGCTCCCCGCCGACGATGTCGGCCAGCCGCCCGAGGTGCTCGTCGTTGGTGACGTCCAGCTCGATGACCTTGGTGGGCGCGGGCAGCTTCTTCGCGATGCGCTCGGTCAGCGTGGGCCGCGGGAAGGCGGTGAGGATGATCTCCGCGCCCTGTTCCTGGGCCAGCCGGGCCGTGTGGAAGGCGATGGAGGACTCGGTCAGCACCCCGGTGATCAGGATGCGCTTGCCTTCGAGGATTCCGCTCATGGTGATCAGTGACCCATTCCCAGTCCGCCGTCAACGGGAATGACGGCTCCAGTGATGTACGAGGCGTCGTCGGAGGCGAGGAAGCGCACCGCGGCGGCGACCTCGTCCGGCTGCGCGTACCGCCCGAGCGGCACCTGCGAGACGATGCCCGCCCGCTGTTCGTCGGTGAGCACCTTGGTCATGTCGGTGTCGACGAAGCCGGGCGCGACGACGTTGAAGGTGATGTTGCGCGATCCCAGCTCACGGGCGAGGGAGCGGGCGAAGCCGACCAGACCGGCCTTGGAGGCGGCGTAGTTGGCCTGTCCCGCGTTGCCCAGCAGCCCGACGACCGAGGAGACGAGGACGACACGGCCCTTCTTGGCGCGGAGCATGCCGCGGTTGGCGCGCTTGACGACGCGGAAGGCGCCGGTGAGGTTGGTGTCGACGACCGAGGTGAAGTCCTCCTCGGTCATGCGCATCAGGAGCTGGTCGCGGGTGATGCCGGCGTTGGCGACCAGGACCTCGACGGGACCGTGCTTCTCCTCGATCTCCTTGTAGGCCTGTTCCACCTGCTCGCTGTCGGTGATGTCGCACCTGACGGCGAGGAAGCCCTCGGGCGGCTCGCCCGAGCGGTACGTGATCGCGACCTTGTCGCCGGCGTCGGCGAATGCGCGGGCGATGGCGAGGCCGATGCCCCGGTTGCCTCCAGTGACGAGAACCGAGCGGCTCAACGGATCACCCTTTCGATAGCGTGTGGTACTCCGCCCGAACACCGGTTGACCGGCGGCGATTGGCAGGCGGCTTCCCCGGAAACCTATCGGTCCCGGCCCGCGCCCGGGGAATCGGGCGCCGACAGTGGCTCGCGGAACACGCTGTCGGGTCCCTACAGAAACGCGGCCCCGGGTACGCGGGCGCCTCCGCCGACGCGGTCAACCCCGTGGCCACACGGGCGCGGACGCGACATGATGCGGTCCGGCCGGTCCTCACCGCACCGGAGGCCGCCGCGCCGGGCGGTGCCCGGCGGGCCGCGCGCACCACGGCGCGGTGACCGACGGTCCCCGAACCCGACGGCTCCACCCGTCCGACGGCTCCGCGTCCGGCCGACCCCGCACGCGGCGGCCCCGCGCACCCACCGCTCCGTACCCGGCAGCCCCGGAACCCGCCGGCCCCGTACCCGACAGCCCCCGTACCCGACCGGTCACGTCGACAGAAAGAGACGCTGGTGCCCCACCCCATCGACGAAGCCTTCACGGCACTGCCCCTGCGCCATCTCGCCGACGCCGCGCTCGCCCGGGCGCGGGCGCTCGGGGCCGAGCACGCCGACTTCCGCCTGGAGCGGGTGCGCAGCGCCTCCTGGCGGCTGCGGGACGCCCGGCCCGCCGGTTCCTCGGACACCACCGACCTGGGCTACGCGGTGCGCGTGGTGCACGGCGGGGCCTGGGGCTTCGCCTCGGGCGTGGACCTCACCCCGGACGCCGCCGCCCGGGTGGCCTCGCAGGCGGTGGCGATGGCCCGGCTGTCGGCCGGGGTGATCCGGGCCGCCGGATCCCGGGAGCGGGTGGAACTGGCCGACGAGCCGGTGCACGCCGACCGGACGTGGGTCTCGTCCTACGCGACCGACCCGTTCGCCGTGCCCGACGCGGAGAAGTCGGCGCTGCTGGCCGACTGGAGCGCGCGGCTGCTGGCGGCCGACGGGGTCGACCACGTGGACGCCTCCCTGATGGCCGTGCACGAGAACAAGTTCTACGCCGACACCGCCGGGACCTCGACCACGCAGCAGCGGGTGCGGGTGCACCCGGCGCTGACCGCGGTGTCGGTGGACGGCTCCAGCGGCGAGTTCGACTCCATGCGGACCCTGGCGCCGCCGGCCGGGCGGGGCTGGGAGTACCTGACCGGCACCGGCTGGGACTGGGACGCGGAGCTGGCCGGGATGCCGGAGCTGCTGGCGGAGAAGATGCGCGCGCCGAGCGTCGAACCGGGCCCGTACGACCTGGTGGTGGACCCGTCGAACCTGTGGCTGACCATCCACGAGTCCGTCGGCCACGCCACCGAGCTGGACCGCGCCCTCGGCTACGAGGCCGCCTACGCGGGCACGTCCTTCGCCACCTTCGACCGGCTGGGCACCCTGCGGTACGGCTCGGAGCTGATGAACGTCACCGGCGACCGGACCGCCGAGCACGGGCTCGCGACCGTCGGGTACGACGACGAGGGCGTCGCGGCGCAGTCCTGGGACCTGGTGCGGGACGGCACCCTGGTCGGCTACCAGACGGACCGGCGGATCGCCCGGCTCACCGGGCTGGGGCGGTCCAACGGGTGCGCCTACGCCGACTCCCCCGCCCATGTGCCGGTGCAGCGGATGGCGAACGTGTCGCTGCGGCCCGATCCGGGCGGGCTGTCGACGGAGGACCTGATCGGCGGCGTGGACCGGGGGATCTACGTGGTCGGGGACCGCTCGTGGTCCATCGACATGCAGCGCTACAACTTCCAGTTCACCGGCCAGCGGTTCTTCCGGATCGAGAACGGGCGGCTGGCCGGCCAGCTGCGCGACGTGGCCTACCAGGCGACGACCACGGACTTCTGGGGTTCCATGGCGGCCGTCGGGGGCCCGCGCACCTATGTCCTGGGCGGCGCCTTCAACTGCGGCAAGGCCCAGCCCGGACAGGTCGCGGCCGTTTCCCACGGCTGCCCTTCGGCGCTCTTCCGGGGCGTCGGCGTCCTGAACACCGCGCGGGAGGCGGGACGATGAGCGCGCGCCACTCGACCGGACGGGTGCCCGGCGGCCGCCGCCGCCCGCAGCAGCACAGTCCCCACACCACGCAGGAGGCGGGCCGATGAGCAGGCGGACGTCCAGGGCCGGCGCGGCCGACGCGCCGTACGAGACCGTCGAGCGGGCGCTGGAGCTGTCCCGGGCGGACGGCTGTGTCGTGATCGCGGAGGAGCGCTCCGACGTCAATCTGCGCTGGGCGGGGAACACCCTGACCACCAACGGGGTCGCCCGGGGCCGCGGGCTGACGGTCGTCGCGACCGTCGGCGGCCGGGAGGGCACCGCGTCCGGGGTGGTGTCGCGGTCGGCGGTGACCCGGGACGAGCTGGAGCCGCTGGTGCGGGCCGCCGAGGCCGCCGCGCGGGACGCCGGTCCGGCCGAGGACGCGCGGCCGCTGGTCGCGGACGTGCCGGTGTCGCCCGGTTTCACGGAGCCGCCCGCCGAGACCTCCCCGGCGGTGTTCGACCGCTTCGCGCCCGCCCTCGGGGAGGCGTTCGCCCGTGCCCGGGCGGGCGGCCGGGAGCTGTACGGCTTCGCCCACCACGAGCTGACCTCGACGTACCTGGGCACGTCGACCGGGCTGCGGCTGCGGCACGACCAGCCGACCGGGACGCTGGAGCTGAACGCCAAGTCACCGGACCGCGCCCGCTCGGCCTGGGCGGGGCGCTCCACCCGGGACTTCACCGACGTGGACCCGTTGGCGCTCGACGCCGAGCTGGCCGTTCGGCTGGGCTGGGCCGCGCGGCGGGTGGAACTGCCGGCGGGCCGGTACGAGACGCTGCTGCCGCCGACGGCCGTGGCGGACCTGCTGATCTACCAGTCCTGGTCGGCCTCGGCCCGGGACGCGGCGGAGGGCCGCACGGTCTTCTCCCGGCCGGGCGGCGGCACCCGCCTGGGCGAGCGCCTGGCCGGGCTGCCGCTGACCCTGCGCAGCGATCCTGAGGAACCGGGGCTGGAGTGCGCGCCCTTCGTGGTGGCGCACTCCTCCGGCGGTGACGAGTCGGTGTTCGACAACGGGCTGCCGGTGACGGCGACGGACTGGATCGCCGGGGGCGAGCTGAACCGGCTGACCACCACCCGGCACAGCGCGGGGCTGACCGGGCTGCCGGTGGCCCCGGCCGCCGGGAACCTGATCCTGGACGGCGGCGGCGACCGCTCGACGGCCGAGATGGTGGCCGCCACGGAGCGGGGGCTGCTGCTGACCTGCCTCTGGTACATCCGCGAGGTGGACCCGGCGACCCTGCTGCTGACGGGGCTGACCCGGGACGGGGTGTACCTGGTCGAGAACGGCGAGGTGACCGGCGAGGTGAACAACTTCCGGTTCAACGAGTCCCCGGTGGACGTGCTGGGCCGGGCCACCGAGGCGGGACGCACCGAGCGGACGCTGCCCCGGGAGTGGGGCGACTGGTTCACCCGGGCGGCGATGCCCGCGCTGCGGGTCCCGGAATTCAACATGAGCTCCGTCAGCCAGGGCGTATAACCTCGTAGGCGGTCCGGCGGGCCGGTCGCGCGGGTGTCCGCGCCGCTCCGGTCGCCGGGCGCCGCCGGGGCGATCCCCCGGGGCCGCCCCGGACACCGCCGGACCGCCGCCCCGGGCAGCGGTGTCCAGGGGGCGGCCGGAGCCATCGAACCGAAGACCACCGAGGAGACAAGAGAACCGTGACGGACATCGTCGACGAGCTGAAGTGGCGCGGGCTGTTCGCCCAGTCCACCGACGAGGACGCCCTGCGCAAGGCGCTCGCGGACGGTCCGGTCACCTTCTATTGCGGCTTCGACCCGACCGCGCCGTCGCTGCACGTGGGGCATCTGGTGCAGGTGCTCACGGTGCGCCGGCTCCAGCGGGCCGGTCACCGGCCGCTGGCGCTGGTCGGCGGGGCCACCGGGCAGATCGGCGACCCGCGGCCGACGGCGGAGCGCACCCTGAACCCGCCGGAGACGGTGGCGGGCTGGGTGGACCGGCTGCGCGGCCAGATCGAGCCGTTCCTGTCCTTCGAGGGCGAGAACGCGGCCGTGATGGTCAACAACCTGGACTGGACGGCGGGGCTGTCCGCGATCGAGTTCCTGCGGGACATCGGCAAGCACTTCCGCGTCAACAAGATGCTGACCAAGGACTCGGTCGCCCGGCGGCTGGAGTCCTCCGAGGGCATCAGCTACACGGAGTTCAGCTACCAGCTCCTCCAGGCGATGGACTTCCTCCAGCTCTACCGCCGCTACGGCTGCACCCTCCAGCAGGGCGGCAGCGACCAGTGGGGCAACCTCACCGCGGGTCTGGACCTGCTGCACCGGCTGGAGCCGGCGGCCACCGTCCACGCCTACGCGACGCCGCTGATGACGAAGGCGGACGGCACCAAGTTCGGCAAGACCGAGGGCGGTGCCGTCTGGCTCGACCCGGAGATGACGACGCCGTACGCCTTCTACCAGTTCTGGCTGAACGTGGACGACCGGGACATCTCGGGCTACTCGCGGATCCTGTCCTTCCGCCCGCGCGCCGAGCTGGAGGAGCTGGAGGAGCAGACGGCCGAGCGCCCGCAGGCCCGCGCGGCGCAGCGCGCGCTGGCCGAGGAGCTGACCACACTGGTGCACGGCGCGGACCAGACGGCCGCGGTGATCGCCGCCTCCCGGGCGCTGTTCGGGCAGGGCGATCTCGCGGAACTGGACGAGAGGACGCTGGCGGCGGCGCTCTCCGAGCTGCCGCACATCCGGGTCGCCGAGCCGGGCCCGGTCGTCGACCTGTTCAGCGAGGTCGGGCTGGTCGCCAGCAAGTCCGCCGCGCGCCGCACGGTCAAGGAGGGCGGCGCCTACGTGAACAACGCCAAGGTCACCGCCGAGGACGCCGTCCCCGCCGCCGGGGACCTGCTGCACGGCCGCTGGCTGGTGCTGCGGCGCGGCAAGAGGAACCTGGCCGCGGTGGAGGTCACGGGCGGCTGAGCGTCCGGACCGCACGACGCCGTCCGGGCCGCACGGCGGACCGCGGGCGGCGGACCGCGGGCGGCGGACCGCGGGTCCCGCGCACGGCGACGGGGGCGGCCGGGGAGCACCGGAGGGTGCCTCCCCGGCCGCCCCCGTCGTGGCGGCGGGCCGGTGCCGTCGGCCGGTCAGGCCCGCTCGCGCCGCCTGTTGCCCCGCACGGCCACGTAGGCGGCGTCGCCGACCGCCACGATGATGATCGCGGCCACCAGCTGGAAGAGGTGGCGCCACCAGTCGATGCCGGAGGTCGCCGCGACGCCGAAGCCGCGCGCGACCGCGTTGCCGACGACGGCGCCGAGCATGCCGAAGATGGTGGTCAGCCACAGCGGGCTGTGCTGTTTGCCCGGGATGATCGCCTTGGCGATGATCCCCAGCACGAATCCGACGATGATCGCCCACAACCAGCCCATGTGCTGCCTCCTTCGCGGCGTACGGCGTACGGCTCGGCCTGCTGCGCGAGCGGTACGGACCACTGTCCGGCCGTCATGCGAACGGCGCACCTCGGCCGCGCCCGAACGGAGTACCCCGGCGGGCCCCCGCACGCGCCGCGGGCCGACCGCGCCCGGCCCCGGTCTCGTGGGGTGCCCGGCAGCGGCGTACCGTGGTGCCCGTCCGGGCCCGGCGTCCCCGAGCGGCACGGACGGAAGCGGGGCGGGGAGAGAGCGATGCGGGCGGTTGGTGGACGTGATGCGGAAGCGGAGTGAGGGCCGGAACACCGAGGTGTTCCGGATCACCGGGGCGCGCACGGGTCTCCAGGAGGACGTGCGCAAGCGCCAGCGCCGGTACGTGGTGTCGATGTCCGTCCGCACGGTTTCGGTCATCCTCGCCGCCTGTCTCTGGGGCGTGGAACGGCATGTCGCGCTCGTGGCCCTGGTGCTGGGGGCGGTGCTCCCGTACATCGCGGTGGTGATCGCCAACGCGGGCCGGGAGAACACCCCGGCGCTGCCCACGACGTTCGTGACTGCCCCGCCGCCGCCCATGATCACGGGGCCGGAGGGCGACGGCGGCACCTCCGGCGGGCAGGGCGCGCAGGGGTCGGCGCCGGGCGCGCGGGGCGAGCCCGGGAACGGGGTCTGAGGGTGCCCGGAGCGGCCCGGGGCGGGCGTCGGTTCCGCGCCATGCTCAGGAACAGCTCAAATGAATCGGGCAGTTCCAGTGCCGGGCGGCGGGTGACCCGTGACATACTTCGTACGCGCTCCGCATCCCCCGTCGGAGCGACGGACCGACGCCGGGCAGCTCCCCCCGTGGCTGCCCGGCGTCGCCTTTTCCCCGGGCGTTTTCCCTCAGTTGCGAGACGAACCTGTGAGTGACGAGACCTCCCCCATCTGCTCGGCCAAGGGCTGCCGGACGGCCGCCGTGTGGGTGCTGGCGTGGAACAACCCGAAGCTCCACACCCCCGAGCGTCGCAAGACCTGGCTGGCCTGCGAGGAGCACCGGGAGCATCTGTCCTCGTTCCTCGGGGTGCGCGGCTTCCTCAAGGACGTGGTCGCCCTGGCGGACTGGGAGTCCGGGGACGCCGCGCCCGGCGCCTGAGGACCGCCCCCCGGCCCACCGCGGCGGGGTGTCCGCGCGCGGGCGGGCGCCCGCCGGGGACCACCGGGCGGCTCCCCCCGCCTCCGCACCGGTCGCACCGTCAGCCGCCGATCGAGGACATCGGGCGGTCCGGCTGGACGAAGGACGGGTCGTCCAGGCCCGCCCCCGCCTTCTTGCCCCACATGGCGCCGCGCCACAGCGCGGCGATCTCCTCGTCGGTGGCGCCGGAGCGCAGGGCGCCGCGCAGATCCGTCTCCTCCCGGGCGAACAGGCAGGTGCGCACCTGACCGTCGGCGGTCAGCCGGGTCCGGTCGCAGGCGGCGCAGAACGGGCGGGTGACGGAGGCGATGACGCCGACCCGGTGGGGGCCGCCGTCGACCGTCCAGCGCTCGGCGGGGGCGGAGCCGCGCTCCCCCGAGTCCTCGGGGGTCAGCTCGAAGCGGGTGCGCAGCGCGGCCAGGATGTCGCCCGCGGTGACCATGCCCTCGCGCTTCCAGCCGTGCTGGGCGTCCAGCGGCATCTGCTCGATGAAGCGCAGCTCGTAGCCCTGCTCCAGGGCCCAGGCCAGCAGGTCGGGGGCCTCGTCGGCGTTGAGCCCCGGCATCAGGACCGCGTTGACCTTGACCGGGGTGAGCCCGGCGGCGCGGGCGGCGGCGAGTCCGTCGAGGACGTCCTGGTGGCGGTCGCGTCGGGTGAGGGTCCTGAAGACGCCGGGGCGCAGCGTGTCCAGGGAGACGTTGACCCGGTCCAGGCCCGCCTCGCGCAGGGCCGCGGCGGTGCGCCCCAGGCCGATGCCGTTGGTGGTCAGGGACATCCGCGGGCGGGGGGCGAGGGCGGCGACGCGGGCGACGATGCCGGTCAGCCCCGGGCGCAGCAGCGGCTCGCCTCCGGTGAAGCGGACCTCCTCGACACCGAGGGTGGTGACCGCGATGCCGACGAGGCGGACGATCTCGTCGTCGGTGAGCAGCTCCGGTCTGGCCAGCCAGCGCAGCCCCTCCTCGGGCATGCAGTAGGTGCAGCGCAGATTGCAGCGGTCGGTCAGCGAGACCCGGAGATCCGTCGCGACGCGGCCGTGGGTGTCGATGAGCACGGGGCCCCCTCCTCTACGCGGTTCGGTGGAGCGCACGGTCTCCCCCCGACGTCTTCGAGCCTACGCGAGGGGACCGACAACGGCAGGGGGCCGGACTCCCGGGCCCGGGACGCGGCCGGGACGCGGAATGCTCCGCGCCCCGGCCGCGCGCCCCCGTGGAGAGGCGGCTCAGTGGGCGCCGGTGCCGGTCAGGGACCGGACCTCCAGCTCCGCGTACTTGGCCTCGTCGGGCTTCTCCTTGGACAGGACGGTGCCGAGCCAGCCCATCAGGAAGCCGAACGGGATGGAGATGATGCCCGGGTTCTTCAGCGGGAACCAGGCGAAGTCCACGCCGGGGAACATCGCCTTGGGGTCGCCGGAGACGACGGGCGAGAACAGCACCAGGCCGACGGCGACGATCAGACCGCCGTAGATCGACCAGAGGGCGCCCTGGGTGGTGAACCGCTTCCAGAACAGGCTGTAGAGGAGGGTGGGCAGGTTGGCGGAGGCGGCGACCGCGAAGGCGAGGGCGACCAGGCCGGCCACGTTGAGGTCGCGGGCGAGGGCGCCGAGCGCGATGGAGACGATGCCGATGAACACCGTCGCCCAGCGGGCGGCGCGGACCTCCTCGGGGCCGGTGGCCTGGCCCTTGCGGATGACGTTGGCGTAGATGTCGTGCGCGAAGGACGAGGAGGAGGCGAGGGTCAGGCCCGCGACCACGGCGAGGATGGTGGCGAAGGCCACCGCCGAGATGCTGGCGAGCAGGACCGCGCCCCAGGTGGAGTCGACGCCGCCGACGTGCAGGGCGAGCAGCGGGGCCGCCGTGTTGCCGGACGGGTTGGAGGCGGTGATCTCATCGGGCCCGATGAGCGCGGCGGCGCCGAAGCCGAGCGCGATGGTCATCAGGTAGAAGGCGCCGATGATGCCGATGGCCCAGTTCACGGACTTGCGGGCGGCCTTGGCGTTGGGCACGGTGTAGAAGCGGATCAGGATGTGCGGCAGTCCGGCGGTGCCGAGGACCAGGGCGACGCCGAGGGAGATGAAGTCCAGCTTGGAGGTCCCGGTGGCGCCGTACTGGAGGCCGGGCTCCAGGAAGGCGGCGCCCTTGCCGCTGTTCTCGGCGGCCGTGCCGAGCAGGTCGGAGATGTTGAAGTCGAACTTCAGCAGCACCAGGAAGGTGATCAGGAGGGTGCCGCCGATCAGCAGCACGGCCTTGACCATCTGGACCCAGGTGGTGCCCTTCATGCCTCCGATGGTGACGTAGACGATCATCAGGACGCCGACCAGGGCGACGATGAGGACCTTGCCGGCGTCGGAGGTGATGCCGAGCAGCAGGGAGACGAGGACGCCCGCGCCGGCCATCTGGGCGAGCAGGTAGAAGATCGACACGACGATGGTCGAGGTGCCGGCGGCGGTGCGCACGGGCCGCTGGCGCATCCGGTAGGCGAGGACGTCGCCCATGGTGTAGCGGCCGGAGTTGCGCAGCGGCTCGGCGACCAGCAGCAGGGCGACCAGCCAGGCGACGAGGAAGCCGATCGAGTAGAGGAAGCCGTCGTAGCCGAACAGGGCGATGGCGCCCGCGATGCCGAGGAAGGACGCGGCGGACATGTAGTCGCCGGAGACGGCGAGTCCGTTCTGGAAGGCGCTGAACTGCCGTCCGCCCGCGTAGAAGTCGGCCGCGTCCTTGGTCTGGCGGCCCGCCCACACGGTGATGACGAGGGTGGCGAGGACGAACAGCGCGAACAGGGTGATGATCAGCGGCCGGTGCTCGCTCGCCTTGTTGGCGGCGAGGTCGACGGCGAGAAAGGTGTGCTGCGCGGTGCTCATGCGCCGCCCTCCATCCGGGACTTGATGGCCTCGGCCTTGGGGTCGAGCTTCGCGGCGGCGTGCCGCGAGTACCACCAGGCGATGAGGAACGTGGTGACGAACTGGGCCAGGCCGAACACGAGGGCGACGTTGATGTTGCCGAAGACCTTGGTGCCCATGAAGCCGCCCGCGTAGTTGGACAGCATCACGTAGAGCAGGTACCAGAGGACGAACGCGATCGTCAGCGGGAAGGAGAAGGAACGGAAGGAGCGGCGCAGTTCGGCGAACTCCTCGCTCCGCTGCACTTCGGAGAACTCCTCGGCGGCGGGCAGTCGGTGATGCTCTTGCGAGGGGGGCGGTGCGTCGGTGGCCACGGAGTCTCCTCGTACGACGGACATGACAGCTGGGACCTCGGTCTTCCTGCGGGAGCCGGTCGCTCTCGGCTCCCTGCCCAACGACACGGCGCTGCCCGGGGACCGGTTCAACTCCCCCCGCACTTTCCGAAGTCACCCGTTGCGGGTCATTGCTGGCCGGTGAGTGGGGAAGATAACTTCACCCTGCACAGTGACGTCATGTACCTGCCCGAGCACGAACCGTGCGGCGGGCCGGTGTCGCTTCGGATGATGTGGAGACCCCATGCTTCCTCTGCGTTCCAGACGGCGGCTCGCCCCCGCCGTGCCGGTCGTCCTGTCGCCGACCGCGTCGCTCGGCCTCCCGCCGGCCGGAGCCGGAATAGTGGCCCGGGGGCCGCGGCGGAGGAAGGCGGCGCCCTGCCGTACGTCGGCGCGGCGGGTCGGCCGCGCCGCCGCGGCCGCCCGGCACGCGGCGCGGGGGCGCCGGAGGGCGGAGGGCTTCCACGGTCCCGGGACGGCCGGGCCACGCGCGGTGAGGTGACCCGCGCGCACCGCGCCGCGCCCGGAACGCGGTGACCACCCGGCGTCTTCCGCCCCGTACGCGGCGGGACTCGGGTGCCCGGCCGCGAACGGCCCTCCGTCCTTCCAGGCCCCCTCCCCTCCCCCCTCGTCCTCCCTCCGCCCCCTCCCTCCCCTCCCCTGCCGACGTGGCGGTCGCGCGTTCCTCCCGGCCACCGTCCCCGGCCCCTCTCACCTTCCCCCCCGTCCGGCCGTTCCCGGCCGGGCCCGATGTCCCGGTGCTCCGGGCCCGGCCGGTCCCGACGTCCGGCCCCCGGAGCAACGTTCCCCCCTTTCCCGACCGAACCGGAGATTCCGTACATGACTGCGCTCCTCTCACGCCACCGTCGTGCCCTCGCCCTCCCGCTCGGCATGGTGACCGCCACGGCCCTCGCGGTGCTGCCCGGCGTCCAGGCATCCGCCGCCGAGGCCGCCCCCGGGACCACGGCGGCCTCGTTCAGCTACGTCGTCAACCTCCGTACGGCCAAGGCCCCTTCGGCCCGGATCGAGCGGGGGATAGCCCGGGCCGGGGGCACGATCGTGACGTCGTACGACCGGATCGGCGTCGTGGTCGTCCGCTCGGCCGCCCCGGGCTTCGCCGCCGCCGTCCGCACGGTGCGCGGCGTGGAGTCGGCGGGCGCCACCCGCACCGCACCGCTGCCCTCGGCCGCGACGACCGACATGGGCGCGCCCCGGGTACTCACCTCCGGGGAGGCGGCGAAGGCCGGGGCCACCGGGGACCAGGACCCGCTGGAGCCGCTCCAGTGGGACCTGCCGGCCATCAAGGCCGACAAGGCGCACCAGAAGTCGCTGGGCAGCAGCCGGGTGACCGTCGCCGTGATCGACACGGGCGTCGACGACACCCACCCGGACATCGCGCCCAACTTCGACCGCGCGGCATCGGTCAACTGCGTGACCGGCAAGCCCGACACCACCGACGGCGCCTGGCGGCCGGGCGCGTCCGAGAGCCCCCACGGCACGCACGTCGCCGGGGAGATCGCCGCCGCCAGGAACGGCATCGGCATGACCGGTGTGGCCCCCGGGGTGAAGGTGTCCGGCATCAAGGTGTCCAACCCGGACGGCTACTTCTACACCGAGGCCGTGGTGTGCGGCTTCATGTGGGCCGCCGAGCACGAGGTCGACGTGACCAACAACAGCTACTACACCGACCCCTGGTACTTCAACTGCGACAACGACCCCGACCAGAAGGCCCTGGTCGAGGCCGTCTCCCGGGCCTCGCGACACGCGGAGCGCAGGGGCGCGGTCAACGTCGCCGCGGCCGGCAACGAGAACCTCGACTTCGCCGCCCGCACGCTCACCGACTCCACCTCCCCGAACGACTCCACCCCCGGCGACCGGGTGGTGGACCTGTCCCGGTGCTTCGACATCCCGACCCAACTCCCGGGCGTGGTGACCGTCTCGGCGACCGGCGCGAAGGGCGTCAAGTCGTCGTACTCCAACTACGGCCGGGGCGTCATCGACATCACCGCGCCCGGCGGCGACTCGACGGTGTACCAGACCCCGGCGCCGCCCGCGACCAGCGGTCTGATCCTGGGCACGCTGCCCGGCGGCAAGTGGGGCTACATGGCCGGTACGTCGATGGCGGCGCCGCACGTGGCGGGCGTGGCCGCGCTGATCAAGTCCCGCCACCCGCACGCGCCCGCCGCCCTGGTGAAGGCGAAGCTGTTCGCCCAGGCCGACGCCCTCGCGTGCACCGACCCGTACGACATCAACGGAGACGGCCGGATCGACGCGGTGTGCCAGGGCCCGAAGAACCGCAACGGCTTCTACGGCCGGGGCATGGCCGACGCGCTGGACGCCGTGACCCGCTGACCCGCTGAGCCACTGACCCGCCGACGGCCGGTCCGTGGACCGGCCGACCGGCACCACCCACGCGCACGGGACGGATCGGGGCGACCGCCCCCGGTCCGTCCCACGTCCACGTCCGCGCCCCGGCCGGGCACGGCACCGGACTGCCGGACGGTGACCTTCCGCGGGGTCGCAATGGGATGTTGTGCACCGAATCGCACCCCGCCCTCCTCTCGGGAACTTGCCCGATTCCGGGAGGTCTGGTGAAGATCCTGCGGTGACCTCGATACCCCCCTCGTCCCGGTCCACCGGCTCCGGGCGGCACGCGCGGCCCTCCGGCACCGGCCGGGCCGTGGCCGTCCTGGTCCTCGTGGCCCTGGGCGCGCTGATCCCCGTGCTCGGCCCCTCCCCCGCCCTGCACGGCACCGGGGAGGCCGAGGCACCGGGCACCGGCGGCATCGCCCTGCTGCGCACGGTGCTCTTCGCGGCGCTGGCCGTCCCCCTGGGCGAGCTGTTCGTGCTCCGGCTGGCCCGCACCCTCCCCGGCGCCCCCGCCGTACGGCCCTCCTCCTGGGCGCGGCCGGCCGCCGCCGCGGGCTTCCTCGCCGCCCTGGGGCTCGCGTCGGTCGTGGCCACCGGCAACCTCGTGCCGGGCGGTGTCGCCGAGATCGACGTGGGCGGCCTCTACGAGTCCCGGGACGGCAAGCTCGCCCTGCTGGAGGTCAACGGCTTCCTCGCCGCCGGCCTGTGCGCCGGGTCGCGGCGGCCGGTCGGCCGACTCTGGCCACTGGCCGCGGTGATCGTCGCCGAGGCCCTGCGCGCGCACCCCACGACCGAGTACAGCCCCCTGCTCGGCTCCGGGCTGACCCTCGTCCATCTGACCTGCGCGTCCCTCTGGGTCGGCGGGCTGCTGTACGCGCTGCGGACCCTGCGCCTCTGGCGGACCGCCGAAGCGGGCCCCGCCCTGTTGGGCCGCTTCGCGCGGGTGGCGGCCTGGCTGCTGGCCGCCCTCACCGCCACGGGGCTGTGCAGCACGCTGCGCCGGATGCCCGTGGACACGGTCGTGGAGCAGGTGACGGACACCGCGTACGGACGGGTGCTGCTGGCGAAGGCGCTCCTGATGGCGGCCGTCGGCGCGCTCGCCCTGTGGGCGCGGATCAGGCTGGGCCGGGCGGCCGACCCGCTGGCCGCCTGCACCCCCGCACGCGTGGAGGTCGTCGTCCTGGGCCTGGTGGTGGCCGTGTCGGGCCTCCTGACGGCCGTTCCGGTACCGATCCGCTGGTGACGCGGGCTTCCGGCACCGGCGGCGCCACCGGCCGCCCCCGCTACACCCCCGCGACGCCCAGCAGCGTCCCGGCCCCGTAGGTGACCGCCATCGCCAGCGCGCCGCCCATGACGTTGCGCAGCACCGCGCGTCGCGGCGGCGCCTGACCGAGCCGCGCGCTGCTCCACCCGGTCAGGACGAGGGCGACCAGCACACAGCCGACGGTGACGCCGAGCCGCGCCCCGGCGGGCGGCAGCACCATCGCCAGCAGGGGCAGCAGCGCGCCGACGGTGAACGCCAGGAAGCTCGCCCACGCCGCGTGCCAGGGGTTGGTCAGCGCGTCGGGGTCGATGCCGAGCTCCACGCTGGCGTGCGCCCGCAGCGCGTCCCTCCGGGTGAGCTGCACGGCCGCCTCCCGCGCCACCTCCCGGCTCAGGCCCCGGTCCGTCAGCAGGCCCACCAGTTCCGCCAGCTCGGCCTCCGGCTGCTCGCTCAGCTCCCGGCGCTCCACGGCGAGGGCGGCCTTCTCGGCGTCCCGCTGGGTGGAGACCGACACGTACTCCCCCGCCGCCATGGACAGGGAACCGGCCAGCAGCCCGGCCAGTCCGGCGGTCAGCAGGGCGGACCGGTCGCCGGTCGCCCCGGCCACGCCGACCACCAGCCCGGCGGTCGAGACGATGCCGTCGTTGGCGCCGAGCACCGCCGCCCGCAGCCAGTTGAGGCGGGTGCCGAGGGCCCCGCCGCGGGCCTCTTCGCTCGTGGGTTCCGTCACACCCGGGAGGATGCCACCGCGACGCCCGCGCGTCCCGCACCGACGCTTCCCCGCCGCCCCCGGCGTCGGCCGCCCGGCAACCGGTCGACCGCGTCCGGAACTTGACGGTGCGACCGGACCGGCGGGCGTGGCGGGCACCTGTGGGACGGCGCTGTCGTCGGGGGCCCGTATCCTCATGGACCATGTTCGCAGACCGCACGACCGCAGCGCCGTCCGCCACGGCGTGGCCGACCGCGTACCCCGAGGGGTATGCCGTCGTCGACGTGGAGACCACCGGCCTGGCCCGCCACGACCGCATCATCTCGGCGGCCGTCTACCGGCTGGACGCCCGCGGCGAGGTCGAGGACCACTGGTACACGCTGGTCAACCCCGAGCGGGACCCGGGCCCGGTGTGGATACACGGTCTGACGAGCGATGTGCTCGAAGGGGCGCCCCTCTTCCGGGAGGTGGCCGGGGAGTTCGCGGAGCGGCTCGACGGGCGGGTCCTCGTCGCCCACAACGCCGTCTTCGACTGGCAGATGATCGCCCGCGAGTACGCCCGCGCACAGGGGCGCGCCCCGGTGCGGCAGCGGCTGTGCACCATCGCCCTCTCCAAGGAGCTGGGGCTGCCGCTGCCCAACCACAAACTGGAGACGCTGGCGGCCCACTTCGGCGTCGTCCAGCGGCGGGCGCACCACGCGCTGGACGACGCGCGGGTGCTGGCGGAGGCGTTCCGGCCGAGCCTGACCGCAGCGGCGGCGGGCGGGGTGCGGCTGCCGCTGCACGAGTGCCTGCCGCTGACGGAGTGGTCGGACGCCCCGCCGCCCCGGATCGGCCCGCAGGGCGGCCACGGGGGCCGGGGTCCGGCCGGCTGGCGCCCCTCCCGCAAGCGGCCCGCCTGCCCCCATCCCAACCCCGGCCGGTACCAGGAGGGCGGGCGGCTCAAGCAGGGGATGCGGGTGGCCTTCTCGGGCGACACCTCCGTGGAGCGCGATCTGCTGGAGGACCGCGCCACGGAGGCCGGGCTGCACGTCGCCACCAGCCTGTCCCGGCTGACCAGCCTGCTGGTGACCAACGATCCCGACTCGGGCACCTCCAAGGTGGTCCGGGCCCGGCAGTACGGCACCCCGGTGGTGGACGAGGCGGCCTTCGGACAACTCCTGCGCGACGTGGAACCGGCGAAGGGCGGCTGAGCCGGGAGCGGCCGGACGGCCGAGGGCGGCCGCCCCCGGGCCCCGGGCGGGCAGTGGCTTCCGCCGGCACGAGCGGGATGCCGGGCGGCGCGGCGCGGGGCACGGAAGACGGGTCGGCGGGAGGCACGGCGGCGGGAGGCGTTGCCGCGGGAGCCGCGCGGGCCCGCCCCGTTCGGTGCCCGGCGAAGGACGCCGGGGCGCCCCGCACCGGCCCCGGGCGGCGCGGGGCCCCGCCGGTCGGCCAGGTGGGAAGGGCGGTCGAGGGCAACGGGCGGCCGACGGTACGGCCGGGGAGCGGACGGCCGGTCAGGCGGCGGAGCCGACCTTGTCCACGATGCCCACCTTGCCCTCCGCGCGGGCGCAGTGGGCGCCGCAGTACCACTGGCCGTCCGCCTCGACGCCCTGGCCGATGATCTGCACCCGGCAGTGCTCGCAGAGCGGGGCCATGCGGTGGATCGCGCACGCGAACGAATCGAAGACGTGCCGCGCGCCGTCCCGCGTCTCGACGGTGAACGCCAGTTCGTAGTCGTTTCCGCACACTTCGCAACGTGTCATGAACCGCATTCTGGGCGGCGACCGAAACCCCCGCAAGCCGGGTGAAGCGGGCACTCCCGGCCCTCGCCGCCACGCTCCGGCGGGTCCGCGCACCGACGGCACGCCCACGCCGCCCGGCCCGTACCCGCCCGCAGCCGCGCGCACCCGGCGCCGGACTCCGCCCGCCGGCCGCCGGCTCCCCGGGCCGCCCGGCCGCCCGCGGCGGGTCCGCCGGAGGTCCGCGCCGCCGACCGCCACCGACTGCCGCCGGACGGGTGACCAGCCCGGGCCGCGCCCCGTTCCCGTCCCGCCGCCGCGCCGTGGCGCGAGGTCTCCCGGAGCACGGACCGCGGCGGGATTCCGGCGGGTCGCGGGGCACGGGACCCTCCCGGAGGGGCGGTGTCCGGGCAAGGTACCGTCGACGCGTGTACCGCTTCCTCCTGTCCCGCCAGTGGGTGATCCTCACGCTGCTGGCCCTGCTGCTCATCCCCACGATGATCCGGCTGGGCTTCTGGCAGATGCACCGCTACGAGGAGCGCACCGCCCGCAACGACCTGGTCGCGCGGGCGCTCGACGCCGATCCGGTGCCCGTGGAGCGGCTGACCGCGCCCGGCCGGAGGATCGGCGGCGAGCAGCGGTACCGCACGGTGACCGCCGAGGGCCGCTTCGACACCGACCGCGAGGTCGTCGTCCGCCGCCGCACCAACGCCGACGACGCGATCGGCTACCACGTGCTGACCCCGTTCGTCCTCACCGACGGCAGGGTCCTGCTCGTCAACCGGGGCTGGATCCCCGCCGACGGCCCCAGCCAGACAGCCTTCCCGAGGGTCCCCGCCCCGCCCCGGGGCGCGATCACCGTCACCGGGCGGCTGATGCCCGACGAGACGACCGCCGCGAGCGGGATCAAGGACCTGGAGGGCCTGCCCGACCGGCAGATCATGCTCATCAGCAGCGAGCGGGAGGCCGCCCGGCTGGACGCGGAGGTGCTCGGCGGATACGTCGTCCTGGCCGAGCCGAAGCCGGCCGCGGGCGGTCCGCAGCTCATCGGCAGGCCCGGCGACGAGGACTCGGCGCTGAACTTCGCCTACGCCGTCCAGTGGTGGCTGTTCGCCGCGGCCGTACCCGTCGGCTGGTGGTTCCTGGTGCGCCGCGAGGTCCGCGACCGGACCGCCGCGCCGGACACCGCCCCCGGCCCCGCGGAGCCCGACCCGGAGCCCGCGACCCTGTAGGGGTTCCGCCGGCTCGTTCCGCGGTGCGCGGAATGTCCGGGCCGGCGGGCCGGGACACCGTCCCCCAACGCGACGGGGCCCGGCGGAGGCGCCCTGGACGCCACCCGGGGGCGACGGGGCAGGATGGGGCCATGGATCTCGGACTGAAGGACCGTGTGTACGTCGTCACCGGAGCAACCCGCGGCCTGGGCAACGCCGCCGCGCGCGAACTGGCCGCCGACGGTGCCAAGCTGGTGGTGACGGGGCGGAGCGCGGAGAGCGCGGAACGGGCCGCCGCCGGGCTGGGCCCGGACGCGGTCGGGGTGGCCGCCGACAACGCCGACCCCGGGACCGCCGCCCGGCTGGCCGCCATCGCCCGGGAGCGCTTCGGCCGCTTCGACGGGGTGCTGATCAGCGTGGGCGGGCCGCCGCCCGGGTTCGTCGCGGACATCACCGACGAGCAGTGGCGGACCGCCTTCGAGTCGGTCTTCCTGGGCGCCGTGCGGCTGGCCCGGACGGCGGCGGCGGAGCTGGAGGAGGGCGGGGTCATCGGCTTCGTGCTCTCCGGTTCGGTGCACGAGCCGATCGCGGGCCTGACGGTCTCCAACGGGCTGCGCCCGGGGCTCGCGGGCTTCGCCAAGTCCCTCGCGGACGAGCTGGGTCCGCGCGGCATCCGCGTCGTGGGCGTACTGCCCGGCCGCATCGACACCGACCGGGTCCGCGAACTCGACGAGATGTCCGCCGACCCGGCGGCGACCCGGGCCGCCTCGGAGTCCCGCGTCCCGCTGCGCCGCTACGGCACCCCGCAGGAGTTCGGCCGGGCGGCGGCCTTCCTGCTCTCCCCGGCCGCCTCCTACGTCACCGGCGTCATGCTCCCCGTCGACGGCGGCCTCCGGCACGGCTTCTGACGGCGGCCCGGACGACGGGGGGCGGGGCGCCGAACTGCAGCGATGAGGCGCGCACGGCGGCACGGGGGCGGCGCGGCACTGGCCGGTGACACCACGGCCGGGGCCGGGCGCGGACGGGGACGGCACCGGGCCCCCACGGCAGCGCGGGCCCGGTGGCACCCCGGGCAGGCCGGGCGCGGTCGGCGCCGGACCACCGGTCCGGCTGTGTTCCCGGAACGGGGACGGCGAGTGCCCGGGGAGGGGACGGCGAGGACGGGCAGGGGCCGAACCGACGGGGACGGACCGGCGGGGGCGGACCGACGGGGGCAGGGACGGACCCGGTCCGGGTCTCCTCGGGGAGGAGGGTGGCCGGGACGGGCAGGGGTCCGGCACAGGCGATGAGGGACCGGAGGCTCTCCTCCGGTGCCCGCGCCCGGCAGGCGCGCCCGGCCCGGCTCAGGTGACCCGCCCGGCCCGGCTCAGGTCACCCGCTCGGCCTGGTGCTTGACGCCCCGGAGGCGGACCTCCGCCGGGAGCGCGTCGAGCCCCGCCGAGGCACGGGCGTGTCCGAGGGCCCCGGTGGTGAGACCGGCCAGCGCCGCCCCGGGGTCCACCTGCGGGGCCAGGGTGAGGCGGACCCGGGTGCGCGGGGCGGTGCGCCGCCCGTTCAGCCGGACCCGTACCCCCTCGACGCCGTCGGCCCGGCCCGCCTCCCGGGCCAGCGCCTCCTCCAGCGCCCGGCCGCGCAGCACGGCGCCCTCCCCGTCGCCCGTGTCCACCAGGACCTCGGCCAGTCGGCGCCGGCGCACCGCCGCCACCAGCCACCAGAGGGAGCCCAGCAGCAGGAGCGCGAGCGCCGCGAGGACCACCGGCCACCACCATCCCTCGTTCCGCCACCGGGTCCGCTCGGCCGTGCTCAGCAGCACGTCGTGCGGGCCCTGGTGGATCCACCAGGAGGGCGGGGCGGCGCCCAGCCCGACGGCCAGCACCGAGCCGCCGACGGCGAGCAGCACCAGCCCCGCCAGCCCCACCAGGACACGGTTGACGCCTCCGCGCACCGTCCTCACCCCTTCCGTCCGGGCCGCTTGACCCGCAGGGACACGGCGGGCGGGCGGGCCAGCCCCAGCCCGCGCACCGCGTCGTCGAGCACCTCGCCCAGATCGGCGCGGACCTCGTCGAGTTCCCGGAAGTGCGACCGCGCGCGGACCCGGGCCGCGCGGCGGCGCACCCGCACCCGCACCGACCGCACCCCGGCGGTCTCCATGGCCCGGTCGCGCAGCACCAGGGCGGCGGCGTCCCGGTCCAGTCCGGCACGGACGTCGGCGTCGTCGCGGCGCATCGGCAGCAGCCGCCGCAGCCCGGGGGTGAGCGCGGTGAGCAGCAGCCACAGCCCCAGCGCGGCGGCGACGGCCGCCCCCACCCGCACCCAGATGTCGTCGAGCGGGCGCTGGTCGAGCTGCCGGGCGAGTTCGCGGCGCCAGCCGAGGGCGTCCCGCCCGGCGCGAACGGCCGCCACGTCGTAGAGGAAGGCGCCGGAGACGACCAGCAGCGGCACGGCGACGAGGACCGCGGGGACGCGACGGGCCGACCAGAAGCGGCGGGCCCGGCCGCCGTTCCCGGCCGCCGGGGGCTCGGCCGTCGGGGGCCCGGCCGTCCGGGGGTCCGTGCCGCTCTTCTCCAGGGCCGGGCCCCGGGTGCTGCCCTCGGCGGTGCCCGGGTGGGTCCCCTCGGTGCCGTCCTCGCTGTGGCGGGGGTCGTTCACCGCGTCCTCCTCCCGGCCGCGCCGTACTCGGCCGGCGGGTGCAGCCGTTCCACGTGGACGACGACCTCCGGCACGGCCATGCCCGCCAGGGTCCGCACCCGCTGGACGATCCGATGGCGCACCCGTCCGCAGCGGGCGCCGATGTCGGCCGGATAGCCGAGTTCCACATGGACGCGGACCCGGGCGGTGTCCTGGTGCACGGCGACCGAGGCGTAGGGGCGGGCGGCGTCCGGCGGCAGGGGCCCGGCCGCCTCGCGCGCCGCCCGGGCGGCGATCTTGGCGACGACCCGGTCGGCGATCCTGGTGGCGCCGCGCTCGCCCGGCGGTACGGCGGCCGGGGTGTCGCGCGGCTCACGGAGCCCGCCGCTCACCGCGGTCACCGGCGTCGGTCGTCGCGCGAGCGGAAGAAGTCCCCGGGTTCCAGATCGCCCGCCAGGAACCGGCCGACGACGAACCCGACGGCGCCCAGCGCCGCCACCAGCAGAAAGGCACCGAATCCGCCGAAGTACCCGGCGAAGCCCAGTGCCATGCCGGCGATCATGCCGGCCAGGGCCATGCTCATGGTGCGCTCTCCTCGGTGCGTCCGCGTGGGGTGCCGGTCGGGATCACTGGATCCGCGGTTCCGGCTCCTCGTCCTCCTCGTCGGGGAGCTTGACGTCGCTCACCGCGATGTTGACCTCGACCACCTCCAGGCCGGTCATCCGCTCCACCGCCGCCACCACGTTCTCCCGCACCTCGCGGGCCACGTCGGAGATCGACACGCCGTACTCGACGACGATCTCCAGATCGAGCGCCGTCTGCTTCTCCCCGACCTCGGCCTTCACCCCGCGCGTCACCGACTTGGTGCCGCCGGGCACCCGGTCGCGCACGGCGCCGAAGGTGCGGGAGAGTCCGCTGCCCATGGCGTGCACACCGACCACGTCGCGCGCGGCCATGCCGGTGATCTTCTCGACCACTCCGTCGGCGATGGTGGTCCGGCCCCGGGTGGAGGGGGCGCCGCCGCCGCGCCGGGTGCCCCGGCCCACGCCGGATCCCTCGCCCGTGTCCTGCCCCGTCTGGTGGCGTTCCGTCATCTCACTCATGGGGATATGTCCCTTTCGCCGTGTCCTGTGGACCACGTTAGGCGGGGTTGCTCGATCGCGCGCCGTGGATGGGGCAGGGTGGAGGAATGACGACGGCGGACGGGTGGGCCCGGGCGGTGCGGGAGCGGGTGGGGCTCGGCAGGCTCCTTCCACTGGGCGGCGTGGGGGACGGCGCGTGGATCACGGAGCGGGCCGCGCGGAAGGTGCTGCTCGGGGCGGTCAGCGCGGTGCCCGGAACGCGGGTGGAGGGGCTGCGCATCGGCCCGGACGGCTCCGGCGGTGAGCTGCGGCCGGTGGTCCCGCCGCCGCCGAGTGCCCTGCCGCCGGGCCCGCTGCGGGTGACGGCGGACTTCGCGGCGGTGGCCGACGGGCCACTGCCCACGACGGCCGGCCGGCTGCGCGCCGCGCTGGCCGGGGCGGCGCACGGGCTGGGGCTGGAGGTGACGGAGGTGGACCTGCGGGCGGTCGGGCTGCTGGAGGCCCACCCGGTGCCGGGCTCCGGGACGGCCCACGGATCCGGTGAGCGGGGTGGACACGGTGGACCCGGGGCTTCCGACGGGACCGATAGGACCAGTGGAACCGACGGGACCGGTGGGACCGGTGGGACCGGTGGGACCGGTGGGACCGGTGGAGCCGGTGGAGCCGACGGGTCCGACGGGTCCGACGGGTCCGATGCTCCCGCAGCACCCCGCAACCCCGGGGCGGGGCAGCCCGCCCCCACAGGAGCACCCGCCCCCGCGCCCGCGGGGGAACCGGCGGGTTCACTGGCGGACCGGGCCGGAGCCGCCGCGCTGGCGGTGCCCGGGGTGAGCAGGCTGACCTCCGTACTGGGGCGGCCCGCGCAGGTGGCGGAGCACCACCCGACGGGTGCCGCCGCCTCCCTGCCGCGGCCCCATGTACGGGTGGAGCTGGCGGTCCGCGGGGACCGCTGCGCGGCGGAGGTGGCCCGCAGGGTGCGCGGAGCGGTGGCGGACGCGCTGCCGGACCACCCGACGGTGGCGGTACTGGTGACGGCGGTCGACTGAGCTCCGGGGGCGGGAGGGGCCGGGCCGTGGACGCCCTTCGGCGTCTCCGCCCGGACCCGTTCCGCGGCCGCACCGCGGCACGACGGGTGTCGAGGGAGGGTGGTCGGGCGCCGTACGGGAGGCACCTGCCGGGGACCGTGTACGAAACCCTCCACCAGCACACCGCCGCCACACCCTTCGGCGGGGTGGCACCGCCCGGGGCCCGCGCGGCCGGGCGCCGTTGAGGACAGGCCCCGGGGTCCCGCCGGGGAGACCCTCGTCGGGACCCCGGAGAGATGCGGGTGGCGGGGGGACGGCACGGAAATCGGCGCGGGTAACGCCGGGACGGTGCGGACGGCGCGAGGACGCCTCGGGTGGCGCCGGGGGACAGCGGACAGCGGGGGCACCGGCGTGGCAGGGCCCGCCCGCGCCCCCGGCCCGTCACTCCCCGAGCCCGGCGAGGTCGCGCAGCCTGCGGGCCTGGGCGGCGCGCTCGGCGGCGCGCTGGGAGTCGAGGCCGCGGCCCGCCGCTCCCTGGAGCAGCGCCTTGGTCTCGATGAGCGCGTCACGGGGCGCCGCCAGGAGCGCCGACGCCAGATCGCGCGCGGCCCCGTCGAGCTGGTCGCCGGGGACGGCGAGGTTGGCCAGCCCGCAGGCCACGGCCTCCTCGGCCATGACGAACCGCCCGGTGGCGCAGATCTCCAGCGCACGGGCGTAGCCGACCAGCGAGACCAGGGGGTGGGTGCCCGTGAGGTCGGGCACCAGCCCGAGGCCGGTCTCGCGCATGGCGAACTGCGCGTCCTGCGCGACGACCCGGAGGTCGCAGGCGAGGGCGAGCTGGAACCCGGCCCCGACGGCGTGCCCCTGGACCGCGGCGATCGAGACGATGTCCCGCCGCCGCCACCAGGTGAACGCCTCCTGGTACCCCGCGATGACCGCGTCCAGCTCGGCATCGCCCATCCGGGCGAGGTCGGGGAACGACGGCTCGCCGTCGAAGCCCTCCGGGGTGAACCCCTGCCGGTCGAGCCCGGCCGAGAAGGACTTGCCCTCGGCGCGCAGCACGACGACCCGGACGGTGCCCGGCAGCAGCCGCCCGGCCAGGGTCAGCGCCCGCCACAGAGCGGGGCTCTGCGCGTTGCGCCGCGCCGGGTCGGTCAGCGTCACCGTGGCGAGGGTCTCGTCGACGGTGAGCCGCACACCGTCCTGGTCGAGTGCGGGACCGGGGTCGTGGGCGGGCGAAGCCATGGGGCGCCTCCGGGGGGTGCGGTCGTCGTCCCCGCCGTACGCCGGTGGTCGAACCGGAGCACGGCGGGGCTGAGTGACTGCACAGTAACCACCCGGTCGGCCGGAGGACCGGCCGGGTGACCACCTTCCGCCGGAGCCGAGGGGCCGCCCGGGACGTCAGGCCGAAGCGGCCTTCTTGCCCCGGGTCGCCCCGCCACGCCCTCGGAGCGTGACGCCCGACTCACTGAGCATGCGGTGCACAAAGCCATACGAGCGGCCGGTTTCCTCGGCCAACGCCCGGATGCTCGCACCGGCGTCGTACTTCTTCTTCAGGTCTGCCGCGAGCTTGTCGCGCGCGGCGCCGGTCACCCGGCTGCCCTTCTTCAGAGTCTCGGCCACCCGTGCCTCCTCGTGGGAAGTGCGCTCTGGTCTCCTCATGATCACCCCTCCGGGCCTCCATGGCCACCCATTCGGCAAGGTCGATGAGGCAAGGTTGTGACGACAGGAGCGCGTCTCCACATATGGAATGCGGGATTCCAGAGCTTCGCATCCGTACGTCCGAACGGGTTGCCGGGTGAAGCCGCAGGTCAGAAAGGCGAGACGGCCGGACCCCCGGGAAGGGGGGTCCGGCCGTGCGGCGCGGGGAGGACACACCTCGTGATGAGGAGATCTCACACAGATGGTGGATCACGGCTCGGCCGAATGATCCATACCCAGTGGATCATTCATTCGATCAAGCCAGGGCGACGAGATCCGCGTAGTCGGAGCCCCAGAGGTCCTCGACCCCGTCCGGCAGCAGGATGATCCGCTCCGGCTGGAGCGCCTCGACGGCGCCCTCGTCGTGGGTGACCAGGACGACGGCGCCCTTGTAGGTGCGCAGCGCGCCGAGGATCTCCTCGCGGCTGGCCGGGTCGAGGTTGTTGGTCGGCTCGTCGAGCAGCAGCACGTTGGCCGAGGAGACCACGAGGGTGGCCAGGGCCAGCCGGGTCTTCTCGCCGCCGGAGAGGACCCCGGCGGGCTTGTCCACGTCGTCGCCGGAGAACAGGAAAGAGCCGAGCACCTTGCGGACCTCGACGAGGTCCATGTCGGGGGCGGCCGAGCGCATGTTCTCCAGGACGGTGCGCTCCGGGTCGAGCGTCTCGTGCTCCTGGGCGTAGTAGCCGAGCTTGAGGCCGTGGCCCTCGCGGACCTCGCCGGTGTCCGGCTGCTCCACCCCGCCGAGCAGACGCAGCAGGGTGGTCTTGCCGGCGCCGTTGAGACCGAGGATGACGACGCGGGAGCCCTTGTCGATGGCCAGGTCGACGTCGGTGAAGATCTCCAGCGAGCCGTACGACTTGGACAGCCCCTCGGCCGTGAGCGGGGTCCGGCCGCAGGCCGCGGGCTCGGGGAAGCGGAGCTTGGCGACCTTGTCGGACTGGCGGACCGCCTCCAGCCCGCTGAGCAGCTTGTCCGCGCGGCGGGCCATGTTCTGCGCGGCGACGGTCTTGGTGGCCTTGGCGCGCATCTTGTCGGCCTGGGCGTTGAGGGCGGCGGCCTTCTTCTCGGCGTTGGCCCGCTCGCGCTTGCGGCGCTTCTCGTCGGCCTCGCGCTGCTGCTGGTAGAGCTTCCAGCCCATGTTGTAGACGTCGATCTGGGAGCGGTTGGCGTCCAGGTAGAACACCTTGTTGACGACCGTCTCGACCAGGTCGACGTCGTGGGAGATCACGATGAAGCCGCCGCGGTAGGTCTTCAGGTAGTCGCGCAGCCAGACGATCGAGTCGGCGTCGAGGTGGTTGGTCGGCTCGTCGAGCAGCAGGGTGTCGGCATCCGAGAACAGGATGCGGGCCAGCTCGATACGGCGCCGCTGGCCGCCCGAGAGGGTGTGCAGGGGCTGGCCGAGCACCCGGTCGGGCAGGTTGAGCGCGGCGGCGATGGTGGCGGCCTCGGCCTCGGCGGCGTACCCGCCCTTGGTGAGGAACTCGGTCTCCTGGCGCTCGTACTGCCGCAGCGCCTTCTCCCGGGTGGCGCCCTGGCCGTTGGCGATGCGCTGCTCGTTCTCGCGCATCTTGCGCATCAGGACGTCGAGGCCGCGGGCGGACAGGACACGGTCGCGGGCGAGCATGTCGAGATCGCCGGTGCGCGGGTCCTGCGGGAGGTAGCCGACCTCGCCGGAGCGGGCGACGGTGCCCGCGGCGGGGATGCCCTCGCCGGCGAGGACCTTGGTGAGGGTGGTCTTGCCGGCGCCGTTGCGGCCGACGAGTCCGATGCGGTCGCCCTTGGTGATGCGGAAGGTGGCGCTCTCGATGAGGACGCGGGCACCGGCGCGCAGCTCGATGCCGGAGGCGGAGATCACGGACAGACTCCTGTGCGGGTGGTTGGCGGGACGGGCGGCGGGGACGCTGCCGCGCGCGGCGCACCATGACGAGCGTGGTGGCGGGCGACGGGCGGAGTACCGCCGTCTAATGCGCGAGGAGAATGGCCATGGGGGCCAGTCTAACGGGCACGTGCAACCTGTTTTCCCGCCTCGGGCACCGGAGGCCGCCGCGCACGGCGGGCGGGCGGGCCCGGCAGGGTCCTCGGAGGGGTGCGGATCCGGACATTCCGGGGACGGGCGGGACCGGTTCTCGCGGGGCGTCCCGGTACGGGTCCTCGCGGCGGCCCCGCTCGGGAGCGGCCGGTCCGAGGGGCCCGGGGGCGGGGACCCGCCCGCCCGGACAAGCCGGACGGGCAGGAGCGGGCCGGGGCCGGGGGCCCGGTGGGGATCAGCCCGCGCCCGTGTGGACCTGGAAGGCGGCCCGGCGCACGGCCTTGGCCAGGGCCGGATCGGGGTGGGCGGCGGCGAGGGCCACCAGGACCTGCACGGTGCGCGGGTGCCCGACCGCCCGGACCTCGTCCAGCAGCGCGGGGACGGTGGGCTGCACCGCGGACTCCAGGTGCCGCACCAGCAGCGGGGCCTCGCCGTGGTCGGCGACGGCGGCGGCCGTGTCCACCCAGAGCCAGGTGGCCTCCTCGCGGGTGAGGACCTCGTGGGCGTCCTCGGGGTCGGCGCCGTCGTGCTCGGCCAGCCACAGCAGGGCGTACGGCCGCAGCGTGGGCTCGTCGAGGACGGCGCGCACGTCCGGTTCGGCGGGCGCGCCGACCACCCGCAGCGCCTCGAAGGCGAGGCCGCGCAGCAGGGCGTCCTCGCCGCGGGCGGCGCCGACGAGTTGGGTGACGGCGGCGCCGACGGGCCGTGCGGCGAGCCAGGCGCGGTACTCGGCGCGGGCCGCGTTGGGGCGCAGCCGTCCGCAGCCGCGGAGCATGTCCTCGGCGGTCTGCTCGATGTTCCCGGCGGGGCTCTGCGCGGCGACGCAGATCTGCTCCAGCTTGACCCAGACCGCCCAGCTTCCCAGCGGGGTGAGGGTGGCCTGGCCGTCACCGCAGGTGAGGGCGCCGACGGCGGCGAGGGCGTGCAGGGCCCAGTCGAGGAGCGGGGCGAGCGGCGCGTCGACGGCGGTGTCGGGGGCCTGCTGGGCGGCGCCCGGCTCCAGCCCGGGGTCGTAGGTGATCTCGCAGCGCTCGGTGCGCAGTTCGGTGACCCGTTGCTCCAGCAGGTCGAGGAGCTGGACGACCGGCACCGGTCCGGCGGAGAGTTGGAGGAAGGAGAGCACCTGCGGCATCGCGGAGACGACCTCGGCGACGGCGGCGGGCTCGTGCCCGTCGGGCTCGGGGTGGGCCAGTGACCAGGCGTCGAACAGGGCGACCCAGCCGCGCAGTACGGCGCTGTCGTCCCGGTTCCAGGCACGCAGGCGCCAGCCGGGGCGGGCGGTGCCGCCGTGCACCTCGATGAGTCCGGCCAGGCGGGCGGTGTCCCAGTCGGCGCGCACCCGGACGGCCGTCAGGCCCAGGTCCAGGGCCGCCTGCTCGGCGGTGGCGTCGGAGAGGGTGGCCATTCCGTCGGCGGTCGCGCCGCCGCGGCCCGGACCCAGGGCGGTGTCGGCCCAGCGGGCCACACGGGCCGCTCCGAACAGGCCGGAGCGAGCCATTCCGGCCAGCTCCGAGCGGGCCGGTGTGCCTTCCGGAGGGCGTGGCGCGGGGCGGCGCGTACGCTGCTGGTTGATCGCTGTGGGGGCGGCGGCCAGGGGTCGGGGGCGGACGATTCGAAGCCTGGAGTCGCGCGGGATACGGGACGTCACGGATGCAGTCTTGCGGTTGACGGTCCGAAATCCCAAACGGGAGGCCGCGGTGGGCTTCACGGGCGGTGGACGGGGGGCTTCCCGTCGTGCTCCGGGCACCGGAACCGGCCAGTGGCGGGGTGCCGTCCGGAACCCGTCGGCGGGTCGGCCGAGGGGGCCGTCCGCCCGCCCGCCGACGGGTTCCCCTCCGTTCCCTCCGGCCCGCCGGCGGGTGTCCCCGGCGGGCCGTCCGGGGCCGGCGGCGGGTTCCCGGCGGATCCGGCGGCGGGTGTCCGGAAGCCGCCCCGGCCGGTGACCGGCGGGACGGGCGGATCGCCGGGCGGAGCCCTCGGGGCCGGATCGGACCGGCGGGCCCCTCCGGCCGGTCAGACCAGGGGGACCAGGAAGCGGCGCAGGGTCTCCTCGTAGTCCGCGGGGTCGGCGTTCCACATGGCCGCGTGGGGGGCGCCGGTGACGGGGTGCAGGGTGACCGTGCGGGGCGAGGCGGCGGCGAGGCGGCGCGAGAGGGACCAGGGGGCGACCTCGTCGTCCGGGCCGTGGAAGACCAGCGTCGGCACGGCCGGACGGAGGACGCCGTCCGGGTCGGCGCCGTCGTCGGGGGGGAGTCCCGCCCGGCCCTGGGCGGCGCGGACGGCGAGCGGCAGGAGCGGCGCGGGCACGTGCCGTGCGGTGGCCAGGGCCCGCAGGGTGGTCTCCCAGCTCAGCACCGGGGAGTCCAGGACGAGGCCCGCGATGCGGTCGCGGACACCGGACCGGGCCGCCGCGCGCAGGGCCATGGCGGCACCGGTTGACCAGCCGAGCAGCACCACCTGCCGGGCGCCGTTCTCGACGGCGTGGCGGACGGCCGCGTCCACGTCGTGCCACTCGGTCTCCCCGAAGTGCTGGAGCCCGTCCGGCGAGGGCGGGGCGCCGACGTCGCCGCGCAGGGTGGGCGCGAGCACCGGCATGCGCCGCTCGTACAGCGGCGTCATCAGGTTCATGACCTGCTCGCGGGTGGTGCCCAGGCCGTGCACCGCGATCAGCCAGGTGGGGCGGGCGCCCGGCAGGAACCAGGCCGGGAGGGGCCCGAGGTCGCCCGGGATCTCCAGGTCGGTGTGGTCGATACCGAGGGCGGTGCGGGGGGTGCCGACGTGGAGGTTGGGGGTGAGCCAGGCGCGGTCGCCCGCCGCGAAGGAGCCGTGCGTGACCCGTTCCAGTCGGCGGACCACGGTGTCGGCGCCCTCCCGGGCCCCCTCCAGCACCGGGCCGACGACCGCGTGCGAGCCGTCGCCCGCGAGGCCGTAGCGGCCCGGGCGCAGGGCGGCCAGGTCCCGGGTGAGGGTGATCCGGCCGGGGGCGGTGCCGTGCACGGTGAGCCGGGGCTCGGTCGGCAGGGGGCGGCCGGGGGACACCTTGAGCGCGGCGTCGCTGGCGACCCGTCCGGCGGCGACGCCGGCCGCGCCGGCCGCCGCCAGGGCCGCGGTGACGGCGGCGGCCGTTGCTGTGGCAGTGCGCATGGCGTCAGTCTCCCGGTGGACTCCGCGACCGGCCAGCGGAACACCCGGCGGGGGGTGACGGCGGCCACCCCTCCGGTACCCCCGGGGCGGCGCTCCACGCCCGGGGACGGTTGGTGGGGCGAGGGGGGTGACGGGTGAGAGGGAGTGACGCCCTCCTTCCGCCCCCGCCTCTCCCCCTCTCTTCCCCCGACGGGCCGTCAGGGGCGTTGCCCGTAGGTGGCCAGGCGCCGGGAGACCTCCGCGAGGTCGGCCTCCGTGAGCAGGGTGGGGGCGCGACCGGGGACGGAGGAGGCGGTCAGCCAGAGGCGGCACATCCACTCCAGCTGCGCGGTGCGGTCGTACGCCTGGTCCAGGGTGGCGCCGTGGGTGAGCGTGCCGTGGTTGCGCAGCAGGCAGCCGGTGCGGCCCGCCAGGGCGTCCAGCGTGTGCGCGGCGAGTTCCTCGCTGCCGAAGGCGGCGTAGGGGGCGACGCGGACCGGGCCACCCAGCGCGGCGGCCATGTAGTGGACCAGGGGCAGCTCGGTGACGAGGGTGGAGACGGCCGTCGCGTGGACGGCGTGGGTGTGGACGACGGCGCGGGCGTCGGTGGCGCGGTACACGGCGAGGTGCATGGGCAGTTCGCTGGTGGGGACCAGGGTGCCGAGCACCTGCCGCCCGTCCAGGTCGACGCCGGTCGCGTCCCCGGCCGTCAGCCGGTCGTACGGCACCCCCGACGGTGTGACGAGCACGGTGTCCCCGATCCGTACCGAGACGTTCCCGGAGGTGCCGACCACCAGTCCGTCGGCCACCGTGCGGCGGGCTGCGGCGACCAGGGCCCGCCACGCCTCCGCCCGCTCGGCGTCCCCCGCCGCCCCCGGTTCCGGTTCCGTTCCCGGTTCCGGCCCCGCGCCGGGTTCCGGTTTTGCTCCCGCGCGCTGCGGTTCGGTCACGATCGCGCCTCCTCCCGGGTGCCGCCGGGCACCCCGTCGCCCGCCCCGGCGGGCGGTCCCGCGGCGATCCTGCCAGCGGCGTCTCCGGAGAGCACCGGCGCGCGCACGCGGCGCGTCCGGCCGCGGAGGTCCCGGCCCCGTTTTCGGACACCACGACGCCCTATCCAGTTCATCTTCCGTTCACCATGGTTACCTAGGTTCGTCGCGCCAATGACCTCGAACGATTGCCTGGGTAAATGGAAAGCTTCTCGCTGATCCTCGCGATTGTGGTGGTAACCGCACTCGCGTTTGATTTCACGAACGGTTTCCACGACACCGCGAACGCGATGGCAACCACCATTTCGACCGGTGCGCTCAAGCCCAAGGTTGCGGTGGCCATGTCCGCCGTCCTCAACCTTGTCGGCGCCTTCCTCTCGGTGGAGGTCGCCAACACGATCTCCAAAGGTCTCGTCGACGAGACCGGCATCCGTCCCGAGGTCATCTTCGCCGCTCTGGTCGGCGCGATCCTCTGGAACCTGCTGACCTGGCTGGTCGGCCTGCCGTCCAGTTCCTCGCACGCCCTGATGGGCGGTCTGATCGGCGCCGCCGTCGCCTCGGCCGGCCTCGGCGCGGTCCACGGCGGCGTGCTCGTCACCAAGGTGCTGCTGCCCGCCGTCGCCGCCCCGATCGTCGCCGGCGTCGCGGCGATGCTCGCCACCCGGATGACCTACCGGCTCGGCCGCCGGGCCGACGGCCGGGCCGCCGAGAAGGGCTACCGCGCCGGGCAGATCGCCTCCGCCGGCCTGGTCTCGCTGGCCCACGGCACCAACGACGCCCAGAAGACCATGGGCATCATCACCCTCGCGCTGATCGCGGGCGGCGCCCTCGCCCCCGCCTCCGACCCGCCGGTCTGGGTCATCCTGTCCGCGGGCCTCGCCATCGCGCTCGGCACCTACCTCGGCGGCTGGCGCATCATCCGCACCATGGGCAAGGGCCTGACCGACCTCCAGCCGCAGCAGGGCTTCGCCGCCCAGACCAGCGCCGCGACGGTCATCCTGGCCTCCTCCCACCTCGGCTTCTCGCTCTCCACCACGCACTCGGTCTCCGGTGCGGTGATGGGCGCCGGCCTCGGCCGCAAGGGCGGCGTGGTCCGCTGGTCCACGGCCACCCGCATGTTCGTCGCCTGGGGGCTCACCCTCCCGGCCGCGGCCCTGGTCGCCGCGATCGCCGAGTGGGTCTGCCGCCTCGGCGACTGGGGCACGGCCGCGGTCGCGGTCTTCCTGATCGCCGCGAGCTTCGCGATCTGGCGGATCTCCCGGCGCGAGGTCATCGACCACACCAACGTCGTCGACGGCCACGGCCACGGCCACCACCACCCGGAGCCGGAGCCGAACGGGGTCGTCACCCAGGCCATCGCCGCCGTCATCCCGCCGCCCACCGACGCCGCCGTCGAGTGCCTGACGGCCGACGCCCTCGCCGCGGACGCGCTCGCCGCCGACGCACTCGCCGCGGACGCACTCGCCGCCGACGCGCTGGCCGCGGAGATCCCGGCCCCCTCGCCCGCCGTTCCGGCCGCCGCCGAGGCCAAGACCCCCTCCGCCTCGGCGCCCACCGCCGTCTGAGCCCGCGTCCGGGTCCGTCCGGGAGCGAAGGAAGAGAAGCACCATGCAGATCGACTGGGCAGCACTCGGCTCCGTCTTCGGGGTCAGTCTCGTGGTCACCGTGGCCCTCGTGGCCCTGTTCACCCTCGGCATCACCGGCCTCTCCCACCGGGAGCGGGCCGCCGCCCAGGGCCGGCCGGCGACGCTCGCCGTCACCGCCGCCTGCGCCTGCTTCGCGGCCTGCGCCGCGGCGGTGACCTACGGGATCTACCTGATCGTCGCCTGACCGGCCTCCGGCGGAGGGGCGCGGGGCGTTGCTGCGGGACACCGCCGTACGCCCCGCGCCCCTTCGCGCTCCCCCGCCCCCGACGACCGCGAGCGCGCGCCCGCGCCCCTCCGCCCTTCCCGCCCGCCCCGCGCCCGTCCGCCGCCCCCGCGTGCCCCGGCCCGCCCTTTCCGCGCCGCGCGCGCCGCGTCCGGGGCCCGCGCGCCGTGTGGGGCTTCCCACACTCACCCCGCGCAGGTCAACGGCGAGTTGACGGGCCTTCGCGGACCGTGGTGGACTTCCCGGTGCCATTACGGCGGCTGGAGAGGAAGCCGGTGCGATTCCGGCGCGGTCCCGCCACTGTCACCGGGACGGCACGCACCACGCGGTGCGCGCGGTCCCGGGAGCCAGGAACTCCCACCGCCGGTTCCGTCGAGCCAGGGCGTGGACACCCTGAGTGAGGACATACCCCCATGCGCGCCCGACGCCCGAGGTACCCCGGCACCCCGCTCCCCCGCCCCGCGACCGGCTGAGCCGTGCGCGCCGAACGCGTCTTCGCGTACGGTGCCGCCGCCGGCCTCCTCGGTGACCTGCTCCTCGGCGATCCCCGCCGCGGGCACCCCGTCGCCCTGTTCGGCCGTGCCGCCGGTGCCGTGGAACGCGGGCTGTGGCACGACCACCGCGGCTGGGGCGCCCTGCACACCGCCGTGTGCGCCGGGGGCGCCGCCGCGCTGGGCACCGCCGCCGCCCGCGCCGTGCGCCGCTCCCCCGCCGCCTCCGTCGCCCTGACCGCCGCCGCCACCTGGGCCGTCGTCGGCGGCACCTCGCTGGCCCGCGAGGCGCGCGCCGTCGGCCGCGCCCTGGAGGCCGGGGACCTCGGCACCGCCCGGGCCCGGCTGCCGCACCTGTGCGGGCGGGACCCCAAGGCACTGGACGCCGACGGGATCGCCCGCGCCGTCGTCGAGTCCGTCGCCGAGAACACCTCGGACGCGGTGGTCGGCGCCCTGGTGTGGGGCGCCGCGGCCGGGGTGCCGGGGCTGCTCGGCTTCCGCGCCGCCAACACCCTGGACGCCATGGTCGGCCACCGCTCACCGCGCCATCTGCGGTACGGCTGGGCCTCCGCCCGCCTCGACGACCTCGCCGGATGGCCGGGCGCCCGGCTGACCGCCGTCCTCGCGACCGCCTCCGGCGGCGATCCGCGCGGCGCCCTCCGCGCCTGGCGCGCCGACGCCGGACGCCACCCCAGCCCCAACGCGGGCCCGGTGGAGGCCTCGTTCGCCGGTGCCCTCGGCGTACGGCTCGGCGGCACCCTCTCCTACGCCGGCCGGGTTGAGCACCGGCCGGTGCTCAACGGCGCCGCCGGGCGCCCCGTCCGGACCGGCGACATCGAGCGGGCCGTGCGGCTGTCCCGGCGCGTGGGCTGGCTGGCGCTGGGCGTGTGCGCGGGCGCGCGGCTGCTCGCGCGCCGGGTGGCCGCCCCGGGACGCCGCGCCGCCGGGCGCGGGGCGGGGGGCCGGTCATGAGCGGCGGTCTCCTGGTCGCCGGCACCACGTCCGACGCGGGCAAGAGCGTCGTCACCGCCGGTATCTGCCGCTGGCTGATGCGGCAGGGCGTGAAGGTGGCCCCCTTCAAGGCGCAGAACATGTCGCTGAACTCCTTCGTTACCCGTGAGGGGGCCGAGATCGGCCGGGCCCAGGCGATGCAGGCGCAGGCCTGCCGGCTGGAGCCGACCGCGCTGATGAACCCGGTGCTGCTCAAGCCGGGCGGCGACCGCAGCAGCCAGGTGGTCCTGCTCGGCCGGGCGGTCGGGGAGATGAGCGCCCGCGGCTACCACGGCGGGCGCCAGCGGCAGTTGCTCGGCACCGTCCTCGACTGCCTGGCCGAACTGCGGGCCACCCACGACGCGGTGGTCTGCGAGGGCGCCGGCAGCCCCGCCGAGATCAACCTGCGCCGCAACGACATCGTCAACATGGGGGTGGCCCGGGGCGCCGGACTGCCCGTCCTGGTCGTCGGGGACATCGACCGCGGCGGCGTCTTCGCCTCCTTCTTCGGCACGGTGGCCCTGCTCTCCCCCGAGGACCAGGCGCTCGTCGCCGGGTTCCTGGTCAACAAGTTCCGCGGCGACGTGAGCCTGCTGGAACCCGGACTGGGCATGCTGCGCGACCTGACCGGCCGCCGGACCTACGGCGTGCTGCCCTTCCGGCACGGGCTCGGCATCGACGAGGAGGACGGCCTGCGGGTCTCCCTGCGCGGCACCGTGCGGGAGTCGGCCGTCGCCCCGCCGGTGGGCGAGGAGGTGCTGCGGGTCGCCGTGTGCGCGGTGCCGCTGATGTCCAACTTCACCGACGTGGACGCGCTGGCCGCCGAACCCGGCGTGGTGGTGCGGTTCGTGGACCGCCCGGAGGAACTGGCGGACGCCGACCTCGTCGTCGTGCCCGGCACCCGGGGCACCGTCCGCGCCCTGGACTGGCTGCGGGAGCGGGGACTGGCCCGCGCCCTCGTCCGCCGGGCCGCCGAGGGCCGCCCGGTGCTCGGCGTGTGCGGGGGCTTCCAGGTCCTCGGCGAGGAGATCGAGGACGACGTGGAGAGCCGCCGGGGCCGGGTCCAGGGGCTCGGCCTCCTGCCCGTGCGGGTCCGCTTCGCCCCCGCCAAGACCCTCGCCCGGCCGGTGGGCGAGGCCCTCGGGGAACGCGTCGAGGGGTACGAGATCCATCACGGCGTCGCGCGGGTGACGGGCGGCGAGCCCTTCCTCGACGGCTGCCGGTCCGGGCAGACCTGGGGCACCCACTGGCACGGCTCGCTGGAGTCGGACGGCTTCCGGCGGGCGTTCCTGCGCGAGGTCGCCGCCGCCGCCGGACGCCGCTTCGTCCCCGCCCCGGACACCTCGTTCGCCGCGCTGCGGGAGCGGCAACTGGACCTGCTGGGCGATCTGATCGAGGAGCACGCGGACACCGACGCCCTCTGGCGCCTCATCGAGTCCGGCGCGCCTCCCGGACTCCCCTTCGTCCCGCCCGGGGCACCCGGGTGAGCCCCGCCCCCGGGCCCGCGCCGCACGGTGCCGGGCCCCGTCGCCGTACCCCCTTCGAAGGAGTGACCGCCGCGTGAGCACGCCCTATCCGTTCACCGCCGTCGTCGGCCAGGACGACCTGCGGCTGGCCCTGCTGCTGAACGCGGTCTCCCCGCGGGTCGGCGGGGTCCTCGTGCGCGGGGAGAAGGGGACCGCCAAGTCGACCGCCGTGCGGGCGCTGGCCGCGCTGATGCCGCGCCTCGCGGTCGTGTCCGGCTGCCGCTTCGCCTGCGACCCCGCCTCCCCCGACCCGTCCTGCCCCGACGGCCCGCACGGCTCGCCCCCCGCGGCCGAGCGCCCGGCCGCCCTCGTCGAGCTGCCGGTCGGCGCCTCGGAGGACCGGCTGGTGGGGGCGCTGGACATCGAACGGGCCCTGGCGGAGGGCGTGAAGGCCTTCGAGCCGGGCCTGCTCGCCGCCGCCAACCGGGGCATCCTCTACGTCGACGAGGTCAACCTCCTCCACGACCACCTCGTCGACCTGCTGCTGGACGCGGCGGCGATGGGCGCCTCGTACGTCGAGCGCGAGGGCGTCTCCGTCCGGCACGCGGCGCGGTTCCTGCTCGTCGGGACGATGAACCCGGAGGAGGGCGAGCTGCGTCCGCAGCTGCTGGACCGCTTCGGGCTCACCGTGGAGGTGTCCGCCTCGCGCGATCCGGAGCAGCGGGTGGAAGTCGTCCGGCGCCGCCTGGCCTACGACGACGACCCCGCCGCTTTCGCCGCGCGCTGGGCCGGGGAGGAGGCCGCGCTGCGGGAGCGGATCGTGGCGGCGCGGGCCCTGCTGCCCTCGGTACGGCTGGACGACACGGCGCTCCGCCGGATCGCGGCGACCTGTGCGGCGTTCGAGGTGGACGGGATGCGCGCGGACATCGTGATGGCCCGTACCGCGACCGCGCTCGCCGCGTGGGCGGGGCGGACCGAGGTGCTGGCCGAGGACGTGCGCCGGGCGGCGCTGCTGGCCCTGCCGCACCGGCGCCGCCGCAATCCCTTCGACGCCCCCGGGCTGGACGAGGACCGGCTCGACGAGGCCCTGGACGAGTTCGGCGACGACGATCCCGACCCGGGGCCGGACGGCCCGGGCGGTCCCGGCGGTCCGGAGGGGCCGGGCGGGCCGCCGGAGTCCGGCGGCGGAGGGCACGGGGACAGCGCGCCCTCCGGGGACGGCGGTGACGCCGGGGAAGCGGGTGACGGCGCGGACGCCGGGACCGGTGGTCCGGAGGGCGCCGGGGAGGGGTCGCGGCCTCCCGGCGGGCCCGGTGCGGGCGAGCAGGCCCCGGCGCGGGCCGCCGATCCGTTCCGGACGAAGGTGCTCAGCGTGCCCGGCCTCGGGGACGGCGCCGCCGGCCGCAGGTCGCGGGCGCGCACCGAGCAGGGCCGCACCACCGGCGCCCGCCGCCCCCGGGCCACCCTGACCCGGCTGCACCTGTCCGCCACCGTCCGGGCCGCCGCCCCCCACCAGCGGGCGCGCGGGCGCGGTGGCCCGGGGCTGGTGGTGCGGCGGGACGACCTGCGGCAGGCGGTGCGCGAGGGCCACGAGTCCAACCTCGTGCTGTTCGTCGTCGACGCCTCCGGATCGATGGCGGCCCGGCGGCGGATGGGCGCGGTGAAGGGCGCCGTCCTCTCCCTGCTGCTCGACGCCTACCAGCGGCGGGACAAGGTCGGCCTGGTGACCTTCCGCGGCACGGCCGCCGAGGTGGCGCTGCCCCCGACCTCGTCGGTGGACGCGGCGGCGGCCCGGCTGGAGTCACTGCCGACCGGCGGGCGCACCCCGCTGGCCACCGGGCTGCTCCGGGCCCACGACGTGCTGCGGGTCGAACGGCTGCGCGACCCGGCGCGCCGGGCGCTGGTCGTGGTGGTGACCGACGGACGGGCCACCGGCGGCCCCGATCCGGTGGCGCTGTCCGCGCGGGCCGCCCGGCTGTTCGCGGCCGAGGGCACCGCCTGCGTGGTCGTGGACTGCGAGACGGGCCCGGTGCGGCTGGGGCTGGCCGGCCGGCTCGCGGGTGAACTGGGCGGCACGGCCGTCACGTTGGAGGAGCTGCGGGCGGACACCATCGCCGGGCTGGTCAGGGATGTCCGGGAGACCGGGACGAGGAGGGCCGCGTAGTGCCGAAGGGACAGCCGAGCGTCGTACCCGAGGACGGTCTGACGACCCGTCAGCGGCGCAACCGCCCGCTGGTGATGGTCCACACCGGCCCGGGCAAGGGCAAGTCCACCGCCGCCTTCGGGATGGCGCTGCGCGCCTGGAACCAGGGGTGGCCGGTGGGGGTGTTCCAGTTCGTCAAGTCCGCCAAGTGGAAGGTCGGCGAGGAGAACGCGCTGCGGGTCCTCGGCGCCTCCGGCGAGGGCGGGACCGTCGACTGGCACAAGATGGGCGAGGGCTGGTCCTGGGTCCAGCGCGACGACCAGATGGACAACGAGGAGAAGGCCAGGGAGGGCTGGGAGCAGGTCAAGCGGGATCTCGCCGCCGAGCGCTACCGCCTCTACGTCCTCGACGAGTTCGCCTACCCGCTGCACTGGGGGTGGATCGACACCGGCGAGGTGATCGAGACGCTCCGCGCCCGGCCCGGCAACCAGCACGTCGTCGTCACCGGCCGCAACGCCCCCGCCGCGCTGCTGGACTTCGCCGATCTGGTGACCGAGATGACCAAGGTCAAGCACCCGATGGACGCGGGCCAGAAGGGCCAGCGGGGCATCGAGTGGTGACCTCCCCGTCCGTGCCCCGGCTGGTGGTCGCCGCGCCCTCCTCGGGCAGCGGCAAGACCACCGTCACCACCGGGCTGATGGCCGCCCTCACCGCGCGCGGGCTGACCGTCTCCCCGCACAAGGTCGGCCCGGACTACATCGACCCCGGCTACCACGCCCTCGCGACCGGGCGCACGGGCCGGAACCTGGACTCCTACCTGTGCGGGCCGGAGCTGATCGGGCCGCTGTTCCTGCACGGGGCGCGCGGCTGCGACATCGCCGTCGTCGAGGGCGTGATGGGCCTCTACGACGGCGCCGCGGGCGAGGGGGAACTCGCCTCCACCGCCCAGGTCGCCAAGCTGCTGCGGGCACCGGTGGTGCTCGTGGTGGACGCCTCCTCGCAGTCGCGTTCGGTGGCGGCGCTGGTGCACGGCTTCGTGAGCTGGGACCCGGAGGTGCGGATCGGCGGGGTGATCCTCAACAAGGTCGCCTCCGACCGCCACGAGGAGCTGCTGAGGGAGGCCCTGGAGCACGTCGGGGTGCCGGTCCTCGGCGTGGTGCGGCGCGCCCCCGAGGTCGGCACCCCCTCCCGGCACCTGGGGCTGGTGCCGGTCGCGGAGCGGCGGGCGGCGGCGCTGGACGCCGTGGCGGCGATGGCGGCGCGGGTGGCCGCCGGGTGCGACCTGGAGGCGCTGCTCGCGCTGGCGCGCGGGGCCGGGCCGCTGTCCGCGCCGGTGTGGGACGCGGGCACCGCGCTCGCGGACGCCGCGCCCGCGCCGGACGGCACCGGGGCCGACGGGGTGCCGGGGGCGCCGACGGTCGCCGTCGCCGGCGGGCCCGCCTTCACCTTCTCCTACGCCGAGCAGAGCGAACTGCTCACCGCCGCCGGGGCCGTCGTCGTCCCCTTCGACCCGCTGCGGGACGAGGCGCTGCCGGACGGCACCCGCGGACTGGTCGTCGGCGGCGGCTTCCCCGAGGTGTACGCCGCGGAACTGTCCGCCAACGAGCCGCTGCGCGCGGCGGTGGCGGCGCTGGCGCTGGGCGGCGCCCCCGTCGCCGCCGAGTGCGCCGGGCTGCTGTACCTCTGCCGCGAGCTGGACGGGCGGCCCCTGTGCGGGGTGCTGGACGCCTCGGCGCGGATGTCGGAGCGGCTGACGCTCGGCTACCGGGACGCGGTGGCCGTGACCGATTCCGTCCTGGCCGCCGCCGGGACGCGGATGCGGGGTCACGAGTTCCACCGGACGGTCGTGGAGCCGGGGGCCGGGGCGGCTCCGGCCTGGGGGTTGCGCGGGCCCGGACGGCGCGTGGAGGGCTTCGTGCGGCGGGGCGTGCACGCCAGCTATGTGCACACCCACTGGGCGGCCCGGCCGGAGACCGCCCGGCGCTTCGTGGCGGGCTGCCGCGCCCCGTGACCGGTGACGGGCGGCGCTCACTCGGCCAGCCCCACCACCAGCCAGATGAAGGCGGCCCCGGCGACGGTGCAGAGCAGGGTCGCCGGGGCGGGGTGCTCGTGGTGGGCCTCGGGCAGGATCTCGGCGGCGGCGAGATAGAGGAGCACACCGCCGAAGAGGCCGAGGTAGCCGCCGAGCGCGGCGCCGGGGACGGAGACGACGAGGGTGGAGGCCGCCCCGGCCACCGGGGCCACGGCGTCCGCGACGAGCATGGCGACCGCGCGGCGGCGGGCGTTCCCGTACAGGCTGGTGAGCGTGTAGGTGTTGAAGCCGTCGGCGAAGTCGTGGGCGATCACGGCCAGGGCGACGGCCGCGCCCATGCCGCCGCCGACCTGGAAGGCCGCGCCGATGGCCACGCCGTCCATCGCGCTGTGCCCGACCATCGCGGCGGCGGCCGTCAGCCCCACCTCGGGCGAGCGCCCGCCCGTCGTGCCCTCGGCGTACTCGTCGCCGCCGTGGGCGGCTCGGCGGGCCGCGAGCAGCCGCTCCACCATGTGCGCGAGGAGGAATCCGGCCACGAACAGCAGCAGGGCCACCGGGACGCCGAAGACCGGGTGGCCGGCGGCCTCCAGTGCCTCGGGCAGCAGGTCCAGGCCGACCACGCCCAGCATCAGACCGCCGGCCAGTCCGAGGACCAGGTGCCGCCGGTCGGTCACGCGCTGAGCCGTCCAGCCTCCGGCCAGCGTCATCAGGAACGCGCCGAGCGCGACGAGGACCGCCATGCCCCCTTGCTATCCGATCGGGGCGCCGTCACACGCGCACGACAGCGGGAACGGCGGTAAATATGTGCGGAGTCGCTGGTGGGACCGGAGGGACGGCGGCCGGGTCCCCGGGCCTGGTGGTCGGGATCGGGGCCTCCCCCGGCGTGCCGGCCGGGGAGGTGGTCCGGCTGGTCGCGGACGCGCTGAGGGAGGCCGGGGCGGCCGGGCCGGTGGTGGCGCTGGCCACCGTGGACGCCCGGGGGAGGGAGCCCGGGATTCTGATGACAGCGAAACGTTTCGGTGTTCCCGTTCTCACCTACCCCCCCGAGGAACTGGCCGCCGTCGAGGTGCCCCATCCCTCCGCCGCGGCGCTCCGCGCGCTCGGCACCCCGTCCGTCGCGGAGGCGGCGGCCCTGCGGGGCGGCGGCGAACTGATCGTGCCCAAGCGCAGATCGGCGGCGCGTCCGGCGCGGGCGACCGCCGCCGTCGTCCGCCTCCCGGCCCCGGCGTCGGCGGACGGGACCGCCCCGGGCACCATCGCGTGCATGGACACGTACTCAGCACCCGGCCCCGGCACGCGGCACCGCCCCGGCCCGCCGCCCCCTCCCGATCTGCGGCACCACGGGGACGCCGAGGTCCGGGACGACGGCGCGGCCCTGGTGGACCTCGCGGTCAACGTGCGCGCGGACACGCCGCCGCGCTGGCTGCGCGAGCGCCTGGCCGCCTCGCTGGACTCCCTCGCCGCCTATCCGGACGGGCAGGCCGCGCGGGCGGCGGTGGCGGAGCGGCACGGGCTGCCGGTGGAACGGGTGCTGCTGACGGCGGGCGCGGCGGAGGCGTTCGTCCTGCTGGCCCGGGCGCTGGGGGCGCGCCGTCCGGTGGTGGTGCATCCGCAGTTCACCGAGCCGGAGGCGGCGCTGAGGGACGCCGGGCACACCGTCGGCCGGGTCCTGCTGCGCGCGGCGGACGGCTTCCGGCTGGATCCGGCGGCGGTGCCCGGGGACGCCGATCTGGTGGTGATCGGCAACCCCACCAACCCGACGTCGGTGCTGCATCCGGCGCGGGACGTGGCCGCGCTCGCCCGGCCCGGGCGGACCCTGGTGGTGGACGAGGCGTTCATGGACGCGGTGCCGGACGAGCGGGAGGCGCTGGCCGGGCGGACGGACGTGCCGGGGCTGGTGGTGCTGCGCAGCCTCACCAAGACCTGGGGGCTGGCGGGGCTGCGCGTCGGCTACGTCCTCGCCGAACCGGGGACCGTCCGGGCGCTGGGGCGTGCCCAGCCCCTGTGGCCGGTCTCCACGCCCGCGCTGGTGGCCGCGGAGGCGTGTGTGGCGCCCCCGGCCCTCGCGGAGGCCGCCCGCGCGGCCCGCGCCATCGCCGCCGACCGGGCCCATCTCGTCGCCGGGCTGGGGCGGTTCGCGGGGGCGGGACTGCGGGTGGCCGGGCCTGCCGAGGGCCCCTTCGTCCTCGTCCGGGTGCCCGGTGCCGCGGCGGTGCGCCACCGGCTGCGCGCGCTCGGCCACGCGGTGCGCCGCGGCGACACGTTCCCGGGCCTGGACTCCGACTGGCTGCGCCTCGCGGTGCGGGACCGGGCGACGACGGACGCCTTCCTGGCGGCGCTGGCCGAGGCACTGCGGGGCTGAGCGGGGCGCCGGCCGGCCCGTGGCGGGGACAGGGCCACGGGCCGGCCGGGGCCCGTTGCGTCAGCCCCGCCTGCGGCGGGCCAGGACCAGGGCCCCGCCGCCGCCCAGGACGAGCACGGCGGCGCCGGCGGCGATGTACGGGGTGGCGGAGCTGCCGCCCGTCTCGGCCAGGTCGACCTCCTCCTTGGAGCCCTGGGGCGCGGTCCCGGCGGCCGGTTCGACGGCGGGCGACTCCGGCGCGGGCGGCTCGGCGGCCTCCCGGGCGGGCGGCGGGGCCTCGCAGGTGGCCTCGGCGAGCGTCACGGTGCCGTCGACCTCGGACACGTTCAGGTCGAGCGGGTTGACGGAGACCTTCAGCACGAGGGCGGTGGCGGCGGCCGTGCGGGAGGTGGTCGCGGCCCGGGACAGGTCCAGCCGCACCTCGCCCACGCCCGGGACCTTCACCTCCGTGGTGCCCCCGGCGGTCAGTTCGGTCTTCCTGCCGAGCACCGTCACCGGGCCCAGCAGGTTCGACGAGGCGACCGGCTTCCTCCCGGCCTCGCAGGTGGCCGTGGCGGTGACCTGCTGGACCTCGATCAGCGACAGCAGGGGCAGTCCGGGGAGGTGCACCGCGGCGTTGACCAGCCGGGTGGCGCCCTCGGCCCGGCTCCCGTCGGCGTCGGCCCGCGCCTCGGCCACGTCGGCGCGCAGCACGGCGAAGGGACGGCCGCCGTCGACGGCGTCCAGGGTGGCGGACAGCGCGGTCCGGTGCGCGTTGCCGGGCGCCCGCACCTCGTTGAGGCCGACCGTGAGCGGGACGTTCACGGTCCGGTTGAGCAGGGAGACGTCGAGCGCGGTGCGCAGGACCGCGGCGCTCGCGCGGCCCTGGTCACCGGTGGCGTGGGCGGTGCCCGCACCGGTCAGGACCGCGGGAGCGGCGGTCAGGACCGTGGCCGCCGCGAGGGCGGCCAGACGGTGTGCGGGCATGCGGAAGGTGTTGCCGTTCAAGGTGGTGGGACCCCCACTGGGACATGCGTGCGGAACACGCATGAGCGACATGCTCGGGACCCGCACAGAATGGCTCCGCGCGCCGTCGGCCGTCAGCGTTCCCGGGGCACTTCACCCCTTCGTGAGGTTTCCGCCCGCGTTTTCGATTCTTTCTGCACAGTCGTTCCCTCCCGTCACCCGTGCCCGCTATCCGACCACGCGTCCGTTGAGCACCACCCGGTGCGGGGCGCCGAGCACGCGCACGTCCGCGCGCGGGTCCCGCTCGTAGACCACGAGGTCGGCCGGGGCGCCCTCGTCCAGGCCGGGGCGGCCGAGCCAGCGCCGGGCGGCCCAGGTGGCGGCGGAGAGGGCCTCGACGGGCGGGATCCCGGCGGTGACCAGTTCGGCGACCTCCGCCGCCGCCAGGCCGTGGGCGAGGGAGCCGCCCGCGTCGGTGCCGACGAAGACGGGGACCCCGGCGTCGCGGGCGTTGCGCACCGTCTCGTAGCGCCGGGCGTGCAGCCGGCGCATGTGGGAGGACCAGCGCGGGAACTTGCCCTCCCCGCCATCGGCCAGGGCGGGGAAGGTGGCGATGTTGACCAGGGTGGGCACGATGGCGACGCCCCGCTCCGCGAAGAGCGGGATGGTGTCGTCGGTCAGTCCGGTGGCGTGCTCCACGCAGTCGATGCCGGCCTCGACCAGATCGCGCAGCGAGTCCTCCGCGAAGCAGTGCGCGGTGACCCGGGCGCCCAGCCGGTGGGCCTCGGCGATGGCCGCCTCGACGGCGTCGCGCGGCCAGCAGGCGGAGAGGTCGCCGAGGTCGCGGTCGATCCAGTCGCCCACCAGCTTGACCCAGCCGTCGCCGCGCCGGGCCTCCCGGGCGACATGGGCGACGAGGTCCTCGGGCTCGATCTCCCAGGCGTAGCCGCGGATGTAGCGGCGGGTGCGGGCGATGTGCCGGCCGGCCCGGATGATCTTCGGAAGGTCCTCGCGGTCGTCGATCCAGCGGGTGTCGGAGGGCGAACCGGCGTCGCGGATGAGCAGGGTGCCCGCGTCCCGGTCGGTGAGCGCCTGCCGCTCGGCGACGTCGGCGGGGACGGCGCCGTGGCGGTCGAGGCCGACGTGGCAGTGCGCGTCGACCAGCCCCGGCAGCGCCCAGCCCTCGACGGTGCGGACGTCCCGGGCCCCGGCGGGGCGGTCGTACGAGATCCTGCCGCCGATCACCCACACCTCGTCGCGGACGTCCTCGTCCCGGGGGCCGACGAGGACCCGCCCCTTCACGTGCAGCACCGCCTGATCAGTCATGTCCGGCACCCTAGGCCCTGCCGTCGCCTACCCGTCCGCCCGGTCCGCCCGGTCGCGACGGGGACGCGGCGGCGGCGCCTACGGCCGCTCCGTCCGGCCGTACGGCGGGGCGGACGGTCCGCTCCCCCGCTCCCGGCGGGCACGGGCCGCGGCACGGGCGCCGAGTTCCCCCGCGCATCCGGCGCCGACGGCGCCCGCGGCGGCGGTCAGACCGAGCACGGCGACGCCGGGGTTGGCGTAGCCGGGGATCTCGCCGGAGTCGTAGCCGTCGCCGTCGCCCGTCTCGCAGAGGAAGCCGAGGGGCAGGTAGGAGGCGGAGTAGTCGACGACCCGGGCGGCCCGTTCCGGTTCGGCGCCGGTCCGGCAGGGAGCCATGGGCGCGGAGGCGGTGCCGCCGTCCTCCGCCTCGACGACCGCCCAGGCCACGGAGAGCGCGCCCCAGGCGTACAGGGCGGCGGCCCCGACCCCGGCACACCCGGCGACGGCACGCAGCCGCGCTCCGGCGCGGCGGTACGCCGGGGGGACGGCCGGGCACGCGGACGCGGCCCCGGTGGCCCGCGCGCCCCGGACGCACCGGGGGACGCGCTCGGGCGGGGCCGGGGCGGCGCGACGCAGGACGAGGGCCGTCACCACCGCGATGAGGACGAGCAGCAGGAGGACGAGCACGCGGAGGAGTCCATCAGGTCGGGGAGCGGCTCGGCAGTGGCGGAAGCCACAGTTCCGGGCGCGGGCGCCACGGCGGACGGCATCCGGCGCGGAGGGCCGCGCGGGGCACGGTTACCCTCGATCCCGTATCCGCAGCCCGCCCGGCCGTGACGGCCCACCGGTCCGACCGCGCCCGGACACGACCGAGAAGAGCGCCGCCGTGACCCACCCCCTGCTGGACCCGGCCCCGATGGACGCCGCCCGTTTCGCCGCGATCGAGGACCGGGTGGCGCGGCTGCTGGACACCGCGCAGGACGTGGTGATCACCCAGGGCGAGGCGCTGCTGCCGCTGGAGGGCGCGATCCGCGGCGCCGCCGGTCCGGACACCGTCGCGCTCAACGTGATCACCGGCCCGTACGGGCAGACCTTCGGGAACTGGCTGCGGGACTGCGGGGCGACGGTCCACGACCTGGCCGTGCCGTTCCACACGGCGGTCACCGCCGAGCAGGTGCGGGAGGCGTTCGCGGAGCATCCGGAGATCGACTTCGTGTCGCTGGTGCACGCGGAGGCGGCGACCGGGAACACCAACCCGGTCGCGGAGATCGGCGAGGTGGTGCGGGAGCGGGGCGCGCTGTTCTCCGTGGACGCGGTGGCCTCGGTCGGCGCGGAGCCGGTGCTGCCGGACGCCTGGGGCGTGGACCTGTGCGTGATCGGCGCGCAGAAGGCGCTGGGCGGTCCGGCCGGGGTCTCCGCGGTGTCGGTCAGCGAGCGGGCGTGGGCGCGGATGGCGGCCAACCCGCGCGCGCCGCGCCGTTCGTACCTGTCGCTGCTGGACTGGAAGGAGCGCTGGATCGACGGGGGCCGCCGGGCGCTGCTGCACGCCCCGGCGCAGTTGGAGATGCTGGCGCTGGAGGCGTGCCTGGAGCGCGTCGGGGCGGCGGGGCTGCCCGCGGTGATGGCGCGGCACGCGTCGGCCGCGGCGGCCACCCGGGCCGGGGCGACGGCGCTGGGCGGCGGACTGGAGCCCTATGTGCGCGAGGCGCGGGACGCGGCGCCGGTCGCGACGACCCTGCGGACGCCGCCGGGGGTGGACGCCTCCGAACTGGTGGCGCGGGCCCTGGCCGCCGGCCCGGCGCTGCCGCTGGCCGCGGGCGGCGGGGCGCTGGCCGGGGAGATGATCCGGGTCAACCACTACGGGCGGGACGCGACGCCGGAGACGGTGCTGGCCTGCCTGTCCGCGCTGGGCGACGCGCTGGCCGGGACGGGACGGACGACGGACCCGGAGGGGGCGCGACGCGCCGCCGCGGGTGCGTGGCGTTGACGAACGAAAGCACGAACCACTCATCACCATGAATAACGGGTAACGTCAGAATATTCGATCACCTGAAATTAATGAATTCTTTTCAGGGCAGCTTCCCGTATTCTTCTGCCCGCTTTCCGGGGACCTAAACGCAGTGATTTCAAGGAGCCGGAAAGCGGGCGATTCCGACGTTGCGGCGAACGGGTTACATGATTGTGACCCGTTACACATACTGTCCGTTTTCTACCATATAACCCGGTCGAAATATCCCAAAACGTCAACCTCCTGATGCCCCGTAACGCGCCCGCGTGATAACACAGGCAACGCCGACATGTAACCCCGTCCGGCGATGCATTTTCCCATTTCCCTGGGTAAATTCAATCTGCATGACTCCCGCGCAAGCAGAGCTGCAAATCGACCGTCCGAGAGTGGCCGACGGGGCCGCCCTGTGGCGGATGGCAAGGGATTCCCAGGTGCTCGATCTGAACTCCTCCTACAGCTATCTGCTGTGGTGCCGCGACTTCGCCGCCACCTCGGCCGTCGCCCGCGACGGGCGCGGTGAGCCGGTCGGTTTCATCACCGGGTACATCCGGCCGGACCGCCCCGACACCCTGCTGGTGTGGCAGGTGGCGGTGGACAACGCCCTCCGCGGGCGGGGGCTGGCCTCGGCCATGCTGGACTCGCTCACCGCCCGGACCGTCGCCGAGCACGGGCTGACCGCGGTCGAGACCACGATCTCGCCCGGCAACACCGCCTCCGAGCGGCTGTTCACGTCCTTCGCCCAGCGGCACCGCGCCCCGCTGGAGCGCGAGGTGCTGTTCGCGACGGAGTCGTTTCCCGACGGGCCGCACGACCCGGAGGTCCTGTACCGGATAGGCCCGCTGTCCGCCCCGGCCACGGCCGGCGCCGCGGACGCCCCCGGCTCCCCCGCCTCCCACTGACCCGGTTCCGGCCCGGAACGCCGCCGTTCCGCCGGAATCCGCCCGACTCCCCCTCTCACCCCTCTCGCAACGAGGAGCGATTCGTCGTGACCATCACCCAGCCCGATCTGAGTGTCTTCGAGACCCTGGAGTCCGAGGTGCGCAGCTACTGCCGCGGCTGGCCCACCGTCTTCGACCGTGCCCACGGCAGCCGCATGTACGACGAGGACGGCCACGAGTACCTCGACTTCTTCGCCGGAGCCGGTTCGCTCAACTACGGGCACAACAACCCCGTACTGAAACGCGCGCTGATCGACTACCTGGAGCGGGACGGCGTCGCGCACGGCCTGGACATGTCGACCGTGGCCAAGCGGCGCTTCCTGGAGACCTTCCAGGACGTGGTACTCCGCCCGCGCGACCTGCCCTACAAGGTCATGTTCCCGGGCCCGACGGGCACCAACGCCGTGGAGTCCGCGCTGAAGCTGGCGCGGAAGGTGAAGGGGCGCGAGGCGATCGTGTCGTTCACCAACGCCTTCCACGGCATGTCGCTGGGGTCGCTCGCGGTGACCGGCAACGCCTTCAAGCGGGCCGGCGCCGGCATCCCCCTGGTGCACGGCACGCCGATGCCGTTCGACAACTACTTCGACGGCACCGTCGAGGACTTCCTGTGGTTCGAGCGGCTCCTGGAGGACCAGGGCTCGGGCCTGAACAAGCCGGCCGCCGTGATCGTCGAGACCGTGCAGGGCGAGGGCGGCATCAACGTCGCCCGCCCGGAGTGGCTGCGCGCGCTGGCCGCGCTGTGCGAGCGGCAGGACCTGCTGCTCATCGTCGACGACATCCAGATGGGCTGCGGACGCACCGGCGCGTTCTTCTCCTTCGAGGAGGCCGGGATCACCCCGGACATCGTCACCGTCTCCAAGTCGATCAGCGGCTACGGGCTCCCCATGTCGCTGTGCCTGTTCCGGCCCGAACTGGACGTCTGGGAGCCGGGCGAGCACAACGGCACCTTCCGCGGCAACAACCCGGCCTTCGTCACCGCGACGGCCGCGCTGGAGACGTACTGGAGCGACGGCTCCGCGATGGAGAAGCAGACCCGCACCCGCGGCGAGCAGATCGAGCAGCACCTCATCGCCATCACCGAGGAGAACCTGGCCGACATCAAGGAGTACCGCGGCCGGGGCCTGGTGTGGGGCGTGGAGTTCCACGACAAGCCGCGCGCGGGGCGGATCGCCCGGCGCGCCTTCGAACTGGGGCTGCTCATCGAGACCTCCGGCCCGGAGAGCGAGGTCGTCAAGCTGCTCCCGGCGCTGACCATCACGCCCGACGAGCTGGACGAGGGCATGAAGACACTGGCCCGCGCGGTGCGCGAGACGGCCTGAACCCGAGCGCTTCCGGCGCCCGCGCCCCGTGGCGGACCCGCGGGCGCCGGTATCCCCGCACCACCCCTTCACCGAGGAGGCATCGCAACACCGTGATCGTCCGTTCGTTCAAGGAGATCGAAGGCACCGACCGGCACGTGAAGTCGGCGTCCGGCACCTGGGAGAGCAAGCGCATCGTCCTCGCCAAGGAGAAGGTCGGCTTCTCCCTGCACGAGACGATCCTCTACGCGGGCACCGAGACCGACATGTGGTACGCGAACCACATCGAGGCCGTCGTCTGCACCCGGGGCGAGGCCGAGCTGACCGACCGCGAGACCGGGAAGACCTACTACATCACCCCCGGCACCATGTACCTCCTGGACGGCCACGAGCGGCACACGCTCAGGGTCAAGGAGGACTTCCACTGCATCTGCGTCTTCAACCCGCCCGTGACGGGGCGCGAGGACCACGACGAGAACGGCGTCTACCCCCTGCTCACCGAGGAGGTGTGAACCACCGTGACCACGGCCACGAACGTCACCGATCTCTACCCCACCCGGGGCTCCACCGAGGTGGTCACGCCCCGCCGCGACCCGGTCGTCTGGGGGGAGCCGGGCGCCCCCGGCCCGCTCGCCGCCGGTGACCTCGGCTCCTTCGAGCGCGACGGCTTCCTCGCCCTCGACCGGCTCCTCGCCCCCGAGGAGGTCGAGGTCTACCGGCGGGAGCTGGAACGGCTGGTGTCCGATCCGGAGATCCGCGCGGACGAACGCTCCATCGTGGAGCCCAAGTCCAAGGAGATCCGGTCCGTCTTCGAGGTGCACCGGATCAGCGAGGTGTTCGCGGAACTGGTGCGCGACGAACGGGTCGTCGGCCGGGCCCGGCAGATCCTCGGCTCGGACGTCTACGTCCACCAGTCGCGGATCAACGTCAAGCCGGGCTTCGGGGCCAGCGGCTTCTACTGGCACTCGGACTTCGAGACCTGGCACGCCGAGGACGGCCTGCCGCGCATGCGCGCGGTCTCCGTCTCCATCGCGCTGACCGAGAACCACGACACCAACGGCGGCCTCATGATCATGCCGGGGTCGCACCGGACGTTCCTCGGCTGCGCGGGGGCCACGCCGGAGGACAACTACAAGAAGTCCCTGCAGATGCAGGACGCGGGGACGCCGTCGGACGAGGCGCTCACCACGATGGCCGCGGAGCACGGCATCAGGCTGTTCACCGGCAAGGCCGGCTCCGCGACCTGGTTCGACTGCAACGCCATGCACGGGTCCGGCGACAACATCACGCCGTTCCCGCGCAGCAACGTGTTCATCGTGTTCAACAGCGTGGAGAACACGGCGGTCGAGCCCTTCGCGGCGCCGGTGCGCCGGCCGGAGTTCATCGGGGCGCGGGACTTCACGCCCGTGCGGTGAACGGCGGATGAGCCCGGCGGCGGGCGACGGCACCGGGCGGAGCCTCCCTGGCGGGGCCCGCCCGGTGCCCTGCGCGTGCGGGCACGGGTTGTACGGCGCGGGGTATATGGCGCGAGGCGAACGGCGCGGCGGATGCCGTGGGCGCGCGAGTGCCGTGCGCGCGCGGGTACCCGGTGCCGGGTCAGTGTCCGGGGACCGCGCAGCCGTCCGGGCCGCAGGTCTCCGCGTCCTCCCCGGCGCCGCCCCGGATCAGGGTCAGCGGGGTGCGCTCGCCCCAGGCCCGGGTGAGCACCTGGTCGAAGACCTCCGCGCTCTGGGCGCCGGAGACGCCGTACTTCTGGTCGATCACGAAGAACGGCACGCCCCTGGCGCCGAGTTCCGCCGCCTCCCGCTCGTCGGCGCGCACCGCGTCGGCGTGAGCGGCCGGGTCGGCGAGCACCGCGCGGACGGCGTCCTCCGCCAGCCCGGCGCCGGTGGCGAGGGCCACCAGCCGTTCGTCGTCGTTGAAGACCGTGGCCTCCTCGGCGAAGTTGGCCCGGTAGAGGGCGTCCAGCAGGGCCCCCTGCCGCCCGTGCTCCCGGGCGAGGTGCAGCAGCCGGTGCATGTCGAAGGTGCTGCCGTGGTCGCGGTCGCGGGTGCGGTACTCCAGGCCCTCGGCGGCGGCCTGGGCGCCCAGGTCGTCCTCGCCGGCCCGCACCTGGGCCTCGCTCATGCCGTACTTGGCGGTGAGCATGGACAGGACGGACTGGACGTCGTCCTTGGCCCGGTCCGGGTCCAGCTCGAAGGAGCGGTGGACGACCTCGACGGCGTCCCGGTGCGGGAAGGCCGCGAGCGCCTTCTCGAAGCGGGCCTTGCCCACGTAGCACCAGGGGCAGGCGATGTCGCTCCAGATCTCGACGCGCATGTCTCGGCTCTCTCCAGGTAGTCCGGCGTACGGCTGCGGGGACTCCTCAGCCTGTACGTGAACGTTCAAGCAGCCTGGGTGATTCCCGGCCCCAGGGGGAATCCGGCCGGGCGGTCGTTCCGGTCCCCGGCGCACCACCGGCACCGCCCCTTAGGCTCTCCCCATGGACATCGCACTGCGTGAGGTTCACGACAGCGACCTGCCCGTCTTCTTCCGGCAGTTGAACGATCCGGAGGCGCTGCGCATGGCCGCCTTCACCCCCGAGGACCCGGCCGACCGGGCCGCCTTCGACGCCCGCTGGGCGCGGGCCCGGACCTCCTCGGACGTGGTGCGCACGATCCTCGGCGACGGCGACGTCCTGGGCAGCGCCGCGGTGTACGGGGAGCCGGGCGAACGCGAGGTCACCTACTGGGTGGACCGGGCCTACTGGGGGCGGGGGGTGGCCACGGCCGCCCTGCGCCAACTGCTGGCCGAGGTGCCGGAACGGCCGCTCTACGCGCGGGCGGCGGCGGACAACGCGGGCTCTCTGCGGGTGCTGGAGAAGTGCGGCTTCACCCCGAGCGCGCGGACCCGGGGCCACGCTCCGGCGCGCGGCGTGGAGATCGACGAGGTCGTCCTCCATCTGCTGGACCGGACGCCCGGCGGCGGATGAGCGGACGATGAGAAATCACCGTCGGCGGAACGATCCCCCGCCCCCCGCTCGTCCAGGGAACGGGATGAACAGGATGATCAGGCGCGCGGCGGCCTTCTCTCTGATCCTGGTGCTCGCCCTGCTGGTCAGGGCCACCTGGGTGCAGTTCTACGAGGGCCGCGCGCTCGCGGACGACACGGACAACCGGCGCAACGCGATCAGGACCTACGCGCAGCCGCTCGGGAACATCGTCGTGGCCGGGCACCCGGTCACCGGTTCGGCGCCGACGGAGGGCGGTGACCTCCGCTACCGGCGCACGTACACGGACGGCCCCCTGTACGCGGCGGTGACCGGCTACACCTCCCAGAGCTACGCCCCCACCCTCCTGGAGGGCGTCCACCGGGACGCGCTGAACGGCACCGACCCCCGGCTGCGGACCGTGCTGGACACCGTCACCGGCGCCCGGTCCGCGCCGGGCGATGTGATCACCACCATCGACCCGGACGTGCAGCGGGCCGGATACGAGGCGCTCGGCGGGAAGAAGGGCGCCGCCGTCGCCGTCGACCCCGGCACCGGCCGCATCCTCGGCGTGGTGTCGACCCCCTCCTACGACCCGTCGGAGCTGACCGACGCCAACACCGCCGCCGCGGCCTGGAAGCGGCTCACCGGGGACCCCGACGAGCCCCTGACCAACCGGGCGCTGCGCCGGCCGCTGCCCCCGGGGTCCACCTTCAAGCTGGTGGTCGCGGCGGCGGCGCTGGAGGAGGGGCTGTACGGGTCGGTGGACGAACCGACGGACAGCCCCGACCCGTATCGCATGCCGGACACCTCGCGGAACCTCACCAACGAGAACCCGTCGGCCCCCTGCGAGGACGCCACGCTCCGCACCGCCCTGCGCCACTCCTGCAACAACGTCTTCGGGAAGCTGGCCGTCGACCTGGGCCAGGACAGGCTGCGGGCGATGGCGGAGCGATTCGGGTTCAACGACTCGGAGCAGGACGTGCCCGTCCGCGCCCACCCCAGCGTGTACCCCGAGGACATGGACCGGCCCTCGACGGCGCTGACCGGCATCGGCCAGTTCGACGTGACGGCGACACCGCTGCAGATGGCGATGGTCTCGGCGGCCCTCGCCAACGGCGGTGAGCTGGTCGCCCCGCACATGGTCTCCCGGGTCACCGACGGCGGCGGCGACGTGCTCCGGGACTACGACGGCGAGGCCACGTCGCGGCGGATCGTGGGCACCGCCACCGCGGCCCAGCTGCGCTCGGCCATGGAGACGGTGGTCCGGGAGGGCACGGGTACGAACGCCCGCATCCCGGGCGTCACCGTCGGCGGCAAGACGGGCACCGCCCAGCACGGCGAGAACAACAGCAGGACCCCGTACGCCTGGTTCACCTCCTACGCCACCTCCCCGGAGAACGGCCGGCAGGTCGCCGTGGCGGTCGTGGTCGAGCAGTCCGACGCCGCCCGCTCCGAGGTCAGCGGCAACGGACTGGCGGCACCGGTGGCCCGGGCGATGATGCGCGCGGCGCTTGAGGGGTAGACCGCGGCGGGGTGGGCCCCGCCCGGGGCCCACCCCGCGCAGGGGCCCACCCGCGCGGGAGGGACGGGACGCTCCCCGGAGCGCCGGACCCGGCGCGCGTGCGATCCCGAGCATGCCCCGGCCCCGTGGCATCGCCCGCACCCCCCACGGCACCCCGCCCGCGTCGTCATGGCCCGCCGGACCGGCGGGGCGGCAGGGTACGGGCGGGCACCGGGCGTACCTACCCGATCGGCCGAGGGTAAGGGAACGGCAAAACATCTTCGCTCGTTCACCCGGCATGACAGCTATGACCCCCGGCTCGAACATCCCTCTGACCGCCGCCCGCGTGGCGGTGGACGTCACCGCGCCCGTGCGGCTCGACGTATCGGGCCTGCTGCTCACCGCCGACGGCAAGGTGCGCTCCGACGACGACTTCATCTTCTACAACCAGCCCACCGGACCGGGCGTGACCCACCGCTCCGGCGGCGGCACCGCGCCCGACTCGGTCACCGTGGACACCGGCGCCGTCCCCACGGGCGTCGAGAAGATCGTCGTCACCGCCAGCCCGGACGCCGCCGGGCAGACCTTCCAGGGCATCGAGCCGACCGCGACCCTGCGCGACGCGGCGAACGGCTCCGTCCTCGCCACGTTCACCCCGCCGCGGCTCGGTGCCGAGACGGCGCTGGTGGTCATGGAGATCTACCGGCGCAACGGGGTCTGGAAGGCGCGCGCGGTCGGGCAGGGCTACGCCAACGGGCTTGCCGGTATCGCCACCGACTTCGGTGTCACGGTCGACGAGCCGGCGGCATCGGCGGCACCCACGCCCGTGGCACCTCCGGCACCCCCGGCCCCGGCAGCGCCCGCGGCTCCGGCGGCGCCCGCGGCTCCCCCGGCGCCGCCGGTCACGTACACGAGGTCGTCCGCCGCCACCGTGCCGGCGATGCCCGCGGCCCCGCCGCCCGCCCCGCCCTCGGCCCCGCCCGCTCACCCCGCGCCGGGCGCCGGGAAGATCAACCTGGACAAGGGCCGGGTCAGCCTCCGGAAGAACCAGACGGTGTCCCTGGTCAAGGGCGGCCGTCCGCTGCTCTCCCAGGTGCGGATGGGGCTCGGCTGGGAGCCGGCGTACCGGGGCAAGGACATCGACCTGGACGCCTCGGTCATCGCCTACGGCCCGCAGCGCAACCACATCGACAGCTGCTACTTCGGCAAGCTGCAGATCCTCGGCGGCGCCATCCAGCACTCGGGCGACAACCTCACCGGCGAGGGCAGCGGCGACGACGAGATCATCACCGTCGACCTGGGCCGTCTCCCGCAGGAGGTCAGCGGTCTGGTCTTCACGGTGAACTCCTTCTCGGGCCAGAGGTTCACCGAGGTCGCCAAGGCGTACTGCCGCCTCTTCGACGCCGCCACCGGCGAGGAACTGGTCCGCTTCGACCTGACCGGCGCCGAGCCCCAGACGGGCGTGATGATGGCGAAGCTCATCCGCCAGTACTCCGGCGAGTGGGAGATGACCGCCATGGGCGACTTCCTGAAGGCCCGCACGGTCCGGGGCATGGTCAAGCCCGCCGCCCAGGCCCTCTGACCGCCGGACCGGACCACCCCACCGCCCGTCCCCGCGGGGGTGGGGAGAAAAAAGAGTGAACAGATGGCCGCACCCTGTGCATCGTGCGCTCATCCGAGCGGGCCGTGCACAGGATCGCGGCCACTGTTCACATCGTTTGACACACCCCCGCGGACCGGAGGGGCCCGGCGGCGGTGCGGGCCCGCGCCTCAGCCGCGCTTCTGGCGCTTCCAGGGGCCGGTGATGGCGAGCATGATGCCCGGCGTCTGGATGTTGGTGTAGAGGGTGCGGCCGTCGGGCGAGAAGGTGACGCCGGTGAACTCGCTGTACTCGGGGTCCGCAGCGGTGCCGGTGTTCAGCTCGTTGCGCGCGATGGGGTAGGTGCGCCCGCTGTCGGTGGCGCCGAAGAGGTACTGGAGGCCGTCGCCGTCCTCGGCGATGACCAGGCCGCCGTACGGCGAGACGGTGATGTTGTCGGGACCGTCGAAGGCGCTCTCGGCCGCCGGGGCGGGGTTGACGCCGAGCAGCACCTTGAGGGTGAGGGTGCGGCGCTTGGGGTCGTAGAACCAGACCTGGCCGTCGTGCGGCAGGCCGGGGCTCTCGGCACGGGCGTAGGACGACACGATGTAGGCGCCGCCGTCGCCCCACCACATACCCTCCAGCTTGCGGGCCCGGGTGACCTGGCCGGTGGTGAACTGCTTGCGCACGGAGGTGGCGGCGGCGTCGCGGTCGGGGACGTCGATCCAGTCGACGCCGTACACCGTGCCGGTCCGGGTGGCATGGGAGAGGTCGTCGACGAACCGGCCGCCGGAGTCGAAGCACCGGAACGCCTGGAGGACGCCCGCGTCGGCGGCGAGGGTCCGCAGCCGGCCGCGGCCGTGGCGGAAGTCCCTGGGCGGGGTCCAGCGGTAGAGCAGGCCGTTGGGGTTGGAGGCGTCCTCGGTCAGATAGAGGTGACCGCCCTTGGGATCGACGACAACAGCCTCGTGCGCGTAGCGGCCGAGAGCCTTGATCGGCTGCGGGTCGCGGTTGGCCCGGCGGTCCTCCGGGTCGACCTCGAAGACATAGCCGTGGTCCTTGGTCATGCCGTTCCTGCCGGCCTTGTCCTCGGTCTCCTCGCAGGTCAGCCAGGTGCCCCAGGGAGTGCTGCCGCCCGCGCAGTTGGTGGCGGTCCCGGCGATGCCGACCCACTCGACGACCTGCCCGTCGCGGCGGACCTCGACGACCGTGCAGCCACCGGCGGCGGCCGGGTCGTAGACGAGCCCCTCGGTCAGCGGTACGGGGTGGTCCCACTTGCCGCGGGCGCCGCCGAGCTCATGGTTGTTGACGAGCAGGGTGCTGCCGCGCGGGCCCGCGAAGGCGGCGGTGCCGTCGTGGTGGGAGGGGGTGTACTCGCCCGACTCCAGCCGGGTCCGGCCGCTGTGGGTGATGATCCCGTAGCGGAAACCGGCGGGCAGGGCGAGGATGCCGGCGGGGTCGGGGACGAGGGGGCCGTAGCCGACTCCGTCGTACCCGCGGCCGTTGTCCCGGCCCTGACCGCTCTGGTCCTCGTCCTGGCCCTCGCCCTGGCCCCGCGCCCGCCCGGCACCCGCGGTCCCGACGTCCGCGGAGGCCAGCGCGTTGGGGGCGGTGGCGAGGACACCGGCGCTGCCCACCAGCGCGACCCCGGCACCGGTGAGTGCGGACCGTCGGGTGAAGTCCCTGCGGGTGAGCGACATCTGCGCCTCCTGTGACGGGGGTGGTGGTGCCGGAGGACCGCGGTCCTCGTACGGCGCACACGGTGCCGCGCGCGCCTGAACGGGACCTGAACACCGTCCGTCCGCCGTCCGGCCCCTTCCGGAACCCGCCCGCCGTCGGCCCCCGCGTCCCTACCGCGCGCCCCTCCCGTCCCGCACGGACCTCGCACCGTGCGGGACCGCACGGCCGCGAACGGCGGGCACGGGCGGCCGACCCGCCCGTGCGGGACCGCACGGCCGCGAACGGCGGGCACGGGCGGCCGACCCGCCCGTGCGGCCCCTCCGGCGGTCCCGCCGACGTGCTATCCGCCGTGCTGCGAGCGCGCCTTGAACGCCGCCTTGCGGGCCTCCTTGGCGACCTTCTTGTCGGGGTGCAGCCGCCCCATCGCCTCCAGCACGTCCGCCGTGGCCGGGTGCTCGACCCGCCAGGCCGTGTCGAAGAAGCCGCCGTGCTGCCGCGCGAGCCCCTCCACCAGGGCCCGCAGCTCCTCGGAGTTGCCCTCGGCGGCGAGCTGTGCGGCGAGGGTGTCGACGGTGAGCCAGAAGACCATCTCCTCGGGCGGCGCCGGGACGTCGCGCGCACCGTGCTCGGTGAGCCAGACGCGGGCCAGGCCGCCCAGTTCGGCGTCGTCGAGCACCTCCCGCAGCGCGGGCCCGGCCTCCGTCCCGACCAGGGACAGGGCCTGCTGGCAGCGCAGTCGTCGCAGCGGCGCGCCCGGGTCGGTGCCGCGCGCGGCGGCCAGCAACTCCCGTGCGGCGGTGAGCGGTTCGCGGGACTCCAGCCAGTTCCGGGTCTCCGCGTGGGCCGCCTGCGGCGGGTAGGCGGCGGTGCCGTCGAGCAGCGCGTCGGCGCCCTTGTCCGCGAGGTCGCCCACGGCGGGCGCGCCGAAGCCGGCCTCCAGCAGCCGGTTGCGCAGCCCGTAGAGGCCCAGCGGGGTGAGCCGGACCATGCCGTAGCGGGCGACGTCCGTGTCGTCGACGGGGGCGGCGGGCTCCTCGTCCGCGTCGGCCATGAGCGCCTCGTCGACGGGGCGGTAGGCGACGAGGCCGACCGGCTCCAGCATCCGGAACTGGTCGTCCAGCCGCATCATGGCGTCGGACACCTGCTCCAGCACGTCGTTGGTGGGTTCGCCCATGTCGCTGGGGACGATCACCGAGGCGGCCAGCGCGGGCAGCGGCACCGGGGCGTCGGCGGGCCCCTCCTCGGCGACGGTGAGGAGGTAGAGGTTGCCGAGCACACTGTCGAGGAACTCGGCCTCGGCCTCCGGGTCCCAGTCGAGGGACGACAGGTCGACCTCGCCGCCCTCGGCCATCGCGTCGACGAGATCGTCCAGGTCGGGCACGCTCGCGTCCGCGAGGACGGCCTCCAGGGCGGTGAGCCACACGTCGAGCACGTCCTGCGGGGAGCCGGCGGTGAGCAGGGCCAGGTCCGCGCCCGGGACGACGGTGCCCTCCTCCTCGTCGGTGATCTCGACCAGGCCGGTGTCGACGGCGATCCGCCATGCCTCGCCGGCGTGGGCCGCGGCGTCGTCCCCGGTGAGGTCCAGCGCGGCGGCCGCGGCGGGCAACTGCTCCTCGACGAGCCCGCCGCCGGCGTCGACACGGGTGGCGGGCCCGGCCCAGCGGGCGAGCCGCGCGGCGCGGGAGAGCACCGGCGTGGACAGGGCCTCGCGGGCCAGCTCCGCCTCGGGGCGCAACCGTGCGGGCGGCAGGGTGGAGCTGTCTGACATCGGCTGTTCTCTCCTCGCGCGCCATGACCGCCGTGCGTGTCCTCACCGCCGCACGGCCGTCCTCACTGCCGTACGGGCGGCCTGCGCACCGTAGGGCTCAGCGGCTCAGCCTAGACGGGTTTGGGCCCATGCCGCCCGGTTCATCTCCCCGACGGGTGGAGTACATGGCCGAAACCTTGACAACCAGGTTGGCCAGGCAGGAGATTGACGCGCGTAGAAATCGGCGGGACAACTGTTCACCGGGGCCGGTACGGGCCTCCCGGAGGGGTCTTCGGGACCTCGTGAACGGCCCGCCCCGGGCCGCTCCGTCCGTTCCGCGTTCCACGTTCCACGTTCCGCGTTCCGTCCCGCCCGACCGGCTCCACCGTCCCGCCCCGTCCCGGCGCTCCGTCACACATGCACCCCGGAGGGATTCCGTTGGCCAGTCACTCCGCGCGCCTCGCCGCGCTCACCGTCGCCGCCGTCTGCTCGGCTTCGTCCCTCGTCGCCGCCGCGCCGGCGCACGCCGGTCCCGCCCCCGCCGACGCGGTGCGCATCCATGACATCCAGGGCGCCACCCGCCTCTCCCCGTACGCGGGGGAGCAGGTCACGGACGTGGCCGGAATCGTCACCGGTCTCCGGGGCCACGGCTCCGCGCGGGGGTTCTGGATGCAGGACCCCCGGCCGGACGGCGACCCGGCGACCAGTGAGGGCGTGTTCGTCTTCACGGGCTCGACGCCGAAGGCGGCCGTGGGGGACGCGGTCACCGTCTCCGGGACGGTCTCGGAGTTCGTGCCGGGAGGCACCGAATCCGGTTACCAGTCGCTGACCGAGATCGTCCGCCCGGTGGTCACGGTCGTCTCGCGGGGCAACGAGGTCCCGGCGGCGGCCGTCGTCTCCGCCGACACGGTGCCGGACGCCTACGCCCCCGCGGGCGACGCCGCCGAGGGTGGCTCGATCGACCGCCTGGCGCTGCGGCCGGACCGGTACGCCCTGGACCTCTACGAATCCCTGGAGGGCATGGCCGTCCGGGTCGACGACGTCCGCGTGGTGGGCGCCTCCGACCCGTACACCGAGCTGTGGGTGACGGTGAAGCCGTCGGAGAACGCGACGCCCCGCGGCGGCACGCTCTACGGCTCCTACGAGGACGCCAACACCGGTCGGCTCCAGATCCAGTCGCAGGGCAGGCCGGCCGACTTCCCGGGGGCCGACGTGGGCGACACCCTAGCCGGGACCACCTCGGGCCCGCTGGACTACAACCAGTTCGGCGGCTACACCGTGGTCGCGGGCGAGATCGGCACGCTGCGGGACGGCGGCGTCCGGCGGGAGTCGACCCGCGCGCAGCAGGAGCGGGAGCTGGCGGTGGCGACGTACAACGTCGAGAACCTCGACCCGTCGGACGACACCTTCGCCGCGCACGCCGAGGCGATCACCCGCGACCTGCGGTCGCCCGACATCGTGTCCCTGGAGGAGATCCAGGACGACAGCGGGGTCGCGGACGACGGCACGGTGTCCGCCGGCGCGACGGTCGCCAGACTGGTCGACGCCGTCGTGGCGGCCGGCGGCCCGCGGTACGACTGGCGGAGCGTCGACCCGGTGGACAAGGCCGACGGCGGGCAGCCCGGCGGCAACATCCGCCAGGTGTTCCTGTTCAACTCCCGGCGGGTCGCGTTCACCGACCGCCCGGGCGGCGACGCCGTCACCGCCACCCGGGTCCACAAGGTGCGCGGCAAGGCGGCGCTGACCCTCTCCCCCGGCCGCGTCGCCCCGGCCGATCCGGCCTTCAAGGACAGCCGCAAGCCGCTGGCGGGCGAGTTCGTCTTCCGCGGCCGGACGGTCGTCGTGATCGCCAACCACTTCAGCTCCAAGGGCGGCGACCAGGGGCTGACGGCGCGGTTCCAGCCGCCGGCGCGCTCCTCGGAGACCCAGCGGCACCTCCAGGCGAGGGCCGTGAACACCTTCGTCAAGCAGGTGCTCGCGGTCGAGAAACGGGCCGCCGTGATCGCCCTCGGCGACATCAACGACTTCGAGTTCTCGACGACAACCGGGCTCCTGGAGGACGGCGGGGCCCTGTGGTCGGCGGTCAGGTCGCTGCCGCGCGCCGAGCGCTACTCGTACGTCTACCAGGGCAACAGCCAGGTCCTGGACCAGATCCTGGTGAGCCCGTCGGTCCGGCGGCACGGCCGGCCCTCCTACGACAGCGTGCACATCAACGCCGAGTTCCGGGACCAGATCAGCGACCACGATCCGCAGGTGCTCCGGTTCCGCCCCTGAGCCGGGGCCGGAGGAGTCGGCCCAGGGGCGGAACCGGCGGGCGGGGCGGGTTCAGCGGGGGACGAGGCCGAGGGCGTGGTCGTAGCGGCGGACCGTGCCCTTCGTGATCCCCGGCCAGGTCTGCACCCGCTCCCACTCGGGGCTCGGCGATCCGGGTCCGTCGCCGGGGGTGGCGAGGGCGTCGATGTGCGCCTGGGCGCTCACCCACTCGGCGTAGTTGAGGACCCGGGTGCCGTCGGTGCTGAGGTGGAAGTGGGCGGAGATGCCGCCGGTGTGCGGTTCCGGGTCGGCGGCCAGGGCCTCGAAGACGGCGTCGACCCAGTCCCGCTGCCGCTGCGGGTCGGGGCTCTCGAACTCGACGTCCACGATGACGACGCAGCCGGGGGCGGGGGCCTCGGGGCCGGTCGCGGAGGTGCCGCTCCGGTAGCGGCGGTAGCGGCGGAGTCCGTGGCGTTCGATGCCGGGCACGGCGGTGTCGATCTCGTCGAGGCGCTCCTGACGGCGGGTCCTGGCGAAGCCCTCGTAGGCGGACTCGTCCTCCCACTGGGAGTGGTGCAGCAGGGTGCTGCCGTCGTGCGCGGTGTAGAGGTGGTAGGCGCGCAGGGCCTCGGCGGGCCAGGGGCGGCGCTCCCAGGCGCGGGCGACGGCCTCGACGGTCCGCGCCTGCCGCTCGGGGGTGCCGACGCTCCAGGTGCTGAAGAGGGGGGCGCCCACGTCCGGGCGGAGGAGATCGGGGTGAGCGTCGGTACGGCGGGTCATACGGGCCTCCACGGGGCGTGCGCGTCGGATACGGCACCACCCTGCGACCTGTACCAAGGTTGAGGTCAAGCGGCGCGGGACGGCCCGGGGCATTGGCCCGAAGTCGCCCCGGCCCGGCCCGGACACCGGTCCGACGGGCTCCGTCCACCCCGGGATCCGGCCGCCACGGGCCCCGTCCACACCGGGATCCGGCCGCCACGGCCCCTGAGCCCTGAATCTGGCCCCTGGCCCCCGGCCCCCGGCCCCTGGTCCCTGGTCCCTGGTCCCTGGTCCCTGGTCCCTGGTCCCTGGTCCCTGGTCCCCTGAGCGTCCGGACCCCTGGCTCCCGGTCTCCGGCTGCCCGCTTCAGCAACTCCCCCGGTGTCCGCGCCGCAGGACGCCCACGGCGACCACCGCGCCCGCGACACCCGCCGCTCCGGCGGCCAGCACCACCCGGGGGTGTCCCCGCCCGGCGTCCACGACTCCGCGCAGCCGCCCGGGCGCCCGGTGCGTGCCGCCGGGCCCGGTGACGTCCGGACCGTCGCCGGGCGCCGCGCCGACGCCCTCCGCCCCGGTCCCGTGGCCGTTCCCTTCCGCCCCGGCCTCCGCCGCCCTCCACCCGGCCGCCCTCTCCCGCGCCGCGTGCCCGGCGTGCGCGGCGGTGGACCGGAGCTGGACGGCCCTGGCGCCCGCCCGGTCCCGCAGCGCGGCGGCCCTGACCCTCGCCCGGCGCCCGACGTCCACCTTCCCGGCGAGTTCCGCCACGGTGTCGCCGAGTTCGCCCCGGGTCCGCTCGATCTGCCGCCGCAGTTCGTCGGGGCCCTTGGCGCCTCCGGTGTGCTCGGCGGTGGCTCCGGTGCCCGTGCGGTCGCGGCTGGTGCGGTCGCTCATCGGTGCGCCCTTTCCCTGATGGTGTCGACGTCGGCCCGGAGTCCGTCGAGGGCCTCCTCGGGCTTCGGCGGGACGGCCCGGCGGAGCTGGGAGCGGCCGGTGAGGGCCAGCAGGCCCGCCACGACGAAGAGCACCCCCGTCACGATGAGCGCCGACGCCCACACCGGCAGCACCAGCGCGAGCGCGGCGACCCCGGCCCCCGCCAGGGCGAACAGTCCGACGTAGGCGACGGCTCCGGCGGCGCCGAGCATGCCGCCGCCGCGTCCGGCGCGTCTGCCCTTCTCGGCCAGTTCCTCCTTGGCGAGGGCCACCTCCTGGCGTACGAGCCGGGAGAGCTGTTCGGTGGCCCGGCCGACCAGCTCGCCCACGGAGTGCTGCTCGTCGCGCACCGGCCTGGTGTGCAGGGTTCCCGTCACGGTGTTCCCTCCTCTCGGTCCGGGGCCCCGGGTACCCCCGGCCGGACGCCGCTACCGCGCCCGCCGCTCCCCGGCCGCGACCTCTCAGCATTGCTTACCCGTACCCCGTAGCAAATTTAAGTGGCCCTACGCGATGGAGGGCCGGACACTGCTCCCATGAACAGACGACACGACACCGCGCCCCCGGCCCCGCCCCGCCCGGCCGCTCCCTTCGGCCGCGCGCTGTGCGCCATGGTCACGCCGTTCACCGAGGAGGGCGCGCTCGACCTGGACGGCGCCGGGCGGCTCGCCGCGCGCCTGGTGGCGGACGGCTGCGACGGCCTGGTGCTCTCCGGCACGACGGGCGAGTCGCCGACCACGACGGACGAGGAGAAGGCGGCGCTGGTCGGGGCGGTGCGGGAGGCGGTCGGGGCGGGGGTGCCGCTGGTCGCCGGGGTGGGCACGGCCGACACCCGGCACACGGTGGAGCTGGCCCTGGCCGCGGAGAAGGCGGGCGCGGACGGGCTGCTGGTGGCCGCGCCGTACTACAGCCGCCCGCCGCAGGACGCGCTGGAGGCGCACTTCCGGGAGGTCGCGGACGCCACCGGACTGCCGCTCGCGCTGTACGACATCCCGGGCCGCACCGGGGTGCGCATCGCGCCGGAGACCCTGATCCGGCTGGCCGCCCATCCGCGCGTGGTGGCCGTGAAGGACTGCGCGTACGACCCGATGGGCACCCAGAAGGTGCTGGCGGCGACGGAGTTGGCGTACTACGCGGGCTGCGAGGAGCAGATACTCCCCCTGTACGCGCTCGGCGGCGCCGGTTTCGTCAGCACGGTCGCCAACGCGGCCCCGGGGCCGCTGCGCGCCGTTCTGGACGCCTTCGACGCGGGCGACACGGCGGGGGCGGCCGGGTGGCAGCGCCGGGCGCTGCCCCTGATCGACCTGATGACGGCCTCCGGGCTCCCCGGCACGGTCACCGCCAAGGCCCTTCTGAACGCCCTGTCCCTCCCGTCCGGCCCGGTCCGCGCCCCACTCCTCCCGGCCTCCCCGGAGGTGACCGGGACGCTCGTCCGGGCCCACCGCGCGCTGACCGCCCCGGCCGGGCGGGCCGCCGCCGGGTGATCCGGCGGGTGCGCCGCCGCCACCCGTGCCCGGACGCCCGCCGGACGGAGGCACGCTCGGCGGGGCCGGTGAGGCGGGGCAGGCTGTAAGGCGGGGCAGCCGGAGGGGCGGGGCCCACGCCGCACGCCCCCGCCGGAGCGGCACCGGTGCCGTCCCGCGAGGGCGTGCGCTCCGGCGACCGGGCGTCAGTTGTGGCTGTGCAGGACCTCGTTCAGGCCGCCCCAGACCGCGTTGTTCGGGCGGGCCTCGACCGCACCGGTGACCGAGTTGCGGCGGAAGAGGATGTGGGAGGCGCCGGAGAGGTCGCGGGCCTTGACGACCTCGCCGTCGGGCATGGTCACCCGGGTGCCCGCGGTGACGTAGAGGCCGGCCTCGACCACGCACTCGTCGCCGAGGGCGATGCCCACGCCCGCCTCCGCGCCGACCAGGCAGCGCTCGCCGATGGTGATGCGGACGTTGCCGCCGCCGGACAGCGTGCCCATGGTGGAGGCGCCGCCGCCGATGTCGGAGCCGTCTCCCACGACGACGCCGGCCGAGATGCGGCCCTCGACCATCGACGTGCCGAGCGTGCCCGCGTTGAAGTTGACGAAGCCCTCGTGCATCACGGTGGTGCCCTCGGCGAGGTGGGCGCCCAGCCGGACCCGGTCGGCGTCCGCGATGCGCACGCCCTTGGGGGCGACGTAGTCCGTCATCCGGGGGAACTTGTCGACCGAGGTGACCTGGAGGTGCAGACCCTGCGCGCGGGCGTTCAGCCGGACCGTCTCCAGGTCGTCGACGGCGACCGGGCCGAGGGAGGTCCAGGCGACGTTGGCCAGGTGGGCGAAGATCCCGTCGAGGTTCTGGCCGTGCGGCCGGACCAGGCGGTGGGAGAGCAGGTGCAGCCGCAGGTAGACGTCGTGCGTGTCGACCGGCTTGTCGTCCAGCGAGGCGATGACCGTGCGGACCGCGACCACCTCGACGCCCCGGCGGGTGTCCGGGCCGGTCGCCGCGGTGGCGCCGCCGCCGAGCAGTTCGGCTGCCCGCTCGGCGGTCAGCCGCTCGGTGCCGGACGGGCCGGGCCCGTCGGACAGTTCGGGGGCGGGGTACCAGGTGTCGAGGACGGTGCCGTCGGCGGCGATCGTGGCGAGGCCGGCGGCCACGGCGCCGGTGGCGCGGGGAGCAGTCGTGTCGGTCATGAGGGCAACCTAACCGTCCGTCGCCCGCCGATGCGAGCCGACCCCGCGCCCGTCTCGCGTACCGGGCCGGACGGGACCGGGCACGTCCGGGCGGGAGGCCACGGGGACGGATCGAACGGGGCGGGCGGTCAGTGCGCGCCGCCCACGTTGAGGACCACCACGCCGATGATGATCAGCGCGATCCCGGCGGCCTTGGTGAGGGTCATCCCCTCCCCCATGAAGGCGACCCCGATCGCCGCGATGGCGGCGGTGCCGGCGCCGGACCAGATGGCGTAGGCGGTGCCGACGGAGAGCGTGCGGAGCGTCTGGGCGAGCAGGGTGAAGGAGATCAGATAGCCGAGGGCGGTCAGCAGGGAGGGCCCGAGCCTGCTGAACCCGTCGCTGTACTTCATGGCGGTGGTCCCGGCGACCTCGGCGGCGATGGCTCCGGCCAGGAGCAGGTATCCCATGGGGACGAGCGTACGCAGCGGGACGGGCGGAAACGCCGGAACGGCGGCGCCCTCGGGGGCGCCGCCGTTCCGGTGAGCCGAGGGTCCCCCGGCGGGCCGAAACGGCCCGAGGGGGACGGGGGCGTCGGCTCAGACGTTGAACCCGAGCGCCCGGAGCTGCTCGCGGCCGTCGTCGGTGATCTTGTCCGGGCCCCACGGCGGCATCCAGACCCAGTTGATCCGCAGCTCGTTGACGAGGCCGTCGGTGGCGGACCTGGCCTGGTCCTCGATCACGTCCGTCAGCGGGCAGGCCGCCGACGTGAGGGTCATGTCGATGGTGGCGATGTTCGCGTCGTCGACGTGGATGCCGTAGATGAGGCCGAGGTTGACGACGTCGATGCCCAGTTCGGGGTCGACGACGTCCATCAGGGCCTCGCGGAGCTCCTCCTCCGAGGCGGGCTTCATCTCCAGGGTGTCGCTCATGCCGTCGTCTCCTTCTCGGCGTCGGCTCCGTCCAGGGCCTGGGCGGTCGCGTCCTTCCAGGCCATCCAGCTCAGCAGGGCGCACTTGACCCGTGCCGGGTACTTCGACACCCCGGCGAACGCGACCGCGTCCTCCAGGATGTCCTCCATGGCGTCGTCGGGCTCGACCCGGCCCTTGGACTGCATCAGCTCCAGGAACGTCTCCTGGATGCGGCGGGCCCGGTCGAGGTCCTTGCCGACCAGCAGTTCGTTCAGTACGGAGGCCGAGGCCTGGCTGATCGAGCAGCCCTGGCCCTCGTACGACACGTCGCTGATCGTCGTGCCGTCGTACTTCACGCGGAGGGTGATCTCGTCACCGCACGTCGGGTTGACGTGGTGCACCTCGGCGTCGCCGTCCCGGAGACCACGACCGTGCGGGTTCTTGTAGTGGTCCAGGATGACTTCCTGGTACATGGAGTCCAGCTTCATGGTCTTCGCTCGTCCCGTCAGCCGAAGAAGTTCCGTACGTGCTCCAGACCGTCGATCAGTGCGTCGATCTCGGCCGGCGTGGAGTACAGATAGAACGACGCTCGCGTGGTCGCAGGAATTCCGTAGCGCAGGCAGACGGGGCGGGCGCAGTGGTGGCCGACCCGGACCGCGATGCCCTGCTCGTCGAGGACCTGGCCCACGTCGTGCGGGTGGATGTCACCGAGCGTGAAGGAGATCGCGGCGCCGCGGTCCTCGGCCGTGCCCGGCCCGATGATCCGCAGGTCGGGGACGTCCAGCAGCCGCTTGACCGCGTACTCGGTCAGGGCGTGCTCATGGGCGAGGACCTTGTCCATGCCGATGGCGTTCAGGTAGTCGATCGCCGCGCCCAGCCCGACCGCCTGGGCGATCGGCGGGGTGCCGGCCTCGAACTTGTGCGGCGCCGGGGCGTACGTCGACGAGTGCATCGACACGGTCTCGATCATCTCGCCGCCGCCGAGGAACGGCGGGAGGTCCTCCAGCAGTTCCTGGCGGCCCCAGAGGACGCCGATGCCGGTCGGGCCGCACATCTTGTGGCCGGTGAAGGCAACGAAGTCGGCCTGGAGCGCCTGCACGTCCATCGGCATGTGCGGCACGGCCTGGGAGGCGTCGACGCAGACCAGGGCGCCGACCTCCTGGGCGCGGCGGACGATCTCCTCGACCGGGTTCACGGTGCCCAGGATGTTGGAGACCAGCACGAAGGAGACGATCTTCGTCTTCTCGGTGATGACCTCGTCGATGTTGGAGAGGTCCAGCCGGCCGTCGTCGGTCAGCCCGAACCAGCGGAGCTTCGCGCCGGTGCGCTGCGCGAGCAGCTGCCACGGCACGATGTTGGAGTGGTGCTCCATCTCCGTGATGACGATCTCGGTGTCGGAGTCGACGCGGTAGGGCTCGTCGGCCCAGCCCAGCATGTTCGCCACGAGGTTCAGCGACTCGGAGGCGTTCTTGGTGAAGATCACCTCGTCGCGGGAGGGCGCGTTGATGAACTCCGCGACCTTGTCGCGCGCTCCCTCGTAGAGCGCCGTGGCCTCCTCGGCGAGGACGTGCACACCGCGGTGGACGTTGGCGTTGTGCTGCTCGTAGTACTGGCTGACCGCGTCGATGACCTGGCGCGGGGTCTGCGAGGTCGCGGCGTTGTCCAGATAGACGAGCCGGTGACCGTCGTGGACCTGGCGGTCCAGGATGGGGAAGTCCTTGCGGATCGCCTCGGTGTCGAGGAGGCCCGGCAGCAGTGTCACTCGGATGCGCCGCCCTTCGTGTATGCCTCGTAGCCCTCGTTCTCCAGCTTGTCGGCCAGCTCGGGGCCGCCGGACTCGGCGATCCGGCCGCCGGCGAAGACGTGGACGTGGTCGGGCTTGATGTAGCGCAGGATGCGCGTGTAGTGGGTGATCAGCAGGGTGCCGACCGCGCCGCTCTCACGGACCCGGTTGACGCCCTCGGACACGACGCGCAGGGCGTCGACGTCGAGTCCGGAGTCGGTCTCGTCGAGGACCGCGATCTTCGGCTTGAGCAGTTCGAGCTGGAGGATCTCGTGGCGCTTCTTCTCACCGCCGGAGAAGCCCTCGTTGACGTTCCGCTCGGCGAAGGCGGGGTCCATGTTGAGGCGCTGCATGGCCTCCTTGACCTCCTTCACCCAGGTGCGCAGCTTGGGGGCCTCGCCGCGGACGGCGGTGGCGGAGGTGCGCAGGAAGTTGGAGACCGAGACGCCGGGGACCTCGACCGGGTACTGCATGGCGAGGAAGAGTCCGGCGCGGGCGCGCTCGTCGACGGACATCTCCAGGACGTTCTCTCCGTCGAGGGTGACGGTGCCGCCGGTGACCGTGTACTTGGGGTGGCCGGCCAGCGAGTAGGCGAGGGTGGACTTGCCGGAGCCGTTGGGGCCCATGATGGCGTGCGTCTCGCCCTGCTTCACGGTCAGGTCGACGCCCCGGAGGATCTCCTTCGTGGCGTTGTCGGCCTCGACGGTGACGTGCAGGTCTCGGATTTCAAGCGTTGCCATGGATGCCTCAGGACTCCTGGGAGAGGGAGACGAGCACGTCGTCCCCTTCGATCTTTACGGGATATACGGGGACGGGGCGCGTCGCCGGAAGGCTGTCGGGCTTGCCGGAGCGCAGGTCGAAGCGCGAGCCGTGGAGCCAGCACTCGATGTGGCAGTCGTCGACCTCGCCCTCGGAGAGGGAGACGTTCGCGTGCGAGCAGATGTCGTGGATCGCGAACACCTCGCCCTCGGTGCGGACGAGGGAGACGGGCGTGCCGTCGATCTCCACCCGCTTGGGGGTGTCCTCCTCCAGCTCGTCGGCCCCGCAGACGCGTACGAAGGTCATGCGACCGCCGCCTCCAGCTCTTCCTCGATCTTGGCGAGCAGGCGCTCCTCGATGTCCGGGACACCGATCTGCTGGACCAGTTCGGCGAAGAAGCCCCGGACCACCAGGCGGCGGGCGTCCATCTCGGGGATGCCGCGGGCCATCAGGTAGAAGAGCTGCTCGTCGTCGAAGCGGCCGGTGGCGGAGGCGTGCCCGGCGCCGACGATCTCGCCGGTCTCGATCTCCAGGTTGGGGACCGAGTCGACCCGCGCGCCGTCGGTGAGGACGAGGTTGCGGTTCATCTCGTAGGTGTCGGTGCCCTCGGCCCTGGCCTCGATGAGGACGTCGCCGATCCAGACCGCGTGGGCGTCCTCGCCCTGGAGGGCGCCCTTGTAGACCACGTTGGAGGAGCAGTGCGGCACGTTGTGGTCGACGAGGAGGCGGTGCTCCTGGTGCTGTCCGGCGTCGGTGAAGTACAGCCCGAAGAGCTGGGCCTCGCCGCCGGGGCCGGCGTACCGGACGCGCGGGTGGAGCCGGACGAGGTCGCCGCCGAAGGTGACGACGACGGACTTGAAGGTGGCGTCGCGGCCGATGAGGGCGTTGTGCTGGGAGACGTGGACGGCCTTCTCGTCCCAGTCCTGGAGGGAGACGACGGTGAGCCGGGCCCCGTCGCCGACGACGAAGTCGACGTTGGAGGCGAGCACCGCGTCACCGGTGTGGTCGATGACCACGACGGCCTCGGCGAAGGCGCCCAGCTCCACCACCTGGTGGCCGTAGGCGACGCCGCCCTCGCCGTGCACGGCGATGCGGATGGGCTCGGTGAGCACCGTCTCCTTGGGGACGGTGACCACGCCGGCCTGTTCGAAGGCGGAGTACGCCTGGGCGGCGACCCGGTCCACCGGGATCCCGGCGGAGCCGAGCCGGGCGTCGTCGCGGCCGACGGTCTCGACGGTGACGCCCTCGGGGGCCTCGACGACGACCTTCACCCCGGTGCCGGTGGCGATGGCGGTGCCGTCGTGCAGCCCGCGCAGCCGCTCCAGCGGGGTGAACCGCCACTCCTCCTCGCGGCCGTGCGGGACCGGGAAGTCCGCCACGTCGAAGGAGGGGGGCGCGCTCATGCGCGTGGCGACGGTCGACAGGGCCTCGGCGGCCACCGCGATCGCACCGGCGGTGGTGGAGCCCACCGGGGGTCCTCCCGCTCGGCCGGAGGTGGGAGTGGAGGAGTTCTGAGCCTCAGCCATGGCTGTCGTGGTGCTCTCTTTCCGTACGTGAGGGGGCTGGGCGGTCGGTCCCGGTCGGGTCAGCCGACCGCGCCTTCCATCTGGAGCTCGATCAGCCGGTTGAGTTCGAGCGCGTACTCCATCGGCAGTTCCTTGGCGATGGGCTCGACGAAGCCGCGCACGATCATCGCCATCGCCTCGTCCTCGCTCAGGCCGCGGCTCATCAGGTAGAAGAGCTGGTCCTCGGAGACCTTGGAGACGGTCGCCTCGTGGCCCATGGACACGTCGTCCTCGCGGACGTCCACGTAGGGGTAGGTGTCCGAGCGGGAGATGGTGTCGACGAGGAGCGCGTCGCACAGGACGTTGGACTTGGAGCCCGGGGCGCCCTCGCCGATCTCGATGAGTCCGCGGTAGGAGGTGCGGCCGCCGCCGCGCGCCACGGACTTGGAGACGATGTTGGAGGACGTGTTCGGGGCCATGTGGACCATCTTGGCGCCGGCGTCCTGGTGCTGCCCCTCGCCCGCGAAGGCGATGGAGAGGGTCTCGCCCTTGGCGTGCTCGCCCATCAGGTAGACGGCCGGGTACTTCATCGTCACCTTGGAGCCGATGTTGCCGTCGACCCACTCCATGGTCGCGCCCTCGTAGGCCACCGCGCGCTTGGTGACCAGGTTGTAGACGTTGTTCGACCAGTTCTGGATGGTGGTGTAGCGGCAGCGGGCGTTCTTCTTGACGATGATCTCGACGACGGCGCTGTGCAGCGAGTCGGACTTGTAGATCGGGGCGGTGCAACCCTCGACGTAGTGCACGTAGGCGCCCTCGTCGACGATGATCAGGGTCCGCTCGAACTGGCCCATGTTCTCCGTGTTGATGCGGAAGTAGGCCTGGAGCGGGATCTCCACGTGCACGCCCTTCGGCACGTAGATGAAGGAGCCGCCGGACCAGACGGCCGTGTTCAGCGCGGCGAACTTGTTGTCACCGGCGGGGATGACGGTGCCGAAGTACTCCTTGAAGAGCTCGGGGTGCTCCTTGAGGGCGGTGTCGGTGTCGAGGAAGATGACGCCCTGCTCCTCCAGGTCCTCGCGGATCTGGTGGTAGACGACCTCCGACTCGTACTGGGCGGCGACGCCCGCGACCAGGCGCTGCTTCTCGGCCTCGGGGATGCCCAGCCGGTCGTAGGTGTTCTTGATGTCCTCGGGGAGGTCCTCCCAGGACTCCGCCTGCTTCTCGGTGGAGCGGACGAAGTACTTGATGTTGTCGAAGTCGATGCCCGAGAGGTCGGAGCCCCAGTTCGGCATGGGCTTCTTCTCGAAGAGGCGCAGCCCCTTGAGGCGGAGCTTGCTCATCCACTCCGGCTCGCTCTTCTTGCCGGAGATGTCCCGGACCACGTCCTCGTTCAGGCCGCGGCGCGCCGACGCACCGGCCTCGTCGGAGTCGGCCCAGCCGTACTCGTACTTGCCCAGGCCCTCGAGTTCGGGGTGGGCAGTCTCCGTGGGGAGAGTCATGCGGGGTTCCTCCCGGCCGTGTTGTGCGGGTGCGTAGGGGTCTGGGACATCGGGGTTCGGGGCATCGGGCCGGGACGGCTAGGCGGTCCGCGGGACCCCGCCGGGTCCGGCTGCGCGGGCGGGCCCGGCCGCCGGGGCGGGTTTCCCGGCCCTGGGCACGAAGGTGGTGCAGACGCCGTCCCCGTGGGCGATGGTGGCGAGCCGCTGCACATGGGTACCGAGCAGTTCGGCGAAGAACTCCGTCTCCGCCTCGCAGAGCTGCGGGAACCGCTCGGCGGCGTGCGCGACCGGGCAGTGGTGCTGGCACAGCTGCTCGCCCTGCTGGGGGTGGGGCGCGCTCCGCGACATGGCAGCGTACCCGTCCGCGCTCAGGGCTTTCGCCAGCGCTTCGGTCCGCCGTTCGGGTGCGACGCCGTCGAGCGCCTCGCGGTAGGCGCCCGCCTGGGCCGCGATGCGGGCGCGGGCGAAGGCCGTCACGGCCTGCTCCCCGCCCCCGTGCTCGGCGATCCAGCGCAGGGCGTCCAGCGCGAGCCGGTCGTACTCGTGGTGGAAGGCGTCGCGTCCGCAGTCGGTCAGCGCGAAGACCTTGGCCGGCCGCCCGCGCGTCCGCGTGCCGTAGACCCGCTGCTCACGGGCCTCCACCACGTCGTCGGCGGCGAGCGCGTCGAGGTGGCGCCGGACGGCGGCCTGGGTCAGGCCCAGGCGTCCGGCGAGATCCGCGACGGTCGACGGCCCGTGGTCCAGGATGGAGCGCGCGACCCGGTTGCGGGTGGACCGCTCCCCGGTCGCGAGTTCCTCCTGCGGAGCCTCGCCAACGTTTTTCACAACGCCATTGTTGCGTAATTCATCGGGGCCGGGCAAGCCGCCTCCGGATCACACGGGGTGCCCTGCATCACTTAGGCAAACCTAAGCTGACCTGCGGAAACGATCTACCGCCTCCGGGAGCGCGGAAACCGGGTGGCGCCCCCGGCGGGGCACCGGTCACACTCCGGTCCATGCCCGCACCCCCTCCCGCAGGCCCCCTCGCCACCCGCGGCACCCTCGCCGCCGACCTCCGCGAGCTGGGCGTCCGCCCCGGTGAGACACTCCTCACGCACTCCTCGCTCAGCTCCCTGGGCTGGGTCTGCGGAGGGCCGGTCGCGGTGGTGCGGGCCCTTCTCGACGCGCTCGGACCCGACGGCACCCTGGTCGTGCCCACCCACACCGGCGACCTCTCCGACCCGGCCGACTGGACCGCCCCTCCGGTGCTCGAGGAGTGGTGGGACACCATCCGCGCGGCGATGCCCCCCTACGATCCGCGGACCAGCCCCTCCCTCGGGGTCGGCGTGATCCCCGAGACGGTGCGCACCTGGCCCGGCGCCCTGCGCAGCGCGCACCCCCAGACCTCCTTCGCCGCCCTCGGCCCGCGCGCCGCCGAGGTGACCGACGGCCACGCCGCCGACTGCCGGCTCGGCGCCCGCAGCCCCCTGGGCGCGCTGGAGCGGATGGGCGCCCGGGTCCTGCTCCTGGGCACCGGCTACGACACCTGCACCTCCTTCCACCTGGCCGAGTACCGGATCCCGGGCCCCCTGGTGGAGGTCGGCCGCCCCGGGCCGGACGGCTGGGAGACCCCCGTCGAGGTGTCGGTCAGCGCCGAGCGCTTCGCCGAGCTGGGCCACGCCTTCGAACGGGACCGCCCGGTGACGCGCGGCACGGTCGGCGCGGCGGTGGCGCGGCTGTTCCCGGTGGCCGACGCGGTGGACTACGCCGAGCGGTGGCTGCCCGAGCACCGGCCCCGCGGCGAGGGGAGCGGGCACCCCCGCTCCTGAGCGCCCCGCCGCCTCCCTAGACTCGTGACCCATGCGAAGCGAGCCCGTGGTCCAGGTCCGGTCCCTGGTGAAGCGGTACGGCACCAGGACCGCGGTGGACGGCCTCGACCTGGAGGCCCGGCCGGGCGTCACCGCCGTCCTCGGCCCCAACGGGGCGGGGAAGACCACCACCGTCGAGACCTGCGAGGGATACCGCCGGCCCGACTCGGGGACGGTGCGCGTCCTCGGCCTCGACCCGGTCGCCCAGGGCGACGAGCTGCGCCCCCGCATCGGGGTGATGCTTCAGTCCGGCGGCGTCTACTCCGGCGCCCGCGCCGACGAGATGCTGCGGCACATCGCCGCGCTGCACGCCCATCCGCTGGACGTGGACGCCCTGATCGAACGGCTCGGGCTCGGCTCCTGCGGCCGGACCGGGTACCGGCGGCTCTCCGGCGGCCAGCAGCAGCGGCTGGCCCTGGCCATGGCCGTGGTCGGCCGCCCGGAGCTGGTCTTCCTCGACGAGCCCACCGCCGGCCTGGACCCGCAGGCCCGGCGCGCCACCTGGGACCTGGTCCGGGACCTGCGCGCCGACGGCGTCTCGGTGATCCTCACCACGCACCACATGGACGAGGCCGAGCGGCTCGCCGACGACGTCGCCGTGATCGACGCCGGGCGGGTCATCGCCCAGGGCTCCCCCGAGGAGCTGTGCCGCGGCGGTGCCGAGAACACCCTGCGCTTCACCGGCCGCCCCGGGCTCGACGTGGAGTCGCTGCTCAGGGCCCTGCCCCCGGGCAGCTCGGCCGCCGAGTCGGCGCCGGGCTCCTACCGCGTCGACGGCCTGGTCGACCCGCAGCTGCTGGCGACGGTGACCTCCTGGTGCGCCCAGCACGGGGTGATGCCGGACCGGATCTCGGTGGAGCGGCACACCCTGGAGGACGTCTTCCTGGAGCTGACAGGCAAGGAGCTGCGCTCATGACCACCACGACCCCCGGCGGGCCCGGCACCTACGCGCCGCGGCCCGGTGCCGCGCCGCTCGGCCGGATGATCGCCGCGCAGGCCGCGCTGGAGACGCGGATGCTGCTGCGCAACGGCGAGCAGCTGCTGCTGACGGTGATCATCCCGACGCTGCTGCTGGTGCTGTTCAGCTCCGTCGACATCATCGACACCGGCGCCGGGAAGTCCGTCGACTTCCTCGCCCCCGGCGTGCTGGCGCTGGCCGTGATGTCGACGGCGTTCACCGGACAGGCCATCGCCACCGGGTTCGAGCGCCGCTACGGGGTGCTGAAGCGGCTGGCCGCCTCTCCGCTGCCGCGCTGGGCGCTGATGACCGCCAAGACCCTGTCCGTCCTGGTCACCGAGGTCCTCCAGGTGGCGCTGCTGGCCGTGATCGCCCTCGCGCTGGGCTGGTCGCCGCGGGGCGGCCCGCTCGCCGTGCTGCTGCTCCTGGTGCTCGGCACGGCCGCCTTCTCCGGCCTCGGCCTGCTGATGGCGGGCACCCTCAAGGCCGAGGCCACCCTCGCCGCCGCCAACCTGGTCTTCCTGCTGCTGCTGGTGGGCGGCGGCGTGATCGTGCCGCTGGACCGGTTCCCGGACGCCGCGCAGCAGGTGCTGGGCCTGCTGCCCATCTCGGCGCTGTCGGACGGGCTGCGGGAGGTCCTCCAGCACGGCGCGGGCATGCCGTGGGGCGATCTGTCGATCCTGGCCGTGTGGGCGGTCGCGGGGCTGGCGGCGGCCGGCCGCTTCTTCCGCTGGGAGTAGCCCGGGAGAGCGGGCCGACGCCCGGCGCCCGAACGCCCGGCGTCGGCCGGGCCCGGCCCGGGAAGGGGCACGGGCCGGGCAGGGGTCACGGGACGGACAGAGGGCCCCGGGCCGGGAGCGGAGGCCGACCCGGGGGGGGGGGCACGGGCGTCCCGCTCGGGGAGGGTGCCGGGCCGGGAAGCGGCCCCCGCCGCACCGGAGGCCCCGGCGCACCGGGCGACCCCCTCGTGAACGCGTGCACAAGCGGCGGCCTACGATGGACGGCGTGCCCAACGTGACCCGTGCCGACGCCGCAGCCTTCGCGCGCAACCCCCTGGCCTTCATCGCCGCCCGCTGGACCCCGAGGCCCGTGACCGTGCGCCGGTCCGCGTTCGGCGCCCTGGCCATGACGGTGATCATCGTCGTCACCGGCGGCGCGGTCCGCCTGACCGGCTCCGGCCTGGGCTGCCCGACCTGGCCCAAGTGCACGGACGACTCGCTCACCGCCACCAGCGCCATGGGCGTCCACGGCGTCATCGAGTTCGGCAACCGCCTGCTGACGTACGTGCTGTGCGCCGCCGTCGGCTGGGCGATCGTCGCCGCGCGGTCGCAGAAGCCGTACCGGCGCGGGCCGGTCCTGCTGGGCTGGGCCCAGTTCTGGCTGGTCATGGGGAACGCGGTGCTCGGCGGCATCGTGGTCCTGGTCGGCCTCAACCCGTACACCGTCGCCGCCCACTTCCTGCTCTCCACGGCGCTGATCGCGGTCGCGACCGTCATGTGGCAGCGCACCCGGGAGGGCGACGGGGCACCGCGCCCGCTCGTCGGCACGTCGGTCGCGCAGCTCGTGTGGGTCATGGTCGGGGTCTCGGCCGTGCTGATCGCGGTCGGCACCGTGGTGACCGGGGCGGGGCCGCACGCGGGCGACTCCAGCGACGTGCCGCGGATGCCGCTGGACTGGGAGACGGTCAGCAAGCTGCACGCCGTGCTGGCGTGGATCGTGGTGTCGCTGACCTTCGCCACGTGGTTCGTCCTCAAGGCCGTCGACGCCCCCGCCGGCCCCCTGGCCCGCACCCGTGACCTGTTCGTGGTGCTGCTGCTCCAGGGCGCCGTCGGCTATGTGCAGTACTTCACCGACCTGCCCGAGATCCTGGTCGGCCTGCACATGTTCGGCTCCTGCGTCATGTGGATCGCGGTGCTGCGGCTGCTGCTGTCGCTGCGCGAGCGCCCCTCGGACGCGCCGGTGCCGCCCGCTCAGGAGTACGACTCCACCAGCCTGTCGATGGCCGGGCCCAAGTAGGCCCGGGTCAGCCCGGCGCGGCGGGCGGTGCCCGGACCCGCGTCCGTCCCGGGGGTGCCGTAGCGGCGCCGGACGATGTCCTCGACGACCTCGGCGGGCGCCCCGAGCCCCGGCAGTTCGTCCAGGGCCCGCCGCTTGGTGATGAGGCTGCCGTCGCGCAGGGTGGCCGTCGCGCGGGCGAAGGTGAGCAGCCCGAGGTCGACCCAGACGTCCTGGTGCCAGAGGTCGGGGCGGCGCACGGCGGGCCGCCAGAAGTCCCGCTGGTCCCGGACGACGGACGCGGCCAGCTCCGCCGGGTCCACCGGCGGCAGCAGCTCCCCCGGCTCCGCGCCGTGCAGAACGCGTCCGAAGGCGTGCAGCTCGGCCCGGGTGACGGGGCTGACGGGCCGGGTGAAGAGACCCCCGTGGGCCCAGGTGGCGTGGCGGCGCGCGGGGTCGTCCAGGCTGCCGGGCACCGGATAGCTGCAGTGCAGCAGCCCGGCGAGGGGCGCGGTGCGCAGCCGGGCGTGGAGCACCCCCAGCCGCCAGGCGGTGCGCGGGGTCAGGGGGCCGTCCAGCACGGCGATCAGGTCGAGATCGCTGCGCCCCTCCTGGTAGTCGCCTCCCGCCAGTGAGCCGTGCGCCCACACGGCGGCGGGGGTGAGGGGGGCCAGGGCGTCGAGGAAGCGGTCGAGCAGGACGTCGGTCTGCATCGGCCCAGTCTCCCCCGGCCCGGGCCGGGGGCGTAACCCCACGCGGCACCGGACACCCCGATCGCTCGCGGTCCCGGCGCCCGCCCGGTCCGGCGTCCCGCCGTCCGACGCCCCCGCCGTCCGGCACCCCGCCCGGTCCCGGCGTCCGCCCCCTCCCGGCGCCGCGGCCGACGGCTCAGGCGCCGCTCGCCCCGCCCAGTTGGAGCCCGGCCATCCGCGACCACTCGTAGGGCCCGGTGCGCACCTTGGCCGCCATCTCCCCGTCGAAGTCCTCGCGGAGGGTGATCCCGGCCTTCTCGACCGCCCGCCGGGCGTTGTCGTAGGAGGTGGCGACGAGGTCGCCCCAGATGCCGTCCGCGCCGACGAGGACGATCCGGGCGCCGCGCTGCCCGAGGTAGGCCACCTGGGCCTCGGCCCCGCCGTGCGCCCGGGAGAAGGCGCCGATCCACCGGGCGAGCCGCGTCACCTGGCGCCCGGCCTTCGCGTCAATCTGCTGCGTGTCTGCCATGGGCAGGATGCTACCGACGGGTAGAGCGGACGGCGACGGGCGGGGTCCGTGGCCCGGGCCACGCACTCCCGCCCGCAGGATGCCGGGGTGGGTCCGCTCAGCGCAGGAAGGGGTCGACCGCGACGGCGAGGAAGAGCACCGACACATAGGTGATCGACCAGTGGAACAGCCGCATCTCCTTGAGCCTGGAGCCCGTCACCTCGGCCTTGGCGCGGTTCTGCAGCCCGTGCGCCTCCCACAGCCACATGCCGCCGGCCAGCAGGGCGACGGCCGTGTAGAACCAGCCGGTGTAACCGAGCGGGGTGAGCAGCAGCGAGACGGCCACCATCACCCAGCTGTAGATCACGATCTGCCGGGCGACGACCTTGTTGGAGGCGACGACGGGGAGCATCGGGACGCCCACGCGCGCGTAGTCCTCCTTGACCTTCATGGACAGCGGCCAGTAGTGCGGCGGGGTCCAGAAGAACATCACCAGGAAGAGGACGACCGGGGCCCAGGACATCGAGTTGGTCACCGCGGACCAGCCGATCAGCACCGGCAGGCAGCCCGCGATGCCGCCCCAGACGATGTTCTGCGAGGTGCGGCGCTTGAGGATCATCGTGTAGACGACGACGTAGAAGAGGAGCGCGCCGAGCGACAGCCAGGCCGACAGCCAGTTGACCGTGAGGCCGAACAGCAGGGTGGAGACGACCGCCAGGGCGATGCCGAAGGCCAGGCACTCGCGCGGCCCGACCATGCCGGTGACCAGCGGGCGCTGCGAGGTCCGCTCCATCAGGGCGTCGATGTCGCGGTCGATGTACATGTTCAGCGCGTTGGCGCCGCCCGCGGACAGATAGCCGCCGAGGCAGGTCAGCAGCACCAGCCTCAGATCCGGCACGCCCTGTTCGGCGAGGAACATCACCGGAACGGTGGTGATCAGCAGAAGCTCGATGATCCGCGGCTTGGTCAGCGCCACGAACGCCTTGACACGGGCCCCGAACGGCCGGTGACTCGGGCTCTGGCTCGTCCCGATAACCCCCGCAGGACGGGATTCAACGGCCGTCACGCACACCCCTGACAGAGACATCCCAGCGAGCCACCCTGTGAAGTGCCGGTGAAGGCTCGCGCGTACCACGCCACTTTAGACGTTGCCCATACCCCGTTCTCCCCGGGGGTGGGGTCGTGTTGACGGGGGTGCTCCGACGTGCGCGGCGAAGATCGTTCGAGCGGTCAGATGAGCGGCTCCGCATTCACCTGCTGAACCGGCTTCCGCCCAGTCGGCAGGCGGTTTCCGAAGAGTCCCGTCAGTCTTGATTCCGGGGGAAAACGCACGTCCTCCCAAGGGTAGGCTCGGCAGCGGCCGGCCGACGCACGACCAGGCGCCGGCAGCCGGTGACGCGGCCACGCGCACCGGCATCCGACATGTGGAGAGGAGCCCTGACCCAGGGTGAGCATCAAGCCGACCACCACAGACCTCGACTGGACCGAGCTGGACCAGCGGGCCGTGGACACCGCTCGTGTCCTGGCCGCCGACGCCGTACAGAAGGTCGGGAACGGCCATCCGGGAACGGCGATGAGCCTGGCACCCGCGGCCTACACCCTCTTCCAGAAGGTGATGCGGCACGACCCGGCCGACGCGAACTGGGTCGGCCGCGACCGCTTCGTGCTGTCCGCCGGCCACTCGTCGCTGACCCTCTACACACAGCTCTACCTGGCCGGTTTCGGTCTGGAGCTGGACGATCTCAAGGCCTTCCGGACCTGGGGCTCCAAGACCCCCGGCCACCCGGAGTACGGCCACACCACGGGCGTGGAGACCACGACCGGGCCGCTCGGCCAGGGCGTCGCCAACGCGGTGGGCATGGCCATGGCCGCCCGCTACGAGCGCGGTCTGTTCGACCCGGAGGCCGCCGAGGGCGAGTCCCCCTTCGACCACTTCGTGTACTGCATCGCCGGTGACGGCTGCCTCCAGGAGGGCATCTCCGCGGAGGCGTCCTCCATGGCGGGCCACCAGAAGCTCGGCAACCTGGTCCTGCTGTGGGACGACAACCACATCTCGATCGAGGGCGACACCGAGACCGCCGTCTCCGAGGACACCGTCAAGCGCTACGAGGCCTACGGCTGGCACGTGCAGCGCGTGGAGCCCAAGGCGGACGGCGACCTGGACCCGGCGGCGATCCACGCGGCCGTCGAGGAGGCCCGGCGGGTCACCGACCGGCCGTCCTTCATCGCCATGCGCTCGATCATCGCCTGGCCCGCCCCGAACGCGCAGAACACCGAGGCCTCACACGGCTCGGCGCTCGGCGACGAGGAGGTCGCCGCCACCAAGCGCGTCCTGGGCTTCGACCCGGAGCGGACCTTCGAGGTCTCCGACGAGGTCATCGGCCACACCCGCGGCGCGCTGGAGCGCGGCCGGGCGGCCCGCGCGGTGTGGGAGAAGTCCTTCCGGCAGTGGCGGGACAACAACCCGGAGCGCGCCGCCGAGTACGACCGGGTGGCCGCGGGCGAGCTGCCCAAGGGCTGGGAGGAGAGGATCCCGGTCTTCGAGGCGGGCAAGGGCGTCGCCACCCGCGCCGCGTCCGGCAAGGTCCTCCAGGCCCTCGGCGCGGTGATCCCGGAGCTGTGGGGCGGCTCGGCCGACCTCGCGGGCTCCAACAACACCACCATCGACAAGACCTCGTCCTTCCTCCCGGCGGGCAACCCCCTGCCGGAGGCGGACCCCTACGGGCGCACCATCCACTACGGCATCCGCGAACACGCGATGGCCGCGGAGATGAACGGCATCGCCCTGCACGGCAACACGCGCATCTTCGGCGGCACCTTCCTGGTGTTCTCCGACTACATGCGCAACGCGGTGCGGCTGTCGGCCCTGATGCACCTGCCGGTGACGTACGTGTGGACCCACGACTCCATCGGCCTGGGCGAGGACGGCCCGACCCACCAGCCGGTCGAGCACCTGGCCTCGCTGCGCGCCATCCCGGGCTTGAACGTGGTCCGTCCGGCCGACGCCAACGAGACGGCCATCGCCTGGCGCGAGATCCTGCGCCGCTGGACCAAGGAGTACGGCAAGGGACAGCCGCACGGCCTGGCGCTGACCCGCCAGGGCGTGCCGACCTACGAGCCCGACGAGAACGCGGCCCGCGGCGGCTACGTCCTGTTCGAGGCCGAGGGCGGCGAGCCGCAGGTGCTGCTGATCGCCACCGGCTCCGAGGTGCACCTCGCCGTCGAGGCCCGGGAGCGGCTCCAGGCCGAGGGGGTGCCGACGCGGGTGGTGTCCATGCCGTCGGTGGAGTGGTTCGAACAGCAGGACCAGGGGTACCGGGACGGCGTCCTGCCCCCGTCCGTGAAGGCGCGCGTCGCGGTCGAGGCCGGGATCGGCCTGACCTGGCACAAGTACGTCGGGGACGCGGGCCGCATCGTCTCCCTGGAGCACTTCGGCGCGTCCGCGGACGGCAAGGTCCTCTTCCAGGAGTACGGCTTCACCGCCGGCAACGTGGCCGCCGCCGCGCGGGAATCCCTCGCCGCGGCTCAGCGCTGACGCCCGTATACGACACGTAGGAGATGCATTTTCCATGACAGACGCACTGAAGCGCCTTTCCGACGAAGGCGTCGCGATCTGGCTGGACGACCTGTCGCGCAAGCGGATCACGTCCGGCAACCTCGCCGAGCTGATCGACCAGCAGCACGTCGTGGGCGTCACCACCAACCCCTCGATCTTCCAGAAGGCCATCTCGCAGGGCGACGGCTACGACCGTCAGCTCGCCGACCTCGCCGCGCGCCGGGTCACCGTCGAGGAGGCCATCCGGATGATCACCACGGCGGACGTCCGCGACGCCGCCGACATCCTGCGACCGGTCTTCGACGCCACGGAGGGCAAGGACGGCCGGGTCTCCATCGAGGTGGACCCGCGCCTGGCGCACGACACCCGGGCGACGGTCGCGGAGGCCAAGCAGCTCGCCTGGCTGGTGGACCGGCCCAACACCCTGATCAAGATCCCCGCGACCGAGGCCGGGCTGCCGGCCATCGCGGAGACCATCGGCCTGGGCATCAGCGTCAACGTCACGCTGATCTTCTCGCTGGAGCGCTACCGCGCGGTCATGGACGCCTTCCTCACCGGTCTGGAGAAGGCCCGGGAGCGCGGCCTGGAGCTGTCGAAGATCCACTCGGTGGCGTCCTTCTTCGTGTCCCGCGTGGACACCGAGATCGACCGGCGGATCGACGAGCTGGGCACCGACGAGGCCAAGGCCCTGCGCGGCCGGGCCGCCGTCGCCAACGCCCGGCTCGCCTACCAGGCGTACGAGGAGGTCTTCTCCTCGGACCGCTGGAACGACCTGGAGAAGCTGGGCGCCAACCGCCAGCGTCCGCTGTGGGCGTCGACGGGCGTCAAGGACAAGGCGTACAGCGACACCATGTACGTCACCGACCTGGTCGCGCCCAACACGGTGAACACCATGCCGGAGGCGACCCTGGTGGCCACCGAGGACCACGGCGAGATCACCGGCGACACCGTCACCGGGACGTACGAGCGGGCCCGCGCCGACCTGGACGCGGTCGAGAAGCTGGGCATCTCCTACGACGAGGTCGTCCGGCTGCTCGAGGACGAGGGCGTCGAGAAGTTCGAGACGGCCTGGAACGACCTGCTGGAGTCCACGGAGGCGGAGCTGAAGCGCCTCGCTCCCTCGGAGGGCTAGAAATTGTCGAGCAGCAATCCGCTGCGTGACCCCGCAGACCGACGGCTCCCGCGCATCGCGGGGCCGTCGGGCCTGGTCATCTTCGGCGTCACCGGCGATCTGTCCCGCAAGAAGCTCATGCCCGCCGTGTACGACCTCGCCAACCGCGGTCTGCTGCCGCCGGGCTTCTCGCTCGTCGGGTTCGCCCGCCGGGACTGGGAGCACGAGGACTTCGCGCAGGTCGTGCACGACGCCGTCAAGGAGCACTCCCGCACGCCGTTCCGCGAGGAGGTCTGGCAGCAGCTCATCCAGGGGATGCGCTTCGTGCAGGGCACCTTCGACGACGACGACGCGTTCGAGCGGCTGCGCGCCACCATCGACGAGCTGGACAAGGCCCAGGGCACCAGCGGCAACTTCGCCTTCTACCTCTCGGTGCCGCCGAAGTCGTTCCCCGTGGTCATCCAGCAGCTCAAGAAGCACGGGCTCGCCGACCAGTCCGGCGGTTCGTGGCGGCGCGCGGTGATCGAGAAGCCGTTCGGCCACGACCTGCGGTCGGCCGAGGAGCTGAACGCCATCGTCCACGAGGTCTTCGCCTCGGACCAGGTGTTCCGCATCGACCACTACCTCGGCAAGGAGACCGTCCAGAACATCCTGGCGCTCCGCTTCGCCAACACGATGTTCGAGCCGGTCTGGAACCGCTCCTACGTCGACCACGTGCAGATCACCATGGCGGAGGACATCGGGATCGGCGGCCGGGCCGGGTACTACGACGGCATCGGCGCCGCCCGCGACGTCATCCAGAACCATCTGCTGCAACTGCTGGCGCTGACCGCCATGGAGGAGCCCGCCTCCTTCGGCGCGGACGCGCTGGCCGCCGAGAAGACCAAGGTGCTCGGCGCCGTCCGGCTCCCCAGGGACCTGGGCCGGGACACGGTGCGCGGGCAGTACGCGGCCGGGTGGCAGGGCGGCGCGAAGGCCGTCGGCTACCTGGAGGAGGAGGGCATCGACCCCGCCTCGAAGACCGACACCTACGCCGCGATCAAGGTCGGGATCGACAACCGCCGCTGGGCGGGCGTCCCCTTCTACCTGCGCACCGGCAAGCGGCTGGGCCGCCGGGTGACGGAGATCGCGGTGGTCTTCCAGCGGGCCCCGCACTCCCCCTTCGACACNACNGCNACNGAGGAGCTGGGCNNGAACGCNNTCGTNATCCGCGTCCAGCCCGACGAGGGCGTCACCGTCCGGTTCGGCTCCAAGGTGCCCGGCACCTCGATGGAGATCCGGGACGTGTCCATGGACTTCGCCTACGGGGAGTCCTTCACGGAGTCCAGCCCGGAGGCGTACGAGCGCCTCATCCTGGACGTGCTGCTCGGCGACGCCAACCTCTTCCCGCGCACCGAGGAGGTCGAGCTGTCCTGGAAGATCCTCGACCCGATCGAGCGGTACTGGGACGAGAACGGCACCCCCGCGCAGTACCCGGCGGGGACCTGGGGCCCCGTGGAGGCGGACGAGATGCTGGAGCGAGACGGACGGAGCTGGCGCCGGCCATGAAGACAGACCTCACGGACACCACGGCCAGCAAGATCAACAAGGCGCTGGTGCTCGGCCGCAGGGCCATCGGCACCCCGGCCGTCGGCATGGTGCTCACGCTGGTCATCGTCACGGACGAGGAGAACGCCTACGACGCGCTGAGGGCGGCGAGCGACGCCGCGCACGAGCACCCCTCGCGCACCCTCGTCGTCATCAAGCGGGTCTCGCGCTCCCCCCGGGACCGCACCCAGTCCCGGCTGGACGCCGAGGTCCGCCTCGGCACCGACGCCGGCACGGGGGAAACGATTGTCCTGCGGCTGTACGGCGATGTGGTGGACCACGCCCAGTCGGTGGTCCTGCCGCTGCTGCTGCCGGACGCCCCGGTGGTGGTCTGGTGGCCGGTGAACGCGCCGCTGCACCCCGCCCGGGACCCGCTGGGCGCGCTGGCCCAGCGCCGGGTCACCGACACCTACGCCTGCGAGGACCCGGTGGGCGAGCTGGTGGCCCGCGCCGACGCCTACACCCCGGGCGACACCGACCTGTCCTGGACCCGGATCACCCCGTGGCGCTCGATGCTGGCGGCGGCGCTGGACCAGGTCGACTGCACGGTGCAGGGCGTCGAGGTGGAGGGCGAGGAGTACAACCCGAGCTGCGAGCTGCTGGCCATGTGGCTCGCGGACCGGCTGGAGGTGCCGGTGCGGCGCACCGCCTCCGGGGGACCGGGGCTGACCGCCGTCCGGATGGAGACCGACTGCGGTCCGGTCGTGCTGGACCGGGCGGACGGCTCGCTGGCCACCCTGTCCATCAAGGGGCAGCCGGCCCGCGCGGTGGCGCTCAAGCGCCGCGAGACGGCCGAGCTGATCGCGGAGGAGCTGCGGCGCCTGGACCCGGACGACACCTACGCGTCGGCGCTGCGCTACGGCGTGGACCGGCTGGCCGCGCCGGACGCGCCCGGCGGGACGGACGCCGGGGACGGCTCCGGCTCCGCGGACGCGAGCGGTGACGGTGCCGGGGGCTCCGGCAGGTCCGGCGGGTCCGGGGACTCCGCGGACGACGCCGCGGCCGCCGAGGGAGCGGCCGGGGACGACGCGAAGGCGCCCGCGAAGGCCCGGAGGAAGACCCCGGCGAAGAGGACGGTGGCCAAGTGAGCACTCCCCAGGTGGTCGTGCACCGGGACAAGGAGCTGATGGCCGAGGCCGCGGCGGCCCGTCTGGTCACGAGGATCGTGGACGCCCAGGCGGCCCGGGGCTCGGCGTCCGTCGTGCTGACCGGCGGCCGCAACGGCAACGGGCTGCTGGCCGCCCTCGCCTCGTCCACGGCCCGGGACGCCGTCGACTGGACCCGCGTCGACCTCTGGTGGGGCGACGAGCGGTTCCTGCCGTCCGGCGACCCGGAGCGCAACCTCACGCAGGCCCGCGAGGCCCTGCTGGACGCGGTGCCGCTGACGCCGGAGCGGGTGCATCCGATGCCCGCCTCGGACGGCCCGTACGGCACCGACGTGGAGGCCGCCGCGGCGGCCTACGCGGCGGAGCTGGCCCGGGCGGCGCGGCCCGGGGACCCCGTCGCCGTGCCGTCCTTCGACGTGCTGCTGCTCGGGGTCGGCCCGGACACCCATGTGGCCTCGCTGTTCCCGGAGCACCCGGGGGTGCGGGAGACGGAGCGCACGGTGGTCGGGGTGCACGGCTCGCCGAAGCCGCCGCCCACCCGGATCTCGCTGACCCTGCCCGCCATCCGCGCCGCCCGCGAGGTGTGGCTGCTGGCGGCGGGCGAGGACAAGGCGAACGCGGTGGCGATGGCCCTCTCGGGCGCGGGCGAGGTCCAGGCCCCGGCGGCGGGCGCCCGGGGCGGCTCCCGCACTCTGTGGCTGCTGGACTCGGCGGCGGCCGCGCGGCTGCCGAGGTCCCTGTATCCGCCGGCGTCGGCGTAACCGGCCGCGTCGCGGCGAAGGGCCGGGGCACCGGGGTTCTCCCCCGGCGCCCCGGCCCTTCGCCGTTGGTCCCGCGTGCGGTCCGGGCCGCCCCGGCGCGGTCCCGTCCGGGGCCCGCCGCGTCCCGCGTCCCGCCGTCGTCGGGGCCGGCCCCGCTCAGGGCCCGCCGCCTCCGTGGGCCCGGGTGCCCCGCCGGGCCGGGGCCCGCTCCCGCCCGCTCCCCGGCCGGGTCACCGCCCGTACGGGTCGCGTCCGTAGGGGTTGCCGTGGGGCGGGACGCCGTAGGGATCGCCCTGCGGCGTCCCGTAGGGGTTGCCCGGGGGTGGAGCGTACGGATTGCCCCGGGGCCGGTGTCCGTAGGGGCTGCCCGGCGGCGGGACACCGTACGGCGGGGGCACGGGCGGCACCGGCGGGGGCATCGGAGCCGTCGGGGGCATCGGGGGCGGCATCGGCGGCATCCGCCCCGTGAGGGGCCCCGTCGGGGCCGGGTGGGCGGCGAGCCGGATGCCGTAGTGGCGCCGCAGCCGCCCCGCCTCCAGCAGCGCGATGCAGGTGACCGTCACGGGCGCGCCCAGGATGAAGACCACGCCCATCGTCAGGCTCAGCCCGTGCAGATCGCCCGTGACCAGGTCGGGAACGGCCATCAGCCAGGTCGTCACGGTGGCCAGCAGCGGCGGCAGGCAGCGGTGCACCCCCGCGGTGCCGAAGAAGTTGCCGGAGACGTGCACCGCGCCCCGGGCCACCACGACCAGCAGCCACAGGGCGAGCGGCCCGAGCAGCAGCGTGTAGAAGCCCATCGAGATCTGCAGCAGGAAGACCGTCAGCACGATCGAGCCCACGAAGAGCAGCAGCAGCTTCAGCGAGTTGAGCAGGGGCGTCCGGATGGAGCGGACGGTCCCGCCGCGCCGCCAGACGAGCACCATCACCCCCACGGTGAGCGGGGTGATGAAGAGCAGGACGACGGAGGCCGTCAGCATGTTCTCCAGGATCTCGTCGAACGAGAAGCCGCCCTCGACGAAGGTGTAGACGCCGACGGCGGCGACCAGCCCGGCGATGAGGCGGGCCCGTTTGAGCCGCTCCACGGCCGGGTCGATCGCGTCCGGTATCCAGGCCGGGTGGAAGGCCGCGCGCGCGGCGCGCTTGGGACGCAGCACGTCCCGTGCCCTCAGCCCGCCGCCCGTCCAACCGCCGGGCGAACCAGCCATGTCCTACTCCCCCGAGTCACCATGTCCTTGATCGCGGAGGAGTCTACGGGATGGGCCCGGCCGTCACTCCCGGCCGCGCGACTCCCGGTAGGCGGCCACGAGCGCGGCCGTGGAGGGGTCGAGGCCGGCGACGGTGCCGGTGCCGGTCAGGGCGGGTTCCAAGCGCCGGGCGAGGACCTTGCCCAGCTCCACGCCCCACTGGTCGAAGGAGTCGATGTCCCACACCGCGCCCTGCACGAACACCTTGTGCTCGTACAGCGCGATCAGCTGCCCCAGCACCGACGGCGTCAGCTCCGGTGCCAGCACCGTCGTCGTCGGACGCCCGCCCTCGAACGTCCGGGGCCCCACCAACTCCTCCGCCACCCCCTCCGCCCGCACCTCGGACGCCGTCCTGCCGAAGGCCAGCGCCTGGGTCTGCGCGAAGAAGTTCGCCATCAGCAGGTCGTGCTGCTCCGCCAGGACCGGCCCCAACTCCGGATGCGGACGGGCGAATCCGATGAAGTCCGCCGGGACCAGCTCCGTCCCCTGGTGCAGCAGCTGGAAGTACGCGTGCTGCCCGTTCGTCCCCGGCGTCCCCCACACCACCGGGCCCGTCGCCCACTCCACCGGCTCCCCGGCCCGGGTCACCGACTTCCCGTTCGACTCCATGTCCAGTTGCTGGAGATACGCCGTGAACCGCGACAGGTAGTGGCTGTACGGAAGCACCGCGTGCGACTGCGCGCCGAAGAAGTTCCGGTACCACACCCCCAGCAGCCCCATCAGCAGCGGCACGTTCTCCTCCGCCGGAGCCGACCGGAAGTGCTCGTCCACCGTCCGGAAGCCGTCCAGCAGTTCGCCGAACCGCTCCGCCCCGACCGCCACCATCAACGACAGGCCGACCGCGGAGTCGAAGGAGTAGCGGCCCCCCACCCAGTCCCAGAACCCGAACATGTTCGCCGTGTCGATGCCGAACCGCGCCACCTCCTCCGCGTTCGTCGACACCGCCACGAAGTGCCGGGCCACCGCCTCCTCGTCGCCCAGCCCGGCCAGCAGCCAGGACCGCGCCGACGACGCGTTGGTCACCGTCTCCACCGTCGTGAAGGTCTTCGACACCACCACGAACAGCGTCTCCGCGGGGTCCAGCCCCCACAGCGCCTCGTGGAGGTCCGCGCCGTCCACGTTGGAGACGAAACGGAACCCCAGCGAACGGTCCGAGAAGGCCCGCAGCGCCTCGAACGCCATCGCAGGACCCAGGTCCGACCCGCCGATCCCGATGTTCACCACGGTGCGGATCCGCCGCCCCGTGAATCCGCGCCACTCCCCGGACCGCACCCGCTCGGCGAACGCCCCCATCCGGTCGAGCACCTCGTGCACCGCCGGAACCACGTTCTCCCCGCCGGACTCCACCACGGCGCCCCGCGGCGCGCGCAACGCCGTGTGCAGCACCGCCCGGTCCTCGGTCACGTTGATCCGCTCACCGCGGAACATCGCGTCCCGCAGCCCCGCCACGTCCACCGCCGCGGCCAGCCCCCGCAGCAGCCGCAGCGTCTCGTCCGTCACCAGGTGCTTGGAGTGGTCCACGTACAGATCGCCCACCCGCAGCACCAGACGGGTGCCGCGCCCGGGATCGGCGTCGAACAGTTCGCGCAGTCGTACGTCACCGAGCTGCGCGCGGTGGTCGGCCAGCGCGGCCCATTCCGGCAGCCGGTCGAGCCGTGTACGGGCGTCTGCGTTCATGTCGGAGTCAGCCTTCTTCCTTGTCGCGGTTGCCCCTCTGCGATCAACCTAATTGATCGGCAGGACAGCCGTGCTCCACGGACCGGCCGGGTCCGGGATCAAGGGGAAGGAGGGCTCAGATCTCGCCCCGGAGCTTGGCGAGCGCCTCGGCGAGGATCGCCTCGCCGTCCGCGTCGCTGCGGCGCTCGCGCACGTACGCGAGGTGCGTCTTGTAGGGCTCGGTGCGCGGGGGGGCCGGCGGATTGTCCCGGTCCTGGCCGGCGGGGAAGCCGCAGCGCGGGCAGTCCCAGGTCTCCGGGACCTGGGCGTCGCTCGCGAAGCTCGGCTGGGTCTCGTGTCCGTTGGAGCACCAGAAGGAGATGCGCAGACGCGGGGCGGACTCGCCTCGCTCGGCCTCGCCCATCGGCCCCGCCCCGACCCGGCTCCCCCGGATCGCGTTGCCACTTGCCACGGTCGTAACTCCCTGCGTGATGGTGCCCGAAGCGAGTCGGCTTCGCTTCACTGCGAGCGCCTCAGTCTACGTAAGGCCCAACGCGCGTCCAGTGACGGGAGTTGCGAGTCCCGGACACAGACGCAAGCCCCATGATAGGCCGCGCCACGGGGCGCGTACCGAACATGGGGCTTTACGTGGAGAAGTGCGAAACGCGTTGACCGCGTCAGTTGTTGGCCTTCATGAGCAGGCCGAGCACCATGATGCAGGCGAACCAGAGCAGACCGACCACCACGGTGATCCGGTCGAGGTTGCGCTCGGCGACCGAGGAGCCGCCGACGGACGACTGCATGCCGCCACCGAACATGTCGGAGAGGCCGCCGCCCTTTCCCTTGTGCATCAGCACCAGCAGCATCAGCAGCAGGCTGAAGATGATCAGGGCGATCGAGAACCCCATAACCACGGCTGGACCAACTTCCTCGGATCTCTGACGGACGGCGGGGGCACGGTGGCAGCTCACCACCGCGCCCCCGCAAGGGTACGACGTATCGCCGCCCCCGCATACTCACTGATCGTGATGGCGGGCGGCGTACCGGTCCCTACTGGTCGCGGAAGCGCACGATCCCGACGAATTCGTCCGTGTCCAGCGAGGCGCCGCCGACCAGGGCGCCGTCGATGTCGGGCTGCGCCATGATCTCGGCGACGTTGCCCGACTTCACGGAGCCGCCGTACTGGATGCGGACCCCGTCGGCCAGCTCCTGGGAGTACAGCTCGGCGAGCCTGCCGCGGATGGCCGCGCAGACCTCCTGGGCGTCCTCGGCTCCGCAGACCTTGCCGGTGCCGATGGCCCACACGGGCTCGTAGGCGATGACGACGGTCTCGGCCTGCTCGGCGGGGACGTCCTTGAGGCCGCCCTCGACCTGGGCGAGGGTGTGGGCGACGTGCCGGCCCTCCTCGCGGACCTCCAGCTCCTCGCCGACACAGAGGATCGGGGTCAGACCGTGCTTGTAGGCGGCCTTGACCTTGGCGTTCACCAGCTCGTCGGTCTCGGCGTGGTACTGGCGGCGCTCCGAGTGGCCGACCGCGACGTAGGCGCAGCGGAGCTTGGCCAGCATGGCGCCGGAGATCTCGCCGGTGTAGGCGCCGCCGTCGTGGGCGGAGATGTCCTGGGCGCCGTACTTGATCTTCAGCTTGTCGTGCTCCACCAGGGTCTGCACGGAGCGCAGGTCGGTGAAGGGCGGCAGGACGGCGACCTCGACGGCGTCGTAGTCCTTGTCGGCCAGGGCGAAGGCGAGCTTCTGGACGTGGGCGATGGCCTCCAGGTGGTTGAGGTTCATCTTCCAGTTGCCCGCCATCAGCGGCGTGCGGGTGGTCATCGCGGTCAGTCCTCCAGTGCGGCGAGGCCGGGGAGCGTCTTGCCCTCGAGGTATTCGAGGGAGGCGCCGCCGCCGGTCGAGATGTGGTCGAATGCCTTTTCGTCGAAGCCGAGGGTGCGCACGGCCGCGGCCGAGTCCCCGCCGCCGACGACGGTGAAGCCGGGGGCGTCGACGAGGGCCTGGGCGACCGCCCTGGTGCCCTCGGCGTAGTCGGGGTGCTCGAAGACGCCCATGGGGCCGTTCCAGAAGACGGTGGCGGCGTCGGCGAGCTTCGAGGCGTACAGCGCGCGGGTCTCGGGACCGATGTCCAGGCCCATGCGGTCGGCGGGGACGGCGTCCGCGGCGACGGTCTCGGGGTGGGTCGGGGCCTTGGCCTTGAGGTCCGGGAATCCGCCGGCCACGACGAGGTCGACCGGCAGGACCAGCTCGACACCGCTCTTCTCGGCGCGCTCCAGGTACTCCCTGACGGCCGGGATCTGGTCCTCCTGGACGAGGGAGACGCCGATCTCGTGGCCCTGGGCCTTGAGGAAGGTGAAGACCATGCCGCCGCCGACGAGGATCCGGTCGGCCCGGCCGAGCAGTTCGTCGATGACGGCCAGCTTGTCGGAGACCTTGGCGCCACCGAGGGCGACCACGTAGGGCCGCGCCACGTCGTCGGTGAGCTTGCGCAGGACGCCGAGCTCGGTGGCGATGAGGTGTCCGGCGTAGTGCGGCAGCCGTGCGGGCAGGTCGAAGACCGAGGCGTGCCGACGGTGCACGGCGCCGAAGCCGTCGCCGACGTAGATGTCGGCGAGAGCGGCGAGGCGGTCGGCGAAGGCGGCGCGCTCGGCGTCGTCCTTGGCGGTCTCGCCGGGGTTGAAGCGGAGGTTCTCGATGACGGCGACGCTGCCGTCGGTGAGCGCGGCCACGGTGGACCCGGCGGAGGGGCCGACGGTGTCCTCGGCGAAGGCGACCTCGGTGCCGAGGAGTTCGCCGAGCCGGGCGGCGGCCGGGGCCAGGGAGAAGGCGGGGTCGGGGGCGCCCTTGGGGCGGCCCAGGTGCGAGGCGACGATGACCCGCGCGCCCGCGTCGGCCAGGGCCCGCACGGTGGGCACCACGGCGCGGATGCGGCCGTCGTCGGTGATGGTGGTGCCGTCCAGCGGCACGTTGAGGTCGGCGCGGACGAGGACACGCTTGCCCGCGACTCCTTCGGAGAGGAGTTCGTCGATCGTCTTCATGCAGGGGCTCCAGAGGCTCTGTGTCGCTCGTGATCCTACGAGGACTGGTCGTGCTGGACGCGAGTCAGGGCCCGGAGGGCGTGACAACAACCTCACGCCGTCCGGGCCCTGTCCTCACCGCGTCGGATGCCTGGGGAAGGCGATCAGAGCCGGTCGCCCACGAAGACCGTGAGGTCGACGAGGCGGTTGGAGTAGCCCCACTCGTTGTCGTACCAGCCGATGACCTTCACGCTCGTGCCCTCCTGGACCATGGTCAGGGAGGAGTCGAAGGTGCAGGACGCCGGGGAGTTGACGATGTCCGAGGAGACGATCGGGTCCTCGGTGTAGTAGAGGATGCCCTTCAGCTCGCCCTCGGCGGCCTTCTGGAAGGCGGCGTTGACCTCGTCCTCGGTGACCTCGCGGGAGAGTTCCAGGACCAGGTCGGTGACCGAGCCGGTGGGAACCGGGACGCGCATGGCCATGCCGTCCAGCTTGCCCTTGAGCTGCGGGAGGACCAGGGCGGTGGCCTTGGCGGCACCGGTGGTGGTCGGGATGATGTTCTCGGCGGCGGCGCGGGCGCGGCGCAGGTCCTTGTGCGGGAAGTCCAGGATGCGCTGGTCGTTGGTGTACGCGTGGACCGTCGTCATCAGGCCCTTGACGATGCCGAAGTTCTCGTCGAGCACCTTCGCCATCGGCGCCACGCAGTTGGTGGTGCAGGAGGCGTTGGAGATGACGTCGTGCTTCGCCGGGTCGTACGTCCCCTCGTTGACGCCCATGACGATGGTGACGTCCTCGTCCTTCGCCGGGGCGGAGATGATGACCTTCTTGGCGCCGCCGGCGATGTGCTTCCCGGCGTCGGCCTTCTTGGTGAAGATGCCGGTCGACTCGATGACGATGTCGACACCCAGCTCGCCCCAGGGGATGTCGGCGGGGTCGCGCTCGGAGAGGACCTTGATGGTCCGGTCGCCGACGGTGATGCTGTCCTCGGTGTGCGACACCTCCTGCTTGAGGCGGCCGAGGATGGTGTCGTACTTGAGCAGGTGGGCGGTGGTCGCGGTGTCACCCAGGTCGTTGACAGCCACGATCTCGATGTCCGCACCCTGCTCCAGCAGCGCGCGGAAGTAGTTGCGACCGATGCGGCCAAAGCCGTTGATGCCTACGCGGATCGTCACGAACCGATCTCCTCGTTGGTACGCCGGCCGATGTGCCGGCGAGCTGTATTTGGGATGTCCCCGACCACCTCCGACCCTACCTCTCCGGGACCCGGGGGGTGACATCGAGACAGGCCGCGCACGGCGCCGCGGCCCGTACCCCCCGATGGGGGTACGGGCCGCGGCCCGGGGCCGGATCACCCGGACGCCTTACGTCCTCTCAGTGCCCGTTGACGGCGATGTCACTCGTCCAGGGCACGCAGGGCGCGCCGGAGCAGAGCGGTCCGGTCGGCCGGCGCGGTGAGGTGCTCCAGGCCGAAGCCCAGCAGCACGGTGTCCTCGGTGGAGACGGCCGCGTGGGTGCCGAAGAGGGCGCCGGTGCGGGACCAGTCCTTCAGTGCGGCGGGGCTGCCGGGGGGCGGCCCGGTGACCCGCCAGGCGCCGAGCGAGGACTCGAAGCCCTCGGCCGCGTCCGGAGTGCCGCCGGTGACGAGGGAGATGTCGTCGGCGAGCAGGCCCCGGCCGCCGCTGCCGGGGTCGGAGACGTAGGCGAGGGAGACCTCGACGGAGCGTCCGGCGTAGGCACTCAGGTCGAACTCCGCCTGGCGCCAGCCGCCGGAGGAGCCGGTGAGGCTGTTCCAGGCGCCGCTGGTGCCGGTGGCGCCGCAGCCGGTGTCGGACTGGGTCAGGTAGTGGGAGAGCCAGGGGTGGTCGGCGAGGTAGAAGCCGGCCTCGCACTCCGCGGGCACGGCGGCCGAGGTGGCACCGCCGGCTTCGGGCAGGGTGGTCCAGTCGGCGGCGCCGGTGGTGTGCGCCTCGACCAGGGCGTGGTCGTAGCCGCGCTCGGTGTCCCACAGGAGCTGGGTGCGGAGCGTGGGCCGGTCGGCGGCACTGACGCCGGTGAGGTCGATGGTGCGGGTGAGGCGCTTGTAGGCGTCGTCGGTGTGGACGGCGGCGGCCATCCACGCACCGGCGTGGGGACCGTAGGGGTTGACGGCCCCGGTGTAGGTCCCGGCGCCCCGGCTAGCGAACCGCGGGTTGCCGTCGGCCTCGGAGGTGAGGCTGTAGGAACCGGGCCGGTCCAGCGGGTTGCCGGGTGCGTCGCCGAGCGCGCCGGTGGCTCCGGCGAGCGCTCCGGCGCCGGTGAAGCCCGCGGCCCCGGGGGCGGCACCGCGGGTGTGGGCGCCCAGGTAGTACTGGCTGAAGTCGTCGGAGAGGGCGCCGCCGCCCAGGTCGACGCTGCCGCCGGCCTGCTCGCCGGCCTCGATCAGCTTGCCGCCCTCGTTGAGGTGGGCCCGCAGTGCGAGCTGGGTGGCGCTGCCGGGCGCCGAGGCGCCGGTGTAGTGGACGACGGTCCCGAAGTGGCTGAGGACGCCGAGCGCGTCGGGGGCGCCCTGGGTGGCGACGTCCCAGACGGCGGCGCGCCGGCCGTTGGCCCGCAGCGCGGCCAGGTAGTCCCCGGCCCGGGTGGCCCGGGTGCCCTCCTCGGCGACGACGAGGGCGTCGGCGCGGGGCCGTTCGGCGACGGTGTAGGTGAAGTGGGTGCTCTCGGTGCGGCGGCCGTCCGCGCGCTCACCGGTGAACCAGACCTCCACCCGGTCCCCCCGGTCGCCGTCCTTGACCTTGGCCCGGTACTCGTCGAAGTGGAGGTTGTCCTCGCCGCCGTAGGTCTCGCCGCCGCGCCACGGCCGGAGCGCCATGTCGTGCGTGCGGCCCCCGTTGACGCGGTACTTCAGCTCCTTGTCGCGCACCGACTTCCGTACGACGACCGACACCTCCTGGTCGGCGCCGCGCGCGTAGGAGGTGGTGAAGGGCGCCGGGGTGAAGTCGGGCGCGTCCAGGCCGACGGAGGAGGCGGGCCGGTCCGGGTGGGCGGCGGTCTCGGCGACGGAGAGCGCGAAGGGGATGTTCTTGGCGAACTCCCCCTGGATCAGCTTCTCGTCGTCCGGGAAGGTGAAGCCGGAGCGGCAGTCGCGCGGGTCCCACGCGTCGTCGGGGTCCACCGCGGAGGCGGTCTGGCACGTCGACATCTCGGGGGTGAACATCGACAGGCCGTTGACGTTGGCGGCGTGTCCGTCCGCCTCGCCGTTGGTGGTGTACAACTCCGAGGAGACCTGCGGGCGGTAGCCGGGGATCGCGGAGTTCCCCGGTGTCCCGGCGAGCGCCCGGTAGGCGATGTCGTCGGGCGTGCCGGTGGCGACCTGCCAGCCGACGCCGTAGAGCAGGAGCTCGGCGGCGGAGTGGTAGTTGATGCCGTAGTCGAACCCGATGCGCTTCTGGAAGGCGTCGATCGCCCGGGTCTCGGGCTCGGAGGCGGGGCCGGGGCCGCGGTAGGTCTGGCTGCTGGGGCTCGGTGAGGAACCCTCGTCGTCGTAGCCCCACTTGTAGGAGAAGTTCCGGTTCAGGTCGACGCCGTCGCCGGTGCCGATGACGCCGTCGCCGTTGGTGTCGCGCAGGTTCTTGCGCCACAGCCGGTTGGCGGGGTCCTGGAAGGTGTAGTCGTAGCCGTCGGGGTTGGCCGACAGCACGAACCACAGCTCGGTGGAGTCGACGATCCTCCTGATCCGGCGGTCCGTGCGGTAGTTGTCCAGGTAGTGGTGCATCAGCCGCCGGGTCATCTCCGGGGTGATCCACTCGCGCGCGTGCTGGTTGGACATGTAGAGGACGGCGGGCCTGGAGCCGTCCCGGGACCTCTTCGCGCCGCCGGTCACCTTGAGCGCCAGGATCTCCTGGCCGCGGACGGTCCGGCCGATGGAGACGGCCTTGGTGAGCCCGGGGTTCTCCCGCGCGGTCCGCAGGATCTCCTCCTTCAGGCCGCCGCTGCCGCTGTACGGGCGGAAGACGCCCTCTCCGGCCCGGGCCACGCGCCGCTCGGCGCGGGCGGTCAGGGTGTGCTCGGTGAGGCCGACCCCCTGTTCGCGCAGGGTGTCCGCCTGCCGGTCGGTGAGGTACACCTCGACGGTGGCGCTGCCCCGGCCGGGGACCAGCTCGCCGAGTTCCCGGCCGTCCTGTCCGGCGGCGAGCAGCAGGGGCACCTGCTCGCGGGTGACCTCGGCGCGGAAGACCTTGACCCCGTCCGGGTCCGGGGTGGCGGCCTCCGCGGGGTGGGCGGGCGGCGCGGGCTGTGCGGGGCGGGCCTGGGCGACGGGCGCGATGGCCGCTCCGCCGATCAGGAGCGCGCCGGCAGCGAGGATCGATCTCGCTCTGAGTCTCATGAAGCCCCCTAGCGTGGGTCCGCCACGGCAGGCGAACAGATGCCAGGCTCATGACACCCCATGATCGAGTCAAGAGCGCGGAAGGGACACGCGGGGAGCGGCACGGGTCACTCAACTGGACGCGGGGGGAGGGGTGTTGGGTACGAACGGCGATGCTCGTCGAGCGGCGGCGGAGGGCGGCCGGGGCCGTCGCTGCGGATACGGAGGGGCTCCGGCGGCTCCGGAGGGGGCCGTTCCGGGCGGTCGGGCGGTCGGGCGGTGCCTTGGGCTGAGCGGGCGGCGCAGGCGGGCACGGGGTGGTCCGGGGCGCGGGGCGCTCCGGGGCGCGGGGCGGCGCTCCGGGGGCAGTGCTCCGGGAATGGTTCTCCGGGAACGGCAGGGCCGGCGCTCCGCGGCCGGGCGGGACGGCCTCCCCCTGGGTGACCCCGTGGCGGCCGCGCGGACGGGCCCTGCTGGATCGCGCGGACGGTCGGACCGGGATCGCGCGGAGAGGCGGACCGGGATCGCGCGGACGGTCGGGCCAGGGTCACGTGGAGAGGCGGGACGGGATCACGCGGAGGGTCGGGCCGGTGGTCACCCGAGCCGCCGGTGCGACGGACCACTCCACGTGACCCCGGTGCCGCTCCTCCCCGCCTCCCCGTACGGTGCTCCGGCTTCGGCGAGGCGTTCGGCATGTCGCCTCCGGCCATGTGCCCGCCTCTCGGACGGCCGAGCGGATCCGCGCGGACGGTCGGGCGGGCGTCGGGCGGCTTCCCGGCCGTGGGACGGAACCCGGTCCTGCGATCATGCGGAGTCCCCGTCCGGGGAACCGTTGTCGGCGTACCGGTCCGGCAGTGCCCCGGGCCACCCGCGCACTCCCCCGGCACGGCCGCCCGAGCCACCGGGACCCGTATGCGGCCGACCGGCCGGGCTGGTGCCCGCACGGGCGGGCGACCGGACAGGGGGGGGTGGCCCGGCGACGGACGCTCCGGGCCACCCGAGCGGCGCGGCGGCTCCGGCCGGTCGGCCGACAATCTGGTCGGCCGCCGGCTGACCGCTGACGGCCGTCAGCCGACCAGATTGTCGGCCATGTCCTCGCTGAGGTTCGCCTCCGTGCCCGGGATACCGAGGTCCGAGGCGCGCTTGTCGGCCATCGCCAGCAGCCGCCGGATGCGCCCGGCGACGGCGTCCTTGGTCAGCGGCGGGTCCGCGAGGGCGCCCAGTTCCTCCAGGGACGCCTGCTTGTGCTCCATGCGCAGCCGCCCGGCCGCCGCGAGATGCTCGGGCACGTCGTCGGCGAGGATCTCCAGGGCCCGCTGCACCCGGGCCCCCGCGGCGACGGCCGCGCGGGCCGAGCGGCGCAGGTTGGCGTCGTCGAAGTTGGCGAGGCGGTTGGCGGTCGCGCGCACCTCGCGGCGCATCCGCCGCTCCTCCCAGGCGAGCACCGACTCATGGGCGCCGAGCCGGGTCAGCAGCGCCCCGATGGCGTCGCCGTCGCGGACCACGACCCGGTCCACACCGCGCACCTCGCGGGCCTTGGCCGCGATGGAGAGCCTGCGGGCGGCGCCGACCAGGGCGAGCGCGGCCTCGGGACCGGGGCAGGTGACCTCCAGGGAGGAGGAGCGGCCCGGCTCGGTCAGCGAACCGTGCGCCAGGAAGGCACCGCGCCAGGCGGCCTCGGCGTCGCAGGTGGCCCCCGAGACCACCTGCGGCGGCAGACCCCGGATCGGGCGGCCCCGGCCGTCGACCAGTCCGGTCTGGCGGGCGAGCTGGTCACCGCCCGCGACCACCCGGACGACGTAGCGCGAGCCCCGGCGCAGTCCGCCCGGCGCCATCACGATCAGTTCCGAGGCGTGCCCGAAGATCTCCAGGATGTCCCGCTTGAGGCGGCGGGCCGCCATCGCGGTGTCCAGCTCCGCCTCGATCACGATGCGCCCGCTCACCAGGTGGAGGCCGCCGGCGAACCGCAGCACGGCGGAGACCTCCGCCTTTCTGCAGCAGGTCCGGGTGACGGGGAGCCGGGAGATCTCGTCCTTCACCGCTGCCGTCATCGCCATGGGCCGATCCTTCCATGCATCCGAAAAATACGGTCGTACGCGGCGGCCAGCAGCTCCGGGTCGTGCCTCGGGGTCCCGTCGGTCCGGGCGACCGGAGCCAGCTCGACCGCGGCGCCGAACCGTTTCGCGGCATCGGTGAGCGAGTCACGGTCGGGCACGGCGGCCTCGTCGGCCAGCACCACGTCCAGGGCGAGTTTAGGGGCGTGTCGTCCCAAAACCTCCAAATGACGCTGCGGGGAGAAGCCCTCGGTTTCTCCCGGCTGCGGGGCCAGGTTCAACGAGAGCACCCGGCGGGCCTTGGTCTGCGCGAGCGCGTCCAGCAGTTCGGGCACGAGCAGGTGCGGGATGACCGAGGAGAACCAGGAGCCGGGCCCGAGCACCACCCAGTCCGCGTCGAGCACCGCCTCGACCGCCTCGGGCACGGCGGGCGGGTCGGCGGGCACCAGGTGCACCGACTGCACGTCGCCGGGGGTCAGGGCGACGGTGGCCTGGCCCCGCACGGTGTCCACGTCCTCCGGACGGCCCGGGTCGTGGCCCCTGACCAGGGCCTGGAGCTCCAGCGGGACGGCGGACATGGGCAGCACCCGTCCGTGCGCCCCGAGGAGCTTGCCGACCAGGTCGAGCGCCTGGACGTGGTCGCCGAGCTGCTCCCAGAGGGCGACGATCAGCAGGTTGCCGACCGCGTGTTCGTGCAGGTCGCCCTTGGACTGGAAGCGGTGCTGGATGACCCGGGCCCAGGTCTGGCCCCAGTCGTCGTCGCCGCACAGCGCGGCCAGCGCCTTGCGCAGGTCACCGGGCGGCAGCACCCCCAGCTCGTCGCGCAGCCGCCCGCTGGAGCCGCCGTCGTCGGCCACGGTGACGACGGCGGTGAGGTCGCCGGTGATCCGGCGCAGCGCGGCGAGCGAGGCGGACAGGCCCATGCCGCCGCCGAGCGCGACGACCTTGGGCTGGGCGCCCCGGCGTCGCGGCCGGGCGCCGCGCGCCTGTTCGGGCCGGGCGGCCCGGGCGTCGGCGGGTCTGCCGCCGCGCCCTTCCGGAGCCACCCGGCGCAGCCTGCCCAGCCGCGGACTACGTCCTGTCATTCCCGTCCCATGTCCCGGTGGACGACCACCGTCTCCACGCCTTCGGCCGCGAGCCGTGCGGCGAGCTTCTCCGACATGGCCACGGACCGGTGTTTGCCGCCGGTGCAGCCGACGGCCACGGTCACGTAGCGCTTGCCCTCACGACGGTAGCCCGCGGCGATGAGCTGGAGCAGCTCGGTGTAGCGGTCGAGGAACTCCTTGGCGCCGGGCTGGCTGAGAACGTAGCCGGAGACCTCATCGTTGAGGCCGGTGAAGGGGCGCAGTTCGGGGACCCAGTGCGGGTTGGGCAGGAAGCGCATGTCCACCACGAGGTCGGCGTCGACGGGGAGCCCGTACTTGAAGCCGAAGGACATGACGGTGGCCCGCAGCTCGGGCTCCTCGTCACCGGCGAACTGGGCGTCCATCTTGGCGCGCAGCTCGTGCACGTTGAGGCTGGAGGTGTCGATCACGAGGTCCGCGTCACCGCGCAGCTCGCGCAGCAGCTCGCGTTCGGCGGCGATGCCGTCCACGATGCGGCCGTCGCCCTGGAGCGGGTGCGGGCGGCGCACCGACTCGAAGCGGCGGACCAGGGCCTCGTCGGAGGACTCCAGGAAGACGATCCGCCGGGTCACGCCCCGCGAGTCGAGGTCGGCGAGGGAGTCGCGCAGATTGTCGAAGAATCGCCGTCCGCGGACGTCGACGACGACGGCGATGCGGGCCACGTTGCCCTGGGAGCGGGCGCCCAGCTCCACCATGGTGGGGATCAGCGCCGGCGGCAGGTTGTCGACGACGAACCAGCCGAGGTCCTCCAGACACTTCGCCGCCGTCGAGCGGCCCGCCCCGGACATTCCGGAGATGATCACCAGCTCGGGGATGGCGGCGTCGTTGGCCGTCCCGGCTGTTTCCTTGCCCGTGCTCACTTCTGCTCCGTCGTTCTGGTGCTCGTCGGGGCGGTCCGTGTGGGGGTCCGCCTCCCCGGCGGTCGTGGGGTGGGACGGGGCCGCCCGGTCCGCTTCGGCCCCGGGATGGGGCTTCGCCGGTCCGCCGGCCGCACCGGGGGTGCGTCCGTCCCGTCCGGCGGGTCCGGTGGCGGTGTCCGCCGGCCCCGGTGCGGCGGCCCGTTCTCGTGCCGCCCCGGATCGTGCGTCGTGCTGCGTCATGGTTCCTGCCCCCGTCGTTCGTCAGGGGTGCCCGCGGATACGGGCTCCCCGGAGGCCTCGGTCGTCGTTCCCGTCGTTCCGAGTACCCCGTCGTCGTCTTCCATGATCTCCCCCGTCGCCGTGTTCACGGCGGGCGTGGCCGGGGTGGCCCGGGCGAGGGCCGCGGCGACGGTCTCGGCCGTCTTGCGGCCTATGCCGGGCACCTCGCAGATCTGGTCGATCGTCGCCGACCGGAGCCTCTTCAGCGAACCGAAGTGCTTGATCAGCGCCTGCTTGCGGGTCTCGCCCAGGCCGGGCACGTCGTCCAGGGGGCTGGAGCGGAAACGCTTGGCGCGCTTGCCGCGCTGGTAGGTGATGGCGAAGCGGTGCGCCTCGTCACGGACCCGCTGGAGCAGGTAGAGGCCCTCGCTGGTGCGGGGCAGGACGACCGGGTCGTCCTCGTGGGGCAGCCAGACCTCCTCCAGCCGCTTGGCGAGGCCGCACACCGCGATGTCGTCGATGCCCAGTTCGTCCAGGGCCCGCCGGGCCGCCGCGACCTGCGGCCGGCCGCCGTCGACGACGACCAGCTGCGGCGGGTAGGCGAACCGCCGGGGGCGGCCGTCCTCATCGGTGAGCGAGATGTCGAGGGGGGTGTCGGCGGACGCGTCCGCGCGGGAGTCCTCGGTGCGGTCGCCGCCGGGGCCGCTCTCCCCGGCCGGGGTGCCGGCGGCGGTGTCCCCGGGAGCACCGCTTCCAGGGGCGTCGCTCCCGGAAGCGCCCTCGGGGAGGTCGTCCCCGTCGACCCACTCGCCGGTCCGCTCCTTCTCGGCCAGGTAGCGGCGGAAGCGGCGGGTGATCACCTCGTGCATGGACCGGACGTCGTCCTGTCCGCTGAAGCCCTTGATCTGGAAGCGCCGGTACTCGCTCTTGCGGGCCAGCCCGTCCTCGAAGACGACCATGGACGCGACCACGTCGTCGCCCTGGAGGTGCGAGATGTCGTAGCACTCGATCCGCAGGGGCGCGCTGTCCAGACCGAGGGCGTCCGCGATCTCCTCCAGCGCGCGCGAGCGGGTGGTCAGGTCGGAGGCACGCTTGGTCTTGTGCAGGACGAGCGCCTGCTGGGCGTTGCGCTGCACGGTCTCCATGAGCGCCTTCTTGTCGCCGCGCTGCGGCACGCGCAGCGACACGCCCGAACCGCGGCGCCCGGTGAGCCACTCCTGCACCGGGTCCGCCGGTTCGGGCAGAGCCGGGACCAGGACCTCCTTGGGCACCGCGTCCCCGCTCTCCTCGCCGTAGAGCTGCTGGAGGGCGTGCTCGACGAGGGCGCCGGTGGTGATCTCCTCCACCTTGTCGGTGACCCAGCCGCGCTGGCCGCGCACCCGCCCGCCGCGCACGTGGAAGATCTGGACGGCGGCCTCCAGCTCGTCCTCGGCGACGGCGATCAGATCGGCGTCGGTCGCGTCGGCGAGCACGACCGCGCTCTTCTCCATGGCCTTCCTCAGGGCCCCGATGTCGTCGCGCAGGCGGGCGGCACGCTCGTACTCCATCTCCTCGGCGGCCTCGGTCATCCGCTTCTCCAGGCGCCGCAGATAGGCGCCGGTGCGGCCGGCCATGAAGTCGCAGAACTCCTCCGCGAGGGCGCGGTGGTCCTCCGGGGTGATGCGGTCCACGCAGGGCGCGGAGCACTTGTCGATGTAGCCGAGGAGACAGGGACGGCCGGTGCGGGCGGCGTTCCGGAAGACCCCGGCCGAGCAGGTGCGCACCGGGAAGACACGGAGCAGCAGGTCCACCGTGTCGCGGATCGCCCAGGCGTGCCCGTACGGCCCGAAGTAGCGCACGCCCTTCTTCTTGTGACCGCGCATGACCTGGACGCGGGGGAACTCCTCGTTCATCGTCACCGCGAGGTAGGGGTAGCTCTTGTCGTCGCGGTACTTGACGTTGAACCGGGGGTCGTACTCCTTGATCCAGGAGTACTCCAGCTGCAGGGCCTCGACCTCCGTGGACACGACCGTCCATTCCACGGAGGCGGCCGTGGTGACCATGGAGCGGGTGCGGGGGTGGAGGTGAGCCAGGTCCTGGAAGTAGTTGGCCAGGCGCTGGCGCAGGCTCTTCGCCTTTCCGACGTAGATCACCCTGCGGCGCTCGTCTCGGAACCTGTACACCCCCGGGGAGTCCGGGATCTCACCCGGCCTGGGGCGGTAGCTGGAGGGGTCGGCCATGAGTCACACCCTACTGGCGTGGACCGACAGTCCGTCCGGCCTGTGGACAACCGTCCGCGGAGCGGGCCGGGCGGAACGACGGCGCCCTCCGCGAGGGGCGCGGCCGGGGGCCGCGGGGCGCGGCGCGGACGCCGGGGAGCGGGCCGGTCGCGCACCGTGCCCGTCGTGCGGGCCGGGCGGGGCATCTCGGCCAGGTGCGTGCGGGGCCCTGTCACGGGTGTTGTCGCGGCAGGGCCGACACGCTTCAATGCGGGGAAAACCCGGGGCCCCGGGACCGCTGCGCACGGATGCGGGGACCTCCCCTGCGCCGCGACGGGGACGGCCTCGACGAATCCGCGCCGCACGGTCCGGCCGTCCGTTGCGCCCCCTCACAGAGAGGCCCTGCATGCAGCACGCCACACAGCACGCGGACGCCGCCACCGAGGTACTCGACTCGGCCCTGCGCGGTGGCCCCTTCCACGTCGCCCTGCGGGCCGCCATCGCCGCGCGCGGACTGCCGCTCCAGCGGGTGCAGCACCATCTCTCACGGCACGGGGTCAAGGTCGGCGTCACCAGCCTCAGCTACTGGCAGCAGGGCGCGCGCCGTCCCCAGCGTCCGGAGTCCCTGCGGGCCGTGCGGGCGCTGGAGGAGATACTCCAGCTGCCCGAGGAGTCGCTGATACGGCTCCTGGGCGAGCCCTGCGGACCGTGCGGTGACCGCCCGTCGGCGGCCCGCTCGTACCGGGCGCAGATGGAGGCGTCCGGTGTGCTGGACCGGCTGCTGGCCGATCTCGGCCAGGCGGCGCCGGGCGGCGGGCTGCTCACCCTGGCGCACCACGAGCGGGTCCGTGTCGGGGCCCGGCGGGAGCTGGCCGGGCGGGACTCGCAGCACATCGTCCGCGCCCAGCGCGACGGCGTCGACCGCTTCCTCGCCGTCCACCACGGCGACCCGGGCTGCGATCCGGCCCGGATGACCGTCCGGGCGCTGGAGAACTGCCGCACCGGACGGGTCCGGTCGCACCACGACACCGGGGTGCTGGTGACCGAACTGCTCTTCGACACCCGGCTCGGCAGCGGCGACACCCATCTCTTCCGCTACGCCGTGGAGGACGGCACGGCGCTGGCGTCGCGCGAGTACCTCCGCGACTTCGAGGCGGCGGGCGGGCAGTACGCGCTCCAGGTGCGGTTCGATCCGGCTGCGCTGCCGGTGCGCTGCCACCGGTTCACCCAGCCCTCGGCGGCGGCCCCGCGCGGCGGTCGCCGGGACCTGCCGCTCAGCGGGCTGCACCGCTCGGTGCATCTGGTGGAGCCCCGGGTGCGCGCCGGGATCGTGGGGATCGGCTGGGACTGGGAGTGACGGGGCCGGGCCCGCCGTACGCCCCGGCGCGGCCCACCGGTGATGCGCCCGCCGCGTGGTCCGCTCACGGACGGGTCCAGCGCCTCCCCGGTGTGCCCCGCCGCAGACCCGCTTCCCGGGCGCGCCTCCCGTGGGTCCGCTCCTCGCGGGACGGCGCGCCCGCGGACCGCTCAGGTTCTGGGGACGGCGACGATCCTGCCCTGCTCGACCTCGGCCGTCAGCTCGACGAGCTCCACGGAGGCCGGGGAGCGCAGCACCTCGCCGGTGCGGGCGTCGAACTCGCTGCCGTGGCAGGGGCAGACGAGCTTGGTGCCGTCCAGCTTCTTGATCACGCACGCCTGGTGCGTGCAGATCGTGCTGAACGCCCTCAGGGTGCCGTCCTCCGCGCGGCTGACCACGACCCTCTGGTCCCCGTAGAGCTTGGTCTCCCCCTTGCCGACCTCGCTGTCCGCGCCGAGTTCGACGGGTGCGGTGGGCTGCGCGGACACCCCGCGGCCACCCGGGGAGCACGCGGCCAGGCCGAGTCCGGCGACGGGTGTGAGGGCCGCCGACCGCAGGACGGTACGACGGCTCGGGGCGGGGCGGCCGGACATGTGCTCTCCACGGGTCGGGGGGTGTACGGACCGACGATATCGGGCGTCTCGGACCGGTCCCGGGGTGGGTCGTCCCGGTCGGACGGGTGCGGACGGGGACAGGGACGGGGACGACGGGTGCGGGGCGGTGGCCCTCCGGCCTGGGCGCTGGGTTCCGGGGCGGTCGGCACGATCGGTGCGGCCGTGCGCGCGTGTGCGCGTGCTCCCGGGGGTGGGATAGCCTCCGGGGCCGGGCGCTCGTGGGGGCGGTGTGCCGTCGTGGTCCCGTGCGGGTCCGCGGAGGAACCGTCACGGCCGCCGCACGGCCCGGTCCCGGGGTGGCGCCGAGACGGACGGGGCCGGAGCGGCGGTGCCGACGCGCCCCCGACCGTCCCGCTGCCCGGAGAGGAACCGCCCGTGATCGTCGTCGCCGGTGAGGCACTGATCGACCTGGTACCGCAGGGCCCGGGGGCCCTCGCCCCGCTGCGTCCGGCGCCCGGCGGCGGTCCGTACAACACGGCGGTGGCCCTGGGGCGGCTCGGCTCCCCCACCGCCTTCTGCTCCCGCGTCTCCCTGGACGCCTTCGGTGAGGCGCTGCTGGAGCGGCTGCGCGTGGCCGGGGTGGACGTGTCGACGGTGCGGCGCGGTGCCGAGCCGACGACGCTCGCGGTGGCCTCGCTGGGCGCGGACGGCTCGGCCGCCTACGGCTTCTACGTGGAGGGGACCGCCGACCGGCTGTTCACCGCGCCGGCCGAGCTGCCGCCCGGCACCCGCGCGGTGGCCTTCGGCACCTGCTCGCTGGTGCTGGAGCCGGGGGCGAGCGCGTACGAGGAGCTGTTGGGGACGGCGTCGGCCCGCGGCGTGTTCACCACCCTGGACCCGAACATCCGGGCCGGGCTGATCGCGGACCCGGACGCCCACCGGGCTCGGCTCCTCGCCCGGCTGCCGCAGGTGTCGCTGCTGAAACTGTCGGAGCAGGACGCCGAGTGGCTCGGCGGTACGCCCCGGGAGTGGCTGGCGGCCGGTCCGGCGGCGGTGGTGCTCACCCGGGGCGCCGGGGGGATGACCGCCTTCACCCGCGACGGCCCCGCCCACACGGTGCCGGGTGAGCGGGTCGCCGTGGTGGACACCATCGGCGCCGGCGACACCGTGAACGCCGCCCTGCTGCACAGTCTCGCGGCCCGCGACGCCCTCAGCCACGCCGGGGTGGCCGCGCTGGGCCCCGGGGAGTGGGCGGAACTGCTGGGCTTCGCCGCCCGTGCCGCGGCGGTCACCTGCTCCCGCGCGGGGGCGGAGCCGCCGTACGCGCACGAGGTGCCTGACCCCGTGACGGACTGACCGGGGCCGGGGCCGACCCCGGGGCCCGGTCCGGAGCACAGCACCGGGCCGCGCCCCGGGGGCCGCCCACCGTGCCCCCGGACACACCCGGGGCACGGTGGGGGGGAGACCGCGCGGCGTCAGGACTTGCGGGCCCGCGTCGCCGTCTTCTTCGCGGCGGCCTTGGCGGCGGTGCGGCCCGCGGCGGCCTTGGCCGGGGTGGCCTTGGCCGCCTTCGCCGCCGTTCTGCGCGGGGCCTTGACCGGCGCGGCGTCGCTGATCCGGTCGGCGCCCAGGATGTCCCGCAGGAACTTGCCGGTGTGGCTGGCCGGCTCCCCCGCGACCTGCTCGGGAGTGCCCTCCGCGACCACCAGTCCGCCCCCCGCGCCGCCCTCGGGACCCATGTCGACGACCCAGTCGGCGGTCTTGATCACATCGAGGTTGTGCTCGATGACGATCACCGAGTTGCCCTTGTCGACCAGTCCGGACAACACGGTGAGCAGCTTGCTGATGTCCTCGAAGTGGAGCCCGGTGGTGGGCTCGTCCAGGACGTACACCGTGCGCCCGGTGGAGCGGCGCTGGAGCTCGCTGGCGAGCTTGACGCGCTGGGCCTCGCCGCCGGAGAGGGTGGTCGCGGACTGGCCGAGCCGGACGTAGCCGAGGCCGACGTCCTTGAGCGTCCTCATGTGCCGGGCGATGGCGGGGACCGCCTCGAAGAACTCGGTCGCCTCCTCGATCGGCATGTTGAGGACGTCCGCGATGGACTTGCCCTTGTAGTGGACCTCCAGGGTCTCCCGGTTGTACCGGGCACCGTGGCAGACCTCGCACGGGACGTAGACGTCCGGGAGGAAGTTCATCTCGATCTTGATGGTGCCGTCGCCCGCGCAGTTCTCGCAGCGGCCGCCCTTGACGTTGAAGGAGAACCGGCCCGGCATGTAGCCCCGGACCTTCGCCTCGGTCGTCTCCGCGAACAGCTTGCGGATGTGGTCGAAGACACCGGTGTAGGTCGCCGGGTTGGAGCGCGGGGTGCGGCCGATGGGCGACTGGTCGACGTGGACGACCTTGTCGACGAGATTGTCGCCGTCCACCCGGGTGTGCCGTCCGGGCACGCCCCTCGCGCCGTTCAGCTCGCGCGCCAGGTGGGTGTAGAGGATGTCGTTGACCAGGGTCGACTTGCCCGAGCCGGAGACACCGGTGACGGCGGTGAAGAGACCGAGCGGGAAGGAGACGTCGATGTCCTGGAGGTTGTTCTCCCGGGCGCCGTGCACCGTGAGCTGCCGGGACGGGTCGCGCGGGCGGCGGGTGTCCGGCAGCGGGATGGCCTTCCTGCCGGACAGGTAGAGCCCGGTCTGCGACTCGGCGTTGTCGAGCAGTTCCTTGACGGAGCCGCTGTGCACCACCTTGCCGCCGTGCTCACCGGCGCCGGGGCCGATGTCGACGATCCAGTCGGCGACCTTGATGGTGTCCTCGTCGTGCTCCACGACGATGAGCGTGTTGCCCATGTCGCGCAGCCGCACCAGGGTCTCGATCAGCCGGTGGTTGTCGCGCTGGTGCAGGCCGATGGACGGCTCGTCCAGGACGTAGAGGACGCCGACGAGTCCGGAGCCGATCTGGGTGGCCAGCCGGATGCGCTGGGCCTCTCCGCCGGAGAGGGTGCCAGCCGCGCGGTTGAGCGAGAGGTAGTCCAGGCCGACGTCGACCAGGAAGCGCAGCCGCTCGTTGACCTCCTTGAGCACGCGCTCGGCGATCTTCTTGTCCCGGGCGCTGAGCTTCAGCTCGCCCAGGAAGTCCGCGCAGTCGCTGATGGACATCGCGGAGACCTCGGCGATGGACCGGCCCATGACCGTGACCGCGAGGACGACGGGCTTGAGGCGGGTGCCCTGGCAACTGGGGCAGGGCACCTCCCGCATGTAGCCCTCGAAGCGCTCGCGGCTGGCGTCGCTCTCGGCCTCGCTGTGCCTGCGCTTGACGAAGGGGACGGCGCCCTCGAAGGCCGTGGTGTAGCGGCGCTCGCGCCCGTACCGGTTGCGGTAGCGGACCTCCACCTGGGTCTTGTGCCCGTTGAGCAGGGCCTTCTTCGCCCGCTGCGGCAGCCCCGCGAAGGGGATGTCGGTGCGGAAGCCCAGCGCCTCCGCCAGGGCCCCGATGAGGCGGCCGAAGTAGTCCTTGGTGTGGCCGTGCGACCAGGGGTGGATCGCGCCCTCGTCCAGGGACTTGTCCGGGTCGGGGACGATCAGCTCCGGGTCGACCTCCATCCGCGTGCCGATGCCGGTGCAGTCGGGGCAGGCGCCGAAGGGCGAGTTGAAGGAGAAGGAGCGGGGCTCCAGCTCCTCGAAGGAGAGGTCGTCGTAGGCGCAGTACAGGTGCTCGGAGTACATGCGCTCGCGCTCGGGGTCGTCCTCGGGGAGGTCGACGAAGTCGAGCACGACCATGCCGCCGGAGAGGCCGAGCGCGGTCTCGACGGAGTCGGTGAGGCGGCGCTTCGCGGAGTCCTTCACGGTGAGGCGGTCGACGACCACCTCGATGGTGTGCTTCTCCTGCTTCTTCAGCGCGGGCGGCTCGGAGAGCTGGACGGTCTCGCCGTCGACCCGGGCGCGGGAGTAGCCCTTGGTCTGCAGGTCGGAGAAGAGATCGGCGAACTCGCCCTTGCGCTCGCGCACCAGCGGCGAGAGCACCTGGAACCGGCTGCCCTCGGGCAGCTCCAGCACCTTGTCGACGATGGCCTGCGGTGACTGCCGCGAGATCGGCCGGCCGCACTCGGGGCAGTGCGGCTTGCCGATGCGGGCGAAGAGCAGCCGCAGGTAGTCGTAGACCTCGGTGATGGTGCCGACGGTGGAGCGCGGGTTGCGCGAGGTCGACTTCTGGTCGATGGAGACCGCCGGGGAGAGCCCCTCGATGAAGTCGACGTCCGGCTTGTCCATCTGGCCGAGGAACTGCCGGGCGTAGGAGGAGAGCGACTCCACGTAGCGCCGCTGGCCCTCGGCGAAGATCGTGTCGAAGGCCAGGGAGGACTTGCCCGACCCGGACAGGCCCGTGAAGACGATGAGCGAGTCACGAGGCAGGTCGAGCGAGACGTTCTTCAGGTTGTGCTCGCGCGCGCCACGGACGATGAGACGGTCGGCCACGCCGGTCCGCACCTTTCTTTGGAAGAGTGACAGGGGCGGGGCCCCGTCTTTTCTCAGACTAGGGGGAGCCACTGACAACGCCGGTCGGATTCATGGTTGTCAACAACTGCCGACTCTCCAGCATGCCCGACGCCGCACTCGACCATATAGCACGTACATTCGATTCATGGCCGTCATCCCTCTGCTTCACCCGAAGGAGTGGCGCGGACTAGGGTCGGCCCATGATTGATCACGCGCACGATCTGGCGGCCGTCCACAAGGCCACCGAGCGGCTCCTCGCCTCGGTCGGCACCCTGGACAACGCCTCCGTGAACGAGCCGTCACGGCTTCCGGGCTGGACCCGCGGACATGTTCTCGCCCATCTCGCCCGCAACGCGGAGGCGCTCACCAACGCCCTCGAGGCCCGCCCCATGTACGCCTCCGACGGTGCCCGGGACGCCGACATCGAGCAGGGCGCCGCACGTCCCGTCGACGTCCACCTCGCCGACCTGCGCGAGAGCGCCGCCGGGCTGCGGGCGGCAGCGGAGGCGCCCGCCGACTGGTCGCGCACCGTGGAGCTGCGCAACGGGGTCACCGACTCGGCGTCCCGGATTCCCTTCCGCCGCTGGATCGAGCTGGAGCTGCACCACGTGGACCTGGGGGTCGGCTACGAGCTGGAGGACCTCCCGGCGGACTTCACGGAGCGGGAGATCGACTTCCTCACCGACCGGTTCGACGGCAACCCGGGCGTGCCGCCCACCCGGATCACCGACGGCGTCCGCTCCTGGCGCACGGGCCGCGAGGGCGAGCCGGAGGTGACGGTCACCGGCGCCCCGGCCGAGCTCGTCGGCTGGCTGGCCGGCCGCCGCGACGGCTCCGCGCTGACCGCCGAGGGCGGCCCGCTGCCCGCGCCGCCCGCGCTGTAGCCGGCCGCCACCGCGGGGACGCGGGGACGCGGCGGGCCCGGGCGGCCGACGGCGGGCGCCCGGCACCGCGGGCACCCGCCGGACACCCCTAAGCTGGCTGCCATGACGTACAGCGGAGAGGTGAGGGTCGGCGGACCCGCCGACGTGCATGAGCTCAAGGACCTGATGATCACCAAGATCGCGGTCGGCCCGATGGACAACAACGCCTACCTGCTGCGCTGCCGGGCCACCGACGAGCAGGTGCTCATCGACGCCGCCGCCGACGCGGGGACGCTCCTCGGCACGATCGGTGACGACGGCATCACCGCCGTCGTCACCACCCACCGGCACGCCGACCACTGGCAGGCCCTCGCCGAGGTCGTCGCGGCCACCGGCGCCCGCACCCTCGCGGGCCGGTTCGACGCCGAGGGCATCCCCGTCCCGACCGACGTCCTGGTGGACGACGGCGACACCGTCCGGGTGGGCCGGGTGGAGCTCACCGCGCGCCATCTGGTCGGCCACACCCCGGGCTCGATCGCCCTCGTCTACGACGACCCCCACGGCCACCCCCACGTCTTCACGGGGGACTGCCTCTTCCCGGGGGGCGTGGGGAACACGCACGACGACCCGGAGGCGTTCGCCCGCCTGATCCACGACGTCGAGACCAGGATCTTCGCTCCGTTGTCCGACGAGACGTGGGTCTACCCGGGCCACGGCAACGACACGACGCTCGGGGCCGAGCGCCCGCATCTGGCGGAGTGGCGCGCCCGGGGCTGGTGAGCGCCGGGCGCGCGGACGGTGCCCGGGGCGTTCAGGCCCCGGCCCGGCCGGTCCCGGCCAGCGCGGCGACCCGTTCCACGCCGAAGGCGTAGCCCTGCGCTCCGCACCCGGCGATCACGCCGTCGGCCCGGCGGGACACGTAGGAGTGGTGGCGGAACTCCTCGCGCCGGTGGATGTTGGAGAGGTGGACCTCCACCACGGGGAGCCCGTCGCAGGTGTTGAGGGCGTCCAGGATCGCCACGGAGGTGTGCGAGTAGGCGGCGGGGTTGATCACGATGCCGCAGTGGCCGAGCCGGGCCTCGTGGATCCAGTCGACCAGTTCCCCCTCGTGGTTGGACTGACGGAAGTCCACGGTGCCGCCGTGCGCGGCGGCGGCCTTAGCGCACAGGGCCTCGATGTCGGCGAGGGTGTCGTGGCCGTAGATCTCCGGCTGCCGTCGGCCGAGCAGGTTCAGGTTGGGTCCGTTGAGGATCATGATCGGGGCGTTGGCCAGGGTGCGGGGCACGGTTCCTCCGGTCCGTTCGGGTGCGGCGGTGCCGGCGCGGGACGCCGCTCGGGCCCCGGTCTATCACGGCGCCCTTTGCGGGCTGACGGCCGCTCCCCCACCGCCCGTTCCGGTCCCCGTCCGGCGGCTACGGGTTGACGGCGAGTTCCAGGTAGGCCGCGAACAGCACCAGGTGGACGCCGCCCTGCAGGGGCGTGGCCCGGCCGGGGACGACCGTCAGGGAGGAGACCACGACGGTGAGGGCGAACAGCACCATGTGGGTGGGGCTGAGGCCGAGGACGAGCGGTCCGGAGAGCCAGACGGAGGCCAGGGCGACCGCCGGGATGGTCAGGCCGATGCTGGCCATGGCCGAGCCCAGGGCCAGGTTCAGACTGGTCTGCACCCGGTCGCGGCGGGCCGAGCGCACCGCGGCGATGGTCTCGGGGAGCAGCACCAGCAGGGCGATGATCACACCGACGACGGCGTGGGGCAGTCCGGCGGCCTCCACTCCGCTCTCGATGGTGGGCGAGACCCCCTTGGCGAGGCCGACGACGCCGATCAGGGCCAGGCCCAGCAGCCCGAGGCTGATCAGGGCGGCGCGGACGGTCGGGGCGTCGGCGTGGTCCTCCCAGGAGATGACCTCGCCCTGCCGGGTGATGGGCAGGAAGTAGTCGCGGTGCCGCACGGTCAGCGTGGCGACGAAAAGGCCGTAGAGGATCAGTGAGGAGACGGCGGCGAAGCTGAGCTGGACCGTGGAGAACTCCGGCCCCCGGGCGCTGGTGGTGAACGGCGGCAGGACCAGGCTGAGGGTCGTCAGGGTCGCGACGGTGGCGAGGGCGGCGCCGGTGCCCTCGGGGTTGAACACGGCCGTGCCATGGCGCAGGGAGCCGACGAGGAGACTGAGTCCGACGACGCCGTTGCAGGTGATCATCACGGCGGCGAAGACGGTGTCCCGGGCGAGGGAGGCGCTCTTGTCGCCGCCGTCGATCATCAGGGTCACGATGAGGGCGACCTCGATGACGGTGACCGCCACTGCCAGGACGAGGGAGCCGAAGGGTTCGCCGACGCGGTGCGCCACCACCTCGGCGTGGTGCACGGCGGCCAGGACGGACGCCGCGAGGACGACCGTGAGCAGGGCGACGATCACCCCCGGCATGTGGCGTCCCCAGGTGAGGAGCAGCAGCACGACCGCGGTCACCGGCACGATGGTCGTCCACTGTGTCAGGAGCGCCCTTGGCCGACTGGTCATGCGTCGATCGTCGCAGAGGAGAACAGGGCGCGCACGCTCGGTCACATGGGCCGGGGCGGGTGCCGCGCGCGGGCCGGGGCGGGCGCCCCCCCTCCGCCGCGCACCGGCGACCGATGGCGCGGCGGAGGGGGGCGTCGGCGGGGCGCGACGGCCCCCGCGCGGGGGTGATGTGGTGCGCGGGGGCCGCGGCCGAGTCAGCGGCCGGTGCCGTCCTTCACGGTGCTTGCCTCCCGCTCGTCCTCCGCGTCCGCGGCGGCCCGCGCCGCCTCCTTCCGGGAGGCCCGGAGGCTGGTGAGCGTGGTGACGATCAGGACGGAGCAGATCACGCCGAGCGAGACCGGGATGCTGATCTCGGGGACGGGCACCCCGGACTCGTGCAGGGCGTGGAGCACCAGCTTCACGCCGATGAAGCCCAGGATGACCGACAGGCCGTAGGAGAGGTGGACCAGCTTCTTGAGCAGGCCGCCGATGAGGAAGTAGAGCTGGCGCAGGCCCATCAGGGCGAAGGCGTTGGCGGTGAAGACGATGTACGGGTCCTGGGTCAGGCCGAAGATCGCCGGGATGGAGTCGAGCGCGAAGAGGATGTCGGTGGTGCCGATGGCGAGCATCACGACGAGCATCGGGGTCATGACCCGCTTGCCGTTCTCCTCGATCCACAGCCGGGTGCCGTGGTAGCGGTCGGCGACGCCGAAGCGGCGCTCGGCCGCCTTGAGCAGCTTGTTCTCCTCGAACTCCTCGTCCTCCTCCTCGGCCTGGGCCTCCTGGATCAGCTTCCAAGCGGTCCAGATCAGGAAGGCTCCGAAGAGGTAGAACATCCAGGAGAAGCTGGCGAGGATCGCGGCGCCCGCCACGATGAATCCGGCCCGCAGGACCAGTGCTATGAGGACACCGAAGAGCAGCACGCGCTGCTGGTACTGCGAGGGCACCGCGAACTTCGCCATGATCAGGACGAAGACGAAGAGGTTGTCCACGCTCAGGGACTTCTCGGTGACGAAGCCCGCGAAGAACTCGCCCGCGGGCTGTCCGCCCGCGAAGAGCAGGAGGCCGAGCCCGAAAAGGGCGGCCAGGGCGATCCAGACGACCGTCCAGATGCCCGCTTCCTTGATCGACACGTCGTGCGGTTTGCGGCCGATGAAGAAATCGACCGAGATGAGGGCGGCGAGGCCCACGATGGTCAGGACCCACAGGGTCACGGAAACTTCCACTGCGCCTCCGGCAGTACGTCACTCGGCGGATGTCAGCGTCATCGCTGCCGGAGGTCTCTTCCACCCGGGGCCACCGAGGCGCGTGATGCGCCCGGCCGCCCGCGGGCCGACGTCCCGGGATCTGGCCTGATCCGTATTGACGGGTGCGCCGCAGCAGACAGGGAGTACTCCCCTCCGTACGGAAAACAGTACCCTCTTCCCCAAGGGAAGGTAAAGAGCTAGGTAAAGAGAAATACAAAATGCCTGGCCAGCTACCCTTTACTTCCCCTTGACGTGACGGTGCGGGCTCATCGGCCCCACGAGCGGCGGGCCTCCGCGAGGCGGGTGAGCACCTGCTGGATCACCTGGCTGCCCGGCGGCACCCGCGACGGCTCGTACGTCCACGCGTGGCCCACCCAGGGGTCCGCCAGATGGTCGTCGGCCACCGGGGTCAGCCGCAGCAGCGAGCGCCACAGCGGGTCGAGCAGCGGCCCGTACCCCGCGGAGTCCTCGCGGTCCGCGACCATCATCAGATGCACGCCGACGGCGGGCCCCTCGTCCCCGAGGTAGCGGAGCTGGTTCACCGCCCGGTCGTCGAACCCGTGCGGGAAGTCGTTGACGATCAGCAACTGCTGGGAGGTGTCGAGGTCCGGCGGCAGCGCGTCGGCGGCCCCGCCGCGCAGCGCCATCTGCACCAGGTCGACCCGCTGCGTGAGCCGGGCCAGGACGTCCGTCACCCCCGCCGCGCCGTGGCCGGGCGGGCCCGCGAGCACACCGGTGCGCACCAGCGGCTCCAGCGCCCGCGTGCCCGAACCGGCGGGATCGATGACGTGCACGGTGAAGTCGCCCGCCGGGTGGACGGCCAGCAGCCGGGCGGCGTGCGTGACGGCCGCCTCCATCGCGAGGTGCCGCAGTTCGTGGGAGTCGGCGAAGGCGCCCTCGGACGATCCGGGCCGCCCGCTGTCGATCCAGAGCCCGCGCTCCAGCGGCAGCCGGATCAGCATGGGGATGCGTATCGCGTCGGCCTCGGGTAGTCGCAGATCGCCCAGGCGCAGGGCCATCGGGGTCTCCATGGGCACCCGGTGGGCCTGCCAGACGGGGTTGTCCCAGCGGGCAAAGGCGGCGGGGAGGGCGGGTTCGACGACATCGGCCTCGGCGGCGAGCTGGGCGAGGTCGCGGTCGAGGACCTCCCTCGCCCGGGCGACGAGCTGGCCGTGCCTGGCGCGCGCCGCTTCCCGCGCGGCGTCGCCCTGTCCGCCGATCCGGCTGCGCGGGTCGGACAGGGCGTGGTCCAGCTCCTTCTCCATGCGGGAGTCCGCGAAGTCGACGGCGCTGCGGTAGGCGGCGGCGGAGCGGGCCAGGTCCTCGAACATGCCCCACACCTGGTTGTAGAGCCGCTCGTCCATGGACCAGCCGGTGGCATCCCCCGCGACGGGCCGGGCGGGCTCTCCGGGGGCCGCCGGAGGCACCGTCGGAGGCGGCGGGGGCGGTGCGGCGTTCTGCCGTCGCGGATGCGTGTAGTCGACCGGGCCGCCGCCGGAAGGCGCCACGCCCGGGACCGCGTCGGCCGGCCCGTCCGTGCCGCCGGAGGCGTCGTACGGGGAGGCCGCCGGAGCGGGTCCGGGAACCCCCTGGGGCGCGGTGGCGCCGTTCTCCGGGCCCTGGGCCGGGGCGGTGGTGGGCAGCGGGGCGCGGTCGGCGTCCGGGGTGCGCGGCGGGGGTGCGGGCACCGAGCGGGCGAGGCCCCGGGCGACGGCCTCCTGGATGGTGCCGGCGAGCGGCGCCGCCTCGACGAGCCCCTGGTCGGCGAGGAGTTCGGCGAGGCCGCCCGCGTAGCCCTGGCCCACGGCACGAACCTTCCAGGCGCCCTGGCGGCGGTACAGTTCCAGGGCGATCAGGGCGGTCTCGGTCCCCAGGCCGGTGATGGTGTAGCTGGCGATCCCGGTGCCGTCGAGACCGGTGACGGCGACGAAGGGGGCGGCGACGGAGCCGAAACCGGCGTGGCCCCGCCCGTCGGCGGGCAGGGCCAGCAGCACGCTGACGCGGTGCACGGCGTCCGGCACGGCGTCGAGGTCCACCGCGAGGCGGTGGTCGGCGGCGGCCTGCCGGGAGACCTCCAGACCCGGCAGGGTGGGCGCGCCCGGGTGGGCCACCCCTCCGGCGCCGTGGACCGTGCCGTTCTCGTCGCCGAGTGTGGCCGCCGCCGCGACCGGCGTACCGGCCGAGACGCGGATCTCCAGGCGGGCCTGGGCAAGCGGGTGGTTCTGCCCCCGCACCAGCTCGGCCGTCATCGCCCATCCCCCTGTGTCGTTCGTCTGTCACTGGTGCCGTGCCGCCGCTCGCGCGACTGCCGTCCGGGCGGCCCCGGCCCGCCTCCCCGGCGGGACCGACCGCCCGGACGGCGGTAGCGCGCGGTCCCTACAGGACCGGCAGGATCGCGGGCATGAGGTCCTGGAAGGTGCGGCCGTTGGCGGCGCTGCCGAGCGCGGTCATCGCCCAGCCCTGGCCCGAACGGTGGACCTTGGCCATGATCTGGGCGGTGTAGGCACCGCCGCCCGCCAGCGTGTAGCGGGCCAGTTCCTGGCCGTTGGTCTCGTCGACCAGTCGGCAGAACGCGTTCTGCACCTCCTGGAAGGTCTGGCCCGTGAAGCTGTTCACGGTGAAGACGATCTGGTCGATGTGGACCGGGACGCGCTGGAGGTCGACGAGGATGGACTCGTCGTCGCCGCCCTGGCCCGCACCGCCGACGAGGTTGTCCCCGGTGTGGCGCACCGAGCCGTCGTCGCTCACGAGGTGGCGGAAGAAGACGACGTCGACGGGCTGCTTGTCCGCGAACAGCACCGCGGAGGCGTCGAGGTCGATCTCCCGGGTGCGCGAGCCGAACAGGCCGCGTCGGGGGGCGGCCTGCCAGCCGAGACCCATGCGCACGGCCGTCAGGCTGCCGCCGTCGTTCTTCTGCAGACTGATGGCCTGACCCTTGGTCATGTTGACGGTCACGCGCTGCTTCCCCTCTTCGTACTTCCCCGGTCGCCGCGGAGGCCCGCGGTGCGGTCAACCGCGGACACCGCGGTTGACCGAAACCCTACGCAGGGGCACTGACAGTGACGTACCCCGAGCCCTACTTTGTGTCGTTCTTGCAACACTGCGCCTTCCCCCGTGCGCCGTCAGGCCAGTCCGGCCTCCTTCATCTGGCGCAGTTCCTTCTTCATCTCGGAGACCTCGTCGCGCAGCCGGGCCGCGATCTCGAACTGGAGGTCCGCGGCGGCAGCCCGCATGCGAGTGGTCATCTCCTCGATCTGCCCGGCGAGTTCGGCAGCGGGACGGTCCGTGGGCACCTCGGCGCGGTCCTTGCCCCTGCCCCTGGCCGCACCGTTGGCCGCCACCTTGCCGAGGGCGGGCACCGGGGCCTTGGCGGCCTTGCCGTCCGTGGTCCGGCGGTAGCCCGAGCCGAGGAGCTGTTCCGTGTCGACGTCCTCGCGGGCGATCTGGGCGACGATGTCGTTGATCTTCTTGCGCAGCGGCTGCGGGTCGATGCCGTTGGCCTTGTTGTAGGCGACCTGCTTCTCGCGGCGGCGGTTCGTCTCGTCGATGGCCTTCTCCATCGCCGGGGTGATCCGGTCGGCGTACATGTGGACTTCACCGGAGACGTTGCGGGCCGCGCGGCCGATGGTCTGGATCAGGGAGGTGCCGGAGCGCAGGAAGCCCTCCTTGTCGGCGTCGAGGATCGCCACCAGGGACACCTCGGGCAGGTCGAGGCCCTCGCGCAGCAGGTTGATGCCGACGAGGACGTCGTACTCGCCGGCCCGCAGCTCCCGCAGCAGCTCGACCCGGCGCAGGGTGTCGACGTCGCTGTGCAGATAGCGCACCTGGATGCCGAGTTCCAGGAAGTAGTCGGTGAGGTCCTCGGCCATCTTCTTGGTGAGGGTGGTGACGAGGACGCGTTCGTCCTTCTCGGTGCGGGAGCGGATCTCGTGCACCAGGTCGTCGATCTGGCCCTCGGTGGGCTTGACGACGACCTGGGGGTCGACGAGGCCGGTGGGGCGGATGATCTGCTCCACCGCGCCGTCCGACCGGGAGAGCTCGTAGGCGCCCGGGGTCGCGGACAGGTAGACCGTCTGCCCGATGCGCTCCTGGAACTCCTCCCACTTCAGCGGCCGGTTGTCCAGGGCGGAGGGCAGCCGGAAGCCGTGGTCGACGAGGGTGCGCTTGCGGGAGGCGTCACCCTCGTACATGGCGCCGATCTGGGGCACGGTGACATGAGACTCGTCGATGACGAGGAGGAAGTCGTCCGGGAAGTAGTCCAGCAGGGTGTTCGGCGGTGAGCCGGGCAGGCGGCCGTCGAAGTGCATCGAGTAGTTCTCCACGCCGGAGCAGGTGCCGATCTGGCGGAGCATCTCCAGGTCGTAGGTGGTGCGCATGCGCAGCCGCTGGGCCTCCAGGAGCTTGCCCTGCTTCTCCAGCTCGGCCAGGCGGCCGGTCAGCTCCTTCTCGATGTCGTTGACGGCCCGCTCCATGCGCTCGGGGCCGGCGACGTAGTGGGAGGCGGGGAAGACGTACAGCTGCCGGTCGTCGCTGATGATCTCGCCGGTGACCGGGTGGAGGGTGGAGAGGGCCTCGATCTCGTCGCCGAACATCTCGATGCGGACGGCGAGCTCCTCGTAGACCGGGAAGATCTCGATGGTGTCGCCGCGCACGCGGAAGGTGCCGCGGGTGAACGCCGTGTCGTTGCGCGTGTACTGGATGTCGACAAAGCGGCGCAGCAGTTCGTCCCGGTCGTGCTCGTCACCGACGCGGAGGGGGACCATGCGGTCCACGTACTCCTGCGGGGTGCCGAGGCCGTAGATGCAGGAGACGGAGGCGACCACCACGACGTCCCGGCGGGTGAGCAGGGAGTTCGTCGCGGAGTGGCGCAGGCGCTCCACCTCCTCGTTGATCGAGGAGTCCTTCTCGATATAGGTGTCCGACTGCGGAACGTACGCCTCGGGCTGGTAGTAGTCGTAGTACGAGACGAAGTACTCGACCGCGTTGTTCGGCAGCAGCTCGCGGAACTCGTTGGCCAGCTGGGCGGCGAGCGTCTTGTTCGGAGCCATCACGAGGGTGGGCCGCTGGAGCTTCTCGATCATCCACGCGGTGGTGGCGGACTTGCCGGTGCCGGTCGCGCCGAGCAGGACGACGTCCTTCTCGCCCGCTTCGATGCGCCGGGCGAGGTCGGCGATGGCCGTCGGCTGGTCGCCGCTGGGCTGGTAGGGGCTGACGACCTCGAAGGGCGCCACCGTGCGTTCGATCTGGGAAACGGGCCGCATGGGTTCCACGGTACGACTCCGCACTGACAACGGGCTCCGGTCAGCGGTTCTGGGGGGCGCGCGGGCGCCGGTGGGCGAGCCGACGGCGCGGGTGGTGCGGGTGGTGGCGGGGCCGGTGGTGGACGGCGCGGGCGCCCTGCGGACGGGCGGGGACGCCGGGTTCCCGGCCGGGGTGGGCGGGCCCGCCCATGACCATCAGCGGGTCGGACATCACCACGACGGCGGCCAGGAGGAGGAAGGCGAGGGGGCCGATCAGCAGGGGTGCCAGCGGTTCGGCCGGGGAGTCGCCGGCGGCGGGACCGGCCGTGCCGTGGGCGTGCACCCGGAGGGCGGCCATGCCCGTGTAGTGCATGCCGGTGACGGCGAGCCCCATCACCAGGCTCGCGCCGGTGCTCCAGGCGAAGCCGCGGTCCTGACCCGCCGCCCAGAGGGCCGTGGTGGCGGCGGCCGTGGCGATGGCGACGGAGAGGGCCACGGTGGGCGTGTCGTACTCCAGCCGCCCGTTCATCCGCATGCCCGCCATGCCCAGGTAGTGCATCGAGGCGATGCCGAGCCCCGTCAGGGTGCCGCCGGTGAACAGGGCGGTCCCGCGGGCGCCGCGGTGGCCCACGATGAAGATGCCCACCCCGACCATGACGACGGCGACGGCGAGGCTCGCGAAGGTCGTCGCCCGGTCGTAGCGGATCGGCGTCCCCTCGATGGTGAAGCCCATCATGGCGATGAAGTGCGTGGTCCATATGCCGGAGCCGATCGCGCCGGAGCCGAGGGCGAGCCAGAGGGCGCGCCGGGATCCGCCGGCCCGCAGTGATCTGGTGGTGCAGCGCAGCCCCAGGGCGCCGCCGAGCAGGGCCATGAGGTAGGCCACCAGGGGGGTGACCAGTCCGTAGCTGAATCCGTCGACCGTGTCCCGCATCCGCGGCTGCCTTCCGCCGTCTCACATTCCGGTGGGATTCCGGAATGGCCCGGTACGCACCCCGTCCCGGCGCCGCGCGGGGCGGTCCGGGTCTGGCAGAGGATATGGCCCCCACCGGAACGGCCGAACGATGCTGCGGCAAAGAATCACGGCTTCGACCCAGTTGTGGGGCCCCGGTGTGCGGAATTGAGCGACGTTGTTCAGCCCGTGGTCACGCCGCACCCCTTTGCCGTTGACTCTCCGCTGCCACAGTGATGCTGTCAGTGATCGCACGACGCGAGGAGACCGGATGCACGCGCGCGCAGTGGCCGTCACGATCACCGCTCTGCTGGGGATCGCCCTCCTGGCCCCCAGTTCCCGGGCCCGCACCGACGACGGCGCGGCGGGTCCCACGGTCGTGGCCCACCGGGGTGCCAGCGCCTACGCGCCCGAGAACACCCTGGCGGCCGTCGACCGGGCGGCGGGGCTGGGCGTCGACTGGGTGGAGAACGACGTCCAGCGGACCAGCGACGGCGAGCTGGTCGTCCTGCACGACGAGACCCTGAAGCGCACCACCGACGCCGAGGAGGTCTTCCCCGACCGGTCGCCCTGGCGGGTGAGGGACTTCACCGCGGCGGAGGTCGCGCGGCTGGACGCGGGCTCCTGGTTCTCCCCCGGGTACGCCGGTACGCGCGTGCCCACGCTGACGCAGTACCTGCGGCGCGTCGAGCGGAACCACCAGAGGCTGCTCCTGGAGCTGAAGAGCCCCGAGCTGTACCCGGGCGTCGAGGAGCAGACCCTCCGGGTGCTGGACGACGAGGGGTGGCTGGACGACGCGCACCTGGAGGGGCGGCTGGTGGTGCAGAGTTTCAGCGCGGACAGCGTCCGGACCGTGCACGAACTGGAGCCCGCCGTGCGGACCGGGTTCCTCGGCGCGCCGCAGGTGCCCGACCTGGCTCGGTACGCGGAGTTCGCCGACCAGGTCAACCCCGCGCACGGCTCCCTGTCCCGGCCCTACGTCTCCGCCGTGCACGCCCATCGGGGGCCGCACGGCGACCCGCTGCGGGTCTTCGCCTGGACGGTCGACGACGCGGACACCGCGCGGAAGGTCGCCGGGTACGGGGTGGACGGCGTGATCAGCAACCGGCCCGACGTGGTGCGCGACGCCGTGCGCGAACCGGTGGGCGCCTCCGTCCGCTGATCCGGGCGGTGTCCGGGTCCCCGGTGGTGTCGGTGCCGCGCCGTACGGTGGGGCGCATGGAGGTCGAGGAGCAGGACGAGCAAGAGGCCGTGTGGACCGTCATGGCCACCGGCATCGGTCCGCTGTTGTTGGCCGCGACCCGTAAGGGCCTGGTCAACGTGGTGTTCCACGCCACGGACGCGGTGCGCGACCGGGCGCTGGACCGGCTGGCGTCGCGGCTGGGCGTCCGGCCCGTCGAGGCGCCCGGCTCTCCCCTGCTGACCGAGGCGGTAGCGCAGGTCGAGGCGTACTTCGCGGGCCGTCGGCGGGATTTCGACCTGCCGTTGGACTGGTCGCTGATCTCGGGCTTCAACCGCCGGGTCCTGCGGGAGCTGGCGTCCGGCGTCCCCTGCGGTTCGGTCGTCGGGTACGGCGACCTGGCCCACAGGGTGGGGCAGCCGGGCGCAGCCCAGGCGGTGGGGGCGGCGATGGGGGCCAATCCGCTGCCGGTGGTCGTGCCCTGTCACCGGGTGGTGGAGAGCGGCGGGGGCATGGGCGGCTTCGGGGGCGGGCTGGAGACCAAGCGGAAACTGCTGGCGCTGGAGGGCGTGCTGCCCGAGCCATTGTTCTGACCGGGCCGGTGGCCGGGGTGCCGCGCCGGGCGGCCGGTGCCGGACGGCCCTTCCGGCGGAGCGGAACGCCGCCCGTGAGGGGACGGGTCGGCGGGTCGTACCTGGGCCGGGACCGCGCCCTGCCCGCGCACGTGCCCACGTCGGCTTCGGCTCTCGCCGTGCCGGGTCCGGAAGGACGGCGGGCGGGTGTCCCCGGCGGGGCCCGCAGCGGTGCCCAGTCGTAGGGCCGGGCCCCGATGACGTTGCCGTCCGGGGCACTGAAGCGGAAGGCGCGCGGCGCCCGACCTCCGGCCCGTAGGAGTCGTGGGTGATCTCCGGCATCGGCGCGGCCTGCTCCCCCAGCCGGACGCGCGCGGGGCGTCGAAGGCGTTCCGTCGGCAGGGCCGGACGCCCATGGCTGACGGGACGGCCCGGAACGTCGGCGGCCCCGGGCAGCGTCCGCCCTGCCATGGCGTGCGGCGCCGGACCGGGGACCACCTCGACGTCCGGCTGTACGGAGAGGAACCCACGGCCCCCTCGGTGTACCGCGACCCGTAGGGGTTCGAGGCCGACCGACCGCTCGGAGCGGTCCGCCGCGGACACAGGGGCGCGCACCCGGAGGACGACGTGGCTGCGGACGTGCCCGCGGGGTCCGTCATGGGCCCCGGGCCCGGGTTCCGTCTCAGGGTGACGCCAGGGCCGGCTCCGGGTCGGGTCGGGGTTTCCGGCAGGCCGTCCTTCGCAAGGATTCAGGGGGACGGCGAGGAACAGGGGCGAGGTCATGGTGCTGGTGGTGGCTGGACGGGGCGGTACGAACGCCGGGGGTGCCCGCCGGCACCCGGCGGCCACCGGGCGGCGAGGCGGGGACCGACGGGGCGGACGAGATGTCCCGGCGGAGTGTGGGAGGGCGGGGAAGGGATCTTCGCCGGGCGTGGGAGAGGGGCGCGGCATGGAGGCGAGGGGCGTGGCTCCGGGCAGGGCGGTGGGCGGTGGTGCCCGTCCCGCGGACGGCCGAGGGCGGCTACGGCTTGCGGCCCCAGGCCGAGATCATCGGAGCCGTAGCCAGGTCCATGGCGCCGCAGGCCACGTTGGCGAGGTGGCGTTCGATGTCCTCGTCCGTGGCCGCCCCGGCGGCGACCAGCTCGTCGCGGACGTGGCGGACGGTGGCGGACTCCAGGGCGGCGCAGGCGTCCGAGGCGACCGGGAAGAAGGCGTCGGCCTCCACGCGGCGGAGTCCGGCCTCGCGCAGCAGCCGGGGCAGTCGGCGGCCGTAGGAGAGGTCGGCGCCGCGCTCGGCGAGCAGATCGCGGAAGCCCTGCCGCAGCCGGTTGGCGAGCCGCTGCTCGGGACCGTGCTCGTCGGGGCAGGGCAGGGGCTGCAGGGCGGGGTCGGCGTCCTCGACGAGGAGGCGTCCGCCGGGCCGCAGGGCCCTGATCATCGAGCGGAGGGCGCGGTCCCGGTCCGGCACATGGACGAGGAGGAGACGGGCGTGCACGAGGTCGAACCCGTCCCCGGGCGGCTCGTCGGCGCCCACGTCGTGCCGGTGCACCTCGACGGGCGGGCGGGCGGCCGGGGCGAGGCGGGAGGTGTCGATGTCGGTGGCGACGACGTGGCCGGTCGGCCCGACCCTCTTGGCCAGCCAGGACACCACGGAGGTACCACCGGCCCCGGCCTCCCAGCAGCGCCAGCCGGGGCCGACGCCGAGCGCCTCCAGGTGCCGGAAGGTGGTGGGGTCGAAGAGCGTGGCGAAGGCGTCGAAGCGCTCCGCCGCCTCGGAGCGGCGGTTGTCGAGGAGGTATCCGTCGGTTCGCGTCATGCGGCGATCATCCCAGTTGCCCGGCTTGTCGGAAGCGGGCGACGCACCGGGCGGCCCGGGGGCGGCGGGGCACGCCCCATGGGGCCCGGCATGGTCCGCCCGGGGTGCCGGCAGGGGGGCGGCCGGCGGTCCCGAGGGGCCCGGGTACCGCGTGTCTCACCCGTTCCACGCGGGGTGCCGCGGATCGTCGGCGCGGACCAGGACGTCGGCGTGGGCGGCGGGTTCGGCCTCCCGCTCGTAGCGCGCGAAGGCGGGAAGGGTCCAGTGGTCGGACTCGGGGGTGCGGCGGCGCAGGGCGCCGGGCCCGAGGGTGAGGTGGACGCCGAGGTCGAAGGGGAACCAGTGGCGCAGCAGGAACGGCCCGTGCAGCAGCAGGACCCCGCCGGGCGGCAGGGAGACGTAGGGGCTGCGCGTGGCCCGGTCGGTGACGGGGTCCCGGAGGTCGGGCAGGACGCGTCCGTCGCCGTCCGGTCCGAGAGGGTCGAAGACCTCCCGCCACAGGGCACCGGTGTCGTACCAGCCGTTGTAGTAGGACTCGACGTCCCGGTGCCCGTACTCCAGGCGCAGCGAGGCGGGCCGGAGGAAGCCCTCCGTGCCGACGACGAGGGAGGGGCGGCCGAGCGGGCGCAGCGCCTCGGCGATGCGTTCGGCGAGATCGCCGGGGCGGGCGGCCGGGGCGCCGTCGAGGGCGACGCGGGTCCAGCGGGCGCCGTCCGCGGGCTCCAGGCCGAGCAGGCGCTCCGCCAGCAGGCCGCCGAGCCGGTCCCAGGTGATCGGTTCGAGTCGCACGGGCCCATGATGCGCCAGGCGCGGCCCGGTCCGCAGGGCACCCTTCCGGTACCGTCCGCACCCGACGCCGTGCGCACATCGCCCGGACGGGCGTACCGTGACGAGACGGGCACCTTCGCACGGGGGCCACGGGGCGCCGGCCGTCGGCGGCCGGTGACACCCCGGGCGGCGGTCCCGTCCGGTGGCCCTGTCCGGCCCGCCCGGTTCCCCACCGGGAGCACGGTGCGGGGTGACCGGCAGCACCGCGCGGGTCCTCGCACGAGCCGGAGCAGCACGGTCCGGAACGCGCCGGCCCACACCACAACCCCACGCAGCGCACGAGCCGGTCACCCGACGGCCCCGCGTCCGGCGCCGCACCCGCAAGGCCGCGTCCGCACCGCCCGCTCCGACCGTCCCGCCCGGCCCGTCACCCCGTACGCAAGGAAGACGGCCATGGCCGATCCCCACGGATTCCTGACCACGCCCCGCGAGGAGCGACCGCGTCGGCCGGTCGGAGAACGGGTCCGGGACTGGAACGAGGTGGGAGCGCCGGGGGCGCCGCTCCCCCTGGCCGAGCGGCAGGCCGACCGCTGCATGGACTGCGGGGTGCCGTTCTGCCACGAGGCGTGCCCACTCGGCAACCTCATCCCCGAGTGGAACGAGTTGGTCTCCCGCGCGGACTGGCGGGCGGCGAGCGAGCGGCTGCACGCCACGAACAACTTCCCGGAGTTCACGGGCAGGTTGTGCCCCGCGCCGTGCGAGGCGGGCTGCGTGCTGGCGATCAACAGGCCGGCGGTCACCATCGAGGACGTCGAGTGCGCGGTGGCGGACCGGGCCTGGGAGGAGGGTTTCGTCGCGCCGCTGCCGCCCGGGCGGCTCTCCGGGCGGACGGTGGCGGTGATCGGCTCGGGTCCCGCCGGGCTGGCGGCGGCCCAGCAGCTCACCCGGGCCGGGCACACGGTGGCGGTCTACGAGCGGGACGACCGGCCGGGCGGGCTGCTGAGGTACGGCATTCCCGAGTTCAAGCTGGAGAAGTGGCGGCTGGACCGGCGGATCGGGCAGATGCGGGCGGAGGGGACGAGGTTCCGCACCTCGGTCGCGGTCGGCCGGGACATCGACGCCGACGAACTGCGGGCCCGCTACGACGCGGTGGTGATCACCACCGGGGCGACCGCCTGGCGGGAGGCGGACGTGCCGGGCCGGGAGCTGGCGGGGGTGCACCAGGCGATGGAGTACCTGCCGTCGGCCAACCGGGTGAGCGCGGGCGATCTGGAGGTCTCGCCGCTGTCGGCCGCCGGGAGGCACGTCGTCATCGTCGGCGGCGGCGACACCGGCGCGGACTGCCTGGGGACGGCGGTGCGGGAGGGCGCGGCCTCCGTGACCCAGCTCGACATCCGCCCCCGGCCGGGCACGGCGCGGGACGAGAAGGCCGAGCCCTGGCCAACGTATCCGCGGCTGTACCGGGTGTCGGCGGCGCACGAGGAGGCGCGGGAGCTGCGGTCGGCGCCGGTGTCGGACGCGGACGCACGGCTGTTCGCGTCGTGCGCGCTGCGCTTCATGGGGGACGCGGAGGGCCATGTGCGGTGGCTGCGCCTGACCGGGGTGGACACGGAGCGGCGGCCGCAGCCGGGTACCGGGCGGACGCTGCCCGCCGATCTGGTGCTGCTCGCCCTCGGCTTCTCGGGACCGGACCGGGAGGACGGGCTGATCGGGCAGTTGGGGCTGGCACTGGACGACGACGGCACCCTCGCCCGGGACGAGGACTTCGCGACCGGGGTCCCGGGGGTGTTCGCCGCCGGGGACGCCGCACGGGGGCAGTCGTCGATCGTGTGGGCGGTCGCGGAGGGGCGATCGGTGGCGGCGGCCGTGGACCGCCTGCTGTCGGGCGGCGAGGGGAGCCTGCCGTCGCCGATCGGTTCCCGTGACCGGCCGATGACCGCGTGACCGGCGCCCGCGGCCGTCCGGCCCCCGGCCCCCGGCCCCCGGCGACCGAGTGACCGGGTGACCGGGTGACCGGGTGACCGATGCCCGTGGTATCCGGTCGGCGCCGACGGCCGCCTGATCGGTGCCGGCTGACTGGCGCCATGGCCGCCTGGTGTTCGGTTCCCATGGCCCACGACCGGCGCCGGTGACGGCGTGCCCGGCGCGGGAACCGTGACCAGCGAGAGTCGGCCGGCCCGGGCCCGTGCCCAGCGCGCCCGCCCCGGCACCCGGCACCCGGCACCCGGCACCCGGCACCCATATCCGTGGCCGGCCCGCACACGCGTACGCCGGACGGCACCCCCGCCCCGCGCGGCTCCCGGCCGCACCGCCGCCCCCGCCCCTGGACCGGCCGGACCGGAACACCGCCGGAGCGAGGGCCGAACCGGACGGATACCAGAGGGCGGCCGGACAGCCCGCTCCGACCGGACCACGACGGCAACCGGCCGCACAGCGGTGGCAGCGGGGCCATCGACGGGCACGGCGGCACGACAGCCATCGGTGGCGCGGCGGCGCCCTACGGCGCGGCGGCACCGCCGGAAAACACGTGTCACCCGCGCGAACGCGGGTGACACATGGGAATTCTCCTGGCCGCCGCCCTTTGGGTCACGGCGAGCGGAACGCCACCGCGGCGGGTGACCGGATCAATGCCAAGCCTTAGCAGCAATCATCAACAGGATGCAGCATTTTCGTTCCTTCAGGAGAGCAGGAAGTCCGCCTCCCCGGCCTTGGCGCCCTGGATGAAGGCGGTCATCTCGGCGGAGGTGTAGATCAGGGCCGGACCGTCGGGATCGGTGGACTGGCGCACGGCTATCCGGCCGTCGGCGAGCTTCATGGCCTCCAGGCAGTTGCCGCCGTTGCCGCCGCTCCAGGGTTTGTGCCAGCCCTCGCTGCCCAGGTCACGGGCGGGCATCCCGTTGTAGATCCGCTGCCCGAGCCTGAGGGGCCCGGGGTGGGACGTCATACGATCCATTCACAGCTCCTTGCGGAGATCCCGGAGGATCTCCTTCGTGCGATGTGCCGTGGCGGCCTGCGCCGCCATGCGGTCCATGACCTCGAGATGGGTCGCCACCTCGGCGCGCGCGTCCAGGTAGACGGCGCCGGTCAGGTACTCGCTGTAGACCATGTCCGGAAGCTCCGGCATGGCGAATCGGAACAGCACGAAGGGCCCGTAGGTGCCGGGGTGCGGCCCGTTGGCGAACGGGGCGACCTGCAGCGTGACGTTGGGCAGCTTCGTGGCGTCGAGCAACCTGTCGATCTGGGCACGCATCACCTCCGGACCGCCGACCCCGCGGTGCAGCGCGGTCTCGTCCATCACGACCCACAGGCGGGGCGCGTCCTGGCGGGTCAGCAGCTCCTGGCGCCGCATGCGCAGCGCGACATGGCGTTCGATGTCGTCGGGCCGGGTCTGGCCTATGGCGCCCGAGCGGAGGACCCCCCGCGCGTAGTCCTCGGTCTGGAGCAACCCGGGGACGAAGTGGGGGTCGTAGGAGCGGATCAGGGAGGCCGCGCCCTCCAGGCTGACGTACATGGAGAACCAGCCCGGCAGGATGTCGTGGTAGCGCTGCCACCACCCGGGCTTGTTGGCGTCCTCGGCGAGCCGGACGAAGATCTCCGCCTCGTCGTCCGGGATGCCGTAGGCCTTCAGGAGCAGCTGGAGGTAGGGGATCTTGAGGGCGACCTCGGCGGTCTCCATGCGGCGGACGGTGGCCGGGGCGACGCGCAGGACGCGGGCCGCCTCCTCGCGCTTGAGTCCGGCGCGTTCGCGCAGGTCCAGCAGTCGACGGCCGAGGACGACCTGGCCGACCGTCGGCGCGGACCGGGGCTCACTCACCCTTTCACCTCCTGAAAGCACTGCTGCGAACGGGCCCGTTGGTCCGGACCGGTCCGGACCCGTCCGGACAGCCCGGCGGCGCCATTCGAAGATCCGTTCGAAGGCCCGCGGCAGACCTTCGGGGATCTGAAGTGGCGCCGCTCGACGTGCTGTTGTGAGCAGTGTGCCACGACCGCTCAGACCGTCACACAGCACTCTGCATTTTTCAGAGTGACACTTGCCAAGTGTTCTCGGCGGGGCGATAGTGGCAAGCGTGATTCCGTCCGCGCCCTTAGGAACTGATGCCATCGTGAACCGTCCGGTTCTCGGTGCCGCCATGGGAGCCGGCCCGTTGGGGGCCGTCGCCGCCCAGCGCCGTTTCCGTTTCGAGCTGGCCGCGCATCCGGGCTCTCCCGCGCAGGCCAGACGCCTGACCCGGGACCGGCTGACCGGCTGGGCGGTGGGCGAGGACACCCGCGACACGGCGGCCCTGGTGGTCTCCGAACTCGTCACCAACGCGATCGTGCACACCGCGAGCGCGCACATCGTCTGCGAGCTGCACGACGACGACGATCTGGTCCGCATAGCCGTGCGCGACGAGGGCTGCGCCCCTGGCCGGCCCCAGCCCTCGGCCGACCGGCAGCCCGAGGACGAGCACGGCCGGGGGCTGCTGCTCGTCGACGCCCTCTGCGAGGCGTGGGGCGCCCATGAGCACGGCCCCGGTCTGCTCGTCTGGGCCGAGCTGACGCGTGGGACGGACACCTCCCGGGAGCCCCGCGACGACCTGGGCTGGGGCGCCCGTCCGAAGCCGGTGCCGCCGCGCGGCGGCGGGGGGACCGAGGCCGAACCGGGTTTCGGGGCACGACAGCAGATCCACGGGGGAACGGGGACCGCATGGCTATGAGGGCCGCGACCGGCATCCGGCCGCTCGGCATGGACACGCTGGTACGGCTCCAGCGCGAACTGCGCGCTCCGGCGCTGCCCCGGCGACTGCCCGTGCCGGACGGTATGACGGCGCCGCTGGGCTGCGACGCGGTGGCGGTGCCCGCGCGGCTGGGCCCGCTGGTGATGCCCCGGCTGCCGCGCGTGGGCTGTGTCTACGCCGACGAGGCGCACTGGTGGTGGATCGTCCCGTCCGACTCCGACTACGCCCTGGAGTGGCCCGCCCCGGCGTGCTACGCCACCGGCGCGGTCCTGCCGGACTCCCCCGTCCTCCCCGGGCTCATCCACCGCCCCGACGGCACCGTGCCGTACACGCCGCCGATACCTCTCTACCTGGCGCTGTGCCGGCTGACGGACACGAAGCCCACCTGGTCGCGGGCGGTCAGCGCGTAGCGGTGGCGAACGGCCCCGCGGTGCGGCAGCGTCGGCGGCGGCAGCAGGGGGACGGTGCCGGCTCCGGGCCCCGGTTTCACCGTCACTGGTGAACGGCTCCCCCGTCCCCGTCCATGACGACCGCGCGGCCGCCTCCACGGCCACCCGCAGGCCGCCCACCACGGCACCCCCGCACAGCGGCGCGGGCCCGGGACACGGCCACCACGGCCGGCGGCGCCTTCACGGCACGCACACCACCAGTGCCGCGCCGCCGCGTCCCCCGCGCGACGAAGACCGGTGACTCACGCGCCGTACGGCGCCCTCGTACCGCCGCGAGCGTGGTGCCCGCGCGCCCACGCGCCCGGGGATGGCCGAGGCGGCCGTTCCGGGGACGACGGGAGTCGTCGCGGACGGCGCGGACTCCTGTCCGGGCGCCCGCTCATTCCTCGTCCTTCGTCGGCAGTCCCGCCGCCCCGGCCGCCGTGCGCAGCACGTCGCGCAGCATCGCGGGGGTGAGCCGGCCGGTGAACGTGTTGCGCTGGCTGACGTGGAAGCAGCCGAAGACCCGGAGCGGCTCGCCGCCGGGCGCCTCCAGGGTGGCCCGGGCCCCGTGGGAGAAGACGGGGCGGGGGCGGGGCACCGTCCAGCCCGCCGCGGCGAACGCGGGCAGCGCGGCCTGCCAGCCGAAGGCGCCGAGGACGACCGCCGCGCGCACGGTGGGCCGCAGCAGGTCAAGCTCGCGCACCAGCCAGGGGCGGCAGGTGTCGCGCTCCCCGGGAGTGGGCTTGTTGGCGGGCGGCGCGCAGTGCACCGGTGAGGTGAGCCGCACCCCGCGCAGTTCGAGGCCGTCGTCGGCGGAGACCGCGGTGGGCCGGGATGCGAGGCCCACGTCGTACAGCGCCCGGTACAGCACGTCGCCGGAGCGGTCGCCGGTGAACATCCGTCCGGTGCGGTTGGCGCCGTGGGCGGCCGGGGCGAGGCCGACGATCAGCAGGCGGGCATCGGGTGGGCCGAAGCCCGGCACCGGGCGGCCCCAGTACGTCCGGTCGGCGAAGGCCGCGCGCTTGGTGCGGGCCACCTCCTCGCGCCAGGCGACCAGCCGGGGGCAGGCCCGGCAGCCCGTGATCCTCCGGTCGAGGTCGGCGAGGCCGCTGCCGCTGCTGTTCATGGCTCCACGGTAGGACCGCCGGGCGGGTCGCCGCTCCGGGACCGCGTCGGGGCCGCGGGGCGCCCCCGGATATCCGCTCCCCGTGCGCGGGGGTGACGGCTAAGGTCGGGGCATGGCTTCCGAGCGTGACGAGGACGGCGACGGCGGGGCGCGGACCCCGCGGGACCCCATGGACCGGGCGACCGGCACGGACCCGGCGACCGTCGCAAACGACCCCGCGGACGGCACGGACGCGACGGCGCGTGCGGCGGCCGCCGCCGACGCGGCCGGGCCGCGGACCGGCGAGAGCGTCCGGATCGACAGCTGGATCTGGGCGGTCCGGCTGATCAAGACGCGCTCGCTCGGCGCGTCCGCCTGCCGGGGCGGCCATGTCCGGGTCAACGGCGAGCGGGTCAAGCCCGCCCACGCGGTGCGCGTCGGTGACGAGGTCCGCCTGCGGCACGAGGGCCGGGAGCGGGTGGTGGTCGTGAAGCGGCTGATCCGCAAGCGGGTCGGCGCCCCCGTGGCCGTCCAGTGCTATGTCGACAACTCCCCGCCGCCTCCGCCCCGCGAGGCCGTCGCCCCGGCCGGCGTCCGCGACCGCGGCACGGGCCGTCCGACCAAGCGCGACCGCCGCGATCTGGAACGCCTGCGCGCGCTGGAGAGCCAGGGCCGCCGGGCCGCCGGGCACTGAGCCCTCCGCGGTCCCCTCCCTCCGCGGTCCCCTCCCTCCGTGGTCCCCTCCCGCCCCGGGCCCCTCTGGGACGCCCCTCCTCCGCCGTGCGGAGACGGAGGCAGCCCCGGGGCCGTGGTGGGTGCCCGTGGCAAGGCACCGGGGAGCGCCGCCCCACGGGCACCCTCCGGCGCCCGTGCCATCCCGTTGCGCCCGCAGTACCGTGGCAGCAGGAGTAGTGGTTCCCGATGCGTACGGGCAGTGAACCGGCGACCGCGCGCAGCGCCCTGCGGGCGCGATTCTGGCTGAGCCTGTGGGGGCTGGTCTGGGCGGTCTTCGGAACGGCGGTCTTCGCCCTGACCGGGCGGCTCGGCTGGGCCCTGGCCTGCGGGGTGCTGTGGCTCGTCGCCACCGTCGACATGACCGTGATCCTGCGCCACATCCGCCAGGGACCCCACTACCAGCCCGGCCCCGACGTCCCTCCGTACCGGCCGCCGGCCGTGCCCCCGGACCGGTCGCGGGGCGCTCCCCCGCACCGCCCGCCGGACATCCCCTCGGGGCGTCCCCCGGACCGACCGCCCGGCGGGGACCGCGACCGGCGCGGGTGACGTACCAAAGCCCAGCCCAGCCGACCGGCACCAACGTCGACGCCGACACCAACGTCGACGCCGACGCCGCACCGAGACTGCACCGGCACCGGCACGAGAGAGTCACGACATCGGCCGCTCCCCCGCGCCCCGCCGCCTCCCACGGCTTCCGGCCCGCACCCCGCGCCCGACGGCACTCGCGCCCGGCCCGGCGACCGCCGCGCACGCTCCTGAACCCACCGCACCGGTCCCACGACGCACCGGCCGGGGCCGGGCCGGTCACCAGGGGCCGGTCGCCCGGGGCCGGTCACCCGGGCCCGTCGGCCCCCCGCCCGGGGCCCCGCCCCGGATCAGTCCTCGAAGCGCGCCCGCTCCAGGTACTCCGGGTTCGGGTCCAGTGCCGCCGCCAGCCGGAAGTGGCGCCGGGCCAGGTCGGGACAGCTCCGGCGCTCATAGGTGCGGGCGAGGGCGAAGTGCGCGAACGCGTTGTCCGGCTCGCGCTCCAGGACGATGGTGAACTCCAGCTCGGCCGCCCTGAGCTGCGCCGCGAGGAAGAAGGCCCGCGCCCGCAGCAGCCGGGCCGCGGTGTTCTCCGGGTGCGCGGCGATGACGGCGTCCAGGAGCTTCACCGCGCCCCGGGGGTCGCGGGCGGCGAGGAGTTGCTCGGCGGCCCGGAAGTCTATGACGTCGGTCTCCGGAGTGCGTCCGGTCGGGCCACTGGTCTCGGACACGGCACTGTCCTTCCTTCGGTGGAGACGGTCGACGCCCCCGCGGGGGCCGCTGTTCCCGGGCGTTCCCTCACCCGTCACCCGGCCCCGGGGGCCGGTCGCGGTCCGGGGCGGGGTCCGCCGCCCGCGCCCTGCGGACCAGCTCCGCCCACACCTCCCGCACCCGGCGCCGCAGGTCCTCCAGCGGCACGTCGTTGTCGATGACGATGTCCGCGACGGCCCGGCGCTGCTCGCGGGTCGCCTGGGCGGCCATGCGCGCGCGGGCGTCCCCGGGCGTCATGCCGCGCAGCCGCACCAGCCGGTCGAGCTGGGTGGCGGGGTCGGCGTCGACCACGATCACCAGGTCGTACCGGGGGGCGAGGCCGTTCTCGGTGAGCAGGGGGACGTCGTGGACGACGACGGCGTCCGGGTCGGCGGCCTCCTCCAGGGCGCGGGAGCGGGCGGCGACCAGGGGATGCACGATCGCGTTCAGCGCGGCCAGCTTCTCGGGGTCGGCGAAGACCACGGCGCCCAGGGCGGGCCGGTCCAGACTTCCGTCGGGGGCGAGCGCCTCCGGGCCGAAGGCCGCCGCGACCGCGGCAAGGCCCGGCGTCCCCGGGGCGACGACCTCCCGCGCGATGCGGTCCGCGTCGACCAGCACGGCCCCGCAGTCGACGAGGAGCCTGGACACCTCGCTCTTGCCGGCGCCGATACCACCGGTCAGGCCCACGGACAGCATGGCAGCGCCTCCACCCCTCACCGCCCCGCGCCGGCGGGGACACTCGTACCGGCCGCGGCCCGCGGCGGACGCCCCGCCGCCGGTCCGGCCGGCGGCCGGGACCGGCCGGGCGCGGTCCGCCAGCAGCCTAGCGGATCAGCCCTCGCCCTCCCGTTCGGCCAGGAAGCGCTCGAACTCCCGGCCGATCTCGTCCGCCGACGGGATCTCGACGGGCTCGGCGAGCATGTTGCCGCGGGTCTCGGCACCTGCGGCGGCGTCGTACTGGTGCTCCAGGCCCTGGACCAGCGCGGTCAGCTCCTCGTCGCCCTCCCGGACCTGCCGGTCGATCTCGGTCTGGGTGCGGTGGGCGTCGGTGCGCAGGGAGTGGGCGACGCCGGGCAGCACCAGCCCGGTGGCGGCGGTGATGGCCTCCAGCACGGTCAGCGCCGCGTCCGGGTAGGCGGAGCGGGCGATGTAGTGCGGAACGTGCGCGGCGACCCCGAGGACCTCGTGTCCGGCCTGCGCCAGCCGGTACTCGATCAGCCCCTCTGCGCTGCCCGGGACCTGCGCCTCGTCGAAGGGGCTGCGGTGGCCCGGAACGAGGTCGGTCCGGTTGCCGTGCGGAGTGATGCCGACGGGGCGGGTGTGCGGGACGCCCATGGGGATGCCGTGGAAGTTCACCGAGAGGCGCACGCCGAGCCGCTCGACGATCTGGCCGACGGCGGCGGCGAAGCGCTCCCATTCGACGTCCGGTTCGGGGCCGGACAGCAGCAGGAAGGGCGCACCGGTGGCGTCCTGGACGAGCCGCACCTCGATGGCGGGCTCCTCGTAGTCGGTCCAGGCGTCCTTCTGGAAGGTGAGCAGCGGGCGGCGGGCGCGGTAGTCGACGAGCCGGTCGTGGTCGAACCGGGCGACGACCTGATGGGGCAGCGTGTCGAGCAGCCGGTCGACGATTTGGTCGCCCGTCTCGCCGGCGTCGATGTAGCCGTCGAAGTGGTAGAGCATGACGAGTCCGGCGGACTCCTGGGCGAGGGCCACGTCGACGACGCCCAGGCCCTTCGGCTCCCATGCGTACAAACCCTGCGGATCAAGCACAGTGACCGCTCCCCTCCTCGTGTTCGCTACCCACAACACGGGTACCGGTTCCGGCATTCCCGTCCGTTCCCATGATCATGTCCTGGCCGCCGCTCCGGGAACGCCGGAGGGCCCGCATCCCGGGTGGGGATGCGGGCCCTCCGTCATGAGCTACCGCTCGGGGCGGAACCCCTGCTCAGCGCGTGATCAGCTCTGGCCGCCGGCCAGCTTCTCGCGCAGCGCGGCCAGCGCCTCGTCCGACGCCAGGGCGCCGGAGTTGTCGCCGCCCTCGGAGGAGTACGAACCGCCGCCGGAAGCGGCCGGAGCGGCGTCCTCGCCACCCTCGGCAGCCGCCTGGGCGTCCGCCTCGCGGGACTTGATGACCTGCGCCTGGTGCTGCTCGAAGCGCTGCTGCGCCTCGGCGTACTGGCGCTCCCACTCCTCGCGCTGCTTCTCGTAGCCCTCGAGCCAGTCGTTGGTCTCGGGGTCGAAGCCCTCGGGGTAGATGTAGTTGCCCTGGTCGTCGTAGGACGCGGCCATGCCGTACAGGGTCGGGTCGAACTCGACCGCCGACGGGTCGGCACCGAAGGACTCGTTGGCCTGCTTGAGGGACAGCGAGATCCGGCGGCGCTCCAGGTCGATGTCGATGACCTTGACGAAGATCTCGTCGTTGACCTGGACGACCTGCTCGGGGATCTCCACGTGGCGCTCGGCCAGCTCGGAGATGTGCACCAGGCCCTCGATGCCCTCGTCCACACGGACGAACGCGCCGAACGGAACCAGCTTCGTGACCTTGCCGGGGACGACCTGGCCGATCTGGTGGGTGCGGGCGAACTGCTGCCACGGGTCTTCCTGGGTCGCCTTCAGCGACAGGGAGACGCGCTCGCGGTCCATGTCGACGTCCAGGACCTCGACCGTGACCTCCTGGCCGACCTCGACGACCTCGGAGGGGTGGTCGATGTGCTTCCAGGACAGCTCGGAGACGTGAACCAGACCGTCGACGCCACCCAGGTCCACGAAGGCACCGAAGTTGACGATCGAGGAGACCACGCCGGAGCGGACCTGACCCTTCTGGAGGGTCGTGAGGAAGGTCTGGCGGACCTCGGACTGGGTCTGCTCCAGCCAGGCACGGCGGGACAGGACCACGTTGTTGCGGTTCTTGTCCAGCTCGATGATCTTCGCCTCGAGCTCCTTGCCCACGTAGGGCTGGAGGTCGCGGACGCGGCGCATCTCGACCAGGGAGGCCGGGAGGAAGCCGCGGAGGCCGATGTCGAGGATGAGACCACCCTTGACGACCTCGATGACGGTACCGGTGACGATGCCGTCCTCTTCCTTGATCTTCTCGATGGTGCCCCAGGCACGCTCGTACTGCGCGCGCTTCTTCGAGAGGATCAGGCGGCCTTCCTTGTCCTCCTTCTGGAGGACAAGGGCCTCGATCTCGTCACCGACGGCGACGACCTCGTTGGGGTCGACGTCGTGCTTGATCGAGAGCTCGCGGCTCGGGATGACACCTTCGGTCTTGTAACCGATGTCGAGCAGGACCTCGTCCCGGTCGACCTTCACGATGACGCCGTCGACGATGTCGCCGTCGTTGAAGTACTTGATCGTCTCGTCGATCGCGGCGAGGAAGGCTTCCTCGTTACCGATGTCGTTGACCGCTACCTGCGGGGTGGTGGCGGTGGTCTCGGTGCTGCTCGTCATGTGGGAAAGGGCTCCGGTACGGACATTGAAGTCGTAGGCACTGCTTGCGCCGGGAGCCGGTTTCGCTCTGAAGAAGCCGGACAGCCAAGGAAGCGTCAGCCGAAACCACTGGCGACGCCTCGACAACCGAGGGGACATACAACAGATGCGAGCGCGACCTGCTACGTCTGAGGTGCGCAGGCCCGCAGCGCAACTTGTAGCATACGGGGGCAGCCGGGCAGGGTCAATGCGCGAAGCCGCACACGCGGGGCGGTTCGCCGCATACCCGGCACGAAAACGTCCCCCGGAGCCGCCGCGACACCTCCGCGCACCGTGCGCGCCGGCCCGCGGCCCCCGGGGACGGACCACGGAAGTGCCCGCAGATTAGTACGAGGGAGCCGGTCATCCAAGAGCCCGTCATGTCCGACGAACCGGAGGCCACCCGGCGTGCCGCCGGGGTCACGGAGAGCGCCCGCGCCAACCGCGGCTGGTGGGACCGCAACGCGGACGAGTACCAGAACGAGCACGGCACCTTCCTCGGCGACGACCGCTTCGTGTGGTGCCCCGAGGGACTGGACGAGGTGGAGGCCGAACTCCTCGGCCCCGCGGATGAGTTGAAGGGGCGGGACATCCTGGAGATCGGCGCCGGGGCGGGCCAGTGCTCGCGCTGGCTGGCCGCCCGGGGCGCCCGTCCGGTGGCCCTGGACCTCTCCCACCGCCAGCTCCAGCACTCCCTGCGCATCGGCGGTGACTTCCCGCTGGTCTGCGCGGACGCCGCGGTGCTGCCCTTCGCCGACGCCTCCTTCGACCTGGCCTGCTCGGCGTACGGGGCGCTGCCCTTCGTGGCCGACCCCCGGCTGGTGCTGCGGGAGGTGCGCCGGGTGCTGCGGCCCGGGGGCCGGTTCGTGTTCTCGGTGACCCACCCGCTGCGCTGGGCGTTCCCGGACGAGCCCGGCCCCGAGGGGCTGTCGGTGGCCTCCTCCTACTTCGACCGCACGCCCTACGTCGAGCAGGACGAGGCGGGCCGCGCGGTCTACGTCGAGCACCACCGCACGCTGGGCGACCGGGTCCGGGACGTGGTGGCGTCCGGGTTCCGGCTGGTGGACCTGGTGGAGCCGGAGTGGCCGGACTGGAACACCTCCGAGTGGGGCGGCTGGTCGCCGCTGCGCGGGGGGCTGATCCCGGGCACGGCGATCTTCGTGTGCGAGCGCGACTGAGCGGCGGTGACCGCGCCCGGCCGGGTCGACGACACTGGGTCCGTGATCCGTGACGACGCCCTGGCCTCCCTGCCCGTCCGCGATGCCCTGCCCGCCCTGCACGAGGCCCTGGCGGGGCACGGCTGCGCGGTGCTGGTGGCGCCGCCGGGCACCGGCAAGACGACCCTGGTGCCGCTGGCGCTCGCGGGCCTGCTGGACGGAGGGCCGGCGCGACGGGTGGTCGTGGCGGAGCCGCGGCGGATCGCGGCGCGGGCGGCGTCCCGGCGGATGGCGTGGCTGCTGGGCGAGCGGCCCGGCGGGCTCGTCGGCCACACGGTCCGCGGCGAGCGGGTGACCGGGCGGAACACCCGGGTGGAGGTCGTCACCACGGGCGTGCTGCTCCAGCGGCTCCAGCGGGACCAGGAGCTGGCCGGCACCGACGTGGTGGTGCTGGACGAGTGCCACGAGCGTCATCTGGACGCGGACACCGCGGCGGCGTTCCTCTGGGACGTGCGGCAGGCCCTGCGGCCCGGGCTGCGACTGGTGGCGGCGTCGGCGACGACGGACGCGGAGGGCTGGTCGGAGCTGCTGGGCGGGGCCCCGGTGGTCGCGGCGCCGGGCGTGTCGTACCCGGTCGAGGTGGTGTGGGCGCCGCCGGTCCGGCCGGTGCGCCCGCCGCACGGGACGCGGGTGGACCCGGCGCTGCTCGCGCACGTGGCCGCGGTGGTGCGGCGGGCGCTGGCCGAGCGGGACGGGGACGTGCTGTGCTTCCTGCCCGGTGTCGGGGAGATCGCCCGGGTCGCCGGGCTGCTCGGGGACGCCGGCCCGGAGGTGCTCCAGGTGCACGGGCGGGCGCCCGCCGCGGTGCAGGACGCGGTGCTCGCGCCCGGGGCGCGGCGCCGGGTGGTGCTGGCGACGTCGGTGGCCGAGTCGTCGCTGACGGTGCCGGGGGTGCGGGTGGTGGTGGACGCGGGGCTGGCGCGCGAACCCCGGGTGGACCACGCGCGGGGGCTGAGCGCGCTGACGACGGTGCGCGCCTCGCGGGCGTCGGCCCGGCAGCGGGCCGGCCGGGCGGGGCGGGAGGCGCCGGGGGCGGTGTACCGCTGCTGGGCGGAGGCGGAGGACGCGCGGCTGCCGGGGTTCCCGGCGCCGGAGATCAAGGTGGCCGATCTGACGGCCTTCGCGCTCCAGGCGGCCTGCTGGGGCGACCCGGACGCGTCGGGGCTGGCCCTGCTGGACGCGCCGCCGGGCGGGGCGATGGCGGCGGCGCGGGCGGTCCTGACGGCAGTCGGCGCGGTCGACCGGGCGGGCCGCGCCACGGAGCGGGGCGCGCGCATGACGCGTCTGGGGGTGCACCCCCGGCTGGGCCGGGCGCTGCTGGACGCGGGCGGCGGGGACGCGGGGGACGCCGTCGCGGAGGTGGTGGCGCTGCTCAGCGAGGAGGCCCCGCGCGAGTACGGGGACGATCTGGTGACCGCGCTGCGCACCGCCCGGCGCGGCGGCGACGCGTACGGGGCGCGCTGGCGCCGGGAGGCACGGCGGCTGCGCGCCGCCGCGGCGGACGACGGGAGCGGGGGCGCGGGCGGACGCGGGGGCGGGGACCGGGGCGCGGCGGCGGACCCCGGGCACGGTGGCACGGACGGGCACGGATCGGCCGGCGGCGGGCGCGGAACGGAAGGCGCTCGTGGCACGGCCGCCGCCGGGCGGCGCGGGAGCGCGGGCGGCACCCGGACCACGGGGCGGCATGAGCCGGCGGACCGCGTCCGGCGGAGCACCGGAGGCCCCGGGTCGGCGGACCGGGGAGGTGCGGCCGGCGGCGGGGGCGGGGCGGCGCGCGGTTCCGAGGAGGCGCTGGTCGGCCGGGTGGCCGCGCTGGCGTATCCGGAGCGGGTGGCGAGGCTGGACGGAGGGTCGTACCTCATGGTCTCCGGCACCCGCGCGGAGCTGCCGGAGGGGTCGGCGCTGCGCGGGGCGCCGTGGATCGCGGTGGCGGTGGCCGACCGGCCCGTCGGGCGGGGGCACGCGCGGGTGCGGCTCGCGGCGGCCGTCGACGAGGCGACGGCCGTGCGGGCGGCGGGCGCGCTGCGGGAGACGCGGGACGAGGTGCGCTGGGCCGACGGCGACGTCGTGGCCCGGAGGGTGGAGCGGCTGGGCGCCGTCGAACTGGCGGTGCGGCCGCTGCGGGACGCCGCCCCGGACCTCGTGCGGGAGGCGTTGCTGGAGGGGCTGCGCCGGGAGGGGCTGGAGCCGCTGCGCTGGTCGGCCGGGGCGCGGTCGCTGCGGCTGCGGCTGGCGTTCCTGCGGCTGCGGCTCGGCGGGCCCTGGCCGGACGTCGCCGACGAAGCGCTGCTGGCGCGCGCGGACGAGTGGCTGGAGCCCGAGCTGGGCCGGGCGCGGCGGCGGGCGGACCTGGCGCGGATCGACGCCGGGCAGGCGCTGGCGCGGCTGCTGCCCTGGGCCTCCGGGGAGGCGGGGCGGCTGGACGAGCTGGCCCCGGAACGGATCACGGTGCCCAGCGGCTCCCGCGTCCGGATCGACTACGCCGACCCCGAGCGGCCGGTGCTCGCGGTCAAGCTCCAGGAGATGTTCGGGCTGGACCGCTCGCCCGAGGTGGCGGGTGTGCCGCTGCTGGTGCACCTGCTGTCCCCCGCAGGGCGGCCCGCCGCCGTCACCGCCGACCTGGCCTCCTTCTGGCGGGACGGCTACCGGGGCGTGCGGGCGGAGCTGCGCGGCCGGTATCCCCGGCATCCGTGGCCCGAGGACCCCGCCGCGGCCGAGCCGACGCGCCGCACCGACGCGCGGCCCGGACGGTGACGGACGGGGGCTACTTCGCGGCGCCGGGCGAGGGCGAACCGGTGGACGGGGTGCCGGACGCCGACGCGGACCCGGATCCCGACGGGGTGGCGGATCCGGACGGGGTGGCGGCGGGCGCCGTGGCGGAGGGGCTCGGCGAGGTCCCGGCCGAGGGCTCCCCGGACGGCGTGGACGGGCTCGGGGACGGTTCGGCCTCCTCGGCGGGGGTCACGGTGAGCCCGATGTTGAGCGTGGCGCCGCCCGGGGCGGTCAGCCGCAGCACGTAGGCGCCGGCCGTGTCGTCCGCGTGCAGCCGTGGCAGCGTCAGCAGCCCCTTGGCGTCGGTGAGTCGGGTGAGGGTGCGGACGGGTTCGCCGTCGGCACCCTCGAAGTAGGGGCCCTTGTCGTTCTCGGCCGGGTCGGTCGCCGACCGCACCAGGGTGGCGGTGACGGCGACCCCGCTCGCGGCGGCGCCCTTGAGGGTTGCCCTGACCCCGATCGGGTCCGCGAAGGTGCCGCCGGCCGCGCAGACCGGGGCGGTGCCGTCGCCGGTGCGGGCGAGGGCGTCGGCGACGCGCTCGGTGACGGTGGCCCGGTAGCCGAGGCCGGGGACGGCGCGGCCGACGACGGTGGCGCGGACGGTGAACGCGCCGGTCCGCTCGCCCGCGACCAGGGCGGGGGCGGTGGCCACGCCGGAGCGGTCGGTGAGGACGGTGGCGACGCGTTCCCCGCCGGTGAAGACGGTGTCGGTGTCGCCCCGGATGGTGAAGCGGACCCGGACCTTGGCGACGCCCCTGCCCTCGTCGGTCTCCGCGCGGGCGGCGGCCCGCTGGGCGAAGGTCTCCCCGGCGGTCGCGGTGAGCGGCTCGGTGCCGGTCTTCTCCAGGTGGTCCACCGTGTCGGTGGGCGTCGGCTTCGTGCCGGGCGGGGGCGGCGTCGGCGCGGGCGGCTTGGGCTCGGCGGGCTTGCCCGGTTCGGTCGGCTTCGTCGGGTCGGTCGGCTTCGTCGGGTCGGTCGGCTCGGTCGGCTCGGTGGGCTCGGTGGGCGTGCCGGTGCCCGTGCCGGGCGAGGGCGTGCCGGGACCGGTGGGGCCGCCGGGCGGGATCGACGGCGGGACCACCGGGGACGGGTCGTCGCTGCGGCCCACGGGCAGTGTGCCGGTGCCGTCCGGGACCGAGTGGCTTCCCCTGCGGTAGTAGTCCAGCCAGGACAGGACGGTGTGCAGGTAGTCCTGCGAGTTGTTGTAGCTGAGGATCGCGCGCTTGAGGTGGGCCGGAACGTCGAGGTCCCAGCCGTTGCGGCAGAGGTAGCCGCCGGCCGAGAGGGCCGCGTCGTAGACGTTGTTCGGGTCCGCGCGTCCGTCGCCGTTGCCGTCGCGGCCCGCCCACGCCCAGGTGGACGGGATGAACTGCATGGGGCCGACGGCGTTGTCGTAGGCGCTGTTGCCGTCGTACAGACCGTTGTCGGTGTCCTTGATGAGCGCGAAGCCGTTGCCGTCGAGCTGGGGGCCGATGATGGGGCTGGTGGTGGTGCCGTCGGCGCCGACCCGTCCGCCCCGGGCGTGGCCCGACTCCACCTTGCCGATGGCGGCCAGGAGTTGCCAGGGCAGGTTGCAGCCGGGCTTGGTGCGGCGCAGTTCGGCCTCGGCCCTGCGGTAGGCGTCGAGGACGGTGGCGGGGATGCCCTCCTCGGCGGGGCCCTGGACGACGGGCGTGCCGCCGATGGTGGGGGACGGCGCGGGACTCGGGCTGTTCAGCGGCGGAAGGTCGGTGTGGTACGGCGAGTTGCCGGTGGCGCTCTGGTCGGCGGGGGGCGCGTCGGACGCGGTGGCGCTGTCCGACGAGGTCCGTCTGCCCTGGGCGTCGACCGTCACGTCGGGAGCCTGGGAGGCGGACAGGGCCGCGACGGCGAGTGCCGCCACGGTGGTGGTGACCGCCGCCTTGCGGAGTCTCCTGTCGAAGTGCGCCGCCATAGAGTGAACCCCTCCCCTGAACGCTCGTGCGCGTCGTCGTCCGTCCGTGCCCGTCGTCTTCCGCTGTCGTGCCCGCCCGGTCGGGGCGGTACGCCGGCACTCGCCCCGCGGTGACGGACGAGCGCTCGGGGGACGCACCGAATCCCTCCCCGGGCGTTGATCGTCTGTTCGACCGGTACGGTGCCGCTGGCGACCCTACGGCACCTTGCTGTGAGCGGGCACCGGTACCCGCCCGATTTTCACCGATTGACCACGCGAGGAGCTCCGTTGCCGTTCACCGCAAGCCATGCCGCCGCCGTCCTGCCCGCCGTGCGCGGGGACGGGACCGGGCGGGGACGGCTGGTGCCGTCGGTCCTCGTGGCGGGTTCGTTCGCGCCCGACATGACCTACTACGCGGCGAGTCTGGTCCCCGGGGCGATGGAGTTCGGGCGGGTCACGCACTCCTTCCCGGGCGTCCTGACCCTGGACGTGCTCGTCGCCTGGACGCTGGTGGGGCTGTGGCTGACGGTGCGTGAGCCGCTGGTGGCCCTGCTTCCGGCGGGCCGTCAGGGGCGGCCGGCCGCGCTGCTGCGCTGCGGGGCGCCCCGGGCGCGGCCCCGGCCGTCCCTGGTGGCCCGGTGGTACGCCTCGGCGGTGCTCGGCGCGCTCACCCATGTGGTGTGGGACGCCTTCACGCATCACAGCCGGTGGGGCGCGCGGATGTTCCCGGTCCTGGAGCGGGAGTTCGCGGGGTCGCCGCTCTACTGGTACCTCCAGTACGGCGGTTCGGCGGTGGCGGCGGTGGTGATCGCGCTGTTCCTGCTCCGGGCGCTGCGGGGGATGCCGGACCTCCCCCGGCCGGCCGTGCCTTCGCTGTCGGCGCGGGACCGTTGGTGGGCCCTGGCCCTGTTCGGCGGCTGCGCGGCGACCGGTGCGGTGGTGCGGGCGGTGCGGTGGTGGGCGTACTGGGGAGCGGTCGCGAAACCGTGGGAGCTGATCCCGACGGTGTGCTTCGGCGCCGGGGCGGGGCTGCTGCTCGCCCTGCCGCTGTACGCGATGGCGGCCAGGACGTGGCGCCCGGTCCGGGCACCCGGCGGTACGGCGGGACCGGAAGCGGACGGCGACGCGGGGGCGGGCGCGGGCCCGTGCGGGGGAGCGGACGGCGGCACGGGGGCGGACGCCGGTCCGGGCACGAGGACGGACGGCGACACGGGAACGGGCGCGGGCCCGGACGCCTCGCGGGGGCGGCGGGTGACGCGCTGAGACGGCGCCGGGTCCCGTCCTCGGCCCCTCGCCCGGCCGAGGCCGGGCCGGAAGGCGTCCGGCGCGTGACCTCCCACGGTGGCGGCGCACCGGTGCGGTGTGCCGACGTCCGGGGCACCTCCGCGGAGGTGCCCCGGACGGCAACGCCCGAAGGCACGCTCCGGAGAAGGGGTCTCAGGCATGTCCGACCATTCCCGTCCCCCTCACGACGCCGTGCGCGCACTCCCGCCGCACCACCCCCGGCACCGAGTACGTCCGCATGCGAAGGCCCGGGGCAGGCGCGCCGACAGCGCGCACCTGACACCGCGCGGCCGCCCTACGGGCGACGACGGCAATCGTCGGACAGGCCCCGGCCGCGGCGGTCGGACCGCAGGCGCGGCACCAGGGCGAGGACGCCGGCCAGACCGCCCCGGACCGGCCCGCTCCCGGACCTCGGGGCAGGGGGTTCACGCGGGACGACGGCCGCCGGAACACTGCGGGCGAGCCGCCGCCGCAGAACGGCCGCCGTGCGGCGGGGGGTGTCCAGGAGGGTGGTGGGGACGCGGAGGGTGCTCGCGTCGGGGGCGAGGACCGGAGCCGGTGGGAGGAGCACCCGGGCGGGTCGCTGTGTGCCTGCCCGTGCCGGGTTCGTCCGGTGGTGGAGCATGCGTATACCCATGCCCGCCATCCTCACGGCCCCCTCTCCGGCCGTCCTTCCCACGGCCCCCACCTGAGTGACGCGCCTCCCGGCCCGTCCCCGCCGCGACACCCGCCCCGGGACGGGCGGCCGGGCCCACGCCCCGGAGCCGTCCGCGCGGGACCGTCGGAACCGGTGCCGTCCGCGCGGGGCCGCCCGTACAGGGGCGCCCGTACGGTGAGCGCCCGGGCACGGAACCCGGCCCCGGGAGCGGCGCTGCCGCGCGTCGACCCCGGCCGGGCGCCCCCGCGCAGGGGGCGGTCGGACTGGGCGGAGGACCTCCGGCGCGGGGCCGGGACACGTCCGCCGTCAGTGGGCCGCCGACTCCCAGTCCGGGCCCGAGCCGACCGAGACGCCCAGCGGCACCCGCAGGTCCACCGCCGTCGACATCTCCCGGCGGATGATCTCCTCCACCGCGGCGCTCTCCCCGGGGGCGATCTCCAGGACGATTTCGTCGTGCACCTGGAGCAGCATCCGGGAGGTGAGCCCGGCCTCGCGCAGCGCCCGGTCCACCCGGAGCATGGCGATCTTGACGATGTCGGCCGCCGTGCCCTGGATCGGGGCGTTGAGCGCCATCCGCTCGGCCGCCTCCCGGCGCTGGCGGTTGTCGCTGTTGAGGTCGGGAAGATACCGGCGGCGGCCGAACAGCGTCGCCGTGTAGCCCGTCGCCCGCGCCTCCTCCACCACCCGGTGGAGATAGTCCCGTACGCCGCCGAACCGCTCGAAGTAGGCGTCCATGAGCCCGCGGGCCTCGGCCGCCTCGATGTTGAGCTGCTGGGAGAGACCGAAGGCCGACAGCCCGTAGGCCAGCCCGTACGACATGGCCTTGATCTTGCGCCGCATCTCCGCGTCGACCGCGGACCGCTCCACGGAGAACACCTGTGCGGCGGCCGTGGTGTGCAGGTCCTCGCCGGAGGTGAACGCCTCGATCAGGCCCGCGTCCTCGGAGAGGTGGGCCATCACCCGCAGCTCGATCTGGCTGTAGTCGGCCGTCATCAGGGACTCGAACCCCTCGCCGACGACGAAGCCGCGCCGGATCGCCCGGCCCTCGTCGGTGCGGACCGGGATGTTCTGCAGGTTCGGGTCGGTGGAGGAGAGCCGGCCGGTGGCCGCGACCGTCTGGTTGAAGGTCGTGTGGATACGGCCGTCCGCGGCGACCGTCTTGATCAGGCCCTCGACGGTGACGCGCAGCTTGGCCTGCTCCCGGTGGCGGAGCATGATCACCGGCAGCTCGTTCTCCGTCTGGGTGGCCAGCCAGGCGAGCGCGTCGGCGTCGGTGGTGTAACCGGTCTTGGTCTTCTTGGTCTTGGGCAGGTTCAGCTCGCCGAAGAGGACCTCCTGGAGCTGCTTGGGCGAGCCGAGGTTGAACTCGCGGCCGGCCGCCGCGTGCGCCTCCTTCACCGCCTGCTGCACCGCGCCCGCGAACATCTGCTCCATGGCCCGGAGGTGCTCCGGGTCGGCCGCGATGCCGTGCCGCTCCATGCGGGCCAGCAGGGCGGAGGTCGGCAGCTCCACGTCGCGCAGCAGGTCGGCGGCGCCGACCTCGGCCAGCCGGTCCCCGAACGCCTCGCCCAGATCGAGGACGGCGCGGGCCTGCACCATCAGCGCCTCGGCCTCGGCGCCCTCGTCCGTGCCGAAGGCGAGCTGGCCGTCGGCCGCGGCGGCCGGGGCCAGTTCGCGGTGCAGGTACTCCAGGGAGAGCGCGTCCAGGTCGAAGGAGCGGCGGCCCGGCTTCACGAGGTAGGCGGCGAGCGCGGTGTCCATGGAGACGCCCTCGACCGACCAGCCGTGCTCGGCGAAGACCCGCATGGCGCCCTTGGCGTTGTGGAGGACCTTGGGCCGGGAGGCGTCGGCCAGCCAGCCCGCGAACGCCGTCTCGTCCGCCTCGTCCAGCTGGGCCGGGTCGAACCACGCGGCGGTGCCGTCGGCCGCGGCCAGCGCCACCTCGGCGACCGAGCCGGTGCCGAGCGCCCAGGTCGCGACGGTGGCGACGCCGAGCGGCCCGGCTCCGCGCCCGGCGAGCCAGCCGGCCAGCTCGCCGGTGGCCAGCACGGTGCCGTCCAGCTCCACGCCGTCCGTGACGACCGGTGCGGCCTCGGCCTCCTCGGAGCCGGGGTCGACGGCGAACAGCCGCTCGCGCAGGGAGGGATTGCGGATCTCCAGGGTGTCCAGGATCATCGCGACGCCCTTGCGGTCGTACGCGGGGCGCTCCAGCTCGGTGACCCGCCGGGGCAGCTCCACCCGGCGCTCCAGCTCGGTGAGCCGGCGGTTGAGCTTGACGGACTCCAGGTGGTCGCGGAGGTTCTGCCCGGCCTTGCCCTTGATCTCGTCGGCGCGCTCGACCAGCTCGGCGAAGGAGCCGAACTCGTTGATCCACTTGGTGGCGGTCTTCGGGCCGACGCCGGGGATGCCCGGGAGGTTGTCGGACGGGTCGCCGCGCAGGGCGGCGAAGTCGGGGTACTGGGCGGGGGTCAGTCCGTACTTCTCGACGACCTTCTCCGGGGTGAACCGGGTCAGCTCGGAGACGCCCTTGGTCGGGTAGAGCACCGTGGTGTGCTCGCTGACCAGTTGGAAGGAGTCCCGGTCGCCGGTGACGATCAACACGTCGAAGCCCTCGGCCTCGGCCTCGGTGGCGAGGGTGGCGATGACGTCGTCGGCCTCGAAGCCCTCCACGGCGAACCGGGGCACGTGCATCACGTCGAGCAGCTCGCCGATCAGCTCCACCTGGCCCTTGAACTCGTCCGGGGTCTTGGAGCGGTTCGCCTTGTACTCGGTGAACTCCTCGGAGCGCCAGGTCCTGCGGGAGACGTCGAAGGCCACCGCGAAGTGCGTGGGCGCCTCGTCGCGCAGCGTGTTGGCCAGCATCGACGCGAAACCGTAGATCGCGTTGGTCGGCTGGCCCGTCGCGGTGGTGAAGTTCTCCACGGGCAGCGCGAAGAACGCGCGGTACGCCAGCGAGTGCCCGTCCATGAGCATCAGGCGCGGGCGGCTGCCGCCGGGGGTCTGGTCGGTCTTCTTCGATGCTGTCTCTGCCACGCCCCCGATCCTGCCACGAACCACTGACACCCGGTCCCGCCCACGCCCTGCCGCGCCGCCGGACCGCGCCGCCGGGCTCCCCGGCCGCTCCCCTCCGGGTCCGGCGGCCCGCCCCAGCGCAGCCTCTTCGCAGCCCCGCCGCGCCCCGCCGCGCCGGCCGCGCCTCTGCCGTGTCCCCGCAGGGCCCCGGCCCCCGGTCCCGGAGGGCCCGGATGTCGGCGGGGCGTGCGAGGATCGCTGACACGGCCCGTACGACGGATACGAGGCCCGCACGGGACGCGAAGGGGAGTGCGCGATGGCCAGGAAGCCGCCCGCGAGTGATCCGGTCCAGGACGCGCCGACGGTCACCGGACCGAAGCACGCGGCGGCGGGAATCCCCGCCGTCGCCCACACCCTGCGCGCCGCGCAGCGGCAGATGGGCGTGCGGCGCACCGCGCTGACCCTGCTGAGCGTCAACCAGGAGAACGGTTTCGACTGCCCGGGGTGCGCCTGGCCCGACCCGGAGCACCGGCACACGGCGGAGTTCTGCGAGAACGGCGCGAAGGCGGTGGCCGAGGAGGCCACCCTGCGCCGGGTCACCCCCGAGTTCTTCGCCGCGCACCCCGTGGCCGACCTCGCGACCCGCAGCGGCTACTGGCTGGGCCAGCAGGGGCGGCTCACCCACCCGGTGTACCTCCCGGAGGGCGGCGAGCACTACGAGCCGGTGACCTGGGAGCGTGCCTTCGGGATCGTCGCCGAGGAGCTCGGCGCCCTCTCCTCCCCCGACGAGGCCCTCTTCTACACCTCCGGGCGCACCAGCAACGAGGCGGCCTTCCTCTACCAGCTCTTCGCCCGCGAGCTGGGCACCAACAACCTGCCGGACTGCTCGAACCTGTGCCACGAGTCGTCCGGCTCGGCGCTGACCGAGACCCTCGGCGTCGGCAAGGGCAGCGTCCTGCTGGAGGACCTCCACCGGGCCGACCTGATCATCGTGGCCGGGCAGAACCCGGGCACCAACCACCCGCGGATGCTCTCCGCGCTGGAGCGGGCCAAGGCGAACGGGGCGCGGATCGTCAGCGTCAACCCGCTGCCCGAGGCGGGCATGGAGCGGTTCCGCAACCCGCAGACCCCGAAGGGGCTCACCCGGGGGACCGCGCTGACCGACCTGTTCCTGCAGATCCGGCTCGGCGGCGACCAGGCGCTGTTCCGGCTCCTCAACCGGCTGGTCCTGGAGACGCCGGGCGCGGTCGACGAGGAGTTCGTCCGGGAACACACCCACGGCTACGAGGAGTTCGCCCGGACCGCTCGGGAGGCCGACTGGGAGGAGACGCTCGCCGCGACGGGTCTCACCCGCGCGGACATCGAGGAGGCGCTGCGCCTGGTGCTCGGCTCCGAGCGGATCATCGTGTGCTGGGCGATGGGGCTGACCCAGCACAAGCACTCGGTGCCCACCATCCGCGAGATCGTCAACTTCCTGCTGCTGCGCGGCAACATCGGCCGCCCCGGCGCCGGGGTGTGCCCGGTGCGCGGCCACTCCAACGTGCAGGGCGACCGCACCATGGGCATCTTCGAGCGCCCCGCGCCCGCCTTCCTGGACGCCCTGGAGAAGGAGTTCGGCTTCGCCCCGCCGCGCGAGCACGGGTACGACGTCGTCCGGGCCATCCGGGCGCTGCGCGACGGCGACGCCAAGGTGTTCTTCGCCATGGGCGGCAACTTCGTCTCCGCCTCCCCCGACACGGAGGTCACCGAGGCGGCCGTGCGGCGCGCGCGGCTGACGGTGCACGTGTCGACGAAGCTGAATCGCTCGCACGCGGTCACCGGCGCGCGGGCGCTCATCCTGCCGACGCTCGGCCGCACCGAGCGCGACGTGCAGGCGGGCGGCGAGCAGTTCGTGACGGTCGAGGACTCGATGGGCATGGTGCACGCCTCGCGCGGCCGGCTGGAGCCCGCGAGCCCCCATCTGCTCTCCGAACCGGCGATCGTGTGCCGCCTGGCGCGGCGGGTGCTCGGCGGGCGCAGCAGGGTGCCGTGGGAGGAGTTCGAGCGGGACTACGGGACCGTCCGCGACCGCATCGCGCGCGTGGTGCCCGGCTTCGAGGACTTCAACGCGCGGGTGGCCCGCCCCGGCGGCTTCGCGCTGCCGCACGCGCCGCGCGACGAGCGCCGCTTCCCGACGGCGACCGGGCGGGCGAACTTCACCGCCGCGCCGGTGGAGTACCCGAGGCTGCCCGAGGGGCGGCTGCTGCTCCAGACGCTCCGTTCGCACGACCAGTACAACACCACGATCTACGGCCTGGACGACCGCTACCGGGGCATCCGCAACGGGCGCCGGGTCGTCCTGGTGAACCCGGAGGACGCCGGGCGGCTCGGGGTCGCGGACGGCTCGTACGTCGATCTGGTCGGGGAGTGGCCGGACGGGGTGGAGCGGCGGGCCCCGGGCTTCCGCGTGGTGCACTACCCGACGGCCCGGGGCTGCGCGGCGGCGTACTACCCGGAGACGAACGTGCTGGTGCCGCTGGACGCCACGGCGGACACCAGCAACACCCCGGCCAGCAAGTCGGTGGTGGTCCGTCTGGAACAATCGGCGACCGGCTGAGCGTTCGCTCAGCCCGTGCGGCGCGCAGGCCGCGCCGCACCACCGATCACGAAGAACGGAGTCCGGCCCATGGGCGAGCAGCAGCGGGTCACGTTCCCCCGGGAAGTCCTCGACGAGTACGCCGCGCTCGGCATCGACCTGCCCGCCCTGTTCTCCGCCGGGGCGCTCGGCAAGCGGATGGGCGTCGAACTGCTGGAGGCGTCGGCGGACCGCGTGGTCGGCACGATGCCGGTGGAGGGCAACACCCAGCCGTACGGGCTGCTGCACGGCGGCGCCTCGGCGGTCCTGGCGGAGACGCTGGGCTCGGTCGGCGCGATGCTGCACGGCGGCAGCACGCGGATCGCCGTCGGTGTCGACCTGAACTGCACCCACCACCGCGGGGTCCGCTCCGGGACGGTCACCGGTGTGGCCACGCCGGTGCACCGGGGCCGCACGACGGCGACGTACGAGATCGTGATCAGCGACGAGAGCGGCCGGCGGGTGTGCAGCGCCCGGCTGACCTGTCTGCTGCGGGAGTCGGCCGTCCCCGCGGACGCGGCGCGGCCCGGCGGCGGCACGGCCTGAGCGGAGCCGGCGGCGGGCGCCCCTGACGGCGCCCCCACCGGCCCCCTCCCCACGGCCGGGGCCCCCACGGCCGCCCCGCCGGCCGGTCCTTCCCCCTCCCCATCGGCGTCGCTTCCCACAGGCCGGCATTTCCCGGCCGGCCGGTGCTCCCCCTCCGTCCGCCGCGCGCTCCGGACGCCCCGAGGATCGCCACGGCCGGGCTCCGCGGCCCACGCGGGCCCTCTGCCACCCGGCACTCCCCCACCGGCCGGGGCCGCTCCCCCGGGCCGGGGCCGCGATGCCGGGGCGCGCCGGGCGACCCGCGACCCGTCAGCAGCCGCCCCGCGCCTTCCGGCTCCGCGCGCCCCGGGCCGCCGCCCCCGCCCCGGTCGCACCGCCCACGGCACCGGGACGGCACCTCCCCGTGTCGTCCCGCCGACCTCCGTGCGGGGCCGCCGAGGCCGCCGAGGCCGCCGAGGCCGCCGGCGAGTCAACCTGCCCGAACCGGCGCGGTTGAGCCCCCCCCCGGCCTCCCCACGCACCCCCCTGGCCACCCCGACCCGCCCCCTTGCACACCCCACCGCTTCCTAGCCACCGTCAGGGGCCGGAACCGGCCTTTTTCCTGAGCGGGCGCCAATGGCTCCCGCAGGCGCTCCGGCACCACCGCCGACGGTCTCCGCACCCGTCCGCGAACGGCGGGAAACGACCGGTCACGCGCCTGCGGGAGCCACCCGCCGCCGGGTTACTCCACCGCCGGGGAACCTTTCCCGACAAAGCCGCATTCCCTGCACAAGATCATTGCCACACCGCGGATCACGGAATATGAAAAAGCACCACGGAACCCCGGACTCCCCTTCTTGGGCGTAACGCTGTGTAATGCACACACAATGCACATGCATGATTTCCGGCCGCCCCGGAGCTATGTCCAACCTCCCCCCATAGGCCCCACCAGTCGCCCCTGGCAACGTTTTCCGGTAATCACCAAAACGGCTCATACGCCTGAACAAGCCCCGTCGTTCCTGCGGGTTCTCACGATGCGGACAGGGCGAATCGGCCTGAATTCCGCCCTTCTTCCCCACTGACACCGCTCTGCATTACCGCGTGTCATAACAAGAGAGTCACATCATCAGTCAGACCCTCCTCCACATTCCCCGCACCCGCCTAGAGTCACGGCCAGTCACCGCGCAGTCGGAATGACACTTCGGCACAGCGCTCGACTCGGCCGCCTTCCACAAGGCAGCGGCCGTGCCAGGGAAAGGACTGATCGTGCGCCAACGTTCGCTCATCGCCATCACCGCCGCTCTGGCGGCGGGAGCGCTCACCCTCACCGCCTGCGGTTCGCGTGACGACGACGGCGGCTCCAAGTCCGGTGACGGTTCCGGCGGTGGCAGCACCACCGTCGTCATCGGCGTGGACGCCCCCCTGACCGGCGACCTGTCCGCGCTGGGCCTCGGCATCAAGAACTCCGCGGACCTCGCCGCCAAGACGGCCAACAAGCAGAAGTTCGTCGAGGGCGTCACCTTCAAGATCCAGGCGCTCGACGACCAGGGTCAGCCCTCGGTCGGCCAGCAGAACGCCACCAAGCTCGTCGCCAACAAGGACGTGCTCGGCGTGGTCGGCCCGCTGAACTCCTCGGTCGGCGAGTCCATGCAGAAGGTCTTCGACACGGCGAAGCTGGTCGAGGTCTCCCCGGCCAACACCAACCCGTCGCTGACCCAGGGCGTGGACTGGCAGAACAAGCAGGTCCGCCCGTACAAGTCGTACTTCCGCACCGCGACCACGGACGCCGTCCAGGGCCCGTTCGCCGCGCAGTACGTCTACAACGACTCCAAGAAGCGCAAGGTCTTCGTCATCGACGACAAGAAGACCTACGGCGCCGGCCTCGCGGGCACCTTCACGGAGGAGTTCAAGAAGCTCGGCGGCAAGGTGGTCGGCACCGAGCACATCAACCCGGACACCAAGGACTTCAACGCGGTCGCCACCAAGGTCAAGAACTCCGGCGCCGACGTCGTCTACTACGGCGGCGAGTACCCGCAGGCCGGCCCGCTGAGCAAGCAGATCAAGGAGGCCGGGGCGAAGATCCCGCTGGTCGGCGGCGACGGCATCTACAGCGCCGACTTCATCAAGCTCGCCGGCGCCAACGGCACCGGCGACCTCGCGACCTCGGTCGGCGCGCCCGTCGAGGAGCTCCCGTCCGCCAAGGAGTTCGTCGCCAACTACAAGGCCGAGGGGTACAAGGACGCCTTCGAGGCGTACGGCGGCTACTCCTACGACTCCGCCTGGTCGATCATCGAGGCCGTGAAGAAGGTCGTCGACGACAACGGCGGCAAGCTGCCGGGCGATGCCCGCGCCAAGGTCGTCGAGGCCATGCAGAGCGTGTCGTTCGACGGTGTGACCGGCAAGGTCTCCTTCGACGAGTTCGGTGACGCCACCAACAAGCAGCTCACCGTCTACGCCGTCGAGAACGGTGCCTGGGGTGCCGTGAAGTCCGGTACCTACGGCGGCTGACCCCGCCCGCCCGCACCACTGCCCACGAGCCGCGCGGGGCGCTGTTCCACAGGCGCCCCGCGCGGACTCGCATCCGGCCTCATCCGTCGAACGTCCGAAAGTCTCGGAGGACATGCGGTGAACGAACTGCCGCAGCAGCTGGTCAACGGCCTGCTACTGGGATCCATGTACGGGCTGATCGCCATCGGCTACACAATGGTCTACGGCATTGTCCAGCTCATCAACTTCGCCCACGGCGAGATCTTCATGGTGGGAGCCTTCGGGGCGCTCACGGTCCATCTGTACGTCCTGCCCGACGGCACCTCCATGTGGATCGCCCTGCCCCTGATGCTCCTGGGCGCCATGGTGGTCTCCGTCCTGGTCGCCATCGGGGCGGAACGGTTCGCCTACCGTCCGCTGCGCGGTGCCCCGCGGCTGGCCCCGCTCATCACGGCCATCGGCCTGTCCCTCGCCCTCCAGCAGGCCGTGTGGGCGCTGTACCCCGAGGCCAAGTCGAAGCTGCCCTTCCCGCAGATCGCGGGCGGCCCCTTCAGCATCGGCGGCGCCACCCTGCAGACCGGTGACATCTTCCTGCTCGCCGCCGCCCCGCTGAGCATGGCCTTCCTCGCCTACTTCGTGATGCGCACCCGGACCGGGCGCGGCATGCAGGCCACCGCCCAGGACCGCGACACCGCCAAGCTGATGGGCATCAACACCGACCGCATCATCGTGGTCGCCTTCGCCCTCGGCGCGGTCTTCGCCGCCGTCGGCGGTGTCGCCAACGGCCTCAAGTACGGCCAGATCGACTTCAAGATGGGCTTCATCCTCGGCCTGAAGGCCTTCACGGCCGCGGTGCTGGGCGGCATCGGCAACATCTACGGCGCCATGATCGGCGGCGTCGTCCTCGGCGTCGCGGAGACCCTGGCCACCGCGTACATCGCCGACATCCCCGGCCTGGACAAGTTCGGCAGCCAGTCCTGGGCCGACGTCTGGGCGTTCATCCTCCTCATCCTCGTGCTCCTGTTCAGGCCGCAGGGCCTGCTCGGCGAACGCGTCGCGGACAGGGCGTGACACCGATGACCACAGAGACCACCGCTCCGAAGACCGCGGGCGAGCCCGCCGCGGACGCTCCCACCGGCCTGATCGGCATCCCTCCGCTGCTCGGCCGCGCCCTCGCCACCGGCGGCGCCGCCCTGGCCGTCGTCGCCACGTTCATGGCCTGGACCTGGACCTCCGAGTTCCCCGGTGACCTCACCGTCTACGGCTACCCGGGCGGACTGCAGGTGCTGGTGCTGATCGGCGGCGCCCTGACCACGCTCCTCGGCATCGCCTCGTACGGTGTCAAGGGGCTGCGCTGGCTGGTGCCCGCCGGGGCCGACGCGGCGCTCAAGCTCGCCGCCCTGGCCACCTTCGCCACCGCCTGGTACACGGTCCTCGCCATCAGCACCGAGCTCGGCGGCGCGGTCAACCTGGAGCCCGGCGGCTACCTCGTGGCCGCCGCCACCCTGGTGTCGCTGCTCGGCGCACTGGCCCTGCCGTTCGAACGGCCCGAGCCGGACCCCTTCGACCCGGACGAGACCGGCTGGGAGCGGTTCAAGCACAACGCCGTGCAGAAGCGGCACACGCTCCGCGCGGCCTTCGCCGCGGGCACCCCGCGCCCGGCCCGCCCGCTGCCCTCCTACGCCGAGATCCTGATCATCGTCGCGGTCCTCGCGATCGCACTGGTGGTCTTCACCTACGGCATCGGCACCGAGTACGACGAGCTGTTCGTCGGCTTCCTGATCATGGCCGGGCTCGGCTTCGCGGCGCTCAACAAGGCCGGTCTGATCTCCCGGGTCTCGCAGATCACCGCCCGGCACCAGAACATCACGGTCTGCGGCGCGTTCATCGCGGCGGCCTGCTTCCCCTTCACCCAGACGGATGATCAGTACGCCACCCTGGGCGTCTACATCCTGATCTTCGCCACCGTCGCCCTCGGCCTGAACATCGTCGTCGGCCTCGCGGGCCTGCTGGACCTCGGCTACGTCGCCTTCCTCGGCGTCGGCGCCTACGCGGCGGCCCTGGTGTCCGGCTCGCCCAGCTCGCCGTTCGACGTGCACTTCCCGTTCTGGGCGGCCGTGCTGGTCGGCGCCGTCGCCTCGCTGGTGTTCGGTGTGCTGATCGGCGCCCCGACGCTGCGGCTGCGCGGCGACTACCTGGCCATCGTCACCCTCGGCTTCGGTGAGATCTTCCGCATCGCCGCCAACAACACCGACGGCACCTCGGGCCCGGACATCACCAACGGATCCAACGGCGTGTCGTCCATCCCGGACCTGAAGATCCTCGGCTTCGACCTCGGCATCCAGCACGACATCGGCGGCTTCACCATCGGCCGGTTCGCCAACTACTTCTTCCTGATGCTCGTCATCACGGCGGTCGTGGTGCTGGTCTTCCGGCGCAGCGGCGACTCCCGCATCGGCCGCGCCTGGGTCGCCATCCGCGAGGACGAGACCGCCGCGCTCGCCATGGGCATCAACGGCTTCCGGGTCAAACTCATCGCCTTCGCCGTCGGCGCCACCCTGGCCGGCCTCGCGGGCACCGTACAGGCGCACGTCACCTACACGGTGACGCCCGAGCAGTACCTGTTCGCCGGCACCACCCCGCCCAACTCGGCCTTCCTGCTGGCAGCGGTCGTCCTCGGCGGCATGGGCACCATCGCCGGCCCCCTGATCGGTGCCGCCCTGCTCTTCCTGATCCCCAACAAGCTCCAGTTCCTCGGCGACTACCAGCTGCTCGCCTTCGGACTCGCGCTCGTCCTGCTGATGCGGTTCCGTCCGGAGGGCCTCATCCCCAACCGGCGCCGCCAGCTGGAGTTCCACGAAGAGGACGACGCGCCCACCGTCCTGAGCAAGACAGGGGCCTGACCACATGACCACCGACACCACCACCAAGGGCACCGCCACCACGGTCCTGGACGCCCGCGGGGTCACCATGCGCTTCGGCGGCCTGACGGCCGTGCGCGGCGTGGACCTCACGGTCAACAGCGGCGAGATCGTCGGCCTCATCGGCCCCAACGGCGCCGGGAAGACCACCTTCTTCAACTGCCTCACCGGTCTGTACATCCCGACCGAGGGCGAGGTCCGCTACAAGGACCGGGTGCTGCCGCCCAAGTCGTTCAAGGTGACCGCCGCGGGGATCGCCCGGACGTTCCAGAACATCCGGCTGTTCAACAACATGACGGTGCTGGAGAACGTCCTCGTCGGCCGCCACACCCGCACCAGGGAGGGCTTCTGGTCGGCCGTCCTGCGCGGCCCCGGCTTCCACCGGGCGGAGGCGGCCTCCCGCGAACACGCCATGGAACTCCTGGAGTTCGTGGGCCTGGCCGCCAAGGCGGACCATCTGGCCCGCAACCTCCCCTACGGTGAGCAGCGCAAGCTGGAGATCGCCCGCGCCCTGGCCAGCGAGCCGGGCCTGCTGCTGCTGGACGAGCCGACGGCCGGCATGAACCCGCAGGAGACCCGGACCACCGAGGAACTGGTCTTCGCGATCCGCGACAAGGGCATCGCGATCCTCGTCATCGAGCACGACATGCGGTTCATCTTCAACCTCTGCGACCGCGTCGCCGTCCTGGTGCAGGGCGAGAAGCTGATCGAGGGCGACAGCGCCACCGTCCAGGGCGACGAGCGCGTCGTCGCCGCCTATCTGGGCGAACCCCTGGAGAACGACCCCGGCGCCGCGGAAGCCGCCGAGGTGGAGGCCGCCGAGGCCAACGCCGGCACCGCGGCCGACACCCCGGCCGGCAAGGAGAACGACCGATGACCGCCCTGCTCGAAGTCGAGGACCTCCGGGTCGCCTACGGCAAGATCGAAGCCGTCAAGGGCATCTCGTTCACGGTGGAGGCCGGCGAGGTCGTCACCCTCATCGGCACCAACGGCGCGGGCAAGACCACGACGCTGCGCACCCTGTCGGGGCTGCTGAAGCCCGTCGGCGGACAGATCCGCTTCAACGGCCGGTCGCTGAAGAAGGTCCCCGCCCACCAGATCGTCTCCCTGGGGCTCGCCCACTCCCCCGAGGGGCGGCACATCTTCCCCAGGATGGCGATCGAGGACAACCTCCGGCTCGGCGCGTTCCTGCGCAGTGACCGGCAGGGCATCGAGCGGGACATCCAGCACGCCTACGACCTCTTCCCGATCCTCGGGGAGCGGCGCAGGCAGGCCGCGGGCACCCTGTCCGGCGGTGAGCAGCAGATGCTCGCCATGGGCAGGGCGCTGATGTCGCAGCCGAAGCTGCTGATGCTGGACGAGCCCTCGATGGGCCTGTCGCCGATCATGATGCAGAAGATCATGTCGACGATCGCCGACCTGAAGGCGCAGGGCACCACGATCCTGCTGGTCGAGCAGAACGCCCAGGCCGCGCTGTCGCTGGCCGACCAGGGCCATGTGATGGAGGTCGGCAACATCGTGCTCTCCGGCACCGGCCAGGACCTGCTGCACGACGAGTCGGTCCGCAAGGCGTACCTGGGCGAGGACTGAGCACCCCGCCCCGGCGCCGCACGCGTCCGGGCCCGTACCCCTCGACGGGGGTACGGGCCCGGACGCGTGCGGTGCCCTTCCCGGGCGGGGGCGGGCGGGGCCCGGCCGGTGACGGAGGGTCAGCCCTTGGCCGCCTTCTTCTCCTCGGCGTCCAGGATGACCGCCTCGGCCACCTGCTGCATCGACATCCGGCGGTCCATGGAGGTCTTCTGGATCCACCGGAAGGCGGCGGGCTCGGTCAGTCCGTACTCGGTCTGGAGCACGGACTTGGCGCGGTCCACCAGCTTGCGGGTCTCCAGGCGCTGGCTGAGGTCCGCGACCTCCTTCTCCAGCGTCTTCAGCTCGGTGAACCGGGAGACGGCCATCTCGATCGCCGGGACGACGTCGCTCTTGCTGAAGGGCTTGACCAGGTACGCCATCGCCCCGGCGTCCCGGGCCCGCTCCACCAGATCGCGCTGGGAGAAGGCGGTCAGCATCAGCACCGGCGCGATGCTCTCGGCGGCGATCCGCTCGGCGGCCGAGATGCCGTCCAGCTTGGGCATCTTCACATCGAGGATCACCAGGTCGGGCCGGTGCTCACGGGCCAGCTCCACCGCCCGCTCGCCGTCGCCGGCCTCGCCGACCACGGAGTACCCCTCCTCCTCCAGCATCTCCTTGAGGTCGAGCCGGATCAGGGCCTCGTCCTCGGCGATGACGACGCGGGTCGTCATCGGAGGCACGTGCGACGCGTCGTCTTCGGGCACGTTCTCTGGCTGGGGCGGCTCGGGGGCGGTCACGTGGGGCTCCTCGTTCGGTGCAGGGGCACTGCTGACAAGAGCCTACCCAGCTCCTGTATGTTTGCTTCACCGAGGGGATACACTGCCTTCGGTTCGAAGAGGCTCCGGTAGTCCAATCGGCAGAGACGATGCCCTCAAAAGGCATTCAGTGTGGGTTCGAGTCCCACCCGGGGCACGTATCCCTTTCTTTCAGAGGTCAGCAGTCGTCCTCCCCGATGTGATGGACGCGCACCATGTTCGTCGTCCCCGGGACACCGGGCGGCGATCCGGCCGTGATGACCACGGCGTCGCCCCTCTCCCCGCGCCCGTACCGGGTGAGCAGTTCGTCCACCTGGTCGACCATCGCGTCGGTGGACTCCACCCGCGGCCCGAGGAAGGTCTCCACGCCCCAGGTGAGGCTGAGCTGCGCGCGGGTGGCCGGGTCCGGGGTGAAGGCCAGCAGCGGGATGGGCGAGCGGTAGCGGGACAGGCGCCGGGCGGTGTCCCCGGACTGGGTGAACGCCACCAGGAACTCCGCGCCGAGGAAGTCGCCGATCTCCGCCGCCGCGCGGGCCACCGCGCCGCCCTGGGTGCGGGGCTTGTCCTGCCCCGTCAGCGGCGGCAGCCCCCGGGCGAGGAGGTCCTCCTCGGCCGCCGCCACGATGCGGGCCATCGTCCGCACCGTCTCCACCGCGTACTTGCCGACGCTGGTCTCCCCGGAGAGCATCACGGCGTCCGTGCCGTCGATGACCGCGTTGGCGACGTCCGACGCCTCGGCGCGGGTCGGGCGGGCGTTGTCGATCATCGAGTCGAGCATCTGGGTGGCGACGATGACCGGCTTGGCGTTGCGCCGGGCCAGCTTGACCGCGCGCTTCTGCACGATCGGGACCTGTTCCAGGGGCATCTCGACGCCGAGGTCGCCGCGGGCCACCATGACGCCGTCGAAGGCCGCGACGATGTCCTCGATGTTCTCGACCGCCTGCGGCTTCTCGACCTTGGCGATGACGGGGAGCCGGCGGCCCTCCTCGTCCATGATCCGGTGCACGTCCAGCACGTCGCGGCCGCTGCGCACGAAGGACAGGGCGATCACGTCGAAGCCGCTGCGCAGCGCCCAGCGCAGGTCGTCCTCGTCCTTCTTGGACAGCGCGGGGACCGAGACCGAGACGCCGGGCAGGTTGAGCCCCTTGTGGTCGGAGACCATGCCGCCCTCGACCACCCGGGTGCGCACCCGGGGGCCGTCGACGCCGGTCACCCGCAGGCAGACCCGGCCGTCGTCGACCAGGATGCGCTCACCGGGGGTGACGTCGTCGGCGAGACCGGCGTAGGTGGTGCCGCAGCCGTGGCGGTCGCCCCCGGCGCCCTCCTCGACGGTGATGGTGAACTCGTCGTCGCGCTCGAGCAGGACGGGGCCCTCGGTGAAATGGCCGAGCCGGATCTTCGGGCCCTGGAGGTCGGCGAGGGTGCCGACGCTGCGGCCCGTCTCGTCGGCGGCCTTGCGCACCCGCTGGTAGCGCTCCTCGTGCTCGGCGTGGGTGCCATGGCTGAAATTGAAGCGGGCCACGTCCATACCGGCCTCGACCAGGCTCTTGATCTGGTCGTAGGAATCGGTGGCGGGCCCCAGGGTACAGACGATTTTCGCTCGGCGCATGGGTCGAGCCTATGCCGTACCAGCGGGTAGTGAATTGGCCGCACATGACCACTCAACCACCTTTGGGCAAAGGGTTCCTGACAAACCGTCAACAGTGCGGAACCCCGCTCCGATGAGCGTCGCACGCGGGGGCGGGGGCGCGCCGTCCGGCGGCCTCAGGTGCCGTCCGCGAGCGGTACGAGGGTGCGGTACCGGCGCGCGGACGGGACCCGGAGGCGCTCCTCGGCCAGTCCGAAGGTGGTGAAGGCGGTGCGGCCCGGCAGGGGGTAGGGCTCGGTGCCGGTCAGGTCGTTGAGGATGCTCGCGCTCCGCCAGGCGCCCAGGCCGAGGTCGGGGGCGCCGACGCCGTGGGTGTGCGTCTCGGCGTTCTGGACGTAGATCCGGCCGGTGACGGAGGGGCCGAGGTCCAGCCGGAAGCACTCGTCGACGCGGGGGCGCCCCCGGCCGTCCCGGCGCGGCTGCGGTTCCAGGGCGGCCAGCAGGCGGTCCAGGGGGCGTTCGCGGTGACCGGTGGCGAGGACGACCGCGTCGGTGGTCAGCCGGGTGCGGGTGCTCTGCGGGACGTGTTCCAGGTGGAGTTCGACCTGGCTGGCGGCGAGCCGCCCGGCGGTGCGGACCCGGACGCCGGGGGTGAGCACGGTGTCGGGCCAGCCGCCGCCCAGGGTACGGCGGTACAGCTCGTCGTGGATGGCGGCGGCGGTGTCGGCGTCGATGCCCCTGTGCAGCTGCCACTGGGAGGCGACGAGGCCGTCGCGCACCTCCTCGGGCAGGGCGTGGAAGTAGCGGGTGTGGTCGGGGGTGAAGTGCTCCAGCCCGAGCCGGGAGTACTCCATGGGCGCGAAGGCGCCGGTGCGGCCGAGCCAGTGCAGCCGCTCGCGGCCGACGGGGCGGTGGCGGAGCAGGTCGAGGAAGATCTCGGCGCCGGACTGGCCGGTGCCGATGACGGTGATGTGCCCGGCGGCGAGCAGCGCGTCGCGGTGGGCGAGGTAGTCGGAGGAGTGCACGACGGGGGCGCCGGGGGCGCCGACGAGGGGCGCGAGCGCCTCCGGGACGTGGGGTTCGGTGCCGATGCCGAGGACGACGTTCCTGGTGCGGGCGCGGGCCCGGGCGGTCGCCCCGCCGTCGGCGCCGATCCGGGTGTGGTCGATCTCGAAGAGGCCGTCCCGCGCGTTCCAGCGGACGGCGTCGACGCGGTGGCCGAAGCGCAGGGCGGGCAGGCGCTCGGCGACCCAGCGGCAGTAGGCGTCGTACTCGGTGCGCGGGATGTGGAAGCGCTCGGCGAAGTAGAAGGGGAAGAGGCGCTGGCGGGCCCGCAGGTGGTTGAGGAAGGACCAGGGGCTGCCGGGGTCGACCAGGGTGACGAGGTCCGCGAGGAAGGGGACCTGGACGCGGGCGCCGTCGATCAGCAGCCCGGGGTGCCAGTGGAAGGCGGGCCGCTGGTCGTAGAAGACGGCGTCGAGCCCGCTCAGGGGGTCGGCCAGGGCGGCGAGGGAGAGGTTGAAGGGGCCGATGCCGATACCGACGAGGTCATGGGGCTCGTCGGGGGCGGGCTGGGCGGACTGCGGGTCGTTCATCGGACGGGGGTTGTCCTTCCACGGGGCCGAGGAGCCGGCCGGGTCGTCGGGCCGGAGGTGGGGGCGGGGCGGACCGTCGTACGCGCGGACATGGGGCGCGCGGAGGTCCGGAGGTGCGCGGGGCCCGGCCCCCGTGCCCGGCCCGGTGCGCCGGTGGGCGCCGGCCTCCCGGGGGTTCGGTGCCGGGGTCGGCCGGGGGCTCCGGGGGGCGGGGGTGCGGACGGGGGGCGGCATGCCCATGGACTGCCTTCCGGGCGGGAACGGACAGCCCCCAGGGTGGCCGCGCTCCCCCGGGCATGCCCGGCAACCGCGCTGATCGGAACCCGAAAGGGGGTACCGCCGCCCGTCGCCCCACCGGCGGGGGCCCTGCGGGCACGTCCGCCCCGGGCGCCGCGCGGAGCCTGGGGCGGTGGCCTGCCGGGGTGGGGACGGGCGCCGTCCCGGGAGGTTGCCGCGAGGCCGGTCCCTTCCCGCGTCCGGGCTTCCGGCCCGCTCCCCCGCCGTCGGCCGCGGGCGCCCGGCGGATGCCGTCGGCCCGTTCCGCCGGGCGGCGGCTCCCCCCGGCCCGTCCTCCGGTCGGGCCCGTTCCGTCAACCCGGCTCGTCAACCGACCCGCCGGGCCACCGACCGGACCCGGCCGGCCATCCCGAGGCCAGGGGACCCGGGCTGACCTCCCGGCCTCGGGCCGGACCACCCCGGGACCGGCCTCCGGAACCGGGCCCCGGCCGCCCCCGGAACCGGGCCCCGGCCACCTCCCGGGCCGGGCGGCGGCCCCGGAGGCGGGGCACCGCCCGTGCCGTCAGTCCGTCTCGACCCCCCGGACGCGCAGGGCGCGGGCCAGGTCGTCGAGCTGGTCGACGAGCTTGCGGCGCAGGGCCGGGGTCGGGCCGTCCGTGTCGAGGCACTCCCGGCCGAGGCGCAGCGTCCCGGGGTCGACGGCGTACACCGGGAAGGCGCCGTGTCCGGCGGCCTCCGCCATGGCCGGTCCCCGGCGGGCGGCGAGGGCGACCGCGTCGGGGTAGTAGCGGGCGACGTACTCCGCGGTCAGCTCGGCCTGCTCGGGCTGCCAGAAGCCCTGGGCGGTCGCGGTGAACAGGTAGTTCGACAGCTCGTCGGAGTCGAACATGGCGGCCCAGGCGCGGCCCTTGGCCCCGGCGTCGGGCAGCGCGGCCCGACATCGGGCGGCGCCCTCCCGCCCGGTGGCGCTGGGGTCGTGCGCCAGCTCGGCGGCGATCTCCACCTCGCCGACCGCGCCGAGCACGGAGAGCCGGGTGAGGACCCGCCAGCGCAGCTCCGGGTCGAGTTCCGGGCCGCCGGGGACGGTGCCCTCGGCGAGCCAGCCGGTGATGGTGTCGGGCTGGGTGGCCGTGCTGATGCGGTGCCGCACGGCGATCAGCCGCAGCCCGGGGTGGTCGCCGTCCTCGGTGCGCCGGATGAGGTCGCGGCACAGCTCGGCCAGGACGGCCAGGGCGGCGGGCCGCTGCTCGGGGGTGACGTAGCGGCGGGCGACCTGGGTGGTGGCGAAGGTCAGCACCCCGTCGACGAGGGCCAGGTCGGTCTCGTGCGGAAGGTGCGCGCGGGCGGTCTCCAGGTACTCGGTGACCGGCAGCTCGCCGTCGCGCACGGCGTCCTGGAGCGCGTTCCAGACGACGGCCCGGGTGAGCGGGCCGGGGAGTCCGGACAGGGTCGCGGCGAGGGTGCGGAAGGACTCGGCGTCGAAGCGGACCTTGGCGTAGGTGAGGTCCCCGTCGTTCAGGACGATCAGGGCGGGGCGCTTGCCGATGGGCCGGGGCTCGCTCTGCGGCACGTCGATGTCGAGGCGCTCGCGCAGGCTCAGCCGGCCCTCGTCGGTGAGGTCCTGGTCGTAGAGGCCGACGGCGATGCGGTGCGGGCGGCTGCCGGTGCGTTCGACGGTGAGGAGGCGCCCGCCGTTGTCCCCGGTGACGCGCGGGGTGAGGGTGTCGACGCCGGTGGTGCGCAGCCAGGCGTCGGCCCAGGTGTGCACGTCGCGCTCGGTGGCGGCGGCGAGCGAGTCGATGAAGTCGGCGAGGGTGGCGTTGCCGAACCGGTGCCGCTCGAAGTGGAGGTTGATGCCGGCCAGGAAGTCCTTCTCGCCGAGCCAGGCGACGAGCTGGCGCAGCGCGGAGGCGCCCTTGGCGTAGGAGATGCCGTCGAAGTTGAGCAGCGCGGAGGCGGTGTCCTCGACGTTCTCCGGGGCCACCGGGTGGGTGGAGGGGCGCTGGTCGGCGTTGTAGCCCCAGGCCTTGCGGGCGACGCCGAAGTCGGTCCAGATGTCGGTGAAGCGGGTGGCCTCCCCGACGGTCCGGTAGCCCATGTACTCCGCGAAGGACTCGTTGAGCCAGATGTCGTCCCACCACTTGAGGGTGACGAGGTCACCGAACCACATGTGGGCCATCTCGTGGGCGATGACCATGGCGCGGGTCTGCCGCTCGGTGTCGGTGACGGCGGAGCGGAAGACGAACTCGTCGCGGAAGGTGACCAGTCCGGGGTTCTCCATGGCGCCGGCGTTGAACTCGGGGACGAACGCCTGGTCGTAGGAGTCGAACGGGTAGGGCTCGGTGAACTTCTCGTGGTAGCGGTCGAAGCAGGCGCGGGTGATCTCGAACAGCTCGTCCGCGTCGGCCTCCAGGTGGGGGGCGAGCGAGCGGCGGCAGTGGATGCCGAAGGGCAGCCCGCGGTGCTCGGCGCGCACGGAGTGCCAGGGCCCGGCGGCGACGGCGACGAGGTAGGTGGAGATGCGCGGCGTGGGGGCGGCCGTCCAGACGCCGCCGCCGGTGTGCTCGGTGACGCCGTTGGCGAGGACCGTCCACTCCTCGGGGGCGGTGACGGTCAGGGCGAAGACGGCCTTGAGGTCGGGCTGGTCGAAGGCGGCGTAGACGCGCTGCACGTCGTCGAGGAAGAGCTGGGTGTAGACATAGGTCTCGCCGTCACTGGGATCGGTGAAGCGGTGCATGCCCTCACCGGTGCGCGAGTAGCGCATGGACGCCTCGACGCGCAGCTCGTGCTCGCCCGGCGCGAGACCGGTCAGCGGCAGCCGGTTGCCGTCCAGGGCGCCGGGGTCGAGGGGCCGTCCGTCGAGGGTCACGGAGCGCAGTTCGGCGGGCTTGACCTCGACGAAGGTGTCCGTGCTGCCCGTCCCCGAGCGGACGGTGAACCGGATGGCGGTACGGGAGCCGAAGGTCTCGTCGCCGCCGGTCAGGTCGAGGTCGATGGTGTAGTGGTGGACATCGAGAAGCTGGGCACGGGTCTGCGCTTCGTCGCGCGTCAGTACGGACATGGTGGCCATGCTGCCCGATGGTGGGGGCGGCGCACAGGGCCGGGCCGTTTCACGGCGCTTGTCCGGTTCGTTCGGCGGTGGCGGCGCGCCCTGCGGGACCGCCGCGCGCCGTGCCGGGCCGCCGGGCGGGCGGTCAGTCCCGCGCGGGGACGGTGTCCTCGTCCTTGTGCTCCGCGATGCGCTCGTGGTGGTGGATCACCTCGGCGATGATGAACGTGAGGAACTTCTCGGCGAAGGCCGGGTCGAGTCTGGCGCTCTCCGCGAGGGAGCGCAGCCGGGCGATCTGCCGGGCCTCGCGGGCCGGATCGGCGGGCGGCAGGGAGTGCCGGGCCTTGAGGTGGCCGACCCGCTGGGTGCATTTGAACCGTTCGGCGAGCATGTGGACGACGGCGGCGTCGATGTTGTCGATGCTGTCGCGCAGCCGGGTCAGCTCCTCGACGACGGCGGGGTCCTCCGCGCCGGTGCCCGTGTTGCTGGTGGTCATGGTCGCCCACCCTACGGGTGGGGGGCGGAACGCCGCAGACCGTCTCACGGCCCGAACGCCTCCCCGGCGCGCCGGGGCGTGCGGCGCGCCGCGCCGCCGCCGCCCGCGGACACCGCCCGCACGGCGGGGACGGACGGCGCTGTGGGGCGGACCCGGCACCGGCACCCGCGCCGGGGCGGGAGCGGGCGGCCCTGGCGGGCGGGGCGTGACCGGTGTCCGGGCGCGGTGCTTGAATGCCCCCATGACGGAGGCGGACGGGGAGCCCGGCGGGCTCACGGTGACGGGTGTGGGCCGGGTGCGGGCGGAGCCGGGGCTGGCCCGGGTGGCCCTGGTGGTCGAGGTGGTGGAGCCCTCCCCCGACCTGGCGTTCCGCAACGCCGGGGAGGCGGTGTCGAGGCTGCGCGGAGTGCTGCGCCGGCACGGTCTGGCCGACGAGGGGGTGTCGGCCTCGCGGCTCGCCCTGGCCTCGGAGTTCGACGGCTACGGCACCGGCCGCAGGTTCGTCGGCTACGCGTGCCGGGCGGCGTACGGGGTGGAGACGGAGGCGCTGGACGGCCTCCAGCGGCTGATCGTGGACGTGGTGGCCGCGGGCGCGCAGCGGATCGACGGTGTGGAGTTCGACGTGCGGGACCGGGAGGCCCTGGGCGACGAGGCGCGCCGCCGCGCCGTGGCCGACGCCCGGCGCAGGGCCGGGGTGTACGCGGGGGCGGCGGGGGTGCGGCTGGGGCCGGTCGTCTCCCTGCGGGACCTGGAGGCGGGGCACGCCCAGGCGCCCGGTCTCCGTGCCGGGGCCGGCGGAGGGCCCGCGGGCGACCTCGCCCCCGGCGCGGTGGAGTTGACGGCCGCGGTGCGGGTCGGCTGGGCCCTCATCCCCTGACCCCGGCCGCCCCGGTCCCGCCGCGGACGATGCCCGCCGCGCGGGCCGCCGCGAGCCACTGCGGGAACTCCCCCAGCAGCAGGTCGTAGAGCCGGGCGTCGGACATCCGGCGGGGATCGCGCCCGGCGTGGAAGAACCCGGCGTTGTCGACGACCCGCCTGGCGGGCACGGCCAGCTCGTCCAGCCTGCGCAGATAGTCGAACCGGCGGCTGTCCGGGTCGCCGAAGCCGATGAACTGCCAGAACAGCGGCAGTCGGGCTGCCTTGCACAGATGGCGTTCGGCGGCGGTCCGGCTGCTCGGGCCGCCGTCGGTCTGGAAGACGACGAGGGCGGGGTCGCGGGCGCCGCTGTCCAGGTAGTGGTCGATGACGGCGTCCATGGCCGCCTCGTAGTGGGTGCGGCCCATGTGCCCGAGCCCGGCGGCGATCCGCCCGATGCGCCCCTCGTGGCCGGCGAGCGTGATCTCGGCGACGGCGTCGACGTCGGTGGAGAAGAAGACGACCGGCACGGTGCCGTCGTCGTCGAGGTGGGCGGAGAGCCCGAGGACCCGGTCGGCGAGCGCCTGGACGCTGCCGTCCCGGTAGTACGGCCGCATGGAGCCGGAGTGGTCGACGACCAGGTACACCGCCGCGCGGACGCCCTCCAGCCCGTGCTTCGTCAGCGACACCCCGGCGCTGCGGTACGGCCCGGCCAGGGCGGGCGCGCTCTCCAGCACCTTGGTCAGGCTGATGGCGGCCATCCGGGCTCCCCTCCCGCAGCGGCTTCGGCGTGGCCCGAGCGTACGGCATCCTCGACCGGGCTCCGGAGGGCCGCCGGGGTTGGTAGCTTGGTTCGCCGCCGGGCCGGTCGCGCCCCGCCGGACCGCGGGGTCACGGGACCGCGCGGCGGTGGGGGCGGTGGCCGGTGCCGGGTGTCGTCAGCGACGGGCGGAGGTCCTTCCCAGTGAAACGTGCCGGTGTGCTGCTTCTCATGGCCGCTCCCGTGGTGGTCACGGGCGCGTACCTGCTCATACCGGCCGACACGGCCGACGCCCCGTCCGCCCCGTCCGCCGTGACCGCCCCGGCCGCGTCGCGGGAGGCCGGCGGGGACCGGGCCGACGGGCGGGCCGAGGGTGCCCCGGCGGGGCTGGCCTCGCCGGAGAAGAAGGAGCTGGCGCAGCAACTGGTGTCGAGCGCCGAGAACTCCACCGTCGAGTGGCGCACCTCCTACGGCGCCATCGAGGACGACGGGCACGGCGACGGCTACACGGCCGGCATCATCGGCTTCTGCACCGGCACCCACGACCTGCTCGCCCTCGTCGAGCGCTACACCCGCGCCCGTCCGGACAACGGCCTGGCCCGCTACCTGCCCGCGCTGCGCGCGGTCGACGGGACCGGCTCCCACGAGGGACTGGACCCGGGCTTCCCCGACGCCTGGCGGGCCGAGGCGGAGGTCCCGGCGTTCCGGAAGGCGCAGGAGGAGGAGCGGGACCGGGTCTACTTCGATCCGGCGGTGCGCCGGGCCGAGCGGGACGGCCTGGGCGCGCTGGGCCAGTTCGTCTACTACGACGCGATGGTCTTCCACGGCCCGGACACGGGTCCCGACGGTTTCTACGGACTGCGCGAGCGGGCGGCGGAGCGGGCGGCGACCCCGGCCGCCGGCGGCTCCGAGACGGACTTCCTGAACGCCTTCCTCGATGTGCGGCGCGCGGCCATGCTGGCCCGGCGCCCCGGCATCGACACCTCCCGGATCGACACCGCCCAGCGCCGCTTCCTGGGGGCCGGGAACCTGGCGCTGCGGACCCCGCTGACGTGGCAGACGTACGGGGACACGTACCGGGTGCCGTAGGGCGCGGCCGGCCCCGGCGGGCGGTCGGCGGGAGGCCCGGGGACGGCCCGGACGGGCGCGGGGCGTACGGAGAGACGACAGCGCCTGCCCGGGGTCCGGTCGGGGACAGGGCAGGCGCCATCTCGGGGGGTCCGGGGGAAAGTCCCCCGGAGTGCCCGCCCGTACGCCGTTGTACGGGACGTCTCGGATCGATCCGCCGGTCAGACCGCCAGGGAGCGGTCGGTCGGGCGGATCGGGGCCGGCAGGTCGCTGGCCCCGGTCAGGAAGCGGTCGGCACCGCGGGCGGCCGAGCGGCCCTCCGCGATGGCCCAGACGATGAGCGACTGGCCCCGGCCGGCGTCGCCGGCGACGAACACACCCGGCACATTGGTCTGGAAGTCGGCGTCCCGGGCGATGTTACCCCGTTCGTCGAGTGCCAGTCCGAACTGTTCCACCAGGCCGTTCTCCCGGTCGGTTCCGGTGAAGCCCATGGCGAGGGTGACGAGCTGGGCCGGGATGCGGCGCCCGGTGCCCGGCTTCGGCGTGAACCCGCCGTCGGCGAACTCCACTTCGGCGAGGTGGAGCCACTGGACGCGGCCCTCCTCGTCGCCCTCGAAACGGGTGGTGGAGACGGCGTAGACCCGCTCGCCGCCCTCCTCGTGGGCCGAGGTGACCTTGTAGAGCATGGGGAAGGTCGGCCAGGGCTGCGAGGCCGGATTCCGCTCCTCGCCCGGCCGCGGCATGATCTCCAGCTGGGTGACGGAGGCGGCGCCCTGGCGGTGGGCGGTGCCCACGCAGTCGGCGCCGGTGTCGCCGCCGCCGATGACGACGACGTGCTTGCCCTCGGCGGAGATCGGGGAGGTGACGTAGTCGCCCTCCTGGACCTTGTTGGCCAGCGGCAGGTACTCCATCGCCTGGTGGATGCCGAGGAGTTCACGGCCGGGCACCGGCAGGTCGCGGGCGGTGGTGGACCCGGCGGCGATGACCACGGCGTCGTAGCGGCGGCGCAGGTCGGTGGCCTTCAGGTCGCGGCCGATCTCGACGCCGGTGCGGAACCGGGTGCCCTCCGCGCGCATCTGCTCGATGCGCCGGTTGATGTGCCGCTTCTCCATCTTGAACTCGGGGATGCCGTACCGCAGCAGGCCCCCGACGCGGTCGGCGCGCTCGTAGACGGCGACGGTGTGGCCGGCCCGGGTGAGCTGCTGGGCGGCGGCCAGCCCGGCCGGGCCGGAGCCGATGACGGCCACGGTCCGCCCGGAGAGCCGCTCGGGGACGCGCGGGACGACGTCACCGGTCTCCCACGCCTTGTCGATGATGGAGACCTCGACGTTCTTGATGGTCACCGGCTGCTGGTTGATGCCGAGGACGCACGCCGACTCGCACGGGGCCGGGCACAGGCGGCCGGTGAACTCCGGGAAGTTGTTGGTGGCGTGCAGGCGCTCCTGGGCGGCCGGCCAGTCCTCGCGGTAGGCGTAGTCGTTCCACTCGGGGATCAGGTTCCCGAGCGGGCAGCCGCTGTGGCAGAACGGGATGCCGCAGTCCATGCACCGGGACGCCTGGGTGCCGATGATCGGCAGCAGGGAGCCGGGGACGTACACCTCGCTCCAGTCCCTGACGCGCTCCGCGACGGGACGCGTCCTGGCGGCCTCGCGGTCGTGGTTGAGGAAGCCCTTGGGATCAGCCATGGGACGCCGCCTCCATCATCTTCTCGGTGATCGCGGTCTCGGTGAGACCGGCCCGCTCGGCGGCGTCCTTGGCGGCGAGCACTGCCTTGTACGTACGGGGGATGATCCGGCTGAACCGCGCCGCGGCGGCGGGCCAGTCGGCGAGGAGCGCGGCGGCGACGGTCGAGCCGGTCTCCTCGTGGTGCCGGCGCACCACGTCGTGCAGCCGTTCCCGGTCGGCGTCGTCCAGCGGCTCCACGGCGTCCAGGTTCCCGGCGTTGACGCGGCGCGGGTCGAGGTCGAGGACGTGGGCGACCCCGCCGGACATGCCGGCCGCGAAGTTGCGCCCGGTCGGGCCGAGGACGACGGCGTGGCCGCCGGTCATGTACTCGCAGCCGTGGTCCCCGACGCCCTCGGAGACGGCCAGCGCGCCGGAGTTGCGGACGCAGAAGCGCTCTCCGACCCGGCCGCGCAGGAACATCTCGCCGCCGGTGGCGCCGTAGCCGATGGTGTTTCCGGCGATGGTGGAGTACTCCGCGAGGTGGTCGGCGCGCCGGTCCGGGCGGACGACGATCCGGCCGCCGGAGAGGCCCTTGCCGACGTAGTCGTTGGCGTCGCCCTCCAGGCGCAGGGTGATGCCGCGCGGCACGAAGGCGCCGAAGGACTGCCCGGCGGAGCCGGTGAAGGTGAGGTCGACGGTGTCGTCGGGCAGGCCCGCGCCGCCGAACCTCCGGGTCACCTCGTGGCCGAGCATGGTGCCGACGGTGCGGTTGATGTTGCGGATGGCGACCCGGGCCCGCACCGGGGCGGCGGCCTCGGCGCCGGGGGCGCCCAGGGCGTCGGCCGCGAGCCGGATCAGCTCGTTGTCCAGGGCCTTCTCCAGGCCGTGGTCCTGGGCGACGGTCCGGTGGCGCACCGCGCCCTCGGGCAGGTCGGGCACGTGGAACAGGGGGGCCAGGTCGAGGCCCCGCGCCTTCCAGTGGTCGACGGCCCGGGTGACGTCGAGGGCCTCGGCGTGGCCGACGGCCTCCTCGACGGAGCGGTAGCCCAGCTCGGCGAGGAGCTCGCGGACCTCCTCGGCGATGAACCGGAAGAAGGTGACGATGTGCTCGGCCCGGCCCGCGAACCGCTCGCGCAGCACCGGGTTCTGGGTGGCGATGCCGACGGGGCAGGTGTCCAGGTGGCAGACGCGCATCATGACGCAGCCGGAGACGACGAGCGGCGCGGTGGCGAAGCCGAACTCCTCGGCGCCGAGGAGGGCGGCGATGACCACGTCGCGACCGGTCTTGAGCTGGCCGTCGGTCTGGACGACGATCCGGTCGCGCAACCCGTTGAGCAGCAGGGTCTGCTGGGTCTCGGCCAGGCCCAGCTCCCAGGGGCCGCCCGCGTGCTTGAGCGAGGTCAGCGGGGAGGCGCCGGTGCCGCCGTCGTGGCCGGAGACGAGGACCACGTCGGCGTGGGCCTTGGAGACCCCGGCGGCGACGGTGCCGACGCCGACCTCGGAGACCAGCTTGACGTGGACGCGCGCCCGGGGGTTGGCGTTCTTGAGGTCGTGGATGAGCTGGGCGAGGTCCTCGATGGAGTAGATGTCGTGGTGCGGCGGCGGGGAGATCAGGCCCACGCCGGGGGTGCTGTGCCGGGTCCTGGCGACCCAGGGGTAGACCTTGTGGCCGGGGAGCTGGCCGCCCTCGCCGGGCTTGGCGCCCTGGGCCATCTTGATCTGGATGTCGTCCGCGTTGACCAGGTACTCGCTGGTGACGCCGAAGCGCCCGGAGGCGACCTGCTTGATGGCGGAGCGGCGGACGGGGTCGTGGAGCCGCTCGGGGTCCTCGCCGCCCTCGCCGGTGTTGGACTTGGCGCCGAGCCGGTTCATGGCGACGGCGAGCGTCTCGTGCGCCTCCTGGGAGATGGAGCCGTACGACATGGCGCCGGTGGAGAAGCGCTTGACGATCTCGGAGACGGGCTCGACCTCGTCCAGCGGGACGGGGGTCCGGCCGGAGGCGAAGCCGAACAGCCCGCGCAGCGTCATCAGGCGTTCGGACTGCTCGTTCACCCGGGACGTGTACTTCTTGAAGATGTCGTAGCGCCCGGAGCGCGTGGAGTGCTGGAGGCGGAAGACCGTCTCCGGGTCGAACAGGTGGGGCTCGCCCTCGCGGCGCCACTGGTACTCGCCGCCGATCTCCAGAGCGCGGTGCGCCGGGGCGATGCCGGAGGCGGGGTACGCCTTGGCGTGGCGGGCGGCGACCTCCCGGGCGATGACGTCGATGCCGACGCCGCCGATCTTGGTGGCGGTGCCGTGGAAGTAGGTCTCCACGAAGGACTCGTCGAGACCGACGGCCTCGAAGACCTGGGCGCCGCGGTAGGAGGCGACGGTGGAGATGCCCATCTTGGACATCACCTTGAGGACGCCCTTGCCCAGGGCGTGGATGAGGTTGCGGAGGGACTGCGCGAGGTCGGCGCCGGGCAGGAAGGTCCCGGCCCGCACGAGGTCCTCGACGGACTCCATCGCGAGGTAGGGGTTGACGGCCGCGGCGCCGTAGCCGATGAGCAGGGCCACGTGGTGGACCTCGCGGACGTCGCCGGCCTCGACCAGCAGGCCCACCTGGGTGCGCTGCTTGGTGCGGATGAGGTGGTGGTGGACGGCCGCGGTGAGCAGCAGCGAGGGGATCGGGGCGTGCTCGGCGTCCGCGTGGCGGTCGGAGAGCACGATCAGCCGGGCGCCGTTGTCGATGGCGGCGTCGGCCTCGGCGCGGATCTCCTCGATCCGGGCGGCCAGTGCCTCGCCGCCGCCGTGCACCCGGTAGAGGCCGGAGAGGGTGGCGGCCTTGAAACCGGGCATGTCGCCGTCGGCGTTGATGTGGATGAGCTTGGCCAGCTCGTCGTTGTCGATCACCGGGAAGGGCAGGACGACGCTGCGGCAGGACGCGGCGGTCGGGTCCAGCAGGTTGCCCTGGGGGCCCAGGGAGCTGCGCAGGGAGGTGACCAGCTCCTCCCGGATGGCGTCCAGGGGCGGGTTGGTGACCTGGGCGAAGAGCTGGGTGAAGTAGTCGAACAGCAGCCGGGGCCGCTCGGAGAGGGCGGCGATCGGGGAGTCGGTGCCCATGGAGCCGATCGGCTCGGTGCCGGTGCGGGCCATCGGCGCCAGGATGACCCGCAGCTCCTCCTCGGTGTACCCGAAGGTCTGCTGGCGGCGGGTGACCGAGGCGTGGGTGTGGACGATGTGCTCGCGCTCGGGCAGGTCGGACAGCTCGATCTCGCCGGCCTCCAGCCACTCGGCGTAGGGCTGTCCGGCGGCCAGGGCGGCCTTGACCTCGTCGTCCTCGATGATGCGGTGCTCGGCGGTGTCGACGAGGAACATGCGGCCGGGCTGGAGGCGGCCCTTGCGGACCACCCGGGCCGGGTCGATGTCCAGGACGCCGACCTCGGAGCCGAGGACCACGAGGCCGTCGTCGGTGACCCAGTAGCGGCCGGGGCGCAGCCCGTTGCGGTCGAGGACGGCGCCGACCTGGGTGCCGTCGGTGAAGGTGACGCAGGCGGGGCCGTCCCAGGGCTCCATCATCGTGGAGTGGTACTGGTAGAAGGCGCGGCGGCCCGCGTCCTCGATGTTCATGGACTCGTGGTTCTCCCACGCCTCCGGGATCATCATCAGCACGGCGTGCGGCAGCGAGCGCCCGCCCAGGTGCAGCAGTTCCAGGACCTCGTCGAAGGAGGCGGAGTCCGAGGCGTCCGGGGTGCAGATGGGGAACAGCCGCTCCAGTCCCGCGGCGACGCTCTCGCCCGCCGCCCCCTCCCGCGCCGGTCCGTGGCCGAACAGGTCGGAGGCGAGCTGGGACTCCCGGGCGGCCATCCAGTTGCGGTTGCCCCGGACGGTGTTGATCTCGCCGTTGTGCGCGACGAACCGGTAGGGGTGGGCCAGCGGCCAGGCCGGGAAGGTGTTGGTGGAGAACCGGGAGTGCACGAGCGCGATCGCGGAGGCGAAGCGGCGGTCGGACAGGTCCGGGAAGAACGGTTCGAGCTGGCCGGTGGTCAGCATGCCCTTGTACACGACGGTGCGCGCGGACAGCGAGGGGAAGTAGACGCCCAGCTCGCGTTCGGCCCGCTTGCGCAGGGCGAAGGCACGGCGGTCCAGGGCGATGCCCCGGGAGGTGCCGTCGGTGACGAAGAGCTGGCGCAGGACCGGCATCGTGGCACGGGCGGTGGCGCCCAGCAGTTGCGGGGCGACGGGGACCTCGCGCCAGCCGAGGACGGTCAGTCCCTCCTCGGCGGCCAGTTCCCCGACCCGCTCGACGGCGGCGCCGGTCCCCTCCGGCGGGAGGAAGGCGATGCCGACGGCGTAGCCGCCGGGCTCGGGCAGGTCGAAACCGGCCACCTCGCGGAGGAAGGCGTCGGGCACCTGCGTCAGGATGCCCGCGCCGTCGCCCGAGTCGGGCTCGGAGCCGGTGGCTCCCCGGTGCTCCAGGTTGCGCAGCACGGTGAGGGCCTGGTCCACCAGGGTGTGGGACGCCTCACCGGTGAGGGTGGCGACGAATCCGACGCCGCAGGCGTCGTGCTCCTCGCGGGGGTCGTACAGGCCCTGCCGGGCGGGGCGGGCGTCCATGAAGGACCGGTTCCGGTCGGTCACGGGCTGCTGGGACGGCTGGCGCGGCATGTGCATCGGCTCTCCCCATCGTCGTCGGGTGGCAAGTCGAGTTGCCGAGGGACGACGCTGGCCCTCCGCTGAGTGCGAAAGCTGGTGCAGGCTACACGATGTTGCGGATCTCGCAAAGCGGAAACGCCGTACCATTATGCGGACATCTGAGGGGTCGGCGACGGGTTTCGGGGTCGCGGACCCGATGGTGCGAGGTGGTGGGTCGAGCCGAGGGAAAGGACGCTGACCGGCGGCTCTGGGACAAAGGGGCGTCGTCGCCCGCTCCGCGGGATACGCGACGGGCTTCCTCACCCGTGGCGCTTACGCACCATGCCCGCTGGCTTCGGGGACGAAACCAGCGGGCAGGGAATTTACTTGTGTGTAACGCGGGGAGGCCGATCCGGACGGAGCGGGTCAGCCCAGGGCCGAGTCGAACAGGGTGCCCAGGAGGTAGGTCACCCCGGCCGCCGCGCCGCCCAGCGCGAGCTGCCGCAGCCCGCTGAACCACCAGCTCCGGGCGGTGACCTTGGCGACCACCGCGCCGCACAGGAACAGCCCGGCCAGCGCCAGCAGCACGGCGGGCCAGAGGGCCTCGGCGCCGAGGAGGAAGGGCAGCACCGGGAGCAGGGCGCCGAGGGCGAAGGAACCGAACGAGGAGACCGCCGCGACCAGCGGGGAGGGCAGGTCGGAGGGGTCGATGCCGAGCTCCTCGCGGGCGTGTATCTCCAGCGCCTGCTCGGGGTCGCGGGAGAGCTGCCGGGCAACCTCCCGGGCCAGCTTCGGCTCGACGCCGCGCGCCTCGTAGAGGGCGGCCAGCTCGGCCTCCTCGTCCTTCGGGTGCTTGCGCAGCTCCCGGCGCTCCACGTCCAGCTCGGCCTCGACCAGCTCGCGCTGGGAGGCGACGGAGGTGTACTCGCCGGCGGCCATCGAGAAGGCTCCGGCCGCCAGGCCCGCCAGACCGCTGAGCACGATGGTCTGCTGCCCGGCCGCGCCCCCGGCGACGCCGGTCATCAGGGCCAGGTTGGAGACCAGCCCGTCCATGGCGCCGAAGACGGCGGGGCGCAGCCACCCCCCGTTGACGTCCCGGTGGGTGTGGTTGTCGCGGTGCGCCACGTGGAGCGCGGCTTCGGTCTCGATGATGGCCATGCGGGTCCCCCCGGGGAGCGTCGAGCACGTCGTCGACGCGTGCTCTTTGGACGAATTCCACTTCTCGACAACAACCAATCTACGGTGATCCATTCCCTGCCGCCAGCAAGGAAAGGCTGCGCTTACCTGCGGTTTTGTCGCCGGAAGGACGTCCATGGCCATGCTCGCACGCGAGTAGGACAGGGCGGACCGGACCCCTCCCGGACCGGTTCCCGCCGGGGCGACGGACACGGGACGGCACGGGGTCGCGGGGCGCCCGGGAGGGGACGTACGGAGGGGTGCGGGGCGGGCGGAGGGGCCGGATGAGCACCGGATGAGGCAGGACGGTGCGGGCGGAGCCGGGCGGTGCGGGCGGACCCCGGGTGCCGGACACCTCCGAGCCCCCGGACATCCGCGCCGTCACACCTCCGAGCCGCCTCCCGGCGCCCAAGGGCTCGGAGCCGAGGCTCGGGACCGGCGGGCCTGGGGCCCGGGGCCGGGGGCCCGGGACCAGGGGGCCTGGGGCCCGGGACCAGGCGGGACCGGAACCCGTGGCCGGACATGACGAGGGCGGCGGTGAAGACACCGCCGCCCGTACGCGCCCCGGCCGTCCGGCCGGGTGCCGGCTCAGCCCTTCTTGGCCGACCCGGCGCCGTTCCTCACGTCGCCGGAGTCCCCGGCGTCCCCGTCCCGAGCGTCGGGAATGTCCTCGGCGCCCTTCGCGGCCCCGGCGCTCCCGGGTCCGTCGGCGCCCTCGGCGGGCTCCGGGCCCTTCGCGTCCTTCGCGGGCTCCTCCTTCGCGGGCTCCGCGGCCTCGGCGGCGCCCTTCGCATCCGTCCCGGAGGCGTCCTTCGGGGCCTTGGCGTCCTCCGCCGCGCCGTCGGCCTTCTCCGCGCCCGGCTCGACCACGGCCTCCCGGCCCGGCCGCGTCCGGGCCGAGACCACCATGTAGACCACGGCCAGCAGGAACACGAGGAGCGCGGTCCAGTTGTTCAGCCGCAGGCCGAGGATGTGGTGGGCGTCGTCGACACGCATGTACTCGATCCAGAAGCGGCCCGCGCAGTACGAGGCGACGTACAGGGCGAAGGCCCTGCCGTGGCCGAGCGAGAAGCGCCGGTCGGCCCAGATGACGAGGAGCGCGACGCCCACGCACCACAGCGACTCGTACAGGAACGTCGGGTGGTAGGTGCCCGGCTCCCGGCCCCCGGCGGAAGAGGTGATCTTCAGCGCCCACGGCAGGTCGGTGGCCCGCCCGTACAGCTCCTGGTTGAACCAGTTGCCCCAGCGGCCGATGGCCTGGGCCAGGGCGATGCCGGGGGCGACGGCGTCGGCGTAGGCGGGCATCGGGATGCCCCGGCGCCGGGCGCCGATCCAGGCACCCAGCGCGCCGAGCGCGATGGCGCCCCAGATGCCGAGGCCGCCCTCCCAGACCTTGAAGGCGCCCACCCAGTCACGGCCCTCGCTGAAGTACAGCTCGTAGTCCGTGATCACGTGGTAGAGCCGGCCGCCGATCAGGCCGAAGGGAACGGCCCAGACCGCGATGTCGGCCACCGTGCCCGCCCGGCCGCCCCGGGCGATCCAGCGCCGGTTGCCGAGCCACACGGCCACGAAGACACCGATGATGATGCAGAACGCGTAGCCGCGCAGCGGAACGGGGCCGAGGTGCAGCACCCCGCTCGACGGGCTGGGAATGAAGGCAAGTTCCATGGCAAGGTCGACGCTACCGTGTCGGACGGGACCTGCGGCAAGACACCTCGGCTACGGGTCCGTAACGGGAGGGCGGATTCGTCCGCCCGCGCCCGGTCCTTCCTACTTGTGGGCCTTCCACGAGCCTACTTGTTCGCCTCCGCGACGCGCTGCTTCAGCTTGTCGGGGGTCATGCCGCCGTCCTGGTAGATGTTCTCGCCGTCCAGCAGGACCGTCGGGGTGCCGCTGAAGCCGCCCTTCTTGAACGCCTGGTTGGACTTGGCGACCCAGGCGTTGTGCGTGCCGTCCCGCACGCACTCCTGGAAGGCGGGGGTGTCCAGGCCGTCGACCTTGCCCGCCAGGGTGATCAGCCGGTCCTTGTCGGCGAAGGCGTCGTCGATCTCCGCGGGCTGGTTGTCGTAGAGCACGTCGTGGTACGGGGAGAACCTGCCGGCGTCCTGGGCGCAGGCCGCCGCGTTGGCCGCCTCGCGGGAGCCGGTGCCGCCCATGTTGCCGTCGATCAGCGTGGCCAGGTGGTACTCCACCTTGAGCTGCCCGGCGGCGGTCAGCTCGTGGATGGTGTCCCGGTAGGCCAGCTCGAAGGCCTTGCAGGCGGGGCAGCGGAAGTCCTCCCAGATGGTGAGCGTCGATCCGGCGCTCTCCTTCCCGGCGGGGATGGCGAGGCTGTCCTTGCCCCGGGCCCCGGAGGGCACCACGACCGGGCCGGCCGACTCGCCGCCGTCGTCCTTGCCCGCGTTGGCGGCGATCACCCCGATCACCGCCGCGAGCCCCAGGACGCCGACCACGCTCACGCCGACGATCAGGCCGCGCCGGCGCCGGTCCCTGGACTGCTGCTTCTGCCGCTCGGCCGCCATCCGCTCCCGGGCGGTGCGCTTTCCTCGGTTCTTCTCGCTCACACCCCGCAGAACGAACCGGGGAGGCGCAACGCGCCTCCCCGGCCCCAGGTCCACCCGTACGAGGGACCCATATGACATTCGGCCCGGTCCGCCGGGCCGCGCGTCGGGCGGCTACGCCCGGCCGCGGACGCCCTTGGCCAGATCGGCCGCGAGGGCGCGGACCTCCTCCAGCCCGGTCGCCGAGTCGGGGGCGTCCAGCATCCGCTTGACGAAGGCGGAGCCCACGATCACCCCGTCGGCGAAGCGGGCGACCTCGGCGGCCTGGACGGCGTCGGAGACGCCGAGGCCGACGCAGACCGGGGTGCCGGTGGTGGCGCGGGTGCGCCGCACCAGGTCCTCGGCCTGCGAGCTGACCGAGGTCCGGGTGCCGGTGACGCCCATCAGGGAGGCCGCGTAGACGAAGCCGCTGCCGACCGCGGTGATCTCCGCGAGCCGGGCGTCCTCGCTGCTGGGCGCCACCACGAAGACCGTGGCGAGCCCGTGCTTGTCGGCGTGCTCCCGCCACGACGCGGACTCCTGGACCGGCAGGTCGGGCAGGATGCACCCGGCGCCGCCCGCCTCGGCCAACTCGGCGGCGAAGCGCTCCACGCCGTAGCGGTCGACCGGGTTCCAGTAGGTCATGACGAGGATCGGCCGGCCGGTGGCCTCATGGGCCTCCTTGACGGTGCGCAGCACGTCGGCGATGCGCACCCCGCCGCGCAGGGCGATGTCGTCGGCGGTCTGGATGACCGGGCCGTCCAGGACCGGGTCGCTGTGCGGCAGCCCGATCTCGACGATGTCGGCGCCGCCCTCGATGACGGCCTTGGCCGCCTCGATGCCGCCGTCGACGGTGGGGAACCCGGCCGGGAGGTAGGCGATGAGGGCCGCGCGGCCCTCGGCCTTCGCGGCCGCGAGGGTCTCGTCCAGCAGTCGTACGTTCCCGCTCACTTCGCGTCCCCCTCGATCTCGGCGGTGCCCGCCCGGTCGGCGGCGACCTCGGCGTCGGTGTCGTACAGCCCGAAGTAGCGGGCGGCGGTGTCCATGTCCTTGTCGCCGCGGCCGGAGAGGTTGACGACGAGCAGCCCCTCCGGTCCCAGCTCCCGGCCGACCTCCAGGGCCCCGGCCAGCGCATGGGCGCTCTCGATGGCCGGGATGATGCCCTCGGTGCGCGACAGCAGGCGCAGGGCCTGCATGGCGGCGTCATCGGTGACCGCGCGGTACTCGCCGCGGCCGGAGTCCTTCAGGTACGAGTGCTCCGGGCCGATGCCCGGGTAGTCCAGGCCGGCCGAGATCGAGTACGGCTCGGTGATCTGGCCCTCGTCGTCCTGGAGGACGTAGGAGCGGGAGCCGTGCAGGATGCCGGGCTCCCCGGCGCTCAGGGTGGCGGCGTGCTCGCCGGTCTCCAGGCCGTGGCCCGCCGGTTCGCAGCCGATGAGGCGGACGCCCTCGTCGGGGATGAAGGCGTGGAAGAGGCCGATGGCGTTGGAGCCGCCGCCGACGCAGGCGACCGCGGCGTCGGGGAGCCGCCCGGCCCGCTCCAGGATCTGGCGGCGGGCCTCCACGCCGATGACGCGGTGGAAGTCGCGGACCATGGCCGGGAAGGGGTGCGGACCGGCGACGGTGCCGAACAGGTAGTGGGTCCGGTCGACGTTGGCGACCCAGTCGCGGAACGCCTCGTTGATCGCGTCCTTGAGGGTGCGGCTGCCGGACTTCACGGCGATGACCTCGGCGCCGAGCATGCGCATCCGGGCCACGTTGAGCGCCTGGCGCCGGGTGTCGACCTCGCCCATGTAGATGGTGCACTCGAGGCCGAACAGGGCGCAGGCGGTGGCGGTGGCCACACCGTGCTGGCCCGCGCCGGTCTCGGCGATGACGCGGGTCTTGCCCATCCGCCGGGTGAGCAGGGCCTGGCCCAGCACGTTGTTGATCTTGTGCGAGCCGGTGTGGTTCAGGTCCTCGCGCTTGAGGAAGATCCGGGCGCCGCCCGCCTCGGCGGCGAAGCGGGGGACCTCGGTGAGGGCGGAGGGCCGCCCGGTGTAGTGGGCGAGCAGGTCGTCGAGCTCACGGGCGAACTCGGGGTCGGCCTTGGCCTTGTCGTACTCGACGGCGACCTCGTCCACGGCGGCCACCAGGGCCTCCGGGATGAACTTGCCGCCGTAGGCGCCGAAGTAGCCCTGGGGGCTGGGGACCTGACCCTCGGGGTCGGGGATGAAGAAGGAGCTGGGCATGCGAGAGCCTCACGGTGGTCTGGTGGGTGGGCACTGTGCGCCGCGGGGTGGGGGCGTCCGGCCGCGCGGCCCGTCGGCGCCCGATGGCACCCGACAGCCGCGCGGCTCAGTGGCGGCCCGCGCCCCTCAGGGGGCGCGGTGCCATCGCATCCCGTTCACCTGGCCGGGCTCGTCCCCGATCACATAGCGCACCCGGCGCCCGTGGACCCGGCGCGCGGGGGCGCGGCAGCCGCGCGGGCGGCAGCCGCGCGCCAGGCGCGCGTAGGGGTCCCTGGACGCGGGAACGGGCCGGGGAGCGGTCATCGGGGACTGCCGGCCGGGGTCAGCCGCGGCCGTGCCGCAGGGCCGGGTGCTCGCCGGCGGCCACCAGGTCGGAGACGGCGGTCCGGGGGTCGCGGCCGGTGACCAGGGACTCCCCGACGAGGACGGCGTCGGCGCCCTCGTTGGCGTAGGCGATGAGGTCGTGCGGGCCGCGGACGCCGGACTCCGCGACGCGGACGATGCCGGCCGGGATCTCGGGGGCGACGCGCTCGAAGGTGCCGCGGTCGACCTCCAGCGTCTTCAGGTTGCGCGCGTTGACGCCGATGACCTTGGCCCCGGCGTCGACGGCCCGCTCGACCTCCTCCTCGTCGTGGACCTCGACGAGGGGGGTGAGCCCGATGGATCCGGCGCGCTCGATCAGCGACTCCAGGGCGGGCTGCTCCAGGGCGGCGACGATCAGCAGGGCCAGGTCGGCGCCGTGCGCGCGGGCCTCCCAGAGCTGGTACGAGGTGACGATGAAGTCCTTGCGCAGGACGGGGATGTCCACCCGGGCGCGGACGGCGTCCAGGTCGGCCAGCGAGCCGCCGAAGCGGCGCTGCTCGGTGAGGACGGAGATGACGGCCGCGCCGCCCGCCTCGTAGTCGGCGGCGAGCCCCGCCGGGTCCGCGATGGCGGCCAGCGCGCCCTTGGAGGGGCTGGAGCGCTTGACCTCGCAGATGACCTTGACCCCGTCGCCGCGCAGGGCGCTCACACCGTCCCGCGCGGGCCTGGCCCGGGCCGCGCGCTCCTTGAGCTCGTCGAGGCTGACGCGCGCCTGCCGCTCGGCGAGGTCGGCACGGACTCCGTCGATGATCTCGTCGAGCACACTCACGCGAGAGGCCCCTTTCGGACGGCGGAACGTTCGGTCACTGAGATGGTATCCGCAGCGGGGCGCGGGGCCCGCATCCGGCCACCGCCGGTCCCACAAGGTGGACATCGGGCGGTCCGTCAAGGGGTCAGCCAGCCACCGAGGGGCAGGTTCCGGACGATGGTGAAGGCCAGCAGCAGGGAACCCAGGGTCCAGAGCAGCACGGGGCCCGGGGAGAAGGCCGAGCGGCGGCCCCGGGCGGCGCGCACCGTCCAGAGGGTCCAGAGCACGGCGAAGGCCGCGTAGCCGAGGACGGCGGGCGCGTTGGCGTGCAGGGCGGCGGGCAGGTCCCCGTGGGCGACGGCGTGGGCGCTGCGCAGTCCGCCGCAGCCGGGGCAGTACAGGCCGGTGAGGCGCAGCAGGGGGCAGACGGGGTAGTGGCCGGGCTCGTTCGGGTCGACGGCCGCCACATAGGTGAAGGCCCCGGCGACGGCCGCGAGCACGGCGGTGGGCACGGCGAGGCGCCCGGCGACGGCCCGGGGACCGGAGGCGGGACGGTGGCCGGAGACGGCGCGAGGCCCGGGTCCGGCGGGTGGCGCGGCGGGCCCGGCCGACGGGTGCCGGGGGGCCGGGTCGGGCGGCGGCTTCGGGAGGGTCTCGGCATCCACGGTCCGCATTCTGCCCGGCACGGCGGGGGCCCGCACGGGGGCGCCGGGCGGGAGAGCGCGGCACCCCGGGCGCGGCACGAAGGGGCGCGACGCCGGGCGCGGGCACGACGGCGACGATCCCCGCGGGCCGGGAACGCGCGGGGGGCGGGTGGCACCCGGGTGCCACCCGCCCCCCGTGGAGGCGTTCCGCCGTCGTGCGGCGCCCGCCCTCAGGCGCCGGCCGCGGCGCGGCTCTCGGCGATGCTGCGCGAGGGGTCGACGTGCTTCGGCTGGCCGAGGCCCATCAGCTTCATGACGCCGCCCACGACACCACCCACGAGGGTGACGCCGATGCCCGCCCAGAAGCCCACGGGCTGCGCCATCACCATGAACATGCCCGCGACGCAGAAACCGATGAAGGCGATGATGACGCCGGTCCAGGCGGCCGGGGTGTGACCGTGGCTGCTGCCCGCCATTGCTTGCTCCTCGTTGCTGTGTACGTGTCTGAGCAGGACGCTCGCGCTCATTGTCCCGCACGGGCGGGCGTGGCGTGATCGGGGGTCCACCGCCCGGTGGGCGCGTCCCCCGTACGGGTGCCAAGGACGGGCCGGTCAGGCCCCGGTCGGGTCCTCGCCGCGGTCGAGCGCCTTCCAGAGGTCCTCGGGGCGGTCCGGGTCGACCGGGCGCTCCCGGCGGCGCGGGCGGGGCGTGCCGTCGCGCTCGTAGCGGCCGGACATCGCGGGCCACAGCCGCCCGTAGCGCAGCGCGAGCAGCCCGGCGAGCAGGAGCAGGAGCCCGCCGGCGGCGGCCGCGTAGGGCCAGGCGGTGTGGGTGAGGGCGTCCACGGTGGCCGAGGTGTCGCCCGCCGCCCGGACCGCCTTGTCGTCCAGGGCGGAGCTGTCCAGGGCACCGGCGACGGCCGCGGCGACGGTGCCCGCGCCGCACAGCGCGAGCAGCCCGGCGACCGCGAGGCGCCCGGCGCCGCGGACGGCGAAGACGGCGACGAGCGCGGCGAGGCCGACTATGGCGAGCGCCGCGGGGACGCCCGTGACGTCGCTCCCCCTGGCGGTCAGCGGGAAGGCTCCGCCGGCCACCGTCGCGGTGCCCTCGGACCATTCCTGGCGGGTGGCGAGCAGGGCGACGGCGGCGCCGAGCGCGCCGCTCAGCAGGGCGAGGGCGAGGCTGCGGCGGCCGTGGGACCTGCCGGGACCGGCGTCGGGGGTGCGGGGGTGAGGAACAGCAGTCACGTACTCCACTATCACCCGGGCCCCGGGTGCCGCGGCACCCGGGGTTCACGATCGGAGGGTGAGAAGTCCCCCATCGGAGGCCTCCGGCGGCGGTTTCCGGCCACACCCGGGACGCGCGCACGCCCAGGGCGACGCGCGGGCACGGCCCCGGGCCGGACGGAGGACCCCCGCGCCCCCGTCCCGCCACGGTCGGCGGCGGCCGTGGCGGCCGCCGTCAGCCGCCGAGGCGGTTGGCCGTGTGGACGGCGCGCAGCACGGCCGCCGCCTTGTTGCGGCACTCGGTGTCCTCGGCGACCGGGTCGGAGTCCGCCACGACGCCCGCGCCCGCCTGGACGTAGGCGGTGCCGTCGCGCAGCAGGGCGGTGCGGATGGCGATGGCGGTGTCCGAGTCGCCCGCGAAGTCGAGGTAGCCGACGGCGCCGCCGTAGAGGCCCCGGCGGGAGGGTTCGAGTTCGTCGATGATCTGCAGGGCGCGCGGCTTGGGGGCGCCGGAGAGGGTGCCGGCCGGGAAGCAGGCGGTGAGCACGTCGAAGGCGGTGCGGCCGGGCGCGACCTGCCCGGTCACCGTGGAGACGATGTGCATGACGTGCGAGTACCGCTCGACGGACATGAAGTCGACGACCTCGACGGAGCCGGGCTCGCAGACCCGTCCGAGGTCGTTGCGGCCCAGGTCGACGAGCATCAGGTGCTCGGCGCGCTCCTTGGGGTCGGCGAGCAGTTCCTCGGCCAGCGCCTGGTCCTCCCCGGGGGTGGCGCCGCGGTGGCGGGTGCCGGCGATGGGGTGCAGCAGGGCCCGGCCGGCCTCCACCTTGACCAGGGCCTCGGGCGAGGAGCCGACGATGTCGAAGCCGTCGAGGCGCAGCAGGTACATGTACGGGGACGGGTTGGTGGCGCGCAGGACCCGGTAGACGTCGAGGGCGCTCGCGGTGCAGGGCGTCTCGAACCGCTGGGAGGGGACGACCTGGAAGGCCTCGCCCGCGCGGATGCGCTCCTTGATGTCCTCGACGGCCGCCTGGTATTCGGTGCCGCCCCAGAGGGCGGTGTACTCGGGCAGTTCGGAGGGGGGCAGCGCGGCCGGGGGCTGGGCCACGGCGCGGCCGAGGTCGGCCTGCATGGCGTCCAGGCGGGCCACCGCGCCCGCGTAGGCCTCGTCGACGCCGGTGTCCAGGTCGTTGTGGTTGATCGCGTTGGCGATCAGCCAGACCGAGCCCTCCCAGTGGTCCATCACGGCGAGGTCGCTGGTGAGCAGCATGGTCAGCTCGGGCAGCCGCAGGTCGTCGCGCTCGCCGGGGCCGATCTTCTCCAGGCGGCGGACGATGTCGTAGCCGAGGTAGCCGACCATGCCGCCGGTGAAGGGCGGCAGGCCGAGGTCCTCGGCGAGGTCGCGGGGGGTGTGCAGGGCCTCGATGGTGGCGCGGAGCGCGCCGAGGGGGTCGCCCGCGGCGGGGACGCCGACCGGCGGGGTGCCCTCCCAGTGGGCCAGGCCGTCCCGCTCGGTGAGGGTGGCGTCGCTGCGGACGCCGATGAAGGAGAAACGGGACCAGGAGCGCCCTCCCCCGGTGCTGAACTCCTGGGAGGCCCCCCCGTCCGCGGACTCCAGGAGGAAGGTGCCGGGGCGTTCGGCGGCGAGCTTGCGGTAGAGGGCGACCGGGGTGTCGCCGTCGGCGAGGAGCTTGCGGGTGACCGGCACGACGCGGCGGTCGGCGGCGAGCCTGCGGAAGGTCTCGAGGTCCATGACGTCCATGGCCGCAGACCCTACTGATCCGCCACGGGCGCGTCGCCACCCGTTCCGTCGCCGAGGAGCACATCGGCGTCGAAGCAGGTGCGGGCCCCGGTGTGGCAGGCGGCGCCGGTCTGGTCGACCTTGACGAGGACGGTGTCGGCGTCGCAGTCCAGGGCGACGGACCTGACCCGCTGGACGTGTCCGGAGGTGTCCCCCTTGACCCAGTACTCGCCGCGGCTGCGGGACCAGTAGGTGCAGCGGCCGGTGGTCAGGGTGCGGTGCAGCGCCTCGTCGTCCATCCAGCCGAGCATCAGCACCTCCCCGGTGTCGTACTGCTGGGCGATGGCCGGGAGGAGTCCGTCGGGGCTGCGCTTGAGGCGGGCGGCGATCTCCGGGGCGAGCGGGCTGGGCCCCCGGGGCGGGCTGCTGGTCATGCGTCCATTGTGCCGCGCGCGGGAGGCCGGTCCCGGCCGTGTCCGGTGGGCGGACCGGGGGCGCGGCCGTAGGCTGACGGCATGTCGACATTCGCCAAGCGTGAGCGGCTGCTGCTGGCCGACCTGCTGGAGACCGCCGGTCCGGACGCCCCCACCCTGTGCGAGGGGTGGGTGACGCGGGATCTGGCGGCGCACGTCGTGGTGCGCGAGCGGCGGCCGGACGCCGCCGGGGGCGTGCTGATCAAGCCGCTGGCGGGCCGGCTGGAGAAGGTGTCCCGGGAGTACGGGGAGAAGCCGTACGAGGAGCTGATCGGCCTGATCCGCTCCGGGCCGCCGAAGTTCTCGCCGTTCACGCTGAAACAGGTCGACGAGGCGGCGAACACGGTGGAGTTCTACGTGCACGCCGAGGACGTCCGCCGGGCGCAGCCGGAGTGGTCGTCGCGCGAGCTGGACCCGGTGTTCCAGGACGCCCTGTGGGCCCGGCTGGAGCGCACCGCCCGGCTGGTGGCCCGGGACGCCCCGACGGGGCTGGTGCTGCGCCGTCCGGACGGGCGGACGGTGGTGGCCCACCGGGGCACGCCGGTGGTGACGGTCACGGGCGAGCCCTCCGAGCTGCTGATGTTCGCCTTCGGGCGGCAGGACGCGGCGAAGGTGGCGCTGGACGGCGACGAGGACGCGATCACCCGGCTGCACGAGGCGAAACAGCTCGGCCTCTGAGGCCGCCGCGCCCCGGACGCCGCCGCGCGCGCCGGCGGCGCTCCCCCTGCGGGCCGGGCCGTCCCGGGCCGGAACACGGCCGGGGGTCCGGGCCGCCCGTGCGGTGGCCGGGACCGGGTGCCCGGCGCAGGAGCGACCGGTCCCGGGCGCCCGGGAGGGTCCGGCGCCCGTCCGACGGCCCCCGTCCGCCGCACGACGCTCCGCACGCACTCGCGCCGCGCCTGCCCCGGGTACGCCCGGCGAGGGCCCGGGACCATGCGCGCCGAGCGCAGGCTCCCGACGCCGCGCGGCCGCCCCGCGGGCGACGACGGCGACTGCCGGACGGCGCCTAGCGGACCGGGTGGCCCGCCGACCGCAGGGCGTCCTTGACCTCGCCGATGCGCAGGTCCCCGAAGTGGAAGACGGAGGCGGCCAGCACCGCGTCCGCGCCCGCCCCGACGGCCGGGGAGAAGTCCGCGAGCCGCCCCGCGCCGCCGGAGGCGATGACGGGGACGGAGACATGGCGGCGGACCGCCGCGATCATCTCCAGGTCGTAGCCGTCCTTGGTGCCGTCCGCGTCCATCGAGTTGAGCAGGATCTCCCCCGCGCCCAGCTCCGCCGCCCGGTGCGCCCACTCGACCGCGTCGGTGCCGGTGCCGCGCCGTCCGCCGTGGGTGGTGACCTCGAAGCCGCCGGAGGGGGTGCGGCGGGCGTCCACGGACAGGACCAGCACCTGGCGGCCGAAGCGCTCCGCGATCTCGCGGATCAGCTCGGGCCGGGCGATGGCCGCGGTGTTGACGCCCACCTTGTCGGCGCCGGCCCGCAGCAGCCGGTCGACGTCGTCCGCGGTGCGCACCCCGCCGCCGACGGTCAGCGGGATGAACACCTGCTCGGCGGTGCGGCGCACCACGTCGTAGGTCGTCTCGCGGTCGCCGGACGAGGCGGTGATGTCCAGGAACGTCAGCTCGTCGGCGCCCTCGGCGTCGTACACCTTGGCCATCTCGACGGGGTCGCCCGCGTCGCGCAGGTTCTGGAAGTTGACGCCCTTGACGACCCGGCCGCCGTCCACGTCCAGGCAGGGGATGACTCGGACCGCCAGGGTCATGAATCCACGGCTCCTCTAGTGCCTCGTGCTGTGCTGTTACCGCTGCTACCGGGCCCGCGCGGGGCCCTCCGCGCCGGGCGGCGCGGTCCCTCCCGCGTAGGCCTCCAGTTCCACCGAGACCAGGATGCGGGAGTCGACGAAGCCCTCCACGACCAGGAAGGTCGCGGCCGGGCGCACGGAGCCGAACAGCTCCCGGTGGGCCCGGCCCACCGCGTCGACGTCGCGCGCGTGGGCCAGGTGGACGCGGGTGAGGATCACGGACCCGATGCCGAGCCCGAACTCCCCGATCGCGTCCAGGGCGGCGGCGAAGGCCGCCCCGGCCTGCTCGTAGGGGTCGCCCTCGCCGTGCAGCACCCCGTCCCGGAAGGCGGTGGTGCCGCCGACGACGACCCGGTCGCCCGCCGCGACGGCCCGCGCGCAGCCGAAGGACTCCTCCCAGGGACTTCCGCTGTGCACGCGCCGTACGCCGGACGTCATGACGACACTGCCTCCAGGGCCTCTTCCAGGGTGAACGCCTTCGCGTAGAGGGCCTTCCCGACGATGGCGCCCTCGACACCCAGCGGGACGAGCCCGGTGAGCGCGCGCAGGTCGTCCAGCGAGGAGACGCCGCCGGAGGCGACGACCGGGCGGTCGGTGGCCGCGCAGACGTTCCTCAGCAGCTCCAGGTTGGGCCCCAGGAGGGTGCCGTCCTTGGCGATGTCGGTGACGACGTACCGGGCGCAGCCCTCACCGTCGAGGCGGGCCAGCGTCTCGTAGAGGTCGCCGCCGTCGCGGGTCCAGCCGCGCCCGCGCAGGGTGGTGCCGCGCACGTCGAGGCCGACGGCGATCCGGTCGCCGTACTCGGCGATGACCCTGGCGACCCACTCGGGGGTCTCCAGGGCGGCGGTGCCGAGGTTGACGCGGGTGCAGCCGGTGGCGAGGGCGGCGGCCAGGGTGTCGTCGTCGCGGATGCCTCCGGACAGCTCGACCTTGATGTCCATGACCTTGGTGACCTCGGCGATCAGCTCGCGGTTGTCACCGGTGCCGAAGGCGGCGTCCAGGTCGACCAGGTGCAGCCACTCGGCGCCGGAGCGCTGCCAGGCGAGGGCCGCGTCCAGGGGGGCGCCGTAGGAGGTCTCGGTGCCGGACTCGCCGTGCACGAGGCGGACGGCCTGCCCGTCGCGGACGTCGACGGCGGGAAGGAGTTCGAGCGTGCTCATCTACAGGGTCTCGATCCAGTTGGTGAGGAGCTGGGCTCCGGCGTCGCCGGACTTCTCGGGGTGGAACTGGGTGGCCCACAGCGCGCCGTTCTCGACGGCGGCCACGAACGGTTCGCCGTGGGTGGACCAGCTCACCCTGGGCGCGGTGAAGGCGGGGTCGCGCGGCTGGAGGGTCCACTCGTGGACGGCGTAGGAGTGCACGAAGTAGTACCGGGCACCGGCGTCCAGCCCGGCGAAGAGCTGGGAGCCGGGGGCGGCCTCGACGGTGTTCCAGCCCATGTGGGGCACGACCGGGGCGCGCAGCGGGGCGACGGTGCCGGGCCACTCGTCCAGGCCGTCGGCCTCGACGCCGTGCTCGATGCCGCGGGCGAACAGGATCTGCATGCCGACGCAGATGCCCATGACCGGGCGGCCGCCGGAGAGGCGGCGGTCGACGATCCAGTCGCCGCGCGCGGCCCGCAGGCCCTCCATGCACGCGGCGAAGGCGCCGACGCCCGGCACCAGCAGGCCGTCGGCGTTCATCGCCGCGTCGAAGTCACGGGTGATCTCGACCTCGGCTCCCGCGCGCGCCAGGGCCCGTTCGGCGGAGCGCACGTTGCCGAAGCCGTAGTCGAAGACGACGACCCGCTTGGCGGCGGGGCTCAATTCCACACCTCCAGGCGCATCACGCCCGAGACGAGGCACATCGCGGCGCCGATGGAGAGCAGCACGATGAGGCTGGTGGGCATCTTCTGCTTGACGAAGGAGATGATGCCGCCGAGGAAGAACAGTCCGACGACGATCAGGACGGTGGCGGTACCGCTCATGGTCTACAGGGCGCCCTTCGTGGACGGCAGGATTCCGGCGGCGCGGGGGTCGCGCTCCGAGGCGTAGCGCAGGGCCCGGGCCAGGGCCTTGAACTGGCACTCCACGATGTGGTGCGCGTTGCGCCCGTAGGGCACGTGCACGTGGATCGCGACCTGAGCCTGGGCGACGAAGGACTCCAGTATGTGCCGGGTCATGGTGGTGTCGTAGGCGCCGATCATCGGCGCCATGCCCTCGGGCTCGGTGTGCACGAGGTAGGGGCGGCCGGAGAGGTCGACGGTCACCTGGGCGAGGGACTCGTCCAGCGGCACCGTGCAGTTGCCGAAGCGGTAGATGCCCACCTTGTCGCCGAGGGCCTGCCGGAAGGCGGCGCCCAGCGCGAGGGCGGTGTCCTCGATGGTGTGGTGGGAGTCGATGTGCAGGTCGCCGTCGGTCTTCACGGTCAGGTCGAACAGACCGTGCCGGCCGATCTGGTCGAGCATGTGGTCGTAGAAGCCGACACCGGTGGCGATGTCCGTCTTCCCGGTGCCGTCCAGGTCGATCTCGACGAGGACCGAGGTCTCCTTGGTGGTGCGCTCCACGCGCCCGACGCGGCTCATGCGCCTTGCTCCTGTTCTTTCTTCAACTCACGGACCGCGTCCAGGAACGCGTCGTTCTCCGCCGGGGTGCCCGCGGTCACCCGCAGCCATCCCGGTACGCCGTTGTCCCGGACCAGGACGCCCCGGTCGAGGATGCCGCGCCAGGCGGCACGGGTGTCCTCGAACCGCCCGAACTGGACGAAGTTCGCGTCGGACTCGGTCACCTCGTAGCCGATGGCGCGCAGTTCGGCCACCAGCCGGTCCCGCTCGGACTTGAGCTGCTCGACGTAGGTGAGCAGGTCGTCCGTGTGTTCCAGGGCGGCCAGCGCGGTCGCCTGGGTGACGGCGGACAGGTGGTAGGGCAGCCGTACGAGCTGGACGGCGTCGACGACGGCCGGGTGCGCGGCGAGGTAGCCGAGCCGCAGGCCCGCGGCGCCGAACGCCTTCGACATCGTGCGGGAGACGACCAGGTGCGGCCGGTCCGCCAGCAGCGGCAGCAGCGAGGCGCCGTGGCTGAACTCGATGTACGCCTCGTCCACCACGACCATCGTCGGCTTCACGGCCTGCGCGGCGTCGTGCAGGGCGAGGACGGTGGCGGCCGGTACGGCGTTGCCGGTGGGGTTGTTGGGGCTGGTGACGAAGACGACGTCCGGGCGGTGCTCGGTGATGGCGCGCACGGCGGCGTCCAGGTCGATGGTGAAGTCCTCGTTGCGCGGTCCGGAGATCCATCCGGTGCCGGTGCCGCGCGCGATGAGGGCGTGCATGGAGTACGAGGGCTCGAAGCCGATCGCGGTGCGGCCGGGCCCGCCGAAGGTCTGCAGCAGCTGCTGGATGATCTCGTTGGAGCCGTTGGCCGCCCAGACGTCGCCCGGGCCCACGGGGTGGCCCGTGGTGCGCGTCAGGTAGGCGGCGAGCGCGGTGCGCAGCTCGACGGCGTCCCGGTCCGGGTAGCGGTTGAGGTGGCGGGCGGCCTCGCGGACCCGCTCGGTGATCCGCTCGACCAGCGCCTCGGGCAGCGGGTAGGGGTTCTCGTTGGTGTTCAGCCGTACGGGCACGTCCAACTGGGGCGCGCCGTAGGGGGACTGGCCGCGCAGTTCGTCCCGTACGGGCAGATCGTCGATGCCGAACGTCACTTGCTTGCCGGGACCTTCCACTCGAACCGTGCCTTGATCGCCGCGCCGTGCGCGGGCAGGTCTTCCGCCTCCGCCAGCGTCACCACGTGGTGCGCGACCTCGGCCAGGGCGTCGCGCGTGTAGTCGACGACGTGGATGCCGCGCAGGAAGGACTGCACGGACAGGCCCGAGGAGTGGCAGGCGCAGCCACCGGTGGGCAGGACGTGGTTGGACCCGGCCGCGTAGTCGCCGAGGGAGACCGGCGCCCAGGGGCCGACGAAGATCGCCCCGGCGTTGTGGACGCGGTCCGCGACGGCGGCGGCGTCGGCGGTCTGGATCTCCAGGTGCTCGGCGCCGTAGGCGTCGACGACGCGCAGCCCCTCCTCGATGCCGTCGACCAGGACGACGGCGGACTGGCGGCCGGCGAGCGCGGGGGCGATCCGGTCGTCCAGGTGCTTGGCGACCGCGGTCTGGGCCGCCAGCTCCTTCTCGACGGCCTCCGCGAGCGCGGCCGAGTCGGTGACCAGGACGGCGGCGGCCAGCGGGTCGTGCTCGGCCTGGCTGATCAGGTCGGCGGCGACGTGCACCGGGTCGGCGCCGGCGTCGGCGAGGACGGCGATCTCGGTCGGCCCGGCCTCGGCGTCGATGCCGATGCGGCCGGCGAAGTGGCGCTTGGCGGCGGCGACCCAGATGTTGCCGGGGCCGGTGACCATGTTGACCGGCGGGCAGGACTCGGTGCCGTGCGCGAACATCGCGACGGCGGTGGCGCCGCCGGCCGCGTAGACCTCGTCGACGCCGAGCAGGGCGCAGGCGGCGAGGATGGTCGGGTGCGGCAGCCCGCCGAACTCGGCCTGGGCGGGCGAGGCCAGCGCGATCGAGCCGACGCCGGCCTCCTGGGCGGGCACCGCGTTCATGATCACGGACGAGGGGTAGACCGAGCGGCCGCCGGGCGCGTAGAGGCCGACCCGCTGGACCGGCACCCACTTCTCGGTGACGGTGCCGCCGGGCACGACCTGGGTGGCGCGGGTGGTGCGGCGCTGGGCGCGGTGGACGACGCGGGCGCGGCGGATGGACTCCTCCAGGGCCGCGCGAACGGCCGGATCCAGCTCCTCCAGCGCGCGTGCCAGCGCGGCGGCCGGGACCCGGACGCTCTCCAGGGTGACCCCGTCGAACCGCTCGGCGAAGTCGATCAGCGCCGCGTCGCCACGATGATGCACGGCCTCGCAGATCGGACGCACCTTCTCCAGGGCGGCCGAGACGTCGAAGTCGGCTCGGGGCAGCAGGTCGCGCAGGGCCGCGCCCTCGGGGAGGGCGGCGCCGCGCAGATCGATTCGGGAGATCACGGAACCAATTCTCTCAGACCCGCGTCGGAGGCCGTCCGCGCGTATCAGTGGCTGATACGGAACGCCACGGCCCGTCACCGCCCCGGGAGGACACCGAAGTTCGCCCTCACGTTGAGTGTTCAGGTGGTCACACAGTGGGCATGAACGGTTGTACGAAGTGTGACGGACTGCCGAAGGGACGGGGAGGGAGTGATGTGCCGTGACCGAAGGGGACGGCCACCGTGACGGAGAGCTGCCGGAAGACCTGACACTGGTCGAGGCCGGCATGTGGCAGGCGTTCCGCGAGGGCGGCGTGTACGACCTCAGCGGCGGTGACGCGCTGGTCGACGATCCGCACGGCGGGCAGGTGTGGGGTCCGGAGCGGACGGTGCGGGCGCGCGTCGTGTGCTGGCTGCTCCTCGACGGTCCCCCGGCGCTGGCGGGCCGGGTGGCCTCACTCCAGCTCGTGGGCGTGCGGATCAGCGGCACCATGGACCTCGCGGGCGGCACGGTGGTGCCGTACGTGGAGCTGCGGCGCTGCCGCTTCGACCGGCAGGTGCTGCTGCCGGAGGCCCGCTTCACCACGGTGCGGATGGTCGACTGCGCGGTGCCCCGGCTGGAGGCCGCCCGGCTGCACACCGAGGGCGACCTGCACCTGCCGCGCTGCCGCTTCGCCCAGGGCATCCGGCTGACGGACGCCCGGATCGGCACCGACCTGCTGCTCAACCAGGCGGTGGTGCACCGGGACCGCAGCGGGCGCTCCATCGCCGCGGACGGCATGACGGTGGGCCAGGACCTCCAGGCCGAGATGATGGAGTCGTACGGGGAGATGAGCCTGCGCGGCGCCACGGTCGGCGTGTCGCTGAGCCTGCGCGGCGCCCTGCTCCGCAACCCGTACGCCCGGCTCGCGCTGAACGCGCCGCAGCTCACCGTGGAGCGGACGCTGTACCTGACCCCGGCGGGGCTGGGCAGCTCGCTGCTGCGGGGCACCACACCTGCGGAGGGGACGCGGGTCCAGCGCTTCTCCTGCCAGGGCGGGGTGCGGCTGGACGACGGGCGCTTCGGCGACGCGGTCGACCTGGAGCAGGCGCGGTTCACCTTCACCGACGAGCAGGAGCTGTCGCTGCGCCGGGTGCAGACGCCGGAGCTGCGGTTCCTGGGCGAGAACCCGACGCGCGGAAAGGTGGTGCTGTCGGGGGCGCGGGTCGTCAATCTGGTCGACCGGGCGGAGAGCTGGCCGGGTCCCGGCCGGCTGCACATGGGCGGCTTCTCCTACGAGAACCTGGTGCCGCGCGGCCCGTTCCCGCTGGAGCGGCGGCTGCGCTGGGTCGCCGCGGCGACGGCGGAGTACAACCCGGAGCCGTACGAGCGGCTGGCCGCCGTGCTCCGTCCGAAGGCGGACGCCGAGGACGCCCGGGAGGTGCTGCTCGCCAAGCAGCGCCGCCGCCGCGAGAGCCTGCCGCCGGCCGCGAAGCTGGTGGGGTACGCGCAGGACTGGACGGTGGCCTACGGCTACCGTCCGGGGCGGGCGGCGGTGTGGATGGCGGTGCTGTGGGCGGCGGGGTCGCTGGCCTTCGCGCGGGCCGATCCGCCGCCGCTGAAGGGCGAGGAGCATCCGGAATGGAGCCCGGTCCTGTTCGCGCTGGATCTGCTGCTGCCGGTGATCGACCTCGGCCAGGTCGGCTTCTGGCACCTGCGCGGCCCGTGGAAGTGGCTGGCCGCGGCCCTGGTCCTGGTCGGCTGGATCCTCGCCACGACGGTCGCGGCGGGCGCGACCCGCCTTCTGCGCCGGAGCTGACCGGGGCCGCGCTCCGGGACGCGGCCGAAGCGGTGCGGAGGGCGGCGCCCGCAGGGCCTCCGCGCGCCCGCGGGACGCACGGCGGTCCCGGCGGTCCCCGGGTGCGCCCCACCGGTCGCAGGGCCCCTCTGCGGGCGGGCGATGGTCAAGGTGACGCCCGGGGCGTCACCCCGCCGGGCCTCCCGCACGGGGCTCGGAGCGGAGCTTCGGCCGGGCCGGGCGGGGCGCGTGGCGGGTGGGGCCGCCGGGCCGGGCGCGGCGCGCATTAGGCTTCTGCGTCGTGACCACCGTCCGGCTCCCCCTCTTCCCGCTGAACTCGGTGCTGTTCCCGGGGCTGGTGCTCCCGCTCAGCGTCTTCGAGGAGCGCTACCGCGCGATGATGCGCGACCTGCTGAAGACCCCCGAGGACGAGTCCCGGCGGTTCGCCGTCGTGGCCATCCGCGACGGGCACGAAGTGGCCCCCAGCGCCCCCGGCATGCCCGATCCCACGGCCGTGCCCGAGCGCGGGCCCACCGCCGGGTTCGGTCCCGACCCGATGGCGTCCTTCCACCGGGTCGGCTGCGTCGCGGACGCGGCGACCGTCCGGGAGCGGCCGGACGGCACCTTCGATGTGCTGGCCACCGGCACGACCCGGGTGCGGCTGCTGTCCCTGGACTCCTCGGGACCGTTCCTGACGGCCGAGCTGGAACCGCTGCCCGAGGAGCCCGGCGACGAGGCGGGCGCGCTGGCCGAGGGGGTGCTCCGCTCCTTCCGCCAGTACCAGAAGCGGCTGGCGGGCGCGCGCGAGCGGTCCCTGGCGACCGGCGCCGAGCTGCCCGACGAGCCCAGCGTGGTCTCGTATCTGGTGGCCGCCGCGATGATGCTCGACACGCCGACCAAGCAGCGCCTCCTCCAGGCCCCGGACACGGCCTCCCGGCTCCGGGACGAGCTGAAGCTGCTGCGCACCGAGACGGCGATCATCCGCACCCTGCCGTCGCTGCCGGCCTCGGAGCTCACCACCGGCCCGACGCACTACAACTGATCCGCGCCCCGGCGGACACCGCCGGGCACACGATCCGTGTACGGGGCGCCGTACGCACCCGACGCACGGTCTCCCGGAGGGACGGCAGCGATGGCGAAGAAGGCGAAGAAGCAGCAGGCCGGGGGCACCCCGGCGACGGTGGCGCTGACCGCGGCCGAGGTGGCGTACACGGTGCACGCCTACGACCACGACCCCGCCCACCCGTCCTACGGCGAGGAGGCGGCCGAGGCGATGGGCGTCTCCCCCGAGCGGGTCTTCAAGACGCTGGTCGCGGACGTCGACGGCGCGCTGACGGTCGCCGTGGTGCCGGTGGCGGGCTCGCTGGACCTGAAGGCCCTGGCGTCGGCGGTGGGCGGCAAGCGCGCGGCGATGGCCGACCCGGCGCTCGCGGAGCGCACCACGGGCTATGTGCGGGGCGGCATCTCCCCGCTGGGCCAGCGCAAGCGGCTGCCCACGGTCCTGGACGCCTCCGCCTCCGGCCATCCCACGATCTGTGTCTCGGCGGGCCGCCGGGGCCTGGAGGTCGAACTGGCCCCCACCGACCTGGCCGCCCTGACCAACGCCGTCCTCGCCCCCATCGGCCGCCTCTGACCCGGCCGGGCCCTCCCCACGGGAGGGCGGGGGACGGCACCGACAGTGCGCCGGTGCGGGCGGCCGGGCCCCATTGCCCTCCGGCACCGGGCGGACGGCACGGGCGGGCCGGCGGGGAAGCGTCCGGCCGGACGGGACCGGCCACACCGGAACCCGGGCGCCCGCACCCGGCCACCGAGACCGGACCCGGCCCTCCGCCGAGGCCGGACCCGGCCGTTCGAGAGTCGCGCGGGCGTGCGGGGCGCGTACGGCTGCGCTGACGCGAGCCGGGTGCGCGAGGGAGCACGGACCGGGCACGAGCGTGTGCGGGCGCGAGCGGCGAGCGTGTGCGGGGCGCGGGACGGGCGGGGCCGCCGCGCGGGCGAGCCGGGCGGGCACGCAGGGCGCCGTACCGCTCCGCGGGCACCAGCCGAGCGCGAGCGGAGCGCGGGCCCGAGCCGGACAGCCGCATGGGGCGCCGCGCGGGCATGAGCCGGACAGGTACAGAGGCACGGGGGAAGCACCGGACGGGCGCACGCCCCTGAGCGCCGGGCAGACGCACGTGATGTCCAGGGCGCCGACGTGCCCGGCTCCTCAGCCGGGCCGAAACCGGCCTCCGGAAGCCGCTCCGGCACGCGGAGCGCCGCACGGCTGCGCGGACGCGAGCGGGCACAGGCACGAGGAAGCGCGGGCGCGGCGGGGCGCAGGCAGGGGCGGGGGCAGCCGCATGGAGCGCCGGGCGGGCACGCAGGGCGCCGTATCGCCCGCGGGCATGAGCCGAGCGGGCAAGCGGGCGCGACGGAAGATGCCGGACGGACGCACGCGGGCGTCGGGCGGACCCGGCCGACGGCATGGGCGGCCGACGACAGCGGACACGCCCCGGCCTACGAAACGGGTGGCCCGGGGGGCCGGGACCAGGACGGGCCGACCGGGCCCGCGCAACGGGACGGACGGACCCGGAACCGGACCAGCGGGAAGAACTGGCCGAGGGACGGGCGGACCGAGGAACCGGCAACGGCGTGGACGGGCCGAAGCCCCGGACAGCGGCGCGGACGGGCCGAAGCCCCAGGCAGCGGCGCGGACGGGGCCGAAGCCCCAGGCAGCGGCACGGGTGGGCCGAAGCCCCGGACAACGGCGCGGGCGGCCGAAGCCCCGGCAACGTGACCCGGCCCCTTCCGCGTCCCCTCCGGGAGACCTACGTCGGCTTGCCGTCCCCCGCCCCCCGCGGCGACTCCCCCTGCGGCGTGCCCGCCGGGAGCCCGGGGTTTCCGGGGGCGTACGGGTCCGGGTCCGGGTCGCCCGGGGTGAACAGGCTGGTCAGGCCCAGGTGGACGCCGAGCGCGGCGATGGGCCAGGCCAGCAGCGCCCCGTGGGCGCCCAGCTTCAGCGGCGCGGAGAAGGTCACGCCCTTGCCCACGGCCCTGGCGTGGGCGATCACGTTCTGGGTGGGGCCGAGCCAGATGCCGACCCGCCAGGCGACCAGCGAGCCGAGCAGCCCCCCGGCGCCGAGCGCCACCGCCAGCGGCACCCCGCCGCCGCGCCGCAGCAGGAAGACCGCCGCCCCGGTGACCGCTCCGAAGGCCAGCGCCAGGAGGGTGAACGTGCCGTCGACCCCCACCGCCTGCTCGCCCTCGGAGTCCTTGAGGTAGACGACCCAGCTGTCGCCCATCGCGTCGCCGACCAGCGGCACGTGCGGCGCCAGCCACCACCAGAGGACCCCCAGCAGCACCCCGGAGAGCGCCAGCGCCACCAGCGCCAGGACGGCCTGCCGCACTTCCGGCCACGTCCAGAGGCCCTGCTGGTCACCGTTCCGGTACGGGGCGAGGTCCACCGCGTGCGCGCCGGCGGGCGGCGGTACCGGCCCGCCCCCGCCCGAGGGACGGCCGTGGGGTGGTGTGGGGGGAGTCAGGGGTGCGGTCACCCTGACATGTTGCCAAACGCGCCCGTGGCGCGCGTCACCGGACGGCGGCCCGCCGGTACGCCCAGGTGGCGACGGCCAGCGAGACCACGCCGACCGCGGCGCACACGGCGAGGTCGCCGAGGACCAGGGCCCAGTCGGGGTCCTTCCCGAAGGTCCGGGCGAACGCCTCGACGCCATAGGTCGAGGGCAGCAGGTCCCGGGCCAGCCGCACGACCCCGGGCATCCGCTCGGCCGGGAGCACGCCCAGCAGCAGCGCCGCCGACATCCCGAGCTGGCCCAGCAGGGTGGCCAGCTCGGGCCGGGGCGCCAGCAGCCCGAGCGCCGCGCCGAGCCCGGCCAGCGCGGCCCCGGCCAGGGGGATGACGGCCACCAGCACCCAGAGGTGGGTCAGCGGCAGCCCGAAGAGCACGCAGCCGAAGACCGCCGTGACCACCGTCCCGGGCACGGTGAAGGAGGCGTAGGCGCCCGCCGCGCCCAGCACCACCGCGGCGGGCGGCACCGGCAGGGTCGCGTAGTGGTCCAGCCCGCCGCTGGCGCGGAGCTGGCCGAAGTACTGGGCCAGGAGGTTGAGCGCGACGAAGGCGACGACCAGCACCGCCGAGCCCGCGACCACGGCCCGCGCCTCACCGCCGCCGTCCACGACGCCGCGCATCAGGATCATGATGCCGACCGACTGGAAGGTGGCGACGAACAGCAGCGGGATGCGGGCGACCCGTGCCCGGGAGAGCTGGGCCCGGTACACCGCCGCCAGGGAGGGCCACAGCCGCGCCGCGGGGGCCAGCTCCGCCGCTCCGGGGGCGGCACCGGGCCGCTCGGCGGCCAGGGCACCGCCCGGCCGGACATCGCCGGGAACGACACTCACGTCGCGCAGCTCCGTTTCCTCGCGGTCCTCGGGTCGGGCCGTGACCGGGGGCGCGGGCACGGTGCCCCCCATTCTGGCCCCGCGGGCGCTCACGCCCGCACCAGCCCCTGCCGGGCGTCGCCGCCCAGCGCCAGGTACACGTCCTCCAGGCTGGGCGTGGCCAGGGTGAAGTCGTCCAGGGCGGCGAAGGCGGCACCGCCGGTGACGGTGGCGACGACGGCGCGGGCCTCCTCGGGGGCCAGCCGCAGCGTCCAGCGGCGCCCCGACTCGGCGGCGCGGTCGCGCAGGGCGGCGACCTCGGGGACGTTCAGGGGGGCCGTCTCGCGCCAGACCAGGTCGACGCGGACCTCGCCGGCGACCCGCTCCTTGAGCCCGGCGGGCGTGTCGCAGGCGATCACGCGTCCCTGGTCGAGAACGGCGACCCGGTCAAGGACGGTCTCGGCCTCGATGACGTTGTGGGTGACGAGCAGCACGGTCGTGCGGTGCTCGGCGCGGCGCCGGTCGACGGCGGCCCAGACGGCGCGGCGCGCCACCGGGTCCATGCCGGTGGTCGGCTCGTCGAGGACCAGCAGGGGGCGCTCCCCCACCAGGGCGGCGGCGAAGCAGGCCAGGCGCCGCTGGCCGCCGGAGAGCTTCTTCAGCGGGCGGGAGGCGAGCGGGGTCAGACCGAGTTCGTCCAGGACGGCGTCCCGCTCGGCGCGGGCCCGTCGGACGTCCAGTCCGCGCAGCCGCCCGGTGGTCTCGGCGGCCAGCGACACCGTCAGCTCGTCCAGGGCGGTGGACTCCTGGCCGAGGTAGGCGAGGATGCGGGCGGCCCGCTCCGGATGGCGCACGATGTCGTGGCCGAGGATCTCGACGCCGCCGCTGTCGGGGCGCATCAGCCCGGTGAGCTGGCGCACGAGGGTGGACTTGCCCGCGCCGTTGGGCCCCAGCAGTCCGAAGATCTCACCGCGGCGGATCTCCAGGGTCACGTCGTCGGTGGCCCGGACCTCGGGGGCGGCGGGGACCCCGCGCCTGCCGCGCACGGCGGGGTAGGTCTTGGTCAGCGCGCGGACGACGCACACGGCATCGCCACCGGGTCGAGATGACTGTGCCGCGCGCGTACTCACAAGGGACGAGACTACGGGGTCGGCGGTCCCGTCCCGCCGCCGGGTCCGCGCACGGGGGCCGTTTCGGCGGGCGCCCCGGTGGCCCGCCGGGGGCGCCCGGTGGCGGCCGGGGGCGCGTCAGTCGCCCGCGGAGGCGCGTTCGGTCGCCGTGCGCTGGTCGATCTCGCGCCAGAAACCGGCCCGGATCGCGTACCGGTCGTGCTCGTCGATCTGGTCGTCCTTGTGGGCGAGCAGTCCGAAGCGGGCCGCGTAGCGCAGCAGCTCGCCGTCGACCCGGTGCGGGATGCGCGGGTACATCACGGAGAGCTTCTGCAGGTGGACGTGGTCGCCGAGGCGCTCCACCCAGCGCCGGGCGAAGACCTGGCCGACCTCGAAGGGGTCGCCGCCGACGGTGGTGATGTCCTCCTCGCGGTCGGCCCAGCGCTGCTCGGCGGAGGTGAGTTGGGCGAGCGTGGGCAGCGAGAGGGTCTCGGCCGGTTCACCCGCGGCGGGGCGGTCGACCCAGCCCTTGTCGGAGGACCAGCGCAGGGTGGCGCTGGCGGGGTGCGGATGCGGCTGGGGGTGCGGGCCGGGGGCGCGCAGGGCGGCGAGGTCCTTGGGGGTGGGGACGCCCTTGGCGGGCGGTACGCGCTCCCCCGCGCCGGGGGCGGGCAGGGCGGCGGGGTGCGCGGGCTCCGGGGCGGGCTCGGCGGGGGCGGGCAGGGAGGAGTCGGGCAGCGGCGCGGAGAGGATGGCGGCGATCTCGGGGCGGGGCGCGGGCGGCGGGGCGCAGATCCCGCCGATCTCCCGGGCCCGGACGGCCTTGGTGATCCAGGCGCGGTCCAGGACGCGGCGCTCGTCGGCCTCGGCGACGAGGTCCTCGGACTGGTTGTAGTCGCCGTCGGCGGCCTGGACGGCCCACAGGTGGACGGCGACGCCGTGCTCCTTGGCGGCCATCATGCCCGGCAGCAGGTCGCCGTCGCCGGTGACGAGGACGACGTCGGAGCAGGCGCGGTTGCGGGCCAGCTCGGTCAGTTCGGCGTGCATGGCGGCGTCCACGCCCTTCTGCGCCCAGCGCCCGTCACTGCGGGTGAGGGCGCCGAGGCGGACGGTGACGCGGGGCATCACGCGCAGCCGCCGGTGCTCGGGCTGCGGGACGCGGTCGGGGGCGCCGTCGAACCAGTAGATGCGCAGCAGGGGCTGCTGGGTCTCGGACTCGGCACGTTCGCGCAGCCCCTGAATGAGGGAGGCGTGGTCGACGCTGATGCGGGAGCGTGAGGGCTCGCCGGCGAGGAGACTGGCGGCGGCCCCCAGCAGATACCCGGCGTCCACCAGGACGATGCAGCGGTCCACGCGATCCACCCTCTTTCCGGGAGGTTTGCTTCGGCTTCCTTCGAGTCTGCCCGACCGCGCGGAGGTTAACGGCCCGAACTCGATCATCGGCGTGGCGTTTCCGTGCCGCACGGCCCGACGAGCCGCGTCACGGACGGTAATTGCCCGATATGCGTTCTTTGTTGGCCTGTGTAAATCTGGTTCCGGCCCTGGCCCCTAGATCCCCCTCAGGAGGCAGATCACCATGGCCAAGAACAAGCACAACCGTGACCGCAAGCAGCAGTCCCAGCCCTCGCGCGGCGCGCAGCAGAGCGAGCCGTCGACGTTGGACCGCGAGGAGCAGCTCGCTCCGCAGCTCTCCCCCGGCGACCACGCCTCCCGCAAGCGGGAGAAGCGCTTCGGCCACAACTGACGCGCGGCGCACGGCCTGTCGCGGCCGGTGAACACGACAGGGGCGCACCCGGTGCACGGGTGCGCCCCTGAGCCGTCGGACGCGCCCGCGAGCCGGGCGCGGCGGCCGGGCCCCGGCCCGGCGGGTCAGCCCGCCAGGCAGGACGGGCCGAGCAGCACCTTCAGATCGCCGAAGAGGGCCGGGTCGGGCTTGACCCGGTGCCGGTCCAGGCGCAGGACGGTGGTCCGGGTCGGGCCCTGGAGCCTGATCCGCACCTCGCTGTCGCCCTTGTGGTGGGTGAGGATCTCCCCGAGCCGGCTGACCATGGGCGGGGTGACCCGGGTGGCCGGGATGGTGAGCACCACGGGCGCGTTGGTGCCCGCGTGGGAGAGGTCGGGGACGGTCAGCTCCATGGCGACCAGCCGCGGCACGTCCTCCCGCTTGTCGAGGCGGCCCTTGACGAACACCACGGCGTCCTCGACGAGTTGCGTGGAGACGAGCTGGTAGGTGGCCGGGAAGAACATGCACTCGATGGCACCGGCCAGGTCCTCGACGGTGGCGATGGCCCAGGCGTTGCCCTGCTTGGTCATCTTGCGCTGGAGGCCCGAGATGATGCCGCCGATGGTGACGACCGCGCCGTCGCCGAAGTCACCGCCGGTGAGCTGGGAGATGCCCGCGTCGGCCTTGTCGGACAGCACGTGCTCCAGCCCGAACAGCGGGTGGTTGGAGACGTAGAGGCCGAGCATCTCCCGTTCCTGCGCGAGCAGGTAGGTCTTCTCCCACTCGTCCTCGCCGAAGACCACGTCGAGCCCGAAGCCCGGTTCGTCGCTCTGCTCGTCGCCCATGCCGCCGAAGAGGTCGAACTGCCCCTCGGCCTCCTTGCGCTTGACCGCGACCACGTTGTCGATCATCGGTTCGTACTGCGCGGTGAGGCCCTTGCGGGTGTGGCCCATCGTGTCGAAGGCGCCGGCCTTGATCAGTGACTCGGTGGTCCGCTTGTTGCAGACGACGGCCTCGACCTTGTCGAGGTAGTCGGGGAAGGAGGCGTACTTCCCCTTGGCCTTGCGGCTGCGGATGATCGCCTCGACCACGTTGGTCCCGACGTTGCGGACGGCGGAGAGGCCGAAGAGGATCACGTCGTCGCCCTGGGCGGCGAAGTTGGACTCGGACTCGTTGACGTTGGGCGGGAGCACCTTGATGCCCATGTGCCGGCACTCGTTGAGGTAGACGGCCGACTTGTCCTTGTCGTCCTTGACCGAGGTGAGCAGGGCGGCCATGTACTCGGCCGGGTGGTTGGCCTTGAGGTAGGCGGTCCAGTAGGAGACCAGTCCGTACGCGGCGGAGTGGGCCTTGTTGAAGGCGTATCCGGCGAAGGGGACCAGCACGTCCCAGAGGCCCTGGATGGCCTCGTCGCTGTAGCCGTTCCTGCGGGCGCCGGCCTGGTAGATGACGAAGTTCTTCTCCAGCTCCTCCGGCTTCTTCTTGCCCATCACGCGGCGGAGGATGTCGGCCTCGCCGAGCGAGTACCCGGCGATGATCTGGGCGGCCTTCTGCACCTGCTCCTGGTAGACGATCAGGCCGTAGGTGACGTCCAGGACCTCCTTGAGCGGCTCCTCCAGCTCCGGGTGGATCGGGGTGATCTCCTGCTGGCCGTTCTTCCGCAGCGCGTAGTTGATGTGCGAGTTCATGCCCATCGGGCCCGGCCGGTACAGGGCCGAGACGGCGGAGATGTCCTCGAAGTTGTCGGGCTTCATCATGCGCAGCAGGGAGCGCATGGGGCCGCCGTCGAACTGGAAGACGCCCAGGGTGTCGCCGCGCTGGAGGAGTTCGAAGGTGGTGGGGTCGTCGAGCGGGAGGCCGAGGAGGTCGATGTCGATCCCCTTGTTGGCCTTCACCATCTTGACGGCGTCGTCCATGATCGTGAGGTTGCGCAGGCCGAGGAAGTCCATCTTCAGCAGGCCGAGCGACTCGCAGCTCGGGTAGTCCCACTGGGTGATGGTCACGCCGTCGGAGTGCCGGACCCACACCGGGACGTGCTCGGTGATGGTCTCACTGGACATGATGACGCCGGCGGCGTGCACGCCCATCTGCCGGACCAGGCCCTCCACACCGCGGGCGGTGTCGATGACCTTCTTCACGTCCGGTTCGTTCTCGTACATCCCGCGCACCTCGCCCGCCTCCGAGTAGCGGGGGTGCTTGGGGTCGGTGATGCCGGAGAGCGGGATGCCCTTGCCGAGGACGTCGGCGGGCATCGCCTTGGTGATGCGGTCGCCCATCGCGTACGGGTAACCGAGCACGCGGGCGGAGTCCTTGATGGCGTTCTTCGCCTTGATCTTGCCGTAGGTGCCGATCATGGCGACCTTGTCGGCCCCGTACTTCTCGGTCACGTACCGGATCACCTCGACGCGCCGACGCTCGTCGAAGTCGATGTCGACGTCGGGCATGGAGACGCGCTCGGGGTTGAGGAACCGCTCGAAGATCAGTCCGTGCGGGATCGGGTCGAGGTCGGTGATGCCCATGGCGTAGGCGACGATCGAGCCGGCCGCGGAGCCCCGGCCGGGGCCGACGGCGATGCCCTGGTTCTTGGCCCACATGATGAAGTCCGCGACCACCAGGAAGTAGCCCGGGAACCCCATCTGGATGATGACGTCCATCTCGTAGGCGGCCTGCCGCTGGCGGTCCTCGGGGATGCCGCCGGGGAAGCGGCGCTCCATGCCCCGGCGGACCTCCTCCTGGAACCAGGTGACCTCGGTGTAGCCGTCGGGGATGTCGAACTTCGGCATCAGGTCGCGCTTGTGGAACATGCCCTCGACGTCGACCATCTCCGCGACCAGCCGCGTGTTGGCGCACCCCTCCTGCCAGGCGTCGGAGGAGTCGATGGCGTACATCTCGTCGGTCGACTTCAGGTAGTAGCCGGTGCCGTCGAACTTGAAGCGGTCGGGGTCGGAGAGGTTCTTGCCGGTCTGGATGCACAGCAGCGCGTCGTGGGCGGTCGCCTCGTGCGCGTAGGTGTAGTGCGAGTCGTTGGTGACCAGGGGCGGGATGCCGAGCTTGCGCCCGATGTCCAGCAGCCCGTCGCGGACCCGGTGCTCGATGTCGATGCCGTGGTCCATCAGCTCCAGGAAGTAGCGGTCCTTGCCGAAGATGTCCTGGTAGTCGGCGGCGGCCTTGAGCGCCTCGTCGAAGTGGCCGAGCCGCAGCCGGGTCTGGACCTCGCCGGAGGGGCAGCCGGTGGAGGCGACGATCCCCTCGGACCACTGGGCGATGGTCTCCTTGTCCATGCGCGGCCACTTCTGCAGCCAGCCCTCGGCGTAGGCGTCGGAGGAGAGGCGGAAGATGTTGTGCAGGCCCGTCCGGTTCACCGCCCACATGGTCTTGTGGGTGTAGCCGCCGGAGCCGGAGATGTCGTCGCGCTTCTGGTGCGGCTGGCCCCAGAGGATCTTGCGCTTGTTGCGGCGCGACTCGGGCGCCACGTACGCCTCGATGCCGATGATCGGGGTGATCCCGGCGCTCCGGGCGGTGTGGAAGAAGTCGTACGCCCCGTGCAGGTTGCCGTGGTCGGACATGGCGATGTGCGTCATGCCCATCTCGTTGCAGGCGTCGAACATGTCCTTCAGCCGCGCGGCACCGTCCAGCAGCGAGTACTGGGTGTGGACGTGCAGGTGCGTGAACGGCGGCTTCGACACGTGCGGCCTCCTGGGAAGACTGGGGACGACGGGCTGCGGTCAGTCCGGGGGGTCAGCGTCGAAGTCTATGCCTCACCACTGACGCCCCGGGCCCCGCACGCGTACCGTCGGCCCCGGGCCCGCGTGTCGGGCCGCCCGCCCCGGCCGGGGCACTCCCGCGCGGTGCCGCACGTTGGTCCGAACGGAGCGCCCGCCCCCCGGACGCATCCCCCGGACCCGGACCGGCTCCCCCCAGCAGACACCACCGGGGCCGCCCGCCCGCACCGCTCCCCCACGGACCGCACCACACCCCCGGAACGCACCACCGCACCAGGAGGCACCCAGCGATGCCGGTCCCGCAGCCCGACGACGAGCGACGCGGCGAGGAGATCCTCGCCGTCCTCCACACCGCCTTCGGCCGGCTCCCGGCCACCGACCCGGACGCGTACCGGGCGCGCCTGCGCGGGATGGCGGGCTCCGCCCTCGCCTTCCACAGCGGCGCGGCCTGCCTCTTCCACCACGACCTGGCCGGCGAGGAGCGCGGCGGGCCGTACCTGGACGAGCGCACCTCCCGGGTGTGGACGCACGGCGACCTGCACGCCGGGCGCTTCGGCACCCGCATGGACTCCACCGGCCGCCTGGTCTTCGGCGCCACCGGCTTCGACGAGGCCTACGTCGGCCCCTTCACCCGGGACCTGAGGCGCTTCGTCACCTCCGTCGCGCTGATCTGCTGGTCGAAGGCGCTGAGCGACGCCTGGATCGGCGAGGTGGTGCGGGCGTACGCGGACGCCTACCGGGAGCGCGTGCACGCCCTGGCGACCGGCGCCAAGAGCGACGAGGTGCCGCCCTTCACCCTGGACACCGCGGAGGGGCCGCTGCTGGGCGTGCTGCGCCGGGCGCGGGCGCTGACCCGGACCGGGCTGCTGGACTCGCTGACGGAGGTCCGCGACTTCGAGCGCCGCTTCACCTCCGCCGCCGGGGCCGTCGAGCTGGACGCGGCCACCCGCTACAAGGTGCTTGCGGCCTTCGACGGCTATCTGGAGACGCTGCCGGAGTGGTACCTGACCCGGCCCGACTCCTACCGCGTGAAGGACGTGGTGGGACGGCGCGCCCCGGGCACCGGCGGGTCCGGTCCCGCGGCGTCGTACGACATCCTCCTTGAGGGCGGCAGCGACGCCCTGGAGAACGACGTGGTGATCCGCGTCGAGCGGCCCGGCACCCCGGCCCTGTCCCGGCACGTGGCCGACGCGGAGCTCCGGGACCGGTTCGAGCACGAGGGCCACCGCGCGGTGGTCTCGCAGCGGGCGCTGCAGACGCACACCGACCCGTGGCTGGGCTGGACCGAACTGGACGGCACCGGCCGCCGGGTGTCCGAGGTCTCCCCCTACGAGGCGGTCCTGGACTGGGACGCCCTGGACGACCCGGAGGAGATGGCGGAGGTGGCCGCGGACCTGGGCCGGGCGACGGCCGCCCTGCACGCGGCGGCGGACGACCCCTCCGGGGACTCCCCGGTGCCGTTCGCCACCGAGCGGGCCATCGACGCCGCGCTCGCCGCCGACGAGGAGGGGTTCGCGCCGCTGCTGGTGGACTTCGCGCACGAGGGTGCCGCGCGGGCGCGCGCCGACCACCGGATCCTCGTCGGCCTGCTCCGCGAGGGCCGGGTGCCCGGCGTCTGAGCCGGGCCGGGCCGGGACGGCGGGGTGCCCGCCGCGGCTCTGGGCCGGGACGGCGGGGTGCCCGCCGCGGCTCCGGCTCCGCGCGCGGCGGCGGCGCGCGCCCCGGCGGCCGGCGGCGGTCCGCGGTGGGGTGACCAGCGGTGGTCCGCGGTGGGGTGACCGGCCGCGGCGCCCGGTGGAGGCGACCGGCGGCGGTTCCCGGTGGGTGCCGATATTCACAGCCCTCCTTTAGGAGTTCTTTACCTGCCTTCGTGCCACACTCGTGAATCGCTATGGACATATCCGGGACCCCACTCAGAGCCGTACGCGCGGCGCTGTTCACGGCACTCGTCGTGACGCTCAGCACCGCGTCGCACGTGCTGCTGTCCGGGGTCCCGCTGCCGTTGCGCACGGTGACGGCCGTGGCCGCCGCCGTGTTCGTCATCGCGTACGCCCTGGCCGGGCGCGAGCGCGGCTTCGGGCGCATCGCCGCGCTGCTGATCCCCCTGGAGCTGGCCGCCGACACGGTCTTCACCACCGGCCAGCACGTCTGCTACGGCAGCGCGGGCGGGCCGGTCACCGGGCCGCTGCGGTCCGTCGGCCTCGGCGTGCTCTGCGGCGACGGCACCGGCGTCGGCTCCGGGGTCGCCGCCCCGCTGGCCCGGGTCACCGGCGCCGAGGGCGACCGGCTGGCGGTGGCGCTGTCCGACGCCGCTCCGGCCACGGCCTGGCTGCTGCTCGGCGCGCACGTCGCCGTCGGCCTGGCCGCGGCCGCCTGGCTGCGGCGCGGCGAGCGGGCGCTGGCCCAGGTGCTGCGCGCGGTGGGCGCGACCACCTTCCGCCCACTGCTGGTGGCGGTCGCGGCGGTGACGGTGCGCCGGATCCCGGCCGCCGCCCGCCCGGTCCGCCCGGTGCGCCGCGCCGCCGTCGCGCGCGAGCTGATCCGCACCCATTCCCTGGGACGGCGGGGACCGCCGTGCCGCCCGGTCGCCTCCGTGTGACCGAGCACGCACCGCACTCCCCCCTTTCACGCATGCCCGCACACCCCCGTGCGCGCGTCCCCAGGAGAGAACACCACCATGAGCAAGAGGAACAGCCAGGCGGCGAAGACGGCGGCCCGCGAGCGTCTGCGCCAGGAGCGCGAGCGCCAGGCCAAGCGCGACAAGGCCAAGCGGCAGGTCGTCGTGGCCTGCTCGATCGTCGGCGTACTGGCGGTGGCCGGCGGCATCGGCTACTTCGTCGTGCAGAACAGCAAGCCCACCGGGTGGGACAAGGCCGCCGAGGCGAAGGTGGTCCTCCCGGCCAACTCGTCGGGCAAGGACGGCACCACGGTCCTCATCGGCGACTCCAAGTCCGACAAGGTCGTCCACCTCTACGAGGACCCGCGCTGCCCCGCCTGCGCCTCCATGGAGCAGGGCCTCGGCGAGACGATCAACAAGGGCATGAAGGACGGCGACTACAAGCTGTCCTTCACCCTGGGCACCTTCCTCGACAACAACCTGAGCGGTGAGGGCTCCAAGAACGCGCTCAGCGCGCTCGGTGCCGCGCTGGACGTGAGCACGGACGCCTTCATCGACTACAAGGGCGCCCTGTTCTCGGCGGAGCACCACCCCGACGAGTCGACCGACAAGTTCGCGGACGACTCCTACCTGATCAAGGTGGCCGACACCGTCGACGCCCTGAAGGGCAACAAGAAGTTCCAGGACTCCGTGAAGAACGGCACCTTCGACCCCTGGGCGATGCGCATGAGCGACTCCTTCCAGAAGGCGAAGGACGTCGAGTCGACGCCCACCATCAAGATCGACGACAAGGTGATCAAGAACCCGGGCTCGGTCGAGGAGTGGAACAAGACCCTCAAGGACGCCGGCATCGGGAAGTGACCGGCGGCCGACGGGCGGGCGGACTCTCCCCGGTTCGCCCCCTCGCGGCCCTACCGATCGGTAACATGATCGGGCGTGACCAGTCGACCCGGAACATCCGCTGACCCCGTCCCGCCCACCGCCGCACCGGCGGGCCCACGGCCCCCGAGCCGCCGCACGGTCGTGAAGGCCGCGGCGGCCGGGGCCGTCCTGGCCGCCCCGCCCGCCGGGGCCGGCGCCGCCGCGCCCGCCTTCCTGCACGGCGTCGCCTCGGGCGATCCGCTGCCCGACGGCGTCCTGCTGTGGACCCGGGTGACCCCGGTGCCCGAGGCCGTGCCGGGCTCCGGCGCCGGACCCGACACCGAGGTGCGGTGGACCGTCGCCGCCGACCGGGCGTTCACCCGCGTCGTCGCCCGGGGCACCGTCCCCGCCACCGCCGCCTCCGACCACACCGTCAAGGCCGACGTCCGGGGCCTGGCGCCCGCCACCGACCACTGGTTCCGCTTCTCCGCCGGGGACACCGACTCCCCCGTCGCCCGCACCCGCACCGCCCCCGCCCCCGGAGCCGCCGTCGCCGGACTGCGCTTCGGCGTGGTCTCCTGCGCCAACTGGGAGGCCGGCCACTTCTCCCCGTACCGGCACCTCGCGGCCCGCGGCGACCCGGACGCCGCCTCCGTCCGGGTCCGCTCCTACCGCACGCTCAGCGGCACCCAGCGGGTCCAGCGGGCCTACGACCCGGTCGGGCCGTCCTCGCCGAGGGAGTCGAGGAAGCCGAGCGCCACCCGCCAGGTGGACGCCGCCGCCTCCGCGTCGTAGTCCGGCAGCCCGGGGTCGGTGTAGAGGTGGCCCGCCCCGGGATACCGGTGCACCTCGACGTCGGCGCCGATCCGCCCCATCCGCAGGTACCAGGCGCTCAGCCAGTCGTCCGTCTCGAACGGGTCCGGCTCCGCCACGTGGAGCTGCACCGGCAGGCCGTCCACCGCCGCGTTGGGCGCGATGTCCGAGGTGCCGTGCAGGAGGAGCAGCCCGCGCGCCCGGTGGTCGCCGAGGGCGAGGGTCTGGGCGACGGAGGCGCCGAGCGAGAACCCGGCGTAGACCAGGCCGCGTTCGGAATAGGGCGCGGCGGCCAGCACGGCCCGCCGCAGCAGTTCCTCCCGGCCGATCCCCTCCTGGTGGGCCATGCCCTCCTCGACCGTGTCGAACGTCCGCCCGCCGAAGAGGTCCGGGGTCCACACCTGGTGCCCGGCGCCGCGCAGGCGCTCGGCGGCCTCGCGCACCGCGGGACGCGGGCCATGGGTCGAGTGAAAGAGCACGATGTTCATGGGGCCATCGTGCCAGGCGGGCAGGGTCGCGCCGCGCACGCCGGCTCCCCGGCGGAGGGCACGCGCACCGGCCGCGCCCGGCGGGGGCGAAGATCACAGGTTCGGTCCGCGCCCCGCCGGTTACGTTCCAGGGCATGGAGAACATACTCCGCCCGCTGATCGTCGTCGGCGGCTCCGTCCTGCTGACCCTCGCCCTCGGCTGGGCCACCGACCTGCTGCTGCGCAAGGCCGACGCGCGCCACCGCGAGACGCCCCTCTGGGGGCTGCTGCGCCGGGCCCTCGTCCCGTACCGGCTGGTGCTGTGCGCCGCCCTGCTGAGGGGCTCCTACGACCAGGCCGGGCTGTTCCCGTCGCACCGGGCCGGGATCGGCCGGACGCTGACGCTGGTCCTGATCGGCTCCACGGCCTGGCTGGTCGTCCGGATCGCCGCGGCGGTCGTCGAGACCTCCTACGCCCGCTACGCCCACGCGCACACCCGGCGCGACCCGGCCCGGGTGCGCCGGGTGCGCACCCAGGTCTCGCTGATCAGACGGGTGGTGTCGGCGGCGGTGGGCGTGGTCGCCGCCGCGTCCATGCTGCTGACCTTCCCCGACATGCGCGCGGCCGGGGCCTCGCTGCTGGCCTCGGCGGGCATCCTGGGCATCGTCGCCGGTGTGGCCGCGCAGTCCACCCTCGGCAATCTCTTCGCGGGGCTGCAGATCGCCTTCGGCGACATGGTGCGCATCGGCGACACCGTCGTGGTGAACGGCGAGTGGGGCACGGTCGAGGAGATCACCCTGACCTTCCTGACGGTGCGCACCTGGGACGAGCGCCGGTTCACCATGCCGGTGTCGTACTTCACCTCCCAACCGTTCGAGAACTGGTCGCGGGGGACCCCGCAGATGACCGGCGTCGTCCACTGGCACCTGGACCACACCGCGCCGCTGGACGCGATGCGCGAGCGGCTGCGGGACATCCTGCGGGACTGCCCGGCTTGGGACGGGCGGACCTACAACCTGACCGTCACCGACACCACCCCGAACACCATGCAGGTGCGGGCCCTGGTGACGGCGAAGGACGCGGACGACATCTGGACGGTGCGGGTCCATGTCCGCGAACGGATGATCCGCTGGCTGGCCGAGCACCACCCGCACGCCCTGCCCCGGGTCAACACCGCCCCGGCGGCCCGGGCCGGCGCGCCGGGACCGGCCTCCGGGACGACGACGGCTGGGACGGGGGCGACCGGGACGGAGAGGGCGGGGACGGAGGCGGCAGGGAAGGAGGCAGCGGAGACGTCGGCGGGGAGGGAGGCGGAGCCGACCGCCGCCCGCGAGGGCCTCCCGCGCTCCCGCCGGGCGCCGGACGGCCGCCCCGAGGCGGCGGAGCCGGGCGGCGGGCGGGCCCACCGTCCGGGCACCCGACGCTGAACGGCGCGCGGCGCCGGAGCGGACCGCGCCCCGAGGGGGCCGCGCCGGGCAGGCCCCGCCAGAGCCGGAACGCGCTCCCGTCCGGACCCGGCCCGGCAGGACCTCCCGGGTCGGCCGGGCGGGTCGGCCGGGCGGCCGGGGAGGACGCGGGCACGGGCGGGACGTGGGCGGCGGGACGCGGGCGGCGGGACGTGGGCGGCGGGACGCGGCGAGCGCCCGCGCGGGGCTCGGTCCTCATGGCCGGTCCCGTCCGGGTGCGGCCCCCGGAAGGAGCGGAGGTATCGCCCGGACGAGACCCGTGCCGGGCCGCGGCCCGGCCGCTGGGACCGTCCCGGACGGCGGCCCGGACCCGCGGTCAGCGCATGCTGCGCACGTCCAGGTGGCGCAGCACCCGGTCGACGATCTCCGGGTCGGCGCCGGGCTCGCTGCGCGCCGCCAGCACCTCGTGCCGGGCGGCGCTGAGCATCTCGGCCTGGATCCGGCGGATCCTGCGCAGCCGCCGGACGCGCTGCTCCTGTGCCTCGCGCCGCTCCTCGTCCCCGATGTCCGGACTGATCCGCAGCCCGATGTCGAAGGCGCGCCGCACCATCTGCTCGGACAGCTCCTCCGGAAGCTCCTCCACCGTCTCGATCTCCTTGAGCCGCTGCTTGGCGGCGCGCGCGGCGCGCACCGCGAGCTGCTTCTCGTACTCCTTCTCCCGCTCGGTGTCCGCGCGCACCCCCAGCCGGTTCACCAGCCAGGGCAGGGTGAGGCCCTGGAGCAGCAGGGTCGCCATGATCACGCCGAAGGCGATGAAGATCAGTTCCTCGCGGTGGGGGAAGGGCGCCCCGTCCTCGGTGCGCAGCGGGATGGCGAGGGCCAGCGCCACCGAGGCCACGCCGCGCATCCCGGACCACCACATCACCACCGTCTCCCGCCAGCTCGTGGGGATGTCCTCGTCCTGGTCGCGCCGGGAGTGCAGCCGCTTGGTCAGCCAGGTGGCCGGCAGCAGCCAGGCCAGCCGCACCAGGATCACCACCCCGGCCACGGTGGCGGCCCAGCCCAGCAGTTCGGTCCACCGCCCGGAGGCGGTGCGCAGCGCGTTGTGCAGCTCCAGGCCGATCAGCCCGAAGGCGACCCCGGTGACGAGGGTGTCGACGACGTCCCACACGGTGTGCCCGGCGAGCCGGGACATCACGTCGTCGGCGTCGGAGGCGTACTCGGCGAGGAACATCGCGGTGGTGAGCACGGCGAGCACCCCTGAGCCGTGCAGTTCCTCGGCGAGGACGTAGCTGACGTAGGGGACGAGCAGCGTCAGCCCGATCCGGAGGGTGGCGTCGCCGAGCACGTCCATCAGCTTGTACGCGCCCCAGCCGAGCGCGAGCCCCACGGCGACGGCAACGACGGCCGACAGCACCAGGTCCAGCCCGGCCCGCCAGGGCGAGAAGGTGCCGCCCACGGCCGCGGCGATGGCCACGTGGTAGAGGACGATGGCCGTCACGTCGTTGAAGAGGCCCTCGCCCTCCAGGATGGACACCAGCCGGCGCGGCAGCCCGAGCTGGCCGGCGACGGCGGTCGCGGCGACCGGGTCGGGCGGTGCCACCAGGGCCCCGAGGGCGAAGGCGGCGGCCAGCGGCAGCCCCGGCACGACGGCGTGGGCGACGGAGGCGACGCAGGCGGTGGTGACGAAGACCAGCGCGACCGCGAGCAGGAAGATCGGGCGCTTGTTGGCCGCGAACTGCCGCCAGGAGGTGCGCCGCACGGCCGCGTAGAGCAGCGGGGGAAGCAGCGCGGGGAGGATCAGCTCGGGCGGGATGTCCACGTCGGGGACGAAGTCGATGAGCGCCAGGGCGATTCCGAGGAGCGTGGTCAGCACCGGCGCCGGGAGCCCGAGGCGGTCCCCGAGCGGCACGCTCAGCAGGGCCCCGATCAGCAGCAGGAACAACAGGGCCAACTGATCCACGGTCACGGCTCCGGCGGGGTCTGGGCGTTCACACGGCTGATCCCCAGACTGCCATGCGGCCGGCTCCCCGGGCGGGTACGGCGCCCCAGGTCACAGGGCGCGCCGCATGGCGCGGTGGGGCATCCCCGCGTCGGGGAACTCCGGTCCGTACGCCGTGTACCCCAGCCGTTCGTAGAAACCCAGGGCATGGGTCTGGGCGTGCAGGTCGACCGCGGTGAGCCCGCGCGCGCGGGCCGCCTCCTCCAGGGCGCGCACCAGGGCCGCGCCGACGCCCCGGCCGCGGGCCCGGCGGAGCACGGCGAGCCGGCCGAGGGCACCGGTGTCCGGTGCCCCGGTGCGGGCGGCGGCGGCCGGGCCGTGCAGCAGTCGGCCGGTGCCGAGCGGGGTGCCGTCCCCGTCGGCGGCCAGGACGTGCACGGCCCCGGCGTCGTCGGCGTCGTACTCGATCTCCTCGGGGACGCCCTGTTCGACGACGAAGACCTCCCGGCGCACCGCGAGGCAGGCCCGGCGGTCGGCGGCGCCGTCGGCGACGCGCACCCGCGCCGGGCGAGCGGCGCCGGTCACCCGTAGGTCTCCTCGCGGACCCGGTCGAGCGCGGCCTGGAGGTCCTCCGGGTAGTCGCTGGCGAACTCGGCCCACTGCCCGTCACCGGGGTGCTCGAAGCCGAGGCGCACGGCGTGCAGCCACTGGCGGGTCAGCCGCAGCCGCTTGGCGAGCGTGGGGTCGGCGCCGTAGGTGAGGTCGCCGACGCAGGGGTGTCGGTGGGCCGCCATGTGGACGCGGATCTGGTGGGTGCGGCCGGTCTCCAGCTTGACGTCGAGCAGGGAGGCGGCGCGGAAGGCCTCGATCAGGTCGTAGTGGGTGACGGAGGGCTTGCCGTCGGCGGTCACCGCCCACTTGTAGTCGTGGTTCGGGTGGCGCCCGATGGGTGCGTCGATGGTGCCGCTGGTGGGGTCGGGGTGGCCCTGGACGAGCGTGTGGTAGCGCTTGTCGACCGTGCGCTCCTTGAACTGCCGCTTGAGCGAGGTGTAGGCGCGCTCCGACTTGGCGACCACCATCAGCCCGGAGGTGCCGACGTCGAGGCGGTGCACGATGCCCTGGCGCTCGGCGGCGCCGGAGGTGGAGATCCGGTACCCGGCGGCGGCCAGTCCGCCGATGACGGTCGGGCCGGTCCAGCCGGGCGAGGGGTGGGCGGCCACCCCCACGGGCTTGACGATCACGACCACGTCGTCGTCGTCGTGGACGATCTCCATGCCCTCGACGGGCTCGGCCACCACCTGCACCGGCGCGGCGGCCGGCGGCATCTCGACCTCCAGCCAGGCGCCGCCGCTGACCCGCTCCGACTTGCCGACCACCGCCCCGTCGACCTGCACCTTCCCCGCCGCCGCCAGCTCGGCGGCCTTGGTGCGGGAGAAGCCGAACATGCGGGAGATGGCGGCGTCGACGCGCTCGCCCTCCAGGCCGTCGGGCACGGGCAGGGTACGGATCTCGGGAAGCGTGCTCACCCGTCGAGTATGCCGGACGCGCTCCCCGGGCCCGCACGCGCTCCCGGCCGGGCCGACCGGCCCCGACCTGGCAGGACCCCGCGGGGCGGCCCCGGGAGGTCCCGGCCGGGGCCACCGGGGGCGCGGGCGCGGTCCGGGGCGGGACGCGGGGCGGTCCGGGCGGGACGCGGGGCGGCGGGGCCCGGCGGGGCCCGGCGGGCGCCCGCGCGGGCTCAGTCCTTGTGGACGGTCCCGTCCGGGTCCAGCCCCCGGAAGGAGAGCAGCACGATCAGGATGCCGCCGCAGACGATCGCGGAGTCCGCGAGGTTGAACACGGCGAAGTGCTTCGGCGCGATGAAGTCGACGACGGCGCCCTCGAAGACGCCCGGCGAGCGGAAGATCCTGTCGGTCAGGTTGCCCAGCGCGCCGCCGAGCAGCAGGCCGAGCGCGATCGCCCAGGGCAGGCTGTACAGCTTGCGGGCCAGCCGGGCGATGACGACGATCACGGCGGCGGCGATCACCGTGAAGATCACGGTGAAGGCCTCGCCGAAGCCGAAGGCGGCGCCCGCGTTGCGGATCGCCTCGAAGCGCAGCCACTCGCCGATGATCTCGATCGGCTCGTGGTGCTCCAGCCGGGCGACCACGAGCATCTTGCTGCTCAGGTCGATCAGATAGGCGACCAGGGCGATGGTGAACAGCACCGCGATCCGCCGCTTGCCCCGCGCCGCCGGAGCGGTGGCCGCCCCCTCCGCCGGGGCGTCCGGCCCGGGGGCGGACTCGCCGGCCGCCGGCTCCGGGTGACCGGCCTCCGGGTGACCGGCCTCCGGCGCGGCGGGCGGCACCGTCCGGCCGGCCGCGGGCCGCGGGCCGCCGTCGCCCGTCCGTTCGCTCTCCGCGCGCCCGTCCCCCGCCGCGTCCGGAGTCTCCGGCGTACCGATGATGCGCTCCGCCTCTGCCACGTGAGTCCCTCGACCTAGGTACCTGACTGAGGACGAGGGTACGGCACGCCCCGCGCGTCCCCCCTGCTCGGGACGCCCGGGGCGCGGCTCAGTACCGCCGCTCCTGCTTCTGCTTGCACTCCACGCACAGGGTGGCCCGCGGGAAGGCCTGCATCCTGGCCTTCCCGATGGGCTTGCCGCAGTTCTCGCACAGGCCGTAGGTGCCGGCGTCGAGGCGCTCCAGGGCCCGCTCGGTCTGGATGAGCATCTCGCGGGCGTTGGCGGCCAGCGCCAGTTCGTGCTCGCGGGTGATGTTCTTGCTGCCGGTGTCCGCCTCGTCGTCCCCGGCACCGTCGCCGGAGTCGCGCATCATGCCCTGGAGCGAGCGCTCGGAGGAGGCGATCTCGGTGCGCAGCCGCTCCGCCTCCGACTGGAGCTCCGCGCGGGCCGCCTCCGCCTCCTCCGCCGTCCAGGGGTCCTCGCCGGGGCGCACGGCCAGCTCCCCGGCCTCGGCGCCGCGTGCCTGGGGAACGGCGGCCTTGTCCGCCGTGGCCGTGCCAGGGGTCTTCTTCGCAACCACCGTCGTGGCTCCCGTCTGCTCGGCGGCCTCGGCCGCACCCGCCTTCTCGGCCGCGGACTTCCCGGCCGCGGTCCTCTTGGCCGTGCTCTTCTTCGACGCCCCCCGTGGCGCGGTGCCCTCGGCGCCGCCCTTCCCGGCCGTCCTCCGCGCGGCCCGCTTCCCGGCCCGCGCCTCCCCGGCCGGGACACCTCCGGCGGCCGTCCCGCCCTCCTGCGGACCGCTCCCGGCCGGGGGCTCCTCCGCCGCTCCGTGCGTGCTCTTCGCCACCATGGCCGCGGCCCCTTCACCCTGGGTGATCTTGCGCGCGAATCGTGCTGGGACGATAAATCGACCCGGGCCCCTCGGCAACGGGGCACGCCGCCCGCATCGCCCGCCCCGGGACCGCCGCGCGGCGGACCTGCCTGCGTTGTGCCCAGCTCCCGGCCGGGTATGCCGCCGGCGCGCGCCCCCGCACCGCCCCGGACGCCCGGCCGCGCCATTCGGGTCACCCCGGCCCGTCCCGCGCGCCCCGCCCGCGCCCGGTCACCCGCTCTCCCCCGCCCGGCCCCCGCACCCGCTCCGCGGCCGGGCGGGGCCGGGGAAACTCGGTCGGCCGCCGTCCGCGCGGCGCCGTACACTGGGCGGAGCGAAAAGCGTGGATGGGGACGAGTAGCGGCGTACGCGGTCCGCAGCGACCCGGGGACGGTGGAAGCCCGGGGGCCAGCGCGACGTGAAGATCACCCCGGAGCCGCCGGAGGAAAGCCCGGACCAGCAGCCGGGCGAGTAGAACCGGCATCGCGACCCCAATGAGGGGGCTCACCGGAGCACACGACGCACCGGGGGGCCAAGGAGGGTGGTACCGCGGGAGCGCGCCGCACAGTGCGGCGTCCGTAGCCTTACGGCTCTCGTCCCTCCGACGGAAGGCAGCACGTCCGCCGGAGGAAGCCCGTTGAACACGCAGCCCCAGTACCGACAGGTGCCCGCCCAGGTCGACCTGCCCGCGCTCGAACACGCGGTGCTCGACTTCTGGCGCGAGCAGAAGATCTTCGCCAAGAGCCTGGAGCAGTCCGCGGGCCGCCCCGAGTGGGTCTTCTACGAGGGTCCGCCCACCGCCAACGGCATGCCGGGCGCCCACCACATCGAGGCCCGCGTCTTCAAGGACGTCTTCCCCCGCTTCCGCACCATGCGCGGCTACCACGTGGGCCGCAAGGCCGGCTGGGACTGCCACGGCCTCCCGGTGGAGCTGGCGGTCGAGAAGGAGCTGGGCTTCAACGGCAAGCAGGACATCGAGGCGTACGGCATCGCGGAGTTCAACGCCAAGTGCCGCGAGTCGGTGACCCGGCACACGGACGCCTTCGCCGAGCTGACCACCCGCATGGGCTACTGGGTCGACCTCGACGACGCCTACCGGACCATGGACCCGGAGTACGTCGACTCCGTCTGGTGGTCGCTGAAGGAGATCTTCGGCAAGGGCCTGCTGGTCCAGGACCACCGCGTCGCCCCCTGGTGCCCCCGCTGCGGCACCGGGCTGTCCGACCACGAGCTGGCCCAGGGCTACGAGACGGTCGTCGACCCCTCCGTCTACGTGCGCTTCCCGCTCACCTCCGGCCCGCTGGCCGGCGAGGCCGCCCTCCTGGTGTGGACGACCACCCCCTGGACCCTGGTCTCCAACACCGCCGTCGCCGCCCACCCCGAGGTCACCTACGTCGTCGCCACCGACGGCCGGGAGCGGGTCGTCGTCGCCGAGCCGCTGGTCGCCAAGGCCCTCGGCGAGGGCTGGGAGACAACCGGGCAGACTTTCACCGGCACCGAGATGGAGCGCTGGACCTACCGGCGCCCCTTCGAGCTGGTCGAGTTCCCCGAGCCCGCGCACTACGTGGTGAACGCCGAGTACGTGACGACCGAGGACGGCACGGGTCTGGTCCACCAGTCCCCCGCCTTCGGTGAGGACGACCTCAAGGTGTGCCGCGCCTACGGGCTGCCCGTCGTCAACCCGGTGCGCCCGGACGGCACCTTCGAGGAGGACGTCCCGCTGGTCGGCGGCGTCTTCTTCAAGAAGGCCGACGAGCGGCTGACCGAGGACCTGAACGCCCGGGGCCTGCTCTTCCGCCACATCGCCTACGAGCACAGCTACCCGCACTGCTGGCGCTGCCACACCGCGCTGCTCTACTACGCGCAGCCGTCCTGGTACATCCGCACCACCGCCGTCAAGGACCGCCTGCTCCAGGAGAACGAGCGGACCAACTGGTTCCCCGACTCCGTCAAGCACGGCCGCTACGGCGACTGGCTGACCAACAACATCGACTGGGCGCTCTCCCGCAACCGCTACTGGGGCACCCCGCTGCCGATCTGGCGCTGCGAGGAGGGCCACCTCACCGCCGTCGGCTCCCGCGCGGAGCTGACCGGGCTGACGGGGACCGACCAGTCCTCCCTCGACCCGCACCGCCCGTACATCGACGCGGTCACCTTCGCCTGCCCCGAGGAGGGCTGCGGCAGGACGTCCACCCGGGTGCCGGAGGTCATCGACGCCTGGTACGACTCGGGTTCCATGCCGTTCGCGCAGTGGGGCTACCCGTACCGGAACAAGGAACTCTTCGAGTCCCGCTACCCGGCGCAGTTCATCAGCGAGGCCATCGACCAGACCCGCGGCTGGTTCTACACGCTGATGGCGGTCGGCACCCTGGTCTTCGACCGCTCCTCGTACGAGAACGTGGTCTGCCTCGGCCACATCCTCGCCGAGGACGGCCGCAAGATGTCCAAGCACCTGGGCAACATCCTCCAGCCGATCCCGCTGATGGACCAGCACGGCGCCGACGCGGTGCGCTGGTTCATGGCGGCCGGCGGCTCGCCGTGGGCGGCCCGCCGGGTCGGCCACGGCACCATCCAGGAGGTGGTCCGCAAGACCCTCCTCACCTACTGGAACACGGTCGCCTTCCAGGCCCTCTACGCCCGCACCTCCGGCTGGGCACCCGGCGAGGCCGACCCGGCGCCCGCCGACCGCACGGTCCTCGACCGCTGGCTCCTCTCCGAACTGCACGCCCTGACCGAACAGGTCACCCGGGCGCTCGACGCGTACGACACCCAGCGCGCCGGGAAGCTGCTCTCCGCCTTCGTCGACGACCTCTCCAACTGGTACGTTCGCCGCTCCCGCCGCCGCTTCTGGCAGGGCGACAGGGCGGCCCTGCGCACCCTGCACGACGTGGTCGAGACCGTGACCCGGCTGATGGCCCCGCTCACCCCGTTCATCACCGAGCGGGTCTGGCAGGACCTGGTCGTGCCGGTCACCCCGGGCGCCCCGGAGTCGGTCCACCTGTCCTCCTGGCCCGAGGCCGACCCGGACGCCGTCGACCCCGAACTGTCCCGGCACATGGTGCTGGTGCGCCGGCTGGTCGAGCTGGGCCGCGCCACCCGCGCCGAGTCCGGCGTCAAGACCCGCCAGCCGCTGCGCCGCGCCCTGATCGGGGCCCCCGGCTTCGACGGGCTCTCCCCGGAGCTGCGCGCGCAGATCACCGAGGAGCTGAACGTGGAGTCCCTCGCCTCGCTGAGCGAGGTCGGCGGCTCCCTGGTCGACACCACGGCCAAGGCCAACTTCCGCGCCCTGGGCAAGCGGTTCGGCAAGCGCGTCCAGGACGTCGCCAGGGAGGTCGCCGCCGCGGACGCCGCCGCCCTCTCACTCGCCCTGCGCGAAGGCACCGCCTCGGTGGAGGTGGACGGCGAGACGGTCGCCCTCGCCCCCGAGGAGGTCATCGTCACCGAGACGCCCCGCGAGGGCTGGTCGGTCGCCTCCGACGCGGGCCTCACCGTCGCCCTCGACCTGGAGATCACCGAGGAGCTGCGCCGCGCGGGTCTCGCCCGGGACGCCATCCGCCTGATCCAGGAGGCCCGCAAGAACAGCGGCCTCGACGTGGCGGACCGGATCGCCCTGCGCTGGACGGCCACGGACCCGGCGGTCGCCTCGGCCCTGACCGAACACGCCGGGCTGATCGCGGACGAGGTGCTCGCCACGGACTTCGCCCGGGGCGAGGCGGACGACGCGTACGGGGAGCCGTTCACCGACGGGCCGCTGACGCTGACCTTCCGTCTCCGCAAGCGGTAACGGCGGTTCCGCCGACGCCCGGTGGACGCCCTCCCGGCAGCGGGAGCGGCCCACCGGGCGTCGGCGGGCGGGCGAGGGCGGGGACGAAGGGGACGGACGGGGCCGCCGCGCGGCACGGGTCCGTTCCCCTCGTCCTCGCCCTCCCGTTCCTCCTGCCGGGGCCGCGCCGTGCGGGCGTCAGCCGGCGCCCGGGGCGAGGCCAGGGGCCGGGCCCGACCGGACTCGCGGGGCACGGCGGGGCGCACCGCGCGGCGGGGACCGCCCGGGGGCTCCCACCACGAGCGCGCACGACACAGGGGCGGGCCCCGGGTGGTGAACACCCGGGGCCCGCCCCTGTGTCGTGCCGTGCGCTACGCCGTCCTGACGGCGCCCGCGCACCGGCTCAGTTGTCGTCCTCGTCGATCAGGAACCCGCGCATCGGCGAGGGCGCCTGCCCCATCGGGGACGGACCCTGCGGACGCACCGGCGCCATCGGCTGGGTCATCGCGGGCGACATCTGCTGCTGGCCGCCGTAGGACGGAGCGGACGGGCCGGGGCCCGCGCCCATCGACTGACCGCCGCCGTACGACGGGGCACCGGCGCCGGCCGGCGCCATCGAGGGCGTCGGGGACGGCGGCAGCGACGCGGCGGCCGGCGTGCGCGGCGGGGCCAGCGAGTCGTCCGCCTGGGTCTCCAGCTGACGGAGCTGCGACTCCAGGTAGGACTTCAGCCGGGTGCGGTACTCCCGCTCGAAGCCGCGCAGGTCCTCGACCTTGCGCTCCAGCGTGGCGCGGGCGGACTCCAGCGAGCCCATCGCGACACGGTGCTTCTCCTGGGCGTCCCGCTCCAGGGCGTCCGCCTTGGCACGGGCGTCCCGCTCCAGACCCTCGGCCCGCGAACGCGCCTCGCCGACAATCTTGTTGGCCTCGGAACGGGCCTCCGCGATCGCCTGGTCGGCGGTCTGCTGGGCGAGCGAGAGCACCCGGGCGGCGCTGTCGCCGCCGGGGGCCTGCGGACCGGGCATGCCGGGGCCGCCGGGACCCTGCGGGCCGCCCATGGGGCCGCCCATCGGGCCGGGACCCATCTGACCCTGCATCGGACCGGGGACCTGGCCCATGGGACCGGGACCCTGTCCCATCGGTCCGGGACCCTGGCCCATGGGACCGGGGCCCTGCGGACCGCCCTGACCGCCGGGTCCGGCGGGCAGTTGCGGAGCACCGCTCGGCAGCTGGGGCGGACCACCCATGGGGCCACCCATCTGCTGCTGCGGCGGGCCCGATATGCCGGCGGGCACCGGAGCGCCGGGACCCCGCATGCCCTGCGGCGGCATTCCCTGCTGGGGATGCTGCTGGTCCTGCGGCGGTTCCGGGGGCTTGCGCATGTTCTGCTGGTTCTGGGCGGCCGCGCGCGTGGCGGCGGCCAGTTTGGCGCGCAGGTCCTCGTTCTCGCGCAGCAGGCGCGTCAGTTCGGCCTCGACCTCGTCGAGGAAGGCATCGACCTCGTCCTCGTCATAGCCTTCACGAAGGCGGACGGTCGTGAACTGCTTGTTCCGTACGTCCTCGGGAGTCAACGGCATCTCTTCACCTCAACGTAGTCGTCGGCATTCGGCAAGCCCGTGTCTCTGTCATCGCTCACAGCCGGCTCACGATCGAGATCAGGATGTAGACGATGATCATCAGTACGAAGAAGGACAGGTCGAGCGCCACGCCTCCGAGACGCAGCGGCGGAATGAACCGCCGCAGGAGCTTCAGCGGTGGATCGGTGACAGTGTAGGTGGCCTCCAGAACGACCACCATCGCCTTGCCGGGTTGCCACGAGCGGGCGAACTGGAAGACGTAGTCCATGACCAACCGGAAGATGAGCACGATGAGGAAGCACATCAACGCGATGTAGACGACATCCAGGAACACGCTCATCCCTGTGCTTCCCTCTCCCCTGTTCCAACTCTCGGATCCGCTCCGGATCCGCTGCCCACCGGTGGTGCGTCTCAGCTCTGGTTGAAGAACCCGCCCTCTGCGATACGGGCCTTGTCCTCCGCCGTGACATCGACGTTAGCAGGCGACAACAGGAACACCTTCTGCGTCACCCGCTCGATACTGCCGTGAAGACCAAACACCAGACCGGCGGCAAAGTCGACAAGTCGCTTCGCATCTGTGTCATCCATCTCAGTGAGATTCATGATCACCGGAGTGCCCTCACGGAAGTGTTCCCCGATGGTACGGGCCTCGTTGTAGGTCCGCGGGTGAAGCGTGGTGATCCGGTACGGCTCTCGTTCCGACACGACCTTGGGCATGATGACCGGTGCGCTCTTTTCCAGGCTTGCGCGTTCTTGTGTGATGGACGCCACGGGCGCGATCCGCGCGGGGCGGCCCGATTCAGCGGCGAGCGAAGCGGATCGGGGCACCGGCTCTCGCTGGGCGGGCGGCTGTACGACTCGTACCTCTTCTTCCCTTTGCGGCTGATGTGAACCATGAGGCTGGTGTGCCGGTTCGTGCCGGCGGTGGTCCCGCTCGGGCTCCGGGTCCAGTTCGGGTTCGAAGTCGTCGTCGGGGTCGAACCCCCGGCCGTCGTAACCATCGTCCTCCACGAGGCCGAGGTAGACCGCCATCTTGCGCATCGCGCCGGCCATTCTCTGAGTCCTCCGCTCTGTGGTGGATCGGCTGACGACTGCCAAGTGCCTGCCATCCACGAGGTCGTTGCGTCCGCCTCTCGACGGTAATGACCATATTTTCTACTGTGGTCCGACTTCTTGGCGACGTTACCGGAGCACGGGGCGGACTCCGAGTACCGCGGTGCCGACGCGTACATGTGTCGCCCCGGCGGCCACGGCCTGTTCGAGGTCCGCGCTCATCCCGGCGGAGACCATGGTGGCAGCCGGATGGTCGCGGCGCAGGCCGGCCGACACATCCATGAGACGTTCGAAGGCGGCCTGTTGACGCCCCGCGTACTCCCCCGTGAGCGGCGCGACGGTCATCAGCCCGTCCAGCCGCAGCCCGGGCGCGTCGGCGACGCGGGCGGCCAACTCCCCGACCCCGCCGGGGGCGACACCGCCGCGCTCGCCGCGGCCGCCCTCCCCGGCGTCGAGGGCCACCTGGAGGAGACACCCCACCTCCCGGCCGGCCCGCTCCGCCTCCTTGGACAGCGCCGTGACGAGGCGCGCCCGGTCGACGGACTGCACGACATCGGCATAACCGACCACCGAACGCACCTTGTTGGTCTGGAGCTGTCCGACGAAGTGCCAGGAAAGCGGCAGATCCGAACAGGCGGCGGCCTTGGGCGCCGCGTCCTGGTCGCGGTTCTCCGCGACGTGCCGCACACCGAGCGAGGCGAGGCGGCGGACGTCGTCCGCCGGATAGGTCTTGGTGACCACGATCAGGGTCACCTCGTCACGGTGACGGCCCGCCGCCGCACACGCGGCGGCGATCCGCTCCTCCACCTTCGCCAGGTTCGCGGCGATTTCATCCCTACGGTCCGTCATGCCCCATCAGTCCAGCCATACATAGCCCGCGAGGCGCCCGGTGGCGCGGTCGCGGCGGTACGAGAAGTGGTCCTGCGACTCCAGGGTGCACACCGGTGAACGGGACCGGTCACCCACCCCCAGGCGCGCGAGCTGTGCGTGCACTCCGGCGCCCACGTCGAGCGCCGGAGTGCCCCGGCCCGTCTCGGCGTACGCCGCCGGCTCGACGGCGGACACCTCGGCGCGCATCTCCTCCGGCACCTCATAGCACCTCCCGCACACCGCGGGTCCGGTCCGCGCGACGATGCGGGCGGGGTCGGCGCCCAGCTCCGTCATGGCCCGCACGGCGGCCGGGACCACCCCGGCGGCCAGACCGGGCCGCCCGGCGTGCGCCGCGGCGGCGACACCGGCCACCGGGTCCGCCAGCAGGACGGGCACGCAGTCGGCGGTGAGCACGGCGAGGGCGAGGCCCCGCTCGGCGGTGACGACGGCGTCGGCGGGCGGGACCGGGTGGTCCCCCCAGGGCGCGTCGACCACGACGGTGTCGGCCCCGTGCACCTGGTGCATCCAGACCACCCGGACGGGGTCCAGCCCCAGCGACCGCGCGGCGCGGTCCCGGTTGGCCGTGACGGCGGCGGGATCGTCCCCGACGGCACCGCCGAGGTTCAGCTCCTCGTACGGAACGGCGCTCACCCCGCCCCACCTGTCGGTGAAGCCGAAGTGCGCGCCGTTCACGGTGTCGCGCTGTCCTATCACTTCAGGAAGTCCGGCACGTCCAGTTCCTCGGCGGCGCTGTCCGAGTAGGTCCGCGACGGCGGGACCGGCGGCGGGGCCACCGGCGGCAGGTCGTTGACCGGCTCGGGCATGCCCCGCTCCGGCTCCTCCTTCGGCTTCACGCTGCCGAGCGAGCCGAAGGACGGGCGGCTCTCGGCCTGCCGGACGGGGGCCGGCTCCTCACGCTTGGCGGCGGTGGAGCCGAGCACGTTGTCCCGCTTGGCCGGGGGCTGGCCCCCGTCGAAGCCGGCCGCGATCACGGTGACCCGGACCTCGTCGCCGAGGGCGTCGTCGATGACGGCGCCGAAGATGATGTTGGCCTCGGGGTGGGCGGCCTCGCTGACCAGCTGGGCGGCCTCGTTGATCTCGAAGAGGCCGAGGTCGGAGCCGCCGGAGATGGAGAGCAGCACTCCCCGGGCGCCGTCGATGGACGCCTCCAGCAGCGGCGAGGAGATCGCCATCTCGGCGGCGGCCACCGCGCGGTCGTCGCCGCGGGCCGAGCCGATGCCCATGAGGGCCGAACCCGCCTCGGACATGACGGACTTGACGTCCGCGAAGTCCAGGTTGATCAGGCCGGGCGTGGTGATCAGGTCGGTGATGCCCTGCACACCGGAGAGCAGCACCTGGTCGGCGGACTTGAACGCGTCGAGCACGCTGACCTGGCGGTCCGAGATGGACAGCAGCCGGTCGTTGGGGATCACGATGAGGGTGTCGACCTCTTCGCGGAGTTCCGCGATCCCGTCCTCGGCCTGGTTGGCCCGGCGCCGTCCCTCGAAGGTGAACGGGCGGGTGACCACGCCGATGGTCAGGGCGCCCAGCGAGCGCGCGATGTTGGCCACGACGGGCGCGCCGCCGGTGCCGGTGCCGCCGCCCTCACCGGCCGTCACGAAGACCATGTCGGCCCCCTTGAGGACCTCCTCGATCTCCTCGCGGTGGTCCTCGGCGGCCTTGCGGCCGACGGCCGGGTTGGCTCCGGCACCGAGTCCGCGGGTGAGTTCGCGGCCGACGTCGAGCTTGACGTCGGCGTCGCTCATCAACAGCGCTTGCGCGTCGGTGTTGATGGCGATGAACTCGACGCCCTTGAGACCGACCTCGATCATCCGGTTGATGGCATTGACACCACCGCCGCCGACACCGATGACTTTGATGACTGCGAGGTAGTTCTGCGGTGCTGCCACGTCGAAGGCCTCTCGCCTCGAGTTACGTGTCGTCCGGTGACGGGAGCACTGCTGCCCGGCGACCGGCGACTGATGCCGAATGGGGCGGTCCGTAGCGCCGACCCGAACCCTAACGCTGAACTTTAGGGTTATCAGTGTGTCCGTTCCTTGGAGTCTTCCGAACAGGACACTAAGTCGACACGTGGCGCGCGTTCAACGAACACGCCGAACCTCCCGTTTTTCTTTTCACCCTATGTGATCAGCCGTAGCGCTGCCCAACCAGGGTGCTGGCCTGCGGGTATGGCCGTCAACTCCCGGATGACGCGGGCGCCGTGGGCGCGCTCACGTCGAAGTGACGTGCTTTCGGGGTGGCCTTCATCAGCGCCGTGAGCGTCCGGGCCTTCTCCTCGCCGAGTTCGGCGCTCCCCCAGGCCACCGTCCGCCCGCCGTCCAGCTCCAGCGCGATGTCGTCGTAGGAACGGACCCTGATCTTCCGGGTCCGCTGCGCGACCTTCCCCGGGACGGTGTCGGCGACCTCGACCGCGGCCCGCACCAGGCGGTCCTCACCGAAGCGCCGCGCGGCGGCCGCCGCCGACCCCGTCCGGACGACGTCCAGATCCAGCACGGGGACCTTCTCCGGGGCCTTCGGCACGGTGGCGAACCGGACGCCCTTCCCGTCCACTTCGGTGAAGGTCCCGCCCTTCTCCATCACCAGGACCGGCGTGCGTTCGGTCACCTTCACCCCGATCCCGTCCGGCCAGGAGCGCTCCACCGACACCGCGTCGATCCGCGGCAGCGCCCGGCGCAGCCGCGCCTCGATGGCGGCGGTGTCGACGGAGACCAGGGGGGCGCCGAGCGGTGCCCCGGCAGCCGCGCGCACCTCGTCGGGGGTCAGCACGCGCGTTCCGGTGACGGACACGCGTTCCACCCGCAGCCAGTCGGAGCCGTAGAGGACCCACACCCCGCCGCCCGCCAGGAGCACGAGGACGAGGGCCGAGATGACGATCGTACGAAGGCTGGGGGTCCTGAACCACCCCCCGGGGGGCGGGCCGGACGACTCCCGCTGACGTTCGCCGCGCTCCGCGGTGGTGGTCGGTCCGGCCACGCTCCCTGCCCTCCGTCAGACGTTCCTAGTGGCGCGCACGGGCGGCGATCGCCTCGTACACCATGCCGACGAGCAGGTCGTCGGCGTCCCGGCGGCCGAACTCGGCGGCGGCGCGGGACATCTCGTACAGCCGGTGCGGGTCGGCGAGCACGGGCAGCACGTTGTGCTGCACCCACTCGGGCGTCAGCTCCGCGTCGTCGACCAGCAGTCCACCGCCGGCCTTGACCACCGGCTGGGCGTTCAGCCGCTGTTCGCCGTTGCCGATGGGCAGCGGGACGTAGGCGGCCGGGAGCCCGACGGCGGAGAGTTCGGCGACGGTCATCGCGCCCGCGCGGCAGAGCATCATGTCGGCGGCGGCGTACGCGAGGTCCATCCGGTCCAGGTAACTTACCGGCCTGTAGGGGGGCATCCCCGGCATCTGGTGCACCTGCGGCAGTTCGTTCTTGGGACCGACCGCGTGCAGGATCTGGATGCCGGCCTGCTGGAGCCAGGGGGCGACCTGCTGGATCACCTCGTTGAGGCGGCGGGCGCCCTGCGAGCCGCCGGTCACCAGCAGCGTCGGCAGGTTGGGGTCCAGCCCGAACAGGGCGCGGGCCTCGGGGCGGGCCGCGGCGCGGTCCAGGGTGGCGATGGAGCGGCGCAGCGGGATGCCGATGTAGCGGGAGTTGCGGAGCTTGCTGTCCGGAGTGGAGACGGCGACCTGGGCGGCGTAGCGCGAACCGATCTTGTTGGCCAGCCCGGGGCGGGCGTTGGCCTCGTGCACGATGATCGGCACGCCGAGCCGCTTGGCGGCGAGGTAGGCGGGCAGGGCGACGTAGCCGCCGAAGCCGACCACGGCGTCCGCCCGGGTGCGTTCGAGGATCTGCTCGGTGGCCTTGATGGTGCCGCGCAGCCGCCCCGGGACGGTGATCAGTTCGGGGGTGGGCCTGCGCGGCAGCGGGACGGCCGGGATCAGCGCCAGTTCGTACCCGCGCTCGGGTACGAGGCGGGTCTCAAGACCGCGTTCCGTGCCCAGGGCCGTGATCCCCACGGACGGGTCCTGCCTGCGCAGGGCGTCCGCGAGGGCGAGCGCGGGCTCGATGTGGCCCGCGGTTCCTCCGCCGGCGAGTACGACATGCACCGAAATTCACCGCTCTCCGGACGGACGCGCCACAGAGGCACGCCGTCGCATCGTGTTCCGACTCCGGGGTTTCCGCTTGGGTCCGGAGCCCCCGCTTCCCCCCGTTCCCCGCTTTCTACCAAAGCGGGGTCGCCGCAGCGCAAGCGCCGTCCGCGCACCGGGCTCGTCGCGGGCGAAGGCGATCAGCAGTCCGATGGCGAACATGGTCGGCAGCAGGGCGGAGCCCCCGTAGGAGAACAGCGGGAGGGGGACACCCGCGATCGGCAGCAGCCCGAGGACCGCACCGATGTTGATCACGGTCTGCGCCATGATCCAGGTGGTCACGCCTCCCGCGGCATACCGTACGAAGGAGTCCTCCGTGCGTCCGGCCACGCGGATACCCGCATAGCCTAGAGCCGCGAACAGGGCGAGCACCGACAGCGTCCCCGCCAGGCCCAACTCCTCGCCGGTGACGGCGAAGATGAAGTCGGTGTGCGCCTCCGGGAGTTGCCCCCACTTCTCCACGCTGGCACCGAGTCCGGACCCGAAGATCCCGCCCGAGGCCAGCGCGTAGATCCCGTGCACGGCCTGCCAGCAGGTGTCGTCCGGGCCCGGGTCGGTGGCGAGCAGGCAGCCCATCCGGGCCATCCGGTTGGCGCTGGTCTTGATCAGCACGGCGCCGATCAGCAGTGCGACGGAGAGCACACCGACGAACAGCCGGGTGGGCGCGCCCGCCAGCCAGAGCAGCCCGAAGAGGATCGCGGTGAGGATGATCGCGGTGCCCATGTCGCCGCCGATCATGATGAGCCCGAGCAGCATGAACGCGGCCGGCACCAGCGGCACCAGCATGTGCTTCCACTGGGCCAGCAGGTTCCGGTCGTGCTTGCGGGCGAGCAGGTCCGCGCCCCAGAGCACGAGGGCGAGCTTGCCGATCTCGCTGGGCTGCACCTGGAAGGAGCCGCCCAGCGAGATCCAGTTCTGGTTGCCGTTGACCGACATCCCTATCCCCGGCACCTGGACCAGGATCATCAGGGCGACGGCACCGGCGAGGATCGGGTAGGCCAGGGCGCGGTGCAGCTTCACCGGCATCCGCATGGCGGCGAACATCAGCCCGGCGCCGATCAGCGCGGCGAGGAACTGCTTGCGGAAGAAGTACGACCCCGGGAGCGACAGTTGCAGCGCCGTGATCTGGGAGGCCGAGTAGACCATCACCAGGCCCAGGACGGTGATCAGCGCACTGCCGCCGAAGATCACGTAATAGGCGGTCAGCGGCCGGTCCCAGGCCCTGCGCACCCGGTGGTACAGGCGCATGACGGCGTTGTCCTCCCGCGGCGGGCGGGCCGGGGAGGGTCGCCGGGGAGCCCGCTGGGCGGGCGGGCGGCCGGTGCGGCTGCCGGGGCTAGCGGGCATCGCGGCCTCCCCTGTACGTCGGTTCGGACCGTCCCACGCGTCCCTCCCGAGAGCGCCCGGCGCGGTCGGCCGGGTCAGGCGCCGAGTTCGCGAACGGCCCGGGCGAACGCGTCACCGCGCTGGTTGTAGTTGGTGAACATGTCCATCGAGGCGCAGGCCGGGGCCAGCAGCACCGTGTCGCCGGGCCGGGCGAGCCGCCGCGCCTCCTGGACGGCCTGGAGCATCGCCCCAGTGTCGGTCCGGTCGAGGTCGACGACGGGTACCTCCGGGGCGTGTCGCGCCAGGGCTTCGCGGATCAGGGCCCGGTCGGCGCCGATGAGGACGGCACCCCGCAGCCGCCCGGCGGCACCGGCGACCAGCTCGTCGAAGGCGGCGCCCTTGGCGAGTCCCCCGGCGATCCAGACGACCGATCCGTACGCCGTCAACGACGCCTCGGCGGCGTGGGTGTTGGTGGCCTTGGAGTCGTCGACGTAGGCGACCCCGTCGAGGTCCGCCACGTGCGCGATGCGGTGGGCGTCCGGAGTGAAGGCCCGCAGCCCGTCGCGGACGGCGGCGGCCGGGACGCCGTGGGCGCGGGCCAGGGCCGCCGCGGCGAGGGCGTTGGCGATGTTGTGCGGGGCCGGCGGGCGGACGTCGGAGACCTCGGCGAGCTCCTGGGCGTTGCGCTGCCGGTCCTCGACGAAGGCGCGGTCGACCAGGATGCCGTCCACGACGCCGAGTTGGGACGGGCCCGGGGCGCCGAGGGTGAAGCCGACGGCCCGGCAGCCCTCCTCGACGTCGGCCCCGCGGACCAGGTCCTCGGTGGCCCGGTCGGCGGCGTTGTAGACGCAGGCGACGCGGTTGCCCTCGTAGACGCGCCCCTTGTCGGCGGCGTACGCCGCCATGGAGCCGTGCCAGTCGAGGTGGTCGGGGGCGAGGTTGAGCACGGCGGCCGAGTGGGCGCGCACCGACGGCGCCCAGTGGAGCTGGTAGCTGGACAGCTCCACGGCCAGGACGTCGTACTCCTCGTCGCCGGTGACCGCGTCCAGCAGCGAGACGCCGATGTTGCCGACGGCAGCCGTGCGCAACCCGGCGGCGGTGAGCATGGCGGCGAGCATCCGGACGGTGGTGGTCTTGCCGTTGGTGCCGGTGACCGCCAGCCAGGGGGCGGCGCCGGGGCCGCGCAGCCGCCAGGCGAGTTCGACGTCGCCCCAGACGGGGACGCCGGCCTCGCGGGCGGCGGCGAACAGCGGCTTGTCCGGACGCCAGCCGGGGGCGGTGACGATCAGCTCGGTGCCCTCGGGCAGGGTGTCGCCGTCGCCCAGGCGCACCGTGACGCCGAGCGGCTCCAGCTCCGCGGCCTGGCTCCGGGAGCGCTCGTCGTCGCCGTCGTTGACGACGGTGACGCGGGCGCCCAGGCCGCTGAGGACCCGGGCGGCCGGGACGCCGGAGACGCCCAGGCCGGCCACGGTGATGTGCTTGCCGGTGAAGTCCGAAGGCACCGAGGAGGTCACTTGTCCGCTGCCCATCCCGCGTAGAAGATGCCGAGTCCGACGATCACGCAGATGCCCTGGATGATCCAGAAGCGGACCACGACGAGGACCTCGGACCAGCCTTTGAGTTCGAAGTGGTGCTGGAGCGGTGCCATCCGGAAGACCCGCTTCCCGGTGAGCCGGAAGGAGCCGACCTGGATGACGACCGACATGGTGATGAGGACGAACAGACCGCCGAGGATGGCGACCAGCAGCTCGGTGCGCGAGCAGATCGCGAGACCCGCGAGGACACCGCCGAGCGCCAGCGAACCGGTGTCACCCATGAAGATCTTGGCCGGCGAGGTGTTCCACCAGAGGAAGCCCAGGCAGGCGCCCATCAGCGCGGAGGCGACCACCGCCAGGTCGAGCGGGTCGCGCACCTCGTAGCAGGCACCGGGGTTGGTCAGGGTCTGCGCGTTGGCGCAGGACTCCTGGAACTGCCAGACGCCGATGAAGGTGTAGGCGCCGAAGACGAGGACGGACGCGCCGGTGGCCAGGCCGTCCAGACCGTCGGTCAGGTTCACGCCGTTGGACATCGCCAGGATCATGAACAGCGCCCAGACGACGAACAGCACCGGGCCGATGGTCCAGCCGAAGTCCGTGATGAACGACAGCTTGGTGGAGGCCGGGGTGTTGCCGCGGTTGTCGGCGAACTGCAGGGCGAGGACGGCGAAGGCGATGCCGACGATGAGCTGCCCGGCCATCTTCGCCTTGGCCCGCAGGCCCAGCGAACGCCGCTTGACGATCTTGATGTAGTCGTCGAGGAAGCCGACCAGGCCCATGCCGACCATCAGGCCGAGCACCAGCAGGCCCGAGAAGGTCGGCCCGGTGTCCGCCTCCCCGTCCAGGTAGCCGGTGATCACCTTGGCCAGGAAGTAGGCGATGACCGTGGCCAGGATGAAGGCGATGCCGCCCATGGTCGGCGTGCCGCGCTTGCTGGCGTGCTCGCGCGGCCCGTCGTCGCGGATGTACTGGCCGTAGCCCTTGCGGGCCAGCAACTTGATCAGCAGCGGCGTGCCGACCAGCGTCAGGAAGAGGCCGATGACTCCCGCGAACAGGATCTGCTTCATCATCGGGCGGCGACCTCGCCCTCGGCGCCGGTCTCCAGGAGCGCCGCGGCGACGCTCTCCAGCCCCACCGACCGGGACGCCTTCACGAGCACGACGTCCCCCGGGCGCAGCTCGCTGCGCAACAGGTCGACAGCCGCCTGTGCGTCGGACACGTGCACCGACTCCTCACCCCACGAACCCTCGTTGTATGCGCCCAATTGCAGCCAGGCGGCTTCCCTGCCCCCGACCGCGACGAGCTTGCTGACGTTGAGCCGGACGGCGAGCCGTCCGACCGCGTCGTGCTCGGCGAGCGACTCGTCCCCCAGCTCGGCCATCCTGCCGAGCACCGCCCACGTGCGGCCCCCGCGTGCCCGGGAGGCACCGCCCATGGCCGCCAGCGCGCGCAGCGCGGCCTTCATGGACTCGGGGTTCGCGTTGTAGGCGTCGTTGACGACCGTCACACCGTCCGGGCGCTCGGTGACCTCCATCCGCCAGCGGGAGAGGGAGCCCGCCTCGGAGAGCGCGGTGGCGATCTCGTCTGCGGACATGCCCAGCTCGTGGGCGACGGCGGCCGCGGCGAGCGCGTTCGACACGTGGTGCTCACCGTACAGGCGCATGGTCACATCGCTTGCACCGGAGGGTGTGAGAAGGCGGAAGGAGGGCTGCCCGCTGTCCGTGAGTCGCACGTTCTCGGCGCGTACGTCCGCTTCGTCGGACTCACCGAAGAACAGCACCTTCGCCTCGGTCCGGGAGGCCATGGCGCGCACCAGGGGGTCGTCCATGTTGAGGACGGCGGTGCCGCCCTCGGCCGCCGCCGGGAGGGCCTCCACGAGTTCGCCCTTGGCCTCCGCGATCCGCTCCCGGCCGCCGAACTCGCCGATGTGGGCGCTGCCGACGTTGAGGACCAGCCCGATCCGGGGCGGGGTCAGCCCGGTCAGGTAGCGGATGTGGCCGACGCCCCGGGCGCCCATCTCCAGGACGAGGAAGCGGGTCTCCTCGGTGGCGGTGAGCGCGGTGAGCGGCAGCCCGATCTCGTTGTTGTGCGAGCCCGGTGTGAAGACCGTGGGGGCCTTGCGCCGGAGCACCTGGGCGATGAGGTCCTTGGTGCTGGTCTTTCCGGCCGACCCGGTCAGCGCCACCAGCGTGGCGCCGAGCCGCCGCACGACGTGCCGGGCGAGGGCCCCGAGGGCGGCCTGCACGTCGTCCACGACGATCGCGGGCACGCCGACGGGACGGGAGCCGAGCACGGCCACCGCCCCCGCCCCGACGACCGCGCGGGCGAAGTCGTGGCCGTCGGCGCGCTCACCGACGAAGGCGACGAACAGGCTGCCGGGACCCGCCTCGCGGGAGTCCCGGACGACCGGTCCGGTGACCTCGACGGACGCGTCCGGTATGTCGTGCATCTGCCCGCCGACGACTTCTGCGATCTCGGCGAGGGAGAGGGCGATCACAAGTTCATCCCCTGGATCATGCGGGAGTTCATCCCTGGGTCTTCTGAATGGCTTCGCGAAGCACCTGGCGGTCGTCGAAGGGACGGACCACCCCGGCGATGTCCTGGCCCAGCTCGTGGCCCTTGCCCGCGACCAGCACGGTGTCGCCGGGGCCGGCGAGGCCGACGGCGGCGCTGATGGCGGCGGCCCGGTCCTCGAAGACCTGCACCTCGCCGCGCTCGTGCGCGGGCACGGAGGCCGCGCCGCGGAGCATGGTGGCGAGGATGGCGAGGGGGTCCTCGGAGCGGGGGTTGTCTGAGGTGAGCACGGCCGTGTCGGCGAAGCGGGCCACCGCCGCGCCCATCGGCTCGCGCTTGGTGGTGTCCCGGTCGCCGCCGCAGCCGAGGACGGCGTGCAGCCGCCCGCCGGTCACCTTGCGCAGGGCCCGCAGCACGGACTCCACGGCGTCGGTCTTGTGGGCGTAGTCGACGACCGCGAGGTACGGCTGCCCGGCGTCGACGCGCTCCAGGCGGCCCGGAACGCCCGGGACCGCGGCGACGCCCTCGGCGGCGGAGTGCGGGTCGAGCCCGGCGGCGGCCAGGGCGGCGATCGCGGCGAGGGTGTTGGCCACGTTGAACGGGCCGGCCAGCGGCGAGCGGGCGGGGATCCGCTCGCCCTCCGGTCCGACCGCGGTGAACGTCGAGTCGAGCGGGCCGAGCGCGACGTCCTCGGCGCGCCAGTCGGCGTCCGGGTGGCCCTCGGCGGAGTAGGTGACGACCGGCACGGTGGCCTGCCGCGCGAGCCGGCGGCCGTACTCGTCGTCGGTGTTGACGACGCCGAGCCTGCTGCGGCGCGGGGTGAAGAGCTGCGCCTTGGCCTGGAAGTAGTCCTCCATGCCGGAGTGGAACTCCATGTGCTCCGGGCTGAGGTTGGTGAAGACCGCGATGTCGAAGACGCAGCCGTCGACCCGGCCGAGGACCAGGGCGTGGCTGGAGACCTCCATGGCGACCGCCTCGGTGCCGCGCTCGCGCATGACGGCGAAGAGGGCCTGGAGGTCGGTGGCCTCGGGGGTGGTGCGCTCGGAGGGGATGCGCTCGTCGCCGATGCGCATCTCGACGGTGCCGATCAGCCCGGTGGTCCTGGCCGTGCGCAGCCCGCCCTCGACGAGGTAGGCGGTGGTGGTCTTGCCGGAGGTGCCGGTGATGCCGATCTGGAGCAGTCCGTCGCCGGGCCGACCGTAGATGGTGGCGGCCAGGTCGCCCATCCGCGCCCGCGGGTCGTCCACGACGAGGGCCGGCAGTCCGGCCGCCGCGGCGCGCTCCGCGCCGTCCGGGTCGGTCAGCACGGCGACGGCGCCGAGACCGGCCGCCTGGGTGACGAAGTCGGCGCCGTGCAGGCGGGCCCCGGGCAGGGCGGCGTACAGGTCGCCGGGGCGGACGGCGCGCGAGTCGTGGGTGATGCCGGTGACGCCGACGGTGCCGTCCGGGGCGGTGACACCGAGCTGGCCGGCGAGTTCCGCGAGCGCCGTGGTGGTGCTGCGCACGGGCCGGGGGGGTCCCGGATGGGTCACGGAGCGGCCCTTCTGGGTGGTTTGGGACTGATCAGCGTGTGGCACGGCGGTGAGCGTACCGGGCCCACCCGCCTCCGGGCGAAGTGAGTCGCGGGGGTCGCTCTGGTTCCCGGAATCCGGGGTGATGGTGGTCACGAATGGTTCCTGGTGGCTCGGTACCGGCGGTGCCGTCGGGCTCCGCCCCGGCGGTGGCCGGGGCGGGCTCCGTGGCGCGGGGGCGGGTGGGGGACGGCTCGGAGGGGGCGGGGACCGCGGGGGCGGTCAGGGCTGGAAGGTGACCGGGAGGTTGGCGGGGGCGGCCCCGGTCGGCGGGACCTGGAGGGTCTTCAGGGCGAAGGCCATGACCTCCTTGTAGATGGGTCCGCAGATCTGGCCGCCGAAGTAGTTGCCCTTGGTGGCGTTCTGGATGGCGCAGTAGACGGTGACGCGGGGCTGGTCGGCGGGGGCGAACCCGGCGAACGAGGAGGTGTAGCCGCGGTACTTGCCGGTGGCCGGGTCCACCCGGTTGGCGGTACCGGTCTTTCCGGCCACCCGGTAGCCGGGGATGCGAGCCTTGGCGCCGGTGCCCTCCTCGTCGTCGACGACGGACTCCAGCATCCGGGCCAGGGTCTTGGCCGTCTTCTCGCTGACCACGCGCTTCTTCTCGGGTTCGGGGGCGGGTTCGAAGTGCCCGTCGGGCCCCTTGGTGCCGCGGACGAGGGTGGGGGCGACGCGGACGCCGCCGTTGGCGATGGTCGAGTAGACGGAGGCCGCCTGGAGCGCGGTGACGGAGACGCCCTGGCCGAAAGGGATCGTGTACTGCTGCGAGGTGGACCACTGGGCGGGCGGCGCGAGGATGCCCTTGGTCTCGCCGGGGAAGCCCAGGCCGCTGTACTCGCCGAGGCCGAACTTCCGCAGATAGGAGTAGAGCACCCGGTTCGCCTCGCCCTGGTCCTTGCCGAGCTGGCCGGTGGCCAGGATCGTCCCGATGTTGCTGGACTTGGCGAGTACCCCGTTGAGCGTCAGGTACCAGGTGGCGTGGTCGATGTCGTCCTTGAACAGCCGGTCGCCGCGGTGCAGCCGGTTGGGGACGGTGACATGGGTCCCGGGGGTGGCGGCGTTCTCCTCCAGGACGGCGGCCATGGACAGCACCTTGGCCGTGGAGCCGGGCTCGTAGGCGTCCTGGAGGGCGCCGTTGCCGAGAGCCTTGGGGTCGGCGTGGGCGAGGTCGCCGGGGTCGAAGCCGGGCGAGTTGGCCATGGCGAGGATCTCGCCGGTGCGGGTGTCCTGGACGATGACGTAGCCGCCGTCCGCCCTGGACTTCTTCACCTGTTCGCTGATGGCGTGCTGGGCGGCCCACTGGATGTCGCGGTCGAGGGTCAGCTCGACGTCGCTGCCGGGCACCGCCGGGGTCCCGCTGGAGCCCGCGGTGGGCACCTGGCGCCCGCCCGACTGCGCGTAGCGGATCTCGCCGTCCTCGCCCGCCAGGACGGCCTCCAGCTGGCGCTCCAGGCCGCCGCCGCCCTCGCCGTCGGCACCGACCCAGCCGAGGACCCCGGCGGCGAGGTCGCCGCCGGGGTAGACGCGCTTGCTGCTGGGGTCCGCGAAGACCCCCGCGAGGACGTTGACCGCGGTGGGGTCCGTCCTGGCCCTGCTGTTCAGCGCGGACTTGAGGTCCTTGATCTGGTTCCAGACCTGCGGGGTGCGCAGCCGGGCCAGCCGGACGTAGCGCAGCTCCTTGTTCTTCGGCCGCAGCTGGGCCACGAGCTTGTCCTGGTCCTCGCCGAGGATCGGTGCCAGCAGGGCAGCCGCCTGCTCGGGCCCGTCGTCGACGGAGAGCTGCTCGGGGGTGAACATCGTGGGGTCGGCGGTGATGTCGTACGAGTCCACGGTGGTCGCCAGGGCCACACCGTTGCGGTCGGTGATGCCGCCGCGCTCGGCGGACAGGGTGTGGATGACATAGCGGTTCTGCTCGGCCTTGGCGGTGTAGGTGCCTGCGTCGACGGCCTGCACCTGGAGCAGCCGGAAGACGAAGGCGCCGAGCACCAGGGTCAGGGCGAGCCCGACCATGCGCAGCCGGGGGCGCGGGCTGCCGAGCCGGAGGGCGCGGGGCGGGGCGGGGCGGGACGGCCGGGGGCCGCGGGCCGGTCGGGCGGCCGGGCCGGGCTGCCGCTTCGCCGCGGGGCGCGCGGGCCGGGCGGGGCCCGGCACACGGCGGCGCGGCGCTTGCCTGTCGGACACTTCCTCACCTGCCGGGGGTCGGGGTCGGGGTGGCGGGGGCCTCGGTGGCCGGGGGCGCGCCGGCGGGGCCGGTGGCGGCCGTGCCGGGCGGGGCGGGGGTGCTGGACGCGGGGGTGCCGCTCGCCGGGGTGCCCGGAGGGGCGGTGGTCCCGGAGGCGCTCGCGGTCGGCGCGGGGGTGGCGGAGGGGCCGGCGCCGGGCGAGGCCGTGGCCGGGGGCGGGGTGAGCGCCTCGGGCGCGGGGAGCAGCGGGGTCGGGGCGGCGGGCGCGGGGCTCGCGGAGCCCCGGACGGCGCCGTCGGGGGCGAGGAAGACCGGGTCGCCGCCGGGCACCATGCCGAGTTCGCGGGCCCGCCGCTCCAGGGCGCGGGGCGCGGAGTAGGCGTCGATGTCCCGCTGGATCGCCTGCTCCTCGTCGGTGAGGCCCTTGGTCCGCTGTTTGAGGTCCTCCAGCTCGAACGAGCCCTCGCTGAGGGCGGAGTTGAGGACCAGGAGTCCGATGAGGCCGCCGCCGAGCAGCAGGACGACGAGCAGGACGAAGGGCGCGCGGGCCGCCCGGCCGACGCGGCTGCCGGCCGGGAAGAGGCGGGCGAGGCGGGCCGCCCTGCCCTTGAGCCGGGGTTTTCCGCTCATGTGCCCTCCCTTCGGACCGGGCGGCGGATCCCGGCCCGGCGCCTGGCCCGGCTCACTCGGCGTCCTCCCTGATGCGCTCGGCGCCGCGCAGCCGCGCCGGGGCCGCGCGCCGGTTCTCGGCGATCTCCTCCTCGGTGGGAAGTTCGGCACCGCGCGTCAGCAGCTTGAGCCGGGGCGCGTAGCGCTCCGGTACGACGGGCAGCCCGGCGGGCGCCGTGTTGGCGGCCCCGGCCGCGAGGACCTGCTTGACCAGGCGGTCCTCCAGGGAGTGGTACGAGAGCACCGCGATCCGGCCGCCGACGGCGAGGGCGCCCACGGCGGCCGGGATCGCCCGCTCCAGGACGGCGAGTTCGCCGTTGACCTCGATGCGCAGCGCCTGGAAGGTGCGCTTGGCCGGGTTTCCGCCGGTGCGCTTGGCGGCCTGCGGCAGGGCGGCTCGGATCAGCTCCACCAGGCGGGCGCTGTTGCCGAACGGCTCCCGCTCCCGCTCACGGACGACGGCGGAGACGATCCGCTTGGCCTGCTTCTCCTCGCCGTAGGCCCGCAGGACGCGGACGAGTTCGCCCGGCGGATAGGTGTTGAGGACCTCGGCGGCGCTGATGCCGGTCGTCTGGTCCATCCGCATGTCCAGCGGGGCGTCCTGGGCGTAGGCGAAGCCCCGGTCGGCCTCGTCGAGCTGCATGGAGGAGACGCCGAGGTCGAACAGGACGCCCTGGACGCGCGGTACGCCCAGGCGCTCCAGCACGTCGGGGAGTTCGTCGTAGACGGCGTGCACCAGGGTGGCGCGCTCCCCGTGGGGCGCGAGCCGCTCGCCGGAGAGCCGCAGGGCCTCCTTGTCGCGGTCCAGCGCGATGAGCCGGACCCCGGGGAAGCGCGTGAGCAGCGCCTCGCTGTGCCCGCCGAGCCCGAGGGTGCAGTCGACGACGACGGCTCCCGGCTCCTGGAGGGCGGGCGCCAGCAGGTCCATGCACCGCTGGAGCATCACCGGGACGTGTCTTAGGCTCACGGGGCCCTCTCAGGTCCGGCGCGGCGTCACGCACGCCGGTTCCCCGCACGCCCGTCAACGGGATGGCGACCGGCGCCGGGGGCGTCGGCCGACCGGAGCGGGAGGAGGCCGAGCCGTACGTACGCGCCGCGCACGCGGGGAGATCCGGCGGCATCGGCCGCATCTCCGGGGAAATCAGTCCAGCAGGGAGAGCCGCGTCTCCCGCTTCGCGTCACTTTAGTCCACCGTGTCGCGCGGTCAATCAACCGGCCTGCGCGTCGCGGACCCCGCGGTCCGCCGACCGGCGCCGTGCGGCTTTTCACTCGGACGGCGGCCTTCGTGCCGCCCTGTGGATTGGCTCACAGCGCGCCACGATGACGTTCTTTGTCCCCGTTTCACGCCGGACCCCCCGAACGGGCGAGCAGTAACGTCATGGTTATGACGACTTCTGCATCGGTACCCACAGGCTCGGACCCCGCCCCGGCGGGCGGCACCGTCACGGACCGGCTCGTCGAGGCGAACCAGCGGTACGCGGCCGCGTTCGCCGACCCCGGCATGGACGCCCGTCCCGTGCGCCGCGTCGCGGTCGTGGCCTGCATGGACGCCCGGCTCGACCTGCACGCCGCCCTCGGCCTCCAGCTCGGCGACTGCCACACGATCCGCAACGCGGGCGGTGTGGTCACGGACGACGTCATCCGCTCGCTCACCATCAGCCAGCGGGCGCTGGGCACCCGCAGCGTGGTCCTCATCCACCACACGACGTGCGGCATGGAGACCATCACCGAGGAGTTCCGGCACGACCTGGAGCTGGAGGTCGGGCAGCGCCCGGCCTGGGCCGTGGAGGCCTTCCGGGACGTCGACCAGGACGTCCGGCAGTCCATCCAGCGGGTGCGGACCTCGCCGTTCCTGCCGCACACCGACGATGTGCGGGGCTTCGTCTTCGACGTGCGGACCGGCGGGCTGCGCGAGGTCACCCCGGGCTGAGCCGGCGTCCGCCCGGCCGGAACAGGTGCCGCGCCACCCCGGCGGACACCGCCGCACGGTCATACCGAAAGTCGGGAAAGCTGACAATGTGCGGGTAGTTGTCCACAGGCGAGTGACACGAATCCATAACGGCGGCGAGAATGCGGGAGCGGCACCGCGCGGAACCTTTCCCGTGCGGCGTCCGTGGTGAGGGGTGGGCCGCCCCGCCGCAGGCACCGGCCCGGCAAGCTGGGGATTCCCCGCTCCGCGCGAGCAGGGAAAGGGCCGAGGAGGGCCACGGGTGACGACCTTTGAGGAACGGGCGAGCCATGGGGGGCACCCCGTGCGTGCGGAGCCGGTGACGGACGACGGGCTGACCGCGGTGGCCGAGCGGGTGCGCTCCTCCGTGGAGGCCGTGATCGAGGGCAAGCCCGAGGTCGTCCGGCTGGCGCTGACGGTGCTGCTGGCCGAGGGACACCTGCTGATCGAGGACGTCCCGGGGGTCGGCAAGACCATGCTGGCCAAGGCCCTGGCGCGGTCCGTCGACTGCTCGGTGCGCCGCATCCAGTTCACCCCGGACCTGCTGCCGTCGGACATCACCGGCGTCTCCATCTGGGACCAGCAGCGCCGGGACTTCGAGTTCAAGCCGGGCGCGATCTTCGCCCAGGTGGTGATCGGCGACGAGATCAACCGCGCCTCGCCCAAGACCCAGTCGGCGCTGCTGGAGTCCATGGAGGAGCGGCAGGTCACCATCGACGGGCAGAGCTACGAACTGCCGAGCCCCTTCATGGTGGTGGCGACGCAGAACCCGGTCGAGATGGAGGGCACCTATCCGCTGCCCGAGGCCCAGCGCGACCGCTTCATGGCGCGGGTCTCCATCGGCTACCCCGGCCCGGAGGCCGAGCTGCGGATGCTGGAGGTGCACGGCGGGGCCAGCCCGCTGGACGACCTCCACCCGGTGGCCCACGCCCACGACATCCTCAAGCTGATCGAGACGGTCCGCGCCGTGCACGTCGCGGAGCCGGTCAAGCGGTACGCGGTGGACCTGGTCGCCGCCACCCGCGCCCACCCCGACCTGCGGCTCGGTGCCTCCCCCCGCGCCACGCTGCACCTGCTGCGCGCGGCCAGGGCGTCCGCCGCCCTCGGTGGCCGGGACTTCACGCTGCCGGACGACGTGCAGGCCCTCGCGGTGCCGGTGCTGGCGCACCGTCTGCTGCCCACCGCCCAGGCCCAGCTCAACCGGCGGAGCGCCGAGCAGATCGTGGGGGAGATCCTCCAGCGCGTCCCGGTGCCCGCCGCGCACCCGCAGCGCACCGGCGCGGGCCAGGGCGCCCCGCCGCACGGGCAGCCCCCGCGGAGGCCGTGATGACCACCGCCGGGGAGCCTGACGGGACCCGGGACGAGGAGGACCGGGCGGGCGGTGTCCGCACCGCGCTGACCGGTCTGACCACCCGGGGGCGCTCCTTCCTGGCAGCCGGCGCGGCCGCCGCCGTCTGCGCCTACGTCCTCGGGCAGGGCGACCTGCTGCGGGTCGGCCTGCTGCTGGGCGTGCTGCCGCTGGTGTGCGCGACGGTGCTGTACCGGACCCGGCACCGGGTCGCGGGCAGCCGCCGGCTCGAACCGGGCCGGGTGCCCGCGGGCAGCGAGGCCCGGGTCCATCTGCGCGTCGAGAACATCTCCCGGCTCCCCACCGGTCTGCTGATGCTCCAGGACCGGGTGCCCTACGTGCTCGGGCCGCGCCCCCGCTTCGTGCTGGACCGGGTGGAGCCGGCGGGGCGGCGCGAGGTGTCCTACCGGGTCCGTTCGGATCTGCGCGGCCGCTATCCGCTGGGCCCGCTCCAGCTCCGGCTGGCCGACCCGTTCGGGATGTGCGAGCTGACCCGGTCCTTCTCCACGCGGGACACCCTCACCGTGATCCCGCGCGTGGAGCCCCTGCCGCCGGTCCGGTTCGGCGGCGGGGCCACCGGGTACGGCGAGGGGCGGAGGCGCTCCCCGGCGCTGGCCGGCGAGGACGACGTGATCCCGCGCGGCTACCGGTACGGCGACGACCTGCGCCGGGTGCACTGGCGCTCCACCGCGCGCCACGGCGAGCTGATGGTGCGCCGGGAGGAGCAACCGCAGCGCGCCCGCTGCTCGGTCCTGCTGGACACCCGGGGCATCGCCCACGAGGGCGCGGGCCCGGACTCGGCGTTCGAGTGGGCCGTCTCCGGGGCGGCCTCCGTGCTGATGCACCTGCTGGAGCGGGGGCTGTCGGTCCGGCTGCTCACGGACACCGGCAGCGTGGTGCCCGGCGAGGGCGCGGAAGGCTTCGCCGGGGCGGGCCAGGAGTCGGCCGACGCGGCCGGGACGCTGATGGACACGCTCGCGGTGATCGACCACTCGGACGGCACGGATCTGTCCGCCGCCCACGAGGTGCTGCGCGGCGGGTCCGAGGGGCTGCTGGTGGCCTTCTTCGGTGAACTGGACGAGGAGCAGGCGGAACTGGCCGGGCGGATGCGGCGGCACGGCGGCACCGCGGTCGCCTTCGTCCTCGACGACGCCTCCTGGCGGCACGAGTCCCTCTCCATCCTCGACGACGCCTCCTGGCAGCACGAGCCCGCCGGTCCGGGGGCGGGACCGGACCGGGCCGAGGAGCGGCTGACGACGCTGCGCGAGGCCGGATGGACGGCGGTGAAGGTGCCGCGGGGCGTCCCGCTGGAGGAGTTGTGGCGCTCGGCGGACCGGCAGCGCGCCGGTCTCGCCCCGGCGGGCGGGGAGGGTGCGCGATGAGCGGGCAGGTACGGCTGGCGCTGTGCGCGTGGGCGGCCACGCTGCTGACGGCGTGCGCGCTGCTGCCGCTGGTGGACCCGCCGTCCTGGCTGTTCCAGGCGGCGTTCCTGCTGGCGGTCCAGTCCGGGGTGGGCACGGCGGCCCGCCGGGTGCCCCTGGCCCGGCCGCTGACCGTGGCGGCGCAGGCCGTGACGGCGCTGGCGCTGCTGACCCTGGTCTTCGCCCGGACCCAGGCGTTCGCCGGGCTGGTGCCCGGGCCCGAGGCGTTCCGGCGCTTCGCGGAGCTGCTGCGGCAGGGCGCCGACGACATCGCCCGGTACGCGGCCCCGGCGCCGCTGGAGTCCGACGGCATCCGGCTGATGCTGATCGCCGGGGTACTGGTGATAGGGCTGCTGGTGGACACCCTCGCGGTGACCTTCCGCAGCGCCGCCCCGGCCGGGCTGCCGCTGCTGGCGCTGTACTCGGTGGCCGCAGGGCTCTCCGAGGCCGGTTCGGACTGGCTGTGGTTCCTGACGGCGGCGGGCGGCTATCTGATGCTGCTGCTCGCGGAGGGCCGCGAGCGGCTCGCCCGGTGGGGCCGGGTCTTCGGCGGCGCGGCCCGCGCTCCGGACGGCCGGCGGCCCGGGGCGGTGACCCCGGTACGCACCGGGCGCCGCATCGGCGCGCTGGCGCTGGGCACCGCCCTGGTCGTGCCGCTGGCCCTGCCCGCGATGGAGGGCGGGCTGCTGGACGGAGCCGGGAGCGGCCGGGGCGAGGGCGGCGGGGGTGGCACCATCTCGGCGGTGAACCCGCTGGTCTCCCTGCGGGACAGCCTCAACAACGACGACGACCGCGAGGTCCTCACCGTCCGGACCGACGCCGCCTCCCTCTCGGACCTGTATCTGCGGATCGTCTCCCTGGACGACTTCGACGGCACCACGTGGAAGCCGTCCAAGCGGCGCATCACCACCGTGCCGGAGGGCGCCTTCCCGCCCCCCATGGGCCTCGGCCCGGACGTCGCGCGGACGCAGGTGCGCAGCACGATCACGGCGGCCGGCGGATACGCCCAGGAGTGGCTGCCGATGCCGTACCCGCCCACCGGTGTGGCGGTCGGTGGCAAGTGGCGCTTCGAGCCGGTGGGAATGACCCTGATCGGCGACCACGGGCAGCGCACGAGCGGGCTGACGTACGAGGTGACGAGCCTGGACGTGCGCCCGACGGCAGCGCAGCTGGCCGGGGCTCCCCCACCGCCGGCCGCGGTGGTGCGGGAGTACACGGAGCTGCCGGACTCACTGCCGGAGGTGGTGCGCCGCACCGCCCGGGAGATCACGGCGGGCGCGGCGAACCCGTACGAGCGGGCCGTCCGGCTCCAGGAGTTCTTCGCGGTCAACGGCGGCTTCACGTACGACACCGAGGTCGACGTGGGCAGCGGTCCCGCGGGCATGGTCCGGTTCCTCGACGAGCGGCGCGGCTTCTGCGTGCACTTCTCCTTCGCGATGGCGGCGATGTCCCGCTCGCTGGGCATCCCGGCGCGGGTCGCGGTCGGCTTCGCGCCGGGCTCCACGCGGGCGGACGGCTCGGTGTCGGTGAGCCTGAAGGACGCGCACGCCTGGCCGGAGCTGTACTTCGAGGGGGTGGGCTGGACCCGCTTCGAGCCGACGCCCACCCGCGGCTCGGCCCCGTCGTACACGATGACGGACGCGCCGGACCGCGCGGACGCGGACCCGGCGCTGCCGTCACGGGCCCCGGAGGCGGAGCCCTCGGCGGCGCCCTCGGCCGAGGAGGAGTGCGCCGCGGGCGGCGGGCAGCCCGGCATGTGCGCCGGTGAGTCGGCCCGGGCCGCGCCGGTCACGGGCGGCGGCGGTCCCGGATGGCCGGGGGCGGCGGGCAAGGTACTGGGCGGGCTGCTCCTCCTGCTGGTCCCGCTGACGCCGATGCTGTGGCGGCTGCGGGTCCGGGCCAGGCGGCTGGGGGCGCCCGGCCGCTCGGAGGCGGACGCGGTGACGGCCGCGCTGGCCGCCTGGGAGGAGCTGACCGACTCGGCCTGGGACCACGGCATCCCGCCCCTGGAGTCGCGGACACCGCGCCGGGCGGCGGACCGGATCGTGCGGCTGGGCCGTCTCGGCCCCGAGCCCTCGGCGGCGGTGCACCGGGTGGCCGGTGCCGTGGAGCAGGCGCTCTACGCCCCGCACCCGCACCCGACGGCGGGACTGGCGGAGGACGTCCGCCGGGCGGCGGCCGGACTGCGGGACGGCGCCGGGCGCGGCGCGCGGCTGAGGGCACGGGTCGCTCCGCGTTCGGCCGTGCGGGTGGTCTGGGCGGTCTCGGCCCGCTGGACGTCCCTCCGGGGGCGTATCGCGGCGGCGCTGCGCGTGCCGCGGATTCCGCGGATGCGGAGGGCGGCGGACAGACGCGGCTGAGGAGCGCCGGGGGCCGCAGGCGCCCGGGGCACCAGGGGCCGGAGGCCCCGGGCTGCGGCCCCCTGGTGCTCGGAAGCCCCGGGCGGCGGCTTCCCGTGACGGCGGCGCCCGCCGGTGGCCGGGGCGTGGTGCCCGCCCGAGGCTGTCGGTGGTTCCGGGCGGATGCGGTCCCGGGCGGGCCGGCCCTCCCCCGGGGCGAGCCGGTGGATGCCGCACCGGGATGGCCAGTGGCCCCCTGGGCTGTCCGGGGCCGGGGAGCGGTGAGCGTTCGGCGCCGTCCGGCATGTGCGCGGGGGCACCGGCACGCGTGGAGGGGGCGACCACCTTCGCGGTGGTCGCCCCCTCACGACGTGACGGGATGCGGGCGGCTACTGGCCGCCCTGCTGTTCGTCGCGGCGACGCTGCCAGCGCTCCTCGATGCGGTCCATCACCGAGCGCCGCTGCCGCGCCTGGGGGCCCGCCTGCGGCCCGGCTCCGGCCGCCGGCTGCTCGCCCGGCTTGGGCGCCTTGCGCCAGCCGGTCACGGCGAGGACCGCGCACCCCAGCATGACCAGGAAGCCCACGACACTCAGCCAGACCTGCTGGGCGACCATTCCGGCCATGAGGAGCGCAATACCCACGAGGAAGCCCGCGACCGCCTGGTAGACCCGCCGTCGGGTGTACGTGCGCAGCCCGCTTCCCTCGAGCGCCGACGCGAACTTGGGATCTTCGGCGTAGAGCGCTCGCTCCATCTGCTCGAGCATGCGCTGCTCGTGCTCCGAGAGCGGCACGGAGTCCTCCTCATCGTGCAGTCGCCGGGGCGACCCGGGGGGGTCTCTTCAGGATAGGCAGGGAATCGCCCCCGTGAAACCCGCCCCTCTGCGCCAATTGGCCAACCGGTTTCCGCCATGCGCACGCCGGCTCGCTGAAGTTCCCATTCCCCAGCGGCCGACCCGTCATGCCGGATGGTGTCCTTCGATCATACGGCGCCCGGCCGCGGTTCGGGCGGCCTGTGTCGTACTCCATCTGCCGCCGCGCCGCTGCTCAGCGGCGTACCTCAGCCGGCGGCCCGGGCATCCGGCGCCTCCTGGGCCCCTTCCGTCTCGCCCAGCACGTGGAGCTGCGTGGCCATGGAGTGGAAGGCGGCGAGTCCGGCCGCCGCGGCCTCCAGCTCCAGGAGGGCGTCCAGGGCGCCGGGCTCGTTGTCGACGAGGCCGCCGGGCACGAGGTCGGTGAAGATCCGCACGCCGTGCACGGCCGCGACCCGCAGGCCCGCGTCCCCGACCAGCGCGGTGAGCTCCTCGGCGGTGAAGCGGTGCGGCACCGGGTCACCCTCGCCCCACCGTCCGTTCGGGTCGCCGAGGGCGTGCCGGGCCTCCTTGAAGTGCCCGGCGAGGGCCCGGGCGAGCACGGCTCCGCCGACACCGGCGGCGAGCAGGCTGAGGACGCCCTCGGCGCGCAGGGCGGCCACCACGTTGCGGACGCCCTCGGCCGGGTCGTCCAGGTACTCCAGCACGCCGTGGCAGAGCACCACGTCGTAGCCGCCGCGCTCGGCCACCTCGAAGAGGCCGCGGGCGTCCCCCTGGACGCCCCGCACCCGGTCGGCGACGCCCGCCTCGGCGGCACGGCGCTCCAGGGCGAACAGGGCGTTGGGACTCGGGTCGACGACGGTGACCCGGTGGCCGAGGGCGGCCAGGGGCACCGCGAGGCTGCCGCTGCCGCCGCCGGTGTCCAGGACGTCCAGCGAGGGGCGGCCGGTGGCCCCGGTCCGGCGGTCGACCGCGTCCCGCAGGACGTCCCAGACGACGGCGGTGCGCTGGGCGGCACGGGGGCGGGAGGGGTCGGAGCGCGGGGACGCCGCCCGGGGCCGGTGGTGCGGGGCGGGCTGGCGCATCGGGTCCGGCACGGCAGTTGACTCCTCGGCGCGGCACCGCCTCCGGGAGGGGCGGAGCGAACGGACCGCCGGCCCCTCCCGGACACGGGAAGGAGGGCGGTTTCAGGCACCTCCCACCCTATGGCCTCCGGCGGGCGGACCGATCACTACGGTGCCGGCGTACGCGGCGGCCGGGCCCGGCCCGCGCGCTCGGGGACCGCCCGGGGGCCGGGATCAGCCCGCGTCGGGGCGGGGGCGGGGCAGGAGGGGCTGGAGGACCAGCAGCCGTTCGACGATGCGCAGGAACACCGCGGCGTCCCGTATCAGGTCGTCGGCGTCCCGCCTGCCGGCCGCGCCCCGGATGCCCGCCTCGGCGCGGGCCCGGCGCGGGGCGCCCGAGGCGAAGAGCGCGCTCCACTCGGCCAGCTCGGGGGCGATCTCCGGGAGCACCTCCCAGGCGCTGCGGATGCGGGCCCGCGCCCTCGGGGTGGCCTCCGGGCGGCCCCGGGCGGCGAGCACGGCGGCGGCGGTGCGCAGGGCGGCGAGGTGGGCGGTGGCGTAGCGCTCGTTCGGCGTCTCGAGGCGGGCGGCCTCCTCGAGGTCGGCGTGGGCCTGGGCGAGCAGGTCCAGGGCGGCCGGCGGGGCGGTGGTCCGGCGGAGCACGGGGTGCACGTCGCTCGCCGGGCCGGTCGGTGAGGGGGCAGGGCCGGCCGTGTGGGGCCGCCGGGGGGCGGCCGCGGACGAATGGGCCATGACGATCCTCCTGTCGTCGCGTGACGGCGCGGGGCCGCATGGGTCCATCGTCGGGGGCGCCACTGACAATCCGTTCCGACCTGCGCCTTTGCCCTGATCGGGGGTTCGGGTTGGTTTTTGCGCTGACCAGTCGGTTCAAAAACGGGATCGGGACGTCCGCAGGTCCACGCGGTCCCGGCGGAGCAGTGGGTGGGGGCCGTGGACGGCCCGTTCGGACCGGAGGTGACGGCCCGCGGCCTCGGCGTGCGGGGGGCCGCACGGCTGGGCGTTCCGGGGGGTGTCGTTCGACGCGGAGCCCGGGGCGCTGGTCGCGGTGCGGGGACCGTCCGGCTCGGGGCGCACCGCGCCGCTGCTGACGCTGACCGGGCGGATACGGCCCACCGAGGGGCGGGCCGTCGTGGGCGGGCTGCGGCTGCCCCGGGGGATGGCCGCCCTGCGGCGGGTCAGCGCCATGGTGGCGTACATGCCGGTCCCGCCGCTGAACAGGGGGGCGCTCGCCGCGGGAGCCTTGACCCGGCGGACCGCACCGGCCGGCTGCCGGTGGTGGCGCTCGGGGCCCTCCGGACCACGGCGCTGATGGCGGTACCGCACTGGGCGGTGGGCCCGGAGATGGTCCGGGCGGCCGGGACGGTGGGCTTCCTGTGCCTGGTGTCGGCGTGCTTCGCGGCGATCGTGCGGTGGCTCGACGCCCGCTTCGGGGCGGCCGGGCGCGTCCTGGTGCTCGCCCTGCTGATGCTCCAGCCCACCTCGGCGGGCGGCACGTACCCGGTGCGGACGAGTCCGGGCCTCTTCAACGCGCTGCACCCCTCCCTGCCGATGAGCCATGCCGTCGAGGCGCTCCGCAGTCTGATCACGGGCGGCGGCCTGGTACCGGTGTGGCAGGCGTGCGCGGTGCCGGCGCTGTTCACCGCGGCGGCCCTCGCGCCGACCGCGCCGGCGGCCCTCCGCCGCCAGGTGTGGACCCTGGACCGGCCGCACCCGGAGCCGAGCCTGTGATGATCCGTTCGGTGACCGCGGGCGGGGGGTTCCTGTGACAATCGGGACCATGGACAGCAGCAGCACCTCCCCGCCGGGCGGCGGCCGGCGCGAGGCCACCCGGCAGAAGCTCTACGAGGCGGCGGTCACCCTCATCGCCGAGCAGGGCTTCTCCGCGACCACCGTGGACGAGATCGCCGAGCGCGCCGGGGTCGCCAAGGGCACGGTCTACTACAACTTCTCCAGCAAGTCCGTCCTCTTCGAGGAACTGCTGCGGCACGGGGTGGGGCTGCTCACGGCGTCGCTGCGGGAGGCGGCGGAGCGCACCGAGCGGGAGGGCGGCGGCCGGGTCGACGCGCTGGACGCGATGGTCCGGGCGGGGCTGGTCTTCATCGACCGCTACCCGGCCTTCACCCAGCTCTACGTGGCCGAGCTGTGGCGCACCAACCGCGCCTGGCAGTCGACGCTGCTGGTGGTGCGGCAGGAGGCGGTGGCGGTGGTGGAGGGCGTGCTGCGGGCGGGGGTGGCGGGCGGCGAGTTCAGCCCGGAGACCGATGTGCAGCTCACCGCGGCGGCGCTGGTCGGCATGGTGCTGGTGGCCGCGCTGGACTGGAAGTCGTTCCAGGCGGAGCGCTCCCTGGACGACGTGCACGCCGCGCTGTCCCGGCTGCTCCAGGGACGCGTGGGCGCCCCCTCCTGAACGCCGCGGGGCCGGGGACGCTCCGGGCGCTCCCCGCGCCCGGCGCCCGACGGTCGGCGGTCGGCGGTCGGCGGTCGGCGGTCGGCGGTCGGCGGTCGGCGGTCCGGTACGGGAAACACCGGCCGCGAGCGGGAACCGCGGCCCCGGACGGGAACGCCGACCCGCCGCGGCCGCGTCCCCCGCGGGCCTCCGGCGGGCCGGCGCCGTCCTGCTCCCCCGTGCCTCCCCCGTCGGATCGCGGCCCCGCTCCCGCTCCGGCGCCCCGTGTCGCCGGTACCGGGCAGTGCCCCTCTCCGTCACCCCCCACTCTCCCCTCCGGGACGGTCCTCCCCCATCCGTGCCCGTACTCATCCCGGGCCCTGAGTACGGCTACTCAGGGCCCGGTACCCGGACCCGGTCCCTCGGGCCGGGGCGGCTCCCGGTGGCCGATAGGGTCCCCCACATGGCACGGATTGCGGTGATCGGCGCCGGGACGGGCGCGATGGCTGCCGCCGCCCGGCTGGCCGTCGCGGGCCACCGGGTGACGGTGTACGAGCGGACGGAGACGTACGGCGGAGCGGTGCGCCGGGTGGAGCGGGACGGGTTCCGCTTCGACACCGGCCCCGGGCTGCTGCCGCTGCCCGCGGTCTGGCGCGATCTGTTCGTCAAGACCGGCCGGGAGCCGCTGGAGGAGCGGGTCGGCCTGGTCCAGGTCGACCCCTCGGCGCGGCACGTCTTCGCCGACGGCACCGCCGTGTCGCTGCCCAACGCCTCGCGCGCCGGTGTGGTCGCCGCCCTGGACGCGGCACTGGGCGCGCCGGCGGGGCGGCGCTGGGGCGACTTCCTGGTCCGGGCCCGGGAGGCCTGGGACCGGACGCGGCGGCCCCTGCTGGAGGAGCCCCTCTGGCCCGACTGGGAGGTGCTGGCCGGACGCGAGCCCTATCCGGCGGTCCCCCACAAGCGGCTGCTGCGCACCCGCCGGGCCGGGACGCTGGCCGAGGTGGGGGCGTGGGAGCTGCGGGACCCCCGGCTGGCGGCGCTGCTGGAGGGCCACGCCCTCGCGCACGGGCTGGACCCGCGCACCGCCCCGGCCAACGCGGCCGTACTGCCGTACATGGAGTACGCCTTCGGCATGTGGTACGTCCGCGGTGGGATGCGGGAACTGGCGCGGGCGGTGTACGAGCGGTGCCTGGCCCGGCGGGTGGAGTTCCGCTTCGGGCACGGGGTCACCGGGATCGTGGTGGAGGACGGCCGGGTCGCGGGCGTCCGGACGGGTGACGACGGGACCGTGGAGGAGGCGGAGTTCGTGGTGGCCGGGGTCGCGCCGGACGCGCTGGAGCGCCTGTGCGGGACGGTGCCGCCGCGCGGCGCGGGCGACGTCCCGGCACCCGGGGGGGCGATGAGCCGGCTGACGGTGCTGCTGGCGCTGCGCGGTGCGCGTCCCGAGGGCACGCCGCACCGCACGGTGGTGCACGCGGCGGACCGCGACGCCGAGTTGGCGGCGCTGTTCGGTGCCGTGCCGTCGGCGCCCGAGCACCCCACGGTCACCGTGCTGCGGCCCGGTGACCCCGGGTCGGTGCCGGACCCGGACCATGAGGCGGTCACGCTGACCTCGGTGGTGCCCGCGGACGGCGCCGGGGAGGCGGAGGCGCACGCCGGGCGTATGATCACCGCCGCCGCGGGCGCGGTCCCGGGGCTGCGCGAGCGCCTGCTGTGGCACGAGACGCGCACCCCGGCCGACATCGCGGCGGAGACGGGCGCGGCGGGCGGCGCGGTGCCGGCGCCCGCGCTGGCGGCGGCCGGTGGGCGGCTGCTGCGCCCGGCCAACGGCACGCGGATCGCGGGGCTGTTCACGGTGGGCGGCTGGTCGCACCCCGGCGGCGGCCTGCCGCACGCGGGCATGTCGGGCGCACTGGTCGCCGGACTCGTCGTGGAGGGGCCGGAGTTCCGCGGCTCCCAGTGAGCCGGGGGCGTCCCCGGGGGCCGCGGCGTCCGGCGCGCCGGGACGACCGCCGGGCCGGGCCCCCGTGTCCCGGGCGGGCGCCGGACCGTCAGAAGCGGTACTGCTGCTCGTCGTACCCCTGGTTCCGCTGCTGCCCGTCGCCCGGGTAGGGGTACTGCTGCTCCGGTGGGAGGTCGCCGCCGTAGGGGATGTCGGTGGTGCGCTGCTGCGGGACCCACACCCCGCCGGGCGGGGTCTCCCCGGCGTAACCGTCCGGCGTGCCGGGGGTGCCCGGGGCGTACGGGTCCTGCCCGTAGCCCTGCGGGTCGTGGGGGGCACCGCCGGGGGCGGCGTAGCCGCCGGTGTCGTAGGCGGCGCCGCCGTAGCCGTGGCTGGTGCCGATGTACGGGTCGGAGTAGGCGGCGTACTGCTGCCCGTTGTTGTCGTAGCCGTAGTCCTGGCCGGTGTAGCCCTGGTAGTCGTAGCCGTAGGACTGGTCGGCGCCCTGCGCGGCGGCCGGCTGCGGCTGCTGGTCGCCGCCGTAGCCGGGGTCGCCGCCGTAGACGCCGTAGGAGCCGGAGTCGTCCGGCATCGGCTGGGGCGCGTAGACGGAGGTGGTCCCGGCGTCGGGCGCGTCGGCCGGGCGGGCCGGGGTGAACACGTCGTCGCCGTCGAACTCCTCGTGGCCCTGGCCCTCGTGGGCGCCGGGAGCGGGAACGGCCTCCTGGAGCTGGGTCGGCGCGTCGTGCAGCGCGTCGGCGGCCTCCGGGCCGGAGACCTCCGGCGACGGCTGCTGGCGCCCGCGTTCGGGACGGCGCCGCTTGCGGGCCAGGCCCGCGGGGGCGTTGACGGCCCAACCGGAGTCGAAGCCCCGGCGGAAGGACAGGGTGACGTAGGTCTGGCCGACCGCGAACGCCGCCGCGCCCAGCGCGATGACGACCACGGACGGGATCAGGACGCCGAGGACGACGCCGAGGAATCCGCCGAAGGCCAGCAGCCGCCAGCGCAGCCGCGCCTTGTACTGCAGCAGGACCTCGCCCAGCAGCCACAGTGCGACGCCGCCGAACGCGATGTAGAGGACCGTCCAGCCCATGTACGCCCCTCTCCCAGTGGCCGCAGTGCAGTGTCTCGCACGACTGGCGACCGGTCTAGACCTGCGGAGGTTGGTGCAGGCCCAGGTTCTCGTAGATTTCCAGGGTCGCCGTGGAACTGTTCAGCGTGATGAAGTGCAGACCCGGCACTCCCTCGGCCAGCAGCCGCGCGCTGAACTCCGTGGCGAACTCGATCCCCATGGAGCGTACAGCGGCCGCGTCCTCCCGTGCCGCGAGGATGCGCTCTTTCAGCTCGTCGGGGAAGGCCGCGGTGCTCAGCCGGGGCAGCCTCTCCAGCATCCTCACACTGGTGACGGGCATGATCTCGGGGATGACCGGGGTCTCGCAGCCGGCCGCGACCACCCTGTCGCGCAGCCGGAGGTAGGACTCGGGGTCGAAGAACATCTGCGTGATCGCGTAGTCCGCGCCGGCCCGGCACTTGTCCACGAAGTGGGCCACGTCCGCGTCCCAGTCCGCGGAGCGCGGGTGCATCTCCGGGAAGGCGGCCACGCCCACGCAGAAGTCACCGGACTCCTTGATGAGCCGGACCAGTTCGGCGGCGTAGGTGAGGCCCTGGGGATGCGGGACCCACTCGCCCATCGGGTCGCCGGGCGGGTCGCCGCGGACCGCGAGCATGTTGCGGATACCGGCGTCGGCGTACTGGCCGATGATGTTGCGCAGTTCCGCGACGGAGTGGTCGACGGCGGTGAGGTGGGCGACCGGGGTCAGCGTGGTGTCGGCCACGATCTGCTCGGTCTCCTTGACCGTCCCGGCCCGGGTCGAACCGCCCGCGCCGTAGGTCACGGAGACGAAGTCGGGGGCGACCGCCTCCACCCGGCGGAGCGCGTTCCACAGATTCTTCTCGCCCTTGGGGGTCTTCGGCGCGGAGAACTCGAACGAGAACGTCGCCTTGCCGGTGGCGAGCATGTCACGCACAGTACGGGCGCGATCCGTCCTGATGGACGCGGTTCCTAGGGCCATACCGGAAGGGTAGCCAGGGGACGGCGGCCCCCCAACCGGATGAGCGACTTTGTCCCGATTTGACGGTTTGGCTGTCCATCCCTTGGACAATTTTCCGGACACCCGGGCCGGGTGGACACCCGGGGCCCGGGGCGGGCCGGCCGCCCGGCCCCGGACCCCGTCAGGCGGCCTCGCGCAGCCGTGCGGCGAAGGCCGCCGCCGCCGCTCCCGGGTCGTCCGCCCCGGTGATCGCGCGGACGACGACGACCCGGCGGGCGCCCGCCTCCAGCACCTCGTCGAGGTTGCCCAGGTCGATGCCGCCGATGGCGAACCAGGGGCGGGCGGTGCCCAGCGCGGCGGTGTACCGCACGAGGTCCAGTCCCGGCGCGTGGCGGCCGGGCTTGGTGGGGGTGGGCCAGCACGGACCGGTGCAGAAGTAGTCCACGCCCTCCTGGACGGCGGCAGCGGCGGCCTCCGCCTCGGCGTGGGTGGACCGCCCGATCAGCACCTCGCCGCCGAGGACGGCGCGGGCGGCGGGGACGGGCAGGTCGCCCTGGCCCAGGTGCAGCACGTCGGCGCGGGCGGCGTGGGCCACGTCCGCGCGGTCGTTGACGGCGAGCAGCCTGCCGTGGCGGGCGCAGGCGTCGGCGAAAACCTCCAGGTGCGCCAGTTCCTCGGCGGCCTCCATGCCCTTGTCGCGCAGCTGCACGATGTCGACGCCGCCAGCCAGCACCGCGTCCAGGAACTCGGGCAGGTCGCCCTGCCGGGTGCGGGCGTCCGTGCACAGGTACAGCAGGGCGCCGGAGAGCCGGTCGCGCGCGGATTCGGGCATAGGAGTCCCCCAGATCGGTGACGGTGTGCGGACGGGCCCCGCCGGGAGGACGCTCGGGGCCGGGACGGTGTGGGGCGGAGCGGGATGGCTCCGGGTGGCCGGGGCGGCGTACGGGCGGGTCGGCGGTCCGCCCGTACGCCGGGTGGTGCCCGGTGGCCGACGCTCCGGCGCGCGCCCGAGCGCGGTGCGCGTGGACGCGGTGCGTGGGAGCGGTGCCCGGGTGCCGTGTCCGGGCGGACGCCCGGGTCAGACGGCGAGTGCCTGGGCCCGGCGCTTCACCTCCGTGCCGCGGTTCTCAGCGAGCGCCTGGGCGGGGGTGCCGGGCAGGCTCGGGTCGGGGGTGAACAGCCACTCCAGCATCTCCTCGGCCGTGAAGCCGTCGTCCCGCAGCAGGGTGAGGGTGCCCACCAGGCCCTTGACGACCTTGTCGTCGTCGATGAAGGCGGCGGGGATGTGCAGCGCGCGGTTCTCCCCGCGCCGGACGGCGATGAGCTGGCCCTCCTTGATGAGCTGCCGGACACGGGTCACCTCGACACCGAGCATCTCGGCGATGTCGGGGACGGTGAGCCAGGCAGGCACGAGCGCATCGGTCTTTGCGTCAGTCTCGGTCACGCTTCCAGCCTGCCACCTTCCACCGACACCGGGAAACCGGCCCCCGTCGGCCCGGGCGCACGCGCGGGGGTCCGGACCGGTGGACCCGGACCGCCGGGGCCCTTCCCCCCGGATCCCGTCGCGATCCCGTCGCGCGCGGAGGCGGTCCGCTCCGCCCGCCCGGACGGGGCCGGTGCGTACGGACGCGCGACGGAGGGGGCGATGCGGGGCGCCGACGAGGGAGGACGGCCCCCGCGGATGTGCGTACGAGGCGCCGCGACCCGCGGTGGCGTCCGCGAGCCCGGCATGATCCAAACGAGAGGCCCTAGACCACGGCCTTCTTGAGGGGGACGGAGGGGTCGGACAGGAGGGCCCGGTCCATGGGGGTGCCCGCCTCGATCAGGCGGCGGCCCTGGGCCAGGTCGCGGGGGCGGCCGACCGCCAGGAGCGCCACCAGCCGGCCCTCGCGCAGCCAGCAGACGGTCCAGGCGGGCCCGGAGGGGTCGCCGCGCCGGACGGTGGTGTCGGCGGACGGGTGGTGTCCGGCGTACTGGACGAAGCGGCCGAACTGCTCGGACCAGAAGTACGGCACCGGGTCGTAGACCTCGGGGGCCTCGCCGGTGGCGGCGCCGGTGATGTTCGAGGCGACCACCCGGGGGCCCTGGAGGGCGTTGTCCCAGTGGTGCACCAGGAGCCGTTCGCCGTAGCGCCGGGAGGGGAAGGAGGCGCAGTCGCCGACCGCGTACACGTCCGGCGCCGAGGTGCGCAGCAGATCGTCGGCGAGGACCTCGCCCCGCTCGCCCAGCGCGATCCCGGACCCGGCGAGCCATCCGGTGGCGGGCCGGGCACCGACGCCGACGAGGACGGCGCCCGCGGGCAGCCGGGTGCCGTCGTCGAGCACCACCTGGCCAGGCTCGACGCGCGCCACCCGGGCCCCGGTGCGCAGCACCACCCCGGCGTCGGCGTACCAGGCGGTCATGTGCGCGGCGATCCCGGCGGGCAGGGCGTCGGACAGCGGCCGGTCGGCGGCCTCCACGACGGTGACGGCGCAGCCCGCCTCGCGCGCGGCGGTGGCGAACTCGGCGCCGATCCAGCCCGCGCCGACGACCACGACGTCGTGCCGGCGGGCGAGGACCGGGCGCAGCCGCTCGGCGTCGTCGAGGGTGCGCAGCAGGTGCACGCCGGGGGTGTCCGCGGTGCCGGGCAGCCGGACCGGTTCGGCGCCGGTGGCCAGGACGAGGACGTCGTACGGCTCGGGGCCGTCGGAGGTGTCCAGGACATGGTCGCCGGGGCGGACTCCGAGCGCCTCGCGGCCGAGACGGAGTCCGACGCCGAGGGACTCGAAGTCGACGTCGAGGGCGGAGCCCTCGGCGGTGCCGAGCAGGACGGCCTTGGACAGCGGCGGCCGGTCGTAGGGCCGGTGGGGCTCGGCCCCGATCAGGGTCACGGCGCCGGTGAACCCCTGCTCCCGCAGCGCGACCGCAGTCTGCACCCCCGCCATTCCCGCGCCGACCACGACCACGCGCCGCGGCGCGTCCGCTCCCGGTTCCCGCCTCTGCTCGCTCACCCGATCACCATAGACACCCGGCGGGGCCGGGGCGGGCGGCACCCGGCACAACCACCGGGACGGAGGCCCGACGGGCCCGGCGGCACCACCCCCCGCCCGGGTCCCCCGGGCCACCCGGCGGTGCCGCCGCCCCCTCCCCGGTGGCGCCCCCGCGCCCCGCCCGGGGCGGTGCCGCGGCTCCCTTACGGGGCCGCGACGGTGAGGACTAGGCTGGCGGGCGTACACACACTCGCGGGAGTCCGGCGCACCGGGCTGAGAGGGAGGCTGGCGGCCTCCGACCGTACGCACCTGATCCGGGTCATGCCGGCGAAGGGAGGAGCTGGACGCCCATGCCGTCCCCAGCTTGCTCTGTCCATGTACCGCCACCGACGCGCACGCCCGACGTGCTGGTCGTCGGGGGCGGGATCATCGGTCTGGTCACCGCCTGGCGGTCCGCGCAGCGCGGACTCGCCACGGCGCTCGTCGACCCCGAGCCGGGCGGCGGGGCCGCCCAGGTGGCGGCCGGGATGCTCGCCGCCGTCACCGAACTGCACCACGGCGAGCAGACCCTGCTCGCGCTCAACCTGGCCTCGGCCCGGCGCTACCCGCGGTTCGCGGCGGAGCTGACCGAGTGCACCGGCCGCGATCTCGGCCACCGCCGCTGCGGCACCCTCGCCGTGGCCCTGGACGCCGACGACCGTGCCCATCTGCGCGAGCTGCACGCCCTCCAGCAGAGCGCCGGGCTGGAGTCCGAGTGGCTCTCGGGGCGGGAGTGCCGGCGCCTGGAGCCGATGCTCGCCCCCGGGGTGCGCGGCGGCCTCCGGGTGGACGGCGACCACCAGATCGATCCCCGCCGGCTCGCCCGGGCCCTGGTCATCGCCTGCGAACGGGCGGGCGTGGCCTTCCACCGGGTGTGGGCCGAGCGGCTCACCGTGGCCGGCGACCGGGCCACCGGCGTCGTCACCGCCGACGGGACCGCCCTGACCGCCGGTCAGACCGTCCTGGCCGGGGGCAGCTTCAGCGGGCGGCTGGCGGGCGTGCCCGAGGAGGTGCGGCCCCCGGTGCGGCCGGTGAAGGGGCAGGTACTGCGGCTGACGATGCCGCGGGCGCACGGCCCGCTGCTGCACCGCACGGTGCGCGCCGTGGTCCGCGGCGGCCACCTCTACCTGGTGCCCCGGGAGAACGGCGAACTGGTCGTCGGCGCCACCAGCGAGGAGCTGGGCTGGGACACCACGGTGACCGCGGGCGGCGTCTACGAACTGCTGCGGGACGCCCACGAGCTGGTGCCCGGCATCACCGAGCTGCCCCTGACCGAGACCCGGGCCGGGCTGCGCCCCGGCTCCCCGGACAACGCCCCGCTGCTCGGCCCCACCGGCCTGCCGGGGCTGCTGCTGGCCACCGGCCACCACCGCAACGGCGTGCTGCTGACCCCCGTCACCGGCGACGCTCTGGGGCACGCCCTGGTCACCGGGGAACTCCCGGACGAGGCCCGCCCCTTCACCCCCCGGCGGTTCGACGCCGCCCCCGTCCTCACGGAGCGGTCCGCATGAACAACCCGCCGCACACCGCGGTCGCCATCTCGGTCAACGGAGAGCCCCGCCGGGTGGCCCCCGGCACGCCCCTGGACGCGGTGGTGGCCACGCTCACCGCGGCGCCCTCCGGGGTGGCCGCCGCCGTCAACGAGGCCGTCGTCCCGAGGAGCCGCTGGGCGTCCACCGCCCTGGCCGAGGGCGACCGCGTCGAGATCCTCACCGCCGTGCAGGGAGGCTGAGATGGCCGACGACCCCCTCGTCCTGGGCGGGCTCTCCCTCACCTCCCGCCTGATCATGGGCACCGGCGGGGCGCCCAGCCCGGAGGTGCTGGAGCGGTCGCTCGCGGCCTCAGGCACGGAGCTGACGACGGTCGCGATGCGCAGGGTGGACCCCTCGGTGCGCGGTTCCGTGCTGTCGGTGCTGGAGCGGCTCGGCATCCGGGTGCTGCCGAACACCGCGGGCTGCTACACCGCCGGGGAGGCCGTCCTGACCGCGCGGCTGGCCCGGGAGGCGCTGGGCACCGACCTGGTCAAGCTGGAGGTGGTCGCGGACGAGCGGACCCTGCTGCCCGACCCCGTCGAGCTGCTGGACGCGGCCGAGACCCTGGTCGACGACGGCTTCACCGTCCTGCCCTACACCAACGACGACCCGGTGCTGGCGCGGAAGCTGGAGGACGTGGGCTGCGCGGCGGTGATGCCGCTCGGCTCCCCCATCGGCTCCGGGCTCGGCATCCGCAACCCGCACAACTTCCAGCTCATCGTGGAGCGGGCCCGGGTGCCGGTCATCCTGGACGCGGGCGCCGGGACGGCGTCGGACGCGGCGCTGGCGATGGAGCTGGGGTGCGCGGGGGTGATGCTCGCCTCGGCGGTGACCCGGGCCCGGGAGCCGGTGCTGATGGCCGCCGCGATGCGCGGGGCGGTGGAGGCCGGCCGGCTGGCGCGGCTCGCGGGCCGGATGCCGCGACGGCACTTCGCCCAGGCGTCCTCCCCGGTGGAGGGCCTGGCGGCGCTCGATCCGGAGCGCCCGGCGTTCGGCTGAGGGACGGCTCCCGGGCCGGGAGGGCGGCGGAGCCCCGGCCCGGGCCGCTGCCGTCCGGGGGCCGGCCCGTGCACGCGTGCCGCACCCCGCGCTCTCGCCCGCGCGTCCCGGAGTCCGGCCCCCGGGAGACGGGCTCCGGGGAGGCGGACTCCGGGACGCGGCCCCGCCTCGAACCCGGCGGGGCGGGATCCCGGGCGCCCGCCCTCCCGGGGTCCGTTCCGCCCCGGCGGCCGTCCCGTCCGCCGCGCCCCGGCCCACGTCACAGGTGGGCCGCAGTACGGGCGGGAACCCCGGCCGGGGCCCCGGTGGGCGCGCGGCGGCTCGTAGACTCGGCCCGTGGACACGACCCTTCAGGACCCTCTGGTCGGGCAGGTGCTCGACGGCCGGTACCGCGTCGACGCGCGGATCGCGGTCGGCGGGATGGCCACGGTCTACCGGGCCGTGGACACCCGCCTGGACCGCGTGCTCGCGCTGAAGGTGATGCATCCGGCGCTGGCGACCGACGCCACGTTCGTCGAGCGGTTCATCCGCGAGGCGAAGTCGGCGGCCCGGCTCGACCACCCCAACGTCGTCCAGGTCTTCGACCAGGGCGCCCAGGGCGCGTACGTCTACCTGGCCATGGAGTACATCGCCGGCTGCACCCTGCGGGACGTGCTGCGCGAGCGGGGCGCGCTGCGTCCGAGGGCCGCGCTGGACATCCTGGAGCCGGTGCTGGCCGCGCTCGGCGCCGCGCACCGGGCCGGGTTCGTGCACCGGGACATGAAGCCGGAGAACGTGCTCATCGGCGACGACGGCCGGGTCAAGGTCGCCGACTTCGGCCTGGTCCGCGCCGTGAACACGGTCACCAGCACCACCGGGGCGGTCCTCGGCACCGTCGCCTACCTGGCACCGGAGCAGATCGAGAAGGGCACCGCCGAGCCGAGGGTCGACGTGTACGCCTGCGGCGTCGTCCTGTACGAGATGCTGACCGGCGGCAAGCCGCACGACGGGGAGTCCCCCGCGCAGATCCTCTACCAGCACCTCCACGAGGACGTGCCGCCGCCGTCGGCCGAGGTGCCGGGGCTGCCGTACGAGCTGGACGGGCTGGTCGCCTCCGCGACCGCGCGGAACCCGGAGGTCCGCCCGCACGACGCGGTGGCGCTGCTCGCCGAGGCGCGCGAGGCGCGGTCCCGGCTGAGCGCGGAGCAGCTCGACGCGGTGCCGCCGGGGGCGCTGGCCGCCGGCCACGACAACGCCGAGGACCGCACCAGTGTGATCCCGCGCCCGCCCGCCGCCGGGCCGTCGGCCAGCGGTGCCGGGGACGACGGCGTGCTGCGCACCAGCCGGCTGGCCGCTCCTCCCCCGCCGCCGCCCCGCCGCCGCGGCCCCGGCGTGCCGCGCGGACCGCTGGCGGTCGTGCTGGCGGTCCTGCTGGTGCTCGGGGTGGGCACGGGGGTGTGGTACATCAGCTCGGGCCAGTTCACCGAGGTGCCGCCGCTGCTGTCCAAGACCGAGGCGCAGGCCCGGGAGCGGCTGGAGTCGGCCGGGCTGGGCGTGGGCACGGTGGGGCACTCCCACAGCGACACGGTCGAGCGCGGCCGGGTCATCGACAGCGACCCCGGGGCCGGCGCCCGCATCCGCAGGAACGGCTCGGTGTCCTTCACCGTCTCGGACGGGCCCCGGACGGTGAAGCTGCCCGACGTGGGCGGCTACCGGCTGGACCGCGCCCGGGCCGCGCTGAAGGACGAGGGGCTGGAGCCCGGCATGGTGACCGAGGAGTTCAGCGAGGACGTGCCCGCGGGCTACGTCGTCGCCACGAAGCCGGGCGCGGACACCTATGTGCGCGGGGGCGCCGCGGTCGCGCTGGTCGTCAGCAAGGGCCGCGCCGTGGAGGTCCCGGACGTGACCGGCGACTCCCTCGACGACGCCCGGGAGGAGCTGGCCGACGCCGGTCTGAAGGTGGAGGTCGCCCCGGGGCGGGTCACCTCCGAGTACGAGGAGGGCGAGGTCGCCCGGCAGAGCCCGGAGGGCGGCGGCGAGGCGGCCGAGGGCGACACGGTGACGCTGACGGTGTCCAAGGGGCCGGAGCTGGTCGAGGTCCCGGACGTGGTCGGGGACAGCGTGGACGACGCCACCCGGGCGCTGAGGGACGCGGGCTTCGAGGTCCGGGAGGAGCGGGGGCTGCTCGGCCTCTTCGGGGACACCGTGAAGAAGCAGTCGGTGGAGGGCGGCGACACCGCGCCCCGGGGCTCCACGGTCACGATCACCATCAGGTGACCGGGCGCGGGGCGGGCGCGGGCCGGGGGCGCGGGCACGTCCGGTCGGGTGATCCCGCATGACACCCTGGACGGGTGACGACACAGCGCACCGCCCTTCCCCGCAACCCCGTCGGCGGCCATGTCCCCGTGGCCGGCGGACTGCACTCCGTCGGGATGTCCTACGCCCGTGAGCTGGGGGCCGAGGCGGTGCAGGTCTTCGTCGCCAATCCGCGCGGCTGGGCCACCCCGGCCGGGAACCCGGCGCAGGACGAGGCGTTCCGGGAGGCGTGCGCCGCCGGGTCGGTGCCCGCGTACGTGCACGCGCCGTACCTGATCAACTTCGGCTCGCACACCGAGGCGACGGTGGAGCGCTCGGTGGAGTCGCTGCGGCACTCGCTGCGGCGGGGCAGGGCGATCGGGGCGCGGGGCGTGGTGGTGCACACGGGCAGCGCGACCGGCGGCCGGGACCGCGCGGTGGCCCTCCGGCAGGTCAGGGAGAAGCTGCTGCCGCTGCTGGAGGAGCTGACCCACGACGACGACCCGTACCTGCTGCTGGAGTCGACGGCCGGGCAGGGGTCCTCGCTGTGCTCCCGGACCTGGGACTTCGGGCCGTACTTCGAGGCGCTGGACGCGCATCCGAGGCTGGGCGTGTGCCTGGACACCTGCCACGTCTTCGCGGCGGGGCACGACCTGACCGGCCCGGACGGGATGCACCGGACACTGGACCTGCTGGTGGGGACGGTGAGCGAGGGGAGGCTGCGGCTGATCCACGCCAACGACTCCCAGGACGTCGCCGGGGCGCGCAAGGACCGCCACGCGAACATCGGCGCCGGGCACATCGGGGAGGACCCGTTCCGGGCGCTGATGACGCACCCGGCGACAAAGGGCGTGCCACTGGTGATCGAGACGCCGGGCGGCCGGGAGGGGCACGCGGCGGACGTGGAGCGGCTGAAGAAGCTGCGCGACGGCTGATCCGGGGCACGGGGCCCGGGGCCGGCCGGGCCGGCCGGCCGCCGCGGGGCCGCGGACGGAGGGCGGGGCCCGCGGACGGGTGCGGGGCAGCGGGAGGCGGTCCGCGGACGGCTCAGAGCTCCGGGCCGTCCCCGGGCTCCTCCTGGTAGGAGTAGCGCTGCTCCCGCCAGGGGTCGCCGATGTTGTGGTAGCCGCGCTCCTCCCAGAAGCCCCGCCGGTCGGCGGTCATGTACTCGACGCCCCGGACCCACTTCGGGCCCTTCCAGGCGTAGAGCTGGGGGACGATCAGGCGGAGCGGGAAGCCGTGCTCGGCGGTGAGCAGCTCACCGTCCTTGTGGGTGGCGAAGAGGGTGCGCTCGGCGGCGAAGTCGGCCAGCCGCAGGTTGGAGCTGAAGCCGTACTCCGCCCACACCATCACATGGGTGACCGAGGGCGCGGGCGGGGCGAGGCCGAGGATGGTGCGGGCCGGGACGCCGCCCCACTCGGCGCCGAGCATGCTGAACCGGGTGACGCAGTGCAGGTCCGCCACGACCGTGGTGTACGGCAGGGCGGTGAACTCGTCGTGGTTCCAGCAGTGCTTCCCGCCGTCGGCCGTGGCGCCGAAGACCCGGAACTCCCAGCGCTCGGGGCGGAACTTGGGAACGGGGCCGTAGTGGGTGACCGGCCAGCCGCGCTGGAGCCGCTGCCCCGGCGGAAGCTCGAACCGCGGGGCTTCCTCCGTACCGCCTTCTCCCGACGCGCGTTCCACCGGCTGACCCATGTCTCCATCCTGACAGACCGGGACCGATGCCCCCGCTCGGGGTCACCCGAACACGGACAGAGGACGACCAATGCGTGCAAGCGTGCACGTACTCACTAAGTCAAGACTTACTGGACGATCTTCCCCTCCGGTGCAATCATGCGGCGCAACCCTCCTGTTCCCGCTGGAAGGAGTCCCACACGATGCAGGGCGACCCCGAGGTCATCGAGTTCCTCAACGAACAGCTCACCGCCGAGCTGACCGCGATCAACCAGTACTTCCTGCACTCCAAGCTGCAGGACCACAAGGGCTGGACGAAGCTGGCGAAGTACACCCGCGCCGAGTCCTTCGACGAGATGCGCCACGCCGAGCTGCTCACCGACCGCATCCTGCTGCTGGACGGGCTGCCGAACTACCAGCGGCTGTTCCACGTCCGGGTGGGCCAGTCGGTGACCGAGATGTTCCAGGCCGACCGCGAGATCGAGATCGAGGCGATCGACCGGCTGCGCCGCGGCGTCGAGGTGATGCGGGCCAAGAGCGACATCACGTCGGCCAACATCTTCGAGGCGATCCTCGCCGACGAGGAGCACCACATCGACTACCTGGAGACCCAGCTCGACCTGATCGAGAAGCTGGGCGAGTCGCTGTACCTGTCGACGGTCATCGAGCAGTCCCAGCCGGACGCCTCGGGACCGGGCACGGACGGCTTCTCGTCCCACTGACCGGGACGGGCGGGCCGCCGGCGCCGGGCCGGACCCGGCAGGGGGCCGCTCAGGCGGCTTCGGGGAGGCCGGTCCCGGGAAGTTCCGCGAGAACCGGTCCGCCCCGGTCGGCGACGGTCCGGCGGGGGCAGGCGCCGCGGCCCAGCAGGGCCTGGATGCGCCGGACGCAGCCGCCGCAGTCGGTGCCGGCCTTGCAGGCGGAGGCGATCTGCCGAGGCGTGCAGGCGCCCGCCTCCGCGTGGTTCCTCACCTGTTCCTCGGTCACACCGAAGCAGCTGCAGACGAACACGCGGTTCACCTCCCGACGGGATCGATCAGTGGCGCCGCCCCGATTGATCGGTGAGGCAAACCTAACCTTACCCATGTCGGCGGAGGTGCGACAGGGAAAGGGGCGCGGATCGGCTGTGACCCGCGCCCCACTCCGTGCCGTGCCGCCCCGCGCACGGGGCGCGCACGGGCCGGGCCTCACTGGTCCCGGTACATCTCCGCGACGAGGAACGCCAGGTCCAGCGACTGGCTGCGGTTGAGCCGCGGGTCGCAGGCCGTCTCGTAGCGCTGGTGCAGGTCGTCGACGAAGATCTCGTCGCCGCCGCCCACGCACTCGGTGACGTCGTCGCCGGTCAGCTCCACGTGGATGCCGCCCGGGTGGGTGCCGAGGCCCTTGTGGACCTCGAAGAAGCCCTTGACCTCGTCGAGCACGTCGTCGAAGCGCCGGGTCTTGTGACCCGAGGCCGCCTCGAAGGTGTTGCCGTGCATCGGGTCCGTCACCCAGGCCACCACGGCGCCGGACGCGGTGACCTTCTCGACCAGCTCGGGGAGCTTGTCGCGGACCTTGTCGGCGCCCATGCGGACGATGAAGGTCAGCCGGCCGGGCTCGCGGTCGGGGTCGAGGCGCTCGATGTACTGCAGCGCCTCCTCGGCCGTGGTGCTGGGGCCGAGCTTGATGCCGATCGGGTTGCTGATCCGGGAGGCGAACTCGATGTGCGCGTGGTCGAGCTGCCGGGTGCGCTCACCGATCCACACCATGTGCCCGGAGACGTCGTAGAGGTTCCCGGTGCGCGAGTCGACGCGGGTCAGCGCGGACTCGTAGTCGAGGAGCAGCGCCTCGTGGGAGGCGAAGAACTCGACGGTCCGGAACTCCTCCGGGTCGGTGCCGCAGGCCCGCATGAAGTGCAGCGCGTTGTCGATCTCCCGGGCGAGCTGCTCGTAGCGCTGGCCGGACGGGGAGGACTTCACGAAGTCCTGGTTCCACGCGTGCACCTGGCGCAGGTCGGCGTAGCCGCCGGTGGTGAAGGCGCGCACCAGGTTCAGCGTCGAGGCCGAGGCGTGGTACATCCGCTTGAGCCGCTGCGGGTCGGGCACCCGGTCGGCCTCGGTGAACGCGAAGCCGTTGACCGAGTCGCCGCGGTAGGTCGGCAGGGTCACGCCGTCGCGGGTCTCGGTGGGCTTGGAGCGCGGCTTGGAGTACTGGCCGGCGATCCGGCCGACCTTCACCACGGGCACGGACGCGGCGTAGGTGAGGACGGCGCCCATCTGGAGCAGCGTCTTCAGCTTGGCCCGGATGTGCTCGGCCGACACCGCGTCGAACGACTCCGCGCAGTCACCGCCCTGGAGCAGGAACGCCTCGCCCCGGGCGACCGCGGCCATCCGCCCGCGCAACTGGTCGCACTCACCGGCGAAGACCAGCGGGGGATAGGTGCCCAGCTCGGCGATCACATCGCGCAGGGCCTCGGCGTCCGGGTACTCGGGCTGCTGCGCCGCAGGCAGGCTTCGCCACGTCGCCTCGGCGGCGACACTTCGGGAATCAGCGTTGACGGTCACGCTCCAAACAGTACGCGGTCGGCCGGGGTGCACCGCCGCCCGCCCAGTCCGTGAGACGGCACTGTCCGGACACGGTCCGTCACGACCGCCACCCGCCCGATCGTGTACGCTGCCCGCCATGTTCGCGCACTCGACCCGTTCCTGGTGGTGGACCGCTCATCCGGCGGCCCACTGACTGCGCGTACGCACGACTTTCGCGAAGGCCGCCCCGAGGGGCGGCCTTCGGTGTCTCCGCGGCCGGGACCGTCCCTCTCCTCCACGACGAGAAGGACCCGGATCACATGAACCCGCTCGACACCCTCGCGGCCGGCACCCGGCCGTTCGCCCTGCTGCGCCGCCGCTCCCCCGGCCGCGACCACGACGTGGTGGAGCTGCTGACCGGACCGGTCACCGAGCACGCCCGGCTGGCGTCGCTGCCCGACGAGGGGCTGGCCCTCGTCCCCTTCCGGCAGATCCGCGAGCGCGGCTTCGACGTCCGCGACGACGGCACGCCGCTGCTGGTGCTCACCCCCGAGGAACGGCACGAGGTGCCGCTGGCCGAGGCACTCGACGCGCTCCCGGGGCACGCGGTGCGCGTCGAGGACGGCGGCTTCGACACCGGCGACGAGGAGTACGCCGCGATCGTGCGGCGGGTGCTGGAGGAGGAGATCGGCCGGGGCGAGGGCGCCAACTTCGTGATCCGGCGCACGTACCGGGGCACCGTCCCGGGCTTCGGGCGGGCCGACGCGCTGGCGCTGTTCCGGCGGCTGCTGGAGACCGAGCGGGGCGCGTACTGGACGTTCGTCGTGCACACCGGGGAGCGGACGCTGGTCGGGGCGAGCCCCGAGGCGCATGTGCGGATGTCCGGCGGGACGGTCGTGATGAACCCGATCAGCGGCACCTACCGCTATCCCGCCGGGGACCCCTCCCCGGAGCACCTGCTGGAGTTCCTCGCCGACGCCAAGGAGATCGAGGAGCTCTCGATGGTGGTCGACGAGGAGCTGAAGATGATGTGCGACGTCGGGGACATGGGCGGGGTCGTCGTCGGTCCGCGGCTGCGGGAGATGGCGCATCTCGCGCACACCGAGTACGAGCTGCGCGGCCGGTCCTCGCTGGACGTGCGCGAGGTGCTGCGGCGGACCCTGTTCGCGGCGACGGTGACCGGCTCGCCGGTGCAGAACGCCTGCCGGGTCATCGAACGGCACGAGAGCGGGGGGCGCGGCTACTACGCCGGGGCGCTGGCGCTGCTCGGGCGGGACGCGGGCGGTGCCCGGACCCTCGACTCCCCCATCCTCATCCGCACCGCCGACATCGACGCCGCCGGGCGGCTGCGGGTGCCGGTCGGCGCGACCCTGGTGCGCGGCTCGGACCCGGCCGGCGAGGTCGCGGAGACGCACGCCAAGGCGGCCGGGGTGCTGGCGGCGCTGGGGGCGCGTCCCGCGCGGCCCCGCACCGGGGCGGCGCGGCCCCGGCTCGCCGACGACCCCCGGGTGCGGGCGGCACTGGACGGGCGCCGGGCCGCGCTGGCGCCGTTCTGGCTGCGGATGCGGGAGCCGGTGCCGGCGGACGCCGGACACGCCCTGGTGGTGGACGCGGAGGACACCTTCACGGCGATGCTCGCGCACCTGCTGCGCTCGGCCGGGTACGCGGTGGACGTCCGGCGCCACGACGAGCCGGGGCTGCGCGGGGCGGTGCGCGGGCACCGCGGGCTGCTGGTGCTCGGGCCCGGACCCGGCGATCCGGCGGACGCCGCCGACCCGAGGATGCGCCTGCTGCGGGCGCTGACCGCCGAGGCGCTGCGGGAGCACCGGCACGGGCTCCTCGGGGTCTGCCTCGGGCACGAGCTGATCGCGGCCGAGCTGGGGCTGGACATCGTCCGCAAGGAGGTGCCGTACCAGGGGGCGCAGACGGAGATCGACCTGTTCGGACGGACGGAGACGGTCGGCTTCTACAACAGCTTCGTGGCCCGCTGCGACGACGGGCGGGCCGCCGCGCTGGCCGCGCGGGGCGTCGAGGTCAGCCGGAGCCCGGGGCACGAGGTGCACGCGCTGCGCGGGCCCGGGTTCGCCGGGACGCAGTTCCACCCCGAGTCGGTGCTGACGCTCGACGGGGCGGCGCTGGTGCGGGAGCTGGCCGGTCAGGCGCGCGGCACCAGCACGTTCTCCGAGCGGCGCCCGACCCGGTAGTCCGCGACGTTGCGCACGGTGGCGTCGATGATCTGGCCGACGGCGTCCCGGGTGTAGTACGCCTGGTGGGAAGTGACCAGGACGTTGGGGAAGGTGACCAGGCGGGCCAGGGTGTCGTCCTCGACGGGCTCCAGGGACTTGTCGAGGTAGAACAGGCCCGCCTCCGCCTCGTACACGTCCAGGCCGACCCCGGTGAAGCGGCCCGCGCGCAGCTCCCCGACCAGGGCGGCGGCGTCGACCAGTCCGCCGCGGCTGGAGTTGACGAGGATGGCGTCGTCCTTCATCGACTTCAGCGCGGCGGCGTCGATCAGGTGCCGGGTCTCGGGCATCAGCGGAACGTGCAGGGTGATCAGGTCGGACTCGGCGAGCAGCCGCTCCCGGGTGACGTACTCCATGCCGAGCGCGGCGCAGGCCGGGTTCTCGGCGACGTCCCAGCCGAGCAGGCGCATGCCGAAGCCGTGGGCGATCCGGGCGAACGCCTCGCCGATCTTCCCGGTGCCGAGCACCCCGGCGGTGCGGCCGTGCAGGTCGCGGCCCATCAGCCCGTCGAGCCGGAAGTCGAAGTCGCGGGTGCGGTTGGAGGCCCGCACGATGCGGCGGTTGACGGCCGTCGCGAGGGTCCAGGCGAACTCGGCGACCGAGAACGGGGAGTAGTACGAGACCCGTGCGACGGTCAGCCCGAGCCGCTCGGCCGCGGCCAGGTCGATGTTGTTGAAGCCGGTGGAGCGCTGGGCGATCAGCCGGGTGCCCCCTGCCGCGAGGATCTCCAGCACCGGGGCGCCGAGCACCGCGTTGACGGACGAGGAGACGATCTCGTGGCCGGCCGCGATGGGGGCGGTGTCCTCGGTGAGGAAGACGTCCAGGCAGCGGATCTCCTCCAGGCCGAGGAACGCCCGCTCGATCAGGGGCTTCTCGTCGGCCTGCACGCCGAAGGCGAGGATCTCCACGGACACTCCCGGATCGCCGGTCGGTCCGGACGGCCGCCCGGACCCGGGCCCGAATATACGGCGCGCGGCCGTCCGGCGCCGGACGGAACGGGGGCCGGGCGTGCCCGGCGTGGCGGGGCACGGACCGTGGCCGGACGGACCCACCCGGTGTGCCCGGCACGGGCGCGGGCCGGAATGCCCAGCGGCGTGTCCGGTGCGCAGGCGCGAGCGGTACCGGGACGGGCCTGCCCGGCGCACGGGGGGCCGGGCGGTGCCGGGGCGGGAGCGCGGGCCGGGACCGCCGGGGGCCGTGCCCGGTGTGCCGGGGCGGGCGGGCCGGACGGCGCGGGGAGGGTGCCCGGTCTACCGGGCAGGCCAGGCGGCGCCACGGGCGGCAACCGGGGCGGGGCCGCGGGCCGGGACCGCCGGGGACCGTGCCCGGTGTGCCGGGGGCGGGGCCGGGCGGCACGAGGAGAGTGCCCGGTGTGGCGGGGCGAGCCGGGCGGCGCCGTGGGCGGCAGCCGGGGCGGGGCCGCGGGCCGGGACCGCCGGGGGCCGTGCCCGGTGTACAGGGGCGGGCTGGACGGCGCGGGGAGGGTGCCCGGTGTGCCGGGGCAGGCCGGGCGGCGCCATGGGCGGCAGCCAGGCCGGGAGCGCGGGCCGGGACCGCCGGGGCCCCGTGCCCGGTGTGCCGGGGGCGGGCCGGGCGCGGCACGGGGAAGGTACCCGGTGTGCCAGGGCGGGCCGGGGGCGGCGGGGCTCAGTCGGTGTCGAGTCCGCGCTCTATGGCGTAGCGGACCAGCTCCACCCGGTTGTGCAGCTGGAGCTTGCCCAGGGTGTTCTGGACGTGGTTCTGCACGGTGCGGTGGGAGATCACCAGGCGTTCCGCGATCTGCTTGTAGCCCAGGCCCTTGGCGACCAGCCGCAGCACCTCGGTCTCCCGGTCGGTGAGCCGGGGGGCGCCCGGCTCACCGGTGCCGGACGCCGGGGCCGGCTCCGAGGCGAGGCGGCGGTACTCGCCGAGGACCAGGCCGGCCAGGCCGGGGGTGAAGACCGGGTCCCCGGCGGCCGTGCGGCGCACCGCTTCCTGGAGTTCCTCGGTGGAGGCCGACTTCAGGAGGTAGCCGGTGGCGCCGGACTTGACCGCCTCCAGCACGTCGGCGTGCTCACCGCTGGCGGAGAGCACCAGGACGCGCAGCGAGGGATCGGCGCCGACGGCCTCCTTGCAGACCAGCGCGCCGGGCTTGCCGGGCAGGTTGAGGTCGAGGACGAGGACGTCGGGCCGGACCGCCCGGGCACGGCGCACCGCCTGGTCGCCGTCGCCCGCCGTGGCGACCACCTCGAAGCCGGACTCGGCCAGGTCGCGGGCGACCGCGTCGCGCCACATCGGGTGGTCGTCGACGACCATGACCCTGATCGGCCGCTGCTCTTCACTCATGGCCCGCTGCCTTCCCCCGGACGTGGATCCCGCCGGTGTTCGTCGATGCCTTCGGTACCTTCCGCGCGCCCGCGCCACCCGCGTGCCCGCGCCGCTGCCGTCCGCGGGCCCGGTCGCCGCCGCGCCCTCAGGTCCTCCTGGGGACCCTCAGTTCGACCTCCGTGCCCTGGCCGGGCACCGAGATCAGCTCGGCGGTGCCGCCGAGGTCCCGCAGCCGCCCCCGGATGGACAGGGCCACGCCGAGCCGCCCCTGGCCCTCCGCCTCCGCGAGCCGCCCCTCGGGGATGCCGGGGCCCTCGTCCCGGACGGTGACGACCACCCCGTCCGGCTCGTCCTCGACCAGCAGCCAGGCGCGGGCGTCCGCGCCCACGTGGCGGCGGACGTTGTCCAGAGCGGCGCCGACGGCCGCGGCCAGCTCCCGCGCCGCCGCCGGGGCCATCGGCACCGGGGTGCCCGGCTCGGCCAGGTGCACCCGGGCGCCCGCGTACGGGGCGAGCAGCGCGCGCAGGTCCACCGGGGCGTCCGGGGCGTCCTCCTCCGGCTCATCCACCACGCGGACCACCGCGCCGTCGGTGCTGTCCTCGGAGACCCGGGAGACGGGCACCAGCCCGCCGGAGACCAGGGTGCGCAGCGCGACCTCCTGCTCCCCCGCCATCCGGCCCAGCTCGGCCGCCTCGCCGCCGATGACGGCGCCGCGCCGCTGCACCATCGCCAGCACCTGGAGCACCCCGTCGTGGATGTCCCGGGCGAGCCGCTCCCGCTCCCTGGTCGCCGCCTCGATCTCCAGGGCGCGGGCGAGGGTGCGCTCGGAGGCGCGGGCGACCTCGACGACGTAGCCGATGGCGATGGAGGCGATCCAGACGAGGAGGACGTTGTGCAGGGTGTCGCGGGCGAAGGTGCCGCGCTCGGCCAGGTTGGCGGCGGCGACCAGGGTGGAGGCGAGGGCCGCCCAGCGCCAGCCGCCCTTGAGGGCGAAGGCCAGCACCGAACCGGCGGTCCATATCGACGGCAGGGTCGGGCCGCCCCCCATGACCCGCTCCGGGTCGTCGGTGAAGGGGGTCAGGAGGATGCCGGTGAGCGCGACGGTCAGGTCGGCGGCGAGGAACCGCTTGGTGCAGCTCGCCGCGTTGGCGACGCGGGGCAGGGTGGCGAGGGTCCAGACGAGGAGGACGGTGTAGTAGCCGACGGCCGGCCAGGGGCGGACGAAGCCGGAGTGGGCGGTGGCGAAGAAGCCGATGGCGTACAGCATGGTGAGCACGCGGTACCCGGCGAGCGCGCGCCACATCGGCAGCTCGACCGACATCCTCATGACCCTCGCGCGACCGGCCATCCGCCCCGCCCCCCGTCCCCGCTCCTCGCTGTGCCCCGCCCCGGCGCTACCGCGCGGGCCGGTCCCTCTCCTCCCGGGCGAGCGACGCCCGGGCCCCCCGGCCCGCGTCCTTCTCCGCCCGCCCGGCCTCCCGGCCGGCCTTCGCCGCCTCCATGAGCTGCCGCTTCATCGCGGTCGCGTACACGTCGACGTACTCCTGGCCGGAGAGCTTCATGATCTCGTACATGACCTCGTCGGTCAGCGCCCGCAGGACGAAGCGGTCGTGCTCCATGCCCTGGTAGCGGCTGAAGTCGAGGGGGCGGCCGATGCGGATGCCGGGCCGCATCAGCTTGGGCACGACCTTCCCCGGCGGCTGGATCTTCTCGGTGTCGATCATGGCGACGGGAACGACCGGCGCGCCCGTCGCCAGCGCCACCCGGGCGAGGCCGCCGGGCTTGCCCCGGTAGAGGCGGCCGTCCGGGGAGCGGGTGCCCTCCGGGTAGATGCCGAACAGCTCGCCGTGCTCCAGGACCTCGATGCCGCTCCGGATGGCGGCCTCCCCCGCGCCCCGGGCCCCCGAGCGGTCCACCGGGAGCTGGCCGACGCCCTTGAAGAACGCCGCCGTCAGCCTGCCCTTGACGCCCGGGGTGTTGAAGTACTCCGCCTTGGCGATGAAGGTGACCTTGCGGTCCAGGACGGCGGGGAGGAAGAAGGAGTCGGAGAAGGACAGGTGGTTGCTGGCCAGGATGGCGGGCCCGTGGGCCGGGATGTGCTCGCGGCCCTCCACCCAGGGACGGAAGGCGAGCTTCAGCGAACCCCCGATGGTGAGCTTCATCGCGCCGTACAACAACCGAATGCCTCCCGTATGCGTGGGTCGACCTTATCCCGGGGGACCGTCAATGGCCCCGACGGCCCTGGTCGGTGTCGGTGTCGTCGCGTACGGTGAAGTACCCGCACGTACCGCACCCCCGCGCCGGCTGCGCCGGCCCCCCACGACAGGAGACCGACCCGTGCCGGTCCTGCCCGGAGCCGAGCCGTACCGCCACGAGGGCGGTGACACCGGCGTGCTCCTCTGCCACGGCTTCACCGGCTCCCCGCAGTCCCTGCGCCCCTGGGCCCGGTACCTGGCGGCGCGCGGTCTGACCGTCTCGCTGCCACTGCTGCCGGGCCACGGCACCCGCTGGCAGGACATGCAGCGCACCGGCTGGCAGGACTGGTACGCCGAGGTGGACCGGGAGCTGCGCGCCCTGCGCGGGCGCTGTGCCCGGGTCTTCGTGGCCGGGCTGTCCATGGGCGGCGCCCTGGCACTGCGGCTGGCAGCGCGGCACGGGGACGCGGTGAACGGCGTGATGGTGGTCAACCCGGCCAACCGGATGCACGGGGCGGCCCGGCACGCGCTGCCGGTGCTGCGCCATGTGCTGCCCTCGACGCGGGGCATCGCCAGTGACATCGCGAAGCCGGGGGCCGAGGAGCTGGGGTACGACCGGGTGCCGCTGCACGCCGCGTACTCGCTGCGCTCGTTCTTCCGTCTCGTCGACGGCGAACTGCCGCAGGTGACCCAGCCGTTGCTGCTGATGCGCAGCCCGCGGGACCATGTCGTGCCGCCGGCCGACGCGGCGCGCGTGCTGGGCCGGGTGTCGTCGGCGGACGTGACGGAGATCCTGCTGGAACAGAGCTACCACGTGGCGACGTTGGACCATGACGCGGACCGGATCTTCGCGCGGAGCGTCGCGTTCATCGGCCGGCTCGCGCCCGGTGCGGTGGGGGAACCGGTGCCCGGTCTCGGTGAGGAAGGGACGACAGCAGGTGGCTGAGTACGAGTCCGAACGCGAGGACCGGGAGGACCGGGAGAGCGGGGAGCGCCGGGACGAGGCGGCCCGGGGCCAGGGCGTGCCGTTCGACGAGGACGCCGCCTGGCAGTCCATCGTCGCCGGGTACGGGCAGGAGCCGCCGGACCCGCCGGGCGCCAAGCCGTTCAAGTCGGTGGAGGACCTGGCGCTGCTGGAGGCGGAGCCCAACGACGGGAAGCCGGACCCGGAGCCGGAGGCGTCGCCCGCGGCCCGGCCGCTGGGCAGCTCGATCGCCTTCGCGCCCGGGGTCGGCCCGCGCGACCACAGTCTGGCCGAGGCGTCCGAGGACGACTTCGACGAGGACGACGAGGGCCACTTCGTACCGCCCGAGCCGCCCCCGATGGCCGGTGGCGACGCCACCGACCGGTTCGCCTGGCTGGGTGTGCTCGGCGGTCCGGTGCTCCTGCTGCTGGCGGTGCTGCTGTCCTGGGACATGACCTGGTGGCTGACGACGCTCAGCATCGGCGGCTTCCTCGGCGGTGTCGCGACGCTGGTGACGCGGATGCGCACGGACGAGGACGACGAGGACCCGGGGCGCGGGGCCGTGGTCTAGGCCCTGTCCGACGGTTGCCGTCGTCGCCCCGGGGCGGCCGCGCGGCGTCGTCCGCGTACTCCCGGCGCGCGGGCCCCAGGGCTTCGTCCGGGACGTACTCGGGGCCGGGGCCGGTGCGGCGAGAGTGCGTGCACGGCCTCGTGAGGCGGACGGGAATCCTCGGACAGGTCTCAGGCCCTGTCGTCGCCCCTCCCCCGTCCGCGCGGGCGGGTCCGGCGGCGTCCGATGGGTGCTCCCGGTGGCCCCGGCCCGGTGGGCAGGGCCCACCGGCCCGCCGCGCCGCCGTCCGGCCGGGGCCGGGCGCGGTCCCGGCCTCCCGCCGGGCGGGCGCCGGTGACGCGGCCTCAGGCCGCGGGGACGCGGAGGGCGGCCAGGACCGGCAGATGGTCCGTGGCCGCCCGCAGATCGGCCGCCGCCACCCCGGGCAGCCCCGACGGCACCCCGCAGCCCAGCACCTCGACGCCCGCGGTGGCGAAGACCGCGTCCACGCGCCGCCGGGGGTCGGCCGGGGTGAAGGTGTGCTCGCCGCCCCAGGGTGCGACGGTCCGGCAGTCCCGCAACTCCTCGCCGAACCGCTCGAAGACCGGGCCGCCGGGGGCCTCGTTGAGGTCGCCGCCCACCACGGCGTGCTTCACGTCCAGCCCGGCGAGGGCGTCGAGGACCAGCCCGGCCTGCGCGTGGCGCTCCCGCGGGTCCAGGGAGAGGTGGCAGCCGATGACGCCGAGCCGGGCGCCACCGATCCGGACCACGGCCGTGGCCAGGCCCCGGCGGTGCCGCCCGGGGACGAGCGGGAGCAGCAGGTCCCCGGTCCGCTCCACGGTGGCCCGCAGCGAGCAGAGCAGGGCCGGACCGGCGGCCGTGCCGCCTCCGGAGAGGATCACCAGGCCGGAGGCCGCGGCGAGCCGGGCGAGCTTCTTGCGCCAGCGGAAGAAGCGGGGGGCCTCCTGGAGGAGGACCAGATCGGGGGTGCAGGCGGCGATGACCCGGGCGAGCGCGCCGGTGTCGTCGCGCAGCGAGCGGACGTTGTAGCTGAGCACCCGGACGACCGCGGAACCGTCGGTCTCGGTACGGGAGTTGGGGAGCGGGGGGAGGGAGGTGGGCGTGGCCATGCGCGCCAATCTACGCCGCGTCCACCCACCACACCCGCTGGTCACGCCGGGTACGGCGCCGACCGGAAGACCCCGGACACCCGACGCACACCGGCACGGCCCGCCCGACAGCAGCCGGGAGGGCGGGGCCGCCAGGTGGAGACCGGAACGGGCACACCGGACCGGGACCGGCACGGTCGCACCTGGCGGACACCGGCGGGACACCGGACACGTCCGACGGGGAGCGGTCCACCCTGGTGGACACCAGGAGCAGCGGAACGGGGGCGGGTACGCCCGGCCGCGGGCAAGGGCCGGACGTGCCCCGGAGGTGCGGAACCCGGAGGTGCGTGCGAGCGAGCGCGCGGGTCCCGGAGGCGCGGGACCCGGGGTCCGGTCCGGCCCGGGCCGTCACATGATCGGGTCGGGCTCCCGGGCCAGGTCGGCCGCGCCCACCAGCCCCGCCTTGTTGCCCAGGCGCGCGGCGATGACCTCGGCGACGGGGCGCCAGTTGCCGCCGACCAGCCAGCGCTTGTAGGACTTGCGGATCGGGTCGAGGACCAGCTCGCCCTCGTCCGAGAGGCCGCCGCCGACGATGAAGGCGGACGGGTCGAACAGCGAGGCCAGGTCCGCGAGGCCGGCGCCGGCCCAGCGCGCCAGCTCCCGGTAGGAGTCGACGGCGACCGGGCAGCCCTGCCGGGCGGCGACGGAGATGTGCTTGCCCTCGATGCCGTCGGGGGTGCCGTCGCCCAGCGCGAGCAGCAGCTCGGCGCGCTCGGGGGTGGCGCGGGCGCGCTGCCTGGCGTAGCGGACGAGGGCGCGGCCGGAGGCGTACTGCTCCCAGCAGCCCTGGGAGCCGCAGCCGCAGAGCAGGCCGTCGGGCACCATGCGGATGTGGCCGAACTCGGCGGCGACGCCGAAGTGCCCGCGCCGCAGCTTGTTGCCGATGATGATGCCGCCGCCGAGGCCGGTGCCGAGGGTGATGCAGATGACGTTGCGGTGGCCCTTGCCCGCGCCGAAGCGGTACTCGCCCCAGGCGGCGGCGTTGGCGTCGTTCTCCACGACCACGGGGAGGCCGACGCGGGCCTCGACCTTCTCCTTGAGCGGTTCCTGGCGCCAGTCGATGTTGGGCGCGAAGTAGACCGTGGACCGGTGGCGGTCGACGTATCCCGCGGCGCCGATGCCCACGCCGACGATCTCGTGCCCCGAGCGGGCGCCCTCCACTGCGGAGGCGATGGCGTCCACGATCGCCTCGGGGGTACCGGGGGTCGGCACCTTGAAGGTGGAGAGGATGGCGCCTTCCTCGTCGACCACGCCGGCCGCGATCTTCGTGCCGCCGATGTCGACGCCGATGGTGAGTCCCATGAATCCCTCAGTTCGGTCGAGCCCGCTACGGCCAACCGTACCCGAGCCACCGCAGCCGGGAGGGCGCCGTCCGCAGGCCCCCCGCCCCTCGGACGGAGGCCCGGCGGGCATGCCGGAAGAGGCGCCGGCCACCGCGCCTGGACGGCCCCCGGCGCGGTGGCCGGGAGCGGGCCGGAGGGCGTCAGTCCAGGTCGATGCGGCGGCCCGGACCGGTGCCGTCGTCCCCGCCGTCGTCCCCGTCCCCGCCGGGCCCGTCCCCGTCGCGGGCGTCCGGGTCGCGGGTGTCGCGCGGGTCCTCCCCGGAGGTCCAGCGGGCCTCCTGGCCGCGCACGGCCGAGCGGTAGGCGGCGAGGATCTCGCCCCCGGCCGCCGCGAGGTGGTCGAAGACATCCGGGTTGCGCTCGATGACGGGCTCCACGGCGGCCCGGGCCTGCTGGACGACCTGCCGGACCACCTGCTGTGCGGCGGGCCCGGCGAACGGGCCGAACGGCGGCGGCTGGAGGCCGGAGAGCTTGTCGGCGACGGTCTCGACGAGCCGCCGCAGCTCCTCGGCGGCGGAGCCGGGCGGCGCTCCCCGGTCGGCCCGGCGGCGGGCCCGCTCGGCCTCCAGGTCCTCGGCGCAGGCGGTGGCCCAGGCGTCGGCGTCGGTCGCGCGGACCCGGTCGCCGTCGGCGCGGGCGGACCGGGCGGAGGACGCGGTCGGCCCGGACGGCGCCCCGGACGCCTCCTGCGGCTCGGACGCCCCGGGGCCCTCGGACGCTCCCGACGGCTCCGGCGGTCCGGACGGCCGGTTCCCGGCCGGGTCGGTCCCGTCCGGGCGGTCCGCCTCGGACGGGGGGAGGTCTTCGCTCATGACGGGCTCCTGATGACGGTTCGCCCTTACGACGTTACCCGAACGGCCGCCCCGTGTTCACCGGCTCCGGGGCCACAGCCGGGGGTCCGGGGCGAAGCGGACGGTGAGGGTGCCGTCCCTGAGGGCGGCCCCGTCGACGGTGCAGCGGCGCAGCGCGGAGGGCAGGGCGACGATGCGGCGGAACGGCCCCGCGGTGAGGACGAGTTCGTCGCCGCGCCGGATCAGGTCCAGCTCCTCGCGCAGGGCGCCGGGCAGGGGGATGTGCCAGACCAGGACGCCGTCCCCGGCCAGCCGGTCGGTGACCGGCCACGCGACCCGCCCCACCGCGGGGGCGCCGTCCCCGCCGGTGCCCGGGCCCGCCTCCGCGCCCGGGACGGCCGGGGCCGCGGCGAGCGCGGCGAGGTCGTCCGCGCCGCGGGGGTCGCGTCCGAGGTGGGCGACGCGGTGCACGGCGTGGGTGCCCTGCCACTCCTCCAGGGCCTTGCGCTGCTGCGCCACCGGCCCGGCGAGCCAGCCGTCGGCCGCGCCGTCCCCGGGCAGGACGCGGTTGGCGACCAGCAGGTCGGCGCGCAGTCCGTGCAGGGCGAGGCCGAGGACGGCGGTGCGCACGGCGTCGGCCCCGGCCGGGCCGGGTTCGGCGACCAGCCGGACGACCGTGCCCGGGTCGGCCAGGACGTCCTCGGTGGCGGCCAGCTCCAGGTCCCAGCGGGCGGCGGCCTCGTAGAAGGACTCGGTCGGCATGGGCACCCCGGCGAGCCGTCCGAGGACGGGGCGCAGGGCGCGGGCCGCCTGCCGTTCGGGCGGGAGGAGGCGGCGCAGATAGCGGCGCAGCTCCCCGGGCAGGGCGAGCAGCGCGAGGGCGCGCGCGGCGGGCGGCAGGTCGACGACGAGGAGGTCGTACGCCGGTCCGTCCCCGCCGGGGGCGGCGGTGCGCAGGGCGCGCAGCAGGGCCAGTTCGTCGGCGCCGGGCAGGGGGGTGAGTTCCTCGGGGTCGAGTCGGGCGGCGCCGAGCAGTTCCAGGGCGGAGGCGGCGCGTTCCTGGAGGGCGGCGAGGTCGTCCCGGAAGCCCTGCGCGGCGTCGGGGCGCCAGGCGGTCAGCCCGGGGGCGACGGCGGCCGGGGCCGGTCCGGTGGGCGTCCCGAGGACGGCGCCGAGGGTGTCGTCGCGGTCGGCGCCCAGGAGCAGGGTGCGGGTGCCCGCACGGGCGGCGGCGAGCGCGGTGGCGGCCGCCACGGTCGTCCGTCCGCTGCCGCCGGGGCCCGTGATCAGGAGGGTGCGCATGAGGGTGAACGCTACCCGCGCGGGCGGGGCTACTTCGCGGTCGTCTCCACGCGCTTCTTCAGCCCGGCGAGGGCGCGGTCGATGATGACCTTCTCGGCCTTGCGCTTGATCATGCCGAGCATCGGGATCTTGACGTCGACGGTCAGCCGGTAGGTGACCTCGGTGCCGGTGCCGGACGGGGTGAGCAGGTAGGTGCCGTCCAGGGAGCGCAGCATCTGGGACTTGACCAGCGTCCAGGAGACCTCGTGCTCGCCGGTCCAGGTGTAGGCGAGGGTCTGGTCGTCCTTGATCGCCCCGGCGTCCATGACGAGGCGCACCTGCTCGGCGCGGCCCCGGTCGTCGGTCGCGAGGACCTCGGCCTCCTTGACCTCGCCGGTCCAGTCCGGGTACCGGGCGAAGTCGGCGATGACCGCCATGACAGCGCCGGGTGCCGCCTCGATGGTAATGCTCGAACTGGTGTGTTCCGCCATCGTCGTGGCTCCTCCGGATGCGGACGGGTGTGATGGGTGGCCGTGCGTCGCGGTGCGCCGCCGCACGCCGCCGTGACGCTCGTGCGCGCCGCGTGCAGGCTATCGCGCACGGACCCCCCGGATGTCACCACCTGCCCCGGGGCTCCGGGCCGCCCCGCTCCCGTCCGGCCCGCACACTGCTCCCGTCCGGCCCGCACACTGCTCCCGCGCCGCTCCTCCGTCTCCCCGGGCCGCGCCCCCGGCGCCTCCCGGGCGCGCCCCTCGCCCGCCGACGGCTCCCCCGGGGCGACGCCCCGGACCGCGGGACCCGGTGCGCGGCCCGGCGCGGGTTCCCCGCGCTCGCGGCACCCGGCGGGGCCCGACGCACCGCGTCCACGCGGGGCCCGCGTCGCGCCGCCGGCCCCGGGTGCGGCGCTCACCGTTGCCGGCGGGCCCGCCGGGAACGGCACCGGCCCCGTCACCGCTCCCACCGTCCGCGCCGCCGCCGTCACCACTCCAGCACCCACGGCCTCCCCGTGGCCGCGAAGTGGCCGACGTTGACGCACTCGGTCCGGCCGATCCGCATGCGCCGCGCCAGCGGCTGGTGCACGTGGCCGAACAGCGCGTAGCGCGGCCGGGTGCGCCGGATCGCGTCCAGCAGGGCCCGGCTGCCCTGCTCGAACCGGCGCGCCACCGTGTCGTAGACCAGCTCCGGGACCTCGGGCGGGATGTGGGTGCAGAGCACGTCGACCTCGCCGACGGCCTCGATCTTCGCGGCGTACTCCTCGTCCCCGATCTCGTACGGCGTGCGCATCGGGGTGCGCAGTCCGCCGCCGACGAAGCCGAAGACCCGGCCGCCGATCTCCGCCCGCTCGCCGTCGAGCACGGTGGTACCGGGCCGGGCGTACTCCGGCCACAGGGGCGGCATGTCGACATTGCCGTAGGTCGCGTACGTCGGGGTGGGGAAGGCGGCGAACATCTCGGCGTATTGTCCGCGCACCGCCCGTTCGATCAGTCCGGCGCGCTCCCCGCCCACCCCCGCCCACAGCCGGCTCGCGAACTCCCGCGCCTCGGTGAAGCGGCGGGCGGTGCGCAGCGCCACGATGCGGTCGGCGTTCTCGACGCCGAACAGGTCGGGGAAGATGCCGCGCGCGTGGTCGGCGTAGTCGAGGAAGAGGACGAGGTCGCCCAGGCAGATCAGGGCGTCGGCGCCGTCACCGGCGCGGGCCAGGTCACGGGCGTTGCCGTGGACGTCGCTGACCACATGCACCCGGGTCGTGCGGGTGCCGGACGGGGAGGAGGAGGGTGCCATGGCGATCAAGCCTAGGCAGAGCCGGGAGCCGCTGAACAGACCGTTCCGACCTGCGGTTACTGGCTCGGCTCCCGGAGTGTCGACTACTGTGCGCGAAGCAGACCCCAACCGTGTGACGCGGCGAACATCTCGCGGAGACCCCCTGTCGGAGAGGCCATACCGGCGGGTAACGTCCGGCCCGTCCACTCGTGCCCGAGCCATGGACACACCGTCGCAGCACACAACGTCGTGGCGCCGGCGCCCTATGAGGAGCAGCAGTCTTGCGCGAGTTCAGCCTTCCGGCCCTGTACGAGATCCCCGCGGACGGAAACCTCACCGACATCGTCCGCAGAAACGCCGCGCAGCATCCCGAGGTCGCCGTCATCGCCCGGAAGGCGGACGGGGTCTGGCAGGACGTGTCCGCCCGCGACTTCCTCGCCGAGGTGTGCTCCGCAGCCAAGGGGCTCATCGCCTCCGGGGTGCAGCCGGGCGACCGGGTGGGCCTGATGTCGCGGACCCGCTACGAGTGGACGCTGCTGGACTTCGCGATCTGGAGCGCGGGCGCGGTCACCGTGCCGGTGTACGAGACCAGCTCGGCGGAGCAGATCCGGTGGATCCTCGGCGACTCGGGCGCGACGGCCTGCGTCGTGGAGTCGGCCGGGCACACCGCCGCCGTGGAGTCGGTGCGCGAGGACCTCCCGGCGCTGAAGAACCTCTGGCAGATCGACGCCGGGGGCGTGGCGGAGCTGGAGCGGCTCGGGCAGGACGTCAGCGACGCGGCGGTCGAGGAGCGCGGCTCCATCGCGAAGGCCGACGACACGGCGACCATCGTCTACACCTCCGGCACCACCGGGCGCCCCAAGGGCTGTGTGCTCACCCACCGCAACTTCTTCGCGGAGTGCGGCAACGTCGTCGAGCGGCTGCGCCCGCTGTTCCGCACCGACGAGTGCTCCGTGCTGCTGTTCCTTCCGCTGGCCCACGTCTTCGGCCGGCTGGTGCAGATCGCGCCGATGATGGCGCCGATCAAGCTGGGCTGCGTCCCGGACATCCGCAGCCTCACCGACGAGCTGGCCGCCTTCCGGCCGACCCTGATCCTCGGGGTGCCGCGGGTCTTCGAGAAGGTCTACAACGCGGCGCGGGCCAGGGCGCAGGCCGACGGCAAGGGGCGGATCTTCGACCGGGCCGCCGGGACGGCCATCGCCTACAGCCGGGCGCTGGACAGCCCCTCGGGCCCCTCCCTGGGGCTGCGGATCAGGCACCGGGTCTTCGACCGGCTGGTCTACGGCAAGCTCCGCGCGGTGCTCGGCGGGCGCGGCGAGTACGCCATCTCCGGCGGCGCCCCGCTGGGCGAGCGGCTCGGCCACTTCTTCCGCGGCATCGGCTTCACCGTCCTGGAGGGCTACGGCCTGACCGAGTCGTGCGCGGCCACCGCCTTCAACCCCTGGGACCGGCAGAAGATCGGCACCGTGGGCCAGCCGCTGCCCGGCTCGGTGGTGCGCATCGCGGACGACGGGGAGGTGCTGCTCCACGGCGAGCACCTGTTCAAGGAGTACTGGAACAACCCGGCGGCGACGGCGGAGGTGCTGGCGGACGGCTGGTTCCACACCGGCGACCTCGGCACCCTCGACGAGGACGGCTATCTGCGGATCACCGGCCGCAAGAAGGAGATCATCGTCACCGCGGGCGGCAAGAACGTGGCCCCGGCGGTGATCGAGGACCGGGTCCGGGCGCACGCGCTGGTCGCGGAGTGCATGGTGGTCGGCGACGGGCGCCCGTTCGTGGCCGCGCTGATCACCCTGGACGAGGAGTTCCTCGGCCGCTGGTGCGCGGAGCACGGCAAGCCCGCCGGGTCGACGGCGGCGGCGCTGCGGGACGACCCGGACCTGCTGGCGGCGGTCCAGACGGCCGTCGACGACGGGAACGCGGCGGTGTCCAAGGCGGAGTCGGTGCGCAAGTTCCGGGTGCTGGCCACCCAGTTCACCGAGGAGTCGGGGCATCTGACACCGTCGCTGAAGCTGAAGCGGAACGTGGTGACGCGGGACTACGCGGCCGAGATCGAGACGCTCTACACCACGTAGACGGCGGCGCGGGCACGTCGGCCGGGGAACGCCGGGCTCCGGGCCACCGCCCCGCGTCCCCGGCCCGTGCCCGGACCACGGCCCCCGCTCCCGTACCCGTGCCGGACCACCGCCCCGCGCCGGACCGCGGCCCGCTACAGCAGCGCCCTCAGGTTCCCCGCCAGCAGGTCCCACCGCCAGGTCTCCTCGACCCAGGCCCGGCCCCGCTCCCCCATCCGGCGGCGCAGCTCCGGGTCGCCGAGCAGGGTGACGAGCCGGTCGGCGGTCTCCTCCGGGGAGCCGCCGCGCACCACCCAGCCGGTCTCGCCGTCGAGGACCGCGTCCGGGGCGCCGCCGGAGTCACCGGCGACGACGGGCAGCCCGGTCGCGGACGCCTCCAGGTAGACGATGCCGAGCCCCTCCACGTCCAGGCCGCCCCGACGGGTCCGGCAGGGCATCGCGAACACGTCGCCGGCGCCGTAGTGCGCGGGCAGCTCGGCCCAGGGGACGGAGCCGGTGAAGCGGACCGCGTCGGCGACCCCGGTCCCGCGGGCCAGGCGGCGCAGGTCCTTCCCGTACGGTCCCCCGCCGACGACCAGCAGCACCGCCTCCGGGTGAGCGGCCAGGACCCTGGGCATGGCCCGGATCAGCGTGTCCTGGCCCTTGCGGGGCACCAGCCGGGAGACGCACACCACGACCGGCCGCCCGGCGAGCCCCAGCCGGGCCCGCACGGCGTCGCCGCCGCTGCCCGGGTGGAAGGTCCCCTCGTCCACGCCCGGCGCCAGCCGACGCATCCGGGCGGCGGCCGACGGGGTCAGCGCGGAGGCGATCCGGGAGCGCGTGTACTCGCCCAGGTAGGTGATGGTGTCCGTCGACCCGCCGATGCGGCGCAGCAGTCGCCGGGCGACGGGGAGCTGGGCCCAGCCCGCCTCGTGGCCGTGGGTGGTGGCGACGATCCGCTCGGCGCCGGCGGCCCGCAGCGCCGGTGCCATCAGCCCGAGGGGCGCCGCCGCCCCGAACCACACCGCCGTGCACCCGTGTTCGCGCAGCAGCCCGGCCGCCCGTCGGGTCGCGCCCGGGGTGGGCAGGAGCATGGTCGTGCGGTCGCGCACGACGGTGAAGGGCTGCTCGGCGTCGAAGGCGGCGGTGGCCTCGGCTCCCTCCCGGCCACGCTTCCAGGTGGAGGCGTAGACGACCAGCCGCTCGGGGTCCAGGCGCAGCGCCATGTTGTGCAGGAACGCCTGGATGCCGCCGGGGCGGGGCGGGAAGTCGTTGGTGACGATCAAGGTCTTGCGCATCGCCGCCGACCCTACCGAACGGCCCCTCCGGGACGGCTCCGGGCCGCGCGGCGGCACCGGGTGAAGGGGCGCGGGGCGCGGGTGGCGCGGGGGTGAGCGGGTGTGGAGGGCCCGGGGGAAGCGGCGGACACGGGTGGCGCGGGCGCGGGTGGCCGGGACATCATGGCCCGACCGGCAGGACAGGCGCGGACGGGTGGTCGAACAGGTGGAGACGACGGACACGAGGCCCTCCCGGGCCCCGCTGCCGGTGACCGGAACGAAGGGACTGCCGCTGCGCCTGCCCCTGGGCGGGCTGTCGCCGGCCCGGCTGGCCCGGGGCGGGCCCGCGGTGGCCGCGCTCGTGGCGGTGTGGGCCCTGTCGCGGCTGGCACTGCTGCTGTTCGTGCTGAAGGTGTGGATCTTCCCGGGCTCGGACGTCACCGGCGACGTGTCGGTGATCTACCAGGGCTGGTCCGACGTCCTGCGGGGCGGAAGGTTTCCGCTGGACGACATCACCTGGCAGTACCCCCCGGCCGCGGCCCTGCCCGTCCTCTCCCCGGCGCTGCTGCCGTTCCTGGACTACGCGACGGCCTTCTTCGTCCTGGCCTGTGCCGCCGATCTGACCGTCCTCGCCCTGCTGGGGTACGCCGGCCGGGGCGGGGGGCGCTCCCTGCTCGGGGCCTGGGCCTGGGTGGTGGGCATGCCGCTGATCGGGCCGACGGTGTACGCCCGCTACGACGTGATGGTGACCGCCGTCGCGGTGGCCGCGGTGCTGGCCGCCGGTCGGCACCCCCGGGCCGCGGGGGCGCTGGCGGCGTTCGGGGCGCTGCTGAAGGTGTGGCCGGTCCTGGTGCTGCTCGGGATGCGCGGGCGCCGGGTGTGGGCCGCGGCGGTGGTGACCGGGGCGGGGCTGGCGGCGCTGTTCGCGGCGGCCATGCCCGGGGCGTTCGCCTTCCTGACGTTCCAGCGCGACCGGGGCACCGAGGTGGAGTCGCTGGGCGCGCTCGTCTTCCACTTCGCCCGGCAGGCGGGCTGGGAGGGCCGGGTGCTGCTGAACTACGGCTCGATGGAGTTCCTCGGCCCCCATGTGGCCACGGTGAGCACGGCGGCGATGGCGCTGACCGGGATGGTCCTCGGCTGGCTGCTGCTGTGGCGGCTGGCGGCGTCGCGGTTCACGGCGCACACGGCGGCGGACGCGGCGTTCACGGCGGTGCTGATGTTCACGGTGACCAGCAGGGTGCTCAGCCCGCAGTACATGGTGTGGCTGGTCGGCCTGGCGGCGGTCTGCTGCTGCTTCCGCACGACCCGGATGCGGCAGCCCGCCGCGCTGGTGCTGATGGCCTGCCCGGTGACCGCGCTGGAGTTCCCCGTCTGGTTCGGCCATGTCGTCACCAGCGACGCGCTGGGCGTCGGGCTGCTGCTGATGCGCAACGGGCTCCTGGTGGCGGCCGCGGTCATCGCCGCCGTCGCCCTGTGGCGCGACGCGGTCCCCCGCGACGCCGCCCTCCCGCTCCCCCACCGCGCCGGGACCCGCCCCGAGGGCGCCCCGGCGGGGCGCTGACCCGGACGAGACGCGCACCGCGTCCGGCCCCGGCCCCGGCCCCGGCCGACGGTCAGCCGGGGACGGAGCCCCCACGGCCCGGGACCCGGCTGCCCTGGGACCCGGTATTCGTGTGGACAGTGCGCCCCCGGCGGGCGCGGCCCCGCCGGTCCCCGGGGCGCCCGCTGACCGCGGCGCCCCGGGACACCGGTCCCAGGGGCCCCGGCGGCGTACCGGAGCCCCTGGACGCCGCCCCGGGCGCATCCGCCCCGTCAGCCCAGTTCCGTCCGCAGATAGGCGCGCCAGCGCTCCGTGAAGGCGTCCGGGGTCGTGCCGAGGATCCGGTCCATCGCGTCCTCCAGGGCGCCCGGACGGACGTCGTGGGAGCCGACGGCGCGGTAGAAGGCGCCGAGCCGCTCCTCGCCCCACCGGTCGGCGATCATCCGGCAGGCCAGCCAGCCGCCCTCGTAGGCGCGGGCCAGCCGGTCGGTGCGGCCGGTGAAACCGAAGTCCTCGTCCAAGGGCAGCACGGCGGGCAGCCGCCCCGCCACGACGGCGCGGGCCAGTTCGGGCGCGGCCCCGGACACGGAGCGCTCGCCGCCCCGGTAGCCGACCCAGTCGGCATACCCCTCGGAGAGCCACAGCGGGGTCGCGGGGGTGGTGTGCGGTCGGGTGGCGACATGGGCGGTCTCATGGGTGAGCACCATCTGCCTGCCCTGGTCGCCGAGGAGTTCGTACGCCTCGGGGTTGACGATGATCCGGTCGGCGGGGCCGAGACCGCTGCGACCGGTCTCGCCGGTGGTGACCGCGGCGATGCCCCGGTAGGAGGAGGGGGGCGCGGCCAGCAGCCCGGCCATGCCCGCGAGGGACCCCGGGACGAGGACGACGACCCGCCCGGCCCAGTCGCCGTCCCACGCGTCCCGCACGGCGGGCACCGCCCGGTCGGCCAGGGCGGCGAAGCCGCGCAACTCCCCGGCGGACCGGCCGACGCCCAGCACGAGGCTGTGCGCGCCCCGGACGGCCTCGACGCGGCCCTGGTCCCACGGCTGCTGGGGCGCCCCCGCCGCCGGGCGATCGGTCTCCACCTTCCAGCGCCCCTCCTCCCCCATGCGGAGCCGGACGGTGCGCCGGGCGAGGACGTCGCCCCGGTCGTACCCCTCGACCCGGTAGCGCAGGTCGACGGCGGCGGTGGCGGAGCCGCCCGTCCGCTCCACGCCCGTCACCCGGTAGGACCAGGTGGCCAGGGGCAGCGCGCCCAGGTTCGCGGACCCGGCGTCGGCGCCGGAGCGGGCGAGCACGGCCGGGTCGCGGGCCAGGACCGCCGCCGCGCGCAGGTTCAGCGTCCGCTGCACCTCGTCCCGCACGGTGTCGGCGGGCGTCCGGGCGCCGCAGCCCACGAGGGAGACGAGCAGCAGGAGCACCGCTCCCGCCGCGCGCCCCGATGTCCGACGTCCACGACCAGCCACCCGCCCGATCGTACGGGCGGCGGAACGGCGGAGTCCGGAGGGTCGGCGGTGCGGGGCTGATCGGACCCGGGTGACGAACCGCTCAGACCCCGGTGACGAACCGCTCAGACCCCGGTGACGGACCGGTCGGACCCCGGTGACGGACCGGTCGGGCCCCGGTGGCGGACCGCTCAGACCCGGGTGACGGAGGAGACCGGCATCATGCCGACCGGGTCGTAGCGCACCGCGGCCCCGGGGTAGGGGGCGTGGATGACCCGGCCGCCGCCGACGTACATGCCGATGTGGCTGGCGTCGTCCCGGTAGGCGACGAGGTCGCCGGGCCGGGCCTCGGAGAGCGGGACCCGCCGCCCCGCGTACCGCTGCGCCTGCGAGGTGCGCGGTAGCCCCACCCCGGCCCGGGCGTACGACCACTGCATCAGGCCCGAGCAGTCGAAGCCGCCGGGGCCGTTGGCGCCCCAGACGTAGGGCCTGCCGAGGGCGGAGCGGGCGGCGGCGACGGCCGCCGCGGCGCGGCCGGAGGCGGCCGGCCCCTCGGGCCCGGCCAGTCCGGCGCGGCCGGAGCGGGAGGCGCGGCCGAATCCGGCGCGGTCGTCCTCCGGGAGGGAGTTGAGCAGCCGCCGGGCGGCGGCGAGCTTGCGCTCCACGGTCTTCTTGTGGGCGGCGACGGTCCGCCGCCCCCGCTCCAGCTCGCCGAGCCTGCGGGCGGCCTCGGCGCGTTCCTGGGCCAGCTCCCGCAGGGCGCCCCGCAGTTCGGTCAGCCGGCCGGCCGACCGGCCCTCGATCCGGTCCAGCACGGAGGCCCGGTCGAGGTAGTCGTCCGGGTGCGCGGAGAGCAGCAGCTCCAGGGACGGGTCGATGCCGCCGGAGCGGTACTGGGCGCCCGCCAGCGAACCGAGGCCGTCCCGCAGGGTGTTGACCCGCTCCTGGTCCCGGGCGATCCGGTCCTGGGCGGTGCCGATCTCCGCGCGCAGGGCGCGGGTGCGCTCCCCGGCCCGGTTGTACGCCTCGGTCGCCCGCTCCGCCTCGGTGTACAGGCGGTCCACCTCGGCCCGCCGGTCCCGGCGGGAGTCGTCGTGCGGCGCCGCGGCGGCCGGCACGGCGGCGAGCACGGCGGCCGCCGCGGAGAGCAGGCCGACGGCGGCGACGGCGCCGCGGTCCGGACCGGACGGTGCAAGGCGGCGATGGGAGCCCACGGGAAGCCGCACTCCTTCCGCTGTCTGTCGGGGAAACGCGGCAGACAGTAGCCCCGTGACGGGACCCCGGCCAACGACCGAGCGGTTCGAACAAGCCGACGCCCCGTCGCTGACGCAGGTCAGCGGCGGGGCGGGAGGCGGCGACGCCGTACCGTGATTCGCCCGAACGGGCGGCACGGCAGGGGGGTGTTCCGGGGTGGCGCGGCGCCGGGTGTCAGACGCGGACGCCGAACATGAAGGGGCCGCCGATGGTGTTCATGGACTCGTACCGGACGTTGGTGCCGGTGCGCGGGGCGTGCAGCACCTGGCCGTTGCCGGCGTAGAGGCCGACGTGGTGCAGGTCGTTGAAGAAGAAGACGAGGTCGCCCACCTGGAGCTGGCTCGCGGAGTAGATCCGCGTGCCGTAGTTGGCCTGCGCCTGGGAGGTGCGCGGGATGCCGACTCCCGCCTGGGCGTAGGCCCAGGACGTCAGACCGGAGCAGTCGAAGGAGGACGGGCCGGTGGCGCCGTACACGTAGGGCGTGCCGATCTTGCCCTGCGCCGCGCCGAAGGCCGCCCCGGCACGGCCGGAGGAGGGCGCCGCGGGGGTCGCCGTCGACGGGGAGGCGGAGGACGAGGAGGAGGAGGACGACGACGAGGACGGGTTGGCGGAGAGCGCCTGGCGCTCGCTGGCGCGGGTGGCGCGCTGCTCCTCGGCGGCGATGGCCGCCTTCTCCGCGGCGGTGAGGGTGTTCAGCAGTCTCTGGGCGGAGGAGAGCTTGCCCTGGACTTCCTTCTTCTTCTTGCCCAGTTCGGTGCGGGTGGCGGAGAGGTCCTTGAGCTTCTCCGTGGCCTCGGCACGCTGCTGGGAGAGGGTGCGCTGCTTCTCCTGGATCTTCTTCAGCGCCTCGACCTGCTGACCGCTGAGCTGGTTGAGCGTGGACGCCTTGTCCAGATAGCTGTCCGGGTCGGCCGACAGGAAGAGCTGCAGGGACGGGTCTATGCCGCCCGAGCGGTACTGGGCGCTCGCCATCGAACCGAGGCCGTCGCGCAGGTCGTTGAGCTCCTCCTGACCGCGGGCGACGTTGTCCTGGATGGTGGAGATCTCCTTCTGGAGCTTCTCCTGCTTCTCCTTGGCCCCGTTGTACTTCTCGGTGGCCTGCTCCGCCTCTTCGTAGAGCTTGTCGACCTTGGACTTGACCTCGTCCTTGTTCGGCTTCTCGCTCGGCGCGGCGTTGGCGGCCTGCGAGCTGAGAGCGACAGCGGCGGCGGCCGCGGTGGTGAGCACGGTCACACGGGTGCGGCTCGGCTGTTTGGGACGACGGTGGGACGCCACGGAGACGAGCTCCTTCTTGAGAGGGACAACCCGTTCGAGGGTTCGAAGCCAGACCCTAGTGACCAAGTCGTGATGAGTTCAAATCCTCAGCCGAAAATAGTGTGAGTGGTGAGGCATATTTTGCCGTGAAATCACCGCTGGTGAGGCGCCCCTGACAGTCCGTCGCCCCATATCACCTCAATCCGGTCATGCGGCATGTGAGCCGCATACGGAACATGGATGAGCTGAACGGATGGATCGGTCACAGCGGTTGACACGGACGGTCCGGACGGTCTTGCAGGGGCGGCGGGGCGGCCCGGGCCTCCTCGCTCGGGGCACGGACGGCGGGGCGGCCGTGCCGTTCACGGCGACGGGAGGCGCGGGACGGACGGCACCGGAGGGGGCGCGAGGGCGCGGGAGGGCACGAGGGACCGCGGCGGGAGGCGGAACGCCGGGAGGGGGCGGAGGCTCAGCCCCGCGAGAAGCGCTTGAGGAGGACCGCCGAGGCCACCGGCCTGGCCCCCGCCCTGGCCACCCCGTCGGCCACCTCGCGGTCGGTGGAGGCGACGATGACCGGGCGTCCGGGCGGCTCGGCGCGCACCAGCTGGCGGATCAGCTCGTCGGCGGTGACCCCCGGCTTGGAGAACAGCACCCGCACCCCGCGCGGCGGCGCGAGCAGCACCGGCGCCGCCAGCTCCGCGCCGTCGAAGACGCAGGTGGTCTCGGCGCCGGTCTGCGCGGCGAGCTGGGAGAGCTGGCCGAGCAGCCGCAGCCGCTGCTTCTCCAGCGGCATCTGCGGATAGCCGGTCTTGGTGACGTTGTAGCCGTCGACCACCAGATGGGCCTGGGGCAGCGCGAGCAACTGGTCGAGAATGGCCGGGTCGTTCTCGGAGAGCGCGCGGGCCGCGATGTCCTTCGGCGTCATCCGGCCGGGCTCCACCGCGTCCACCGTCTCCGCGGGCCGCACCGACACCGGCGGCAGCGCCAGCTCCCGGCGCAGCCCCTGCGCGGACTCCAGCACGGTGTCCAGCAGCAGCCGCACCCGCATGTCCTCGACGCTGCGGCCCTCGCGCGCCGCCCGGCGGGTGGCCTCCAGGGCGGCCTCCGCCTCCCCGAGCCGGGTCCGCAGCCGCCGCGTCTCGCTCTCGGCGGCGGAGACCTGGGCGTGGCTCTCGGCGCGGACCGCCTCGGCCTCGTCGCGCGCCTTGCGCAGCGCCGCCTCGCCCCGCTTCACGTCGCTGAGCGCGGAGCGCAGCTTGCGGTGCAGGGAGTCGGCCTCCTTCCGCACCGCCTCCAGCTCACCGCGCAGCCGCTCCGTCTCGGAGCGGGTGTGGTCCCGGGCGCGGGCCAGCTCCTCGCGCAGCCGCTCCAGTTCGGCGCGGCTCTCCTCGCCGGCCCGCTCGGCGTCCGCGCGCTGCGCCTCCTCGCCTGCGGCGGCGACCAGCTTGACCCAGCCGTGGGGGCGCAGCACATAGGCAGCGGCGGCCACGTCGAGGGGGTCGGCGGCGGGGGGCAGGGAGCCGGAGTCCAGGGCCCCGGCCAGCTCGGGCTGGGCCTCCCGGAGCTTCTCCCCGATGCGCTGGCGGAACAGCGGATCGCTCTCCACGGCGGCGGCCATGGCGTTCCCGGCGAACTTGGTCCGGCGGTTCGGGGCGAAGCGGGCGTACTGGCGCAGCTGCGCGGGCAGTTCGGTGAGGGTCAGCCCGCCGAAGCCGTCCGAGACGATCTGGACGACCCTGCGGCGCACGCCGTCGGGCAGCGGCCGGTCGAGCACCTCGGCGGCGCCGTCGTCCGGCTCCCCGCTCCGCGTCTCCGCCATCCGTCACCCCAATACTGAGCAGGGTCCCGCAGGGGGACCACCTGCCGGGTCCGCTCCGCTCAGGAGCCGGCGCCCGGCCTGTCCACGAGTTCGACCTGGTCCACGGCGTTGCACCAGCGGCACCGCACCGACTCGATGGTCTCACCGAGCACCTCGCGCTCCTCGACCTTCGGCTCTCCGGCCAGGTCCAGGTGGACGTACTCGACGACCTTCGACGCCCGGGTGACGTCGAAGCGGGTGAGGTTTCCGCAGAGGGTGCAGCGCCACCGGGTGGTGGCCGTGGGCAGGGGAACCGTCATCGTGGCTGTTCGCTCTCTTCCGCAGGCGATGACGCGCCGGACCGCGCCCGGTGCGTGTAGGCACGTAACCCTACGGCCTGGCGGGTACGCTCCGCCCGCCCGTCCGCGGCGGCGAGGCGATACGGGGTGATTCGTACCGTTGCGTCATGCTCTGTAGTCATGATCCGCACCTGGTTCTCGGCGGCCCTCCGGACGGTCCGGGCCCCGCGCCGGTCCCGCCCGCCGCGGAGCCGGGCCGCCCCGGTGACCCATGCGCTGATCGCCCTGTGCTGCGCACTGTTCGTGATCAGCCCGGCGGCGGGCCTGAACCCGGCGTACGGCACCGGAGAGGAGCTGCTCACGGCGCAGCGCGCCCACTTCCACCGCTGGGGGGTGATCCCGGCGGACCTGTTCGCGCCCCTGCCGGGCTCCTGGGCGACCCCGGTCACCGCCCTGTTCGTGCACGGAAGCTGGGTCCACCTGCTCGGGAACATGCTGTTCCTGTACGTCTTCGGGGCGATGACCGAGGCGCGGCTGGGCGGGGTGCGGTACCTGCTGTTCTACCTGGGCTGCGGCGCCCTGGCCCTGCTCGGCTACGCGGCCGACAACCCGGGGTCGGAGCAGTCCCTGGTGGGTGCCTCGGGGGCGATCTCGGCGGTGCTCGGCGCGTTCCTGTTCCTGTTCCCGCGCGCCCGGGTGACCAGTCTGCTGCCGTTCGCCTTCTTCCTGCCGCTGCGCTTCCCGGCCTGGGTGGTGCTGCCGTTCTGGGCGGCGTTGCAGTGGGCGGCCGCCGGACGGGCGGGCGACGGGCCGGGGGTCGCCTATCTGGCCCATCTGGTCGGCTTCGGGCTGGGCTTCCTCTTCGCCTGGGTGGGCCCCGGGCGTACGACTAGAGTGAGGAGCGTTCCAGCGACGGCCCCCGAGGGAGAGAACCAGCCGTGATCAGCGCGATCGTCCTCATCAAGACCAGCGTGGACCGGATTCCCGAGATCGCGGAGCGGATCGCCGCGCTGGAGAACGTGACCGAGGTGTTCTCGGTGACCGGCACCTACGACCTGATCGCCATGGTGCGGGTGCGCCGCCACGACGAGCTGGCCGAGGTGATCCCCGGCCGGATCAGCAAGATCCCGGGGGTGGAGGGCACGGACACGCACGTGGCGTTCCGCACCTACTCCCAGCACGACCTGGAGGCGGCCTTCGCGATCGGGCTGGACAACTAGGGCATCTCGTCTGGATCATGCCGGGCTCGCGGGGTCTGGCCTGATCCAGACGAAAGACCCCAGGCTCCCCCCGGCGGCTCCCCCCGGCGGCTCCGCCCCGTCCCTCCGGCCGCGGGCCCCCGTCCCGCCCGGCCGCAGGCGCCCCGCCCCGTCGGCCGGGGTCCCGGCGGGCGCCGCCCGACGGAGCCGGAGCGGGCCGGGCTCAGCGCGCCGCGGAGGTGTCCGGGACGCAGCGGCCGTCCACCGCGCGGTACGTCCAGCGGGCGCCCTCGCCGACCAGCTCCCCCACCGCGGCCAGGAAGCGTTCCACGTGCTCGTCCGGAGTGCCCGCGCCGAAGCTGACCCGGACGGCGTTCAGCGGCTGCTCCCCCGCGTCCCCCTCCGGCGCGCCGCAGGCGCCCCCGGTGCCGGGGTCGCCGCCGAGCAGGAGCCGCACCAGCGGATGGGCGCAGAACAGCCCGTCGCGCACCCCGATGCCGTACTCGGCGGAGAGGGCGGCGGCGAAGTGGGAGCTGTTCCACCCCTCGACGACGAAGGACAGCACGCCCACCCGCGGGGCGTCGTCGCCGAACAGGGACAGCACCCGGACCCCGGGCACCCGGGCGAGCCCCTCCCGCACCCTCTCGACCAGCCGCCGCTCGCGGGTGACCAGGGTGTCGAATCCGGCCTCGGTGAGCGCCTCGCAGGCGGAGGCGATGGCGTAGGCGCCGATGACGTTGGGCGATCCGGCCTCGTGCCGGGCGGTGCCGTCGTGCCAGACCACGTCGACGCCGCCGTCGGCGCGCCGGGTGACCGCGCGGCTGGCGCCGCCCCCGGCCAGGTACGGCTCCGCGCCGCCGAGCCAGTCGGCGCGGCCGGCCAGCACCCCGGAGCCGAAGGGGGCGTAGAGCTTGTGACCGGAGAAGGCGACCCAGTCGACGTCGAGCGCGGTGACCGAGACGGGGTGGTGCGGGGCGAGTTGCGCGGCGTCGAGCACGATCCGGGCACCGTGGGCATGGGCGGCGGCGGCCAGTTCGCGCACCGGCCACAGCTCGCCGGTCACGTTGGAGGCGCCGGTGACGCAGACCAGGGCGGGGGCGTGGGGTTCCCGGGCGGCGAGGGCGCGCTCCAGGATCTCGACGGCGCGGCCGGGCGAGCGCGGGGCGTCGAGGACGGTGACGTCGGCGTTCCGCCAGGGCAGCAGGGCGGCGTGGTGCTCGGTCTCGAAGACGAACACCCGGCAGCCCTCGGGCAGCGCCCCGGCCAGCAGGTTCAGGGAGTCGGTGGTGGACCGGGTGAAGACGACCTGGTCGTCCTCGCGGCAGCCGAGGAAGCGGGCGACGGTGGCGCGGGCGTTCTCGAACAGGTCGGTCGAGAGCTGCGACAGGTATCCGGCGCCCCGGTGGACGCTGCCGTAGTACGGGGCGTAGGCCGCCACGTCGTCCCAGACCCGCTGGAGCGCGGGGGTGCTGGCGGCGTAGTCGAGCGCCGCGTAGGTGACCTCGCCGCCGGTGACCAGCGGCACGGTGACGTCCCGGCCCAGCACGGGCAGCGGGGCGGAGCAGGCGTCGGTGCCGGGTGCGGGGATCGCCTCGGCGGGGCCGCAGGCCGGGGCGGCGGACCGGTGGGCGGCGGAGGAGGCGGAGGCGGGGACGACGGAAACGGACATGACGGAACTCCCGTGAAGGCAGGTGGGATTCACCGCGCGGGGACAGGGGGGGCACCGGCGCGGGAAGGGTGACAGGAAACGCGGAGGCGGGGCTCGGCGGCCCTATCGCATTCGCTGGTTCACGGAAGAGGCTCCCTCGTACGACCAGGACCCCTGGTGTTCGCGAGGGGTCCGCGCTTGCCGTGGACCTTGCTGTCCACTGCCTGGTCCTCACCCGGGGCACCCCGCCACGGACGGAGGGTTGCCGGACAGTCGGCCGGGGCCGCATGACTGTCACTCATGACCTGGAAAGGAAGTTACGGGAAGACGGCGGCGTCCCGCAACCCCGGACCGGATCGCGGGACGCCTCGCACGGGGGACGCCGGTGTGTCAGCCGTTGCTGGCGGCCACCCAGCGCTCCAGGGTCCGCGCGGCCGCGCCCGAGTCGATCGCCTCGGCGGCCCGGTCCATGCCGGCCCGGATCCGCTCCGTCAGGGTCCCGCCGCCGGGCCGCAGGGCCACCAGGGCCGCCGCCGAGTTCAGCAGCACCGCGTCGCGCACCGGCCCCCGCTCGCCGCTCAGCAGCCGCCGGGCGACATCGGCGTTGTACGAGGCGTCGGCGCCGCGCAGCGCCTCGACGGGGACGAGGTCGATGCCGACGTCGCGGGGGTCGAAGGCCTCCTCGGTGACCCCGCCGTCCCGGACCACCCAGACCCGCGAGGTGGCGCAGGTGGTCAGCTCGTCCAGCCCGTCGTCGCCCCGGAAGACCAGGGAGGAGTGGCCGCGCTCGGCGAACACCCCGGCCATGATGGGCGCCATCCGGGCGTGGGCGACGCCGATCGCCTGTGCCTTCACCCGGGCCGGGTTGGTCAGCGGACCCAGGTAGTTGAAGACCGTGCGGATGCCCAGCTGGCCCCGCGCGGCGGCGACATGGCGCAGCGAGGGATGGAACTTCACCGCGAAGCAGAAGGTGATCCCGGCCTCCTCGGCGACCTCCGCCACCCGCTGCGGCGCCAGCTGCAGATTGACGCCGAGCTTCTCCAGGACGTCGGAGGCGCCGGACGCCGAGGAGGCGGCCCGGTTGCCGTGCTTGACGACCCTCGCCCCGGTGCCCGCCACCACGATGGCGGACATGGTGGAGATGTTGACGGTCTTGGCGCCGTCGCCGCCGGTGCCGACGATGTCGACGGTCTCGCCCGGCACCTCGATCACATTGGCGTGCTCGTACATCGTGCGGACCAGCCCGGAGATCTCCTCGACGGTCTCGCCCTTGGCGCGCAGCGCCACCGCGAACCCGGCGATCTGCGCGTCGGTCGCCTCGCCGCGCATGATCACGTCCAGCGCCCAGGCGGTCTCGTCGGCGGACAGGTCCCGCCCGTCGAGCAGTCCGTTCAGCAGGGCGGGCCAGGAGCGGCCCGCCGCGGTGTCGCCTCCAGCGGGTGCCACAGCGCTCATGAGCCGTCCTGCCTTCGTGTGATTCCGGGAGATGGTCTCCCCCACCCTATCCAGGCACGGGCACGGCGCAGGGCCCCGTCCGGGGAACGGACGGGGCCCTGCGTCGTGGTGTGGCGACGTCGGAGGATCAGTGGTGGCCGTGGCCGCTCGTGATCTCCTTGTACTCCTCGGCGGTCGGCTTCGGGATCTGCGAGTCCTCGCCGAAGTAGGCGTCGCTGAGCTTGGCGCGCAGCTTCTCCGGAGCCTTCGGCTTGCGCTCGACGCCGTTCGCGTCGACCGTGGGGCCGATCTCGGCCGGCTTGTACTGCTCGTGCGCGGTGAGCGTGTGGAGCTGGTCCTGGCTCAGCGGCTCGTGCACCTCGATGAACTCACCGTGCGGCAGGCGCTTGATGATGCCCGACTCGCGGCCGTGCAGCACCTTGTCCTTGTCCCGGCGCTGGAGGCCGAGGCAGATCCGCTTGGTGATGACGAACGCGACGACCGGGCCGAGGAAGAACCCGATCCGCACGAACCAGGTGACCGCGTTGATCGACAGGTGGAAGTGCGTGGCGACGATGTCGTTGCCACCGCCGATCAGCATGATCAGGTAGGCGGTCACCCAGGCCACGCCGAACGCCGTCCGGGTCGGGGCGTTGCGCGGGCGGTCCAGGATGTGGTGCTCGCGCTTGTCCCCGGTGATCCAGGACTCGATGAACGGGTACAGGGCGATCATGCCGAGGAACACGCCGAAGAGGACCAGCGGGACGAACACGCCGAGGACCAGCGTGTGACCCCACAGGTTGATCTCCCAGCCGGGCATGGCCCGGACGAGTCCCTCCGCGAAGCCCATGTACCAGTCGGGCTGGGCGCCCGTGGACACCATGTCCGGACGGTAGGGGCCGATGCCCCAGATCGGGTTGATCGCCACCAGGCCCGCGACCACCGCGATGACGCCGAAGACCAGGAAGAAGAAGCCGCCCGCCTTCGCCATGTACACCGGCAGCAGCGGCATGCCGACCACGTTCTTGTTGGTCCGGCCGGGACCCGCGAACTGGGTGTGCTTGTGGTAGAAGACCAGGATCAGGTGGGCCACCAGCAGACCGAGCATGATGCCGGGCAGCAGCAGGATGTGGATCGAGTAGAACCGGGCCACGAAGTCGTGGCCGGGGAACTCCCCGCCGAACAGGAACATCGAGATGTACGTGCCGACGATCGGCACGGACAGGATCGCGCCCTGCGTGAAGCGGACACCGGTGCCGGAGAGCAGGTCGTCCGGGAGCGAGTAGCCGGTGAAACCGGTGAACATGCCGAGGACGAACAGCAGGAAGCCGAACAGCCAGTTGATCTCGCGCGGCTTGCGGAACGCGCCGGTGAAGAAGACGCGCATCATGTGCACGAACATGCCGGCCAGGAAGACGATGGCCGCCCAGTGGTGGATCTGCCGGATCAGCAGACCACCGCGGATCTCCAGGCTGATGTCGAGCGTCGACCGGTAGGCCTCACTCATCAGCTGTCCCTGGAGCGGGACGTACGAGCCGTTGTAGACCACCTCGTTCATCGACGGGTGGAAGAACAGCGTCAGGTACACACCCGTGAGGATGATGATGATGAAGCTGTACAGGCAGATCTCACCCAGCATGAAGGACCAGTGGTCCGGGAAGATCTTGCGCATGTTGGTCTTGGCCAGGGCGTAGATGCCCAGCCGGCCGTCCGCCCAGTCGGCGACGCGCTCGCCGGCCGGAGCCTTGCGCCCGCGTTCCGCCGGGGACCCGGCGGACGGGTTCGGGTTGCTCGCTGCGGTACTCATCCGCGCTCCCAGAATGCAGGACCGACGGGCTCCTCGAAGTCGCTGAGCGCCTCCAGATAGCCCTCGTCGTTCACGCCGATGCGAAGCTGAGGCAGAGCGTGACCGGCGGGACCGAAGATCACCCGGGCGCCGTCGGAGAGGTCGAAGGTGGACTGGTGGCACGGGCACAGCGCGTGGTGCGTCTGCTGCTCGTACAGGGAGATCGGGCAGCCGACGTGGGTGCAGATCTTCGAGTACGCGACGATGCCCTCGTGCGACCATTCGAGTTCGCGCTTGTCCTTGATGTTCTCCGGCTGGATACGGATGAGCATCAGGGCGGCCTTGGCGATCTCGCTCTGGAAATCCTCGTCGTGCTCCTCCAGGCCGTCGGGCCTGGCGAAGGTGAGCGAACCGACGGTGATGTCCGAGGGGCGCATCGGCTCGTTGGTGTTCATGTTGATGATCAGCTTGCCCTGGGACCACCGGGTGTGGCGGAGCTTGGTGCCGGGCAGCGGACCGAGTTCGCGCAGCAGCACGACGCCCGAGAGGGGCACCAGCGCGACCGCGCCGAACATCGTGCCGCGGATGAGCTTGCGGCGTCCGATGACGGACTCCTTGGCACCCTGCTTGAAGTCCGCGTGGACCTTCGCGCGCAGTTCCTCGTCGGCCGCGATCGGGTGGCGCTCGTCGGTGATCTCCACGTCGGACATCAGGGTGCGGGCCCAGTGGACCGCGCCCGCGCCGATGGTGAACAGGGCGGTGCCCAGGGTCAGGCCCAGCGCGAAGTTCAGCGCGCTGATGTGACCGATCGGGAAGACGAAGATCGACTTGTCGTGCGGGATCGACACGAACGAGGCGATGAAGCCCGCCGTGGCCAGCATCGAGATCGTGAACAGCAGGGCGACGACGCGCTCGGACCGCCGGGCGGCCTGCTCGTCGATGTCCTGCACACGGTGCTCGTGGGGCGGCAGCCCCGGGTCCGCGAACGGGTGCTCCTCGTCCGCGATGCCCTCCACGTCGTGCGAGGGGTCCTGCGCTGCGGGCAGGTTCTCTTCTGGGATGTCTTGGCTACTCATGACTTCCTGGCCTTTGCGGTCCGAGCGGCGACCCACACGGCGACGGCGATGCAGGTGCCGAGACCGAAGATCCAGCCGAAGAGGCCCTCGCTGACCGGCCCGAGGCCGCCGAGCGAAAGACCGCCGGGGTTCACGGTCTTGTCACCGTTGACCGCGTCCAGGTACGCGATGATGTCCTTCTTGTTCTGCTCCGACAGGGTGGTGTCGGGGAAGGCGGGCATGTTCTGCGGGCCCGTCTGCATGGCCTCGTAGATGTGCTTGGGGTCGACACCCTCAAGGCCCGGGGCGTACTTGCCGCGCGTCAGCGCGCCACCCTTGCCGGTGAAGTTGTGGCACTGCGCGCAGTTGTTGCGGAACAGCTCACCGCCGCGGGCGGAGTCCGCGCCCTCCGGGCTGTACTTGTCCCCGGCGGGGACGGCCGGACCGGCGCCGAGCGAGGCGACGTAGGCCGCGAGCTGGTCGATCTCGGCCTGGCTGTAGATCACCTTCTTGCGCGGGACCTGTGCGCCGGGCTGCTGGGCCGGCATACGGCCGGTGCCCACCTGGAAGTCCACGGCGGCGGCACCCACGCCCACGAGGCTGGGGCCGTCGGAGCTGCCCTGGCCTCCGGTGCCGTGGCAGCTCGCGCAGCCGACGGCGTAGAGCTTCTTGCCCTCTTCGATGGCGAGGGACTGGGCGGTGTCATCGGCCTGCGCCTTGTCCGCGGGTGCGAACACGGCGTACAGCCCCCCGGTGCATGCCAGCGCGAGGAGTAGGACGACGAGCGCCGCCAGCGGATGGCGTCGTCGTGCGGAGAGCTTTTTCACGGATTACCCCGGTGTCAGGATCTTCTGCGTCGATGCTTCTGGATTGCGCGGGAGCGTGCCGCGACTACTTGATCATGTAGATCGTGGCGAAGAGGCCGATCCAGACGACATCGACGAAGTGCCAGTAATAGGACACGACGATGGCGGCGGTCGCCTGCTCGTGGGTGAACCTCCGGGCCGCGTAGGTGCGGCCGAGGACCAGCAGGAAGGCGATGAGGCCGCCCGTCACGTGCAGTCCGTGGAAGCCGGTGGTCATGTAGAACACCGAGCCGTACGGGTCGGACGAGAGCGAGAGGCCCTCGTGCTTGACCAGCTCGGTGTACTCGAACACCTGACCACCGATGAAGATCGAACCCATCACGAAGGTGACGATGAACCACATCCGGAGCTTCTTCACGTCACCGCGCTCGGCGGCGAAGACGCCGAGCTGGCAGGTGAAGGAGGAGAGCACCAGGATCGTGGTGTTCGTCGCGGAGAACGGGAAGTTCAGCGCGTCGGCCTTCTCGGCCCAGAAATCCGGGCCGGTCACCGATCGCAGGGTGAAGTACATCGCGAAGAGGGCCGCGAAGAACATCAGCTCGGAACTCAGCCAGATGATGGTTCCGACGCTGGTGAGGTTCGGTCGGTTGACCGACGGGTGCGCGTGCCCGGTATCTACTGTCGTTGCTGTCGCCACGCCGACATTATGTCGGTCGCTTATCCCGCCCTCACCCCGGGGGGTGCTGTTCGGAGTGTCCGCCCCGTCTGGACTGCCCGGATGGCCCATCGAACGGCCCCGCGAAGCCGTGCGGCGAACCGGTGTTGAGGGCATGCCCGAGGGAGTAGCATCCGGCGGAACGGGCTACGACAGCCTCATGCGTATCACTGCGTATCGGAGGAAGCATGCAGCCGACCGTCACGGTGCTGGTCTACAGCGACAACTCCAACACCCGCGAGCAGGTGCGGCTCGCCACGGGCCGGCGCCCGGCCCCGGACGTGCCGGTGGTCGAGTTCGTGGAGTGCGCCACCCCGGCCGCCGTCGTCAGGGAACTGGACCGGGGCGGCGTCGACGTCTGCGTCCTGGACGGCGAGTCCGCGCCCATGGGCGGCATGGGCCTGTGCCGGCAGATCAAGGACGAGGTCTTCGACTGCCCGCCGGTGCTCCTCCTCATCGGCCGCCCTCAGGACGCCTGGCTGGCCACCTGGAGCCGCGCCGAGGCCGCGGTGACCCTCCCGGTGGAACCGGTGGAGTTCGCGGGCTCCCTGGCCGCCCTGCTGCGCCGGAAGAGGCTCCAGGGGGTCTGAGGCAGGTCCGGCCCTTCCCCTCCGCCTCACGGCGGCAGTCTCACGGCGGCAGTCGTCGGACCGGCCCCGGGTCCCGCCGTCACCGCTCCGGCCGCCCGGCGACGCCCTGTACGCCTCTGGGGCGGACGGGAGCGACACGACGGCACCCAGGTGCCCGCGCGGGCGCCCCGGAGGTCCCAGGGGCCTCCGGGGCGCCCGCGGCCGTCTCCGGGGCGCCCCGGAGGGGACGCCCCGCGGCTCACACCGCCGCCGGGCGCAGCCGCGCCGCCTCCTGGGCCCCCGTGCCGTCGGCCCCGCCGGACGTCAGGGCGCTGCCCCGGCGCCAGTCGGCCCAGTCCAGGTTCCAGTCGCCGAAGCCGTTGTCGAAGGTCTCCATCGTCTCGCCGTCGGAGTTGACGACCTGGACGACGTCGCCCTCCTGGACCGCGTCGAAGAACCACTCGGCGTCCTCGGTGCTCATCCCGACGCAGCCGTGGCTGACGTTGGCCGAGCCCTGGGAGCCGACGGACCACGGGGCGGCGTGCACGTACTCCCCGCTCCAGGTGACCCGGGTCGCGAAGTACACCGGCAGGTCGTACGACTCCGCGGAGCCCTCCGCGATGCCGATGGAGGTGCTGCGCATGCGTACGAAGCGTTCCTTGCCCAGCACGACCTTGACGCCGTTGCGGGTCTCGAAGCCGGGCTTGCCGGTGGTCACCGGGATCTCCCGGACGTCCTCGCCGTCCCGGTAGACGGTCAGGGTGTGGGCCGCGGCGTCGGTGACGGCGACGACCCGGTCGTCCGTGGTGATCTTCAGCGGCTTGGCGGCGCCGCCCCACAGCCGGTCGCCGATCTTGATGCCGTCGAGGTTGCTGCGCACCTGGACGGTGGCGTGGGCCGGCCAGAACTCCTTGGGCCGGTAGTGCAGCTTGCGGTCGTCCACCCAGTGCCAGGCGCCCTCCGCGGCGGGGGTGGAGTCCACCTTCAGCGCCCGTTCCACTATGGCCCGCTGGGCCGGGTCGGAGACGGGCCGGCTCAGCTCGGCGGTGACGGGCTGGCCGACGCCGTAGGAGCCCGCGGCGGGCCCGAAGGCGACGTCCAGGGTCTTCTTCGCGCCGGGCTTGCCGGTCTCGAAGGTGAGGACCTTGCGGCCGGGCGCGCCGTCCCCGTCCTCGGTGCTGACCCGCACCGTGTAGCGGGCCGAGGCGGCCAGCGGGGAGGTGCTGTGCCAGCGGCTGCCGTCGGCGGACAGCTCGCCCGCCACGTAGCGCCCCGCGGCGTCCTCGGCGGTGACGTCCGTGATGCGTCCGTCGGCGCCCTCGGCGACGACTTCCAGGGGCTTGTCCGGGTCCGCCTTCTTCCCGGCGTCGGCGGGCCCGCTGAAGGAGATCCGGTCGGCCGCGTCGTAGGGGGCGGAGGCCAGGGGGTTGGCGTCGCCGCCGCACGCGGTCACGCCGGCACCGAGGGCGATCACCAGCAGGGTGCGGCCGATGGCGGCACGCCCCCGCGTCGGGTTGTGATGCGTGTTCCTCATGGGTTCACGCTAAGGAGGGTCCCCCGGCGCGGCGCGGTGGGTCAGCCGTACGGGTGAGCGGGCCGGGGCATGCGAAGGGGCCCGGACCCCCCTCTCGGAGTGTCCGGGCCCCTCGGCGCTCGGCGCGTGCTACTGGGTGCGGTTCTCACCGCGGTAGTACTCGAACACCCAGCCCCAGATGGAGGTCAGGATGACCGGGAGTGCGAAGTACATGATCCACCAGCCGACCGCGATGCTCAGGAAGGCCAGCGCGCCGCCGATGGCGAGCCCGAGGGGCTGCCAGCTGTGCGGGCTGAAGAATCCGACCTCGCCGGAGTCGTCCGCGACGTCCGCGTCCTTGCGGTCCTGCGCACCGGTGTCGACCCGCCGGGCCGTGAAGGCCAGGTAGAAGCCGATCATGATGGCCAGGCCGAAGGCCAGGAACAGCGCGGTGGTGCCGACCGGCTCCTTCGACCAGACGCCGTACACGACGGCCATGATCAGGAGGAAGACGGCCAGCCAGAGGAACAACTTGCCCTGGATCTTCACTTGCCGTCCTCCTTGCCACCGGCGAGGGCCTTCTCGTGGAGGTCGGCGTTCTCGAGCTGGTCGATGGCGGCGATCTCGGGGTGGTGCAGGTCGAAGGCGGGGGATTCGCTGCGGATGCGCGGCAGGGTGAGGAAGTTGTGCCGCGGCGGCGGGCAGGAGGTCGCCCACTCCAGCGAGCGGCCGTAGCCCCACGGGTCGTCCACGCCGACCGGCTTGCCGTACTTGGCGGTCTTCCAGATGTTGTAGAAGAACGGCAGCAGCGACATGCCGAGCAGGAACGAGGCGATGGTCGAGACCGTGTTCAGGGCGGTGAACCCGTCGGCCGCCAGGTAGTCGGCGTACCGGCGCGGCATGCCCTCGACACCCAGCCAGTGCTGGACCAGGAAGGTGCCGTGGAAGCCGACGAACAGCGTCCAGAAGGTGATCTTGCCCAGGCGCTCGTCCAGCATCTTGCCGGTGAACTTGGGCCACCAGAAGTGGAAGCCGGCGAACATCGCGAACACCACGGTGCCGAACACCACGTAGTGGAAGTGCGCCACCACGAAGTACGAGTCCGTCACGTGGAAGTCCAGCGGCGGCGAGGCCAGGATGACACCGGTCAGACCACCGAAGACGAAGGTGATCAGGAAGCCCAGCGTCCAGAGCATCGGCGTCTCGAAGGAGAGGCTGCCCTTCCACATGGTGCCGATCCAGTTGAAGAACTTCACCCCGGTCGGGACCGCGATCAGGAAGGTCATGAACGAGAAGAACGGCAGCAGCACCCCGCCGGTGGCGTACATGTGGTGCGCCCACACGGTCACCGACAGGCCCGCGATGGAGATCGTGGCCGCGATCAGGCCCATGTAGCCGAACATCGGCTTGCGGGAGAAGACCGGGATGATCTCCGAGACGATGCCGAAGAACGGCAGCGCGATGATGTACACCTCGGGGTGGCCGAAGAACCAGAAGAGGTGCTGCCAGAGCAGCGCCCCGCCGTTGGCCGGGTCGAAGATGTGGGCGCCGAACTTGCGGTCCGCCTCCAGCGCGAACAGGGCCGCGGCGAGGACCGGGAACACCATGATCGCGAGGAGCGCGGTCAGCAGCACGTTCCAGGTGAAGATCGGCATGCGGAACATCGTCATGCCGGGCGCGCGCATGCAGATGATCGTGGTGATGAAGTTGACCGAGCCGAGGATCGTGCCGAAGCCGGAGAAGGCCAGACCCATGATCCACAGGTCACCGCCGATGCCCGGCGAGTGGACCGCGTCGGACAGCGGCGCGTAGGCGAACCAGCCGAAGTCGGCCGCGCCCTGGGGGGTGAGGAAACCGGCCACCGCGATCAGCGAGCCGAACAGGTAGAGCCAGTAGGCGAACATGTTCAGCCGCGGGAAGGCGACGTCCGGCGCACCGATCTGGAGCGGCATGATCCAGTTCGCGAAGCCCGCGAACAGCGGCGTCGCGAACATCAGCAGCATGACCGTGCCGTGCATCGTGAACGCCTGGTTGAACTGCTCGTTCGACATGATCTGCAGACCCGGACGGGCCAGCTCGGCGCGCATGACGAGCGCCATCACGCCACCGATGCAGAAGAAGGCGAACGACGTCACCAGATAGAGCGTGCCGATCGTCTTGTGGTCGGTGGTCGTCAGCCACTTGACCACGACATTGCCGGGTCGCTTGCGCCGCACCGGCAGCTCGTTCTCGTACGAGTCCTCCGCTGCCGCCGCACCCTGGGGTTCATTGAGGATGCTCACAGGATGTTCGCCTTCCGGTCCTTCTCGTGGCTCGTCTGGGCGATGCCTGCGGGAACGTAACCGGTCTGCCCCTTCTTCACGAGGTCCTGGAGGTGCTGCTCATAGCGCTCCGGGGAGACGACCTTCACGTTGAACAGCATCCGGGAGTGGTCCACGCCGCACAGCTCGGCGCACTTGCCCAGGAACGTGCCCTCCTTGTTGGGGGTCACCTCGAAGGCGTTGGTGTGGCCCGGGATGACGTCCTGCTTCATGAGGAACGGCACCACCCAGAAGGAGTGGATGACGTCCCGCGAGGTGAGGACGAAGCGGACCCGCTTGCCCTCGGGAAGCCACAGGGTCGGCCCCGGGTTGTTGGTCTGCGGGTTCCGGGTGCCGGGGACCCCGCAGTCGTAGACGCCGCCGGCGTTGGCCGGGAAGGCGTCCTTGAACCGCTGCGGAACGGCGTCCAGGTCCTTCGAGGTCTTGGCGTCACCGGTGGAACCAGGGACGTCCGCGACGTAGTTGAAGCACCAGCTCCACTGGAAGCCGACCACGTTGACCGTGACGTCGGGCTTCTTCTCCAGCTTCAGGAGCTCGGACTGGTCGCGAGCGGTGAAGTAGAAGAGCACCGAGACGATGACCAGCGGAACCACCGTGTACAGCGCCTCGATGGGCATGTTGTACCGGTTCTGCGGAGGGATTTCGACCTTGGTGCGCGAGCGCCGGTGGAAGAAAGCACTCCACAGGATCAGGCCCCACACCAGCACGCCCACGGCGAGCGCGGCGGCCCACGAGCCCTGCCACAGGGAGAGGATCCGGGGAGCCTCCTCCGTGGTCGGGGTGGGCATGCCAAGGCGGGGGAAGTCCTTGTATGTGCAACCGGTGGCGGTCGCCAGGACCAGGCCCGCGGTCAGTGCCTGCAGCAGCTTCCGCCGCATCGGGCGCCGCGGCGAGCGGTCGGAGCCGTTGGGACTCACGTAGCGCCTTCCCGAGAGTCTCGCCCGCGCTGGTTGGCTGCGGCCTTCTCGCTGGTCGGTCGCCGCCCTGCGTCGGGCAGGGGTTTGATGTTTATGCGGACCAAACCCTACTGGACGCCATTTGGGGTCGCGCGGGGAGGGTGCCCAACGCGCCGCCGGTCACCCCGAAGGGGTGGAATCACCTGTCCAGGGGTGGTTCTGACACCCCTTCCGCGGCAGGGGTTAGCGTGGCCGCGTGCCCTACTTCGACGCCGCTTCCGCCGCCCCTCTGCACCCCGTCGCCCGCCAGGCCCTGCTGGCCTCCCTGGACGAGGGCTGGGCCGACCCCGCACGGCTCCACCAGGAGGGGAGGCGGGCCCGGCTGCTGCTGGACGCGGCGCGGGAGGCGGCCGCCGAGGCGGTGGGGTGCCGTCCGGACGAACTGGTCTTCACCCCGTCCGGGACGCACGCGGTGCACGGCGGGATCGCGGGCGCGCTGGCGGGGCGACGGCGCACCGGAGGTCATCTGATCGTGTCATCGGTCGAACACTCCTCCGTGCTCCACGCGGCGGAGGCGCACGAGGCCGCCGGGGGCTCCCTGACCCGGGTCGCCGTGGACCGGGCCGGCACGGTCGACCCGGCGGCCTACGCGGCGGCGCTGCGTCCGGACACGGCGCTGGCCTGCCTCCAGTCGGCCAACCACGAGGTGGGCACCGAGCAGCCGGTGGCGGAGGCGGCCGACATCTGCCGGGCGGCCGGGGTGCCGCTGCTGGTGGACGCGGCCCAGTCGCTCGGCTGGGGGCCGGTGCCGGGCGCCTGGTCGCTGCTGGCGGCCAGCGCGCACAAGTGGGGCGGCCCGCCCGGAGTGGGGCTCCTGGTGGTCCGCAAGGGCACCCGGTTCGCCCCCCGGGGCCCGGCGGACGAGCGGGAGTCGGGGCGCTCGCCGGGCTTCGGGAACCTTCCGGCGGTGGTGGCGGCGGCGGCCTCGCTGCGGGCGGTGCGGGCGGAGGCGGCCCGGGAGGCGGCCCGGCTGCGGGAGCTGACGGAGCGCGTCCGGGAGCGGGTCCCGGCGCTGGTGCCGGACGTGGAGGTGGTCGGCGACCCGGTCCGGCGGCTGCCCGGCGTCGTCACCTTCTCCTGTCTCTATGTCGACGGGGAGGCCCTGCTGCACGAGCTGGACCGGTCGGGCTTCTCCGTCTCCTCCGGATCGTCCTGCACGAGCAGCACGCTGACACCGAGCCATGTGCTCCGGGCGATGGGCGTGCTCAGCGAGGGCAACATCCGGGTGTCGCTGCCGCCGGGCACCCCGGCCGAGGACGTCGAACGGTTCCTGGCGGTGCTGCCCGGGGCGGTGGCCGGGGTGCGGGCCCGCCTCGGGGCGCCGGAGGCGGCGGAGGCCGCCGGGGGGACGGCGGACGCGCTGGTGGTGGACGCCCTGGGCCGGCGCTGCCCCATTCCGGTGATCGAGCTGGCCAAGGTCATCGGGAGGGTGCCGGTGGGGGGCACGGTGCGGGTCCTGGCGGACGACGAGGCGGCCCGGCTGGACATCCCGGCCTGGTGCGAGATGCGGGGCCAGGAGTACGCGGGCGAGGAGCCGGCGGACCGGGGCACGGCGTACCTGGTCCGCCGGCTGGTCTAGAGGGGCGGATCGGGGCACGCCGCACCTGGTCCGTCGGCCGGTCCGGGGCGCGGGCCGGGGCGCGGCGCATCCGGTCCGCCGGCTGCTCGGGGGACGGACCGGGACGGGGCCGCCCCGACCGGTCCGGCCCGCCCCGCACGGAACGGGGCGGGCCGGGCGGCACGGGCGGGCCGGGTCAGCCCAGGTGGGCGTGGACCTCGGTGGCCGCGTCGTCGCCGTAGGTCTTGGTGAAGCGCTCCATGAAGTGGACGCGCTGGAGCTGGTACTCCTGGGTGCCGACCGTCTCGATGACGAGGGTCGCGAGCATGCAGCCGATCTGGGCGGCGCGCTCCAGGGAGACGCCCCAGGCGAGGCCGGAGAGGAATCCGGCGCGGAAGGCGTCGCCCACACCGGTCGGGTCGGCCCGGCGCTCCTCGTCCGGGACGCCGACCTCGATCGTCTCCCCGCCCCGCCGCTCGATCCGCACCCCGCGCGCGCCGAGGGTGGTGACCCGGTGGCCGACGCGGGAGAGGATCTCCTCGTCGCTCCAGCCCGTCTTGGTCTCGATCAGGCCCTTCTCGTACTCGTTGGAGAAGAGGTAGGTGGCGCCGTCGAGCAGGATCCGGATCTCGTCGCCGTCCATCCGGGCGATCTGCTGGGAGAAGTCGGCGGCGAAGGGGATGGAGCGGGTGCGGCACTCCTCGGTGTGCCGGAGCATCGCCTCCGGGTCGTCCGCGCCGATGGAGACGAGGTCCAGGCCGCCGATCCGGTCCGCGACCGTCTTCAGCTCGATCAGGCGGGCCTCGCTCATCGCCCCCGTGTAGAAGGAGCCGATCTGGTTGTGGTCGGAGTCGGTGGTGCACACGAAGCGGGCGGTGTGCAGCGTCTCGGAGATGCGCACCGAGTCGGTGTCGACGCCGTGCCGCTCCAGCCAGGCCCGGTACTCGTCGAAGTCCGAGCCGGCGGCGCCGACCAGGACCGGGCGGGTGCCGAGCTGCCCCATGCCGAAGGCGATGTTGGCGGCGACACCGCCTCGGCGCACATCGAGCTGGTCGACCAGGAAGGACAGCGAGACCGTGTGGAGCTGATCCGCGACGAGCTGGTCGGAGAAGCGTCCGGGGAAGGTCATGAGGTGGTCGGTGGCGATGGAGCCGGTGACAGCGATGCGCACGGCGTGGACTCCTGAAGGGAGGTTGGGTGGACGACTCACGCTACCCGGGGACGGGCCCGCGCCGAAGCGTACGAAACTACCCGTTAGTACCACTTTCTCCGCGCTTCGGAACGTGCCTACGGTGCCGTTATGACGAACCGGAAGACCGACTCGACCACCGCTCGGCCGGACCTCGACCCCGGCCTGGCGGAGCTGCGCGGCGACTGCGCCCGGATGGCACCGCACTGGTCCCCTCCCGCGAGCACCGCCGGCCGCGCCGTACCGCCGGGACCGGCGCATGTGCTGCCGCACGGGGTGACGGTACCGGGCAGGTCGGCACGGCTGCTGGAGGCGATGTCGGAGTACGGGGACTGAGGCGGGGGCCGCCATCGGGGCGTCGTCCCGCCGGGCCCCGGGACCGTCGGCCGGTGAGGCGGGACGCCCCGCGCCACCACCGCCGGGTACGGGTCCCGGGCCGAGTGTCCCGGGGCCACCTGGGCGTGGAGGGCCGCGGGACTTGAGTGCCGCGGGTGCCGCGCCGCGGGCCTTGGGCGCGCGGGTGGCGGGCCCCGTGGATGTCGGGCGCCCGGGTGTTGCGCACATGGCTGCTGGGCACCGCCGGGGTGCGGGCGGTCGGCGGGGGGCGTCCCCCTGACGGGGTGGATCGCTGGGCCGTTCGGGTGGTGCGGGCCGGGTGGCGGGAACCGGACGGCTCCGGGCCGCGTCCCATGGCTGTCCCAGCACCGGCCGAAGGAGCGATGCGGTGAACAGCGAGCGACCCGACAACGACGACGCCACCCGGGACGCCGGGTCCGGCACCGGACGTGCCGCGCGGCGGCGCTCCCCCGGGGTCGCCGCCGTCTCCGTCGCCGCCGCGGTCCTGCTGATCGGGGGCGGCGGCGCGGTCCTGGCCGCGACGTCCTCCGGCGGCGGACCGGACGGCGGCAGGGCCCCCGGCGCCTCCCGGAGCGCCCCCGAGCCCCTGGCCCTGGACGACCTCGCCGCCCCCGCGGACGGCACCGCCGCGGCCGAAGGCGGCGGCAGCGGCCCCGGCATCGCGCCCGGCGAACCCGACCCGCGCGGCGTCGTCTACCGCGCCGCCCGTCCGCTCCCCGGCGGCCCCCGCTCGGCCCCGGTGTACGCGGCGCGGGAGGACGTCACCGCGGCCGAGGTGGCCCGGCTGGCCGGGGCCCTCGGGGTGGAGGGCACCCCCCGGGTGCAGGGCGGCGCGTGGAAGGTGGGCACCTCCGGGGACGGTTTCGGCCCCCTGCTCACCGTGAACGTGGAGGCACCCGGCTTCTGGACCTTCCAGCGCCACGCCCCCGGCACCGACAACTGCGGCACGGGCCCCGTCTGCAAGGCGCCCTCGACCGGCGGGACCCCGGTGGGCGAGGGGGCGGCGGTGCGAGCGGCGGCCCCGGTGCTGGAGGCGGTGGGCCAGGAGGGCGCCGCGGTGGACGCGAGCCAGCTCATGGGGGCCCGGCGAGTGGTGAACGTCGAGCCCGAGGTGGGCGGGCTGCCCACGTACGGCTGGACGACCGGCGTCGTCGTCGGTCCCCTGGGCGAGGTGGTCGGCGGCAGCGGACGGCTGAAGGCGCCGGCCGAGGCGGACACCTACCCGGTGCTGAACGCCGAGCGGACGCTGGAACTGCTGAACGCGCAGGGCGCCGCCGCACCGGACTCCGGCAGTTGTGCGGAGCCGGTGCCGCTGCGGGAGGGGACGCGGCCGCCGTGCGCGCCCCCGGCGGCGGTGCCGGACGAGCGGACGGTCACCGTGGAGGAAGCGGTGTTCGGGCTGGCCGCGCACTCGGTGCGGGGGCGGCAGGCCCTGGTGCCGTCCTGGCTGTACCAGGTGCGGACGGCGGGCACGGAGAACACGTTCACGGTGACGTACCCGGCGGTCGAGCCCTCGCACCTGGCGCCCCCGGCCGGCGCCGGGACGGCGCCCTCCGGGGAACCGGAGACGACCCCGGCGGAGCCCGCGGCACCGGCCTCGCCGCGCGGGGTGCAGGTGACCGGCTACACCGCCGAGGGCAGCGAGCTGACGGTGCACTTCATCGGCGGGGTCTGCGCGGACTACGCGGCGGCGGCGCGGGCCGACGACCGGCGGGTGACGGTCACCGTGACCGAGACTCCGCGGCCGGGCGGGGCGTGCATCCTGGTCGCCAGGGAGTACACGCGGACGGTGACGCTGGACCGGCCGCTGGGCGACCGCGGCGTGGTGGGCTCCGACGGCGCTCCCGTGCCGCCGCACAAGCCGGGGGCCCGGCTCCCGGCCGAGGCCCGCTGACCCGCGCGGACGGCACGAGGGCGGCGGCCCCGGGAGGAATCGGATTCCTCCGGGGCCGCCGCCCTCGTGCGCGGGTCCGGTGCGCGACGCGGACCGGCGGACGGTGCCCGGGGCCGGGCCGGCCGCCGGGGCCCGCTAGTTGAACGAGTCGCCGCAGGCGCAGGAGCCCGTCGCGTTCGGGTTGTCGATGGTGAAGCCCTGCTTCTCGATGGTGTCGACGAAGTCGACGGTGGCTCCGCCCAGGTACGGGGCGCTCATGCGGTCGGTGACGACCTTGACCCCGTCGAAGTCCTTCACCACGTCGCCGTCGAGCGAGCGCTCGTCGAAGAAGAGCTGGTAGCGGAGGCCGGAGCAGCCACCGGGCTGGACGGCGACGCGCAGCGCGAGGTCGTCACGGCCTTCCTGGTCGAGCAGGGCCTTGACCTTGGCCGCGGCGGCGTCGGTCAGGATGATGCCGTCGGTGACGGTGGTGGTCTCGTCCGATACGGACATCTACATCTCTCCCGGGTTGTACGGAGACTGCTTGCCGACGTTTCAACCGGCGGGGCCCCGGATTCATTCCGGGTCGGCCCCCGGGTTCTCCGGGTCCTTCCCCACGGCCCTCTCCCTCATGCTCGCACATGCCTCCGGAGGCGGACAGCCGCTCCGGCGCCGGGATTCACGTCACATCGACATGATGGGCATCGTCAAAGTGACGTGAACCGGATATGATATATAGCGTCAGTTAGACGAAAAGTAGAAAGGGTGCGTGTCGTGACCACCGCCCAAACCCAGGAGCTCGACGTACAGCCGACGCCCCTCGCCCTGCTGCTGCTCGGCCGGGAGGCCGATCCGAGGAGCGAGCGCGGCGTGGAGTGCCCCGGCGACCTGCCCTCGCCCTCCGACCCGGATCTGGTCGCGCGCGCCCGGGCGGCCAAGGAGAGGCTCGGGGACAAGGTCTTCGTCCTCGGCCACCACTACCAGCGCGACGAGGTCATCCAGTTCGCGGACGTCACGGGCGACTCCTTCAAGCTGGCCCGGGAGGCGGCCGCGCGCCCGGAGGCGGAGTACATCGTCTTCTGCGGCGTCCACTTCATGGCGGAGTCGGCCGACATCCTGACCTCCGACGACCAGAAGGTGGTCCTGCCCGACCTGGCCGCCGGCTGTTCGATGGCCGACATGGCCACCGCCGAGCAGGTCGCGGAGTGCTGGGACGTGCTGACCGAGGCGGGGGTGGCCGAGCGGGTCGTGCCCGTCTCCTACATGAACTCCTCCGCGGACATCAAGGCGTTCACGGGCCGGCACGGCGGCACCATCTGCACCTCCTCGAACGCCCAGCGGGCCCTGGAGTGGGCCTTCCAGCAGGGCGAGAAGGTTCTCTTCCTGCCCGACCAGCACCTCGGCCGCAACACCGCGGTGCGGGACATGGGCATGTCGTTGGAGGACTGCGTCGTCTACAACCCGCACAGGCCGAACGGCGGGCTCACCACCCAGGAACTGCGCGACGCCCGGATGATCCTGTGGCGCGGCCACTGCTCGGTGCACGGCCGCTTCAGCCTCGACTCGGTCAAGGACGTGCGCGAGCGCATACCCGGCGTCAGGGTGCTGGTCCACCCCGAGTGCCGGCACGAGGTCGTCGCGGCGGCGGACGAGGTGGGCTCCACGGAGTACATCATCAAGGCGCTGGAGGCGGCCCCGGCCGGGTCCAAGTGGGCCATCGGCACCGAGCTGAACCTCGTCCGGCGGCTGGCGAACCGTTTCGCTCCCGAGGGCAAGGAGGTCGCCTTCCTCGACCGGACGGTCTGCTTCTGCTCGACCATGAACCGCATCGACCTGCCGCACCTCGTGTGGGCCCTGGAGTCGCTGGCCGACGGCAACACGGTCAACCGCATCGAGGTCGACAAGGAGACAGAGGCGTTCGCCAAGCTGGCGCTGGAGCGGATGCTGGCACTGCCGTAGCGGGCGGCCCCGCCGGGCGCGTGTGCGGCCGGGCGCGGGCCCGGCCGGGCCCGTGCGGCCGGGTGGCAGACGGACATCGGGCACGGCGGGGGGCGGGGCCCCTCTCCCCCGAGGACCGCCGGACGCTCTCCCCCCGCCCCGAGGAGAGGGACCGCCGGACGACGGAGAGGGCCCCCGCCCGGTACACCTCGCGGTGTGCCGGGCGGGGGCCCTCTCCTGTGCCCGGTGGTCCGGTGACCGGTCCGGCCGGGTCCGGCGGACCGCGTGACCCGCGGAACCCGCCGGACCCGTGCCGCCCGTCAGACCTGCGCGGGCTCCGGGTCGTCCGAGGACTCGGACCGGCTCGGGCCGGTCTTCCCCCCGGCCGCCTCCCGCTTGGCCGCGCGCTTGTCGCGGCGGCGCTCCTTGCGCAGCTCCAGCATCGCGTAGAGCGTCGGGACCAGCAGCAGCGTCAGCAGCGTCGAGGTGACCAGACCGCCGATCACCACCACGGCGAGCGGCTGCGCGATGAAGCCGCCCTCGCCGGTCACGCCGAGCGCCATCGGGAGCAGGGCGAAGATGGTCGCCAGGGCCGTCATCAGGATGGGCCGCAGCCGGTGCCGGCCGCCCTCGATCACCGCCTCGACGATGCCGTGTCCCCGTGCCCGGTACTGGTTGATCAGGTCGATCAGCACGATGGCGTTGGTGACCACGATGCCGATCAGCATCAGCATGCCGATCATCGCCGGGACGCCCATCGGAGTGCCGGTGACGATCAGCAGGCCGATGGCACCGGTCGCCGCGAACGGGACGGACACCAGCAGGATCAGCGGCTGGGCCAGCGACCGGAAGGTGCCGACCAGCAGCATGAACACGATGGCGATGGCCGCGAGCATGGCCAGGCCGAGCTTCTTGAACGCGTCGTCCTGGTCGGCGCTGACGCCGCCGATCTCGGCGGTGGCACCGGCCGGCAGGTCCAGCCCGTCGACCTTCGACTGGAGGTCGGCGCTGACCGCGCCGGTGTTGTCGCCGGTCGGGCGGGCGGTGACGGTCGCCGCGCGCTGGCCGTCGATCCGGGTCATCGAGACGGGTCCGTCCACCAGCTCGACGGTGGCGATCTCACCGAGCTTGACCGGGCCCAGGTCCAGGGCCTTCAGCTCGGCCATGGTGCGGGCCGGGCGGTCCGAGCCGATGACGACGTCGCGCTCGGCGTCGCCGAGCATCGCCTTGGCGACCGGGGTGCCGCGCACCGCCTGGGCGACGGCCGCCCCGAGCGTCTGGTCGGTGAAGCCGGCCGCGGCGGCCTTCTCGTTGGTCCGGACGGAGATCCGGGGCACGCTGCGGGACAGGTCGCTGCTGACGTCGGTGACGTCGTCGAGCCCGGCGACCGCCTCGCGGACCTGCTCGGCGGCCTTGCGGAGCACCTCGGCGTCGGCCGCCTTCACGACGACGCTGAGGTCCTGGCTGCCGAAGCCGTCGCCGGAGGCGACCGTGGTGGTGCCGATGCCGTCGAGCTTCGCGAGCCCGGCCTCGATGCGGTCCCGCACGTCGCCGGAGGAGGCCGAGTCCTCCAGCATCACCTGGTACGAGGCCTGGTTGGTGTCGGTGCCGCCGCCGAAGGCCGCCATGAAGCCGGAGGAGCCGACGGTGACCTGGTAGTCCTTGACGCCGTCGGTGCCGGCCAGCAGCTTCTCGACCTTCTTGGCCTGTTCGTCGGTCGCGGCCAGGCTGGCGCCCGGCTCCAGCTCCTGCTTGATGCTCAGGACCTTCTGCTCGCCCGGGTCGAAGAAGTTCGTCTTCAGCAGCGGCGCCATGCCGAAGGTGCCGAGGAGGACGACGACCGCGATGGCCAGGCTGGTCAGCCGGCGCCGGGTGGCGAAGCGCAGGACGGGGACGTAGAGGCGCTGGAGGCGGCTGCGCGCCTCCTTCTCCTCCGCGAGGCGGCGGGCCTCGGCCGCGTCCTCGGGGGTGCCCTTGGGCGGGCGCAGGAACCAGTACGACAGCACCGGGACCACCGTCAGCGACACCAGCAGTGAGGCCAGCAGCGCGGCGGTGACGGTGAGGCTGAAGGAGCCGAACAGCGCCCCCACCATGCCGCCGGTCAGGCCGATGGGCAGGAAGACGGCGACGGTGGTGAGCGTGGAGGAGGTGACCGCGCCGGCCACCTCGCGGACGGCCTTGAGGATGGCCTCCTGGCGCTCCTCGCCGTAGCCGAGGTGCCGCTTGATGTTCTCCAGGACCACGATCGAGTCGTCGACGACGCGGCCGATGGCGATGGTCAGCGCGCCCAGCGTCAGCATGTTCAGCGACAGGTCGCGGGTCCACAGCACGATCAGCGCCAGCACCACCGACAGCGGGATGGAGACGGCGGTGACCAGGGTGGAGCGGATGGAGGCGAGGAAGACCAGGATGACGAGGACCGCGAAGACCAGGCCGAGGGCGCCCTCCGTGGTCAGCCCGCTGATCGCCTCGGAGACGGCGGGGCCCTGGTCGCTGACGACGGTCAGTTCCGCGCCGGAGCCGAGCCGCTTGCGCAGGTCGGGCAGCTTGTCCTGGACGGCTTCCGAGATGGCGACCGCGCTGCCGTCGTGGTCCATGGTCACGGCGACGGCCAGGCTCGGCCTGCCGTCGGTGCGGGTGAGCGAGTCGGCCCTGGCCTCGCGCTGCTCGACGGTGGCCACGTCACCGAGGCGCACCGGCTTGCGGCCGCCCTCGCCCGGGATCATCAGGTCCTGGATCTGGCGCAACGAGGTGAAGCCGCCGCCGACCCGGACGGTGCGGTTGGCGCCGTCCTCGTCGAAGGAGCCGGCCGGGACGGTGGCACCGCCGGCCTGGAGGGCCTGGGCGAGGGACTGGGGGCCGAGCCCGGCCTTGGCGAGCTTCGCCCGGTCGGGGGTGACGCCGACCTGGAGGTCGCGGACCCCGTCGATGACGACCTGGCCGACGCCGTCGATGCCCTTCAGCTCGGGGACGACCGAGCGGTCGAGCTGGTCCGCCAGGGCCTGCTGGTCCTTGGCGGAGGTGACGGCGAGGACGACGGTCGGGATGTCGTCCGTCGAGCCGGAGATGACCTGCGGGTCCACTCCCTCCGGCAGCATCGGGCGGGCCCGGTTGACGGCCTGCTGGACGTCCGCCACGAGCTGCTGGGTGCCGTTGCCGTAGTCGAAGGACGCCATGATGACGGCGTTGCCCTCGCTGGCCGTGGAGGTGATGCCGGAGATGCCGTCGACGGCTTCGAGCATGTCCTCCAGGGGCTGGACGACCTGCTTCTCGACCACGTCGGGCGAGGCACCCTGGTACGGCGCCAGCACCGACACCATGGGCAGTTCGATGGTGGGGAGCAACTGCTGCTTGAGCTGGGGTATGGCGATCGCCCCGAAGAACAGGGCTATGACCGACATCAGCCCGATCAGGGCCCGTTGCGCCAGACTGAATCTCGACAGCCAGGACATGGATCAGGGTCTCTCTTCTGTGGCCGAGCGGAGGACGGGGCACACAGCGGGCGCGCCCATTCCACCACCCTGGTCCATGCCCGGTGCCCGTTCCCTAGACCGCAGGTGCAATTTCCTTACCTGGGACATACTCCGGGCGCAGTACGCCCGGAGCCGGCTCACTCCACCCTTGGACGTACCAGTCCGGACTCGTACGCCGTGACGACGAGTTGGGCCCGGTCGCGGGCGCCGAGCTTGGCCATGGCCCGGTTGACGTGCGTCTTGACGGTCAGCGGGCTGACTTCCAGCCGCTCGGCGATCTCGTCGTTGGAGAGCCCGCCGGCCACCTGCACCAGCACCTCGCGCTCGCGCACGGTCAGCGAGTCCAGCCGCTCGGCGCGGGCCGGGTCGCGGTCGGGGTCGTCCGCGGTGCCCTCCTGGGCGAGGAACCGGGCGATCAGGCCCTTGGTGGCGGCCGGGGAGAGCAGCGCGTCCCCGGCGGCGGCGACCCGGATGGCGTTCAGCAGTTCCTCGGGCTCGGAGCCCTTGCCGAGGAAGCCGGAGGCCCCGGCGCGCAGCGAGCGCACCACGTAGTCGTCGACCTCGAAGGTGGTCAGGATGACCACGCGGACCCGGGCCAGCTCCGGATCGGCACTGATCAGACGGGTCGCGGCGAGGCCGTCAGTACCGGGCATCCGGATGTCCATGAGGACCACGTCGGGGCGCCGCTCGGCGGCCAGCCGGGCCGCCTCCGCGCCGTCGGACGCCTCCCCCACCACCTCCATGTCGGGCTCGGAGTCGACGAGCACCCGGAAGGCGCTGCGCAGCAGCGCCTGGTCGTCGGCGAGCAGGACACGGATGGTCATGCGGGGTCCTCCGCGGCGTCGGTGCGGTGTGTGACGGGCAGGATCGCATGGACCCGGAACCCGCCCCCGTAGCGGGGGCCGGTGGCGAGGGTGCCGCGGACGGCGGTGACCCGCTCGCGCATGCCCAGCAGGCCGTGCCCGCCGCCGGGGCCCTCGCCCGGCCCGGCGGCGGAGGCCGGTTCGTGGCCGGGGGCGGCGGGCGGGGGCGCGGGGGCGGCGGGGGCCGGGGCGGCGGCGCGGGCACCGTCGTCGATGACGGTGATCTCCACGGCAGGTCCCACCCGGATCACGCTGACCTCGGCCCTGGCGCCCTGCCCGGCGTGCTTCTGGACGTTGGTCAGGGCCTCCTGGATGACCCGGTAGGCGGCCAGGTCGACGGCGGTGGGCAGGGCGGTGCCCTGGTCGGTGCGGGCCACCTGGACGCTCAGTCCGGCGTGGTGGAAGGTGGCGACCAGTTCGCCGAGCCGGTCCAGTCCCGGCGCGGGTTCGGTGGGGGCCTCGGGGTCGCCGGACTGGCGCAGCAGGCCGACGGTGGCGCGCAGTTCGTTGAGCGCGGAGCGGCTGGCCTCGCGCACATGGGCGAGGGCCTCCTTGGCCTGGTCGGGCCGCTTGTCCATGACGTGGGCGGCGACCCCGGCCTGCACGTTGACCAGGGCGATGTGGTGGGCGACCACGTCGTGCAGGTCGCGGGCGATGCGCAGCCGCTCCTCGGCGACCCGGCGGCGCGCCTCCTCCTCCCGGGTGCGCTCGGCCTTCTCCGCGCGGTCCCGGATGGCCTGCACGAAGGCGCGGCGGCTGCGGACGGCGTCCCCGGCGGTGGCGCCGATGCCGGTCCAGGCGAAGACGGCGAGGTTCTCCTGGGCGTACCAGGGCAGCGGCCCGGCGAGCATGGCGGCGCCGGTGAGCACGGTCATGGTGAGCAGGCCTACGCGCAGGGTGGTGGTGCGGTCGGTGCGGGTCGCGACGGTGAACAGGGCGACGACGGCCGCCATCACCACGGGGGCGCGGGGTCCGCCGGTGACGCTCTCGGCGACGGAGACGCAGCCGGTGACGGCGAGGACGGCGAGCGGGGCCCGGCGGCGGAGCACCAGGGCCGCGGCCCCGGCCGTCATCAGGGCCAGGCTGAAGGCGTCGGGGGTGCGCAGGCTCCAGTTGACGCCGTCGGACCCGTGGGCGTCGACGAAGGAGCCGGCCACCATGCACAGCAGGACGGCCGCCGCGAGGGCGGTGTCCAGGGCCAGGGGGTGCGCGCCCAGCTGGCGGCGGGCGCGCGCGAGGGTGCTCACACGGGCCTACGGTAGCGGGGCGCGGGGCCCACCGGGGCCGGACCGCGCACCGGTTCCCCCGCCGGTGCGGTGCGGCCGGCCGGAGCGCCCGTCGACGCGGGGCGCCGCGCGGCACCGCCGGGAGCGCCGGTACGGGGCGGCGCGCTCACGGACCGGGCTCGACGGACGCGCTCACGGGGCCGGGCACGGGCGCCCGACGCGACGGGCGGGTCCGCGATCCGGTCGGCGGGTCCATGGGCCGGGCGGGGCTCGGCCCATGGGCGGCCCAAGCGGGTGTCCCGGCCGGGCCGGGCGGGGCTCGTCCCGTGGCGGACCAAGCGGGTGTCCCGGCGGCGCGGCTCCGCCGGGAGCCCTGCGGCACGGGACGGCGGCGCGCGCCCGCGTCTCGCGGCGGGCCGCCCCGGGGCCACCGCGCCCGCCCGGGGCGCGCCCCCGGCGTCGGGTCCCGTGCCGCCGTGCCCCGGAGGGTCAGGCGCCGCCCGGGATCAGGCCGTCGTCGCTGAGGAGGGCGCGGACCTCCTCCAGGGTGGCGTCGGCGGCCGGGAGGATGAGGTCGGACGGCTGGAGGGAGTCGTCCGGCACGGGTTCGCCCAGGTCGCGGACCTTGGACAGGAGCGCCTGGAGGGTGGCCCGGAAGCCCGGGCCGTCGCCCTTCTCCACCTCGGCCAGAAGCTCGTCGTCCAGCTCGTTCAGCTCGGTGAGGCGGCCGTCGGCCAGCGACACCTGCCCCTCCCCCATGATCCGTACGATCATGTCGCCCTCCTCGGCGTGGCCTACTGCTTGTCGAAGCGCGGGGTGTCCTGCGACTGCTGCTGGGGACGCGCCTCGCCCTGGCCTCCCTCGATGGCCTGGCGGTCGGCGCCGGAGCCCCCGGCCAGTTCGGCCTTCATCCGCTGCAGTTCCAGCTCCACATCCGTACCACCGGAGAGCCGGTCCAGCTCGGCCTGGATGTCGTCCTTGTGCATGCCGGACTGGTCGTCGAGGGCACCGGAGGCGAGCAGTTCGTCGATGGCGCCGGCCCGGGCCTGGAGCTGGGCGGTCTTGTCCTCGGCCCGCTGGATGGCCAGGCCCACGTCGCCCATCTCCTCCGAGATGCCGGAGAACGCCTCGCCGATGCGGGTCTGCGCCTGGGCGGCCGTGTAGGTGGCCTTGATGGTCTCCTTCTTGGTGCGGAAGGCGTCCACCTTGGCCTGGAGCCGCTGGGCCGCGAGGGTGAGCTTCTCCTCCTCGCCCTGGAGCGTGGCGTGCTGCGTCTCCAGGTCCGTCACCTGCTGCTGGAGCGCGGCGCGGCGCGAGAGCGCCTCGCGGGCCAGGTCCTCCCGGCCCAGCGCGAGAGCCTTGCGGCCCTGGTCCTCCAGCTTGGAGGACTGCGACTGGAGCTGGTTGAGCTGGAGCTCCAGGCGCTTGCGGCTGGTGGCCACGTCGGCGACGCCGCGGCGCACCTTCTGCAGCAGCTCAAGCTGCTTCTGGTACGAGTAATCGAGGGTCTCGCGCGGGTCCTCGGCCCGGTCAAGGGCCTTGTTGGCCTTTGCGCGGAAGATCATCCCCATACGCTTCATGACACCGCTCATGGGCTTCGCGCGCCCCCTTCTGACCGACTCCGGCTGCACCGACTGCATCAGAACCCACAGTACGGGCCATGTCTCCATTACCGCACTGTCCGGGACCCGATGCGCTCCTCCCCGAGGACGACTGCGCGCCCCGCCTCCTCCCACGGAAGGAGGAGCCGTGTCCGCTCTGTCCCCCTTGGAGACGCGTGGCGTTGCCGGATCGTTCCCGACCGGGCGACGGGCCGCCCTCCCCCACCCCGTACCCTTGGGTGTTGTGTTCCGTAGCCGTGCCAAGGAAGAGAAGGCCTCCGCCGCCAACGCGCTGGACGCCTCCAAGCAGCCCCGTGACCCGCAGGCCCCCAAGGGCAGGCCCACGCCCAAGCGCAGCCAGGCCCAGTCCCAGCGCCGCAGCGTCGCCAACACGCCGATGACGCGCAAGGAGGCCTCGAAGCGCCAGCGCGAGGAGCGCCGCAGCGCGCTGGAGCGCCAGCGCCAGGCGCTGGCCAACGGCGACGAGCGGTACATGCCCGCCCGGGACAAGGGCCCGGTGCGCAAGTACGCCCGCGACTTCATCGACTCTCGGTTCAACATCGCCGAGTACTTCCTGCCGATGGCCGTGGTCATCCTGATCCTGAGCGTGATCCAGGTGCCCGCCCTGCAGAACGCGGCGCTGCTCCTGTGGATGGTCGTGATCGTGCTGATCGTGCTCGACTCGATCAGCACCGGGTTCCGGCTGCGCAAGCGCCTCACCGAGCGCTTCCCCGACACCTCCCGCCGCGGCGCGGTCGCCTACGGCCTGATGCGCTCGCTCCAGATGCGCCGGCTCCGTCTGCCGAAGCCGCAGGTCAAGCGCGGAGAGAGGCCCTGAGCGCGCCACCCCTTCCCGAGGGCGCCGCGGACGCCCGGCCCGTGGAGGCCGCCGATCTGCGCGGCATCGTGCGCCAGGAGCTGGTGGCCCGCCAGCTCGACGAGCAGATAGCCGGCCGGTTCCCGGTCGGCCGGCGGCTGCGCGTGCTCGACGTGGGCATGGGCCACGGCACCCGGGCGCTGCGGCTGGCGCGGGCCGGGCACCAGGTGACCGGCCTGGAGCGGGACGCGGCGCTGACCGCCGCGGCGCGCCGGGCCCTGGCGGGCGAGCCCGAGGGCATCCGGGAGCGGATGCGGATCATCGAGGGCGACGGCCGGGACACCGGGGTGCACTTCCTGCCCGGCAGCTTCGACGTCGTGCTCTGCCACGGCGTCCTGATGTACACCGAGGAGCCGGACCCGCTGCTGGCGGGGCTGGCCCGGATGCTCGCCCAGGGCGGGCTGCTGTCGCTGCTGGTGCGCAACGGCGACGCGCTCGCGATGCGTCCCGGTCTGGCCGGTGACTGGTCCGGCGCGCTGGCCGCCTTCGACGGCGTCTCCTGCCGCGACCGCGAGGGACTGGAGGTCCGCGCGGACCGGCTGGCCACCCTGACCGCCAAGCTGGCGGGCATCGGCGCGCCCCTGCACTCCTGGTACGGCGTACGGGTGCTCACGGACACGGCCGCCGACGGCACGGTGCCCCCGAAGGACCTGACGGCCCTGCTGGCCGCCGAGGAGCGGGCCGGACGGACGGACCCCTACCGGGGGGTCGCGGGACTGCTCCACCTGTGCGGGGTGCGCGGCCGCTGAGGCCCGTCCGGCGGTTCCCGTCCGCCTCACGACGCCATGCACGCACTCCCGCCGCCCCGGCCCCGGCCCCGAGTACGTCCCGTACGAAGGCCCGGGGCCGGTGCGGCGGGAGCACACACACCTGACGCCGCGCGGCCGCGCCACGAGCGCCGACGACAACCGCCGGACAGGGCCCGGCACGGTGGCGGAGGGGCTTGCCGGTGGCCCCTTCCGCCCGCGGCACTGGGCGCGGCTCCGCCCGGGGCGCCCGTTCGGGTGTGCACCGGGGGCCGGGCCGCCGGGGCCCGGTGAGACTCGGGGCATGGACGCTTCCCGTACTCGTGTGTTCCGCGCCGCCGCCCCCGCGACCGCGCTGGCCTGCTCCGCGCTCCTGATCGCCGGGTGTTCCGCGGCGGGTTCCGGCGGCGGCGCCCGGGGCGCGGCGGAGGGCGTCGCGGCGCGGGCCGCGGCTCCGCGCGCGGCCGACGACCTCCAGTCCGACTACCAGCGGGTGATCAAGGACGTACTGCCGTCGGTGGTGCAGATCCAGGCCGGGGACTCGCTGGGCTCGGGCGTGGTCTACGACGGCGAGGGGCACGTGGTCACCAACGCGCACGTCGTCGGCGACGGCAGGTCCTTCCGGGTGACCACCGCGCACAGCGAGGAGCCGCTCGACGCCACGCTGGTCTCCTCCTACCCGCAGCAGGACCTCGCCGTGATCAAACTCGACAAGGTGCCCCGCGGGGTGAAGGCGGCCTCCTTCGGCGACTCCTCGAAGGTGGAGGTCGGGCAGATCGTGCTGGCGATGGGCTCGCCGCTGGGGCTGTCGTCCAGCGTGACGCAGGGCATCGTCTCCGCGACCGGGCGGACCGTCACGGAGGGCCGCAGCGGCGGCGGCACGGGCGCGACCATCGGCAACATGGTGCAGACGTCGGCGGCGATCAACCCGGGCAACAGCGGCGGCGCCCTGGTGGGTCTCGACAGCCGGGTCATCGGCATCCCAACGCTCGCCGCGACCGACCCCGGCCTCCCGGACAGCGCGGCTCCCGGCATCGGGTTCGCGATCCCCGCGTCGATGGTGCGCACGGTGGCCGACCAGATCATCGCCAAGGGCCGGGTCACCGACTCCGGCCGGGCGGCGCTCGGGATCACCGTCCGGACGGTGGTGAACGACTCCTACCGGCCCGCCGGGGCGGCCGTCGTCGAGGTGAGCGACGACGGGGCGGCGAAGAAGGCGGGGCTGCGGCCGGGGGACGTCATCACCGGTGTGGGCGACGCGCGGATCACCACGGTGACCTCGCTCGCGGAGGCCCTGGCGCCGCTGGAACCGGGCGACCGGACGAAGGTGACGTACACGCGGGGCGGTGACGAACACTCCGCCGAGGTGACGCTGGGTGAGCAGTGAGCGGGGAGCGGGGAGCGGGGAGCGGGCGGGGCCGGGGCCGACGGCGGGCGGCGCCTTGGCGCCCGCGCCGGACCTCCCGGGGCGTCGGCCGGGCGGGGCCCGCCGGACCGTGCCGCCAGAACCCGCCCGGCCCCGCCGGACCCCGTCAGCCCTCGGCACTCCCCGGGGCGGCGGCGCCCTCCGCGGCGTCCGCGGAGCCGGCCCCGCCGTCCGCCTCGGCGCCCTCGGACCCCTCGGACCCCTCGGCGTGCAGGCTCATCGGGCCGTAGATCTCGGTGGCGTCCTCGAACAGCCGCACCTGGTCCGCGCCGCCGTCCTTGAGTTCCTTCCAGTACTCGCCGATCCAGGACTCGGCGTCCCCCTGCGTGGTGAACTCCTCGGGCCGCACCGAGGGCTGGACCTCCGTCCCGTCGGCCGTCTCGAACCGCCACGTCCATGCCGCCATGTACGCCTCCCAGATGTGAGCACCCGCTGCGGTGCGGGGACCGGCGCGTCGTCCGGCCCCCGGTCGCAGCCTATGCGCTGAACGGGGCGCTTCGTAGAAGGTCCGGGTGCGGCGGCGGGGGCGCGGGCGCGCGTCGGGCGGGGGCACCGGCGAAAATCGTCTGCGTGGACGTGACTCTGCTCGGCACCGGTGCCCCCGCGGGACTCCCCCGCCCCGACTGTCCCTGCGCGGCCTGTGCCGTCGCCCAGGGCGAGGACGCGCGCGGGGCGACCGCGCTGCTGGTGGACGGGGCGCTGCTGCTCGACCTGCTGCCCGGGGCCGCGTTCGCCGCCGCCCGCGCCGGGCACTCCCTGGCCGGGGTGCGCCAGGTACTGCTCTCCCATCCGCACGACGGCCCCGCCGTGGAGGTCCCGGCGGGACTGCCGCAGCCGGGGCGGGTTCCCGACGGGCGGCGGCTGGCGCTGCTGACCGGGCACCGGGTGCGGGCGGTGGCGCTGGACGCGCCGGGCACCGGGTACGAGGTCACCGGCCCGGACGGGCAGCGGCTGCTGTACCTGCCGCCGGGCGGGGCGCCGGCCGGTCTGGAGGAGCCGGCCGGGCCCTACGACCTGGTGCTGACGGACGTGGTGGGGCGGCCGGACGCGCTGGCCCGGCTGCGGGCGGCCGGGGCGGTGGGCCCGACGACCGACGTGGTCGCCGTCCACCTGGACCACGGGGTGCCGCCGGGCCGCGAGCTGGCCCGGCGGCTCGCGGCGGCGGGGGCGCGGGCGGTGCCGGACGGGACGACGCTGGTGGTGGGGGCGTACGAGGACGTGCCGGACGTGCCGCGCCGGACCCTGGTGCTGGGCGGCGCCCGGTCGGGCAAGTCGGTGGAGGCCGAACGGAGGCTGGAGTCGTTCCCCGACGTGCTGTACGTGGCGACGGGCGGCTCGCGGGGCGGGGACACCGAGTGGGGGGAGCGGGTGCGCGTGCACCGGGAGCGGCGGCCGGGCTCGTGGCGGACCGCCGAGACCTGCGACCTGGTGCCGCTGCTGACCGCCCAGGGGCCGCCGCTCCTCGTCGACTGCCTGTCGCTGTGGCTGACGGACGCGATGGACGAGGTCGGCGCGTGGGACGACGCCCAGTGGGCGGACGGCGGCGAGCGGGCGCTGCGCGAGCGGACCCGGGAGCTGACGGAGGCGGTGCGCGGGACCCGGCGCACCGTGGTGGCGGTCTCCAACGAGGTGGGGTCGGGGATCGTGCCGGCCACCGCGTCGGGCCGCCGCTACCGGGACGAACTGGGGCGGCTGAACGCGGCGTTCGCGGGCGAGTGCGAGCAGGTGGTGCTGGTGGTGGCCGGGCAGGCCCTGGTGCTACGCGGCTGACGCCCCCTTGCGGGCGACGACCCGGCGGGAGCGCTCGCCGGTGAGCACCGCGCAGCCGCGGTCGCGCAGTTCGGCGCGGAGGCCCTCCGGGGGCGGGGCGAGCGGGCGGCGCGGGTCCAGGACCTCCACGAGCAGGTGGCCGCCGGGACGCAGGGCGTCCACGGCGGCGCGGAGTTCGGCGCGGGGGTCGGCGGCGTCCGCGAGGTGGCGCAGGAGGCTGACCACGTCGTAGCGGGCCCGCAGCCGTGCGGCGAGGTGCGGGTCCGTCAGGCGGCCGACGTACGCCTCCTCGACGCGTTCCGCCGCGTGGGCGCGGAGCACGCGGTGGCCCGGGTCGGTCCCGTCGAAAGAGGTGTACGGGAACAGTTCGCGGGCCGCCGCCGGGAAGGCGCCGTCGCCGGTGCCCACGTCCAGCCAGCTCTCCGGCCCGGGGCTGTGCCGGAACAGCGCGCGGGCGGCGCGGCGGTGCCCGCGCCGCACCCCGGCGCGCAGCGGGGAGCCGGGCGGCGGGCCGTCGGGGCGGGCCGGGTTGCGGAAGGCGTGACGGCAGTCCCGGCAGGCGTCGTACCCGGCGCGGGGGCCGCGCAGCCGGGGCGAGCCGCACCAGGGGCAGTCGGCGCGGCGCGGGAGGTGCCGGGGCGGGGGCGGCGCCTGCGGCATCCGGCTGACGGGAGGTACCGGGGGTGGCGGGGGGACGGAGGGGACGGACATGGGCGGCTCCCGGGAGCGTGCGGAACGTAGGACACACCGTGTCGAAACGGTATGTAGCGGATGCCTGTGTCGGGTGGAGCGACTCCCGGGGGGCGCGGTCCGGATGTGACCCCCCGGGCCACCCCTCCGGGCCGGTACTGTTCGACGAATGAGCTCGCTGAATCTCGACGACTTCTCCGACCTGATCGAGCGCCCCGACGGCGGGGTGCGTCGCGACGCCGAGGCGCGCCGGGAGCGTCAGGACGTGCCGCCCGGTGCGCTGGGCCGTCTGGACGACCTGGGTGAATGGCTGGCCACGGCGCAGGCGTCCGTGACGGTGCGGCCCATCGAGCACCCCCGGGTGGTGCTCTTCGCCGGCGACCACGGGATCGCGGAGCTGAACGTCTCGGCGCGGCCCGCGGGCGGTGCCGGGGAGCTGGTGCGCGAGGTGCTGGAGGGCGCCCGGCCGGTGTCCGTGCTGGCGCGGCGGATGGGCGTGCCGGTGCGGGTGGTCGACATGGCGTTGGACTGCGACCCGGAGTCGCTGCCGGGCGGGGTCTCGGGGCACCGGGTGCGGCGCGGTAGCGGCCGGATCGACCGGGAGGACGCGCTGACCGTGGAGGAGGCGGAGGCGGCCTTCCGCGCGGGCGTCGCGCTGGCCGACGAGGAGGCCGACTCCGGTACGGATCTGGTGGTGCTGGGCGATCTGAGCGTCGGCGGCACCACGGCGGCGGCGACGCTGATCGCGGCGCTGTGCGGCACGGACGCGTCGGTCGTGACCGGGCGGGGCGGGGTGGCCGTCGACGACCTCGCGTGGATGCGCAAGTGCGCGGCGATCCGTGACGCGCTGCGCCGGGCGCGGCCGGTGCTCGGCGACCAGTTGCGGCTGCTGGCGACGGTGGGCGGGGCGGACCTCACGGCGATGACGGGCTTTCTGCTGCAGAGCGCGGTGCGGAAGACCCCGGTGATCCTGGACGGCGTGGTCGCGGCGGCGTGTGCGCTGGTGGGCCAGCGGGCGGCGTTCCGCGGGCCGGACTGGTGGCTGGCGGCGCACGACAGCGGCGAGCCCGCGCTGGCGAAGGCACTGGACCGGATGGCGCTGGAGCCGCTGCTGTCCCTGGGCGTCCGGGTGGGCGAGGGCACCGGTGGCCTCCTGGCCCTGCCCCTGGTCCAGGCCGCGGCGGCCCTTCCTGCCGAGCTTCCGGAGACCGTGCCCACGGAGGCTTAGCGGAGGGGGGGTGCCTGCCGCCTGCGGCCTGTTTTGCCTGCTGCCTGCTGTTGTCGGGTGCGGGTGGGGTGTGGTTGTGCCTGCGGCGCAGCTTTCGGTGGGTGGGGGTGTTTGTTGCGCCTTGTTCGTGTGGGGGGGTTGGGGCCGGGGGGGGTGGTGGTCCTCGGAACGGCGCGGAATGGGGTGATCAGGGGGCGCACTCTGTTGACGCGCCAACCTCTGCGGGCGACCACCCCCGCCCCGTCCCCTTCCCGCCGTGCGCGACTGCGGGGTCCACGCCCACCCTTCTCCATCCCCTTGCCGCCGTGCGCGGGTGTGGGGCCCACGCCCACCCTTCCTCGTCCCCTTCCCGCCGTGCGCGGGTGCGGGTACCCGGCACCCCCCGTCCTTGTCCGTCGGCTCGCCGTGCGCGGGTGCGGGGTCCACGCCCGCCCTGCCCTGTCCCCTTGCCGCCGTGCGCGGGTGCGGGATTCACGCCCTCGGTTGCTCATGGCTTCCCGTCGTGCGCGGGTGCGGGGGGCTCGTTCTCGTCTTCCGGTGCTCGCCGGGCGTGGGTGCGGGGGCTGTTCTCATCCGGGTTCCGCCGGGTGCGGGTGCCGGGGGTGTCCGCTGTCGGATCGGTTTCTGGCCGGACGCGCGGGGGTGGGGGCGGGCGTGAGTCCGTCGGTCGGTGCCGTCATTCCGGGTCGGGGCGGCCCGCGATCCAGTCCTGGAAGGCGCGGCGCGGGCCCGACCAGCGTCGGTCGTGGTGGTAGGCCCGCAGCCGTGCGCGTGCCCGGGCGCGCGGGCGCCGGGAGTAGAAACGGCGGGCCCACGGTGAGTCCGGCCGGGCCAGCCTCACCGCACCCACCAGCGCCACCACCGGGACGATGGCTCCGAGGACCGCCAGCCGCGCCTTGCCCTTGCCGAGCGCGACCAGGGCGAACAGGAAGTTCCCGGCGACGGTGGTGATGACGCTGGCCCGGTCCTGCAGTTCGTCCTGGGAGACGTCGTCGACGCCGAACGGCGAGAACCCGGCCAGCACCAGGCCGACCAGCGCCGCCGTCAGCACCACCGCCTCCACGCTCTTGCGCCCGGCCTCGGTCCAGTAGACGTCGTCCAGGTAGAGGATCAGCGCGAACTCGTCGAGCACCAGTCCCACCCCGATCCCGAAGAGCACCGCCGCCGCGGCGGAGCCGAATCCATGGCGTCCCCCGGCGACGGCGCCGAAACCGCCGATCACGGTCAGGACGACGCCGGGGACCACGTGGTGGATGTGCAGCCCGCCCGCGCTCACGTTGCCGAACGGCCCCTTCCCGGCCCGGATCAGGCGGGTGATGGTCCGGGTGATCACGAACGTCAGCACGAAGGCGCTCAGGGCGAGGAGGAGCGGGAGCTTGCCGGGTTCGACGATGTTCCGGTGCCACCAATCTCCCATATGGGCACTTTATCCCCACCCGTCGGCGGCCCCCTCCCGACCGGCGGATAGTCTGCGCCGGTGTTCAGGAACCCCTTCCCCGACGGCCTCCGGTTCGCCTTCGGCACGCTCACGGTGCTCCCGGTGGCGGTGACCCGCTGGGACGGGGTGGCCGCGCGTTCCGGGATGCTGTGCGCGCCGCTGGCGGGCCTGGTGGTGGGTGCCGCCTCGGCCGCGGCGGGGCTGCTGTTCCTGCTGCCGGGCGGGTCGCCGCTGCTGGCCGCCGTCGCCACGGCCGCCGTGCCGGCGGTGCTCACCCGGGGGCTGCACCTGGACGGCCTGGCCGACACCGCGGACGGCCTCGGCAGCGGGAAGCCGGCCGAGGACGCGCTGCGGGTGATGAAGCGGTCGGACATCGGTCCCTTCGGCGTCGTGACGCTGGTGCTGGTGCTCCTCGCCCAGGTGGCGGCACTGGCCCAGGCGTACGCGGCGTCCTGGACGGGCGGCGCGCTCGCCGCCGTGGTGTCGGCGACGGCGGCCCGGCTGGCGCTGACACTGGCGGCGCGCGCGGGCGTTCCGGCGGCCCGTCCGGAAGGTCTGGGCGCGGCGGTGGCGGGCGTGGTCCCGGTCCCTGCGGCGCTCTGCGCGGTCGCGGTGACCGTGGCGGTGGCGGCGGCAGCGGCGGGCGGGCTCGCCGGACCGCGCGGCGCCGTGTCGGCGGCGGCCGCGGTGGTGGCCTCGCTGGCCGCGGCCGAGCTGCTGCTGCGGCGCTGTGTCCGCCGCTTCGGCGGGGTGACCGGGGACGTGTTCGGCGGGGTGGCGGAGACGGCGGCGACCGCGGCCCTCGTCGTCTGGTCACTGACCTGAGACGATCCCGCCGGGACGGCGCGCCCCGGAGGGGCGGCCGAGCGGGGCCCGTGCTGTGACGGGCCGTAACGCACAGACGGGCGGGGGGCGTTCATGGAGAGGACTCGTCGGGCCACGGCCTGGTTCATCGACGTGGGGCTGGTCGGGGCGGTGGCGTCGGGGCTGGCCGTGCTGACCTTCCACCGGATCTCCGCGCTCTTCACCGAGGTGCCCGGCCTCGCCACCCGGGGCGCGCTGGACCTGCTGGCCTCGCGCGGCGACGTGCTGGACGCCTCGCGCTCCTTCGGCGGGTCGCTGTGGGACAGGTCGGTGCTCTACGTGGAACAGGGCCTGGTGCTGCTGGTCCTGGCCGCGTTCCTGTACCAGTGGGGGTGTGTGACGCTGCTGGGGCGGACCCTCGGCAAGGGCCTGGTGGGGCTGCGGGTGGGCCCGGTGCCGCCGCGCCGGGCGGCGCGGCGGGCGGCGGCGGCGACCGCGGTGGACCTCGTCCTGTTCGCGGTGGCGTGCGTGCTGCTGGTGGAGGGCCGGATCTTGCTGTCGGTGCTGGTCTGGGCGGCGGCGGTGGCGGTGCTGCTGCTCAACGCCCTGTTCGTGCTGGCCCCCGGCCGGCGTTCGCTGGCGGACCGGGCCGCGGGCACCACGGTGACCGGGGCGCGGCTCAGCAGGCCCGGCGCCACGGCCCCAGGTCGTACTTCTTCTGGATCGAACTGAGCCGCAGCCTCCGGGAGTCGGGGCAGAAGCGGTCCGTGGGCAGTTCGTACTCGGCGTGGAAGACCGCCTTGTCCGCGTCGATGAACGGCTTCAGGTCCTCGCACTCGCCGTACTGGGCGCACTGCTCGTTGACCGCGAAGTCGAAGTCGCCGACGAGCCGGGGGATCTGGTCGAGGTCGTTCTTGAGACCGACGGCCAGTCCGCGCTCGTGGGCGAGGCGCGCGATCAGCCGGTTGTAGCGGAGCTGGTCGGCGTCGGTGAGCGGGAAGCCGGTGCCGTTGCGGTAGCCGTCCATGTTGTCCGGTTCGACGGCGTCGAAGCCCTTGTCCCGGCACATGTCGAGGCGGGCGGCCATCAGGGGCTCCAGGACGTCGGTGGCGCGGATGTCGAGCCAGCGCTCGCCCTCCCAGCCGTTGCCCCGGCCGAGCACGGACGCGGGGAAGTCCCCGGCGTCGGGCCGGAACTCCTCCCAGGCTCCGGTGGAGAGGTAGCAGATCACCTTGCGCCCGGCGCGGTGCAGCGCGGTGACGGCGGACGCCGGGTTCTCGAAGCCGTCGATGTCGTAGACGGGAACGTCGACGGAGGTGTCGAGGCGTCCGCCGAGCTGCCACTGCCAGGCGGTGCCGGGCCGGGGCCGCCAGTGGTCGCCGGGCGGGGCCGCGTCGGGGGGCTCGTCGCCGGAGGGGGCGGCGACGCAGCCCGCGAGGAGCAGGAGGAGGAGTGTCAGCAGGACCGGACGGCGCATTCGGGCGGGCTCCAGGGCCGGGGACGGCGTACCGGAGGATGATCCCGCGGGCGGGGCGCCGGACCGGAATCCGCGGGCGTGGCGGGAAGTGCGCGGGCCCGCGAGCGTAGGCTCGTCCCGGGTGTTCCGCCCTCCCGGTGGGCACCGCGTCGTGGGAGGGATCTAGGGTCGGTGGCCGGGGCAGGTCGACCCACCCACTTTCGGCCACATCGGACTTCATACGGAAGCGAGAATTCACCACCGTGACTGCTCTCACTCTCTCCACCGCAGCGGCGGCCGGCCTGCGGGCCGACGCCATCGTGATCGGTGTCGCCAAGGGCGCGCGCGGCCCCGTCGTCGCGCCGGGCGCCGAAGCCGTGGACACGGCGTACGACGGCACGCTGGCCGACGTCCTGGAGACCCTCGGCGCCTCCGGCTCCGAGGGCGAGGTGACGAAACTGCCCGCGCCCCCCGGCTTCAAGGCCCCCCTCGTGGTGGCGGTGGGTCTGGGCGCCGAGCCCGAGGAGGGCGAGGACTTCGACGCCGAGGCGCTGCGCCGGGCCGCCGGTGCCGCCGCGCGCGTCCTGACCGGCGCGAAGAAGGCCGCGTTCGCGCTGCCGCTCACCGGGGCCGCCGACGCCGGCGCCATCGGCGAGGGCGTGCTGCTCGGCGCGTACTCCTTCGACGCCTACAAGGCCGAGGGCAGGAACGCGAAGGCCGCGCGGGCCAAGGCCCCGCTGGGCGAGGCCGCGCTGCTCGGGGGCAGGCCCCGCGACAAGGCGTTCAAGGCGGCGGTCGAGCGCGCCACGGCCGTGGCGCAGGAGCTGAACCGCGCCCGCGACCTGATCAACACCCCGCCGAACGACCTGGACCCGGAGGCGTTCGCGGCGGTCGCGCAGGCCGCCGCGAAGGAGCACGGCATCAAGGTGCAGGTGCTCGACGAGAAGGCGCTCGCCAAGGGCGGATACGGCGGCATCCTGGGCGTCGGCGCCGGTTCGGCGGCGGCCCCGCGGCTGGTCAAGCTGTCGTACACGTCGTCCAGGGCGACGCGGACGCTGGCCTTCGTGGGCAAGGGCATCACCTATGACTCGGGCGGCATCTCGCTGAAGCCGGCCGGGCACAACGAGACGATGAAGTGCGACATGAGCGGTGCCGCCGCCGTGTTCGCCGCGGTCGTCGCCGCCGCCCGCCTCAAGCTGGAGGTCAACGTCACCGGCTGGCTGGCGCTGGCCGAGAACATGCCCTCGGGCTCCGCGACCCGGCCGGGCGACGTGCTGCGCATGTTCAGCGGCACGACCGTGGAGGTGCTCAACACCGACGCCGAGGGCCGCCTGGTGCTCGCCGACGCGCTGTGGGCGGCGTCGCTGGAGGAGCCGGACGCGATCATCGACGTGGCGACGCTGACCGGCGCCATGATGCTGGCGCTGGGCAACCGGACCTACGGGATCATGGCCAACGACGACGCGCTGCGCGCCGCGGTGCACGAGGCGGCCGAGGAGGTCGGCGAGCCGGCCTGGCCGATGCCGCTGCCGGAGCACCTGCGCAAGAGCATGGACTCCCCCACCGCCGACATCGCCAACATGGGTGAGCGGATGGGCGGCGGACTGATCGCGGGCCTGTTCCTGCGCGAGTTCGTCGGCGAGGGCATCGCCTGGGCCCACCTGGACATCGCGGGCCCGGCGTACAACGAGGGCGCCCCGTTCGGGTACACGCCGAAGGGCGGCACGGGCAGCGCGGTGCGGACCCTGGTGCGGATCGCGGAGCTGGCCGCCGAGGGCGAGCTGGGCTAGGACCTGTCCGACCATTGCCGTCGTCGCCCGTGGGGCGGACGGGAGTGGTCGGGCAGGCCTTGGGCCCCGTCGGACCGGTCCCGGGTCCCCGGGACCGGTCCGGTGCGTGCGCCCGCCCCGGATCCGGTGCCGCCCGCCGGAACATCCGGGTACGTCCGGTATGTGGACGCATCACCTCCGTGCGGCGCTCCGCGTCCGGCCCGCACGCCCGCCCACCGGGGACGACGGGCGGAACCCGCCGTCCGCGTCCGGACCGCGCGGGGCTCCGGGAGCCCGCCGCGGCCCGGACCGCGGCGCCCGGCGGCGCCGTGCCGGTGTCCGCGCCGAGCGAACGTGGGGTGTCTCACACCCCGGCCCCGCGTCTCGTTCGGCTCCCACAAGTGCGAAGATGGGGCTCGGCAGGACAGGGCCCCACCTAAGGGCCGAGAACAATGAGCGGCCGGACACCAGCCGCCGACCGGTCACTGGAGACCGGCGTGGCGCAATGCATGGAGGACGTGACGTGGCGAACGACGCCAGCACCGTTTTCGACCTAGTGATCCTCGGCGGCGGCAGCGGTGGTTACGCCGCGGCGCTGCGCGGGGCGCAGCTGGGCCTGGACGTCGCCCTGATCGAGAAGGACAAGGTCGGCGGTACCTGCCTGCACCGGGGCTGCATCCCCACCAAGGCCCTGCTGCACGCGGGCGAGATCGCGGACCAGGCTCGCGAGAGCGAGCAGTTCGGTGTCAGGGCCACCTTCGAGGGCATCGACGTACCGGCCGTCCACAAGTACAAGGACGACGTGGTCGCGGGCCTGTACAAGGGCCTGCAGGGTCTGATCGCCCTGCGCAAGGTGAACTACATCGAGGGTGAGGGCCGGCTGTCCTCCCCGACCTCCGTCGACGTGAACGGGCAGCGTATCGAGGGCCGCCACGTCCTGCTGGCGACCGGCTCCGTGCCGAAGTCGCTGCCGGGCCTGGACATCGACGGCAACCGGATCATCTCCTCCGACCACGCCCTCGTCCTGGACCGCGTGCCGAAGTCCGCGATCATCCTGGGCGGCGGCGTCATCGGCGTCGAGTTCGCCTCCGCGTGGAAGTCCTTCGGCACCGACGTGACCATCGTCGAGGGCCTCAAGCACCTGGTGCCGGCCGAGGACGAGAACAGCTCCAAGCTGCTGGAGCGCGCCTTCCGCAAGCGGGGCATCAAGTTCAACCTGGGCACCTTCTTCCAGAAGGCCGAGTACACCCAGGACGGCGTCAAGGTCACCCTCGCCGACGGCAAGGAGTTCGAGGCCGAGGTCCTGCTGGTCGCCATCGGCCGCGGCCCGGTCTCGCAGGGGCTCGGCTACGAGGAGGCCGGGGTCGCCATGGACCGCGGCTATGTCCTCGTCGACGAGTACATGCGCACCAACGTCCCGACGGTCTCCGCCGTCGGCGACCTCGTCCCGACCCTCCAGCTCGCCCACGTCGGCTTCGCCGAGGGCATCCTGGTGGCGGAGCGGCTCGCCGGCGTCAAGGCCGTCCCGGTCGACTACGACGGTGTGCCCCGGGTGACGTACTGCCACCCGGAGGTCGCCTCCGTCGGTCTCACCGAGGCCCGGGCCAAGGAGATCTACGGCGCGGACAAGGTCGTCGCACTGAAGTACAACCTGGCGGGCAACGGCAGGAGCAAGATCCTGAAGACCTCCGGCGAGATCAAGCTCGTCCAGGTCAAGGACGGCGCCGTGGTCGGCATCCACATGGTGGGCGACCGCATGGGTGAGCAGGTCGGCGAGGCCCAGCTCATCTACAACTGGGAGGCGCTGCCCGCCGAGGTGGCCCAGTTCATCCACCCCCACCCGACGCAGAACGAGGCGCTGGGCGAGGCGCACCTGGCTCTGGCCGGCAAGCCGCTGCACGTCCACGACTGACCCTCGGGCACTGGGCGCGACGACACAGACTTCCGCAATTCGTAAGGAGCAACCGAAACCATGGCGGTTTCCGTAACCCTTCCCGCGCTCGGTGAGAGCGTCACCGAGGGCACCGTCACCCGCTGGCTGAAGGCCGAGGGTGAGCGCGTCGAGGCCGACGAGCCGTTGCTCGAGGTCTCGACCGACAAGGTCGACACCGAGATCCCGGCGCCCGCCTCCGGCGTGCTGTCCTCCATCAAGGTCGCCGAGGACGAGACGGTCGAGGTCGGCGCCGAGCTGGCCGTCATCGACGACGGCTCCGGCGCCCCGGCGGCCCAGCCCGCCGCCGAGGCCCAGCCGGTCGCCGAGGCGGCTCCCGAGCCCGCCCCGGCCGCCCCCTCCACCGAGCAGGCCGCCCCGGCGCCCGCTCCGGCCGCCGAGACCACCGCCGGCGGCGGCTCCGCCGAGGGCACGGACGTGGTCCTGCCCGCGCTCGGCGAGTCCGTCACCGAGGGCACCGTCACCCGCTGGCTGAAGTCGGTCGGCGACAGCGTCGAGGCCGACGAGCCGCTGCTGGAGGTGTCCACCGACAAGGTCGACACCGAGATCCCGGCGCCCGCCTCCGGCACCCTGCTGGAGATCGTGGTCGGCGAGGACGAGACCGCCGAGGTCGGCGCCAAGCTGGCCGTCATCGGCGCCGCCGGTGCCGCGCCCGCCGCCGCCCCGGCCGCCCCCGCCCCGGCGGCCGCTCCGGCCCCGGCCGCCCCCGCGGCTCCCGCCGCCCCGGCTCCGGCCCCGGCCGCTCCGGCCCCCGCCGCCGCTGCCCCGCAGGCGCCCGCCCCGGCCCCGGCCGCCCCCGCCCCGGTGGCGGCTCCCGCCCCGGCCCCCGCGGCTCCGGCCCCGGTCGCGGCTCCCGCCGCCCCGGCCGCCCCCGCCGCCGCCCAGCCCGCGGACGACGGCGCGTACGTCACCCCGCTGGTGCGCAAGCTCGCCGCCGAGCACGGCGTCGACCTGTCCACCGTCAAGGGCACCGGCATCGGCGGACGCATCCGCAAGCAGGACGTGACCGCCGCCGCGGAGGCCGCCAAGGCCGCCCCGGCCCCGGCGGCCGCCCCTGCCGCCGCTGCCCCGGCCGCGCGGAAGGCCCCCTCCCTGGAGGCCTCCCCGCTGCGCGGGCAGACCGTCAAGATGCCCCGCATCCGCAAGGTCATCGGCGACAACATGGTCAAGGCCCTGCGCGAGCAGGCCCAGCTCTCGTCGGTCGTCGAGGTCGACGTCACGCGTCTGATGAAGCTGCGCGCCCGGGCGAAGGACGCGTTCGCGGCCCGCGAGGGCGTCAAGCTCTCCCCGATGCCCTTCTACGTCAAGGCCGCCGCCCAGGCGCTGAAGGCCCACCCGGCCGTCAACGCCCGGATCAACGAGGCCGAGGGGACCATCACCTACTTCGACACCGAGCACGTCGGTATCGCGGTGGACTCCGAGAAGGGCCTGATGACCCCGGTCATCAAGAACTCGGGCGACCTCAACCTGGCCGGCATCGCCAAGGCCACCGCCGACCTGGCGGGCAAGGTGCGGGCCGGCCGGATCACCCCGGACGAGCTGTCCGGCGCGACCTTCACCATCAGCAACACCGGCTCGCGCGGCGCGCTGTTCGACACGATCATCGTGCCGCCGGGCCAGGTCGCCATCCTCGGCATCGGTGCCACGGTCAAGCGTCCGGCCGTCATCGAGACGGAGGACGGCACGGTCATCGGCGTCCGCGACATGACGTACCTGACCCTGTCGTACGACCACCGTCTGGTGGACGGCGCCGACGCCGCCCGTTACCTGACGGCGGTCAAGGCGATCCTGGAGGCGGGCGAGTTCGAGGTCGAGCTGGGCCTGTAGAACCCCCTGCCAGAGGGTCTGCGCGGTGCCCCCGTCCGGAAGCTTCCGGACGGGGGCACCGTTGTGTCGCGGCCCATGTGCGCCGTGTAAGCCTCGTCTCACCTGCGTGAAAGCGCCGCCGCGCGCCCCTCGCGCGCGCCGTGACGGCCGTATTGTCTAAACCGTCAACGCCCCACGGGGGCCGAAGGGGCCCCCTCCTAAGGAGCCCTCATGACCGCGCCCGTCGTCCACTCGCTGCGCGAACAGATCCGCGAGCACATCCTGGAAGGGATCATCAGCGGGCGCTGGAAGCCGGGCGAGCGGATCGTGGAGCGGCGGATCGCCACGGAGCTGGAGGTCAGCCAGACACCGGTGCGGGAGGCCCTGCGCGAGCTGGAGTCGCTGCGGCTGATCGAGTCGGCGCCGAACAAGGGCGTCCGGGTGCGCAACCTGACCGCCGCCGACCTGGAGGAGAGCTACCCCGTGCGGGCGGGCCTGGAGGCCATCGCGGCGGAGCTGGCGGCGGACCGGCTGGCCCGGGACTGCTCGGCGCTGGAACCCCACGTGGCCGCGCTGTACGAGGCCGACCGGGTCTCCGACGGGACCGGCCAGGTCCGGCACACGGTGGGCTTTCACCGGGAGATGGTGCGGGCGGCGGGCAACGCGGTGCTGCTGCACACCTGGGAGGGGCTGGGCATCGAGGTGTTCACGGCCCTGTCGATACGGTGGCTGGGCACCGTGCAGCAGTCCTACGCCGAGGAGCACGAGGAACTGGTGGCCGCCTTCCGGCGCCGCGACCCCCTCATCGCCGATCTGGTCAAGTCCCACGTCCTGGGCTGCGCCCCCCGCGCCTGACCGCCGCCGGGCCCCGAGCACCCGGCCCCGCCCCACCGGGCACCCCCGCGCACACCCGCGCACACCCGGAACCGGCTCCCGGCAGCGCGATCGACGATGCGACCAACTGTACGGAAACATCCCTTGCGCGCCCGTACCGGTCATATCATCCAGAACCTCCCCATCAGGGGCGCGGAGAGCGCGCGAACACCCCCCGCGCGGCCCCGTCCGGGACGCCTCCGCGGTCGCGCGGACACCCCCGCTCACCTGCGAAAATCCCCGCTCCACACCGTCACTCCGTGCCACTGCCGGAGGCACCCCGTGCCGACTTTCTCCATATCAAGAGGTTTTCCCCCGCAACCCTTTGATCGATCATCGATCAGCGCGTTACAGTCACCGATGGGCTTCCACCAGAGCTCCAGCCCTGTCCTGCCAAAGACCAAGGGCACCCCTGAACCCTTACCGATGAGGGAACCCCCTTCGACTGAGGAAGGCGGCGACATGACCGACCCCAAGGCCATCCAGCCGAGCGAGCTCGACCAGCTCCCGGACCGCGACCCGGAGGAGACCGCCGAATGGCAGGCCTCCCTGGACGCCGTCACCAAGGCGGCCGGGCCGCACCGTGCCGCGTATCTGATGCGCCGCACACTGGAGCGCGCCGAGGGCGCCGGCATCGCCCTGCCGAAGCTCCTGGAGACCGACTACGTCAACTCCATCCCCACCGCCGCCGAACCCACCGTGGACGGCGACGAGGAGATGGAGGCCAGGATCACCGCCTGGAACCGCTGGAACGCGGCGGCCATGGTGACCCGCGGCAGCAAGTACGGCGTCGGCGGCCACATCGCCACCTTCGCCTCCGCCGCCTGGCTGTACGAGACCGGCTTCAACCACTTCTTCAAGGGCAAGGAGGGTGACGGCTCCGGCGACCAGCTCTACATCCAGGGCCACGCCTCACCCGGCATCTACGCCCGCGCCTTCCTCGACGGCCGCCTCTCCGAGGCGCAGCTCGACAACTTCCGCCGCGAGGCCGGCGGTGACGGCCTGCCGTCCTACCCGCACCCGCGGCGGCTGCCCTGGCTGTGGGAGTTCCCGACGGTCTCCATGGGCCTCGGCCCGATCTCCTCGATCTACCAGGCGCGGTTCAACCGCTACCTGACCAGCCGCGGCATCAAGGACGTCTCCGAGTCCCACGTCTGGGCGTTCCTCGGCGACGGCGAGATGGACGAGCCGGAGTCGACCACCGCGCTCACCCTCGCCGCCCGCGAGGGCCTGGACAACCTGACCTTCGTCATCAACTGCAACCTGCAGCGCCTCGACGGTCCGGTCCGCGCCAACTTCAAGATCGTGCAGGAGCTTGAGGCCCAGTTCCGCGGGGCCGGGTGGAACGTCGTCAAGACCCTGTGGGGCACCGCCTGGGACGAGCTGTTCCAGCTCGACACCACGGGCGCGCTGGTCCGCCGGCTGCGCCAGGTACCCGACGCGCAGGTACAGACGTACCAGACGCGCGACGCCGCCTACATCCGCGAGGACTTCTTCGGCAAGGACCCGGCACTCGTCGAGATGGCGAAGCTGCTGAGCGACGACAAGATCCTCGAGTGCTTCCACCTCTCGCGCGGCGGCCACGAGTCCCGCAAGGTCTACGCCGCCTACCGGGCCGCGCTCGCCCACAAGGGCGCGCCGACCGTGATCCTGGCGCAGACCGTCAAGGGCCACACCCTCGGTGACGGCTTCGCCTCCAAGAACGCCAACCACCAGATGAAGAAGCTCTCGGTGGACGAGTTCAAGGCGATGCGCGACCGCCTCGGCCTGCCGATCCAGGACAGCGCCTTCGTCGACGGCGTGGTCCCCTACGGCCACCCGGGCGCCGACTCCCCGGAGGTCCGCTACCTCCAGGAGCGCCGCGCGGCCCTCGGCGGCCCCGCCCCGGCCCGCCGCGTCCACCCGGTCGCGCCGCTGCCGATGCCCGCGGACAAGGCGTTCACCGCCTTCGACAAGGGCTCCGGCACCCAGAACGTGGCCACCACCATGGCCTTCGTCCGCCTGGTCAAGGACCTGGTCCGGGACAAGGAGACCGGCAGGCGCTGGGTCCCGATCGTCCCCGACGAGGCCCGCACCTTCGGCATGGAGAGCCTCTTCCCCTCCCTCGGCATCTACTCGCCCCTCGGCCAGACGTACGAGCCGGTCGACCGCGACCAGCTGATGTACTACAAGGAGGCGAAGAACGGCCAGATCTTCAACGAGGGGATCACCGAGGCCGGTGCCATGGCCGAGTTCATCGCCGCCACGACGTCGTACGCGACGCACGGCGAGATGATGATCCCGTTCTACATCTACTACTCGATGTTCGGCTGGCAGCGCACCGGCGACCAGATGTGGCAGCTCGGCGACCAGCTCGGCCGCGGCTTCCTGGTCGGCGCCACCGCCGGCCGGACCACGCTGACCGGCGAGGGCCTCCAGCACGCGGACGGCCACTCCCCGGCCATCGCGGCGACCAACCCGGCCGCGCTGACGTACGACCCGGCGTTCGCCTACGAGATCGCCACCATCGTCAAGGACGGCATGCGCCGCATGTTCGGCGAGCCGCGTCCGGGCGAGGACCAGGACGTCTTCTACTACCTGACGGTCTACAACGAGCCGCTCCGGCAGCCCGCCAAGCCGTCCCTGCCCGGCATCGACGAGGGCATCGTCAAGGGTCTGTACCGCTTCAACACGGCCGAGTCGGCCGGGCTGTCCCCGGCGGCCAACGCGCCCCGCATCCAGCTCCTCGGCTCGGGCACCGCGATCCACTGGGCGCTGAAGGCGCAGCGGCTCCTCGCCGAGGAGTGGGGCGTGGCCGCCGACGTGTGGTCCGCGACCTCCTGGACGGAGCTGCGCCGGGACGCGATGGAGGCCGACGCGGCGGTGCTGCGCGGCGAGGACCGGGTGCCGTACGTGCGCCAGGCGCTCCAGGGCGCCGAGGGTCCGGTGCTGGCGGTCTCCGACTACATGCGCCAGGTCCCGGACCAGATCGCGCAGTGGGTCGAGCAGGACTGGTCGTCGCTGGGCACCGACGGCTTCGGCCTGTCGGACACCCGGGAGAACGCCCGCCGCTACTTCGGGGTGGACGCCGAGTCCATCGTGGTCGCGGCCCTGGCCCGGCTCACCCGCCGCGGCGAGGTCAAGGCGACGGCCGTGAAGGAGGCGCGCGAGCGCTACGGCCTGTAGGGACGGGTGCCGGCGCCCGGAGTGCCGGACCGTTTCCGGTGGCAGGGCCCCCGCTCCGGCGGGGGCCCTGCCGCATGCTGTCCCCATGCGTGCTGCCCGGTTGATCAGAATGGTGCTGCTGCTCCAGTCCCGCCCGTCCATGACCGCCGCCGAACTCGCCCGGGAGCTGGAGGTGTCGGAGCGGACGGTCACCCGGGACGCGCAGGCGTTGTCGGAGGCCGGGGTGCCGGTCTACGCGGAGCGGGGCCGGACGGGCGGCTACCGGCTGGTCGGCGGCTACCGGACCCGGCTGACGGGGCTGGCGCGCGGTGAGGCGGAGGCGCTGTTCCTGTCGGGGGTGCCGGGGGCGCTGCGCGACATGGGGCTGGAGGACGCCGCGTCGGCGGCCCGGCTGAAGGTGTCGGCGGCGCTGCTGCCGTCCCTGCGGGACGCGCCCCGGACTGCGGCGCAGCGGTTCCACCTGGACGCGCCGGGCTGGTTCCGCGAGCCGCGCACGCCCCCGCTGCTGCCCGCGGTGGCGGAGGCGGTGTGGGACGACCGGCGGATCGCGACGCGCTACCGGCGGGGGGACCGGGAGGTCGTGCGGGAGCTGGAGCCGTACGGGCTCGTGCTGAAGGCGGGCGTCTGGTACCTGTGCGCGCGGGCCGCGGCGGGCGGAGCCCCCGGTGCCGCCGGCCCGGCGGGCGGAGCCCCCGGTGCCGTCGGCCCGGTGGGCGGAGGCCAGGACGCCGGTGTCCCGCCGGACGGAGGAGCTGACCACCGCGGGGCCTCTGGGGGCGGTGCCTCCGGTGGCGGAGCGCCGGGCGGCGGACCGGAGGGCCGCCCGGCCGCGGAGGGCAGGGCGCCGGGCGGCGGGGGCGGCGGGGGCGGCTTCCGGGTGTACCGGATCGACCGGTTCACGGCCGTCGGACCGGGCGGGGAGGACGGCGGACCGGGCGGCGGAGCGGGCCGCGGCGGGCGGTTCGCGCGGGACGAGGGGTTCGACCTGCCCGCGTTCTGGGCGGAGCGTGCGGCGGGGTTCGCGCGCTCGCTGCTGCGGACGCGGATCGTGGTCCGGCTCTCCCCCCAGGGGGTGCGCGCCCTGCCGCACGCGGTGGACGCCCCGGCCGCGCGGGAGGCCCTGGAGGGCGCGGGCCCGCCGGACGCGGCGGGCTGGGTGACGGTGACGCTCCCGGTGGAGTCCGAGGAGGTGGCCCACGCGCAGGTGCGGGGCCTCGGTCCGGAGGCGGAGGTACTGGAACCCGGGCCACTGCGGGAACGCCTCGCCCGGGACGCGCGGCGGATCGCGGACCTCTACGGGGGTGAGCGGGGCGGGAGCCCGGCCCGTCCGGCCCGGGGCGGGCGTGCCGTGCCCCCGTCGCCCCGGCCCCGGCACCTCCCCCACCCCGGGGTGCGTCGTCCCCGCGCAGGGACGATGCTGGACCCGTGATGGACGAGACGGAGTTCTGGGAGCTGATCGACACCACCCGGCAGGGTGCCGACGGGGACCCCGAGGACCAGGCCGACCTGCTGCTGGAGCGGCTCCTGGAGCAGGACCCGGAGCTGGTGCTGGACTTCTCCCGTCACTTCGAGGCCCGCTACAACCGGGCCTTCACCTGGGACCTGTGGGCCGCCGCCTGGCTGCTGCTGGGCGGCGCCAGCGACGACGCCTTCGACTACTTCCGCTGCTGGCTGATCGGCCAGGGCCGCGAGACGTACGAGGGCGCGGTGCACGACCCCGACGCCCTCGCGGAGCTGCTGGACGACTTCGACGAGGAACTGGACGGGGACGGCGAGGACCTGGGGTACGCCGCCGACGAGGCGTACGAGCAGCTCACCGGCACCGTCGCCCCCGATCTGGGCATCGCCCCGGCGCCCCCGGAGCCGCTGGGCACCCCGCTGGACCTGGAGGACGCGGGGGCGGTGGCCGCGCGGCTGCCGAGGCTCTGGGAGCGGTTCGGCACCGACTGAGCGGCGCGGCGCCCTGCCGACGGGGGTGCCCGGGACGCCGGGAGCGGCGCCCCGCTCCGGACGGCGGGACGGGCACGACGGCGGAACGGCGGCGCGGGCACGGCGGCGGGACGGGCCCGGTGACAGGACGGCAATGCGGGCGCGGCGGCGGGAGACGCGACGCGGGCCCGGTGACGGAACGAGACCCGTGACGGGACGCGCACGGCGGCGGGACGGGCACGGCGGCAGTTGGAAGGGGCCGGGGCGGAGGTTCAGCGGGCCGGGGTGGCGGTCGCGCGGCCCTGGAGGCTCGCGGCCAGGTCTCTGATGCCGGGGAGGCGGGCGGTGAGGGCCGCTCCCGGGCAGCTCGTCTGGTAGCCCTGGTCGTGCCCGGCGAGGGTGGGCAGCCGGGCGGTGGCTCCGGCCGCGTACCGGCTCAGTCCGTTGCTGGAGACCAGACCGACCCGGCCGCGCGGATCGGTGTCGGTGGTGCCGAGCTTCCACGCGGCGACAGCGGCGATGGAGTCGGCCAGCGCGTCCGGCACCGGAACGCCCTCGGTGAAGGTGCCCAGGGCGGCGATGCCGACCGTGCGGTGGTTGAAGCCCTGGGTGTGCGCGCCGGTGACCGCGCGGTCGATGCCCCCGGCGCGGCCCTCGTAGACGGTGCCGCAGCGGTCGACGACGAAGTTGTAGCCGATGTCGTCCCAGTCCCGCGCCCCGGTCTGGCCGGCGTACACCCCGCGCAGGATGGCCGGTGTGTCGGCGCAGTCGTAGTGGTTGGGGGTGTCGGTGTGGTGGACGAAGACGGCGCGGACCTCGTCGTCGTAGCGGGGGGCCGGCTGCGGCCGGGCGGCGGCGCCGAGCCAGACGGAGCGGGGCACGATGTCCGGCCGGGGCGCGGTGTGTCGGCCGGGGGCGCGGACGGCGCCGGCGCCGGTGTCGCGCCCGGCGGCCCGCTCCACACCGGCCGCGCACAGGCCCAGGGCGGCGACGGCGGCGAGGCCGGGCAGACAGCCGAGCAGCACGGTGCCCGCCCGTCGCAGGCGGGCCCGGCGCGGGGTGCGGGCCCCGCGCGGTCCTCGGGGATCACGCATGGACCCACTGTCCGCCGGGTCGGGCCCGCCCGCGACGCGGGCGCTGCCGCCCGGTGGAACCGGGGCCGGGAGGTCAGGCCGGGGCCGTGAAGGTCAGGCCCATCAGGACGTCGTCGACATAGGCGTCGCCGAGGTGGAACTCCCCGGGCTGGACGCCCTCGACGACGAAGCCCTCCGACTCGTAGAGCCTGCGGGCGGCGGTGTTGGGGCCGAGGACGCGCAGGGTGATGCGGCGGGCGCCGACGTCCCGGGCGTCCTGGACGGCGGCGCGCACCAGGGCCCGCCCGGCACCGTGGCCGCGGGCGGCGTCCGAGACGGCGAGGCCGCGGATCTGGCGGACGTGGCGGTTGGCGGCCAGCGGGGTGGGGAAGCCGAGTCGGACGTAGCCGACGACGCGGCCGTCGAGTTCGGCGACGAAGTGGTCGTCCGGCCCCGAGTGGTCGCGGAAGAACGGGTCGTCCGGTCCGGGCGGGGGTGAGACGGCGTGCAGTGTGGACCAGGTCTCCCGGTCGATCAGGCGCAGCGCCTGCTCGTCCTCCGACCTGCCACGACGTATGTACGGGACGGGCATGGCGCCCACTGTACGACGCGTGCCGGGCCGCGCGGTCCCGGGTTTTCCCCGGTCCGACCGGCAGGATGCCCTCATGGACGACGAGGAGATGGACGGCGGGCGCGGCGGCGCGGGCGGCCGGGGGCGGCGGATCGCGGTGGCGGGGGCGTCGGGGCTGATCGGCGGCGCCCTGACGCGGTCGCTCACCGCGGACGGGCACGAGGTGGTGCGGCTGGTGCGCCGTGACCCGCGCGGCCCGGACGAGGTGCGGTGGGACCCGGAGGCGGGCCGGGTGGACGCGGCCGGGCTCGACGGGTGCGACGCGGTGGTCAATCTGGCCGGGGCGGGCATCGGCGACCGGCGCTGGACCGACGCGTACAAGACGCGGCTGCGCAGCAGCCGGGTGCACGGCACGACGGCGCTCGCGGAGGCGGTGGCCTCGCTGGAGCGTCCGCCGGAGGTCTTCCTGAACGGCAGCGCGATCGGCTACTACGGCGAGACGGGCGACCGGGCGGTCGACGAGGACGCGCCGCCGGGCGAGGGCTTCCTGCCCGCGCTCTGCGTGGAGTGGGAGGCGGCGGCGGAGCCCGCGCGGCAGGCGGGGGTGCGGACGGTGTTCGCGCGGACGGGGCTCGTCGTGGCCCGCGGGGGCGGCGCCTGGGGGCGGCTGTTCCCGCTGTTCCGGGCGGGGCTCGGCGGTCGGCTGGGCGACGGTTCGCAGTACTGGTCCTTCGTGGCGCTGCACGACGAGGTGGCCGCGCTGCGGCATCTGCTGGAGCGCGCGGACCTGTCGGGGCCGTTCAACGTGACCGCCCCGGACCCGGTGACCAACCGCGAGGTCACCGCGGCGATGGGACGGGTGCTGCGCCGGCCGACGCCGTTCCCGGTGCCCGCGCCGGTGCTGCGGGCGGTCCTGGGCGAGCTGGCCGGGGACGTGCTGGGCAGCGCCCGGGTCCGGCCGGCCCGGCTGCTCGGCTCGGACTTCCGCTTCGCGTTCCCCGCGGTGGACGACGCGATCCGGGCGGCCCTGTAGGGGCGGTCCCGGGCACGGGGCACGGGGCACGGCGGGTCCCTTCCCCGGCCGCCCGATGGGGCACCCGGTGCAGGGGGCCGGCAGGCACCGCGGGGATCTCCGGGCCGGGCGGGCCGGTCCCGTACGGGGAGGGTGCCGGGCGGGCCCCGGCGAGCGGGGGTGCCGTGCGGGCGTCCGGGGCCGCACCGGGCCGCCGGTTCCCCGGCCCCGGCCCGGTGGCCCGGCCGCCCCCTGCCGCCGCCGGTGCTCCCGGCGGGCATCCCGTGCCGGTGCCCGGGCCGTCGCGGCACCCGTGTGCGACCGTCGTGCGACCGTGCCCTCGGTCCGTGCCACCCCCGCCACGGAGGGGCGGCCCTAGTCTGGGAGCAACTCGGGTATCCCACAAGCTGGTTGGGGGCTCCCCACCCCCGGCGGCCGCGCAACCCCAGAGGAGGGGCACGTGCTTGAGCCCGCGTACCAGGTGGATGTCGTCGTCGTGGGGGCCGGTGTCGCCGGTCTCGCCGCGGCCCACCGGCTGACCGGCGCAGGAGTGTCGACCGTGGTCCTGGAGGCCGCCCCCGCCGTGGGCGGCCGGATGGCGACGGAGAAGATCGACGGCTTCCGGCTCGACCGGATCGGGCAGCTGCTGCCCACCGCCCACCCCGAAATGCGGCTCACCCCCGGACTGGACGGCCTGGCCGTGCTGCCGTTCGCCCCCGGGGTGCTGCTGCACAGCGAGGGGCGCCACCACCGCGCCGGCACCCCCGCCCGGCCGCGAAGCGCGAGGGGCGCACTGCATGCCGTACGCGCCCTGGCGAGCGCCCCCCGGACCGGTCCGGGGGCCCGGCTGCCCTCCGCCGCGCACCGGGCGCCGCGCCTGCCGGTCCCCGGGCCGCGCACCCGGGCGGGCGCCCCGCTCGGGTCCTCCGTGGACCAGGCCCGGCTCGGGGCGGCGCTCGGCCGCCTCGCGGGCACCCCGGTCGAGCGGCTGCTGGCCCGGCCCGAGCTGCCCGCGGCGCGGGCGCTCGCCGCCCGGGGGCTGCCCGCCCGTACCGTCGACGGCTTCCTGCGGCCCCTGCTCGCCGCGCTGCTGTGCGATCCGGACCTGACCACCTCCAGCCGGTGCGCCGACCTGGCGCTGCACGCCTTCGCCCGGGGCCGGCTCGGCCTGCCGGAGGGCGGCGCGGAGGCCCTGCCGGAGACGCTGGCCGGGGCACTGCCGCCGGGCACCCTGCACACCGGGGTGCGGGTCACCTCGGTGGCCACCAACGCCGTGACCACGGCCGAGCACGGCGTCTTCCGCTGCCGCGCCGTCCTGGTGGCGACCGACGCGCGCGCCGCGGCCGAGCTGCTGCCCGGTCTGCGGGTACCGGACTTCCACCCGGTGACGGTGGTCCACCACACCACCGACATCCCCCCGGCGACGGGCGCCTCCCTCCTGCTGGACTCCGACCGCGGCGGGCCCGTCGCCCACACGGCGGTCGTCAGCCAGGTGGACCCGTCGCGCGCCCCGGCCGGCCGCGCCCTGGTCTCCTCCACGGTGCTGGGTCCACCGCCGGCCGACGTGGACACCGCCGTCCGCATCCATCTGGGGCGGCTGTACGGCACCTCGACCGCCCGCTGGGAGACGCTCGCCGTGCACCGCACGGACGAGGCGGTTCCCACGATGCGGCCGCCGCACGATCCGCTGCGGCCGGTGCGCCTGCTGGCGGGCCTGTACGTGTGCGGCGACCACCGCGACACCAGCACCGTCGAGGGCGCGCTGCGCTCGGCCCGGCGCGCCTCGGCGGCCGTGCTGGCGGACCTGGGCGCGGGCCGCCCCATGCACACCGCCGAGTCCGCCGCCGCGGTCCGGGCGGCCTGAGGCCTGTCCGGCCGTTCCCGCCCGCCTCACGACGCCCCGCACGCACTCCCGCCGGGCGCGGCTACCGGAGCGCGGCCACCCGGTCGCGGTAGCCGCGCACGGGGGCCGCGTCCCGGTAGGGCTCCAGCCGCCGTTCGAAGTCGCGGACGTACTCCGCCGCCCGCACCGACCGCATCTCCACGGCCTGTCCGGCCGCCTCCGCGCCGAGCTGGCACGCCTGGTCGAGTTCGCCGAGGCCGAGGCGGGCGGTGGCGAGGACGACCCGGCAGAAGAGCCGGCTGCGGGCGAAGACGGGAGCCCGCAGCAGCAGCGAGCGCTCCGCGTACTGGGCGGAGGCGCGGAACTGCTGGAGGTCGCGGTGGCAGTGCCCGAGTTCGTCCGCGAGCTGGGCCTCGTCGAAGAAGCGCGCCCAGTGCGGCACGTCGTCGCCGGGCCGGGCGGCCTCCAGCGCGCGCTCGGCCCGCACCAGGGCGGCGGTGCAGGCCCGGACCTCGCCGATCACCGCGTGCGCCCGCGCCTCGGCGGCGTGCAGCAGCGTCTGCACCACGGGCGGCGCGGAGGTGCCGACGCCCTGCTGGGCGACCCGGGTGAGCTGGACGGCCTCGCGTCCGTGGCCGAGGTAGACGGCCTGGCGGCTCATGGTGACCAGCACATAGCTGCCGTACGCCCGGTCCCCGGCGGCCTGGGCCAGCCGCAGCGCCTGCACGAAGTACCGCTGGGCGAGCCCGTGCGCGGCGATGTCGTACGAGGTCCAGCCGGCCAGCCGGGTCAGGTCGGCGGCGGCGCCGAACAGCCGGCGGCCGGTCTGCTCGCCGTAGGTGGCGCGCAGCATGGGCTCCAGCTCGTGTTCGAGGTAGCGCACCAGGGCCTGGCGGGCGTGGCCTCCGCCGTACCGGTCGTCGATGCTGCGGAACAGCTCGCCGACCGAGCGCAGCGCGGCGAGGTCGCCGCCGGAGATCCGCTGGCCGGGGCCGCGGTCCCCGACGGGGCGGCGGCGGGCGGGGCCGCCGGGCGCCGGAACCCGGGGCGGCACGGGGCGCCCGCCCTGGGCGGGGACGCGGACGGGCTTCTCGGTGTGGGCGACCCGGTCGTCGGGGCGGCCGATCAGCCAGTCCCGGCTGGGCACGACCAGGCCGGCCGGGGTGAAGGCGATCTTTCGCAGTTCGGCGTGGCTGCCGGAGTCCTTGCGCCAGAGCCCGCTGACGATGTCGACGGCCTCGGCGGGGGTCGCGGCGAACTCCAGCCCCGCGTAGACCGGGGCGCAGGCGTCCAGGCCGAGGTCCTGGGCGGTGAGGCGGCGGCCGAGGCGGCGGGCGAAGACCTCCGCGATCAGTGCGGGGGCGGTGCCGCGCGGCTGCTGGCCGCGCAGCCACCGGGTGACGGAGGTCTTGTCGTATCTGAGGTCCAGCCCGTGTTCGGTGCCGAGCTGGTCGACGCGTCGCGCGAGACCCGCGTTGGAGAACCCCGCTTCGGCGATGAGCGCGGCGAGCTGGCGGTTGGGGGTGCGCTGCGCGGGTCGTTCCGTCATGGTGCGGTGCGGTCTCCTGCCTTCCGGGGCGTTCGACGTCCCGGAGCGCCTGTGAGCAGCCCTTATGGCTCGTGGTCGGCGTGAATGTAGCGGAGGGTGAACGGACGCTCGCACAAATCGACAGGCATTCATCCGATCGTGTGAGGATTGCCCCTCGCGGCTGACGGGACCGACGGCGGTGGTCCGATGAACGCCGGACGTACAGTGGCGTGGGCACGTTGCGTGCCTTACGACCGTCCAGGGGAGGCTCCTGCCGTGAGTGAGCTGCGGTTCGTCCGCATGGGGTTCGGTGAACGGGCCGTGGAGTACCGGGAGGCGTGGGACGAGCAGCGCCGGGTGCACGCGGCGCGGTTCGCCGACGAGATCCCCGACACCGTGCTGCTGGTCGAGCACCCCCCGGTCTACACCGCGGGGCGCCGCACGGCGGACGTCGAGCGGCCCCTCGACGGCACCCCCGTCATCGACGTGGACCGCGGCGGCAAGATCACCTGGCACGGTCCGGGCCAGCTCGTGGGCTACCCGATCCAGAAGCTCCCGCGCCCGGTGGACGTGGTGGCGCACGTGCGGCGGCTGGAGGAGGCGCTGATCCGCGTCTGCGCCGAGTTCGGCCTGGAGGCGACGCGGATCGAGGGCCGCAGCGGCGTGTGGGTGCTGGGCGACCCGGTCGCCTCCCTGCCGTCGGCCGGCGGTCTCTCCCTGGACCTGGACCCCCGGCTGGCGGACGAGGAGTTCGACCCCCGGCTCAACGGGCCCGAGTACGCCCCCTCCAACGCGGGCCAGCGCCGCGAGGACCGGAAGATCGCCGCCATCGGCATCCGGGTGGCCAAGGGCGTCACCATGCACGGCTTCTCGCTGAACGTGAACCCGGACAACAAGTGGTTCGACCGGATCATCCCGTGCGGCATCCGGGACGCGGGCGTCGCCTCGCTCTCCGCGGAGCTGGGCCGCGAGGTGACCGTCGACGACGTGCTGCCCGTGGTGGAGCGCCATCTGCGGGAGGTGCTGGAGAAGGCGGAGCCGCGCCCGCGCGAGGTCGCGGGGGCGGCGGAGGACGGGAAGACGGCACGGGAGGGGACGCCGGCACGGGAGAAGGTGTCGACGGCCGGGCAGGCGCCCCCGGCCGGGCGGGTTCCGGCGGCCTAGCGGTCGGCCCTCCCGCCCGGCCGTTCGCCTGTCGCGCGCTCCGTCGCGGCGGTCCCGGCGGCCGGGCCACCGCACCGCCGGGGCCGGGCGGCCGGAGCCGGGCCGGAACCGCCGGAGCCGTACGGGACCCGGCCGGAGCCGGGCCGGAGCGGCCCGGCGGGCCGGTCACACCAAGGCGGACGCCCCCACCGGGCATCAAATCAACGGGCGTACCCTGAAGGTCGCCGAAGAATCAATCGCTAGGGAGCCGGTCGTGTCCGCAGTCGCACCCGACGGACGCAAAATGCTGCGCCTTGAGGTCCGCAACAGCCAGACCCCCATCGAGCGCAAGCCCGAGTGGATCAAGACCCGGGCGAAAATGGGCCCCGAGTACACCAAGATGCAGAACCTCGTGAAGAGCGAGGGCCTGCACACGGTCTGCCAGGAAGCCGGCTGCCCGAACATCTACGAGTGCTGGGAGGACCGCGAGGCGACCTTCCTCATCGGCGGCGACCAGTGCACCCGGCGCTGCGACTTCTGCCAGATCGACACCGGCAGGCCCGAGGCGCTCGACCGCGACGAGCCGCGCCGGGTGGGCGAGTCCGTGGTCAGCATGGACCTCAACTACGCCACCATCACCGGCGTCGCCCGCGACGACCTGGAGGACGGCGGCGCCTGGCTCTACGCCGAGACGGTCCGCCAGATCCACGAGCAGACGGCGGGGCGCGAGGAGGGCCGGACCAAGGTCGAGCTGCTCGCCCCGGACTTCAACGCCGTGCCGGAGCTGCTGCGCGAGGTCTTCGAGTCCCGCCCCGAGGTGTTCGCGCACAACGTCGAGACGGTGCCCCGCATCTTCAAGCGCATCCGCCCCGGCTTCCGCTACGAGCGCTCCCTGCGGGTCATCACCGAGGCCCGCGACTTCGGCCTGGTCACCAAGTCCAACCTGATCCTCGGCATGGGCGAGACCCGCGAGGAGATCAGCGAGGCCCTCGCCCAGCTCCACGAGGCCGGCTGCGAGCTGATCACCATCACCCAGTACCTGCGCCCCTCGGTCCGCCACCACCCGGTGGAGCGCTGGGTCAAGCCGCAGGAGTTCGTGGAGCTGAAGGAGGAGGCCGAGGAGATCGGCTTCTCCGGCGTGATGTCCGGTCCGCTGGTCCGGTCCTCCTACCGCGCCGGGCGCCTGTACCGGATGGCCGTGGAGAAGCGCGACACCGTCGTCGCCGGGCAGGCCCTCTGACGCACCACCGCGCGCCGCCGCCCGGAGCCGGACGGGGGCGTGTGAGGTCGGGCACAGGATGCTACCGACCAGTAGAAGCCGTGACGACGCGGCCCCGACCGTTCCCGCAGCCAGGGGGCACGGCCGGGGCCGCGCCGTCGTTCCGGGCCCCGGCACCGGTGCTTCATGCGCGTTTGACCAGTGGGTCACGCCCTGGTAACACGAGTCAGTGACCCTGGTTTCACGCCATGCGCACCGTATGCCGGAGCCGTATCGAGGGGGGACCTCCACCATGCAGGCCGCGCCGTCCGTCCGCGCCACCGCGATCCCGTCGTTCACCGGCGCCCTGCGGGCCGTCGAGTCACTGCTCCTGAGCGGCGGCCAGCGCACCGCGCGCCGCAACGCCTGGAACTCCGTCCTGGAGGACCGCCGCCGGGCCAGGGACCGGGTCGAGGCAGAGCGGGTGCTGGAGCGGGCCGTCGCCTCCGAGCGCTGACCCGCCTCCCCGCCGGGCGGGCCGCGCCGCGCGCCGCCCCGCCCCTCTCCACGCCGTTCCGGCCGGACGCCGTCGGCCCCCGGCCGGGCGCCGTCGGCCCCCGGCCGGGCGCCGCCGTCGTCCGCGCTTTCGGGGGCACGTAGACTTCCCGGCATGGCGAGGAAGGAACCTGCAGCGGACGCTGCGAATCCCGGGCGGCTGAAGCAGATCGCCCTGACCTACAAGATGACCCGCAAGGCCGACAAGAAGATCGGTCTTGTACTCGCGGCTGTCGGTGTCACCGTCCTCGGTGTCCTTCTCGCGATCGGTTTCCTGGTCGGTCACCCCATCTATCTCGGCATCCTGGGCCTGCTGCTCGCCTTCCTCGCGACGGCGATCGTCTTCGGGCGCCGTGCCGAGCGGGCGGCCTTCGGGCAGATGGAGGGCCAGCCGGGCGCGGCGGCCGCCGTGCTGGACAACATCGGCCGGGGCTGGACGACGACCCCGGCGGTGGCGATGAACCGCAGCCAGGACGTGGTGCACCGGGCGGTCGGCAAGGCCGGCATCGTGCTGGTCGCCGAGGGCAACCCGAACCGGGTGAAGCCCCTGCTCGCGGCCGAGAAGAAGAAGATGAACCGGATCGTGGCCGACGTCCCGGTGCACGACCTGATCGTGGGCACCGACGAGGGCCAGGTGCCGCTGAAGAAGCTGCGCACCTCCATGCTCAAGCTCCCGCGCGTCCTGACCGGCCCGCAGGTCACCGTGACCAACGACCGGCTGCGCGCGCTGGGCGACCTGATGAGCAACATGCCGCTCCCCAAGGGCCCGATGCCGAAGGGCATGCGCCTCCCGAAGGGCGGCAACCCCCGCCAGCGCTGACCGCACCGCCCGCCACTCCGACGGCGGTACGGCGATGGGGCACCCGGATCGCTACTCCGGGTGCCCCGTCGCCGTTCGCGGAGCGGCCCCGGCTCCCGTAGGGGGCTCAGGGCTCCGCGGGGGCCGGGAACTCCGGGAGGGGCCGGGGATCCCGGGAAGGGGCCGGGAACTCCGGCCGGTAAGCCGCGCACCCGGGGCGGGCGCTGAGGGGCGGCGGGCGGCACCCCTACGGGGAGGGCCGAGGGCCGGCAGACCCCTTCGGGGGGGGCGGGCGCCTACGGGGAGGGCGGCCGGTAGAGCCCGGAGGGACCGGCCCGGTACCCGTACGGGACGCCGGGCCGCTCCCGTACGGGGACCGGGCAGGGGCCTGACGGGAGGTGACCCGGAGGTCAGGTCCGGACCTCCACCGTGCGGGCCAGCCGGTCGTGCAGCCCTCGGCCGTCTCGGTCCCAGATCAGCGCCGGGACCGCCACGCACAGCAGCGCCGTCCGCAGCAGCGCGCGCAGCGGATTCACCCGGCCGGTGCCCAGTTCCACCACCCGCAGCCCGAAGAGGCGCTTGCCCGGGGTGAAGCCGAGGGTGCCGACGGTGAGGACGCCCAGGGCGAAGAAGATGAGCAGGGCCCAGTTGGAGGTCGTCTGCCCGTAGCCGTCGGTGATCAGGGCGTGGGCGATCAGGAGGCACAGCCCCCAGTCGACCGCCAGCGCCCCGAGCCGGCGCCCCGGGCGGGCGAGGGAACCGGGCCCCTCCTCCGGCAGGCCGAGCTGCTCGCCCCGGTAGCCGAGGTCGGCGCCGGCCTCCTCGATGGCCGAGCGCGGCCCGGAGAGCCACGATCCGATTGCTTGCCTGTTGTCCACCCGACCACGGTACTGCGCCCGCGCACGGCTCCCGGAGGGCGGGGTGCGGGCGGCGGGGGCCGTGCGCACCCCGCCCCGGGCCCGCGTCCCGCGATCCGCGGTCGGTCGGCGCGCGGCGCCGGACGCGGTGCGTCGCGGGGCGGCGGGGCGTCCGCATACTGGATGTATGCGGACGTTCGGACAGCGCGGTGAGGTGCCGCATCCGGCGTCGGGGACCGCGGGACGGCCCCGGGCCCGGATCCCGGCGGTTAACTTCTGTGAAACAAACGGGTCACGCACGAGAAACCCCCCGTCCCTAGGGTCGGGGGAGCGCGGGCCCGCCCGCACTGGCCGCACGAAGGATCTACCACCCCGGCGGGACGGTCGGGAGTAGGAGGAGCTGGATGTTCCAGAACGCCGACGAGGCCAAGAAGTTCATCGCGGACGAGGAGGTCAAGTTCGTCGACGTCCGCTTCTGCGACCTGCCGGGCGTCATGCAGCACTTCACGCTGCCCGCCGAGGCGTTCGACCCCGACGAGGAGCAGGCCTTCGACGGATCGTCGATCCGCGGCTTCCAGGCCATCCACGAGTCGGACATGTCCCTGCGCCCCGACCTGTCGACGGCGCGGATCGACCCGTTCCGCCGGGACAAGACGCTCAACGTCAACTTCTTCATCCACGACCCGATCACGGGTGAGCAGTACTCCCGCGACCCGCGGAACGTGGCGCGGAAGGCGGAGGCGTACCTGGCCTCCACCGGCATCGCGGACACCGCGTTCTTCGGCCCGGAGGCCGAGTTCTACGTCTTCGACAGCGTGCGCTTCAAGACGGCCGAGAACGAGTCGTTCTACCACATCGACTCCGAGGCCGGAGCCTGGAACACCGGCGCCCTGGAGGACAACCGGGGGTACAAGGTCCGCTACAAGGGCGGCTACTTCCCCGTCCCGCCGGTCGACCACTTCGCGGACCTGCGCGCCGAGATGGCGCTGGAGCTGGAGCGCTCCGGCCTGAAGATGGAGCGCCTGCACCACGAGGTGGGCACCGCCGGCCAGGCCGAGATCAACTACCGGTTCAACACGCTGCTGGCCGCCGCCGACGACCTCCAGCTCTTCAAGTACATCATCAAGAACGTGGCGTGGAAGAACGGCAAGACGGCGACCTTCATGCCGAAGCCGATCTTCGGTGACAACGGTTCGGGCATGCACGTCCACCAGTCGCTGTGGACCAACGGCGAGCCGCTCTTCTACGACGAGCAGGGCTACGCCGGGCTGTCCGACACCGCCCGCTACTACATCGGCGGCATCCTCAAGCACGCCCCGTCGCTGCTGGCGTTCACCAACCCGACGGTGAACTCCTACCACCGCCTGGTGCCGGGCTTCGAGGCGCCGGTGAACCTGGTGTACTCGCAGCGCAACCGCTCCGCCGCGATGCGCATCCCGATCACGGGCTCCAACCCGAAGGCCAAGCGCGTCGAGTTCCGCGCCCCGGACGCCTCGGGCAACCCGTACCTGGCCTTCTCGGCGCTGCTGCTGGCCGGTCTGGACGGCATCAAGAACAAGATCGAACCGGCCGATCCGATCGACAAGGACCTCTACGAGCTGGCTCCCGAGGAGCACGCGAACGTGGCCCAGGTCCCGACCTCCCTGGACGCGGTCCTGAACCGCCTGGAGGCAGACCACGAGTTCCTCCTCCAGGGCGACGTCTTCACGCCGGACCTGATCGAGACCTGGATCGACCTCAAGCGCACCACCGAGATCGCCCCCCTCCAGCTCCGCCCGCACCCCCACGAGTTCGAGCTGTACTTCGACGTCTAGGACGCGGACCGGGGGACGGACGCGGGCCGGGCGCCCGGGTCCGTCCCCCGGCCGTGCACGGACCCGCCCGTCGAGGGCCGCTTCCCTTCCGGTCGCCGGAGGGGGAGCGGCCCTCGACGCCGTTTGCGCGCCGGGTGCCCGCCGCCGACCGCCGCCGTCCCGGGGCGGACGGGGGCGCGGAACGTCCGCCCGAAAAACGCCGCTGGAGGCGGTGACGGTGAGAGCGATCGTGTTTACTGGCACGGTTGTTCGATCGGATCACACGGGGAGAGGGAACGGGGATGGCCGAGCGGGACGAGGAGCCCGAGTTCGATCTGAGGTGGGCGGAGGACGCCGCGCACAAGGAGCCCTCGGCGCGGGCGCGGATGCTGGCCGCCCGGTGGAAGGAGAACCCGCCCGGGCCCGTGCCCTTCCGGGCCGACCCGGAGTACCGGGGCGGGCGGCGGCGGTCCTCGTGGGTGTCCACGGCCGTGGTGCTGGGCTGCGTGGCCGCCGTGGTCGTGCTGCTGGGCTACGTGAACCTCCGGTCGCCCCACTGAGCCCTCCCGGGTGCACACTGGACAGCGGGACGAGTGCCTGACTGCGGGGTGATGGAGATGCCGAGCCGCTTCCGGAGCGACCGCAGGCTGACCGTGCGCATGGGGATCACCCTGTTCCTGCTCGGCCTGCTGTACGTGGGGTTCGTCGCGGCGCTGATCGCGCTGCTGAAGTCCTGGGTGCTGGTCGTGGTGATCGTGGGGCTGCTGTTCGCCGCGCAGTTCTGGTTCTCCGACCGGATCGCCCTCTTCGCCATGCGCGGCCGGGTCGTGGAGCGGGACGAGTATCCCGGGCTGCACGGCGTGGTCGACCGGCTGGCGGCGATGGCGGACATGCCGAAGCCGGTGGTCGCCGTGTCCGACATGGACATGCCGAACGCGTTCGCGACCGGGCGCAACCCGGACAACGCGGTGGTCTGCGTCACCACCGGACTGCTGCGGCGGCTGGAGCCCGAGGAGCTGGAGGGGGTGCTCGCGCACGAGCTGTCCCACGTGGCCCACAAGGACGTCGCCGTGATCACCGTCGCGTCGTTCCTGGGGGTGATCGCGGGGCTGATGGTGCGGTTCGCCTTCTACTCCCAGCTCTTCGGGCGGCGGGACCAGAACACCGTGGTCATCCTCGCGGCCGTGATGGGCGTCTCGGCCGCCGTGTACGCGATCAGCTTCCTGCTGATCCGGGCGCTGTCGCGGTACCGGGAGCTGGCGGCGGACCGGGCGGCGGCCTTCCTCACCGGCCGTCCCTCGGCCCTGGCGGCGGCGCTCACCAAGGTGAGCGGGGAGATCGCCCGTATCCCGACCAAGGACCTGCGCACGGCGCAGGCGTTCAACGCCTTCTACTTCACCCCCGCGCTCGGCGCGGACCCGGGTGTCGGCCGGTTCTTCTCCACCCACCCGAGCCTGGAGCAGCGCCTCGACCAGCTCGGCCGGATCTCCGCCGAACTGGGCGGGCCGGCCGGGCCCGGGGAGGGTTGAGCGCCGTGGGGCTGCTGGACATCCTGCTCGGCCGGACCAGGCCCGTACGGCCCGATCTCGACCGGCTCTTCGCCCTGCCCTCGGCGGCGGTGACGCTGGAGGCGGCGACCGGCTTCCGGCCCACCGGACAGGGGGCGGTGTGCTTCGCGACGGTGGAGGGCGCGGCCTTCGAGCAGACCCACCGCGAGGTCCGCGCCCTGCTCGACGCCGACGCGGGCCGTACGCCGGTCGGGCTGAGCCGCGACGCCTACGGCTACTCCTGGCTGGTCTCCCGCCGCTCCCCCGACGAGCTCCCGGAGCTGGTCAACGACCTGCACGCGGTCAACAGCACCCTGGAGGCGAACGGCTTCGGCCCGCAGCTCCTCTGCTCCCTGGCGGGATTCCTCGACACGGGCGACACTGACGGCGCGGGAGCCCCGGAGGACCCCAGGGGCGCCGGGGAGGGCCCGGCCGCCGCCGGGGACGGGGCCGCGGGCGGGCGGTCGCTGGCCCTGGTCTACCTCTACAAGCGCGGCACCTTCTATCCGTTCGCCCCGCTGCCCGGGACCCGGGAGCGGCGGGACAACCCGCTGGAGCTGCGGGTACGGGCGGCGCTCGGGGACGACCTGCCGGTGGAGAAGGACCTCGGCCGCTGGTTCCCGGTCTGGGGCGCGCCCGGCATGTGAAGCCGGGCCCCGACCGCTCCCCCGTCCGGCCCCGGCCTCCCCCTGCCCGGCCCCGGCCGCGCCCGGCGGACCGGGGAAGGGGACGCCGGGCGGGTGCGGTGCGGCGGTTCCGCACGCGGGACCCGGGTGCGGGGCCCGCCGGAGCCCGGGGTGCGGGCGGCCGGCGGGCCGGGTCAGCGGGGGTCGCGCATGAGGACGCGCACCATGCGGCAGGTGGTGGCCGACGGCGGGTGGACACCGATGGTCGCCGCGGTGCTGCGGATCCTCGCGTCGCGGGCCTGCTGGGGCAGGTAGACGCCGGAGTCCAGCAGGGCGATGGCCAGGCGCATCGCCTTGAGCCTCCGGTTGTGCGTGACGTACCACTCGCGGGGCCGCCCGGCGGGCAGCGGGTGCTTGGCCACGGGCTGGTAGGGCAGGTCGAGCGGGACGGGGCGCTGGGCGGTCGACTGGGTGGGCGGGGGCTTCGGCGCGGGTGTCGGCGTCTGCTTCGGTGCGGCAGCGGGCACGTCATCCTCCTGGCGCGGTCGGGTGCCGCCGGCCACCCCGGCGCCACCTTCGAACACTCCTCATATTTTACGTCCTGACACTGACATCCATGAAGTCCGCGACACCATCAAATGACCTGGTGGACAAGGCTGTTGGCGTACCGTCGCACAAGGGCGACTCCCGGGTGCGCGGGATGGCCAAAATTCGAACACCACTGGACAGGCGTCCGCCGGAGGAGGTCCGGGGCAGGTCCGGGACCAAGGGTGAGAAGTGAGCCCGGGCCGCCCGCGCGGCCGGGCCACGGGGCGGGCGTCGGGGCGCGGAGCCGGGCGGGGGTCGAGGCCCGTTGGCTACGGTACGGGCATGGAGATCTGGATCAATCCGGCCTGTTCGAAGTGCCGCAGCGCGCTGAGCCTGCTCGACGCCGAGGGCGCCGACTACACCGTGCGCCGCTATCTGGAGGACGTGCCGACCGCCGACGAGATCCGCGCGGTGCTCGGCCGGCTCGGACTCGAACCGTGGGACATCACCCGTACGGGCGAGGCGGTGGCCAAGGAACTGGGGATGGGGGACTGGCCCCGCGACGAGGCGGCGCGCGACCGCTGGGTCACCGCGCTGAGCGAGCACCCCCGGCTGATCCAACGGCCGATCATCACGGCGGAGGACGGGACGGCCGTCGTCGCCCGCACGGACGAGGCGGTACGGGACGCCCTGTCCCGGTAGGGACGCCGCGCTCCCGGCGGGGAGCCTCGCCCCGGCGGGAGCACCCGGCGCGGGGGCGTGAGGCCGGTCACACCGCCGCGCGGGTAACACGGGGTTCACATTCGGGCAACGGCCGGGAAATCGCGCGTTGGCAGGCTGCGGAGCAGTGGACGCGGCGACCGGCGCCGTGGCGGGCGCGGAGCGCGTCCGACCCGCAGACCCCTCCCAAGGAAGTGGCCCCCGTGACCTTCAAGGCCGAGTACATCTGGATCGACGGTACCGAGCCGACGGCCAAGCTCCGTTCCAAGACGAAGGTCATGGCGGGCTCCCCGGCCGGCCTGGAGGCCCTCCCGCTCTGGGGCTTCGACGGGTCCTCCACCAACCAGGCCGCCGGGCACACCTCGGACTGCGTGCTGCGGCCGGTCTTCGCCTGCCCCGACCCGATCCGCGGCGGCGAGGACCTCCTGGTGCTCTGCGAGGTGCTGGACACCGACCTCACCCCGCACCCGAGCAACACCCGCACCGAACTGGCCGCGGTGAGCGAGCGGTTCGCCGGTCAGGAGCCGGTCTTCGGCATCGAGCAGGAGTACACCTTCTTCAAGGGCTCCCGTCCGCTCGGCTTCCCCGAGGGCGGCTTCCCGGCCGCGCAGGGCGGCTACTACTGCGGGGTCGGCTCGGACGAGATCTTCGGGCGCGACGTCGTCGAGGCCCACCTGGACAACTGCCTGCGGGCCGGTCTCGGCATCTCCGGCATCAACGCCGAGGTCATGCCCGGCCAGTGGGAGTTCCAGGTCGGCCCGCTGTCGCCGCTGGAGGTCTCCGACCAGCTCTGGGTGGCCCGCTGGCTGCTCTACCGCACCGCCGAGGACTTCGGCGTCTCCGCCACCCTCGACCCCAAGCCGGTCAAGGGGGACTGGAACGGCGCCGGCGCGCACACCAACTTCTCCACCCGGGCGATGCGCGAGGGCTACGCGGCGATCATCACCGCCTGCGAGTCGCTCGGCGAGGGCTCCAAGCCGATGGACCACGTCAAGAACTACGGCGCGGGCATCGACGACCGCCTCACCGGCCTGCACGAGACCGCTCCGTGGAACGAGTACTCGTACGGCGTCGCGGACCGCGGTGCCTCGGTCCGCATCCCGTGGCAGGTCGAGCGGGACGGCAAGGGGTACATCGAGGACCGCCGCCCCAACGCCAACGTCGACCCGTACGTGGTGACCCGGCTGATCGTCGACACCTGCTGCGCCGCCCTGGAGAAGGCCGGCCAGGTCTGACCCCCGCCCGGATCCTCTTTCCGGGTCCTCCCGGGTCCGTCCCGCCGCGTCCCGTCCGAAGGGGTGCTCTCCGTCACGCCGGAGGGTGCCCCTTCGCCCCGTCCCCGGGCCCCGCTCCGGCCCCCGACCGGCCCCCGACCGGCCAGGGAGCCGTCAACAGGGCCGCCCGGAGGGCCCGTTGACACCGCGGGGTGTCCACGGAGTGGTCCGGTGCGCTGTCCACGCAGTGAGAAGGCGGCTACTGCCCGGTGCCGCCGTCTGCTTCAATGAGGGCATGGCCAGCTTCCGGAAGTACGCAGCGACGGGTCGCCACGACCTCGAGCCCTTCTGGCCTTCCCGTCAGCACCACGACTTCGACCGGGTGTGTTGCCGCGCGACGATCGCGCGAGCCGGCTAGAGCCGCACACCCACGGCCCCCGGCCCGGCGCGCACGACGTACGTCCCCGCGACGCCCCGACCACCATCTCGTGGCCGTCGCCCTCCTCGACGAACATCTCGCGCGAAAGAGCTGACGTCCCATGGCGACCCACCGTTCCCTGACCACCGTCCCCCTCGATCCCTCCGCCACCGCACCCGGCCACCCCTCCCCCGGCGCACGGCACCGGCTGCGCGCCGTCGGCCGGGACGACGTGGTGGACATGGCCGACCTCATCCCGCCGGGCGCCACCTGGCTGCCCGCTCCCCCGCACACCCTGCCCTCCCTGCCGGGCCGCCCGCCGATGGTCGGCTACCTCGTGCTGGTCCCCGCCGACCGGGACCGGACCCTGCCGGGCACGGCGGCGCCGGAGGCCACCGCCACCGGGGCGGCGGACCCGCTGGTGCGGATCGATCCCGCGCGGCGGACCGCCGCCGTCGACGGACGCGAACTCGACCTGACCTACCTGGAGTTCGAGCTGCTCGCCCATCTCGTCGCGCACCCCCACCGGGTGCACTCCCGCGACCACCTGGTCACCACCGTGTGGGGCTACGGGCACGTCGGCGACGGCCGCACCGTGGACGTGCACGTGGCGCGGCTGCGCCGGAAGCTGGGCGCGGAGCACCGGCGGACCATCCAGACCGTGCGCCGGGTCGGCTACAAGTACACGCCTCCGGTGAGCCGTTGACCCCACGGGACCGTCCGGGCCGCCGGGCTCACCCGGGCCGGCCGGGCCGTGGGTGTCGCCCGGGACTTCGGGGGCACCCGGACCACCCGTCAGCGGGGGCCGGCCCCGACCCCGGCCCCGGCTGACGGCCCCGGCCTCCGACCCGGACCACGCCCCCGGGCCACCCGCCCCGCCGCACCGGCGGCTCCGCGGCTCCACGCCCCGGCTCTGCCCTCGGCAGAGCGCCGTTCCCCGGGCCGACGCGGCCCGGCAGAGTGTCCGGCATGCGACTACTGGTGCTGGGCGGTACGGAGTTCGTGGGGCGGGCCGTGGTGGAGGCGGCACTGGGGCGCGGCTGGGAGGTGACCGTCCTGCACCGCGGACGGCACCCGGCACCGCCCGGCGCCCGCCCGCTGCGCGGTGACCGGACCGGGCCGGACGGGCTCGCCGCCCTCGCCGACGGCGGCGGCTGGGACGCGGTCGTCGACACCTGGGCGGGGGCGCCCCGCGCGGTGCGCGACGCGGCCCGGCTGCTGCGGGGGCGCGCCGGACGGTACGTGTACGTGTCGAGCCGCTCGGTGTACGCCTGGGCGCCGCCCGCCGGTCACACCGAGGACGCCCCGCTGGTCGAGGGCGCCTCGGCGGACGCGGAGCGGCTCGACTACGCGCGGGACAAGCGCGGCGGCGAACTGGCCGCCGTGGACGCCTTCGGCGCGGACCGCTCGGTACTGGTCCGCGCGGGGCTGATCCTCGGGCCGTACGAGAACGTCGGGCGGCTGCCCTGGTGGCTGGGCCGGATGGCGCGCGGCGGCCCGGTCCTGGCCCCCGGGCCCCGCGACCTGCCGTTGCAGTACGTCGACGTCCGCGACCTGGCCGACTGGGTGCTGGGGGCGGTGACGCGCGGGCTGAGCGGGCCGTACACCCTCGTCTCGCCCCGCGGCCACGCCACGACGGGCACCCTGCTGGACGCCTGCGCCCGGGTCACCGGCGGCGCGGCGGAACTCCGCTGGACGGCACCGGAGGTGATCACCGGCGCCGGGATCGAGCCGTGGACCGGGCTGCCGGTGTGGGTGCCGCCGGGCGGCGAGATGCATGACGCGCTGCACGGCGCGGACGTCTCCCGCGCCCTGGCCGCCGGTCTGGTCTGCCGACCGGTCGCCGACACCGTCGCCGACACCTGGGACTGGCTCCTCTCCCTCGACGGCGTGACCCCGCTGCGACCGGACCGTCCGGCGGTGGGCCTGGACCCGGAGACGGAGGCCCGGGTCCTGGGGATCGCGGGCGCCCCGGAGGTGTAGCCGGCACCACCGCCCGGTCCGGAGGCGGGGACCGGACCGCGACGCGCGCCCGGCGACGGAGAGGGAAGACCACAACGCGCGCGGGGCGGCACGAAAAGGAAGACCGCAACATGCGCGGGGCGGCACGGAAGGGAAGACCGCGACGCGCGCGGAGCGGTGACCAAGTGCCGGGTCGCTCGTTGCGCTGGGCGTGCAGTCACAGGATGTCGCCCAGCGCCCCGCGCCCTCCTCCGCCTCCTCCGACGCGGTCGTCGACGTCGAGCAGGCCGAGGCCGCGCTCGTCGAGCACTACCCGCGACTGGTCCGGCTGGCCTATCTGATCCTGCCGCCCGGCCTCGGCCGACGCCGCCGGGTCCTGACCGCGCACGCCCTCGTCCAGCGCGCGCTGCCCCGGAACCGCACCACCTCGCCGCTGATCCCCGCGCAGTCGGCCGGGCGCGGCGGCGACCCGGGGTACGCCCTGGTGCGGTTGCGCGTGGTGCGGACGGCGCTGGAGGCGGCCCGCCCGCTGCGGCGTCCGGCCCTGCCCCGCCGGTCCCAGCTCCCGCCGCTGCTGCCCCGGGTGCGGGGGCTCGTCCTCTACCCGCGTTCCGGCGGTGCCGACGAACTCGCCCTGGACCAGGAGCTGTCGGAGCTGTCGGCACCGGCCCGGGCCGCCCATGTGCTGCGCGGTCTGGAGCGGATGTCCGACGACGAGGTGGCGGAGCTGCTGGACGCCGCCGGTGCCCCGGACCCGGAGGACGCTCTTCTGGAGGCCGGTGAGGTCCCCGCCCGGTACCGGCTGCTGTCCTCGCCGGAGTTCGACGCCTGCTCGCTGCAGGCACGGCCGACCGATCTGCTGCGCCGGCGCCAGCACGGCCGTGCCGCGCTGGTCGCCGGGGCGGCCCTGGTGGTGTGCGGGGCGCTGCTGGGCCTGCCCGGCGACGGCTGGGGGCCGGACGGTCCGGCCGCACCGGCCTACGCGCGCAATCCGGCGGCCGAGGCGGCCCTCGACCCCGGCCGACTGACCAGGGCCGGGGCCGACGACTGGCGCACCGCCGCGCGGGCCGACCTCTCGGTGTGGCCGGTCCGCGGCGACCTCACCGGGGACCGGGAGTTGCTGCGCCGCGCCCTCGCGGTGTGGGCCCGGCCCGGCGAGGCGGTGTCCGTGTCGGCGACGCCCGGCACCGCGACCGGCGGTCCCTCCGGCCCGGCCCGGCTGCTCTACGCCGGGAACGTCGACAACGCGCGGGTGGTGATCCTGTTCGACGGGCTGCGCGTCGTCCGCTACGCCGAGCCGCGGGACGACACCCGGGGCGCGGCGCTGGACTTCGCGCGGACCGACGGCGACGGGCTGAGCGGCGCGGACGCGGTGGTGCTGGGCCGCGCCGACGGCAACGTGCGCTATCTGACGGCGCCCTGGGTGACATCGGCGGCGCAGCGGGACCTGACCGACGCCGGGGCGGAGCCGACCGCGCTGTCGCTGGCCGGCGGGGTGACCTCACCGCTGGCCGGTCCGGCGGCGCAGGCCCCCGGCGGCTGCGCCTCCTGGAACGTGCTCGCGCTGACCGAGGACGCCAACGGCGCCCCGGGGGACGGTGGTTCGCTCACCCGGGTGCTGACGGACCTCGGTGAACTGGTCCCGGCCCGTCTCACCACCGGGCGGCCCGGCGACCCCGGCGACCTCTCCGACGCGGAGGCGCTGGCCGACTGGGCGCCGTACGCCTGCTCGCTGGGCGCGGTGCGCGGGCAGGGGGTGCGGTCGGTGAACGCCTGGGAGTTCGCGGCGCAGCCGCTGCCCGACGGGACGGGCGCGGGCACCTGGGTGTGCACCCGGGCGGAGACCTGGCGGGGCGAGGGGGCGCGGGTGACGGCCCAGTTCCGTACGCCGGGCGGCACCGTGGGCGCGGTGACGGCGCGCGCCGAGGACGTACGGGCCTGCGGGGAACGCGATCCGCGGGTGCTGGCGGGGGTGCTGTGGAAGTCGTCCGGCGGGCACTGGTACCTGCTCGCGGCCGGCGGCGGGGACGTGGCGTCCATCGCGGCGAGCGGCGGCGTGACCGGCTCCGCCGAAGGCGGTCTGCTGACGGCGGCGGCGGAACAGGGCGCGCGGGCGGAGCTGAAGGGCACGCTGGAGGGCGGCGGGACCATCACCGGGCTGGGCGGCTGAGGCAGGTCCGACCGTTCCCGTCCGCCTCACGACCCCATGCACGCACTCCCGCCGCACCGGCCCCGGCACCAACCCCTGCCCCTGCCCCGGCCCCGGCCCCGGGTACATCCAGCACCAAGGCCCGGGGCCGGTGAACCGGGAGCACGCACCCGACGCCCCGCGGCCGCCCCACGGGTGACGACGGCAATCGTCGGACATGCCCTGACCAGTGCCGTGACCGCAGCGTGCCGGGTCCGCCGGCGCCGGCCCGGCCGGGTCCTCCGGGGTCCGGATCCGCTCGGTAGGGTGGGCACATGGCTATCGGGGCGCGTCGCAGGATGGGCGTCGAGGAGCGCCGGGAGCAGTTGATCGGCGTCGCCCTCGACCTGTTCGGCCGCCGCTCGCCCGATGAGGTCTCACTCGACGAGATAGCGTCGGCGGCGGGCATCTCGCGCCCGCTGGTCTACCACTACTTCCCCGGCAAACTCAGCCTGTACGAGGCCGCGCTGGGGCGTGCCGCGGAGGACCTGGCGGCGCGGTTCGAGGAGCCGCGAACGGGCCCGCTGGGGGCGCGGCTGCTGCGGGTGACCGGGCGCTGCCTGGACTTCGCCGACCGGCACGGTCCGGTCTTCTCCGCGCTGTTGCGCGGCGGTCCGGCCGTCGGCTCCGCCACGGAGAACGCCCTGGTCGACTCCGTGCGGCTGGCCGCCTACCGGCAGATCCTGGCGCATCTGGAGGTGGCCGACCCGCCCGCGCGGCTGGAGCTGGTGGTCCGGTCCTGGATCTCGCTGGCCGAGTCGAAGGCGCTGATCTGGCTGGAAGGGCGGCGGGTGCCGCGCGCCGAGCTGGAGACGCAGCTCGTGCACGACTTCGCCGCGCTGCTGGCGGTGGGCGCCGTCCAGGACGAGGGGACGGCCGCGCTGGTGCGGCGCGTGATGGCCGGCGAGCCGGCCGACGGCCCCTTCGCGGAGCTGGCCGGCCGGCTCACCGGACTGCTGGGTCAGCCCGTCGACTCGCGGTAGGAGTTCTCCCGGTCGCGGGACTCGGCCGACACGTGCAGCACCATGCCGGGAGGTGTCCGCACCCGCCGCCGCACCAGCTCCACCACCGCCCCGGTGAGGCGGCGCTGGACGTCGTCGGTGCGCCCGAACGGCAGGGCGATGCCGACGTGGACGAGGACCTGGCCCCGGCCCTGGTCGCCGGGGCCGACCACGACGTCCTCGACGGGACGGAAGCGGGTCCGGCACACCGCCGGTCCGGCATACGCGATTCCGGTGACGGCGCTGTGCAGTTCCCGCGCGAGGGCGGGGCGGTCGAAACCGTCCGCGAGTTCGACGGAGTAGTCGACGGTGATCTGCGGCATGGGCCCTCCTGTTCTCCGGACAGCGAGGCTCACCCTAACTTCCCTCCGCGAGAGGCGAGTTGGCCGGAGCAAACACGGTGACGGCGCGACCGGAACCGTTCGGTGCCCGTCGGCGGGGCGCCCTCGCGGCCTCCGGCGGGGCGGCAGGGCACCCTTTCGCGCAATCCTTGCGGCAAGAACGGTGAATGCGGAGGAAAGCGCTTGCGGACCGGCGGCCCCCGTACCGCCCCCGAGGCCCTCCGCCGGCGTACGGACGACGGCGGGGCCCGGGGGCGGCGACGGCCGGAAACCGTTCCCCCGCGGGCGGGTCAGGGGGCGTCCCACCAGAGCGTCGCGTCCGGGGGCAGCACCGTCTCCGGTCCTTCCGTCGCGGTGTCGGCGCTGGACAGGAGGAGGCGTCCGGGGGTGGGGAGGACCACCGGCTCGCGGGTGGTGTTGGCCGTGCAGACGAAGCGGCCCCGGCGCAGCGCGAGGACGCCCTCGGGCGCGGGGAGCCACTGGACGGCGTCGCCCGCGCCCAGGTCGGGGTGGGCGCGGCGGGCGGCCAGCGCGGCCCGGTACAGCTCCAGGGTGGAGCCGGGCACACCGGTCTGCGCCTCGACGCTCAGTGCGCCCCAGCCCTCCGGCTGCGGCAGCCAGCTCCCCCCGCCGCCGAAGCCGTACGAGGTGCCGCCGCGGGTCCACGGGAGAGGCACCCGGCAGCCGTCGCGGAAGCCGTCCTGGCCGTCGCCGCGGAAGTAGGCCGGGTCCTGGCGCACCGCGTCGGGCAGGTCGACGACGTCCGGCAGGCCGAGTTCCTCGCCCTGGTAGACGTAGGCCGATCCGGGCAGGGCCAGCATGAGGAGGGTGGCGGCGCGCGCCCGGCGCAGGCCCGTCCCGCGGTCCCCGGCGAGGCGGATCTGGGTGCCGAGGCCGGGCGGGTTGGCGAAGCGGGTGGCGTGCCGGGTGACGTCGTGGTTGGAGAGCACCCAGGTGGCGGGGGCACCGACCGGGCGCATGGCGTCCAGGGTCCGGTCGATGACGGAGCGCAGCTCGGCCGCGTCCCAGTGGGTGGTGAGGTACTGGAAGTTGAACGCCTGGTGCAGCTCGTCGGGGCGGACGTAGCGGGCGGTCCGCTCGACGGTGGGCGTCCAGGCCTCCGCGACGAAGATCCGCTCGCCGGGGTACTCGCCGAGGATCAGCCGCCACTGCCGGTAGATGGCGTGGACGCCGTCCTGGTCGAAGAAGGGCATGACGCCGCTGCCCAGCAGTTTGAGCTGCTCCCCCGACTCCAGGTCGGGCAGGCCCTCGGCCTTCACCATGCCGTGGGCGACGTCGACGCGGAACCCGTCGACGCCCCTGTCGAGCCAGAACCGCAGGATGGACCTGAACTCGTCGCCGACGGCGGGGTGTTCCCAGTTGAAGTCGGGCTGCTCGGGGGCGAAGAGGTGCAGGTACCACTCCCCCGGTGTGCCGTCCGGCTCGGTGACCCGGGTCCACGCGGGGCCGCCGAAGACGGACTCCCAGTCGTTGGGCGGCAGTTCCCCGCGGGGGCCCTTGCCGGGCCGGAAGTGGTAGCGGTCCCGGCAGGGCGATCCGGGGCCCTCGGCGAGGGCGCGCCGGAACCACTCGTGCCGGTCGGAGGAGTGGTTGGGTACGAGGTCGACGATGACGCGCAGGCCCAGCCCGTGGGCGTCGCGGATCAGCGCGTCGGCGTCGGCGAGGGTGCCGAAAACGGGGTCGACGGCCCGGTAGTCGGCGACGTCGTACCCGGCGTCGGCCTGCGGGGAGGCGTAGAAGGGGCTTAGCCACACGGCGTCCACCCCGAGGTCGCGCAGGTACGGCAGGCGGGTGCGGGCGCCTTCCAGGTCGCCCATCCCGTCGCCGTCGCTGTCGGCGAAGCTGCGGGGGTAGATCTGGTAGATGACCGCGTCCCGCCACCAGTCGCGGGGTGCGGCGGCGGGCCGGGCGGGGGTGGGGGCCACGGCCCGGGTGGGGGCCGGTGCGGGGGTGGGGACCGGGGCGGCGGTGTGCTGCTGGCTCATGGTGTCCTCGCGTACGGGGTCGGTCGGGGGGCACGGTGGCGGCGGGCCGGCGGCGGGGCGGCTCCGCGGTGACGGAGGGGTCCGGTGGGCACCGCTGCCGCCGCCCTCGCCACCGGGGCGCGGGGGCCGGCGGGACGGTGGCCGCCGTGCCACGCCGCATGAGTTCTCCTCGGGGTGAGGGCCCGGGTGTGCGGGCGGGCCCGTCCGCCGCGCCCGCCGCCGACCGCGCCGTTGCCGCCGCCGGGCGACGTGAACGTAACAGCGACGCGAGCCGGACGAAAGGACTTGCAGAAAAAAAGCGCAAGAGATCCGGTGAGTCGCCCCGGGCCGAGGCTCCGAGCGATCACGGGAAGCCGGTTGTTGTCGACGCCCGAGCGGTATCGGGCCGGTTGTGCAAGACTCCGCAAGCCCTTGCCACGACTTCTCCCAGGGACCGCGATGACGCAGCAGCCCGCGCCGGGGCGCCCGACGGACCGCGGGCGGCGGCCCGTCGGTGCGCAAAGGGATCTACGGCAGGTACAGTCCACCGGTGTGACCACACGGCTTGCCGACATCGCCGCCCAGGCGGGGGTGAGCGAAGCGACGGTCAGCCGGGTCCTCAACGGGAAGCCGGGCGTCGCCGCCGCCACCCGCCACTCCGTACTCGCCGCTCTCGACGTCCTCGGCTACGAGCGTCCCGTGCGGTTGCGGCAGCGCAGCGAGGGGCTGGTCGGACTGATCACCCCGGAGCTGGAGAACCCCATCTTCCCGGCGCTGGCCCAGGTCATCGGCCAGGCGCTGACCCGCCAGGGCTACACCCCCGTCCTCGCCACCCAGACACCGGGCGGCTCCACCGAGGACGAGCTGACCGAGATGCTGGTCGACCGGGGGGTCTCCGGCATCATCTACGTCTCCGGGCTGCACGCCGACACCACCGCCGACACCCAGCGCTACGAGCGGCTGCGGGCCCGGGGGGTGCCGTTCGTACTGGTCGACGGCTTCTCCCCGAAGGTGCAGGCGCCGTTCATCTCCCCCGACGACCGGGCCGCGATGCACCTCGCCGTCACCCACCTCGTCTCGCTGGGGCACACCCGGATCGGACTGGCCCTCGGGCCGAAGCGGTTCGTGCCGGTGCAGCGCAAGATCGAGGGCTTCCTGACCGTGATGCGCGAGCAACTCGGCCTGGACTCCGAGACCGTGGCGGAGGAGTTGATCCAGCACTCCCTGTACACGCTGGAGGGCGGCCAGGCGGCGGCGGGCGCGCTGATCGAGCGGGACTGCACCGCGGTGGTGTGCGCGAGCGACATGATGGCGCTGGGCGCGATACGCGCCGCCCGGCAGCGGGGCCTGGAGGTGCCCCGTGACGTCTCCGTCGTCGGTTTCGACGACTCCCCGCTGATCGCCTTCACCGACCCGCCGCTGACCACCGTGCGCAAGCCGGTCCCGGCGATGGGGCAGGCCGCGGTGCGGACGCTGCTGGAGGAGATCGGCGGAACGCCCGCCCCGCACAGCGAGTTCGTGTTCATGCCGGAACTGGTGGTGCGCGGTTCGACCGCCTCGGCGCCGGGCGATCGCGGACGGGGCTGAACACCCGCCGGACCAGGCACTTTCTCCCCTTTCCCGGCCCTTTTGGGGGCCCGCTCCGGGCGGTTCGCGGGGCCCTGCGTGTGCGCGCGTGGACCGGTGGGGGGATGATCGGGGAAAGAAGGCTTTTCTGGCAGACTCTGGACCTATGGGCGACGCGATCACGACGACTTCGGAAGGCCTCGGCGAGGCCCCCCGGCGCCCTGTCGCTGACGGGGCGTCGGGGCGGCGGCTCCTGCGCCGGATGCGCACCCCGCGGCGGCCCCGGCTGTGGTTCGAGGTCCTGCTGATCGCGGTGAGTTACTGGACGTACTCGATGGTCCGCAACGCCGTGCCGGAACAGCGGGGGAAGGCGCTGCGCAACGCCGACTGGATCTGGCAGACCCAGCAGCAACTCGGCATCGCCGTCGAGAAGTCGGTGAACCACGCGGTCAACTCCGTCACGTGGCTGATCGTCGGCATGAACTACTACTACGCGACACTGCACTTCGTGGTGACGCTGGGTGTCCTGGTGTGGCTCTACCGCTACCACCCGGGACGGTACGGGGCCACGCGGCTGGTGCTGTTCGCCACGACCGGCGCGGCGCTCGCCGGTTACTACTTGTATCCGCTCGCACCGCCCCGGTTGATGAACGGGGGCGGGTTCATCGACACCGTCCTGGTCCACGACACCTGGGGGTCGATGGCCTCCGGCGACCTGAAGAACATGTCCAACCAGTACGCCGCGATGCCGTCGATGCACATCGGGTGGTCGGTGTGGTGCGGGCTGACCCTGTTCGCGCTGGCCTCGGTGCCGTGGGCGCGGGTGCTGGGGCTGCTGTACCCGGTGCTGACGCTGGTGGTGATCGTGGCGACGGCCAACCACTTCTGGCTGGACGCGGTGGGCGGGCTGCTCTGCCTGGCCGCGGGGTTCGCGGTGGCGACGGCCTGGTACGGGCGGCTGCCGTACGCGCTGCCGAGGGTGCCGGAGCCGCTGCCGGAACGTTCCGGGGACGGGCGGAGCGTGCCCGCGCGCTGAGGCGGGCCCGGCGCGGGCCGCCGTGCGCGCCGGGCCGGCGGCCTATTCCGCGCCGTAGAAGAGGGATTCCACCACCGTCCTGGCCCGCCGGGTGGTGCGCCGGTAGGCGTCGAGCATGTCCCCGGCGTGACCGGAGCCGTAGCCGAGGTAGCGGCCCACCGCGGCCAGCTCGCGGGCGTCGGAGGGGAAGGTGTCGCCCGCCCTGCCCCGGACCAGCATGACCGCGTTGCGCACCCGGGTGGCCAGCACCCACGCCTCGTCCAGGACGGCCGCGTCCTCGGCACCGATCAGCCCGGCGCCGGTCGCGGCGGCCAGGGCCCGGCGGGTGCGGGTGGTGCGCAGTTCCGGCACCTCGTGGCCGTGCCGCAGCTGGAGGAGCTGCACCGTCCACTCCACGTCGGACAGCCCGCCCGGGCCCAGCTTGGCGTGCAGCTTGGGGTCGGAGCCGCGCGGCAGCCGCTCCGTCTCCATCCGGGCCTTCAGGCGCCGGATCTCCCGCGCCGCCTCCTCCGGCAGCCCTCCCGCCGGATAGCGCAGCGGGTCGGCCAGGGCGGTGAACCGCCGCCCCAGCTCCTCGTCCCCGGCCACGAACTCGGCCCGCAGCAGGGCGTGCGACTCCCAGGTCAGCGACCAGCGCCGGTAGTACGCCTCGTAGGAGCCCAGGGTGCGGGAGAGGGGCCCGGTGCGGCCCTCGGGGCGCAGGTCGGCGTCGATGACCAGCGGCGGGTCGGCGCTGGGGACCTGGAGCAGCCGGCGCATCTCGGTGACGACCCGGGTGGCGGCCGCGGCGGCCTCCCGCTCGTCGACGCCCTCGCGGGGCTCGTGCACGAAGAGGACGTCGGCGTCGGAGCCGTAGCCCAGCTCGTGGCCGCCGAAGCGGCCCATGCCGATGATCGCGAACCGGGCCGGCAGGGTGTCGCCCCACCCCTCGCGGACCACGGCGCGCAGGGTGCCCGCGAGGGTCGCGGCGGTGAGGTCGGAGACGGCGTCCCCGACCCGGTCGACCAGGGTGCCCTCGTCGCCCTCGGCGGGGCGGGCCTCGGTGCCGTAGGTGGCGATGATGTCGGCGGCGGCGGTGCGGAACAGCTCGCGGCGGCGCATGCCGCGGGCCGCGGTGACGGCCTGGACGGCGCCGTCGGCGCGGCGGACGGCGGCGAGCGCCTCCTGCTCCAGTTGCGCGCGGGCGCGCGGGGCCAGCCCGCCGCCGCCGTCGCCGAGCAGGGCGACCGCCTCGGGGGCCCGCATCAGCAGGTCGGGGGCGAGGCGCCCGGCGGACAGCACCCGGGCGAGGTTCTCGGCGGCGGCCCCCTCGTCGCGCAGCAGCCGCAGGTACCAGGGGGTCTTGCCGAGGGCGTCGGAGACCTTGCGGAAGTTCAGCAGCCCGGCGTCCGGGTCGGCGGAGTCCGCGAACCAGCCGAGCAGCACCGGCAGCAGGGTGCGCTGGATCGCGGCGGCGCGGGTGACGCCGGAGGCGAGGGCCTCCAGATGGCGCAGGGCGGCGGCGGGGTCGGCGTAGCCGAGGGCGACCAGGCGCTCCCGGGCGGCCTCCGGGCTGAGCCGGGACTCCCCCGGCGCGAGCTGGGCGACGGCGTCGAGCAGCGGCCGGTAGAAGATCTTCTCGTGGAGCCGGCGGACCACGGCCGCGTGCCGCCGCCAGGCGCGCAGCAGGGTGGTGACGGGCTCGTTGCGCAGGCCGAGGGAGCGGCCGAGGCGGCGCAGGTCGGCCTCGTCCTCGGGCACCAGATGGGTGCGGCGCAGCCGGTGGAGCTGGATGCGGTGCTCCATGGAGCGCAGGAAGCGGTACGCCTCGTCGAGCTGGGCGGCGTCGGCCCGGCCGACGTAGCCGCCGTCGGCGAGCGCGCGGAGCGCGTCCAGGGTGGTGCCGCTGCGCAGGGAGGTGTCGGCGCGGCCGTGCACGAGCTGGAGGAGCTGGACGGCGAACTCGACGTCCCGCAGGCCGCCGGGGCCCAGCTTGAGCTGGCGGTCGACCTCGGCGGCGGGGATGTTCTCCACCACCCGGCGGCGCATCTTCTGCACGTCGGGGACGAAGTTCTCGCGCTCGGCGGCCTGCCAGACCAGGGGCTGGAGGGCGGCGGTGTACGCGGCGCCCAGCTCCGGGTCGCCGGCGACCGGGCGGGCCTTGAGCAGGGCCTGGAACTCCCAGGTCTTGGCCCAGCGCTGGTAGTAGGCGAGATGGCTGCTGAGGGTGCGGACGAGGGGGCCGTTGCGGCCCTCGGGGCGCAGATTGGCGTCGACGGGCCAGATGGAGCCCTCGACGGTGGTCTCGGAGCAGATCCGCATCATGTGCGCGGCGAGCGAGGCGGCGGAGCGCATGGCCTTCGCCTCGTCGGTGTCCCCCGCGGGCTCGGCGACGAAGATGACGTCGACGTCGGAGACGTAGTTCAGCTCGTGGCCGCCGCACTTGCCCATGGCGATCACGGCGAGCCGGCACCGGGCGGCGTCCTCGGGGGCGGCGGCCGCGGCCAGGGCGAGCGCGGCGCGCAGGGTGGCGGTGGCGAGGTCGGCCAGTTCGGCGGCGGTCTCGGCGACGTCGATGGTGCCGCAGACGTCGCGGGCGGCGATGGAGAGCAGGCAGCGGCGGTAGGCGACGCGCAGCGAGACGGGGTCGGCGGCCCCGGCGAGGCCCTCCTCGAACTCCTCTATGCCGCGGTGCAGGTCGCGCGGCCCGTAGGTGACGAGGGACTGCCAGTCCGAGGAGTGCCGGGCGAGGTGGTCGGCCAGCGCCTCGGAGGCGCCGAGCACCCCGAGGAGGCGGTCGCGCAGCGGCTTGGCCGAGACGAGGGTGTCCAGGAGCCCTTGGCGGGCGGTGGCGTCGGGCTGGGCCTCCAGCAGCCGCACCAGCCCGGTCAGGGCGAGGTCGGGATCGGCGGTGGCGCCCAGGGCCTCCAGGAGCACGGGGTCCTCGCGCACGGCCGGGTCCACCCCGTCGAGGAGGCGCTCGGCGGCCGAGGGGTCGGTGAAGCCGTGCCGCAGCAGTCGGGTGAAGGTGCTGCTCCTGCGCCCCGGCGACGTCATTCCGGCCTCCCGCCGCACCATCGGATCGAACCCACGGGCCGAGCCTAAGGGCTGTGCGCCCCGGATCCGCGGCGGACCGGCCCCCGGCGGCGGCCCGGGTGCGTCGCGGAGCCGCCCGCCCCCGAATGTACGCGGGCGGCGGCCCTGGCCGCCGGGGGCCCTTCCGGGCGGGCGCCACCGCTCAGAGGCGCCCCGGGGACCCGGCCCGGCCGCGCCCTTCCCCGGGCTGCCCGCCGCACGCGCGACGGGCCGCCCGCCCCTGAGCCGCCGGTCTCCCCGGGCCGCCCCTGGGCCGCCGCCCCTCCCGGGCCGCCCGCCCCCGGGGCCCGCGGCTCCGGGGCGCGACGGACGGGGCCGGTTCGGTGGGGGCGTGGGCCTCACCCCGGAGCCGGTCCCGCCGCCGGTGAGCGGCGCCGGCCGGGACGGGGCCTCCACCGCGACCGTGGCGGTGCGCGTCAGCCCGTCTCGCGCCAGCGGTTGGTGATGGGCAGCCTGCGGTCCTTGCCGAAGCCCTTCGGCGAGATCTTGGTGCCCGGCGGGTACTGCCGCCGCTTGTACTCGGCGGTGTCGACCATCCGCAGCGTCCTGAGCACCAGCTCGCGGTCGTACCCGGCGGCGACGATCTCGTCGGCCCCGCGGTCCCGGTCGACGTACAGCTCCAGGATGGCGTCGAGCACCGGGTAGTCCGGCAGCGAGTCGGTGTCGACCTGGTCCGGGCGCAGCTCCGCGCTGGGCGGCTTGGTGATGGAGTTGCCGGGGATCGGAGGCGTCCCGCCGCGCTCCTCGGCCGCCCGGTTGCGCCACTCGGCGAGGCGGAACACGGTCGTCTTGTACACGTCCTTGATCGGCCCGTACGCGCCCACCGAGTCGCCGTAGAGCGTCGAGTAGCCGACCGCCAGCTCGGACTTGTTGCCGGGCGCCAGGACGATGTGGCCCTCCTGGTTGGAGATCGCCATCAGCAGGGTGCCGCGCAGCCGCGACTGGAGGTTCTCCTCGGCGAGCCCGGTCAGTCCCAGGGCGCCCATGTAGGCGTCGAACATGGGCTCGATGGAGACGGTCCGGTAGTGCAGTCCGGTGCGGCGGGCCAGGTCCGCCGCGTCGTCCCGGGAGTGCTGCGAGGAGTACTTGGACGGCATCGACACGCCGTACACGTTCTCCGCTCCGACCGCGTCGCAGGCGATGGCGGCGACCAGCGCCGAGTCGATGCCGCCGGACAGGCCGATCAGCACCGAGCGGAAGCCGTTCTTCTCGACGTACGCCCGCAGCCCCACGACCAGCGCGGAGTAGATCTCCTCCTCGTCGTCCAGCCGCTCGGCGCACCCTCCGGGCAGCTCCGGCCCGTAGGCGGGCACCGGCTCCTCGGAGAGCACGACCCGGTCGATGCGCAGCCCGTCGTCCACCACGCCGGACGGGGCGTCGGGGCCGGCCGCGGGCAGGTCGAGGTCGACGACCACGCAGCACTCGGAGAACTGCGGGGCCCGTGTCAGGACCCGGCCGTCCCTGTCGACGACGATGGAGTCGCCGTCGAAGACCAGCTCGTCCTGGCCGCCCGTCATGGCGAGGTAGGCGGTGGTGCAGCCGGCCTCCTGGGCGCGCTTGCGCACCAGTTCGAGACGGGTGTCGTCCTTGTCCCGCTCGTACGGCGAGGCGTTGACGGAGAGCAGCAGTCCGGCCCCCGCGGAGCGGGTGGCGGGCACCCGGCCGCCGTCCTGCCAGAGGTCCTCGCAGATGGCGAGGGCGACGTCGACGCCGCGCACGCGCACCACGGGCAGGGTGTCGCCGGGCACGAAGTAGCGGTACTCGTCGAAGACGCCGTAGTTGGGCAGGTGGTGCTTGGCGAAGGCCAGGGCCACCTCGCCGCCGTGCAGCACCGCCGCCGCGTTGCGCGGGGCGCCCGCGGGCCGGCCGTACACGGGCCGCGCGCTGTCGGCGCGGTCGAGGTAGCCGACGACCACCGGCAGCTCCCCGAGGCCCTCCTCGGCGAGGCGGGCGGCCAGCGCGCGCAGGGCCGTGCGGGAGGCCTCGACGAAGGACGACCTGAGGGCCAGGTCCTCGACGGGATACCCGGTCAGCACCATCTCCGGGAAGGCCACGAGGTGGGCCCCCTGCTCGGCGGAGTGCCGGGTCCAGCGGACGACCGAGTCCGCGTTGGCGGCGAGGTCGCCGACACGGGAGTCGATCTGGTTCAGGGCGAGTCGTAGTTGGGGCACGGCACCAGTGTAATCGTCAGACCGACGCGATGGGGTGGTGCGGCGGGTCCGGACCGCTCCCCCGCACGCGGGACGCGCCCGGCCCGGCCCCGATGGCGCGCGGACCGGCGGGCGGACCGGCGGGCGGGCGGACCGCGCCGGGCCCGGCGCCCGGCCCCGGGCGGGACCGCAGCCCCGCCGCCCCGGGCGCGGCCCCGGCCAGGTCCCGGTCCCCGCAAGGCACTGGACGGACGACGGGAGCACCCACGGCGCACCGGGCGCCTCTCCGCACGCACCGGGGCGGGCCCTGCCGGACGGGTGCCCGCGCGCCCGTCGCCGAGGTCCGGGGCCCCGCCCACGGCGCCGGACACCGGCCCGCCCGGGCGCGGGGCGGGGCGACGCGGGGCGCCCGAGGCGGGGCGGGCCTGAACCACACGGCACGAACCGGGGCCTGGTGGCCCGGGCCGGGGCCTGGTACCCCGGGCCGGAGCCGGGCGGCACCAGCCGGGGCCGGGACCGGGCGGCACGAGCCGGGACCGGGACCGGGCGGCACCAGCCGGGACCGGGACCGGGCGGCACCAGCCGGGGCCGGGACCGGGCGGCACCAGCCGGGACCGGGACCGGGCGGCACCAGCCGGAGCCGGGACCGGGCGGCACCAGCCGGGACCGGGACCGGGCGGCACGAGCCGGAGCCGGGGCCGGGCGGTACCAGCCGCCGCCGGGGCCCGGTGGCTCGGGCCGGAGCCGGGGCGCGGGCCGGAACCGACAGCCCGGGCCGGAACCGGGCGGCAGCGGCCGGAGACCGGCGCCCCGGTCCCGGGATCAGCCCCGCTGTCTGGCGCCCCGCTTGATCAGCAGGTCGACCATCAGCCGGATCTCCGACTGCTGCGACTCGACCATGCCCCGCGCCAGCCGCTTCTCCGCGTCCACCCCGCAGCGCTCCACACATCCCTCGGCCATGTGCACCCCGCCCCGGTGGTGCTCGATCATCAGTTGGAGGTAGAGGACCTCGGCCTTCTTCCCGCTGAGCCGGCCCAGCTCGGCCATCTCGGCGTTGGTGGCCATGCCCGGCATCAGCGAGCCGTCCCCGGCCGTGGGCGCGTCGCCCATGCCCATCCAGGTCATCGGCGGGTCGGGCGAGACCTTCGACAGGCCCCACAGGTCCAGCCAGCCGATCATCATGCCCCGCTGGTTGGCCTGGGTCTGCGCGATGTCGTAGGCGAGGCGGCGGATCTCCTCGTCGTCGGTGCGGTCGCGCAGGACGTACGACATCTCCACGGCCTGCTGGTGGTGCACCATCATGTCGCGCGCGAACCCGGCGTCGGCCGAGTCGGACGCCGGGACGGCCGGCGCCGCGGGGCCGTCGTCCCCCGCGACCGCGTAGGTGACGGCACCGGCCGCGACGAGCGCCGCCGTCACGGCCCCGGCGATCCAGCCGGCGGCGGCCCGTCTCACTGCGCCAGCCCGTTGGTGCAGGCCGCGCCCGGCTCGGGGGTCTGCTCGCCCTGGACGAACTTCCCGAAGAAGGCGTCCACGGCGGGGTCGTCGGCGCCGGTCACCGTGCGCTGGTGGCCCCAGGCGGAGAGCATGATCGGGTCCTTCTGCTTCCCGTCCGGGCTCATCAGGGAGTACGGCGTCTTCTTCACCTTCGCCGCGAGCGCCTCGACGTCGGCCTTGGGCGCCCGGTCGTTGTAGGTCACCCACACGGCGCCGTGCTCCAGGGAGTGGACGGCGTTCTCGTTGTTCAGCGGCTTGGTGTAGACGTCGCCGTTGCAGTTCATCCAGACCTGGTTGTGGTCACCGCCGACCGGGGGGTCGACCGGGTAGGTCACCTTGGTGGTGACGTGGTCGCGGCCGAGGGTGCCCTTCCAGGTGTTGACGCCGTCCGCGCCGGCCTCGAACCTGCCGGAGACCTTGGCCTTCGTCGCCGCCGTGTCGTCGGAGCCGCCGCCGTCGGACTGGGAGCGGACGAGGGCGACGCCGCCGGCGACGAGTCCGGCGACGACCACCACGGAGGCCGTGATCACGAGGACGCGGTTCCGTCGCTCACGTGCCTGCTCGGCACGGCGCATCCCGGCTATGCGGTCCTGGCGCGCCGTGTTGCTGCTCTTGTTGGCGGAACCCATGGGGTGTGCCCTTCTGGGAAACGGGAGGCGGTGAAAGTCCGCTGATCGTAGTGGTACGGACCAACTCTCCCGTAGAGAGATCACACGATCTGTCGCGCCGGGCACTCAGGAATGGCCCGATCGAACGGGCGGCCTCTACGCTGCGGGAGGAGCGGTGCGCCCGGGGTACGCGGCGCCGGCGGTGGGTCCGCGACGCGTACGACATGCCGTCATGGTGTGATGCTCAGGTGCCCGACCGCCTCCACCGTGCCGGAGACGGGCGGCCTGACCAGCAAGGATGGGGAAGCGGAAGATGGACAAGCAGCAGGAGTTCGTGATCCGGACGCTGGAGGAGCGCGACATCCGGTTCGTGCGGCTGTGGTTCACGGACGTGCTGGGCTTCCTGAAGTCCGTGGCCGTGGCCCCGGCCGAGCTGGAGCAGGCCTTCGACGAGGGCATCGGCTTCGACGGCTCGGCCATCGAGGGCTTCGCCCGGGTCTACGAGTCCGACATGATCGCCAAGCCGGACCCGTCCACGTTCCAGGTGCTGCCCTGGCGCGCGGAGGCCCCCGGCACGGCCCGCATGTTCTGCGACATCCTGATGCCGGACGGCTCCCCGTCCTTCGCGGACCCGCGCTACGTCCTCAAGCGGGCCCTGGCCCGCGCCTCCGACCAGGGGTTCACCTTCTACACCCACCCGGAGATCGAGTTCTTCCTGCTGAAGGACAAGCCGGTGGACGGCTCGGTGCCCACGCCCGCCGACAACTCCGGGTACTTCGACCACACCCCGCAGAACATCGGCATGGACTTCCGCCGCCAGGCCATCACCCAACTGGAGTCGATGGGCATCTCGGTGGAGTTCTCCCACCACGAGGGCGCCCCCGGCCAGCAGGAGATCGACCTGCGCTACGCCGACGCGCTCTCCACCGCCGACAACATCATGACGTTCCGCCTGGTCATGAAGCAGGTGGCGCTGGAGCAGGGCCTCCAGGCCACCTTCATGCCCAAGCCGTTCTCGGAGTACCCCGGTTCGGGCATGCACTCGCACCTGTCCCTGTTCGAGGGCGACCGCAACGCCTTCTACGAGTCCGGCGCCGAGTACCAGCTCTCCCGGGTCGGCCGCTCCTTCATCGCGGGGCTGCTGCGGCACGCGGCGGAGATCTCCGCCGTCACCAACCAGTGGGTCAACTCCTACAAGCGCATCTGGGGCGGCGCCGAGCGCACCGCCGGGGCGGGCGGCGAGGCACCGTCGTACATCTGCTGGGGCCACAACAACCGCTCGGCGCTGGTCCGGGTGCCCATGTACAAGCCGGGCAAGACCGGTTCGGCCCGGGTGGAGATCCGCTCGATCGACTCCGGCGCCAACCCGTACCTGACCTACGCCGTCCTGCTCGCCGCCGGCCTCAAGGGCATCGAGGAGGGCTACGAACTCCCGCCGGGCGCCGAGGACGACGTGTGGGCGCTGTCCGACGCGGAGCGGCGCGCCCTGGGCATCGAGCCGCTCCCGCAGAACCTCGGCGAGGCGCTGGCCCTGATGGAGCGCAGCGACCTCGTCGCCGAGACGCTGGGCGAGCACGTCTTCGACTTCTTCCTGCGCAACAAGCGCCAGGAGTGGGAGGAGTACCGCTCGCAGGTCACCGCGTTCGAGCTGAAGCGGTCCCTGCCGGTGCTGTAGGGCGGGCCGGGTCCGGGCGGGCGTCCCCAGGGTGTCGGCCCGGGGCGCCGGACCGGGCGCCGGGCGCCTCCCGCGCGGGTGTCCCGGGGCGCCTACGATGGCGGGATGGTGGTGCTGCTCAAGGTCGCGCGGGGCGACTCGGTGACCGGTTCCCGGCTGGGGGGCGATCCGCCGGGGGTTCTCGCCGGTCACCCCGTTCTGGACACGCACCACTACCTGTTCACCCTCGCCGCGGGCACCGCACCGTGGCAGGCGGACCGCGAGGTCTCCGTCCTCGTGCGGCGGGGGTACGCCGTCGGCGATCCCAACGACCGCCATCCGGACATCGCCCTGCGCGCGGTGCTGCACTCCCCGTCCCCGAGGTGCGCGCGGGCCCCCGGAGCCCATCCGTTCCTCGCGAGCCGGTCGCTTGAGGCCGGGGCTCCCGGGGCGCCGGACCCGGCGCTGATCCGGATCGCCGACGAGGCGCACCGGGTGCAGTGGGAGGAGTCGTCCGTGCGGCCCCTGCTGGATGCCGGCCTACGGTTCCTGTTCACCTTCGACGAGGACGGCTACCCGGTCGACGACGACGTGGTGACCGAGTACCAGTTCGGGTACGGGGCGGTCCACTTCTTCGGGCGGCTGGACGCGGACGGCCTGGCCGTGGACGTCGTCGCGGGCTTCGTCGAGAACTCCTGAGGAGCGGCCCGGACCGCCGACCGTGCCCCGGACGGGAGCGGTCAGGCGGGCACGGGTCTCCCGGCGGTCACGGTCAGGCGGGCACCGGCCTCCCCCGGCGGCCACGGTCAGGCGGGCGTGCCGCGCCGGGGCGCCTCCCGGGGGCCCGCGTCCCCCACCACGGGCTGCGCGGGGTCCGCCGCCTCCCCCGGAGCCGCGGCCTCCCGCGGAGCCGGGGCCGCCGGCTCGAACTCCGGCGCCCCGGGCCTCGGCGCGGGCGGTCCCGGTACGACGTCCGCGTCCGCCCGGGGCGGATCCGCCTCCGTCGGCCGCTCCGGGTCCCGCTCGCCCCGCTCGCCCCGGTCGCGCATCGCGCGCCGGGCGCGGTGGTAGGAGGCGAAGAACTCGGGCAGGTCGTCGAGGAATCCCTGCAGTTGCTTGAGGAAGCTCTGCAACGACCAGACGAAGATGGCCAGGACGCCGAAGCAGGCGAGTACGACGAGAATGATCGTGCTGTCCATGGGTACCTCCGCGGACTTGGCGCACACGGACAACGCGCCCCGCGAGACCTCCACGGGGGTCGCACGTGCCGGGTCCCTGTACCCGCGCGTGCGTAGGCGGTGTCTGTGTGGGTCGGGCCGCTCCCTACCGGGTCCGGAGTGATGGACAGCGCGAACCAGAATACCGCCCTCGCCCCGTCAAGTGAAGGCGTCGCGGCGGGTGTTGACCGTCGGGGCGGCGGTGGCCGGGGGCGGGCCCCGCGCCCCCGGACGGGTCAGGACCCGTCGGGGTGCAGGGTGAGCCGGGCGGCGAGCGGGAGGTGGTCGCTGCCGGTCGCCGGGAGGGTCCAACTGCTCCTCGGCTCCACGCCGGTGACGAGGATCTGGTCGATGCGGGCCATCGGGAAGGAGGCCGGCCAGCTGAAGCCGAATCCGTTGCCCGCCGCGCCCTGCGAGGAGCGCATCTGGGAGGTGACGGCGTTCAGCGACCGGTCGTTCATGGTGCCGTTGAGGTCGCCGAGCAGGATCTTGCGCGGGAGCGTCTCGTCGGCGATGGCCTCACCGAGGGCGTCGGCGCTCTTGTCCCGCTGGCGGGCGGTGAACCCGGCCTCCAACTTGACGCGCACGGAGGGCAGATGGGCGACGTACACCGCGACGGGCCCGTCCGGGGTGGTGACCGTGGCGCGCATCGCGCGCTTCCAGCCGAGCAGGATGTCCACGGCCCGGACCTCGCCCATCGGGTACTTGCTCCAGAGCCCCACCGTGCCCACCACCGCGTGGTGGCGGTACGTCGGCGCCAGGGCCTTCTCGTAGGTGGGGACCGCTGACGCCTTCAGCTCCTCCAGCGCCAGGATGTCCGCGCCGGAGGCGGCCACGGCACGGGCGGTGCCCTCCGGGTCGGCGTTGTCGGCGTTGACGTTGTGGGTGGCCACCATCAGGTCGCCGCCGGGGCCGGTCTTGTCGAAGAGCAGGCCGCCGAAGAGGTTGCACCACACGGTGGCCGGGAGCACCAGGGCGATCAGCGCAGTCAGCGACTTGCGGAGCAGGGCGACCAGCAGCAGCACCGGGACCAGCAGGCCGAACCAGGGCAGGAAGGTCTCCGTGAGGCTGCCGAGGTTGCCGATGGTGTTCGGGATCTGCGCGTGCGCCGCCATGACCGCGGCGAGGGCCAGGGCGACGGCGGCGGTGACCAGGCCCCGGCGCCAGACGCCCCGGTCGCCGCGCCATCCGCTGAACAGGCGCCGGAACCGGGCTCCTCGGCGCTCGGGTCCCGGGCCGCCGTTGTCCGTGTCCGCCATGTACGCCTGCTGCGCCATACCGCCGCCTCACTGCCTGCCGTGCCCACCGTCTCCCCGCGTCTCAGACCCTAGGGGATGAGCGGCTCCGTTCCCGCCGCCCCGCGGACGGCCGTACCGGCAGGATGACGAACGGGCCGCCGCGCGGAGTTCCGGAACGGGCCGGGAGGGCGCGCTCTGTGACAGAACCCGCACAATCGGCTCCCCTGCCGTACCGTCACCGGGCCCCGCCCCCGGTGCCACCCGGCCCTCCGCGCCCCACCGGTGCGGCCCGCGCGGTCGCCCTCCCCGTACCGTCGGGCTCCCGCCCCGAGGGGGCGTCACACGGGCGGCCCGGCGGCGGGTCGCGCGGCGACGGGCGGGCGCAGGCCCTCCAGGACGGTGTCCACGATTTGTTCGGCCAGCCCCTCGGGGAGCCCGGCCTCCGGGTGCAGGATGGCGCGCACCAGCATGGGGCCGACGAAGATGTCGTTGAGCACCTCCAGGTCGACGTCCGACCGGAGTTCGCCGTTGTCCCGGCCCCGGCGCAGGACCTCGATGCCGATCCTGCGCCGGGGTTCGACGACGGTGGTGTGGTAGGCGGCCCAGACCTTCGGGCTGCTCTTCATCTGCGAGTGCACGCTGTGCACCAGCGCGGACGAGCGGGCGGCCAGTCCGCGCCGCCGCAGCCACTCCAGCAGGACGACGAGGTCGTCGCGCATGGAGGTGCCGGGCAGCGGCGGGTCGGGGGGCTCGACGGCGCGCAGGACGTCGACGAACAGCTCGTCCTTGCCCCGCCAGCGCCGGTAGATCGCGGCCTTGCCGACGCCCGCGGTGCGGGCGATGCCCTCGATGGACAGCTCCGCGAGCGGGATGCCCTGCTCCAGCAGTTCCATCACGCCCTCGATGATGGCGCGTTCGACCGCCTCGCTGCGGGGTCGTCCCCGAGGGGGGCAGTCGCTCTCCGGGCGGTGGTCGGCGGGGCTCACGTCGCGGTGTCCTCTCCCTTGCTGGCGGGCACTGATTGTCCCCCGTCGCGGGGGCGCGGCGTCACTCCACCGCGCCCGCCGGTTCCGCCCCGGGCTCGCGGGACACGTCCGCCGGGACCCGGCCGGGCAGGAAGAGCGCCAGGACGACCACGCCGATCACGGCGACGCCCGCGCCCCAGACGGCGGTGATGTGCATGGCGTGCAGGAAGGCGTCGTTGGCGGGGCCGACCAGGGCCTCGCCCCGCGGTCCGAGCCCGGCGGCGACGCCGAGGGTGGCCTCGATGGACTCGCCGGCGGTGTGCCGCAGCGCGGCGGGGACCACGCCGAGGTCGCCCTCGATGCCGTCGCGGTAGGCGGTGGAGAGCACCGAACCGAGGACGGCGATGCCGAGGGCGCCGCCGACCTGGCGGAAGGTGTTGCTGAGCGCGGAGGCCGAGCCGGCCTTCTCCCGGGGCAGGGCCTGCATGATGACGACGCTGGTCGGGGTCATGATGTGCGCCATGCCGGTGCCCATCAGGAAGAAGTAGATCTCCAGCAGCCAGAGCGGCGTACCGGTGTCCAGGGTGGCGAACGCGGCCAGCATCAGGGCGACGAGGCCCATGCCCACGCTGGTGGTGGCCCGGTAGCCGAAGCGGTCGACGAGCAGGCGGGCACGGGGCGCGAAGACCAGTTGCGCGACGGCCAGCGGCAGCATCAGCAGACCGGTCTCCAGCGGGGTGTGGCCGAGCACGCTCTGCAGGTAGAAGACGGAGAAGAAGGTGACGCCCATCAGCGCGAAGAAGACCAGCGCGATGGCGGAGACGGCGGCGGAGAAGACCTTGTTCCGGAAGTGGCCGATGTCGATGGACGGATGGTCGCTGCGCTTCTCGAAGACGACGAAGACGACGAGGACCGCGAGTCCCGCGCCGCAGGTGGCGAGGACGGCGGGGTCGGTGAAGTCGGCGAGCTGGCCGCCCTTGATGATGCCGTAGACCAGCAGGACCAGGCCGACGACGGAGAGCAGGACGCCGATCGGGTCGAGGCGTCCGGGCCGGGGGTCGCGGGAGTCGGGGACCAGCCAGAGCATCAGCACGACGGCCAGCGCGACGATCGGCACGTTGACCAGGAAGACCGAGCCCCACCAGAAGTGGTCCAGCAGCAGGCCGCCGGTGATCGGGCCGATGGCGATGGCCAGGCCGACGCCGCCCGCCCACAGGCCGATGGCCTTGGGCTGCTCGTCGCGTTCGAAGACGTGCATGAGGACCGCGAGGGTGGCGGGCATGACGAAGGCGGCGCCGAGGCCCATCACCGCGCGGTAGGCGATCAGCTCGCCGGGCGAGCCGGAGAAGGCGGCCAGCGCGGAGCCCAGGCCGAACACCAGGAGTCCGCCGAGCAGCACCTTCTTGCGGCCCAGCCGGTCACCGAGCAGTCCGGCGGTGAAGAGCAGTCCGGCGAAGACGAGGGTGTAGGAGTTGATCGCCCATTCCAGCTCGCTCTGGCTGGCGCCGAGCCCGGTGGGTCCGGGCGTGGAGATGGTCTTGATGGCGACGTTCAGGATCGAGTTGTCGAGCACCACGATCAGCAGGGCCAGCATGAGCACACCGAGGATGGCCCAGCGGCGCCGGTGGACCTCTTCCGGTATGCGCCGGGAGGCCGGGGCGGCAGGAGTAGTCATGGGCCGAGCCTAGGGTATTTACAATACGAGACGGTTCCGTATCGGAAATCTTACCGAGCTTTTACGGTGCCGGAGCGGGTACCCGGCCGGAGCGGGCCGCCCGCCGTCCGGCGGAGGCGGGGGTGCCCCGGGGTCGTTCGTCCGGATCAGGCCCGCTCCCTGATCCGGCCTGATCCGGACGAGAGGCCCTAGCCATCCGGCGGACCCGGGTGCCACCATGGAAACGATCCGGGGACGCCGTCAGGGCGCCACGAGATGACATGAAGGAGCCGTTGCCATGACGCAGCCTTCCGCTGCCCAGACCCCCCAGCACCCGCCCGCCGGGGCCGGTCCCACGCTGTACGGGGGCAGGAGCAGCCGGCGCATCACCGTGCGGGACATCGCCGTCGCCAAGGAGCGGGGCGAGAGGTGGCCCATGCTCACCGCCTACGACGCCTCGACGGCGTCCGTCTTCGACGAGGCGGGCATCCCCGTGCTGCTCGTCGGGGACTCAGCGGGCAACTGTCACCTGGGCTACGAGACCACGGTGCCCGTGACGCTGGACGAGATGACGATGCTGACCGCGGCGGTCGTCCGGGGCACGAGCCGCGCCCTGGTCGTGGCCGACCTGCCGTTCGGCTCGTACCAGGAGGGGCCGGTGCAGGCGCTGCGCTCGGCCACCCGCCTGGTCAAGGAGGCCGGAGCCGGGGCGGTCAAGCTGGAGGGCGGCGAGCGCTCGCACCGGCAGATCGAGCTGCTGGTCGGGGCGGGCATCCCGGTGATGGCCCACATCGGGCTCACCCCGCAGTCGGTCAACGCGATGGGCTACCGCGTGCAGGGCCGGGGCGAGGAGGCTGCCCAGCAGTTGCTGCGCGACGCCAAGGCGGTGCAGGACGCCGGCGCCTTCGCGGTCGTCCTGGAGCTGGTCCCGGCGGAGCTGGCCGCCGAGGTGACGCGGACGCTGCACATCCCGACGGTGGGCATCGGCGCGGGCGCGGGGACGGACGCCCAGGTGCTGGTGTGGACCGACATGCTCGGACTGACCGGCGGGCGGGTGCCGAAGTTCGTGAAGCAGTACGCCGACCTGCGCGGGATCATCGGCGACGCGGCGAAGGCGTACGCCGAGGACGTCGTCGGCGGAACGTTCCCGCTGGAGGAGCACTCCGTCCACTAGGGAAGGCCCCGCCCGGGGCCACCGCGGCACCGCACCGGCCCCGTCGGCCACCCCGGTCGGCGGGGCCGGTCCCGTTGCCGGGGCCCCGCGGTGCCGTACGCGGGGGCGCGCCCTGCCGGGGCCCTCCCGCCCCGCCACCGGACGGTCCGACGTGTCGGCGGGATGTCGGCGGCCCGGCGGCGGCCCCCCGGGATGTCGGCGGCCTGTCGGAGGTTTGTCAGTGCCGCGTGGGAGCGTCTGGGGCATGAAGCGAAGCGATCGAAACGCCCCGGCCGCCGAGGGCGCGGTCACCGTACGGGGGCTGGTCAAGCACTACGGCGAGACCAAGGCGCTGGACGGCGTCGACCTGGATGTGCGGCCGGGCACCGTCATGGGGGTGCTGGGCCCCAACGGCGCCGGGAAGACCACCCTGGTCCGCGTGCTGTCCACACTGATCACGCCCGACTCCGGGGAGGCCCGCGTCGCCGGCTACGACGTCGTGCGGCAGCCCCGCCAGCTCCGCCGGGTGATAGGGCTCACCGGGCAGTACGCCTCCGTTGACGAGAAGCTCCCCGGCTGGGAGAACCTCTACCTCATCGGCCGGCTGCTCGACCTGCCCCGCAAGGAGGCCCGCGCGCGGGCCGACGAGCTGCTGGAGCGGTTCTCCCTCACCGAGGCCGCCCGGCGGCCCGCCGCCACCTACTCCGGCGGCATGCGGCGCCGCCTGGACCTGGCCGCGTCCATGATCGGCCGCCCGGCCGTCCTCTACCTGGACGAGCCCACCACCGGCCTGGACCCGCGCACCCGCAACGAGGTGTGGGACGAGGTCAAGAGCATGGTCGGCGACGGCGTCACCGTGCTGCTCACCACCCAGTACATGGAGGAGGCGGAGCAGCTCGCCTCCGAGCTGACCGTGGTGGACCGCGGCAGGGTCATCGCCCGGGGCGGCATCGAGGAGCTGAAGGCCAGGGTCGGCGGCCGGACCCTGCGCGTGCGCCCCGCCGATCCGGCGCAGACCCGCCCCCTGGCCGCGTTCCTGGACGAGCTGGGCATCACCGGCCTCGCCTCCTCCACCGTCGACGACGGGGCGGGCGCCGTGCTGGTGCCCATCCTCAGCGACGAGCAACTGACCGCGGTGGTCGGCGCGGTCACCGCGCGCGGCGTCACCATCGCCTCCATCACCACCGAACTGCCCAGCCTGGACGAGGTGTTCCTCTCCCTCACCGGCCACCACGCCTCCGGTGACCAGCAGGACGCCCCGGCCGCCGAGACCCGCGAGGAGGTCGCCGTATGAGCGCCGCCACCACCATGACGTCCGCCCCCGCGGCCCCGGCCGCCGACAGCCGGATCACGCTGCGCGGGCATCTGCGGCACACCGGCGCCCTGGTCCGCCGCAACCTGCTGTGGATCCGGCAGGACCCGGAGTCGATGTTCGACGCCATCCTCTTTCCGGTGATCTTCACCCTGCTGTTCGTCTACGTCTTCGGCGGCTCGATCGGCCAGTCCCTCGGCGGCGGGCAGCAGGAGTACGTGCAGTACGTGGTGCCCGGGCTGATGGCCATGATGGGCATGAACATGGCCCAGGGGGTCGGCACCGGCTTCAACCAGGACTTCAACTCCGGCGTGATGGACCGCTTCCGGTCCCTGCCGATCGGCCGCGGCTCGGTGCTGTTCGCCAAGATCGCGGTGGAGCTGCTGCGGATGCTGTTCGCCACCGTGGTGCTGCTGATCGTCGGCGTCCTGGTCGGCTTCGACATCACCAACTGGCCGGGTCTGGTGGCCTCCGTGGGCCTGTCGGTGCTGTTCGGCTCCGCGCTGATGTGGATCTTCCTCACCCTCGGGGTGACGATGAAGAACGCGCAGTCCGTGCAGGCGATGGGCTTTCTGGTGCTGATGCCGCTCCAGTTCGGCTCCTCGATCTTCGCGCCGACCGGTTCCATGCCGGGCTGGCTGCGCAACTTCACCGAGTACAACCCGCTGTCGAACCTGGCCGACGCCGCGCGCGGTCTGATGGTGGGCGGTCCGGTCGCCCACGGCCTGTGGATGACGCTGGCCTGGTCGGCGGGGATCACCGCGCTGATGGCACCGGTCGCCATCCACAAGTTCCGCACCAAGAGCTGACCGGCGGGCCGTCCGCGGCTCACACCAGGGCGGCGGCCTCCCCCAGGGAGAGACCGCCGCCCTCGGCGCGGGCGGCCGTCAGCGCGTCCTCGTCGAGGACCTCCCGGAGCCGCAGCAGGGCACGGTCGTGGCTCTCCCACTCCACGGCCGACCGCACATGGCCGGGGGGCAGCAGCGCGTCCGCGGCGCCCAGGCACCGGGCGGCGTCCACCGCCCGCCGGCCGCCGTCCAGCCGGGCCAGCGCCATCGCCGCGACGGTCAGGTAGACGGAGCCCATGTGCGGGGCGATGGCCGCGGACAGCGGGTCCTCGGCCCGCCGCAGCGCGTCGCGGACCATCGCCAGCGACTCCCCGTGCCGCCCCTCCAGCGTCTCGATCCAGCTCTCCGAGGCGAGGATGAAGCCGTCGAAGACGGCGAAGCTGGAGAGGGAGAACTCCTCGCGCAGCAGCCTGAGCTGCTCCCGGGCCTCCCCGGTGCGGCCGGTCAGCCCCAGATGGGCGGCGAGGCCGAGCCGGGCGGAGGGCGTCGCGCTGTGGTGGCCGCCGCCCTCGGCGCGGTCGATCACCCCGCGCAGGATCTCCTCGCCCCGTCCCGCGTCGGCCGGGTCCCCGGTCTGGAGCAGGACGCTGCCGAGCCGGGCGGCCAGGTTGTCGACCTGGACATGGGCGCCCAGCTCTTCGGCGCGCTCGGCGGCGGCCCGGTAGTCGGCGGCGGCGAGCCGGTAGTGGCCGGTGCGCTCCCGGGCCTCGGCGCGGGCGGCGAGGGCCTCGGCGACGCCCCAGCCGTCGCCGAGCCGCTCGTAGATCTCCAGCGCCTCGTCGGCGTCCCGGGTGGCGTCGCCCGCCCAGTGGGTGCGGTTGGCCAGCATGTTGGCGCGCATCTGGAGGCTCCCGGCCAGCTCCCACTCGAAGCCCGGGGTCTCGCGGCAGGTGCGCACCGCGGCGTCCATGATCTCGTGCAGCCGGTCCACCTGGCCGGTGAGCATCACCGCGAAGAACCAGAGCAGCCCGGGGCTGGTGCAGGTCTGCGGCATGCCGGGCTCGTAGGTGCGGGCGATGGTGGCGAGCTTGCGCTGGGCCGCCGGGTTCTGCCAGGCGTCCAGTTCGGTGTCCATACAGGCGAGATGGGCGAGGTGGACGCCGCGCCGGGCCTCGGCGAGCAGTTCGCCGCCCAGCGGCGGCGGCACGTCCGTGCACCGCTGCCAGACCGGCTCGGCGGGGCGCGCCGGCTCGGTGAAGGGGTCCGGGCCCAGCCCCATGACCTCACGGAGCCAGTTCCGGGCCTCCACCCGCAGATCGCGCATCTGCCAGTACCAGATCAGCGACAGGGAGAGGGACAGTGCCTCCTGCTCGTCCCGTTGGGCCACGGCGTGGCGCAGGGCGGTGCGGAGGTTCTCGTACTCGCGCTCCAGCCGTTCCACGGCGGCGAGCTGCCGGGGTCCGCGCAGCAACGGATCGGTGGTGCGGGCCAGTTCGCGGTAGTACGTGAGGTGCGCGCGCTCGGCCCCGGCCCGGCCGCCGGCCTCGTCGAGCCGTTCCCGGGCGTACTCCGCGACGGTCTCCAGCAGGCGGTAGCGCATCTCCCCGTCGCCCGAGGGGGCGGCGACGACCAGGGACTTGTCGACGAGGGAGCCGAGGGTGTCCAGGGCGGTGGGCCCGCAGACGGCCTCGGCCGCGGCGAGGTCGCAGCCGCCCGCGAAGACCGACAGCCGCCGCAGGGTGTCCCGCTCGTCCTCGTCGAGCAGGTCCCAGGACCAGTCGACGACCGCGCGCAGGGTCTGCTGGCGGGGCAGCACGGTGCGGCTGCCGGAGGTGAGCAGGCGGAAGCGGTCGTCGAGGCGGTCGGCGATCTGGCGGGGGGTGAGCATCCGCAGCCGGGCGGCGGCCAGTTCGATGGCGAGCGGCAGCCCGTCGAGGCGGCGGCAGATCTCCGCGCAGGCCGCGGCGGTCTCCTCGTCGGCGCCGGGGCGGAAGCCCGGCCGGGCGGCGGCGCCCCGGTCCGCGAGCAGCCGGAGCGCGGCGGGCTCCGGCAGCGGCTCCACCGGCCGCAGCGACTCCCCCGGAACGCCCAGGGGTTCGCGGCTGGTGGCGAGGACCGTGAGGTGCGGGCAGCGGGCGAGCAGCTCCTCGGCGAGGCGGGCGGCGGCGTCCACGACGTGCTCGCAGTTGTCGAGGACGATCAGCATGCGGCGCCGTCCGCAGTGCTCCACGAGGCGTTCGACGGCGGTGGCCCGGCGCTCGGCGACGGCCCTCAACTCCTCGGCGCCGGCGCCGTAGAGCACGGTCTCGCGGGCGCCGACGGCGGTCAGCACCGCCTCCGGCACGGCGTCCGGGTCGTCCACGGGGGCCAGTTCGGCCAGCCAGGCACCGTCCCGCGCGGCGTCCGCCGCCCCCTCGGCGGCCTCCAGCGACAGCCGGGTCTTCCCGGCCCCGCCGGGCCCGAGCAGGGTGACCAGCCGGGCGCCGGAGAGGTCCTCCCGCAGCGCCGCCAGATCGGCGTCCCGCCCGACGAAGGAGGTGAGCCGCGCCCGGAGGTTGCCGCGCGGACGGGCGGCCGGGGCGCCGGGGGCGGGGGCGGGACGCGGGCCCTGCGGCGCGGAGTCCGCCGGTGCCCGTGTCCCGGGCGCCGGGGCCGCCGGTGCGGGCGCCCGCGCGGGCCCGGGGGCCGCCGGCGCGGACGGCGCCGGGGCCGGGCGGGACGGCCCCGGGCGGCCGGGGCCGAGGGGGCGCTCCGCCGGGCCGGGGCGCGCCGGAGCCGGGTGCGGCGCGTCCGGGTGCGGCGCGTCCGGGTGCGGTACGTCCGGGTGCGGTACGTCAGGGTGCGGTACGTCAGGGCCCGGCGCGCCGGTGTCCGGTGGCCCGGTGCTCGGGGTGCCGCGAAGCGACGGGCCGGTGTACGACGCAGCCCCGGGGCGGGCAGGACCGGGGCCGGACCCGCCGGGGTCGAGCAGCCTCGCGTGCAGGGCGCGGAGTTCTGGCCCGGGGTCGGTGCCCAGCCGCTCCGCCAGCAGCCGCCGCACGTCCTCGTAGGCCGCCAGCGCCTCGGCGGCCCGGCCGGTGTCGCGCAGGGCGCGCAGCCGCAGCGCCTGGAGGGGTTCGTCGAGGGGGTGGCTGTCGCACAGGGCGGTCAGCTCGGGCAGCGACCGCTCGGCCCGGCCGAGGCCGAGGGCGGCGGTGTGCCGGGCACGCAGGGCATCCAGCCGCCGGGTGTCCCAGCGGGCGGCCTCGGAGGTGCGGTCGGGGAGATCGGCCAGGGCCGGGCCGCTCCAGAGGGCGAGGGCGTCGTCCAGGCACTCGGCCGCCTTGGCGGGGTCGCCGTCGGCCAGCGCCCGGGTGCCCTCGGCGGCGAGCCGGTCGAAGCGGTACAGGTCGATGTCGTCGGCCGCGGCGACGAGCCGGTAGCCGCCGCCCTCGGAGGCGATCGCGGCCGCCCCGAGCGCCCGGCGCAACCGCGCGACCAGCGCCTGCAGCGCGCCCGGCGCGTCACCGGGCGGTTCGTCCCCCCACACCTCCTCCACCAGCAGCCCCGCGGGCACCGCGCGGCCGGGTCGCAGGGCGAGCACGGTCAGCAGGGCACGCAGCCGCGCGCCGCCGACCGGGACGGCGGTGCCGTCGGGGCGGAGTGCCTGGGTGGGGCCGAGAATGCGATAGCGCACGTCCTCCATTGTCCCCGCTGCCGTCGCCGCGGGTCACCGGGTTTTGGCTCCCCGGCGCGTCACCCCCGACCCGCCCCTCCGGGGACCGTCGCCCCACCCCACCGGGGACCGTCGCTCCGCACCCCGGGGGACACCGCCCCGCGCGCTCCGCGGGCCCGGTCGGGACACCCCGCGGCAGGTCCCTCACCCTGTTGCCCAACCGGCGGCGGGGCCCCGGGTCCCGGGCCCCTTCAGGCCGCCCAGCCCCCGCCCCCGCCCGGACACCCTCGCCCTCGCACCCGACGCCCCGCCGCACCCGCGCGGGCACCCCGAACCGGCCCGTCCCGCCGCGCACGACCGGAGCAGGCACCCCGCCCCGCCGGAAGAGCCGGGACACCGCCCGGGCCATCCGCGCCCCGGGGCCCCAGGCCCCGTCCGCCCGCCTCCACCCCCGGCAGGCCGTCCTCAGCCGCACCGGGCCTCCACCGCAAGCGCCCCGCACTGCACCTCCCCGCACGACCGGGACCGGCACCCCGCCCCGTCGGACGGGCCGGGGCACCACCGGGACCGCCCGCGCCCGGGGGCCCCGGCGCCGGGCGCCCGGCGCTCGGCCTCCGCCGACTCGCCGCCGGGCGAGGTCAGTCGGCCAGTTCCGTGGAGGCGCGGACCACCAGTTCCGGGGCGAACCGCTCGACCCGTTCCGAGCGCTGCCGGGCCGGGCCGCCGAGCAGGGTCAGCGCGCGTTCGGCCATGGCGGGGAGCGGGTGCCTGATGGAGGTGATCGGCGGGTCGAGGAGTTCCAGGATCTCGGTGTCGTCGAAGCCGGTGACGGCGATCTGGCCGGGCACCGCGACGGCGGACCGGTGCAGGGTGCTGACCAGGCCCACCGCGAGGACGTCCGCGCCGCAGACGACGGCGTCGATCCGGTCGCCCTGCTCGATGATGCGGCGGCCCGCCAACCGCCCCGAATCGGTGGTGAAGTTGGGCAGCAGGACGGTGGTGGCGTCGGGGCCCTGCGCCGCCACGAAGGCGGCGAGGCGCTCGGCGCCGGAGGAGGACGCCTGGTCGGCGGCCACCAGGGCGATCCGGCTGCGCCCTATGCCCCGCAGATGCTCGACGAGGAGCCGGATCGCGGCGGCGTTGTCCAGGGTGACGGCGACCGTGCCGGAGCCCTCGGCCCAGCGGTCGAACAACACGACGGGACGGCGTTCCGCCGCCGCGCGGACGGCCGCCCCGGACCCGCCCGCCGAGACGGGGACCACGATCAGGCCGTCCACCGGGCCGCCGAGCAGGGCGTCTATCTGCTCGGCCTCGATCCGGGTGTCGTTGTCCGCGTCGGAGACCACCAGGGTGCCCCCGCCCGCCCGCACCCGCCGCGCCAGGGCGTCGGCGAGCTGGACGAAGTAGGGGTTGGCGAGCGAGGGGACGACGACGCCGACGGTGCCGGTGGTGCCGGTGCGCAGGGCCCGCGCGGAGTGGTTGGTCTGGTAGCCGAGCCGCTGGGCGGCCTCCTCCACGCGGCGCGCGAGATCGGGCGCGACGTTGCGGGGCGTACCCGCGAGTACGCGTGACGCGGTGGCACGGGAGACACCGGCCGCCTCGGCCACGTCGATGAGTCGGGGCGCTGTCACGTGGGCGTGTCCTTCTCGGTCGATGGACGGCTGCGGCGGTCGCCGGGAGATCTTGCCTGAGAGTACTTGACGGCGGGGAACCCCTGATACAGCATGTGGGAGATCGATCTCCCAAGGAGTGTCCATGTCGTCCATCACGGTCGTCGGTTCGGTGAACCGAGACTTCGTCCTGACCGTCCGGGACCTGCCACGCCCCGGCGAGACCGTTCTCAGCCGGCACTTCGTGGAGGGCACCGGCGGCAAGGGCGCCAACCAGGCCGTCGCCGCCGCCCGCCTCGGTTCGCGGGTGCGCCTCGTGGCCCGGGTCGGCGCGGACGGGACCGCCATCCTCGGCGCGCTCGCCGCCGAAGGGGTGGACATCGCCGACGTGCGGTCGGACGAGCGGGTCCCCACGGGGATCGCCGCGGTGGTCGTGGACAGCGACGGCGAGAACACCATCGTCGTGAACGCGGGGGCCAACGCCGAACTGGGCGTCGAGGACCTCCCGGCCCGCCTGGTCCGCTCGCCCGGCGAGGTCGTCCTCGTCCAGAACGAGATCGCCCAGGACGTGGTGGACGCCGCCGTCCGGAGCGGCCGTGAGCAGGGCGGACTCGTCGTCCTCAACCCGGCCCCCGCCCGTCCGGCGTCGCGGGAGACCCTCGCCGCCGTCGACGTCCTCGTCCCCAACCTGGGCGAACTCGCCACGCTGCTCGGAACCGAGCCGCCCACCACCCTCGACGGGGCGCGCGCGCTGCTGGCCGGTGCCGCGCTGCCGTGCCGGGCCGTGGTGGTGACACTCGGCGCGGACGGCGCCATCCTGAAGGAGGCGCACGATCCGACGATCACCCACGTTCCCGCGCCCGTCGTGAACGCCGTCGACACCGTGGGCGCAGGCGACACCTTCTGCGGCGCCCTCGCGGACGCCCTCGGCCGGGGCGGAAGCCTCGCGGCCGCGGTGGAACGCGCCGTGCGCGCCGCGTCCCACGCCGTCACCGGACTGGGCGCCCAGTCGTCCATGCCGTACGCGGCCCAGCTCGACGTACCCGCGGTCACCACCGCCTCCTGACCACCCCAACGCGGGTCACCCACCAGCACAACGGAGAACCACCCCATGAGGAACCTCAAGATCGGCGTCTTCGAGAACGCGCAGACCAACGCGAGCGGCACGGCCACCTGGCGCCACCCCGACAGCCAACGGCACCTCTTCGACACCCTTGAGTACTGGCGCGACCTCGCCGCGGTCTGCGAGGACGCGAAGCTGGACTTCCTCTTCCTCGCGGACGCCTGGGGCTGGTCCGAGATCAACGGCTCCCGGCCGCCCATCGCCACCGAGGAGACCCTCGACCTGCCGCGGCTCGACCCGATGGTCGTCGCCTCCGCGCTGCTGTCGACGACGAAGAACCTGGGTCTCGTCATGACCGGCTCCGTCCTGGTGGAACCGCCGTACGCGTTCGCCCGCCGCATGGCCACGATCGACCAGCTCTCCGGCGGCCGCATCGGCTGGAACGTCGTCACCACCGGCACCGCCGACACCGCCGTGAAGGCGTTCGGCATGGACATGGTGGCCCACGACGACCGCTACCGCATGGCCGAGGACTTCCTCGACCTCGTCTACAAGTACTGGGAGGGCGCCTGGGAGCCGGACGCCCTGGAGAAGGACAAGGACGGCCGGTTCGCCGACCCCGCCAAGGTCCACCTGGTCAAGCACGAGGGCCCGTTCTTCCGCTCCGAGGGCTACGGCAACACGGCCCGCTCCCCCCAGGGCACGCCCGTCCTCTTCCAGGCCGGCGCCTCCCCGGCCGGCCGCCGGGTCGGCGGACGGCACGGCGAGTGCATGTTCGTGGGCAGCGGCTCGGTCGAGCAGCTCGCCGGGCACACCGCGTCCATCCGCGAGGAGGCCGTCAAGGCGGGCCGCCGCGCCGACCAGGTGAAGGTCATGTCGGCGTTCTCCTGTGTCGTCGGCGCCACCACCGCCGACGCCGAGCGCCGCTACCGGAGCATCCTCGACGCCCAGCGCCCCGAGGTCACGCTCGCCAGCTACGCCATGTTCACCGGGCTCGACCTGTCGAAGTACGCCCCCGAGACGCCGATGACGGAGCTGTCCACCGAGATGTCGCAGACCCAGGTCGCGCGCTTCGCGGGCAAGACCGTCGGCGACGTCCTCGCCGACTGGCACACCCACGGCGTGGGCGCCCGGCCGGTGGTGGGCACCGCCGAGGAGATCGCGGACGAGATCTGCGCGCTCGCCGAGGGCGCCGACCTCGACGGCTTCCTGCTCTCCCCGGCCGTCCAGCCGGCCTCGACCACGGACTTCGTCGAGTCGGTGCTGCCGATCCTGCGGGCCCGCGGCGCCTTCCGCGGCGAGTACACGGAGGGCGAGAGCCTGCGCGAGCGGCTCACCGGCGCCCCCGGCAGCGCGCTGCCGGACACCCACCCCGCCGCCCGGTACCGGCACTGACCGGCGAAGCGCCCAGAACCCCCCGTGACGAGAGGAAGTCGAGCACCATGGTCACGTCCGTCCACCACCCGCCCGGTGCGCCCGTGCCCGCGGAGCTGACCGCGGCGACGCTGCGGCAGGCGTTCGGGGCCTACCCGACCGGCGTGGTCGCCATCGGCGCGCTGCGCGGTACCGAGCCCGTCGGGTTCGCGGCGAGTTCGTTCGTCTCGATCTCCCTCGAACCGCCGATGGTCGCGATCAGCGTGGCCCGCACCTCGACCACCTGGCCGCGGCTGGCGGAGGCGCCCGTCCTCGGGCTCAGCGTGCTCAGCCGCGACCAGGGGGGCCTGTGCCGCCGCCTGGCGTCCCGGGGCGTGGACCGCTTCGACGGCGTCACCTGGCGCGCCACCCCCGAGGGGGGCGTGCTGATCGACGACGCGGCGCTCTGGCTGACGGCCCGCGCGGGCGCCGTGTACGACGGCGGCGACCACGAGATCGTCCTGCTGGAGCTGCTCACCGCCGAGCTGTTCTCCGGTGTCGAGCCGCTCGTCTTCCACACCAGCCAGTTCCGGGAGCTCGCTCCCCATGCCTGACCGCCCGACCGCCCGCGCGCTCCTGACCGGCACCGTGGTGCACGGTGCCGGGCGGGGCCGCGGGCTCGGGTTCCCGACCGCCAACATCGCGGCCGACCCGGACTCACCGGTCCCGGCGCCCGCGATCTACAGCGGGTGGCTCGTCCGCCACACGACGGGTGCCGTTCACCGCGGCACGATCAGCATCGGGTCGAACCCGACCTTCTGCGACACGGCGGACATCCACATCGAGGTGTACTGCCACGACACGACGGACGAGTTCTACGGAGAGCGCGTCGGCGTGTGGTTCGTGGCACGGATCAGGGACACCGTGAAGTTCTCCTCGCCGGCCGCCATGGTGCACGCCGCGCGACGGGACGTCTCCCGCTCCGACGCCCTCCTCGCCTCCCCCTCCGGGAGACGGGCGCTGACCGCCGTGCACGCGCTGCACCGGCGGACCGCGTCCCTCTGAGCGGCCCCCCGCTCCCCCTCCGACGGCCCCGCGCCGCCGCCTCCGGCCCGTCACGGCCGCCAACGACACCTGGACCCCACGCCAGACCTGCTCCGACGAACAAAGGTGTTTAACAATGAGCGCATTCGAGTGGTTGAACACTCAGTTCGACCTGTTCGGAATCCCCGTGTACTGGTCGGACTTCCTGGGGAACATCCTGGCGCTTGCCACCGTGTGGCTGGCCCTGCGACGGTCCCTGACGGCCTGGCCGGTTCAGATCCTCGGCTCGGTGCTGCTGCTGATCGCGAGCCTCAATGTGCACCTGGGGGGCAACGCGGCCCGTCAGGTCGTGATCATAGCATCGGCCTCCTGGGGCTGGGCGACGTGGAAGCGCAGCCGCGAGAAGGAGGGCTCCATCAACGTCCGCTGGGCGATGGGGCGTGAGCGCGCGGTGCTCGTCGCCGCGATGGTGCTGGGCACCACCGGTTTCGCCGCCCTGCTGCGGGCCACCGACGCCTCGTTCTACCCGGGCGCCCCGATGTGGATGATCCTCGCGGACGCCTGGATCTTCGTCGGCTCGATCCTCGCGATGTACACGCAGGCCCGCCGGTACGTGGAGTTCTGGTTCGTCTGGCTGGCGGTCGACCTCGTCGGCGTGCCGCTCGCCATCCACTCCGAGCTGTACTTCTCCGGCATCGTCTACGCGATCTTCTTCGTGATGGTCCTCGTCGGCATCCGCGACTGGGCCGCGCACAGCCGCAACCAGGACGTCACCTCCCCGCTGGAGCCGGCCGTCGTGGTCGAGGGCCGGGACGACGTCCCGGCGGGCGCCGCCNCCCCGGCCGCCACGACCGCCACCGCGGAGCGGACGGCACCGGAGTCCGCCGGGGGCGGCCGGACCTCCGGCTGACCGGGCGGTCCCGGGGCCGCGGCCCCCGGAGGCGACACCGTCGCGCGCGTCCGGGGAGGGGCCGTACGAGGGGGATCGACCGGTGCGAGGCGCACCGCGGGCGAGGACGCCCGCGGTGCGCCTCGCGCGTGTCACGGGGCGGTGCGGCGGGACACCGGGGACACGGGCGCCCGCCCGGACGCGCGCGGTGTCCCCGGGACCGGCGCTCACGGTGTCCTCGCGGGGCGGGTGCTCACGGCGTCCCCGGGGCGGATGCTCGGGGTGGACGCGGGGCGGATGCTCGCGGTGGACGCGGGGCGCGGGATACCGTCGGACGGTCCCGTCCCCGAGCACGGTCGGAGTCCCATGGCCGGCGTCACCGTCCGTCCCGGCGAGCGGCGGATCAGCCCCGTCTTCCTGGGGATCGCCGCGGTGTCGGCGGCCGCCGGCTGGGCGGCGTGGACCGGGTTCGCGGAGCGGCCGGGCCTCGCGGTCTTCCTGTTCGTGACGGCGGCCTGGGTGGTGTCGCTGTGCCTGCACGAGTACGCGCACGCCCGCACCGCCCTGCACGCCGGCGACCTCACCGTCGGCGCCAGGGGCTACCTCACGCTGAACCCGGTGAAGTACACCCACGCGCTGCTGAGCGTCGTGCTCCCGGTGCTGTTCGTCGTCATGGGCGGGATCGGTCTGCCGGGCGGCGCGGTGTACATCGAGCGCTCCCGGATCCGGGGCCGCCTGCGGCACAGCCTGATCTCGGCCGCGGGCCCGCTGACGAACGTGCTGTTCGCCCTCGTCTGCACCGCCCCGTTCTGGCTGGGCGCGGCGGACGGCGTGCCGCGCGGCTTCCGGCAGGCGCTGGCCTTCCTCGCGCTGCTCCAGGTCACCGCGGCGATCCTGAACCTGCTGCCGGTGCCGGGCCTGGACGGCTACGGCGTCGTGGAGCCGTGGCTCTCGCGGGCGGTGCGGCGGCAGGCTGAGCCGCTGGCACCGTTCGGCCTGCTGATCGTGTTCGCGCTGCTGTGGCTGCCGTCGCTGAACGGGGCGTTCTTCGACGCGGTCCACACGGTCCTGCGGGGGCTGGGCGTCGGCGAGCCGGACACCTACTGCGGCTTCGAGCTGTACCGCTTCTGGCAGACCGACGACCTCTGCGCGGTCAGCCGGTAGCGGGCCCGCCGTCGCCGCCCCGGGCGGCCCGCCCGCGCTTCAGGTAGTACCAGCACATGTTGGACGACAGCCCCGCGAGCAGCACCCACACGACCCCGATCAGTACGCCGCCGCGGGCGAAGGAGACGACGGCGGCGGCCACGGCGAGCAGGCAGACGGCCAGGGTGTAGAGGGCGAGGCGGGGCATGGGGCTCTCCTGTCGGGGGACACGGGCGGGTGCCGGGGCACCGCGGGCGCCGCGCCGCCCCCGCCGCGCGGCGGACGGCCGCGCCCCGGGTGCTTCGCGGCAGCCACCAGTGTCCCCCATGACCTCATACGTCGGTGAGGCGGAGCCCCGCGTGCGCCCGGTAGCGGCGGTTGACCGAGATCAGGTTGGCGACCAGCGCCTCGACCTGGTGGGCGTTGCGCAGCCGCCCGGCGAAGACGCCGCGCATGCCGGGGATGCGCCCGGCGAGCGCCTGCACGATCTCCACGTCGGCCCGGTCCTCCCCGAGCACCATCACGTCGGTGTCGACCGAGACGGTGTCCGGGTCCTGGAGCAGCACCGCGGACAGGTGGTGGAAGGCGGCGGTGACCCGGCTGCCGGGCAGCAGGGCGGCGGCCTGCTCGGCGGCGCTGCCCTCCTCGGGCCGGAGCGCGTAGGCGCCCTTCTTGTCGAAGCCGAGCGGGTTGACGCAGTCCACGACGAGCTTGCCGGTGAGTTCCGCGCGCAGTGACTCCAGCGTCGCGGCGTGGCCCTCCCAGGGGACGGCGACGATGACGATGTCGCTGCGGCGGGCGGTGCCGGCGTTGTCGTCGCCCTCGACGCCGTACCCGATCTCCGAGGCGGCGGCGCGGGCGCGCTCGGCCGCGCGGGAGCCGACGATCAACCGCTGGCCGGCCCGGGCCAGGCGCTGGGCGAGCCCCCTGCCCTGGGGGCCGGTGCCGCCGAGGACGCCGACGACCAGGCCGGAGACGTCGGGCAGGTCCCAGGGGTCCTTGGCGGGGGTCCTGGCCGCGGGGCGGTCGGCGCCGTGGGGGCTGTCGGTGCGGTCCGTGGAGGTCATGGTGCGACCCTACGTCGCCCCGGCGGCGGCGGTGGCCCGACGGGAGCGGTGTGGCCGGGAGGCGCGGGGTGGCGCGGCCGGGGGCGCGGGGCGGCGGTGGGCGCGGTCCGCCGTCCCCGGGCCGGGTGAATCCGGGGCGAACCCCGCCTGCTGGCACCCCGGTTGCGGCAGGATGCGCCGGTATGGACGCCGTACGGGTAGCGCTGCTGCGGGAAGTGCTCGCCGGGACGGAGTGGCTGGGTGCCACCCGGAGGTTCGCGGGGGCGCTGCGGGGCTCGGTCGTGTCGCACGGCGGCGGGCTGCTGCTGGTGGGGACGGCGGCGCACGAACCGTGGCACCTGGCGGCGCACCTGGTCGACGAGGCCGCCTGGTCGGGGACGCCGGAGCTGGCGCCCACCCTGGTGCGGCACGCGGCGCGCCCCTCGGACCCGGCGCACCTGGCGGTGGGGCTGGGGCGGCTGGCGGCGGCCCGGCGCGGGGAGACCGTGCTGGTGGTGGCGCCCGGAGCGCCCGGCGCCCCGCTGCTGGAGCGGGTGCACGACGCCCGGCGGGCGGGGGCGACGGTGCTGTCACTGGGCGCGGGCGAACGGGAGCTGGTGGCGCTGGCGCACGAGGCGCTGACCGTGCCGGACGGCGCCGAGCTGGACCTGGACACGGTGCAGCACCTGGTCAGCGCGGCGGCCGGGGAGAACGCGGTGCCGCCCCGGGGCCACCACCGCTTCCGGGACCGGCTCTCCCGGCTGGCCGACCGGCTCACGGCCCCGCCCCCGCCGCGCTGGTGACGCCGGGCGGCACGGAAAACCGGTTGCCCGGGGTTTCCGCGCCGCCCCACGATGACCCCTCGTGACCGGAGAACCCGCCGCCGAGCCCACCGCACCGCCCACCGCCTCCTCCGGACCCGCCACCGGGCCGCCCGCCGGACCCGCCGACGGTTCCACCGGGTCCGCCGCCCGCCCCGCCGGTACGCCCGCCACCGCCCCGGGCGCTCCCCCCGCGCCGTCCGGCTCCCCCGGCACCGCCGCCGTGTCCGCGGAACCCTCCCCCGAGCCCGCCTCCCCGGCCCGCCCCGGGGCCGTCGCCGCTCCCTCCGCCGCCCCGGTCGCCGCTCCCGCCTCCGCCACCGCCCCCCTCACCGGTGCCGTCACCGGCGCTCCCCCCGCGCCGTCCGGCCTCCCCGGCGCCGCCACCGTGTCCGCGGAACCCGGTGCCCCCGCCGCGGCGACCGCCGCACCGTCCGCCGCTCCGGACGGGCCCGCGGAGCCCGCCCCGCCCCCGGCCGCTCCCGAATCCGCCGGAGCCCCCGCGCGGCGGGCGGGGCTGCGGGGGCTGCTGCCCGATCTGTCGCCCTGGCGGGCCTCCGCCGACTTCCGTCGGCTGTGGGTCTCCGGGCTGATCACCAACTTCGGGAGCTTCCTGACCTTCGTCGCCCTGCCGGTGCAGGTCAAGGAGCTGACCGGCTCCGCCGCGGCCGTCGGCGCGATCGGCGCCGTGGAACTGGTGCCGCTGGTGGTGTTCGGGCTGTACGGCGGTGCCCTGGCCGACGCCGCGGACAAGCGGCGGCTGATCCTCTGGACGGAGGCCGGCCAGGGCGTGCTCTGCGCGGTGCTGCTGGCCAACGCGCTGCTCCCGAGCCCGGCGGTGTGGCCGCTGTACCTCGTGGCCGCCCTCACCTCGGCGCTCGGCGGGGTGCAGCGGCCCGCGCTCGACTCGCTGATCCCGCGCATCGTGGCCCATGAGCACCTGCCCGCCGCCGCCGCGCTGACCTCGCTGCGCTGGCAGCTCGGCGGGGTCGCCGGTCCCGCGCTGGCCGGGGTGGTGGTCGCCTGGGCCGGGCTGGGCTGGGCGTACGCGGTGGACCTGCTGACGTTCGCCGTCTCGGTCGTCCTGGCCCTGGGGCTGGCCGCCTCCCCCGCCTCGCGGGAGGCGGTGCGGCCCTCGTGGTCGGCGATCGCGGAGGGCGCCCGGTACGCGTGGGGCCGCAAGGAACTGCTGGGCACCTACGCGGTCGACCTGGCGGCGATGTTCCTGGCCATGCCGCTGGCGGTGCTGCCGTTCCTGGCGGACGAGCTGGACGCGCCCTGGTCGCTGGGGCTGATGTACGCGGCGATCCCGGCCGGTTCACTGCTGGTGAGCCTGAGCAGCGGATGGACGTCGCGGGTGCGGCGGCACGGGCGGATGGTGGTGCTGGCGGCGGCCGGCTGGGGCGCGGCCATCGCCGCCGCGGGCGTCGCCGGGAACGTCTGGCTGGTGCTCCTGTGCCTGGCCGCGGGCGGCGCCTGCGACATGGTGAGCGGCGTCTTCCGCAGCGCGATGTGGAACCAGACGATCCCGGACGGGCTGCGCGGGCGGCTCGCCGGGATCGAGGTGCTGTCCTACTCGGTGGGTCCGCAGCTCGGCCAGGTCCGGGTGGGCGGCGCGGCGGCGCTGATGGGGGTACGGGCCTCGGTGTGGTCGGGCGGGCTGGTGTGCGCGGGCGCGGTGGGGCTGCTGGCGCTGTGCCTGCCCGCGATGATGGCCTACGACTCCCGGACCGACGAGCACGCGGTGCGGCTGCGCGCCGCGCGCGCAGCCGCCGCGGAGGACTGAGCGGCCCGGCCGCTCAGTCCGTGCCGTCCTCCGGGCGGCCGGCGGGGGCGTCGTGCCACTTGGGGTCGTTCTCCCACTCCAGGTTGCGCTCCCGGGCGGTGCGCATCGCCTGCTCGGCCTCGGCCCTGGAGGAGTACGGTCCGAAACGGTCCCTGGCCGGGCACTCCGGGCCCTCCTCCACCTTCTTGTGCTCCAGGCAGTAGTACCACTCGCCCGGTTTGCCCACCGTGCGCTTCTTGAACAGGGCCATGACCAGCTCCTCTCGTCCTCGTCATGTTCCCCCATCCGCTGGTTAGACTCGCTGTCATGTCTGGCCAGTCGCTGCTCGTTCCGGGGGAGCTGTCCCCCACCCGTCCCGTGCCCGGGAACATCCGCCGGCCCGAGTACGTCGGGCGGCCCGCCCCCGCCCCGTACACCGGGCCCGAGGTGCAGACCCCGGAGACCGTCGAGGCGATGCGCCTGGCCGGGCGGATCGCGGCGCGGGCGATGGCGGCGGCGGCCGAGCGGATCGCGCCCGGCGTGACCACGGACGAACTGGACCGGGTGGCGCACGAGTACATGTGCGACCACGGCGCCTACCCCTCGACGCTCGGCTACCGCGGCTACCCCAAGTCGCTGTGCACCTCGGTCAACGAGGTCATCTGCCACGGCATCCCGGACTCCACGGTGCTGCGCGACGGCGACATCGTGAACCTGGACGTGACCGCGTACATCGGCGGGGTGCACGGGGACAACAACGCCACCTACCTCGTCGGCGACGTGGACGAGGAGAGCCGCCTCCTGGTCGAGCGCACCCGGGAGTCGCTGGACCGCGCGATCAGGGCGGTGCGGCCGGGCCGCCAGATCAACATCATCGGCCGGGTGATCGAGTCCTACGCCAAGCGCTTCGGGTACGGGGTGGTGCGGGACTTCACCGGGCACGGGATCAGCTCCGCGTTCCACTCCGGGCTGATCGTCCCGCACTACGACAGCCCGCACGCGACGACCGTGATCCGGCCCGGGATGACGTTCACCATCGAGCCGATGCTGACCCTCGGGACGCACGAGTACGACATGTGGGACGACGGCTGGACGGTCCTCACCAAGGACCGCCGGCGGACCGCCCAGTTCGAGCACACGCTGGTGGTCACGGACTCGGGCGCGGAGATCCTCACCCTGCCCTGACCTCCCGGACCACCCGGTGCCGGCACCGGCGCCGGCACCGCGGAACCGGATCTTCCGGCCCGTGCGCACGGCCCGCCCCTCCCCGGGGGCGGGCCCTTTCGCGTTCCGGGGAAGTGCGGCACACTTTTCCGACGCCGTGTCGGAAACTTTACCGACGAACTGTCGGCAAAGGATTGACTTAGGCAAGCCTAACCATAGAAGATCACCCCATGGACTCCTTCTCGACCCTTATCCGCACGGCCTCGCACGAACAGCACGTCGAAGCGGAAACCTCGACGTTCATGAGCGATCTGCTCGGGGGCCGGCTCGGCGTGGACGCGTACGCGCGCTACACCGAGCAGCTCTGGTTCGTCTACGAAGCCCTGGAGGCCGCCGCCGACCGGCTGGCCTCCGATCCGCTCGCCGGACCGTTCATCCGCCCGGAGCTGATGCGGCTGCCGTCGCTGGAGCGGGACCTCGCCCATCTGCGCGGCGCCGACTGGCGTGCCGGGCTGTCCGCGCTGCCCGCCACCGAGGAGTACGCGGCCCGGGTCCGCGAGTGCGCCGAGGAGTGGCCGGGCGGCTATGTGGCGCACCACTACACCCGCTACCTCGGTGACCTCTCCGGCGGTCAGATCATCCGCGACAAGGCCGAGCGCACCTGGGGCTTCGACAAGAAGGGCGACGGGGTCCGCTTCTACGTCTTCGACGGGATCGGCAACCCGGCCGCCTTCAAGCGCGAGTACCGCGAGCTGCTGGACGGCATACGCACGGACGAGCTGGAGCAGCAGCGCGTGGTGGGCGAGTGCAAGCGGGCGTTCGCCCTGAACACCGCGGTCTTCCGGGCACTGGGCGAGGAGTTCCCGCTGTCCGCCTGACGGACCGGGCGGCCGAGGGGCCGGGACGGGGCGCTGTGGCGGCCTCCGTCCCGGCCCCTCGGCCGTCGCCGACGACGCACCGGTCCCCCGGCGATCCGTACGCCGGGGGACCGGTGCGTCGCGCTCGCGGGGACGGCCCGGCGGGCGCGCGGGCGGCGGGCGCGCGAGCGGCGGTCAGCGCTCCAGACGGACCCGGCCGCCGATCTCCACCCAGCCCCCGGGCTGCGGCGCGGTGAGGATCTGGGAGCCCGCCCCCTGGGTGATGTTGAGGGCGCGGCCGAGGCGTTCGGTCAGCAGCAGGGCCGCGGCCCCGGTCGCCTCGTCCTCCTCGATGCCGTCGCCGCGGCCCGGGAAGCCGCGGGCGCGGACGCGGCCCGCCGCCTCGTCCTCCCACGCCCAGGCGTAGACCCACTCCCCCGGCGGCGGCACCGCCAGGTCCTCGACCTCCGCGACGGTGGCGTACCGGCGCAGGGTGCGCGGCGGCGCCCACTCCGGGCGGGCCTCGATCCAGCTGAACTCCCCGTCCAGCCGGGCCCCCATCACCCCGGCCGGGGCGACCAGTTCGGGGACGTCGAGGAGCCAGGCCGTGCCGACGCAGGGGTGCCCGGCGAACGGCAGCCGCAGGGTGGGCGTGTAGATGTCGACGACGCCGCGCTCGGGATCGTCGACGAACACGGTCTCGCTGAAGCCGAGTCCGGCGGCGAACTCCTGCCGTCCCGCCGGGTCCGGCAGGTCGGAACCCTCGCGGACGACGCCGAGTTCATTGCCGTAGCCGCCGTTCGGGGCGCAGAAGACACGCAGTACGTCGTAGTCGGTCACCGGGGCATTCAAGCACCGCCGGGGCGGGGGCGCGGGCCCCCGCCCCGGCGAAGGGGCTTCCCGTGAGGGTCAGTTGCCCTCGGCCTCGCGGCGGCGGCGGGCGAAGTAGACCGCGCCCGCGCCGAGGACGACGGCGGCGCCGGCCGCGGTGCCGATCGCGGCGCCGGGCAGGTCCGAGCCGGTGGAGGCGAGGCTGCCGCCGCCGGTGGTGCCGAAGCCGCCGGTGGAGCCGCCGATGCCGCCCGTGCCGCCGGTGATCCCGCCGGAGCCGCCGAGTCCGCCGGTGGAGCCGGTGCCGCCGGTGGAGCCCGAACCGCCGTTGCCCGAGCCGCCGTTGCCCGTCCCGCCGGAGCCGTTGCCGTTGCCGTCGGGGAGCTGGGCGCCCTCGCTCAGCGCCACCGAGAGGTTGACGGTGTCGAGCGCGGTGCCCGCGGTGTAGAAGTCGCCGAAGGCGGTCGCTCCGGCCTCGGTGAGGGTGGCGGTCACGCCCTCGACGGTGATGACGTCGTCCTTGGCGGTGAGGGTGGTGCCCGGGGCCTTGAGGTCGGCCAGGACCACGTTCGCCGTGCGCTCACCGAGGCTGGAGACGTCGGCGGTCAGGGTGCCGCTGCCGCCGCTGAGACCGGCCCGCAGGTTGCTCAGGGTCAGGTCGAGGCCGTAACTGCCGCCGTCCTCGTGGCCCTTGAAGTTGACCGCGCCCTTGAAGGCGGCGCTCAGGGTGCCGGCCTTGGTGTCGTAGGTGCCGGTGGCGTCCTTGAAGGTGAAGACGCCGTTGCCCGCGGCCTGGACGGCACCGCCGGAGACGGTGACCCGGCCCTTGGCGACGGGGCCCACGACGTAGGCGCGGAAGGAGTCCTTGACACCCCAGCCGAGGGTGCCGTCGGCGATGTCGCCCTTGGCGGGGGCGGGGGTCCGGGTGGCGGTGGCCGACGGCGTGGCGGAGGGGGTGCCCGGCTGCGGGGACTGGGTGGCGGGGGGCGTGGTGGTCGCGGTGGCGGTCGGCTCCGGGGTGCCGGTGGGCTCCTCGGTCGGCTCCTTGGTGGGCTCCGGGGTGCCGGTCGGCTCCTCGGTCGGCTCCTTCGTCGGCTCCGGGGTGCCGGTCGGCTCCTTCGTCGGCTCCGGGGTGCCGGTCGGCTCCTCGGTCGGCTCCGGCTTCTTCTGGACCAGGGTCAGCGGGTCGCCGGCCGCGCCCTTGTAGGTGTCGCTGCCCAGGACGTCCGCCGCCTCGTCGGTCAGCGTGGTCGCCATGTCCTTCATGTCGCGGGTGACCGCGACGGTGGCCAGCGGCACGTCGTCCCGGGTGGTGCCGCCGGTGGTGACGTCGGCGGTGATCGCGCCCGCCTTGCTGTCGAACTTCACGTCGGAGAGCGTGAGCGCGAAGCCGTGCGCCTCGGACTTGATGCCCAGGCTGCCCTGGAAGCCCAGGTTCATGGTGTGCCCGACCGGGTCGTAGGTGCCCTTGCCGCCGGGGAAGGTGAAGGCGCCGTTGCCGTCGGCCTGGCTCGCGCCGCCGGCGGGGGTGAACTCGCCCTTGGCCCAGGTGGCGACGTAGGTGCGGTACGTCTGCTTGATGCCCCAGGTCAGTTCGTAACCCTGGAGGGGGACCTCGGCGGCCGAGGCGGTGCCCGCCCCGGCGGTGGCGAGGACGGTGGCGCCGAGCGCGGTCACGGTGGCCACGGCGGCGGCGAGGGCGGTGGAACGGCGTCGTCTGACTGACATGGCGGTTGTCTCCTTGAGTGGTGGGGCCGCCGGGGGGAACGGCGGCGGGCGGGGGCTCGGCCCGGTGCGGTCAGGCCGTGTCCCCGGGGGACCCGGGGGACGCCGGGGAGGCGGGGGGTTCCGGCGAACCGGCGGGGTCCGCCGGGGAGTCGGAGGGAGCCGCGGGCGAACCGGCGGCGGGGTCGGGGGAGTCGGCGGCCGAGGCGGCACCGGCGGCCGTCGCGGCGCGGCGGCGGCGGAGGGCGAGGGCGCCGAGACCGCCGGCCACCAGCAGCAGGGCACCGCCCGCGATGCCCACGGCCAGGGCGGGGAAGCCGCCGTCGCCGGAGGACGCCGCGACGGGCTCGGCGGAGGTCTCGGGCGCCGCCGACGGCTGCGGGGCGGCGGACGCGGTGGCGGGATCCCCGGCGGACTCGGTGGCCGCGCTGCCCAGGTCGGGCAGGGCGGGCAGTTCGGCGTCACCGGTCAGGGCGACGGCCAGGGAGACCGGGTCCATCTCGGTGCCGCCCCGGTACATGCCGCCGAATGCCTTGGCACCGCGCCCGGTGAGCTTCGCGGGGGCCTCGGTCACCGAGACCAGTCCGTCGGCGGGCTTGAGCTTCCCGGCGGCGAAGGTGACCAGCGCCACCTTCTTCGCCGTCAGCCCGGGGGCGGCCACGTCGGCGAACAGCGTGCCCTTCTCGCCCTTGACGGTGACCCGGACGGAGCTGAGGGCGAGGTCGAGCCCGTGGGCGCCGGTGAAGCGGAGCGTGCCGGTGAAGGAGGCGTCGAGGGCCCCGTCACGGAAGGTGCCCTTGCCGCCGGGGAAGCGGAAGAGGGCTCCGCCGTCCTGCGCCCCGCCGGTGAGGGTCCACTTGCCGTCGGCGATGTCGCCGGTGACGTACTCCCGGAAGGTGCGGCGCACGCCCCAGTCGACGGCGCCATCGCGCAGGGCGGTGCCCTCGTCGGACTTCTTCGGCTTCTTCTCGGTCTCGGGGGCCTTCTCGGTGGGCCGGGAGGTCTCGGTGGGCCGGGTGTCGGCCGCCGCCGGGCGGACGTCCGCCGCCAGGCTGACCGGGTCGAGGGGGGTGCCGGCGCCGTAGAACCCGGCGAACGCCTGGGCGCCCTGGGCGGTGAGGGTGGCGGGCAGGTTGTTGAGGACCACGGCGTTGCCGTCGCCCCGCATGTTGACGCCGCCCAGGGAGAGGGAGGCGAAGGGCACCTGACGGGCGGTCGTGACCGCCCCGGTCTCCTTGGACTTGCTGACGATGTCCACGAAGAGCGTCCCGCCGCCGCCGGATATGCGCACCGTGGGGCTGCTGACGGTCAGGTCGAGCTGATGGGAGCCGTCCGCCGCCCGGTGGCCGACGAAGCGCACGCCGCCGGCGAAGGCGGCGCCGAAGGCTCCGGTCGAACCGTCGTAGGAGCCCTTCGCGGAGTGGAAGCGGAACGTGCTGCCCCCGACGGTGGCGGCGCCGCCCGTCAGGGAGTAACCGCCCTTCGCCACGGGCCCGGTGACATAGCTCTGGAAGGAGGACTTGATGCCCCAGTCCAGCCGTCCGCCCTGCACGTTCCGGGCCTCGGCGTGTGCGGCGGAGAGAGGGAGCAGCGCCCCCAGGACGGCCGCGCACACGACGGTGACCAGGGCACGAAGGCGGGCAGGCATGAGAATTCCTCCGGGTCGACGACCGGTAGCGAGCGAGGTAAGGCTAACCTAAGCCACAACGGCCGATACCGGCAGGTGACGGAAAGGAACGGACGCGACCGTGCGACCCTTGCGAAGAAGACTGACGGGAGCGGCGCTGTCCGTGCTCGCCCTCGCCCTCACCGCGACCGGATGCGGGAGTTCCGGCGCGGCTCCGGCCCCGGCCGCGGCCCGGACCGAAACGGCCCCGGACCGGGTCGAACCGCTGCCGCAGAAACCGAAACCGGAACTTCCGGTAACCGTCCGCTCCGCGGGCGGGGGCGAGGTGACGGTGGAACGGGCCGAGCGGATCGTGCCGCTCTCCGGAAGCCTCAGCGAGATCGTCTTCACCCTGGGCCTCGGCGACCGCGTCGTCGCCCGGGACGTCACCGCCACCTTCGAGCAGGCCGCGAAGCTGCCCGTGGTCACCCGGGGCCACGACGTCTCCGCCGAGAGCGTGCTCTCGCTGCGCCCGGACCTCGTCATCGCGGAGACCACCACGGGCCCCGAGGAGGCCGTGGAGCAGATCCGCTCCGCGGGCGTCCCGGTGCTGTTCGTCGAGGCCGCCAAGAGCCTGGACGACGTGGGCCCCCGGATCGCGGCCGTCGCCGGGGCGCTCGGTGTGCCGGACGCCGGGAAGGATCTGACGCGGCGTTCCTCGGAGCGGATCGAGGCCGCCCGCGCAAGCGTGCCGAAGCACGCCGACACCCCGCGGGTCGCCTTCCTCTACCTGCGCGGCTCGGCCTCCGTCTATCTCCTCGGCGGCCGGGACTCCGGCGCCACCTCGCTGATCGAGGCCGCCGGGGGGCTCGACGCGGGCGCCGACTCCGGGCTCCGGAAGGACTTCACCGCGATCACCAGCGAGGCCCTGGTCAAGGCGGCGCCCGACGCCATCCTCGTGATGAGCAAGGGCCTGGAGTCGGTCGGCGGCGTCGACGGGCTGGTGGAGATACCCGGCGTCGCGCAGACCCCGGCCGGGATGGACCGGCGGATCGTCTCCGTGGAGGACGGCGTGCTCCTCAACTACGGCCCGCGCACCGACGAGGTCCTCGCCTCCGTCGTCGACCAGCTCTACGCGAAGGACGGCGCCTGATGACCGCGCCGGTGAAGCCGGCCCGCCCGGCGGCCCCCGCCCCTGCCCCGGACGCCGCCCCCCGGCGGCGGCGCGGCACCCCCTGGCTGCTGACCGCCGCCCTGCTGGCCGGGCTGCTCGTCCTCGTCCCGGTCGCGGCCGGCACCGGCGCCTACCCGATCCCGGTCGGCGACGTCGTCGGCTCCCTGCTGCACCACGCGGGGCTGGGCGGCGGCGAACTGGACCGGGTCGCCGAGTCGGTGCTGTGGAACGTGCGCCTGCCGCGGATCGTGCTGGCCCTCCTCGTCGGCGCCTCGCTGGGCTGCGCGGGCGCCCTGATGCAGGGCGTCTTCGGCAACCCGCTGGCGGAGCCGGGCACCATCGGCGTCTCCACCGGCGCGGCCGTCGGCGCGGTCGCCGCCATCGCGCTCGGCCTGGACTTCCTGGGCCGCTGGACCCTGCCCGCGATGGCCTTCGTCGCCGGTCTGGTCACCGTCCTGCTGGTGTACGCCATGGCGCGGGCGCGGGGGCGCACCGAGGTGGTGACGCTCATTCTCATGGGCATCGCCATCAACGCGTTCGCCGGTGCCCTGATCGGCCTGTTCGTCTTCCTGGCCGACTCGGCCGGGGTCAGCCAGATCACCTTCTGGCAGCTCGGCTCGCTGTCCCAGGCGACCTGGTCCAAGGTGCTCGCGGTGCTGCCCTGCGCCGCGGTCGGGCTGGCGCTCGCCCCGGCCTACGCCCGCCGGCTGGACCTGCTCTCCCTCGGCGACCGCCCGGCCCGGCACCTGGGCGTGGACGTGGAACGGCTGCGGATCGTGCTGATCCTCGTGGTGGCGCTGCTGACGGCCGCCGCGGTCAGCGTCTCGGGCGTCATCGGCTTCGTCGGCCTCGTCGTCCCGCACCTGATCCGGATGGCCGCGGGCCCGGGGCACCGGTTCCTGATCCCGGGCAGCGCGCTCGGCGGGGCGCTGGTGCTGCTCGGCGCCGACCTCGCGGCCCGCACCCTCGTGGCCCCCGCGGAGCTGCCGCTCGGGGTGCTGACGGCGCTGATCGGCAGCCCGTTCTTCTTCTGGCTGCTGCGCCGCACCCGGCGCCGGCAGGGAGGCTGGGCATGAGCCGCGCGCACGGCGGTCCGGCCACCCCGGCCCCCGCTCCGGCTCCAGCCCCGGCCTCGGCCCCCGCTCCGGCTCCGGCTCCGGCACCGGCACCGGCTCCGGCCGCCGCCCCCTCCCCCGTCCCCCCTGTCACGAAAGGCGCCAGGCTCTTGAGACTCCCGCGGCTGGTCCCGCCCCGTCCGCTGCCGCCTCCCCCGGCCACCCCCGGCGAGGTCCTCGCCGAGGCCGAGGGGCTGCGGGTCGACCTCGGCGGGCGGCGCGTCCTCGACGGCGTGGGCGTCGCGGTCCGCGCGGGCGAGGTCCTGGCCCTGGTGGGCCCCAACGGGGCGGGCAAGTCGACCCTGCTGGGCGCCCTGTCCGCGGACGTCCCGGCCGCCGGCGGGGTGGTGCGGGTGCACGGCAGACCGGTGGACGACTGGTCGGCGCCGGAGCTGGCGCTGCGCCGCGCGGTGCTGCCGCAGTCCGCCTCGCTGTCGTTCCCGTTCCCGGTGGAGGAGGTGGTCCGGATGGGCCGCGCCCCCTGGGCGGGCACCGACCGGGAGGACGAGGACGACGCGGTGGTGGCCGACGCGATGGCGCGCACGGAGGTGTCCGGCTTCGCCGGGCGGCCGTTCTCCGCGCTCAGCGGCGGTGAGCGGGCCCGGGTGGCGCTGGCCCGGGTGCTCGCGCAGCGCGCCCCGCTGCTGCTGCTCGACGAGCCGACCGCGGCGCTGGACCTGCGCCACCAGGAGCTGGTGCTGAGGCTGTGCCGTGAAAGGGCGCACGCCGGGGACGCGGTGGTCGTGGTGCTGCACGACCTGGGGCTGGCGGCGGCCTACGCGCACCGGGTGGCGATCCTGTGCGCCGGGCGTGTCAGGGCCGAGGGACCCCCGGCCGGCGTCTTCTCCGACGAACTGCTCTCCGAGGTGTACGACCAGCCGGTGGAGGTGCTGGCGCACCCGAGGACGGGAGCGGTGCTGGTGACCCCCCGGCGCGATTCTTGACACAGCTTTGACCGAGCCATGATCACCCTTTTTCATCACCGTGACTGATTCGTGTCACCACGCCCGCCGTGAGATCCGGATCACCGCATCGACGGGTATCAAGAGGGGGTTCCTTCGATATTTTTAGGCGAGCCTCACCTTCCCTGTGAGGACCGCCAGCCCTCACGGCCACCCCTTGGAGTCCCCCATGCGAGCCGCAAGACTCTCCGTCGCCACCGCCGTCGCCACCGCCGCGGCCCTGGCCGCCGTCACCGGCTGCACGGCGAAGGGCGGCTCGGGGGACGGGGACAACGTGATCGCCGTGACGTCGACCGACGACAAGTGCGAGGTCTCCCGGAAGGAGTTCCCCGCCGGGCACGTCGAACTCGCCATCGAGAACAAGGGATCCAAGGTCACCGAGGTCTATCTGCTCTTCCCCGACGACCGGGTGGTGACCGAGCGGGAGAACATAGGCCCCGGCACCAAGCAGCGGGTCACCGCCGAGGTGAAGGCGGGCGACTACCGGATCGCCTGCAAGCCCGGCATGAAGGGCAAGGGCATCCGCCAGGACGTCCGGGCCACCGGCGGCGGCACCACCGCCAAGCGGGACCCCCGCCTCGACGAGGCCGTGGCCAACTACCGCGAGTACGTGCAGGCGCAGGCCGACGAAACGCTGCCGAGGGCCGAGGCGTTCGCCAAGGCCGTCAAGGCGGGCGACGTGGCGGCGGCGAAGAAGGCGTACGCGCTCTCCCGCATCGGCTGGGAGCGCACCGAGCCGGTCGCGGAGTCCTTCGGCGACATCGACCCCAAGGTCGACGTCCGCGAGGACGGGCTGGAGGACGGCCAGGACCCGGAGACCGACTGGACCGGCTGGCACCGCCTGGAGAAGGCGCTGTGGCAGGACGGGAAGATCGGCGACCGGGAGAAGGAGCTGGCCGACCGGCTGATCACCGACCTGAAGGACTGGCAGAACCGGGTCGGCAAGGCCGACATCACCCCCACCTCCATGGCCAACGGCGCCAAGGAACTGCTCGACGAGGTCGCCACCGGCAAGGTCACCGGCGAGGAGGAGCGCTACTCGCACACCGACCTGGTCGACTTCAAGGCCAACGTCGAGGGCGCGGAGATGTCGTACCGGCTGCTCAAGCCGGTCGCCGCGGAGAACGACGCGGCGCTGACCAAGGAACTGGACCAGCAGTTCGCCGCGCTGGACAAGCTGCTCGACGCGTACCGCCCGGACACCAAGTCGTACGCCTTCACCTCCTACGACAAGGTCTCCGAGGCGGACCGCAAGAAGCTGTCCGACGCGGTCAACGCCCTGGCGGAGCCGCTGTCCAAGCTGGCCGCCGCCGTGGTCACGAAGTAGGCGGGGGAGCCGGCCACCATGACGGACACCGACCGCACCGAGCGGACCGGCCCCGACCGGCCCTCCCGCCGGGCCCTGCTCGGCTGGGGCGGCGCGGGCCTGGCGCTCGGTGCCGCCGCGGCCGGCGGCGCCATCGCCGCGGCCCGCACCGGGGACGACGTGGACCCGGCCGGCGCCGACACCGCCGTCCCCTTCCACGGCGCCCACCAGGCGGGCATCGCCACCCCGGTGCAGGACCGGCTGCACTTCGCCGCGTTCGACGTGACCACCGAGGACCGCGCCGCCTTCGTCGCGCTGCTCAAGGAGTGGACGGCGGCGGCCCGCCGGATGACCGCCGGGGACCCCGTCGGCGACGGCGCCTTCGGCGGGCTCGCCGAGGCCCCGCCGGACGACACCGGCGAGGCACTGGGCCTGCCGCCCTCGCGGCTGACCCTGACCATCGGCTTCGGGCCGTCGCTGTTCACGCGGTTCGGCCTGGCCGGGCAACGCCCCGCCGCCCTGGTCGACCTGCCGAAGTTCCCCGGCGACAACCTCGACCGCGACCGCAGCGGCGGCGACCTGTGCGTCCAGGCCTGCGCCGACGACCCCCAGGTCGCGGTGCACGCGATCCGCAACCTGGCCCGGATCGGCTTCGGCCGGGTCGTGGTGCGCTGGTCCCAGCTCGGCTTCGGCAAGACCTCGTCGACCACGCCCGACGCGCAGACCCCGCGCAACCTCTTCGGCTTCAAGGACGGCACCCGCAACATCTCGGGCACCGAGACCGGACGGCTGGACCGGTTCGTCTGGGTCGGCCGCGAGGACGGGCCGGAGTGGATGGCCGGCGGCTCCTACCTCGTCGCGCGGCGCATCCGGATGCACATCGAGACCTGGGACCGCGCCCCCCTCCAGGAACAGGAGGACCTGTTCGGCCGCAGCAAGGGCGAGGGCGCCCCGGTCGGCCGGGCCAAGGAGCACGACGAGCCGTTCCTGAAGGCCATGAAGCCGGACGCGCACGTCCGGCTCGCCCACCCGGACTCCAACGGCGGGGCGACACTGCTGCGCCGCGGCTACTCCTTCACCGACGGCACCGACGGGCTGGGCCGCCTGGACGCGGGACTGTTCTTCCTCGCCTACCAGCGCGACGTGGAGGGCGGCTTCGTCCGCGTCCAGCGCCGGCTGGCGAAGGACGCGCTCAACGAATACATCCAGCACGTGGGTTCGGCGGTCTTCGCCGTCCCGCCCGGCGTCCGGGACGCGGACGACTGGTGGGGCAGCACGCTGTTCGCCAAGGAGGCGTAACCGTGTTCTCCAACTACCTGATCGGACTGCGGGAGGGCCTGGAGGCCACCCTCGTCGTCTGCATCATCATCGCCTATCTGGTCAAGACCGGCCGCCGGGACGCCCTCCGGCCGATCTGGACCGGCATCGCCATCGCGGTGGCCCTGGCGCTCGCCTTCGGCTGCGTCCTCGAATTCGGCTCGCAGGAGCTGACGTTCACGGCGCAGGAGGCGCTCGGCGGCTCGCTGTCGATCATCGCCGTGGTCCTGGTGACCTGGATGGTGTTCTGGATGCGGCGCACCGCCCGGCACCTCAGGTCGGAGCTGCACGGGAAGCTGGACTCCGCCCTGCGGATGGGCACCGGCGCCCTGGTCGCCACCGCCTTCCTCGCGGTCGGCCGCGAGGGCCTGGAGACGTCCCTGTTCGTGTGGGCGTCGGTGCACGCGGCCGGCGACGGCACCCCGCGCCCGCTGATCGGCGTGGCTCTGGGGCTGGCCACCGCGGTGCTGCTGGGCGTGCTGTTCTACAGGGGCGCCCTGCGCATCAACCTGGCCAAGTTCTTCACCTGGACCGGCGGCATGCTGGTCGTCGTCGCCGCGGGCGTCCTCGCGTACGGCGTGCACGACCTCCAGGAGGCTGACCTGCTGCCGGGCCTGACCAACCTGGCCTTCGACATCAGCAACGTCATCGACCCGTCGAGCTGGTACGGCACGCTCCTCAAGGGCGTGTTCAACTTCCAGCCGGACCCGACGGTGCTTCAGGTCACGGTGTGGCTCCTGTACTTGGTCCCGGTGCTCGCGCTGTTCCTCTCCCCGGTAGGGTTCGCCTCCGGGAAGGGGAAGGGGACGGAACCGGATGAGCAGGGATCGCGGCCCGCGGAGGCCCCGCAGTCGTGACCGGGGCGCCTGGGCGGCCCTCGCCGCGGTGACCGTGCTGTCGCTGACGGCGGGCGGCTGCGTGGTGGTGCACGGCGAACGCGCGGTGGTCCCCTCGGCCACCCGGTCCGAGGCCGCCGCCGCGCTCGACGGGTTCACCCGGGCGTACAACGAGGCGGACAAGGAGTACGACCCCGCCCTGGACGCCGCGTACACCACCGGCGCCCTGGCCTCGATCGACGCGGCGCGCCTCAGGGCGGGCCGGGCCGGCCACCCGGCGGGCAACCCCTCCCACACCCCGCTGCGGCTGACGGACGCGAAGTTCACCATCCCGGCGAAGGCGGGCTGGCCGCGCTGGTTCCTGGCGGACGCGCGGGGCAACAAGGGCGGCACGGCCCGCTGGCTGCTGGTGTTCACCCGCGGCGGCCCCGACGAGGGCTGGCGGGCGGCGTACCTGACGCTGGTCGGGCCGGGCGACGTACCGGAGTTCAGGACCGACGCGGAGGGGCGGGCCGAGGCGGTCCCGGCCGACGCCGCGGACCTGGCCGCCGAGCCCGCCGCGCTGAGCGGCGCCTACGCGGCGTACCTGCGCGAGGGCGGCAGGGCCTTCGCCAACGGCCCGCACACCAGCGACTGGCGCGCGCAGCGGGAGCGGCGGGCGACCCGGCCGGGCCTGGTCACCCAGTATCTCGACGAACCGCTGACCGACGGCGACCACGCGCCGCTGGCGCTGCGCACGGAGGACGGCGGGGCGCTGGTCTTCTTCGCCACCCGGCACTTCGAGAAGCGCACCGCCGCCCCGGGCACGACGGTGCCCGCGCCGGGCGAGGACGTGCTGGCCCTGACGGAGGGCACGGTACGGCGGTCGCTGACGATGGAGTTCGTCTCGAACGAGGTCGCCCTCGACCCGCCGGAGGGCGGGGTGTCGGTGCTGGGACGCATCCAGGGCCTGACGGCGGCGAAGGGCGAGTAGCGCGCGGCCGGGGCCCTCGGCGGGCCGTGGAGCCCCGACGGGCGCGGCGGGTCAGTGGCGCAGCGGCCAGGCGGTGCCGGCGTGGGCGCCGCCGTCCGCCCCGGCGTGGCGGGCGCAGGCGTCGGTGAGGGTCTCCAGCAGCGTCAGCGGGTCGGGCAGCGGATGCTCGGGGCCGCGCAGCCAGTGCACGGTCTGCTCGCCGGGCAGTCGGGCGGGCGGGACCAGGACGTAGGAGCCCCGGCAGTGCCAGCGCAGGCCCGGGTGCTCGTCCATGGTCTCGGGGTGGCAGTCCAGTTCGCAGGGCCACCACTCGTCCTCGTCGGCGGGGGTGCCGCGGGTGAGGGTGAAGAACAGCATCCGGTCGTCGTCGCTGCCGGCGACCGGGCCGACCTCGACACCGGCCTCCAGCAGCCTGTCCAGCGCCTCGTGGCCGGCCGTGAGCGGCACGTCCAGCACGTCGTGGACCATGCCGGTGGCGGTGACGAAGTTGGCCTGCGGCTGGTGGCGCGCCCAGCGCTCGATCTGCGCGCGGTCGGTGGTGGACTGCGTCTGCCAGGCGAAGGACACCGGGTGCCGGGCCGGGGTGGGGCAGCCGACCCGGTCGCAGGAGCAGCGGTAGCCGGACGGGTGGGCGGCGGGGGCGAGCGGCAGTCCCGCGGCGGCGGCGGCGAGCAGCAGGTCCTCCCGGCCGCCGTCCCCGGCGGCCTCCTTCGGGCGCCCTCCACGCAGCCACTGGGAGAGTCTGTCCCGCAGGCCGCTCCGGCCACCGAAGTCCGCGCTCATCTATCCCCTCGCCTCGCCGTCGTGCGTTCCAGCATGCCCCATGCTCCCACCAATCCGTGCGTCGGGGTTGGGAAGGGACGAACTTCCCTGGTCAGCGCGGAGCGATGCCGTGGAGGGCGTAGTCGACGAGGGTGTCCGTGTAGGCGTACGAGAACGGCGCGGTGTGCTGGAGCCAGCGCTGGGCGAGCGGCGAGACGAACAGCTCCAGGGCGATGCGCGGATCGACGTCCGGGCGCACCTGCCCGGCCTCCTGGGCGGCGCGCAGCCGGTCGACGTAGAGCTGGAGCGAGGGTTCCAGCAGCTGGGCGACGAACCGGCGGCCGAGCTGCTCGTCGACCACGCCCTCGGCGGCCAGGGCCCGGGACGGCCCCTCGAACCGGGGGTCGCGCAGCTCGTCGACGGTGGCCCGGAGCACGGCCTTGAGGTCGGCGGCGAGGTCGCCGGTGTCCGGGATGGCGTACGTCCGCTGCCCCGCCGCCCGCGCGGCCTCGTCCGCGAGGTCGAGGAACGCCTCCAGCAGGACGTCCGCCTTGGAGGACCACCAGCGGTAGATCGTCTGCTTGCCGACCCCGGCGCGGGAGGCGATGCCCTCGATGGTGGTCCTCGGGTAGCCGACCTCGCCGACGAGGGCGAGGGCGGCGTCGTAGATGGCCCGGCGGGACCGCTCGCTGCGGCGGGTGGTGTCGGGGTTCGGGGAGGCGCTCTGGCTGGACATGGGTCGAATTTATCAGGTTGACAAGACGCCACGTCTCGCGAACACTGATGAGACGAGACGCACCGTCTCGCACCATCGGAACGGCCCTCGCGGCCACGACGAGAGGAGCCCTCATGACCCGGGGCGGAGCCGGAAACATGCTGGGAGTCGGCGGAACGCGCCGCACGATGGGCCGCGAGGCGCTGCGCGGCGGGGGCCGGGGCCACACCGGGGTCGGCGCTCCGGACCCCCTGGCACACAAGCGGGAGTTGCTGCGCGGGCTGCGGGCGGAGCGGGAGGCCCGGGAGGAGGCGGAGGCGGAGGCGGGGGCGGAGGCGGAGGCGGAGGTGACGGAGGAATAGGAGAGGGCCGAGGCGGAAGGGGCGGGGCGGCCGGGGCCGACACGGATCCCGGGCGGACGCTCGCTTCTCGGGCTCACCGTCCGGAGTCCCTGCCGGGGGCCGCCGGTCGAAGCCCGGTCTCTTCGCCGGGCCGTACGACCGGGCTTCCGGGCCCCGGATTTCCGGCGGGCTCCCGGCCGGGCCCCGAAGGGCTCACTCCGGCGGGCACCGCCGGGACCGGACTCCCCGGCCGGCCGCTCCCGGCGGGTTCCGGACCCGCAACCCGACGGCCGGTAGGGCGTGGCCATGCCCGGGTTGCCCGCAGCGGCCGCAGCGCCCGGAGCTATTGCCTGGCGTGAATATAGAGGCGCACACGGCCACCGGTTATGACATGGTCAGATCATGAAAAGGATCGCAACGGGGGCGGCAACGACACTTGCCGCAACGGCCCTTCTCACCGGCAGCATCACTACGCCCACCCATGCCGCACCGGCCTGGGACAAGACCGTCAAGTGCCAGCAGAAGGACTGGGACGACCGGGTGATTCCCACTCGCGTCGGCAACAGCAAGCTCGGCTGGAAGCACTTCTCAGGTCCGCACAACATCAAGAAGTGCAAGATCGTCAATGCCGCTCTCAACGGCAAGCCCGACAAGAAGAACGGCGCCCGCCTCGAGTACTGGGCCTATGCCTGGAACGGCAACCGCCGTGTGCAGGTCATCGTCATCGTCCAGTACGCCCGCAAGACCGCCGACGGAGGTTACGACGCCGGCGCCGGCCAGAAGATCGGTGTCATCACCGCCTACTGCAAGGGCATGAACAGGTGCCCGAACTGGCTCAACCAGTGACATCGTTCGACGCGTGACTCTCACGTACGACGACATCGCGGAGCAGCAGGCGGACATCGTCCGTCTGCTGCTCCACCACATCCACGCCCCCCTGCCCGATGGCCGTTTCCTCCGGGGCGTCCTGCCCCCGCCGCCTCCCGTCGCAGGGGTCCGGATCGCCACTGGCCCTCAACGTGCCGGTTTTCCGGGTGGCTTGACGGTCTGGGAGATCCCTCTTCGCACCGTCGACGACCCCGAGGAGCTAGCGGGCGCGAATGACGTCCTCGGCCTCGTGCGTGCTTTGAACACCGGCACCCGTATCTTCACCAGCAGCCGTGTCGACACGGTGATGGGCATGACCCTCATCCATGTGGATCCTGCGCAGGTCGCTCCCGTCGGCCCGGGGGAGCGCGACAACGCCTTCACCATCCTGCGCACCCTCACCTACCCCTGGACAGAGGAACGGCCCGACCCGCGGCTGCGCGGATTCCTCCTCCAGGGCCCCGACCGGATGCGCCTGTACGTCGACCACGAGGAAGCCACCGACGTGGTCGCCGCCGACGTACGACCGTCCGGTGCCCTGACCGCCCTGCTCGCGGCCCTTCCCTCCCTGGTCGAGGAGGTGGAACGGACCGTGCCGGGCGACCTTGGCGATCCGCACTGCTCCCGCTTGATCGATCTCACCGACTGGTGACCCGGGAAGCCCGGGACGCTCAGTGCCGGGATCGTCTCAGGCTGCTCCGGTTGCTTCCCGTTCGGCACAGGCGGAAAGGGATCTCCTGATCTCGGCGGCGGTCTCTCTCAACATGGTGGCGAACCACATGGTTCCGCCGGACCTGGGGATGGCGCCTCTTCGGCTGTTGGCCGAGATGAGGGATCGCGCGCAGGGACGCTCTCCCGGGGCTGTCCGCCGGCCATGCTGAACCGGTCTGGACACCCCACAACCTGCCCGGACATGACCGGGACACCCACTCACATGCCCGGAGGTCTCCGAGACTGTCCGGACAGCACAAAGACAGGACACCCACGTCCGGGGTCCCGGCCGGGGGCTGCTGGTCGACGCCCAGGCCGGGGGTCACGGCCGGATGTCACGGGGCCGGTGGCCAGGGGGCGCCCCAGTCGGTGTCGCGGGCGGCCCGGTAGAGGTCGCCGTGGCGCTTGGTGACCGTGGTGCGCCGCAGCGCGGGCTCGCTCTCGCACAGGTCGAGCAGGACCTGGCCCTTGCGGATCTGCGGCCGTCGCACGACCCGCGCGGGGGCGGGCTCCGCGGGGAGGCGGACGGCGGCGACGTAGCTGAACTTCTCGTCCTCGTACGCCAGGGAGCCGCCCTTGACCCGGCGGTGCAGGGAGGAGCGGCTGACCCGGGCCGAGAAGTGGCACCAGTCGGTGCCGGGCACGATGGGGCAGGCCCCGCTGTGCGGGCAGGGCGCGGCGATCCGGAACCCGGCGCCGACCAGCCGGTCACGGGCCTCGACGACCCGGGCGTAGCCGTCCGGGGTGCCCGCCTCCACTATCACCACGGCCGATCCGGCGGCAGCGGCGGCGTCCACCAGGGCGGCGCGGTCGGCGGGGGTCAGCTCGTTGAGCACGTAGGAGACGGTGACGAGGTCGGCGGCGTCCAGCGGGAGGGACCCGCCGATCCGGGCGCGCGTCCAGCGGGTGCCGTCGAGGTCCGGGTGGGCGGCGGCGATCTCCCGGCCGAGGGCGAGCGCGGGCTCGGCCCAGTCGAGCACGGTGACCGGACGGGCGCCGGGCCAGGTGGCGCTGACGGCCCAGGTGGCGGCACCGGTCCCGCCGCCCACGTCGACGTGGGCACCGGGTGTCCAGCCCGGCGCGGCGGCGGCGAGCGCCCCGAGGGCGGACCGCACGGCGGCGAAGGTCGCGGGCATGCGGTAGGCGGCGTAGGCGACGACGTCCGCGCGGTCGCGCAGGATGGGGGCGTCGGTGGGGGTGTCGCCCCGGTAGGCGGCGATCAGCCGCGCGACCGCCTGGGCCGCGCGCTGCGGGGGGAGCCCGTCGACCAGCTCGGCAAGGGCGGCACGCAGGATGTCGGCGGGCTCGTTCACCCGCCAATCCTACGGCCGCGCGAACACCGCCCCGGCCCGGGTGGGGCCCGCCCCGGGCCCCCCGGCTCACCCCGGGCACGGGGCCTCCCCCGCCGTCCCCGCGCTTCGACCACCCCGTGCCCGCCGAGGGGCCGCCGGTGGTCACATGGCCCGGACCGCCCGGGCCACCCCCGTGGCCAGCGCCGCCCGGGGCGCGTTGTCGAACGGGCGCCGCCGGGGGTGGACGGTGTTGGCGAGGAGCACCGCGAAGGTGTCCGTGGCCCGGTCGAGGACCAGCATGGTGCCGGTGAAGCCGCAGTGCCCCGCGGCTCCCCGTCCCGCCAGCTCGCCCATGAACCAGGGCTGGTCGAGGGCGAACCCGAGCCCCGGTTCGGTCAGGAGCAGGTCCACGAAGTCGGGGCCCAGGATGCGCGCGGGACCGTGGCCGCCGCCGGCCAGCAGCGCCCGGCAGAACACCGCCAGGTCCCGCCCGGTGGAGAACAGCCCGGCGTGTCCGGCGACTCCGCCCAGGGCCCAGGCGTTCTCGTCGTGGACGATCCCCCGCACCATGCCCCGGTCCGCCTTGGCCCAGGGGCGCCGCTGGTCCTCGGTGGCCGCGGCGTCGGGGCAGGGCCCGAACCGGGTGGCCGTCATCCCCAGCGGCCGGGTGATCCCCTCGTGGACGAGGACGTCCAGCCCGCGCCCGGTGATCCGTTCCAGCACGTGCTGGAGGAGCAGCATGTTGAGGTCGGAGTAGAGGTACGCGCCCCGCTCCCCCACCGGCGCCTCCTCCCGCAGCCTGCGCAGCCGCTCGGGGACGTCGGGGCAGTCGTACAGCGGGAGTTCGGGCCGCAGTCCGGAGGTGTGGGTGAGCAGCTGCCGCACGGTGACGCCCCGCGCGGCGGCGCCGGTGAAGTCGGGGAGGTACGCGCCGACGGCCGCGTCGATGCCGAGGGTGCCGCGCTCGATCTGCTGCACGGCGGCGACGGCCGTGAAGAGCTTGGTCAGGGAGGCGAGGTCGAAGGGGGTGCCGACGGTCATCGGCACCTTCGCCCCGTCGGGGAGTTCGGTGCCGGCGTCGGTGCGGGGGTCGTAGGCGGAGTACCGCACCGCCCAGCCCGACGCCTCCTCGACGGCGAGCACGGGGCCGCGTCCGGCGGCGACGACCAGCCCGGCCGCCCAGGGCCGTTCGCCGGTGGTGAGGGCGAGGGCGTCCGCGACGGCGCGGTGGAGCAGGCCGGGTTCGAGTCCGGCCCGCTCGGGTGTGTCGGGCCGCAGTCTGGGAACGCTCAGCGCCCTTCCCCCTCACCGCTCGCGCCCTCGGCCCGCGCCCCCGCGCCGTCCGCGCCGACGCCCCGGGGGCGGCACAGCGCCAGCAGACCCAGCGCCACCCCGGCGGCCACCAACTGCACCAGGGCCATGGGCACGGCCGTGTCCTCGCCCGCGATCCCGACCAGCGGGGAGGCGAGCGCGCCGATGAGGAAGGACGAGGTGCCGAGGAGCGCGGAGGCGGACCCGGCGGCGCGCTCGACCCGCATCAGGGCGAGCGCCTGGGTGTTGGGCAGCGCCAGCCCCATGGCGGACATGAGGACGAAGAGCGCGACGGCGACGGGCACCAGGCCCACGTCCCCGAAGACACCGAGCGCCATCAGCAGCAGGACGGCCGCGGCGGCGATGACGACGAGCAGCCCCGCCACCAGCACCCGGTCCAGCCGCACCCGCCCGACCAGGAGCTTGCCGTTGATCTGCCCGACGATGATCAGCCCGACGGAGTTGGCGCCGAACAGCAGGCTGAAGGTCTGCGGGGAGGCGCCGTAGATCTCCTGGACGACGAAGGGCGACGCGGCGATGTAGGCGAACAGCGTGGCGAAGGCGAAGCCGCCCGCGAGCATGTACCCGGTGAAGGCGCGGTCGGCGAGCAGGCCGCGCATGGCGCGCAGGGCGTCGCCGACGCCGCCCGCGTGGCGTTCGGCGGGCGGCAGGGTCTCGGGCAGCCGGGCCCAGACGAGGGCGCCCAGGAGGACGCCGACCGCGGTGAGGACGACGAAGACGCCGCGCCAGTCCGCGACGCGCAGGATCTGCCCGCCGATCAGCGGCGCGACGACGGGGGCGGCGCCGGAGACGAGCATGAGGGTGGAGAAGAAGCGGGCCATGGCCACGCCGTCGTAGAGATCGCGGACGACGGCGCGCGCGATGACGATGGCGGCGGCGCCCGCGAGCCCCTGCGCCAGCCGGAAGGCGATGAGGAGTCCGGCGGTGGGGGCGACGACGCACAGCGCGGTGGCGAGGACGTAGAGCGCGATCCCGGTGAGGAGGGGGCGGCGGCGGCCCCACTTGTCGCTCATGGGGCCGATCACGAGCTGGCCGAGGGCCATGCCCGCCAGGCAGGCGGTGAGGGTGAGCTGGACGGTGGCGGCGGGCGCGTGCAGGGAGCGGGTGACCTCGGGCAGCGCGGGGAGGTACATGTCCATCGCCAGCGGGGGCGTGGCGGTGAGCCCGCCGAGGAGGAACGTCAGGAACAGCCCGGCGCCCCGGGCACCCCGCTTCCCCGGCGCTCCGGGGGCCTTCGGGCCGCCGGTCCCCGGGCCGGTCCGCGCGGGGGGCGCGGCGGCCCCGTCGTCGCGAGCGGGGGCCCCGTCGTCGCGAGCGGGGGCCCGGTCCGGCCCGGGTGCCGGTGCCGCGCGGGGGGCGCCGTCCGCGCCGTCCGCCGGCGCCGCGCCGACCGCGTCATTCGCTCCGGCCGCCGTGACCGCTCCGGAGGCCGGTGCCGCCTCGGCCGTACCGGCCTGCCCGGCCGTGCCGGGTGCCGTCTCCTGTGCCGTGCACCCCGGTCGCGGTGTGTGCGGTACGGGTGCCCCGCGCTCGGGCATGCGCCCCTCCCTGTTCGACGGATCCGCCACCTATGCTCTCAGCTCGTACGGATTTGACCGAACGTGATCAAGGGTGGGGCGGTGTCGGCGGTGACGACCGGGCGGCGGGTGCGCTGGGGGATTCTGGCGACGGGCGGGATGGCGGCGACGTTCACGGCGGATCTGGTCGCCCTCCCGGACGCCGAGGTCGTGGCGGTGGCCTCGCGGACGGAGGCGTCGGCGCGGGCCTTCGCGGAGCGGTTCGGCATACCCCGGGCGTACGGCGACTGGGAGTCGCTGGCGCGGGACGCGGAGGTCGACGTGGTGTACGTCGCCACCCCGCACGCGGCGCACCGGGCGGCGGCCGGGCTCTGCCTGGAGGCGGGCCGCGGCGTGCTGTGCGAGAAGCCGTTCACGCTGAACACGCGGGAGGCCGGGGAGCTGGTCGCGCTGGCCCGCGCGCGGGGGAGCTTCCTGATGGAGGCCATGTGGATGTACTGCCATCCGCTGGTCCGGCGGCTGCGGGCGCTGGTGGCGGACGGCGCGATCGGCGAGGTGCGCGGCGTGCGGGCCGACTTCGGGCTGGCGGGGCCGTTCCCGCCCGCGCACCGGCTGCTCGACCCGGCGCAGGGCGGGGGCGCGCTGCTGGACCTCGGCGTGTACCCGGTGTCGCTCGCGCATCTGCTGCTGGGCGAGCCCTCGGACGTCGCCGCGCGAGCGGTGCTCTCGGAAGAGGGCGTCGATCTCCAGACGGGTGCCCTGCTCTCGTATGAGAGCGGTGCTCTCGCTTCGGTGCACTGCTCCATCGTCGGCGGGTCGGCCAACTCCGCCACGGTCACCGGTTCCACCGGGCGCGTGGAGGTGCCGGACGGCTTCTTCGCCCCGGAGCGCTTCGTGCTGCACCGGGACGGCCGCGATCCCGAGACCTTCACGGCCGACCCGGCCGACGGCTCCCCGGCGACCCTGGCGCACGAGGCCCGCGAGGTGATGCGCGCGCTGCGCGCCGGGGAGACCGAGTCGCCGCTGGTGCCGCTGGACGGCACCCTCGCCGTGATGCGGACGCTGGACGCGATCCGCGACCGGGTCGGCGTCCGCTACCCGGGCGAGGCGCCCCGGACCCCCGGTGGTTCCGGAGGTCTCCCGGAACCCGGGGCGCGCACGGGGTCCGGGACGCCCGGGGAGCCGGCGGCGGTCACGCCGGCTTGAGCCCCGGATCGCCGGCCTCGGTGACGAAGGAGGCGGCCGTGGTCAGCGGCGCGCCCGGGGTGGTCACATGGGAGACCGTCCTGAAGTCGGTGCGCGCCACCTCCCTGCCGAGGGCGACCGTCGCGTAGCCGCGGAGCCCGTTGAAGAACCGCAGGTGCGGGTTGGCGGCCATCAGGGTCTTCCAGTTGGACGGCCGGGCCGAGCCGTCGCCGCCGCTGGTGATGGAGCTGGTGACGATCTCGGTGCCCACGGTCCGGGAGTCCGGGTCGTCGAAGTCCCGCTTGATGTCGAAGCCGTAGTGGACGTGCACGTCGCCGGTGAGGACCATCAGGTTCTCGACCCCGGCGGCGCGCGCCCCGGCCAGGACCCGGTCCCGGGAGGCCGGGTAGCCGTCCCAGGAGTCCATGGAGACCTTGGACGGCAGGGTCGTCGCGTTGTACCGGCGGGCGAAGGTGACCTGCTGGGGCACCACGTTCCACAGGGCGTCGGAGCGGTGCCAGCCGTTGATCAGCCAGCTCTCCTGGGCGGCGCCGGTCAGGGTGCGCGACGGGTCCTCGGACTCGGGGCCGGGGTACTGCCAGCCGTCGCCGTACGCCTGGTCCGAGCGGTACTGCCGGGTGTCGAGCACGTCGAACTGGGCGAGCCGCCCCCAGTGCAGCCGCCGGTGGAGCGTCAGGGCGGGGCCCCGGGGGAGCTGCGGTCGGCGCAGCGGCATGTTCTCCCAGTAGGCCCGGTAGGCGGCGGCCCGGCGGAGCAGGAACTCCTCGGCGGGGACCTCGTCCTCGGAGACGTCGCCCGCGTAGTTGTTCTCGGTCTCGTGGTCGTCCCAGGTGACGACGAAGGGGTGGGCGGCGTGCGCGGCCCGCAGGTCGGGGTCGGACTTGTAGAGGGCGTAGCGCAGCCGGTAGTCCTCCAGCGTCACCGTCTCCCGGCGGAACAGCGCGGGCAGCGTCCCGGCCGGGTAGGCGCGGGCACCGCCGGTGTCGTTGACGGCGTACTCGTAGAGGTAGTCGCCGAGGTGGAGGACGAGGTCGAGGTCCTCCCGGGCGAGGTGCCGGTACGCCGTGAAGTGGCCCTGGTCGTAGCGCTGGCAGGAGACCAGGCCGACGGTCAGCGCGGAGGGGAGGCTGCGGGCGGCGGGCGCGGTGCGGGTGCGGCCGACGGGGCTGGTGTGGCGGCCCGCGCGGAAGCGGTAGTAGTAGACGCGGCCGGGGGCGAGCCGGTCGGCCTCGACGTGGACCGCGTGGTGGAACTCGGGGTGGGCGGTGGCCCGGCCCCGCCGGACGACGCCGCGGAAGCCCTCGTCGAGGGCGAGTTCCCAGTCGACGGTAACGCGGCGCGCGGGCAGCCCGCTGTCCGCCTGGAACGGGGCGGGGGCCAGCCGCGTCCAGAGCAGGACGGAGTCGGGCAGCGGGTCGCCGGAGGCGACGCCGAGGGTGAAGGGGTCGGCGGTGAGCCGCGCGGGGTCGAGTTCGGCGGCGCCGGCGACGCCGGTGCCGGGCAGATTGACCGCGAAGGCGAGCGCGGCGGCGGCCCCGGTGCCGGTCAGGAAGCGGCGGCGGCCCATGTGGCGTGCGGCGGCGCGGAGTTCGGGCGCGTGTCCGGGCTGGCGGTGGTCGACGGATGTCATCCGGTCCTCCCCTGGCGATGGATGCAGGGGGCATTCGAATCGCCCGGGACGACACCGTATTGGCGCGGACATGGCGAAAGCGTGTCGCGGGGATGAGTTCCCCGCGTTCCGCCACACGTACGCTGCCGAGCCATGAACACCGAGAGAACCCATGACGGGGAAGCCGCGGACGGGCACCGCCGGAAGAGCGCGGGCGGGCACGGCGGATCCGCCCCGGACCCGCGCGCCGGGGACGGCGCGGGCACCGCGCACCCCGCGACGGCCGGGCGCGGCACGATCACCGGGCCCGCCGGGCGCGACACGACCACGAACGCCGGGTCCGGGGGGCGCGGCACGGCCACGGACCCGGGGTCCGGCGGCCGCACCGGCGGCGGGCCGGGCGCGGGCCGGATCGCCGTGGTCACCGGCGCCGGCTCCGGCATCGGCCGGGCCGTAGCCGCCGAACTCCTGCGCGGGGGCTGGTCGGTGGTCCTCGCCGGACGGCGCCTCGCGCCCCTGGAGGAGACGGCGGCCCTGGCTCCCCCGGGCGCCACGGCGCTCCCGGTCACCGCCGACGTCTCACAACCCGCCGACGTGGAGGCCCTGTTCGCCGCCGCGCGCGGCCGGTTCCACCGGGTGGACCTGCTGTTCAACAACGCGGGCACGTTCGGTCCGGCCGGGGTCCCCGTCGAGGAACTCCCCTACGAAGCCTGGCGGCAGGTGGTGGACACCAACCTCAACGGCGCGTTCCTGTGCGCGCAGGCGGCGTACCGCGCGATGAAGGAGCAGACGCCCCGGGGCGGCCGGATCATCAACAACGGCTCGGTCTCCGCGCACGCCCCGCGCCCCCACTCGGTGGCGTACACGGCGACGAAGCACGCGCTGACCGGGCTGACCAAGTCCCTCTCGCTGGACGGCCGGAGGCACGGCATCGCGGTCGGCCAGATCGACATCGGCAACGCGGCGACGGACATGACGGCCGGGATGGCGGCCGGGGCGCTCCAGGCGAACGGCGAGATCGCGCCGGAACCGGTGATGGACGTCGCCGACGTGGCGCGCACGGTGCGGCACATGGCGGAACTGCCGCTGGAGGCGAACGTGCAGTTCACGACGGTCATGGCGACGGCGATGCCGTACGTGGGGCGGGGCTGAGCCGAGTCCGGCGGCGGTCCGCGCGGCGCGCACGGGGAGCCGGAACGGCCCTCATGGCCGGTCTTCGCACAGGCGCGCCATTGCGGCGGACCACGGATCTGTGCTGAACTCTCCTTCACCAGAACTTCACAGACGGAGTGCTGATCTTCCGTCAGATTCCGCCGGACGCGCAGACCATCGCGAGGGGGGGGAGACGGCGGCCGTTCAACGGCACCGACTGGGGGTGGACCCGCGTGGCACCGCGGATGCACACCGGTGACGTGGAACGGCCGCCGTCCCGTACGCGGCCCCCGGCCTCCCCTGCGGAGGCGGTCACGCCTGGCCGGTCTCGAACCGCGCGATCCTGCCCTCCTCGTCGACGGTGAAGTCCCACCGGGTGCGCATCTCGCCCCAGGTGTCGTTGCGGTAGCGGGCGACGAGGGCGCGGCCCCCGTTGGACTCCCGGTCGACCTCCAGGTGCCCGTGGGAGGAGAAGATCTCCTGGTCGATCCACTGGCCGAGGTCCCGGTCGTCGCCGTCGTCGGCCATGGTGGCGTCGGGCGCGAGCAGCGCGAGGAAGGCCTCGCGGTCATGGGCGTTGACGGCGGCGACGAAGGCGCGGACGGCCGGGTCGCTGAGCCGGGTGGGCTGAATCGTCATGCCGGTCAGCGTCACACCGCCCCCGGGCCCCCGCCACCGGGCCGCGCGGCGGAGCGTACGGGGCGGGCCCTGCCGACTCGGGGAGGGCGGTGTCGGATGGCCGGTGCCGGATGGCCGGTGCCGGGGACCGGAGCCGCGCCGTCCTGTGACGGGGCCCGGTCGGCCGGGTCCGCCCCGGTGCGGGGCCGGGTGTACGGGCGTACTGGGCCGGGGGCGCCGGACGGGACCGGAGCCGGGAGAGCCGGACGGGACCGGAGCCGTGCCGTGAGGGCATGGGCGGACTGCGCCCGACCGATGGCCGCTGCCAGAACCCGGCCCTGACGGCCAACGCCGGGGCGCCTGGCGCGCTGGTGCCGATACCGGAGCGCACGGGCGGACGGCGCCCGACCGAGAGCCGGAGCCGGAACCCGGGGCCCGGGGCCCGGAGGTCGGAGGTCGGAGGTCGGAGTCGTGGGCCAGGACCGGGAGCCAGCCCGGGGCCGGGGCCCGGGGCCGGGAGCCGGGGCCGGGAGCCGGGGCTCAGGGCCGTGAGCCACCCGAACGGCGTTCCGGGCGGGCCCGTACCGCCGGGCGGGGCGAAGGTGGGCGGGTGGAAGCCGTCACCGTACGCCCGGGAGCCGAACATGACCTGCTTCGAACGCCGTGATCTGGGCCTGCTGCTGCTCCGGCTCGGCACCGGCGGGGTACTGGCGGCGCACGGCGCCCAGAAGCTGCTCGGCTGGTTCGGCGGCGGTGGGATCGAGGGGACCGGCGCGTTCATGGAGTCGGTGGGCTACGCCCCCGGCCGGACCAGCGCGATGGCGGCGGGCCTCGCGGAGACCGGCGGCGGGGCGCTGCTCGCCCTGGGCCTGGCGACCCCGGCGGCGGGCGCGGCGGCGGCCGGGGCGATGGCGGGCGCTGCGGCGGTGCACGCCCCGAACGGCTTCTTCGCGCAGGGCGGCGGCTACGAGTACGCGGCCTCACTGGGCCTGACCGCCATCGGCCTGGCGGTCACCGGCCCCGGCCGGATCTCCCTGGACCACGCGCTGGGCCACGCGGTCAACCGGGGCTGGATGGTCCCGGCGGCGATCGGCGCGGCGGCCGCGGCGACGGCGGTGGTCGTCGGGGCGCGCACCAAGCGGGTGCGCAGGGCGGCGGAGGGCGAGCAGGAGCCCCTGTTCCCCTGAGCGTGCCGCCGAACTCCCCCGGCGGGCGCGGGCACCGTGGGAGGCTGCCTCCCATGACCAGCGACATTCCCGGGGACGCCCCCTCCGCCCCTTCTGCCGCCGTCCCCTCCCCCGCCGCCGGTGCGGACACCGCCGGCCTCCTCCCCTGGGAGACCGTCGACGCCCTGTGGCGGTGGCTGGAGCGGGAGCAGCCGGTGGGCGGCCGGGAGGGGCTGCTGCTGCGCGTGCTGAAGCTGTCGGAGGAGGTGGGCGAGGTCGCCGAGGCGGTGATCGGGGCGACCGGCCAGAACCCCCGCAAGGGCACCACCCACACCTGGGACGACGTGGGAGCGGAGCTGTGCGACGTCGCCCTCACGGCGCTGGTGGCCCTGCGCACCCTCACCCCGGAGCCCGGCCGGGTCTTCGCCCACCACCTGGCGCGCGTCGCGGACCGCTCCCTGACGACGGACTCCTGAACGGACCCCGCCAAGGAGGACGCCGCTGCCCGGGGTTCCTCCGGCTAGCGCCGGAGGATGACGACGGAGGGGACAGGACGCCAGGTGGAGCGGGTCCGGCACCTCAACCGGACGGTGGCGGAGCGGGTGGAGGCACCCCACGTTCCCTGTCCCGGCGGCGCGCGCCCCTGACTCGTGGACGGGCGCTCCTGTGACCGGCGGTCAGACCGGCAGGTCCCGGGAGCGGCCGCCACGTGCGGGGAGCCACACGCGCCGGGTGCCGTCGGGGGCCACGGTCCGGCACGGGGCGGAGTGCGGCGGTGAGCCCGCGCGCCGCCGGGCGGTGAGGGCGTCTTCCACCCGGTCCCGGAGAAGGAGCGGGCCGTGCTGGTACGCGTTCCGGCCGTCCTCGGCCCGTTCGGTCCACGCCTGCGATCCGGTGGCGGTGTCCACGAGGATCACACCGGTTCCGGAGGTCATGGGTTCGGCGGACGGTGCGGCGAGCCGAACGGGGTACCGCCCGGGGGTCCACCGGTGTCCGTCCAACCGGAACGGGCCGTTGCCAGGGCAAGGTTCGCGTGGTATCGCTTCGAGGCCACTCGCCGGGCCCGGCCTACCCCGCGGGGGAGGCACGCCGACAGGCGAAAGCGCCTCTGCCCTGCGGCCCGCCGGTGAGCGGGGGTGGCGGCAGACGAGTCGGGCTGTACGCCGGGTTCTGTTCCGGCGGGACCTCGCGGTCCCGCCGGTGACGGCCATCCATCTAGGACCGGCGTTGCCACCGGCCTCCAGCGGTCTACCCGCGGACTCGGGCGGGCCGCCCTCGAACATCCGCGCAGAAACACCGGGGTGTTTCCTTCTTGACCTTGCTCCGGGTGGGGTTTACCTAGCTGCCCAGGTCGCCCTGGGCACTGGTGGTCTCTTACACCACCGTTTCACCCTTACCGGGGGCCGAGGCCTCCGGCGGTCTGTTTTCTGTGGCACTGTCCCGCGGGTCACCCCGGGTGGCCGTTAGCCATCACCCTGCCCTGTGGAGCCCGGACGTTCCTCGGGAAGCCCCCGTCAAGGGGACTCCACGCGGCCGTCCGCCCGGCTCGTCTGCCGTGTCGACCATGGTACCGGGCGGGCGCGCCGCCCCGCTGCCCCGGCCGCCGTCGCCAGGACGGAACCGGTGAGGATCAGCGCGAAGGCGGCGGCGACGGCCCCCGTCAGCCGTTCGCCCAGGAAGAGCGCCCCCGCCGCCACCGCGACCGCCGGGTGGACGTAGGTGATGACCATGGCACGGGTCGGACCGGCCTCCCGGATCAGCTCCAGGAAGGCGACGAAGGCGACGGCCGTGCACACCACCCCGAGGACCGCCAGCGCGGCCAGCACCCGCCCCGGCGGCAGCTCGGCCGGCCGGTCGAGGACCGCGGCGGGGGCGTGCACCACGGCCGCCACGGTCAGGCAGAACGCGGTGAGCCGCAGCGAGGGCACGTCCCTGAGGTGGCGGACGGCGATCAGCGGCGCCACGGCGTAGCCCACCACCGTCACCAGCACCTCCGCCAGCGAGCGGGCGTCCCCGCCGGTCAGGTGCGGCACGGTGAGCACCCCCACCCCGGCCAGGCCGAGACCGAGCCCGGCCAGCCGCCGCGGCCCCAGGTGCTCGGCGTCGCCGAGGAGCCGGGCCAGCAGCACGCCGACGATGGGGACGCCCGCGATCAGCAGCCCCGCCGTGGAGCTGGACAGCCGGCGTTCGGCGTCGGTCAGGGTCCACCAGGGGCCGATGATCTCGACGGTGGCGAAGACCAGCAGCGGCTTCCAGTGGGCGCGGACGGTCGCCGCCGTCCTCCCCCCGCGCAGCGCGAAGGGCAGCAGCAGCGCGGCGCCCAGCGCGCAGCGGGTGAACACGACGACGGACGGGGAGACCGCGTCCACCGCCACCTTGATCAGCAGATAGGGAATGCCCCAGACGACTCCCATCAGGGAGAACAGAATCCAGCCACGTGCGGTCATGCGCCGAGTCTCGGCCGGTTCAGCGGTGCGGGTCTTGAACGCTGTTGCGGTACGCCGCCGGGGTCACGCCGAGGACCCGGCGGAACCAGCGGGTCAGATGGGCCTGGTCGGCGAAGCCCACCAGCGCGGCGGCCTCGGCGGGACGCAGCCCGGCCTCCAGCAGTCCGCGCGCCCTGGCCACCCGGTGCTGGGCCAGCCAGGCGTACGGCGGTATCCCCATCGTCGTGCGGAAGGCGCGCAGCAGTTGGTAGCGGGAGAGGCCCAGGTCGCCGGCGAGGGCGGACAGGGAGGGCGGGGCGAGGAGTTCACCCGCGAGCCGGTCCCGTACGACACGGGCCACCCGGTCCGCGCCGGGCACCACGAGGCCGGCCGCACGGGCCGTGGAGTGGCGGCGGACCAGGGCCGCGAGCAGCCAGGGGACGCGGGACTCGGCCTCCAGCGGATCGGGGCGGCGGGCCAGCGCGGTATGGGCGGCGTGCAGGGCGCGGGCGAGTTCCGGGTCGTGCACGACGGGTTCGGGGAAGTGCGGGAGACCGCCGCCGGAGGTGCCGTCGGCCAGCAGGTCCGGGGCCGCGTACAGGGCGCGGTAGGAGTAGCCGTCGGAGGCGGCGGGGCCGCCGGTGTGCATCTCACCGGGTTCGAGGACGACGAGGGAGCCCGGTCCGGAGCGGATGGTGCCGCCCCGGTAGGCGATGGCCTCCAGGCCCCCGACGGTGACGCCGACGGTGAACTCCGCGTGCGCGTGCGGGGCGTAGACGTGGCGGTCGAAGTCGGCGGTGAGCAGGTCGAGGGGCGGCCCGCACCGCCCGAGCCGTGCCCGCGTCCACCGCGCCCGCTCCCTGCCGTCCACCGCGCCACCCCCTCGGGCCCACGGGATCAGAGGGAGCCCGCCCTTGTCCAGCACCAGGTGGCCGGATCTCGACGGTGACGGGGAGCTGCGGGCCGGGGCGGGGGGAGGGACGGGTGGGACGTCGGGCGGGGCGCGGCACCGCCGGGAGCCGGGACGCCGGGACGGCCGGGACGCCGGCGGTACGGGGTCCGGGGCGGGGGACGGCCGATGGGACGGGCGATCGCCAGGCACGGTGGGCGGGGCGGGCGATCGGCGGCGCGGGCGCGCCGACCCGGCGGCGGGGCAGGCGCGCCGACTGGGCAGCGGGGCAGGCGGCCTGACCCTGCCGCGACGTCAACGTCTGTACTGGGCCCATGCGGATCGGAGAGATCGCCGCCATCGTCGGTGTCACGACGCGGACCGTGCGGCACTACCACCATCAGGGCCTGCTGCCCGAACCGGAGCGGCTGGCCAACGGCTACCGGACGTACACCCTGCGGCACGCCGTCGTCCTGGCCCGTGTCCGGCGGCTGACCGAGCTGGGCCTCGGTCTGGCCGAGGTGCGGGACGTGCTCACGGACGACGCGAGCAGGGACCTGCAGGAGGTGCTGGAGGAGCTGGACTCGGACCTGGCCCGGCAGGAGGCGGAACTGGCGGAGCGGCGGCAGCGGCTGCGGTCACTGCTGCGGACGGAGAGTCGGCCGACGGCCGAGGGGCCGATGTCACCGGAGCCGGCGGAGCTGTTCGCCCGGATGGCACCTCTCGCGGGGGACTCCCCCATGGCGGCCCGGGACCGCGAGGTGCTGGCGCTGCTGGACTCCACGGTGCCTCCCGGCGACCGGGAACGGCTGCTGGAGGCGTGGAGGGGCGCGGTCGAGCCGCCCGACGCGCTGGAACGGGCCGGACGGGCCTACGCCCTGCTCGACGCGCTCGCCGACGCCGGGCCCGGCGATCCGCGCGTCGCGGAGGCGGCCCGCGCGCTGGCCGCCTGCGTGCCCCCCGGCCTGCTGGACGGCGCGGAGGAGGGGACGGGCGCCGGTGCGGGGAGCGGCGCCGGGCACGGTGCCGAAGGGCTCTTCCTCCGCGCCCTCTACGCCGACTTCGCGCCCGCCCAGGCGGAGGCCGTCCGGCTGGCCCTGCGCCTCGCCTCCGGTGACGGGCCATGAGGTGCGCCGGGCTCCTCGCGCGCCCCGAGCTGCGGGTGCTGGCCGGGCTTGCGCTCTGGGCGGCGCGGCGGCCACCGGAACCGGAGGCCGGACCCCCGCGCGGGACGGACCCGGGCGGCGGCCCCCCGCCCCGCGCGCCCGGACCGGCCGCGCGGGGACGCGCGGGCCCGGACGCGTTCCCCGGCCGCGGCCCCCCGGCCCGCTCCGTCGCCCCGGCCCGCCCTGCCTCCCCGGCCCGCTCCGTCGCTCCGGGCGGGACGCCTCCGGGGCGCGCCGGCGGATGCCCCAACGGACCGTCGGCCGGGGGCGCGGCGGGCACGCCGTACCCTGACCGGGGGCCCGATCCGAAGGAGTACGTGTGCTTGTCCTGCTGCCGCCGTCCGAGGGGAAGGCCGCGTCCGGCCGCGGGGCCCCGCTGAAGCCCGAGTCGCTGTCGCTGCCGGGGCTGGCCGACGCGCGGGAGACCGTGCTCGCCGAGTTGGTCGAGCTGTGCGCCGGGGACGAGGAGAAGGCGCGCGAGGTACTGGGGCTCAGCGAGGGGCTGCGCGGCGAGGTCGGCAAGAACGCCGCGCTGCGGACCGCCGGGGCCCGGCCCGCGGGCGAGATCTACACCGGGGTGCTCTACGACGCCCTCGGCCTGGCCACCCTGGAACCGGCCGCGAAGCGGCGGGCGGCCCGCTCGCTGCTGGTGTTCTCGGGGCTGTGGGGCGCGGTGCGGGTGAGCGACCGCATCCCCTCCTACCGCTGCTCCATGGGCGTCAGGCTGCCCGCGCTCGGCGCGCTGGGCGCGTTCTGGCGGGCGCCGATGGCCGCGGTGCTGCCCGAGGCGGCCGGCGACGGGCTGGTGCTGGACCTGCGGTCGGCGGCGTACTCGGCGGCGTGGAAGCCCAAGGGCGCGGTCGCCGCGCGGACGGCGACGGTGCGGGTGCTGCACGCGCCGACGGGGAAGGTCGTCAGCCACTTCAACAAGGCGACCAAGGGCCGGATCGTGCGGAGCCTGCTGACCACCGGTACCGCGCCCGGGACGCCCGAGGAGCTGGTGACGGCCCTGCGGGACCTCGGGCACACGGTGGAGACCCGGACACCGGGCGGGGCGGGCCGTCCATGGGCGCTGGACGTGCTGGTGGACGAGATCCACTAGCCCGCGCGGCTTCCCCCGGCGGTGGCCGGGCGCGCGGGTGCGGGTGTGCGGGTGCGGTGCCCCCAGGAGTGCCGAAGCGATTCGAACGCCCCGGTGGGTGCGGGAGCGAGGCGACACCCCGGTGGGTCCGGGAGCGGTGCGGCACCCCGGCGGCCGGGCTCTCACCGATCCGGACCCTCCGCCGGAGGGTGCGGCACCGGCCGAAGGTGGCCCCGTACCCTGCCGACGAGGCCCGCGCATCCGGCGCCGGGCCAGTGCCGCCGCCGCGCCCGGCGCACCCCTCACCCGCACCCGCGCCCGCACCCGGCGACGAAGCCGCCCAGCCGCCCAGCCACCCAGGGGATTGCATCCCTCGCAACGGTGATTGCAGAGATTGCGTCCCGCCGGGCACGATGACCGCATGACTTCGCCTCTGCCGTCCCCGTCCTCCCCCGTAGCCCCCTCCCCCGCCGGAGCCCTCGCGCCGGTGCCCCCGCCCTCGGTGCTGGACCTCGCGCCCGTCCTCCCCGTCGTGGTCGTGGAGGACCTCGCCGACGCCGTGCCGCTCGCCCGCGCGCTGGTCGCCGGGGGGCTGCCCGCGATCGAGGTGACGCTGCGCACCCCCGTCGCGGTCGACGCCGTCCGCGCCATCGCCGCCGAGGTGCCGGACGCGGTGGTCGGGGCGGGCACCGTGCTCACACCGGGCCAGGTCGACGAGGTGGTCGCGGCCGGGGCGCGGTTCCTGGTCAGCCCGGGGTGGACGGACGCCCTGCTGACGGCGATGCTCGGGTCCGGGGTGCCGTTCCTGCCGGGGGTGTCGACCACCTCGGAGGTGGTGGCCCTGCTGGAGCGCGGGGTGCGGGAGATGAAGTTCTTCCCCGCGGAGGCGGCCGGCGGCACGGCCTACCTCAGGGCGCTGGCCGGGCCGATGCCGCAGGCCCGGTTCTGCCCGACCGGCGGCATCGGCCCGGACTCCGCGCCGGAGTACCTGGCGCTGTCCAACGTCGGCTGCGTCGGCGGGAGCTGGATGCTGCCGAAGGACGCGGTCGCCGGGCGGGACTGGGCGCGGGTGGAGGCGCTGGCCCGCGAGGCGGCCGGGCTCAGCGCAGGTGCGACGTGTCGTTGAACAGGCGGACGCTGGCGTTGCCGTCGGCGTAGTACGCCACCGCCGACAGCGAGGCCGCCGACAGCTCCATCCGGAACAGCGCCTCGGGCGGGGCGCCCAGGGCGAGGCGCACGAGGGTCTTGATCGGCGTCACGTGCGACACCAGCAGGACGGTGCGCCCGGCGTACGCGGCGACCAGGCGGTCACGGGCGGCGGCGACCCGCGCGCCGGTCTCCGCGAAGCTCTCGCCACCGCCGGTCGGCCGGGCGTCCGGGGAGGCCAGCCAGGCGTTCAGGTCGTCGGGGTACCGCTCGCGGACCTCGCCGAAGGTGAGGCCCTCCCAGGCGCCGAAGTCGGTTTCGCGCAGGCCCTCGTCGACCGCCATCTCCAGGCCGAGGCGGGCGGCGACCACGGCGGCGGTCTCCCGGGTGCGGGCCAGCGGCGACGCCACCACGGCCTGCACGGTGCCGCGCCGGGCGAGGCCGTCGGCCGCCCTGGCGGCCTGCTCCCGGCCGGCGTCGGACAGCGAGGGGTCGCCGCCTGCGCCGCTCCCGGAGAAGCGCTTCTGCGGGGTCAGCGCCGTCTCGCCGTGCCGCAGCAGGACGAAGGTGGCCGGGGCGCCCATGTCGGCGGGCCCCCAGCCGGGCGAGGCGACGGAGGAGGCGGCGCGGACGTCGGCCCGGTCCCGTGCGCCCCGGCCGGTCCCGGCCCGGTCACCGGCGCGGTCCGGGTCGGCCGGGGAGGATGCCCCGGCTCCCCCGCCGGTCCCGGTGGCCGCTCCGGCGGCGGACCCCGCGTCCGCGGCCCGCGCGCCCGCCCCGGGGAGGGGACCGGCCGGCCGTGTCCCGCCCGGCGCCGCGTCGATTTCCGCCGTGGACGCCGACGGGGACCACGCCTCGCCGCGCGCCCCCGCGTCCATCGCCTCGTTGGCCAGGCGGTCGGCGTGCTTGTTCTCGGCGCGCGGGATCCACTCGTAGCTGACCCGCTCGGGCGGGAGGACCCGCGCGGCCTCGGCCGCCAGCGGCTTCATGTCGGGGTGCTTGATCCGCCAGCGCCCCGACATCTGCTCGACGACCAGCTTGGAGTCCATCCGGACGCGCACCCGCGCCCCGGGGTCCAGCGCGCGGGCCGCGCGCAGCCCGGCCAGCAGCCCCCGGTACTCCGCCACGTTGTTGGTGACGACGCCCAGGTACTCGGCGGTCTCGACGAGGGTCTCCCCCGTCACCGCGTCGCTGACCACGGCGCCGTACCCGGCGGGCCCCGGGTTGCCCCGCGACCCGCCGTCGGCCTCGACGACGAACTCCCGCACCGCTTCCGCCCCCGTCACGCGCCCTACAGCCCCGAGTCGGCCGTACGGACCAGGATGCGGTGGCAGTTCTCGCAGCGCAGCACGGTGTCGGGCGCCGCCGAGCGCACCTCGGCCAGCTCGGTGATGGCCAGTTCCTGGCGGCAGCCCTGGCAGGTGCGCTGGTGGAGCTTCGCCGCGCCGACGCCGCCCTGCTGCTCGCGCAGCTTGTCGTAGAGGCGCAGCAGGTCGGCGGGGACCGTCGCGGCGATGACCCCGCGCTCCTTGGTGACCGAGGCGGCCTCGCCGTCGATCTCCCCGACGGCGGCGTCCCGGCGCCCGGTGGCGTCGTCGATCCGCTCCTGGACGGAGGCGACCCGGCCGGTCAGCTCGCCGACCCGCTCCTGGACGGACTCACGGCGCTCCATGACCTCCAGGACGACGTCCTCCAGGTCGCCCTGGCGCTTGGCGAGGGAGGTGATCTCGCGCTGGAGGTTCTCCAGGTCCTTCGGGGAGGTGACGGCGCCGGAGTCGAGGCGCTGCTGGTCGCGGGCGGCGCGCCGGCGCACCTGGTCCACGTCCTGCTCGGCCTTGGTCTGCTCTCGGCCGCAGTCGCTCTCCTCCGTCTGCGCGGCCACGAGCAGGTCGCGGAGCTGGGCGTGCTCCTTGGTCAGCGACTCGATCTCGGCGTGCTCGGCCAGCGACCGGCGCCGGTGCGCGAGCTGCTGGAGCCGGACGTCGAGGGCCTGGACGTCGAGGAGTCGGATCTGGTCGGCGGGCGCGGCGTTCAGTTGGGGGCTCCTGCGGTGTGTTCGGAGGGCGGGGTGGACGGTGACGCCGCGTGGGCGGTCCAGGGATCGGTGACCGTCGGGGAGACATGGACCCGCAGGGCCCACCCCTCGCGGTCGGAGATCGCGTCGAGCTGGGCGGCGGCCAGCTCGCACCAGGGCCATTCGGTGGCCCAGTGCGCCGCGTCGAGCAGCGCGAGGGGGCCCTGGGCGCGGGCCTCGGACACCGGGTGGTGGCGCAGGTCCGCGGTGAGGAAGGCGTCGACGCCCGCCGCCCGCACGTGGTCGAGGAGGCCGTCGCCGGAACCGCCGCTGACGGCGACGGTGCGGACCGGCGCGTCCGGGTCGCCCGCGACGCGGACGCCCTGCGCGGTGGCGGGCAGCCGCTCGGCGGCGAGGGCGGCGAACTCGCGGACGGTCAGCGGGCGCTCCGGTTCGCAGATCCGGCCGAGTCCGCGGCGGCCCCCGGGGTCGGCCGGGTCCGGCACCAGGGGGCCGAGGACGCGCAGGCCGAGGGCCCCGGCCAGCGCGTCGGAGACGCCCGGGTCGGCGGTGTCGGCGTTGGTGTGGGCGACGTGCAGGGCGACGTCGTGCTTGATGAGGGTGTGCACCACACGGCCCTTGAAGGTGGACGCGGCGACCGTCGTCGTCCCCCGCAGGTAGAGGGGGTGGTGGGTGACGAGCAGGTCGGCGCCCAGCTCCACCGCCTCGTCGGCGATCTCCTGGACGGGGTCCACGGCGAACAGGACCCGGGAGACCTCCCGGTCGGGGTCGCCCACCACGGTGCCGACCGCGTCCCAGGACTCGGCCCGCTCGGCGGGCCACAGGTTCTCCAGCGCGGCGATGACTTCTGACAGACGGGGCACGGGGGCAAGGCTACCCGGGCGCGGTGCGCGGCCGTACCCGCCGCCCCTGGCCGGGCCGGACCGGCGATGTCCAGCACACCACCCCGTTGTCCTCGGAGGAATCGTTCCTGTGACACCCGTTTGTGTGATGACGGCCGCTGTCTCTCCCCCGCCCGTGCGTACGAAAACTAGCTTCATCACCGGAGGTGACCGAACGATGACAGCGTGTGCCACAGGGCCTGTCGGGCTCACGGCGGACCACGAGGCCGGGCGTGACGTGGTCCCGGGGGGCGGGGGGCCGCCGCGGGCGGAGTGCGCGATCGCGGCGGAGGGCGGGTACGCGGCGCGTCTCACCCGCCGCGGCGACTGCTGGTACCCGGAGCGCTGGACCCTCGACGGGCCGGAGCCCTACGCGGTGCCGCTGCCGGGCAACCAGCCGGAGGAGCCCGGCACGGAGGTGCAGCCGATGGGCGACGGGCGGGTCCTGATCCACCGGGTCACGGGCGGGCGGCACGTCTTCGCGCTGCTCTACCCGACCGGCCCGGGCACCGGCGAGCTGCCGCTCGGCGCGGTGGGGTGCCGGGACGCGGAGACCCGGCTGCGGCTGCTGCCCGCGGCGCCGGGCGGCGAGCGGGCGTACGCCCTGGCCGTGGGCCCGCGGGCGACCGCGCTCTGGCAGGTGGCGGGCGGCGGCTCCGGGCCCCGGTGCCTCGCGGAGATCCCGGGCCGCTGCTCGGGCGGGGCCTGGCTGGACCGCGCGGGCCGGATACTGGCCCTCGACCGGGAGACCGGGGGCCGGGTGAAGGCGGTCGTGGTGGACCTGGGGCGGGGCTGCGAGGTGTCGCCGCTGCTCCAGATCGCCGAGCACAGCGACGACCGGGTGCTGCTGGCCGACCCGGACAGCGGGCTGCTGATGATCCGCTCCGACGCGCCCTCGCCGGGGCGGCCCCGGCTGGGCTGGGGCGTCCTGGGCAGCACCCTGCCGGTGCGGTTCCCCGAGTGCCTGCGGTTGCGGGACTGCGTGATCACGCCGTTCGCCATCCAGCCGGGGCAGGCGCTGACGCCGGAGCGGTGCGCGGTGGCGCTGCGCATGGACGGGGCCTTCGGATGCTGGGTCGCCGTCTGGCACCCGGCCGAGCGGCGACTGCGCCACGTCCCGGCCCCGGAGGGCTGGCTGGCGGGCGCCGGGCTGTGGACGGCCGACGCCGTGCTGCACCTGCCGTACGCCACCGCGCGGACCCCCTGCGGCCTGGCCCGGCTCGCCTCGCCGGCCGTCCCGGAGCCACCGGCGCGGACCCCGTCCGACGAGCCGTCCAGGACCCCGCCCGGGGCGCTCCCCCCGGCCCTGCCGGACCCAGCCCCGTCCCGCCCCGTACCGCTCCAGCAGGCCCCGCTCGCACAGCTTGTAACGAAATAATCCCGGTCGGCGTGGCCGTCTGGATTCGGCCCGAGGTGTGCCGGTTACACTCGCTCGGCCCACAGGAAAGATCATGTATACGGGGTGAATTCCTTCCGATGAGCAACGCCAGCACGAACCAGCCGACGCAGGCCAGCGGTGCCGACGTTCAGGGGGCCGCGACCGGCCACGGCCGGCACCGCGGACCGGTGTCCGAGCAGGAGGGCCAGGCGGCCCCGAACGGCCGCCACCGCAGGCCCGCCGAAGAGGCGGGACCGGCGGCGGCCTGACGCCACCGCACGGCCCAGCACCAGACCGCGGCCCCGCCCGTCACCTCCGACGGGCGGGGCCGCGGCGTGAACGGGCCGGTCGGCCCGGCGGGAACCCGACAGGGTCGGCGGGTGGGCGGTGGGGACGGCGGGTCCGGCGAACGGGCGGCGGGCGGCCCGGCGGCCCAGGGGCTGCGGGGCGGCCCAGCGGTGCGGGGCAGGGGGCGCCCGCTCCTCGCCGAGGGGTGCGAACCGTCCCGGGCCGGGCGGCACGCCGACGGTCCACAGGGGGCAGGCGGCACGGCCCCGGGGGAACCTCCCGGCACGGCCCTCCCGGCAACGAGCGCCGCGCCACCGCATCCCGACGTCATCGGCGCCCCCGGCGTCATCGCCGCCCCGGACAACCCCGACACCCCGGCGAGGTCGGCGTCCCCGGCCGCGCCGGACGGCGAAACGCCCCCGCGCACCGCCGACGGCGCTACCCCCTGGGCCCGTCCGCCGGGCGCTTCCCGCGCGGCGGCAGCCACAGCCACATCAGCAGCACGGCCACGACCAGCACCACCGAGCCGACCCGGAAGACCAGCGCGTACCCCTCGGTCAGCGCCTCGGGACCGGCGGACTCGCCACCGGAGCGGGCGGCGGCGATGGTCGCCATGACCGCGAGCCCCAGCGAGCCGCCCATCGTCCGCGAGGTGTTGACCAGCCCGGAGACCAGCCCGGCGTCCCCCGGCGCCGACCCCGAGGTGGCCAGCGACGCCAGCGGGGTCCCCGCCAGCCCCGCGCCCAGCATCATCAGCGCCCCCGGCACCAGGATCGCGGTGACGAACCCGCCGTCCGCGGTCATCGTCGACTGCCAGGCGAACCCGGCCGCGGCGAGGAACGTGCCCAGCACCGCCACGTTCCGCGCCCCCATGGCACGCATCACGCGCGGTGCCGCCTTCGAGCCGAGCACCACGGCCAGCGAACTCGGCACCAGCGCGAGCCCGGCCTCCAGCGGGGTGTAGCCGAGCACGTTCTGGACGTAGAGCGTCATGAAGAACCACATGCAGAACATGGCCGAACCGGAGACCAGCATCGCCGTGTTGGCCGAGGCCACCGAGCGCACCCGCAGCAGCGCGAGCGGCATCAGCGGGGCCGCGGTGCGCGCCTCGACGACGAGGAACAGCCCGATCAGCACGGCACCGGCCACCAGCGGCACCAGCGTGGCCGCCGCCGCCCAACCGGTGGACTCCGTCTGCGAGATCCCGAACGCCAGGGTGGCCAGACCGGCGGTGACCAGCACGGCGCCCGGCAGGTCGAGCCGCCGTCCGCCCCCGGAGCGGCTCTCGGACAGCCCCAGCACCGCGCCGGCCAGCACGACCACGCCGACGGGCACGTTGATCAGCAGCACCCAGCGCCAGGACAGGGTGTCCACCAGCACCCCGCCGACGAGTCCCCCGGCGGCCCCGCCGCCCGCGCCGACGGCGGTCCACGTCGCGATGGCCCGGGCCCGCGCGGCGCCCGGCGGAACCGCCTCGGTGACGATGGTCAGCGTCGAGGGCGCCACCACCGCCGCGCCGAGCCCCTGCACGGCGCGCGCGAGGAGCAGTTGCCAGCCCTCCTGGGCGAGCCCGCCGCCGAGCGAGGCCAGCGTGAACAGGCCGATCCCCAGCAGGAACATCCGCTTGCGCCCGTACAGGTCCCCGGCCCGTCCGCCGAGCAGCATGAACCCGGCGAAGGCGATGGAGTAGGCGTTGACGACCCATTGGAGGCCCTGGGCCGTGAGGTCGAGATCGGTCCGCATCGACGGCAGCGCGACGTTGACGACGGACACGTCGAGGACGACGAGGAACTGGCCGGCACAGGCGAGCGCCACCACCAGACCGGCGGGCGGGGTGCGGCGGGGCGGGGATATCCGGGCGGTGGGGCAGGCGGCTGAGGTGTCGGGCATGGATGCCATGGTCTCAACCCGTTCCCTGCGTGGACACACCCGGCGGCGGATGTTCCGCTTCGGGCGGCAGCACGGGGCCCGGCGAACCCCACGGGGCGCACACCCCGGCGCTCGGGGGACCGCGCCCCGGGGCGGACACCCCCGGCGCACCTCCCCGCCACCGGGCCCCGCCGGGGCCGCCCCGCCGACCCCACCGGCCCGCCGCGCCCCGCTCCCGGCTCCCCGCCCCCTGCTCCCCGCCCTCCGTCCCCCACGCCCGTGACCCCGCGTCCCCCCTCTCCCCGTGCGATCCCCGTACCCCGGCCGTCCGTGCCAGGGCGTCCCCGTGCCCCGGCTCCCCTGCCGGAACAGCCCCGGAGCCCCTCCCCTCCGGCCCCGACCCCGGTGCGGCAGCATGGGGCGGCACAGTGTCCGCACGACCGGAAGGACCCCCATGGCCGCGGCACCCACGCCGGACATCCTGGCCGCGTTCGAGGCGGCGAAGGGATTCATGCCCGCCGACGAGGGCCTGGCCCTGTACGCGGCGGCCGTGGAGGCGGGCGGGCTGGGCCTGCCGCTGCTGGAGGTGGGCACGTACTGCGGGCGTTCCACCCTGCTGCTGGCCGACGCGGCCCGCGGGGCCGGGGTCACCGCGCTCACCGTGGACCACCACCGGGGCAGCGAGGAGCAGCAGCCGGGCTGGGAGTACCACGACCCGGCGACGGTCGATCCCGAGCTGGGCGTGATGGACACGCTGCCCGCCTTCCGCCGCACCCTGTACCGGGCCGGTCTGGAGGAGCACGTCGTGGCGCTGGTCGGCCTCTCTCCCCGGGTGGCGGCGGTCTGGAGCGCCCCGCTCGCCCTCGTCTTCATCGACGGCGGGCACACCGACGAGCACGCGAACGCCGACTACGAGGGCTGGGCCCCGCACGTGGCGGACGGCGGTCTGCTGGTGATCCACGACGTCTTCCCGGACCCGGTGGACGAGTTCACCGGCCAGGCCCCCTACCGGGTGTACCTCCGGGCGCTGGGCTCGGGGGAGTTCACCGAGGTGTCGGCCACCGGCTCGCTGCGGGTCCTGCGGCGGACGGGGACGGGGGACCGGGCGCCCGGTTAGAGTGCCTGCCGTGTCGTACACCGGACCGGAACTCGATCCACCGCAGCCGCCCCGCCGTTCACCGCTGCGCCGCCCGCTGACGGTGGCACTGGCCGCGCTGGTGCCGGGGGCGCTGCTGGGCTGGGGGGTGTACGCGGCGGTCGGCGGCGGGGACGCCGGCACCGGTGCGGGCCGGGCCGGGAGCACCGCCGCCGCGCCCCCCTCCGGCCCCTCCCCGGACGGTCCTTCCCCGGACGGCACGGGACCTGACGGCACGGGACCCCACGGCGAGGAGCCGGACGGCGGCCGGGACGGCTCCGGCCCCCCGTCCTCCGCCCCGGCGGCGGACCCCTCCGCGTCCGCGCCGTCCGCCCCCTTTGGACCCGGCGGCCCGCTGCGGGGGAAGGTCGTGGTGATCGACCCCGGGCACAACCCCCGCAACGCGGAGCACACCGCCGACATCAACCGCAAGGTGGACATCGGCACGCACTGGAAGGAGTGCGACACCACGGGTACCGCCACCGACGCGGGCTGGCCGGAGGCCCGGTTCACCCTGGACCTGGCGCACCGGCTGCGGGACCTGCTGGAGGCGCAGGGCGCCACGGTGCGGCTGACGCAGGACGGCGACCGCCCGTTCGGCCCGTGCGTGGACGAGCGGGCCCGGATCGGCAACGAGGCGCACGCGGACGCCGCGATCTCCCTGCACGCCGACGGTTCGGGCACCGGCAACCGGGGCTTCCACGTGATCCTGCCGGGCGCGGTGCACGACGGCGCCGCCGACACCCGGGCCATCGTGGGCCCTTCAGCCGAGCTGGGACAGCGGGTCGCGGGCCGGTTCGTGGCGGCCACCGGCACCGCCCCTTCCAACTACCTCGGCGACGGTACCGGTCTCGTCACACGTCAGGACCTGGGTGGTCTCAATCTGTCAACGGTTCCCAAGGTGTTCATCGAGTGCGGCAACATGCGCGATAGCAAGGACGCGGCGCTGCTGACCAGCGGCGCCTGGAGGCAGAAGGCGGCACGGGGCATCTCCGAGGGAATCGTGAGTTTCCTGCGCGGGTGATGCCGGGTGGGTGTTCCGCGCCGGTTCTCCGGGGCGGACAGCCTCCGTGTGCAGGCGATAGTGTCGCCCGTACGACGAGGGGCCACCCCCGCGCCGCGCACCGGGCCCGCGGCCCGGACGGCGGCGGCGCCTCCACCGACGACGAGACCGACCTACGAAGGACCTGAAGTGAATATCCGCTCCCTCACTCGAGGCGACGGCGTGGTGATCGGAGCAGCGGTGTTGCTGTTCATCGCGTCGTTCCTGGACTCATTCAGCGGCAACGGCAGCGGCATCCCCAACGCCTGGGACAACCTGGGCCTGGTGATGAGCATGTACGTCGGCGGCATCGCCGGCGCCGCCCTCATCGTGGTGGCGCGCGGGCTCCCCCAGCCCCGGAAGGTCATCGGCCTCGAACTGGGCCAGATCGGGGTGGTCCTGGCGGTCTTCTCCGCCTGGACGGCGTTCTGGACGATCATCGACCCGCTGGGTCCGTTCGACGACATCTACCGGGGCCTCGGCGCCAGTGACGTCAACGCGGGCACCGGTCTCGTCCTGGGCCTGATCGCGACCCTGGCGCTGGCCGGCGCCGCCATCGCGACCCCGCTCGTCCCGGCCCTCAAGGCCCCGCTGGCGGGCGCTCCCCAGCCGCCCGCCCCGCAGCCGTACGGCGGCCAGCCGCAGGGCGGATACGGCTACCCGGGCGCGCAGCAGCCGTTCGGCGGGCAGCCGGGCCAGCCGGGTCAGCCGCTCGGCGGCCAGCCGCAGCCGGGCCAGCCGCAGCCCGCCGCGCAGGCGGCGCAGCCCGCGGGCGACTTCTCCCCGTTCTGGTTCGCCGTGCCGGTGCCGCGTCCGCTGTACCCGGAGGACGGCTCGTCCACGCCGATCGCGGAACTGGCGCCCGGCACCTGGTACCTGGCGGTGGAGCAGCGCGGCCAGAACCTGATCGCCCAGACGCAGGACGGCCGCCGCGGCGTGCTGCAGGACTCCTCGGGCATCCAGCGCGGCTGACCGCCGGCCCGCCGCACCGCCGACGGCCTCCCTCCCCAGTGTGCTCGGGGGGCGGAGGCCGTCCGCGTGGGTGCGGTGAGGTCAGTCGCAGCAGTCGGGGTCCAGGCCCCGGGGCAGCAGGTCGCCGGAGAAGATCCGGCAGGTGGCCTCGTGCCCGCCGAGCGCGGCGACGGCCAGGAGCAGCGAGCCGGCCGTCCAGCTCGTCAGCTCGCGGGGCCAGACGGTGTCGTCGTCGAAGACGTAGCCGGTCCAGTACAGGCCGCTCTCCGGGTCGCGGAGGTGCTGGATGGACTGGAGGATCTCCAGGGCCCGGTCCGATTCGCCCACCGCCCACAGGGCGAGCGCCAGTTCGGCCGACTCGCCGCCGGTCACCCAGGGGTTGGGGACGACGCAGCGCACCCCGAGGCCCGGGACGACGAAACGGTCCCAGTCCCCCGCGATGCGGGAGCGGGCCTCGGCCCCCTCGATCGCGCCGCCGAGCACCGGGTAGTACCAGTCCATCGAGTAGCGGTCCTTGTCGAGGAACCGCTCGGGGTGGCGCCGGATGGCGTGCCGCAGGGCGCCCGCGGCGAGTTCCCAGTCGGGCTGGGCCTCCTCACGCTGCTCGGCGATGGCCAGGGCGCAGCGCAGCGCGTGGTGGACGGAGGAACTCCCGGTCAGCAGGGCGTCGGTGGCGGCGGTGCCGTCCTCGTCGCGGCGCCAGCCGATCTGACCGCCGGGCAGTTGGAGGCGCAGGACGAACTCGACGGCGGCGACGACGACCGGCCACATCCGGTCCAGGAAGGTGTCGTCGCCGGTGGAGAGGTAGTGGTGCCAGATGCCGACGGCGGCGTAGGCGACGAAGTTGGTCTCCCGGCCCCGGTCGGTGACGTCGTCGTGGGCCCCGTCGGCGTAGGCGGCGTACCAGGAGCCGTCCGGGTTCTGGTGCCGGGCCAGCCAGGCGTAGGCGCGGGCGGCCTCCTGGTGGCGGCCGGCCGCGTCCAGGGCCATCGCGGCCTCGACGTGGTCCCAGGGGTCGAGGTGGTGGCCGCGGAACCAGGGGATGGCGCCGTCCTCGCGCTGGAGGGCGAGGACTCCGCGGACGGTGGCGTCGGCCTGCTCGGCGGTGAGGACGCCGGGCAGGACGAGGTGTTCGGTGCGGGGTGTGCGGGACGTGGTCACGCGGCGTCCACCGGCGGGAGGTGCGGCTTGGTCGCGTAGGCCACGAAGCTCTTGCCGATCAGCGGGTTCAGGGCCTGCTCGGCGACCCGGGTGGCCAGCGGCTTCTTCATGATGTCCCAGACCAGCAGCTTGTGGTAGGCGCGCACCGGGAGGGCCCGGTCGTTGTCGACGCCGAAGGCGCACTTCAGCCACCAGTAGGGCGCGTGCAGGGCGTGCGCGTGGTGGGTGCCGTAGGGGCGCAGGCCGGCCTCGCGGATGCGGGCGAGGAGGTCCTCGGCGCGGTAGATGCGGATGTGGCCGCCCTCGACCTCGTGGTAGGCGTCGGACAGCGCCCAGCAGACCTTCTCGGGCCCGTAGCGCGGCACGGTGACGGCGATCCGCCCGCCGGGCCTGAGGACGCGGACCATCTCGGCGAGGACGCCCTTGTCATCGGGGATGTGCTCCATGACCTCGGAGACAATGACCACGTCGAAGGACTCGTCGGGGAAGGGCAGGGCGAGGGCGTCGCCCTCCAGGGCGGTGGCGGTGGCCCCGGCCGGGGCCTCCCCGGCCTCCTTCATCGCGGCGAACCAGGCGGCGACCTCGCGGATCTCCTCGGCGTTCCGGTCCAGCGCCACGACCCGGGCGCCGCGCCGGTAGCACTCGAACGCGTGCCGGCCGGCGCCGCAGCCGAGGTCCAGGACGCGGTCGCCCGGGGCGAGCGGGAACCGGGAGAAGTCGACGGTCAGCACGTGGCCCTGCTTTCGGGGTAGACGCCGGTGTCACTGGTCGGGGCCCCGGGGGTGGTCGCGGGGACGGCCGCCGCGGGGCCGAGGGCCTCGCGGTAGCGGGCGACGGTCCCCTCGGCGGCGCGGGCCCAGGTGAAGCGGCGCAGCACGCGTGCGCGTCCGGCGGCGCCGAGCCGGGCCCGCAGCTCCGGGTCGCCGAGGAGCCGGACGAGCCCGGCGGCCAGCGCCCCGGCGTCGCCGGGCGGCACCGCGAGGCAGGTCTCGCCGTCGGGTCCGGCCACCTCGGGGACGGCACCGCCGGTGGTGGCGAGCAGGGGGGTGCCGGTGGCCATGGCCTCGGCGGCGGGCAGCGAGAACCCTTCGTAGAGGGAGGGCACGCAGGCGACCTCGGCGGAGCGCACCAGGCGGACGAGTTCGGTGTCGGTGATGCCCTTGACGAACTCGACGGCGCCGTCGAGGCCGTGGCGTTCGATCGCGCGGGCGACGGGGCCCTCGGCGGGCCGCTTGCCGACGACGACGAGGTGGGCGCCGGGCCGTTCGGCGCGTGCCCCGGCCAGCGCCTCGACGAGGAAGACCAGCCCCTTGAGGGGGACGTCGGCGCTGGAGGTGGTGACGATCCGGCCGGGCACCTTGGGCACGGAGGGGTCGGGCGAGAACAGGTCGGTGTCGGCACCGATGTGGACGACGTGGACGCGGTCGCCGCGGACGCCGAGGTGGTCGATGATCTCCTGCCGGGAGGTGCCGGAGACGGTGAGCACGGAGGGCAGGCGGCGGGCCACCCGCTTCTGCATGCGGGTGAAGGCGTACCAGCGGCGCACGGAGTAGCGGCGGGCCCGGCTCCCGGCGGCGTCCAGCTCCAGCCGCCGGTCCACGGTGATGGGGTGGTGGACGGTGGTGACGAGGGGGGCGCCGACGTCGCCCAGCAGGCCGTATCCGAGGGTCTGGTTGTCGTGGACGACGTCGAACTCGCCGCGGCGGGCGCGCAGATGGCGGCGGGCGCGCAGGGAGAAGGTGAGCGGCTCGGGGAAGCCGCCGGTCCACATGGTGGCGACCTCCAGCGCGTCGACCCAGTCGCGGTACTCGCCCCGGCCGGGGGTGCGGAAGGGGTCGGGCTGCCGGTAGAGGTCGAGGCTGGGCAGTTCGGTGAGGGAGAGCCGTCCGCCGGGGGCGTCGTCGAGGGTGTCGAGGACGGGGTAGGGCTGGGCGCCGATGACCTCGACCCGGTGGCCGAGGCGGGCCAGTTCGCGCGAGAGGTGGCGGACGTAGACGCCCTGGCCGCCGCAGAACGGGTTCCCCTTGTAGGTGAGCAGTGCGATGCGGAGCGGTCGCAAGCCGTCGGCGGCGGGCTCCTGACCGGGACCCGCCTGACTGGCCTCAGCGGTCACCCTGTGCCCCCTTCTCCACCGCGCCGTCCCGCGAGACTACGCCGGGCATCTGATCTGGAACAAGTTTCGGAGTTGATCATTCGGAGGCTCCGAATCTACCGGCAGGTAGCCCGGGAGCGCGCGGTGGATCGGGTGATTCGCGCCACGGCGGACCGGGGTCCCGGCGGTGCGGCGGAGGGCTCCCGCGCACTCGCGCGGCGGGGGCGGCCCGCTGGGCCGGACGGGGGCCGGGAGCCCGCCGGAGAGGGCGCCGGTCCGGGGTCCGCGCGCGCCCTCCGGGAAGCTCCCGGCGCACCGGGCCGGAACCGGGCGCCCGGCCCCCGCTTTCCGGACCGCTCCCTCGGCCCCCCTTGCGGCGTACGGGTAAAGTGGCGGCGTCGTCATCACACCCGTACGGGGGGAAGCCGGTGCAATTCCGGCGCTGACCCGCAACCGTGAACCGCCCGCCGCCCCGTGGCCGGACGGTGAGCCGGACTGCCCCGTGCGGACGTGACCGGCTCACGTGCACCGGCGCCGCCGGAGCACGGTCACCGTCGAGGCATACGGGGCCGAGCCGCCCGGGGGTGCCCCGTGCTGCCGGTCCCGCGCAGGGAAGGCAGCCGCCGATCATGAACGTCCGCCGTCGCAGCGCCGCGGTCCTGGCCGCCATGGCCGTGTTCGGTGGCGCCGCCGCACCCGCGGTCGCCGCCGATCCGTCGCCCTCCGCCTCCCCCGGCACACCCCCCGGGCTCTACGGGAAGGCCGACCCCCAGTACGACGGCGTCTGGCGCCAGTCCCTGACCCTGCTCGCGCAGGACACGGTGCGCATGGTCCCGTCGGAGCGGGCCGTGGCCTGGCTCACCGGGCAGCAGTGCGCCGACGGCTCCTTCGCCGCCTTCCGCGCCGACCCGGACGCGGCGTGCGGCACCGGCACGATGGTCGACAGCAACAGCACGGCCGTCGCGGTCCAGGCCCTCGCCGCCCTCGGCGGGCACGACAAGGCGGTCGGCGACGCCCTCACCTGGCTGACCTCCGTGCAGAACAAGGACGGCGGCTGGGGCTACACCCCGGGCTCCCCGAGCGACGCCAACTCCACCGCCGTGGTCATCGGCGCCCTGGCCGCCACCGGCGCCGACCCGGCCGCCACCGTCAAGGACGGCAGGTCGCCCTACGACGCCCTGCTGACCTTCGCCCTGCCCTGCGCCAAGGGCAAGGGCGACGGCGCCTTCGCCTACCAGCCGGACAAGGACGGCGGGCTGACGGCCAACGAGGACGCCACCGCGGCCGCGGTCCTCGCCGCCCTCGGCAAGGGCCTGGTCACCGGGCCCGGCAAGGCCGACGGCACCGCCCCCGCCTGCGCGGACCCCGCGACGCGGGAGCAGGCCGCCGCCAACGGCGCCGCCCACCTCGCGCGGGCCGTGGCCGAGGACGGCCACCTCACCTCCTCCCTCCCCGGCGCCGAGGACCAGCCCGACGTCGGCAACACCGCCGACACCGTGGTGGCGCTCGCCGCGCGGAGCGGGGCCGCGAGCGCGGCCGGACCGCTGGCCTGGCTGGAGAAGAACGCCGGTGCGTGGGCCGAGCAGAGCGGCCCCGCCGCCTACGCCCAGCTCATCCTGGCCGCCCACGCCACCGGCACCGATCCGCGCGACTTCGGCGGCACCGATCTGGTGAGCGCCCTGAACGCCCTGGGCCCCGCCCCGGAGGGTTTCAAGGCGGGCGCCGAGACGCCCGGCGAGGACGGCGCCAAGGACAAGAAGGACGAGAAGAAGAAGGACGACGGTAAGGACGACTCCGGCTTCGGCGTCTGGTGGTTCGTGGGCGTCTGCCTGGTCTTCGGCGTGGGCGTCGGCTTCCTGCTCAGCGGCCGCAACCGGAAGTCCGGGTCGTGATACGCCGCGCCGCACCGATCGCGCTGGCCGCGCTCCTGCTCCTGCTCCTCGGGAGCGCGGCCCAGGCCGGGGCCGCCGGGTACCGCTACTGGTCCTTCTGGGACCGCGACGGCGACCGCTGGGTCTACGCCACCCAGGGCCCGTCCACCGCCCGTCCCGCCGACGGCGACGTCCAGGGCCTGCGCTTCGCGGTGAGCGAGGACTCCGCCGACGCCGCCACGCCGCGCGGCGCCGCGGACTTCGCGGCGATCTGCGCACGGACCCCGGCCGAGGAGGGCAGCAAGCGGGTGGCGCTCGTCCTCGACTTCGGCACGGCCGCGGACGCCCCGGACGGCGCGGCCCCGCCCGCCGCCCGCACCGCCTGCGCCCGCGTCGCCCCGGACGCCACCACCGCCGAGGCCCTGGCCGCCGTGGCGGGCCCGCTGCGCTACGACTCCAGCGCCCTGCTCTGCGCCATCGCCGGCTACCCGAGGACGGGCTGCGGCGAACAGGTCACCGGACGGGACACCGCGAAGGGCTCCGCCGACGCCGAGGGCGGCGGCGCCGGGGAGTCCACCGCCGCCACCGCCCCGGACAGCACCGGAGGGACGGGCGGCACCGGTCCGTCGGTCGGCCTGTTCGCGGGCGTCGCGGTGGTGGCGGTCCTGGGCGGGGCGGCCGTCTGGCAGGCGAGGCGGCGCGGGAATGCGTCCCGCTGAACCCGCGCCCGGCCCCGCCGCCGGACCGCCCCGGCCGCCGGGCGGCCCCCTCACCGGGCCCCTGCCGCCCCCGCTCCCGCCGGGCGGCCGGCTGCCCGCGGGCGCGGGCGCGAGTGCGGGTGCGGGCGCGGACAGCCGCCCTCGCGCCACCCCGCCCGGTGCCGCCCCCGGCCTCCGCGCGCCCGGCCCCCGGCCCCCCGCCGCCGGGAACGGCTCCCGCACCGGCACCACCGCGCCCGTGAACGGCGCCCGCGCCGGCACGCCCGGCACCGGCACCCGCACCGCCCCCACCGCCCCGGAACTCCGCGCCTCGGGCCCCCGCGCCCCGCAGCCCGGACGCCGCACCCCCGGAACCGGCGCCCCCGGCCCCCGCCGCCCCCCGGTCTCCGTGCACCCCGGCGCCTGGTGGCTCTGGGCGCTCGGCCTGGGCACCGCCGCCACCCGCACCACCAACCCGCTGCTGCTGGCGCTGCTCGTCGCCGTCTCCGCCTACGTCGTCACCACCCGCCGCCCGCACACCCCCTGGTCCCGCTCCTACGGTGCCTTCGTCAAGCTCGCCCTCGCCGTGCTGGCCGTCCGCCTCCTGTTCACCGTGGTCCTCGGCTCCCCCATCCCCGGCGCCCACACCCTGGTGACGCTCCCCGAGATCCCGCTGCCCGGCTGGGCACAGGGCATCCGCCTCGGCGGCCGGGTCACCGCCGAGGCGCTCGTCTTCTCCCTGTACGACGCCATGAAGCTGGCCGCGCTGCTGATCTGCGTGGGCGCCGCCAACGCGCTGGCCAACCCGTCCCGGCTGCTGAAGTCCCTGCCCGGCGCGCTGTACGAGGCGGGCGTCGCCGTGGTCGTGGCGCTGACCTTCGCGCCCAGCCTGATCGCCGACGTCCAGCGGCTGCGGGCCGCCCGGCGGCTGCGCGGCCGCCCCGACCGGGGCGTGCGGGGGCTGCTCCAGGTGGGGCTGCCGGTGCTGGAGGGGGCGCTGGAGCGCTCGGTCGCGCTGGCCGCCGCGATGGACGCCCGGGGTTACGGCCGCACCGCGCGGGTCCCGGCCCGGGTCCGCCGCACCACCGCCGCCCTCACCCTGGGGGGACTGCTCGGCGTGTGCGCGGGGACGTACGGGGTGATGACCGCGGCGGGCGGCTCCTACGGCGTCCCGGTGCTGGCGGGCGGGGTGGCCGCCGCGGTCGCCGGGCTGTGGCTCGGCGGGCGCCGCTCGCCGCGCACCCGCTACCGCCCCGACCGCTGGGACGTCCGCGCCGTCCTGGTCGCCGGTTCCGGCGCGGCCGTCGCCGCGCTGCTGTTCCTGGCCTCCGTCCGCGCCCCGGACGCGCTGCACCCGGGCGTGGTCCCGCTGGTCGCGCCGTCGCTGCCGCTGTGGCCGGCGGCGGCCGTGCTGCTCGGACTGCTCCCGGCCCTGGTCACCCCCGCGCCCGGCCCCGGCCCCGCGCCCCGGCCCGCTCCCCGCACCGCCCGTGCCGCCCGCGGCCCGGCCCCGGGCACCGCCTCCGCGTCCCCCACCGCCCAGCCCGTCGAGGAGCCGTCGTGATCCGCTTCGAGGATGTCTCCGTGACCTACGACGGAGCGGCCGGACCGACCGTCCGGGGCATCTGCTTCGAGGTGCCCGAGGGCGAACTCGTCCTGCTGGCGGGACCGTCCGGGGTCGGCAAGTCCACCGTGCTCGGCGCGGTCGGCGGACTCGTGCCGCACTTCACCGGCGGCACCCTGCGCGGCCGGGTCACCGTGGCCGGGCGCGACACCCGCACCCACAAGCCGCGCGAACTGGCCGACGTGGTGGGCACGGTGGGCCAGGACCCGCTGGAGCACTTCGTCACCGACACCGTCGAGGAGGAGCTGGCCTACGGCATGGAGTCCCTCGGGCTCGCGCCGGACGTGATGCGACGGCGCGTCGAGGAGACCCTCGACCTGCTCGGCCTGTCCGACCTGCGGGCCCGCTCCATCGCCACCCTCTCCGGCGGCCAGCGGCAGCGGGTGGCGATCGGCTCGGTGCTCACCCCGCACCCCCGGGTGCTGGTCCTCGACGAGCCGACGTCCGCGCTGGACCCGGCCGCCGCCGAGGAGGTCCTCGCCGTCCTCCAGCGCCTGGTCCACGACCTCGGCACCACCGTGCTGATGGCCGAGCACCGCCTGGAGCGCGTCGTCCAGTACGCCGACCGGGTCGTGCTGCTGCCCTCCCCCGGCGCGGCCCCCGTGCTGGGCACCCCGGCCGAGGTGATGGCGGTGTCGCCGGTGTTCCCGCCGGTGGTGGAGCTGGGCCGGCTGGCGGACTGGTCGCCGCTGCCGCTGACGGTGCGCGACGCCCGCCGCCGGGCGGCCCCGCTGCGGGCCCGGCTCGCCGACCGGGAGCCGCCGCGCCGCGCCCTCCCGGCCCGCGCCCTCCCCGCGTCCGCCGCCCCGCCGCCCGCCCGCGCCGCCCGGACCCCGCTCCTGTCCCGGCTGCGCCGCCGCAGGCCCCCGGGCGGGGCGCCGGACGGGCCCGCCCGGTACGCGGCCGAGGTCCGCGGGCTGGCCGTGCGGCGCGACCGGGTCGAGGCGCTGCGCGAGGTGGACCTGACCGTCTCCCCCGGCGAGACCGTCGCCCTGATGGGCCGCAACGGCGCCGGGAAGTCCACCCTGCTGTCCGCGCTGGTCGGCCTGGTCGCCCCGGCCTCCGGCTCGGTCCGCGCCTGCGGCGCCGTACCGCACCTGATGGCGCCCCGGGAGCTGGTGCGCCGGGTCGGCCTGGTGCCGCAGGAGCCGCGCGACCTGCTCTACGCCGACACCGTCGCCGCCGAGTGCGCGGCGGCCGACCGGGACGCCGGGGCGGAACCCGGCACCTGCCGGTCGCTGCTGGAGCGGCTGCTGCCCGGCGTCACCGACGACACCCATCCGCGGGACCTCTCGGAGGGCCAGCGGCTCACCCTCGCCCTCTCCGTGGTGCTGGCCGCCCGCCCGCCGCTGCTCCTGCTGGACGAGCCGACGCGCGGGCTGGACTACGCGGCCAAGGCGCGGCTGGCCGCGATCCTGCGCGCGCTGGCCGCCGAGGGGCACGCCATCGTGCTGGCCACGCACGACGTGGAGCTGGCCGCCGAGCTGGCCGACCGGGTGGTGCTGCTGGCCGAGGGCGAGGTCATCGCCGACGGCCCGGCGGCCGACGTGGTGGTCGCCTCGCCGTCCTTCGCACCGCAGGTGGCCAAGGTGCTGGCCCCGCGGAAGTGGCTGACGGTCGCGCAGGTCAGGCGGGCCCTGGCATGAGCGCCGAGGCACCCCGCGAGCGCCGGGTCCGGGCCGTCCGGCTGGGCCCCCGCTCCGTCGCCGCCCTGGTCCTGGTCAGCGCGGTGGGCCTGGGCGGCCTCGGCTGGCCCTTCCTCGCCCCGCCCGAGGCGTCCCTGAACGCCCACTCCCAGGACGCCCCGTGGCTCTTCGCCGGGCTGCTGGTGCTGATGGTGGCGGTGCTCGCGGCGACCATCTCGGAGGCGGGCCTCGGCCCCAAGGCGGTGGCCATGCTCGGCGTCCTCGCGGCGACCGGCGCGGCGCTGCGCCCGCTCGGCGCGGGCACCGGCGGCCTGGAGCCGATGTTCTTCCTGATGCTGCTCAGCGGCCGGGTCCTCGGGCCGGGCTTCGGCTTCGTGCTGGGCTCGCTCACCATGTTCGCCTCCGCGCTGCTGACCGGCGGGGTGGGGCCGTGGATGCCGTTCCAGATGCTGTCGATGGGCTGGTTCACCATGGGCGCGGGCCTGCTGCCCCTCCCCGACCGGCTGCGGGGCCGCGCGGAGCTGCTCCTGCTGGCCGCCTACGGCTTCGCGGCGTCCTTCGCCTACGGGACGGCGACGAACCTCGCGGGCTGGACGTTCATGAACACCCTGTCGTCGAACATCGCCTTCGACCCGGACGCGCCGGTCTCCGCCAACCTGGCCCGCTTCCTGGCGTACTGCCTGGCCACCTCGCTGGGCTGGGACGGCGGCCGGGCGGTGCTGACGGTGGTGCTGACCCTGACGCTGGGCACCACCGTGCTGAAGGCGCTGCGCCGGGCCACCCGGCGGGCGGCCTTCGAGGCGCCGGTCGCCTTCGGGGAGTCCGGCGGGGCGGACGGGCGGGAGGGACCGGCGGGGAGCCCGGGGGAGGCCCCGAGCCCGCCGGGGCGCCCCGGCGGGGTGAGCCGCCCCACGTGACGCGGCTCACCTACGATCCCGCCTCGTAGCCGCCGGGGCGCCCCCGCGATCTCCGCGCACCGCTCTGACCAGGGCGGTGAGAGCCGGGTCACAGCACCACGCATCACCCCACATACGAACTCCACTAGCAAAAGGGGTGATTGCGGAGGATCTTCCGGCCTGTTTCTCTGGAGCCGTCGCCAGGCGCCGACGCCCCCACGGGCCGAGGCGCCGACGTGTACCGGGCCGCCGCGACGCGGACGGTGCGCGCCGACGCCCCCGACCCCGACGAAAGGCACCGCCTTGACCGCCGTCTCCCTCCTCCGCCGTGTCACCGCCCCGAAGAAGGCCCTCGCCGGTGTCACCGTGGCCGCCGCCGCCTGCGGCACGCTGATCGCCGCCGCGCCCGCCCAGGCCGCGGCCCCGGCCTCCTCGGCGCAGGCGACCGCGAAGAAGATGATCGGCAACGCGGCCGAGTACCAGTGCTTCGACCGGATCGTCCAGCACGAGAGCAGCTGGAACGTCACCGCCACCAACGCCTCCAGCGGCGCCTACGGCCTGGTCCAGGCCCTGCCCGCGTCCAAGATGGCCTCCGCCGGGTCCGACTGGCGGACCAACCCGGCCACCCAGATCAAGTGGGGCGTGGACTACATGAAGGACCGCTACGGCAGCGCCTGCGACGCCTGGACCTTCTGGCAGTCCCACGGCTGGTACTGACCCGGCCCGGCTCCCGCCCGGGAGCCCCGCGCGCGGCCACCGGTCCCCGCGCACTCGCGCCGAACGGCGGTCCCCCGGTTTGACGGGGGGCCGCCGTTCGGCGTACCGACGCGTCTGTTCGAATTGACGTCCCCGCACGTGCCCCGCCGTGCCCGCCGACGACCCCGAACGGAACCTCCCCACCGTGGCCCCTGCCGAGCCCACCGCCTCCCGGCCGCCCGCGTCCCGGACCGGGGGACGCCTCCGCGGCCTCCCGCGCACCCTGTGGCAGCGCCACCGCGTCCCGCTCCTCGCCACCCTGCCCCTGCTGCCGCTGTACGCGCTGTGGTGGGCCGTGCTCGCCACCGGCGGCGGGGACCTGGCCGCCCAGCAGGCGTGGGCCGACTTCGCCTCCCGGCACGGATCGTCGGCCTACGGGCTGTTCTGGTACGGGGGCACGCACACCGCCAACTACAGCGTCATATCCCCGTACCTGATGGCCCTCCTCGGGGTGCGGACGGTCACCGTCGCCTCCGGGCTGGCGGCCTCCTGGCTGGCGGCGGCGCTGCTGGTGCGGGCGGGGGTGCGACGTCCGCTGTGGCCCGCGCTGCTGGCCTCGCTGGCCCTGTGGTGCAACGTCGCCTCGGGCCGGACCACCTTCGCCCTCGGGGTCGCCCTCGGGCTGGCCGCCTGCCTGGCGCTGACCGGACGGCGGCGGCTGGTGACCGCCGCCGGGTGCGCGGCGCTGGCGACCATGGCCTCCCCGGTGGCCGGGCTGTTCCTCGCCGTCGCCGGGGCCGGGTACCTGCTGGTCCGGGAGGTGGGGCGGGCCCTGGTGCTGCTGGTGCCGCCGGCCGCCGTGGTCGGGCTGACCACCCTGCTCTTCCCCTTCACCGGGGAGCACCTGATGCCCGCGGCCCGGATCTGGCCGCCCGCGCTGCTGGGGCTGACGGTCGCGCTGCTGGCCCCGCCCGCCTGGCGGGCCGCCCGCTGGGGCGGGGCCGTGTACGCGGCGGGGACCGTGCTGACGTATCTGATCGCCTCGCCGGTGGGCACCAACGTGGAGCGGCTGGCCGAGTTGCTCGCCCCGGCCGTGCTGCTGGCCGCCCTGCTCACCGCTCCCCCGGCGCGGCGGGCGGCGCGCCTGGTGCTGGTCGTCGCGCTGGTGTTCTCGGTCGGCTGGGTCGGCAAGAAGACCGCCGACGACCTGCGGGTCTCCACCGACGTCCCGGCCTGGGCCGCCGACACCCGGGGCCTCGTGCGGGAGCTGGAGCGGCTGGGCTCCGACCGTACCCGTGTCGAGGTGGTCCCCGCCCGCAACCACCGCGAGGCGGTCACCCTCGCCCCGCACGTGAACATGGCCCGCGGCTGGAACCGCCAGCTCGACATGGAGCGAGCCCGCCTCTTCTACGACGGCAGCTTCTCCGCCGCGTCCTACCGGGCCTGGCTGGACCGCTGGGCGGTCGGCTACGTGGTGCTGCCGCTCGCCCGGCCCGACGGGTACGCCGAGGAGGAGGCCCGGCTGGTGGGCGACGCGGCGCTGCGGCCGGACTGGCTGGAGCCGGTGTGGGAGGACCGGAACTGGCGGGTGTACCGGGTGCGCGACGCGGTGCCGCTGGTCTCCGCCCCCGGCGCCCTGGTCCGCTCCGACGGCGCGGAGCTGGTGGTGCGGATGGAGCGCCCCGGCGCGGCCACGGTGCGGGTGGCCTGGTCGCCGTGGCTGCGCGCGGACGGCGGGTGCCTCGCCCGGGAGGGCGAGTTCGCCCGGCTGACCGTCCCGGCGGCGGGCGAGTACCGGATCAGCTCCCGCTACGGTCTGCCGAACGCGCCGGGGAACCGCTGCTGAGCGGGGGCTCCGCGGCGGGCCGGGGGACGCCCGGGGCGGGCTCCGGGGCGCCGTCGGGGGCGGGTTCCCCCGCGGTGGCGGCGCCGGACGGGTCCGCGCCGCCGCCTCCCCCGCCGGCTCCGCCGGTGCCGCCCGCGGTCCCCCGCGCGGCGACGGCGGCACCCGGTGCTCCGGTCGCCGCGGCACCGGCACCGGCACCGGTGGCTGTACCGGCTCCGGCACCCGCGAGCGCCGCGTCCCTCGCCGTGCGGGCCCTCGGCCCCTGGAACAGGTGGGCCAGCCCGAAGCCTCCGGCGACCACGGCGGCGCCGCCCACCGCGTCCAGCACCCAGTGGTTGCCGGTCGCCACGATGGCCGAGGCGGTGAGCAGCGGGTGCAGCAGGCCCAGGGCCTTCATCCACGTCCTCGGCGCGATGACCGCGATCACCACACCGCACCACAGCGACCAGCCGAAGTGCAGTGAGGGCATCGCCGCGTACTGGTTGGTGAGGGCCGTCAGCGTGCCGTAGTCGGGCTTGGAGAAGTCCTGCACTCCGTGCACCGTGTCGATGATGCCGAGGGTCGGCATCAGGCGCGGCGGGGCCAGCGGGTAGAGCCAGAAGCCGACCAGGGCCAGCAGGGTGGTGAAGCCGAGCGCGGTGCGGGCCCAGCGGTAGTCGACCGGGCGCCGCCAGTACAGGACGGCCAGGACCGACAGCGGCACCACGAAGTGGAACGATTCGTAATAGAAGTCGAAGAAGTTCCGCAGCCAGTCGATCTTGACCACGGCGTGGTTGACCGCGTACTCGATGTCGATGCGCAGCACGCGTTCGAGGTCGAGGATCTGGTGCCCGTGCTGCTCGGCGCGGAACCGCCCGGCCGAGTTGCTGCCGCCGGTCGCGGCCAGCCGGACCTGCTGGTAGGCGGCGTAGGTGACCCGGATGAGGAGCAGTTCCAGCAGCAGGTTGGGGCGGGTGAGGACGCGGCGCAGGAAGGGCAGCAGCGGCACGTGCCGCAGGCGGGCGGGCACCGGGTCCGCGTACCGGGTGGGGACGGGCGCGTCGAAGTACGGCGAGGTGCGGGCCAGGAAGGGCACCGCGGCGGCCGCGGCCAGCGCGGCCAGCAGGACCAGATTGTCCCGCAGCGGGTGGGCGGCCTCCATGTTCGGCAGCATCATCCGCGCGGGCAGTGTCATCACGAGGACGACGGCGACGGGCCACACGTACCGGTCGGAGGCGCGCTTGCCGACCCGGCCGACGAGCGCGAGCAGCACCCACAGGAGCTGGTGCTGCCAGGTGGTGGGCGAGACGGCGACGGCGGCGCAGCCGGTGACGGCGACCGCGAGCAGCAGTTGCCCGTCGCGGGCGTAGCGCACGGCGCGGCGCACGGCGAGGGCCGCGACGGCGGCGCCGAGGGCGAGGAAGAGGGCGATCTCCGCCGGGCCGGACATGCCGAGGCGCAGCAGGGCGCCGTGCAGCGACTGGTTGGCGAGGTCGTCGGCCGCGCCGCCCAGCCCGACCCCGGCCAGGTGGTGGACCCAGTAGGCGTAGGAGTCGTCGGGCATCAGGGCCCAGGCCAGCGCGGTGCACCCGGCGAAGACGGCGCCGGTGACTCCGGCGGCGTGCCGCCGGCGGGTGAACCAGAGCAGGGGGGCGAACAGCAGCAGGGTGGGCTGGAGGGCGGCGGCCACGCCGATCAGGACGCCCCCGGCGCGCTCGCCGCGCACGGTGAAGCAGCCCAGCAGGACGAGCAGGACCGGGATGATGCTGGTCTGGCCGAGCCAGAGGGCGTTGCGGACCGGCAGCGAGAGCATCAGCAGGCTGACGGCCACGGGGGCCGCCAGCAGCGCGGTGCGGCGGCCGACCGGGGGCGGCAGGGCGCGGGCGGCGACCAGGCCGAGGGCCACGACGAGGAGCAGCGAGCCGAAGGTCCAGCCCCAGCCGAGGGCCTGCTCGGCCGCGCGGGTGAGGGGCTTGAGGACCAGCCCGACGAAGGGGGTGCCGGTGAACCGGGTGGAGTCGTAGAGCGAGCCCTCGACGTGCAGGACGCCGCCCGCGCCGACCCAGGTCTCCAGGTCCGTCAGCCGCTCCCCGCGCGGGGAGCCGAGGACGCTGGCGAGCTGCCGTACGGCGAGGAGGGCGACGAGCAGCCACAGCACCAGCCGTGTCGTGCGCAGCCGCGCGGGGGCCGGGTCGGCGGCCGGGGCGCCGAAGGCATCCGCCGGTCGTCCGTTGTGCTCCGCATTCGCCACGCCGCGTCGGCCTCCCGCCCCGTTCGTACCGCGCCGGTGCGCGGTGCTGTCCTTGCGAACCCTAATGAGGGCCGCGCCACCCCTGGAAACAGACCCCGGACAGCCCCGCCTCACCTGACAGGTGCCCGGTGTTCGGCCGGAATTCCCCGGCCTCCGCCCGGCCGGGCCGGTCGTCCGCCCGCGTTCCGGGCGCCGTCCGTTCGGACGACGATAGTGCGGAGGCGGTTGATCCGCTTCCGTGCGGAGCGATCAGGATCACAGGCCGGGGCGGGCCGGAATCCCACCGGAACGGACCCCCGCCGAGCCGGAGGAACCCTCGCCGGAACGGGACGGCACCCGCGCCGCGGCGGGACGGCCCCGCGCGCCGCGCGCCTCCCGACGCCACGGGCGACGAAAGCATACCGGGCGTAAGCGGCACACCGGAGCCCACGACCGCTCCCCCCGGGGCGCAGCGCGGCACGGTGCCCGGATGCCGCGCGGAGGCGCACGGTGGCCCGGACCACGGAGGCGCGGGCGGGACCGCGGGTCGCGCGGAGGAGGGCCGAGGGAGCGCGGGCGGGGCGAGCGGGGCCGCGGTTCGCACGGGGGCGGGCCGGAGAGGGCGCGAGCGGGGGCACGGGGGCACACGCGGAGGCGGGACCGGGAAGGCGCGAGCAGGGCCGTGGGACTACACGCGGAGGCGGGACCGGGAAGGGCGTCAGCGCGGCCGTGGGGACACACACGGGCGGGACTGCGGAGGACCCGAGCGGGCCATGGGGGCCCATACGCCGAGGCGGGGTCGCGGAGGACCCGAGCGGGGGCCGCGGGCCACGGCGGAGGCGTCCGACGCCCGGCCGGCCCGCACCGAATGCTCAGCGCACCCGGCGCACCCGGCGCACCCGGCGCACCCGGCGCACCCGGGGACTATATTCATTAGCGCGCCTACTTAGACGCGCTAACCACACACACGGAGGCTTCCCCGGCATGAGCGACCCCCAGGTCTGGGACGACGTCGACGCCTACTTCACCCGCCACCTCTCCCCCCAGGACGACGCGCTCGACGCCGCCCTGCGCGACAGCGACGCCGCCGGGCTGCCGCCGATCGCGGTCAGCGCACCCCAGGGCAAGCTGCTCCGGCTCCTCGCCGAGATCCAGGGCGCCCGCCGCATCCTGGAGATCGGCACCCTCGGCGGCTACAGCACCATCTGGCTGGCCCGCGCCCTGCCCGCCGACGGCCGCCTGGTCACGCTGGAGTACAGCGCCCGGCACGCCGAGGTCGCCGTCGCCAACCTCGCCCGTGCCGGGTTCGGCGCCCTGGCCGACGTGCGCGTGGGCCCGGCGCTGGAGTCGCTGCCGAAGCTCGCGGAGGAGCAGCCGCCCCCCTTCGACCTGGTCTTCATCGACGCCGACAAGGCCAACAACCCGCACTACGTGGAGTGGGCCCTGAAGCTGACCGCCGTCGGCAGCGTGATCGTCGTCGACAACGTGGTGCGCGGCGGGCGCGTGGCCGACCCGGACGCCACCGACGGCGCCGTGCTCGGCACCCGGGCCGCCATCGAGCTGATCGCCGGCCACCCGAGGCTCAGCGGCACCGCCGTCCAGACGGTGGGTGCCAAGGGCTACGACGGCTTCGCGCTGGCCCGGGTGACCTCCTGAGCGGCCGTCCCCGGCGGACCCGGGCCGGAGAAGCGGCCCGGGCCGCGGGGGACGCGCTCAGACCTCGTGGTGGAACGCTCAGACCTCGTGGTGGAAGCCGACGTTGACACTGCGCGGCTCCGAGCGGTCCCGGACGACGATCTCGCCGCTGCCGCCCCGGGGCAGGGGCGCGGTGCCGCCGTAGTCCAGGGGCCGCTCCCGGCCCCCGCTGGCGAGCAGCACCTCGGAGGACGGCTCGGGCTGGGAGCCGCGCAGCCAGCTCACGTGCCAGCCGCCGTCGGGCGCGCAGCGGAACTCCAGGTGGACGCGGGAGACGAACAGCCAGTCGTCCGGCGTGCCCAGCCGGCACCGGCTCCGGTCCCGGCCGACCCTGAGGACGGCGCCGGGCTCGCTGGGCGCCTCGGCCATCTGCATGCCGGCCGTGGCACCCGCGTCCGCCGCGGTGACGGCGGCCATGGTGAGTTCCAGCACGTGCGCTCCTTCGGGGACGTCCGACGTGGGCCTGTCGCCGCCGCATGATAGACGGCCGCTACGACGCCGTCCGGCACAACGGGTGCACGAGCGAGCGGAAACCGCCGGACACCGGCCCCGATCCCGGGCGGACCGGGAGGCTCCGGAACGCCGGGACCGGAGCGCCCCGGAGCCCGCACCGTCACACGGAGCAGTCCCCGAGCGGACGGCTCTCGACCGTCCCGCCGATGCGCGGCCCGACGGGGAATACGAAGGCGTAGCAGTGATCGGTGCCCCCCACGCGATACCTCGCGACGATGCTCGGGGGCAGCCCGTCGAGTTCGTCCCGCCACGAGGACGCGTCCCTCATCGCGTCGGCGATCTCCGCCTCGGACAGCGTCCCGTCGATCAGGCCCTTTTCGAGTCTGGAGCGGCTCGACGCCGTCATCTTCCCGAGCAGTTCCTCGTCCGGCACCCGGAGCCTGTCATCGATCGCGTTCACGACCCAGACGATCCACAGGGAGACGGCGACGAAGGCGACCAACGCCGCCAGGACCAGCGCGCCGACGCAGCCGCCCGCCCACCGCCACAGGGTGAGCGACCGGCCGCGTCCACTGCTTGGCGGTGTCATCTACGAACCCGTGCAACCGATCTGGCCGAGCCGTGCCCGCATCACCGATGCGTACCCGCTCGTGCCCGCGTCGTTCGGATGGAACGCCTCCCGGCTCAGGCGGTCCCCGCCGAGCCACTCCCGGCTGCACTCCCGGATGAACATACTGAATCCGGTAGTCGCCCGGGGTCCGCTCCGGCCTGTCGGGGGATCCCCATGGTTCGTCCCTCACTGCGCACCGTCACCGTGATCGATCCCGCAGCCGTGACGTGCCCGTCGGGTCCGCCACGGCTTCTCCCCGTTCCGCTCGATTCCGAAGGATGCGACGGGCCCGAGCGGCCGACCCGTCGAACGCATGGCACGGGCTTCTCCGCGCACGCTCCGAGACGCCGTCCGGACCGCCCCGAACGGTCAACACCATGGCTCCGGACGACGAGCGTGCACAAGAACAGGCAGGAAGAGTGGCCTGATCAGTGCGGTATCGGCGCGCAAGCTGTGCACCGGCCCGGGGAATACCGGTTGCGCCGCGCCCCGGTCCGGTGCCGAGAATGGTGGTCATGACCTGGACCGTGGCCCCGGAGCCCCACGACTCCCCCGCCGCCGCCCGGCTGTGGCGGGCGTACTTCACGGAGGTCAGCGACCGCTGGTACCTGCCGCGCACCGGGCGGCCCACCGCGCCGGCGGAGCTGGAGCGGGAGATCGCCCGGGAGACCGGCGCCGAACTCGCCCCGCCCCGGGGGCGGCTGCTGGTCGGGCGGTACGGCGGCGCCCCGGCCGGGACGGCGGGCGTGCGGCTGCTGGACCCGGGCAGGGCCGAGCTGACCCGGGTCTTCGTCCTCCCGGAGCTGCGCGGACGGGGCGGGGCGGCGCTGCTCGTCCGGGCGGCGGAGGAGGCGGCGCGCTCCCTCGGTGCCGTGCGGATGGTCCTGGACACCCGGAGCGACCTCGTCGAGGCCCGCGCCCTGTACGCCCGGCTCGGCTACCGGGAGACCCCGCGCTACAACACCGACCCCTACGCCGAGCACTGGTTCGCCAAGTCCCTGGCCCCCGCGGACCCCGTCGCCTGACCGGAGACCCGGCCCCCGGGCACCCTCCCCGCCCCCGCCCTCCCCAGGCTCCGGCGCGCGGGTCAGGCGCGCGGCCCGGCGCTCACCCCTGCGCGAGATACGCCGCCGCGTCGCCGTTGTGCGGGCGCTCCCGTTCGGAGCCGCAGAGTTCGCTGTTCAGCTCCTTGACCAGACGCACCAGATCGGTCGGCCGGTCCGGGCCCCACCAGTCGCCGAGCAGCTCCGCCAGGGAGTCCTCGCGGGCCTGCGCCAGCCGTTCCGCCACCTCGGCGCCGCCCGGGGTGAGGGTCAGGTCGAGGCCCTCGCGGACGGCCAGCTCCCGTTCCTCCACCTGGCGGACGGCGGACATCACGACGGCCAGCGGCACGGGGCTGCGCTCCGCGAGCACGGCGGGTTCCACGCTGCCGTACCGGCGCATCCGCAGCAGCATCCAGCTCGACGCGGGCAGCAGGTCGTACCCGGCGCGCTCGGTGATCCGCCGGTAGACGGCGCGGCGTCCCTCCCGGGTGCCCAGGACGGACAGCGCGCGGCACACCTCGTCGCGCGAGGAGCGCTCGACCGGGTTGCTGGCGAAGGTCTCGGCCCCGTCCGGCGCGGTCACCGAGCCGCGCAGCCGGTCCTCCTTGAGGAACCAGGCGAGCACGAAGCCGAGGAGGGCGACGGGGGCGGCGTAGAGGAACACGTCGGTGATGGAGGAGGCGTAGGCGTGCAGCGCGTCGGGGCGCAGTGCGGGCGGCAGGGCGGAGAGGCCGCGCGGGTCGGACTTGAGGCTGTCCGCGGAGACGCCGGGCGGGAGCCGCGCCCCGCGCAGGACGTCGCCGAGCCGGCCGGCCAGCTGGTTGGCGAAGATCGTGCCGAAGACGGCGACGCCGAAGGATGCGCCGATGGAGCGGAAGAAGGTCGCCCCGGAGGTGGCGACGCCCAGGTCCTCGTAGGGCACGGCGTTCTGCACGATGAGGACGAGGACCTGCATGACGAGGCCCAGCCCGACGCCGAAGACGAAGAAGTAGGCGCTCATCAGGGCCGTCGAGCTGTGCTCGTCCAACCGGTGCAGCAGGAGCAGGCCGAGGGTCGTGACGGCGGTGCCCGTGACGGGGAAGACCTTCCAGCGGCCGGTGCGGCTGACGATCTGGCCGGAGGCGGTGGAGGCCAGCAGCACCCCGAACACCATGGGCAGCATGTACACCCCGGACACGGTGGGGCTGACGCCGCGCACGACCTGGAGGAAGGTCGGCAGATAGGTCATCGCGCCGAACATCGCGAAGCCGACGACGAAGCTGATGACGGCGGCGAGCGTGAAGGTGCGCACCCGGAACAGCTTCAGCGGCAGCACCGGTTCGGCGGCCCGGCGCTCCACGGCCACGAAGACGGCGGCCAGCACCGCGCCCAGCACCGCGAGCCCGATGATCTGCGGTGATCCCCAGCCCCAGGTGGTGCCGCCGAGCGAGGCGACCAGGACGAGGCAGGTGGCGACGGAGGCGATGAGGAGGGTGCCGAGGTAGTCGATGACGTGCCGGGTGGCGTGCCGGGGGATGTGCAGTACGGCCGCGATCACGGCGAGCGCGACGACACCGACGGGAAGGTTGACGTAGAACACCCAGCGCCAGCTCAGGTGCTCGGTGAAGACCCCGCCGAGCAGCGGCCCGAGCACGCTGGTGGCGCCGAAGACCGCGCCGAACAGTCCCTGGTAGCGCCCGCGCTCGCGGGGCGGGACAAGGTCGCCGACGATCGCCATGGACAGCACCATCAGCCCGCCGCCGCCGAGGCCCTGGAGGGCGCGGAAGGCGATCAGTTCGGGCATGGACCGGGCGATGCCGCAGAGCGCGGAGCCGACCAGGAAGATGACGATGGCGGTCTGGAACAGCCGCTTGCGCCCGTACTGGTCGCCGAGCTTGCCCCAGAGCGGGGTGGCGGCGGTGGCGGCCAGCAGATAGGCGGTGACGACCCAGGAGAGGTGGTCCAGGCCGCCGAGGTCGCTGACGATGGTGGGCAGCGCCGTCGACACGATGGTCTGGTCGAGTGCGGCGAGCAGCATGCCGAGGAGCAGGGCACCGATCGAGACGAGCACACCGCCGGAGACGTGTTCCCCCTCCTCGGGCCGCGCCGGGCCCGGCGCCTCGCGCGTCTGAGCGGTCATGCGGACCTCCACCGGTGTCTCGGACCACTTCGCCCTACCATCCTGGCCGGTATGACCGCTTTGGGCCCGTTCAGTCCTCCGCGCGGACCACGCCCCCGAGGGCCGGTGCACCGCCGCCGCCGGGGCCGGTGGCGCCGTTCCGGTGGCGGAGGACCGCCGTTCCGCTGAGAGGGCACCGCCGATTTGTGGGCGGGAGGCAGCCGTTTCAGGGGCAAGGGCGCCGAAGTGTGGAGAAGGTCTGCATAATCTCTGGAGTTCGCGCGGGGAGTCGCGAGGGGAGGGACGAGCACCCATGGAGCAGCACGAGCGTCCGGTGGCCGGCCGGCCGCACGGGGCCACGCCCGGACCGCGGTCGGCGGGACCACCGCGGGACACGGGACAGCCGGACGGGCTCCGGCGGGAGCCGGGAGCCTGGGCGGCGCGCGAGGACGCGGGTGCCGCCCCCGGAACGGCGCCGGACACCGGCGAGCCCCGGCAGGAGCGAAGACCGCGGCCCGGCCAAGGGGCCGGTAGGGCCTCCACGCCCCCGCCGGTCGCACCGGACCGCTCAGAGGCGGCGCACCGGCCCGCGTCGGCGCACGAGCCGCAGGGGGAGGACTCAGCGCAGATGTCGCACACGCCGCACGGGTCACACGAGCCTCACGGGTCGCAGGGGTCGCAGGGGTTGCAGGGGTCGCACGAGCCTCATCGGTCGCACGAGGCGCAGGGACCGCAGGGATCGCGGGGACCGCACGAACCTCCTGGGTCGCACGAGGCGCACGGGTCGGACTCACCTCAGACGCCGTCCCCGTCACACCGGCCGCATGCCGGGCGCACGCCCCAGGCCCCGCTCCCCTCCCGGAAGCCCTCCGCGTCACCCGCCGCGTCATCGGCCGCTCCGGCAGCCCACCCGGGCCCGTCGCCGCAGTCAACCGCCCCGGCCCCGCAGGCGCCCCCGTCCTCCCAGGCGTCCCCCGAGCACCGGTCGCCCCACCAGCCCCAGGCACGGGCGCCCCACGCCTCCGAGGCCTACCCGGAGTCCGCCGAGCCCCGGGCCCAGGCATCCCGGGCCCAGCAGCAGCCCGTCCCGCCGGCCCAGACCCCCCGGCACCCCCAGGCCCCCGGGGCCCCCGGGCCGCAGGGACCGCGTCCCGGCCGGGACCACCTCTGCCCCGAGTGCGGCGCGCCCCGGCAGCCGGACCGCACCACCTCCTGCGGGTGCGGACCGCGCGCCGCCGACGCCCTGCGCCGGACCCGTACGGAGCAGGCGGCCGCTGCGGAGGACTTCGACCCGCTGCGCATCCGCCCCTACGTCGAACTGGACGGCTCCCGGGGCCGTTCCGGCGCCGTCCCCCCGGCCGGGGGCGCCGCCGCCCGGCCGCCCGCCCCGGCGGACCCGGAGGCCACCATGGCGCTCCGCGCCCTCGGCACCGAGCCGCCCGCCGCACATCCCGCCGGCACCGCCACCGGCGCGGACGGCACGGACGCCGCCTCCGCCTCCGTGCTGCCCACGCCGCTCGCGCCGGCCACCGGATCGCCCAGCGCCCACGACCTGCGCCTCTTCGAGACGGGGGCGACACGGGCGGTGCGCCTCCCGTCCGGCCCCGGCGACGGCGGGGACGGCACCGGAAGCGGCGGGACGGGCACCGACGAGCCGAAGCGCCGACGGCGCCGGGCGCTGGCGCTCGGGGCGGCCGGCGCGGTCGCCGTGGTGCTGGGGGCCGCCGGGTACGCCGGGGGCCTGTTCTCCTACGAGTCGCCGTCGCGCAACGGCGCGCTGCCGGACGAGATCCGGGCCAGCGTGCCCGACGGACCGGCGGGCAGCGCCTCGGCGTCACCCTCGCCCAGCGCGACCACCGCCCCGCCGCCCGCCGCGCCCGCGCCGTCCGCCTCCGCTTCCGCGTCGCCCTCGCCCAGCGCGAGCGCCTCCCCCTCGGCCGACCCCACCGAGAGCGCCTCCCCGACGGCCACCCCGTCCGGCGGCCGGTCCTCGGAACCCGCCGCGACCTCCTCACCCGACCCCGGCACGGGCTTCGAGGGGGACCCGGGCGACCGCCCCGGCGGCGGCCAGGGACTGCGCCTCGGCGACCGGGGCCCGGAGGTGCTGGAGCTCCAGCAGCGCCTGACCCAGCTCTTCCTGTACGTGGGCCCCACGGACGGCACCTACAGCGACGAGCTGGAGAACTCGGTGCGCACCTACCAGTGGGCGCGCGGCACCGGCTCGGACGGCCTGGGCGTCTACGGCGCGGCGACCAGGGCCATGCTGGAGTCGGAGACCCACGAGCCCTGACCGCGCGCGACGGCCCCGCCGGTACGGTCCTGTCCGTACCGGCGGGGCCGTGGCACGCCCGGGTCGGGATACCGGGCCGGGCGTCAGCCGATGGTGAGGCGCAGCGTGCCGGGCTCGGCGCCCTGCTCCACGCGCACCCGTGTCAGGTCGTCCACGACGACGTCGGGCCCGTGGGCGGCGGCCCGGGGGCCGATGCCGACGACGCGCATCCCGGCGGCGCGGGCGGCGGCGATCCCGGCGCCGGAGTCCTCGAAGGCCACGCAGTCGGCGGGGGCGATGCCCAGCTCGGCGGCGCCCTTGAGGAAGCCCTCGGGGTCGGGCTTGCTGGCGCCGACCGATTCGGCGGTGACCCGGACCTCGGGCAGCGCGAGCCCGGCGGCGGCCATCCGCGCGGTGGACAGCCCCACGTCGGCGGAGGTCACCAGGGCGTGCGGCAACCCGCTCAGCGAGGCCAGGAACTCGGGGGCGCCGGGAACGGGGACGACGCCCTCGGTGTCGGCGGTCTCCTCGGCGAGCATCCGCGCGTTGTCGGCGTGGTTCTCCGCCATGGGCCGGTGCGGGAGCAGTATCGCCATGGAGGCGTAGCCCTGTCGCCCGTGGACGACGCCGATCACCTCGTCGCCGTCGAGCCCCTGCCGGTCGGCCCAGCGCCGCCAGACGCGCTCCACGGAGGCGTCCGAGTTGACGAGCGTGCCGTCCATGTCGAGCAGCAGGGCACGGGCGGTGAACACGGTGGTGGCCGTCATCGGCAGACTCCAGAGCACGGGGTGTGAGCAAGCGGTCCCGCCCGCCGGTCAGGGAAAACGGGCGGAACCACTTTGTTTCCCCACGGTACAAAAGCTCCCGCCCAGGCGCCAGCACCGGTCGGCGGATTCACGCTCCGTACGCCTGCCGGGCACGGTGCGCCGCCCTCCGGCCCCGGCGGACGGCGGCGGTCGCCCGCCGGGGCGGCCCGGAGGGGCCCGGGGCGCCCCGGGGCGCCCCGGGGCGACCTTGAGGGGCTCGGGTCGCCTCGAGGAGGCCCGGGGTCACCCGGAGGGCCCGGGGGCCACGCCGAGGAGGCCCGGGGTGACCCGGAGGGCCCGGAACGACTACAGGCAACCCAGGAGCCCGGGGTGCCTCCTGAGGTTGCCCGGGTGACCCCCAGGAGGCGCCCCGGGGGGTTGCCCGGGTGACCTGAGGGGCGCCCGGGGAGACCTGGGGCGGCCCGAGGGAGCCCGGGGGGCCCGAAGGAGCCCGGGGGATCCCCCCAGGGAGGCCCGAGGACCCGAAGGAGCCCGGAACGGCCACGGACACCCCGAGGGCCCCGGGATGCCCCCGGGAAACCATCCGGGATACCCCCGGGGCGTTCCGGAGGGCCGGGCCCCACCCCTCTCGGGTGCGGGCCAAAGCCGCCGGGGTCGTCGCGCGTGGCCCCGTCCCACCGCGTACGTCCGGACGGCTCCGGTCCCCCGGACGTACGCGGCGGGACGGATGTACGTCCAGGAGCCGGACGCACACGGACGGAGGCACCGCGCCACCGGGCGGGCGAGTCACCGGGCAGGCGAGTCACCGGGCGATGGTGAGCCGGTCCGGGCCGGTGGCCTGCGGGCTGGGCCGCGAGCCGCCGGGCAGGCGAGCCGCCGGGCGACGGTGACCCGGTCCGGGCGGGTGGCCCGCGGGGTGGGCCGCGAGCCGCCGGGCGGGCAAGCACCACCGATCCGGACGGGCCGCCGGGCCGGGCCCCGCGGGCAGGCCCGGCAGTCGCCGGGAAGGCCGGGCACCACCGGTCAGGGCCCCGCCGACCCGCGGGCCGGTCCGCGTCAGCCGGTGACCGCCTCCCACAGGCTCCACACGCCGAGGCCCAGCATCAGCAGGGCGGCGATCTTGGTGATCAGGGCCAGCGGCACCCGCTTCATCAGCGCCTTGCCGCCGACGATGCCGAGCCCGGCCACCGACCAGAGCGCGAGCACCGCGCCCAGACCCACGGAGAGCGGGTCGTCGTAGCGGGCGGCGAGGTTGGCCGTCATGATCTGCGTGAGGTCGCCGAACTCCGCGACCAGGATGAGCATGAAGCCGGCCCCGGCGACCTTCCAGAAGGACTGGTCCTCCGGCTTGCGGACGGACTCCTCCTCGTCGTCCTTCTTCATCAGCAGCATCGCGGCGCCGCCCAGGAACAGTACGCCGGTCACCGCCTGCACGATCTGCTGCGGCAGCAGGGTCAGCACGCTGCCCGCCGCCACGGCGAGCACCACGTGCAGTGTGAAGGCGGCGGCGACACCGGCGAAGACGTACGACGCGCGGTAGCGGGTGCCGAGGACGAGCCCGGCGAGCGCGGTCTTGTCCGGGAGTTCCGCGAGGAAGACGACGCCGAAGACGAGCGCCGTCACGGTGATGCTGATCAAGGGGTCCTCAATCGGTCGGGGCCGCCCCGCCGAGAGTATTGGCCTCGCACGCAAGACACCTCGGCACGGCAGCACACTGATGCCCGCGCTGCTCGGCACGGGTCTGCACTGCTTGCCGAAGGTCTCGCTGGCGGACCCCGTGTCCGAGGGCCGCCTCCGGGCGCCGGCTCAGGCTGGCTGAGCAGTATGTCGACGGTCCGGCGAAGAGCTACTCCCCTTCTGCGTCGCCCATGGTACGCGAAGCCCCCGGCAGAAGCCCGGTCCCCCCTGGTCACCGGCACGCGGCGCCTCTCCCGGCACACCGCCGGACGGCCCCGACGGCACCCGGCGCCCCCTGCACCCCCTGACGGAACGGACGGCCCCGACGGCGCGGACGGCGCGCCCCCGGCACCGGGCCCGACGGCACCGCGCGGGCCCCCGGGCGGGGACCCCGTTCGCCGCCCCTCCCCCGCCGGGGAAGGCATCAGCGCCAGGCACACCGGGACGGCCCCGGGCGAGCGCGGCGGACGGGCGGCGTCGTGGACTTCCCGGGCGGCACCGGCGAGCCGCCGCCGGGCCGCTCCCACACCTCCGGGACCACCCGTCCTTGGCCCCGGGGCGGCGGACGGGGCGGCCGTCCCGGCCCCCCGGGAACACCAGCGCGGGGAACGCCCCGATGCGGTGAAGTCCCGCCGGGGCCGTAGACGTGTCATGTACACGTCACTACCGTCTAACCAGCCGCACATCCGTGCGCCATGCGGCAACGCGAGCATTCCCCACGCCCGCGCCCCAACACCCCCACACCACAAGGGAGTTCGCATGTCCAGATTCTACGCGCGTCGACGGCTCGGTGTCCTCGCCGCCCTCACCGGACTCATCGCCTCGGCCGGCCTCCTCAACGGCCCGGCCGCCTCCGCCGCCCTCCCCACCCCGGTGAGCGCGGCCACCGCCCGCTCCTACCTCGCCTCCCTCACCGTGGCCACCGAGAACCGCACCGGCTACAAGCGCGAGCTGTTCCCGCACTGGATCACCCAGTCCGGCACCTGCAACACCCGGGAGACGGTCCTCAAGCGCGACGGCTCGGGCGTGGTCACCGACGCCGCCTGCGCCTCCGTCAAGGGCAGTTGGTACTCCCCCTACGACGGTGCGACCTGGACCGCCGCCTCCGACCTCGACATCGACCACGTCGTGCCGCTCGCCGAGGCCTGGGACTCCGGCGCGGGCTCCTGGACCACCGCCCGCCGCCAGTCCTTCGCCAACGACCTGACCCGTCCCCAGCTCATCGCCGTCACCGACAACGTCAACCAGGCCAAGGGCGACAAGGACCCGGCGGAGTGGATGCCCTCGCGCTCCGACTACCGATGCGTCTATGTGCGCGCCTGGGTCCAGGTGAAGTACTACTACGACCTCTCGGTCGACTCCGCCGAGAAGTCCGCGCTCCAGTCGTACCTCGCGGGCTGCTGAGGCCGCTCCCCCGCCCCGGTCCCGGGCCGCCGTCCGCGCGCCCCGGGACCGCCGGGCACGGGGCCGCCGGGCCCCGACCCGCGCGCACGGCGCCCGGCGACACCGGACCGCGCCGGACCGCACGGCACCGCCACCGTCACCGGTCGCCGAAGTGGTACAGCCAGACACCGGCGATCCCGGCCCGGTCCGCCGCGGGCACCTCGTGCAGGGCCGGTTCCAGGCCGTCCCGGGCCAGCGCCCGCAGCCCCGCGATGGCCTCGGCCTGCACCAGGGTCCGGAACCGCCGGGCCCGCGCCCCGCGCGGCGCGGCGGTGACCCCGCTCGCGTCCAGCACGTAGAAGTGGTGCCCGGCCCTCTCGTAGCGGGTGATGTGCCGCGCCGCGCCGTACCGGGCGTAGCCCTCCGGCGGCGCGTACGGCCCCTGGCCGCCCTCCGGCGCGGACAGCAAGGCGACCAGCGTGCCGTTCCGCAGCCCGGCGGCCTCCGCGCCGCCCAGGCGGTGCGCCCCCGTGGAGCACAGCACGAGCCCGGCCGCGCCGAGCGCGCGGTCCCGGTCCTCGACGACGCCGAACCCCTGTGCGAGGGCCCGGGTGCGGCCCACCGGGTCGGTGTCGTGCACCGTGACGCGCACCCCCCGGCCGCGCAGCAGCCGGGCCGCGTGGCCACCGGGCCCGCCGAAGCCGAGGAGCAGGGCGCGGATGCCGTGCGGGGTGTCCCCCCGGCCCCTCAGCAGGTCCTCCGCCGAGGAGACCATGGAGTGCCCCGCCAGGTAGTTCTCCGGCTCCCGCAGCGGGGACCGGGCGACGGACACCACCGGGCAGGGCAGCGCGGTCCGTGCCGCGTAGCGGTCGTGGCCGCCGCCGGTGGACTCGACGACGCCGAGCACGGTGCCGCTGAACCGCTCGCACAGCGCGTCGAGCGAGGACGCGAACCGGCCGCCCGCGTCCAGCAGCACGACCCGCTCGCCCGCCGCCCGCGCCTCCAGGTAGGTGACGGCGGTGTCCGGGTCGGCCAGCCGGTCGCGAGCCAGCTCGTCGACGGCGAAGGCGCGTTCGACCTCGCGGTGGGCGAGGCCGTCGGCCGGATCCGGACCCGGCAGCACGGCGCGCAGCCGCGAGACGGCGCCGACCGCTCTGACGAACGGAGGGTGCTCGGGCAGCAGCGGCGTGACCAGCACGGCGGACGGCGGCGGCTCGGGCATCGTGAACTCCCGTGCCACATGGGCGAAGTAGGCGTCGAGCCGTGTGCGTTCCCGGATGTCCATGGGGCACCTCTCCTCGGTCGGGTCGGGACGGGCCGCCCCCCACTGTCCGGTACGGGACGGCGGGGGTCCGGCGGTTCGGCGGTTCACCGGTACGGAGCGCGGTGGCTCCGGTACGGCGCGGGGCGGGCGTACGGCGGGGCGGTACGAAAGCGTCGGTACGGGGATGCGGACGGCTGCGTCCGCCCGTACGCGGCGCATACGGGACGGGCGTCGGGGCGGGCGGGGTGTCAGCGCGGGCGGGGCCGGGGCCGGGCCTCGCGCGCGCCCCACTCCGCCAGGCGTCTGCCGACCCAGGCGGGATGGACCCCGAACTCGCGCCCGAGACCGGCGGCGGAGACCTCGCCGGAACGGTAGCGGCGGACCGCCTCGTCGCGTGCGGCGATGAACAGGTCGCGCGCCGCCCGCACTTCGGCGGCGGTCCGCCGGGTCAGGGGCCGGCCCCGGAAGACCCGGCCGGCGGACCGGCGGTGCGCGTGGGCCTCGTACCCGCGGCGCGGAGTGACGCCCCAGTCGCGCAGCCGCCGGGTCAGCCAGGCGTCGGTGACGCCGTACCCGGCGGCGATGCGCCGCACCGGTTCCCGTGCCCGGTAGCGGCGCACGATCGCCTCGCGGTCGGCCCGCGCGGCCTGCCGCGCCGCGGCCCGCTCGGCGGGGGTCGGGCGGCGCGCCTCCGCTACGCCCATGCGCCCTCCCCCGTCGGCGGCGGGCACGCGGTCCGGGACGGCGGGGCGCCGTTCCGCGGGGTCCCGGGAGCGCGCGGCGCGGTGCCGCCCGGCGGGACGGGACCGACGGTCAGCGTGTAGGCGCAGTCCAGGTCCGCGAAGGTGACCGAGAGCGGCCGACCGCCCTTGACGCGCTCCCGCGCCGCGCGCTCCCCGGCCACGTCCCCGGCCCAACGGCGCAGCTCCGCAGGGCAGTCGGGCTCCGACCGCGCCGTCGCGCGCACGACCCGTCCGGCCCACTCCGACCGTGCCGGGTCCGGGTCGATCCGGTCCGCGATCCGCCGCGCCTGCCCGCGGAGCCAGCGCAGCGCCAGCACCGGCGAGAGGGTCCGGAAGGTGCCGAGCACATGCCGGGCGCTCTCCCCCGTGCCGCACACCGGCCCCCGCGCGACCACTTCCGCCCAGTAGCCCGGCGGCTCGGCCGGGGGACCGCCGCACGGGCGGATCACAGCACCTCCCCCCGGCTCCGGGCGTTCGCACGGGCGGCCTTGGCCCGCAGGCACTGCTCCGGACTGGCGGGCCGCGTGTCCTCGGGCCGCACGCTCCACTCCCTGCCGCCCGCCGGGGGCCTCAGGTTCCAGAACCCGGCCCACTCCCCCCGGAACTCCCCGACCCTGTCCCACGCGTCCACCACGTGCGTTCCCACGGCCGGGGGTTCGGGCGGCTCCGGAGGGCGGATCAACCCACACATACACGGCACGACCACTCCTCTCCGTAGCGACTCCGCTACCAAGCGGCTTCAGAGTGACCTAGAGTCGAGAACCCTTCAACTGACCACATCCGAAGGAAGGGTTGAGCCAACATGGTCAATCGCAAGACGCTGTCCCCGGAGAGCAGCCCCGCAGCCGCCTATGGTGCGCGTGTACGCAAGTCACGGGAGGATCAAAGCTGGACGCAGGACGAGTTGGCCGCCCGAGTCGCCTACTCAAGCCAGCACATCTCGGCCATTGAAACTGCCCGCAAACCGCCAACCCTCCCTTTCTCACGCAAGCTCGATCAGGTGTTCAGCTTCAGCAACTCAGCTGATTCCTTCGAACAGGAGTGGCGGGACATGCGGCACGGCTCATTACTCGAAGGGTTCCCGGAGTACGTCGCACACGAGGGCCGGGCAGCGGAGATTCGACTCTACGAAGTCGGCGTGATCCCTGGGCTGCTCCAGACTCCGGAGTACGCCGCCACCCTTGAAGCGGATGCGGTGCGCCGAGGCGCCATCACCGCCGCCCAGGCCAGGGAACGAGTGGATCTGGCGCTTCGGCGACAGGCAACGCTCTCGCGGCCCACCGCCCCACAGCTCTTCGCTGTCCTCGACGAAGGCTGCATTCGTCGGCCGATGGGGACGGCCGATGTCATGAATGCCCAGTACGAACGCCTACTTGAGTTCGCCCAGATGCCGAACACGGTGTTGCAGGTCGCACCGTTCTCAATGGGCGCGCGTCGGCCGTTCAGCCTGCCCATCACCGTGCTCACGATGCCGGACCGCTCCTTGATGTCGTACGCGGAGTCATCGCAGCGGGGCCATCTTGAACGGGAAAGCGCCTTCGTACTCCCCACGCTGGCGGCCTACCATCAACTACAGGCCGAGGCACCGTCCCAGGCAGATTCAGTGGCCATGATCGAAAGAGCACGAAAGGGTATGTTTTGACGACCGAAACCCCCTGTTGGCACACATCCTCCTACAGCGGCAACGGCGGGCAGTGCGTCGAGGTGGCCACCAACCTCGCCCCCTCGCACGGCACGATCCCCGTCCGCGACTCAAAGGTTCAGGACGGCCCGGTGCTCACCTTCCCGGCCGCCGCCTTCTCCTCGTTCGTGAACGGCCTCAAGGCGGTCGGGCCCGGCGCCGTCTGACGCACCGCCCGACGGCCCCGCCCCTCCCCACGGAGCGGCGGGGCCGTCACACGCACCCCGAAAGCACCTCCGCAACGCCCCCGTCGGCGCCCTACCATCGGAAGCACGCCGAAGCACCCCAGCGGCAACCGTTCCGAAAGGGCACCCCATGACGACGCCCCGCACCCCCCGCTGGAAGACCTCCTCGTACAGCAACAACGGTGGCAACTGCGTCGAGGTGGCCACCAACCTCGCCCCCTCGCACGGCACGATCCCCGTCCGCGACTCAAAGGTTCAGGACGGCCCGGTGCTCACCTTCCCGGCCGCCGCCTTCTCCGCCTTCGTGAGCGGCCTGCGCGCGGGCGCGCGGCGCACGCGCTGACCCGGCGGCGGCTCCCCCGGCGCCCGGGACGACGGGCACCCTCGCCGTTCCCGCCGGACGGACAGATGCGTTTCGGCCATCGAGCCGGCCGCGATCCTCACTCTGGGAGCGCTCCCAATCATGATTACGCACTCCGCGACCCCCCTCACCACCAGCGAATTCTTGGCTGAATGTTGAACTTGCAAGCATTAGTTAGGCACCCCTAACGTGAACAGCTCACTCGGTTCCGTCCCCCCAGCCGGCCTCCCCGGGCCAGCCGACCGAAGGAGCTCCATTCGCATGTCCCAACGTCTAGACACCTCGGCGCCCTACGCCCTCGGCCTGTACCGCATCGTGGTCGGGCTCCTCTTCGCCTGCCACGGCGCCGCCTCGCTGTTCGGCGTCCTCGGCGGTGCCGCGGGCACCAACGGCGGCACCCTCCAGGCGGGCACCTGGCCGGGCTGGTACGCGGCCGTCATCCAGCTCGTCTGCGGGGTCCTCGTGATGGTGGGCCTCGGCACCCGCGTCACCGCGGTCGTCGCGTCCGGCTCCATGGCGTACGCCTACTTCAAGGTGCACCAGCCGGACGCGCTCTGGCCGATGGAGAACGGCGGTGAGGCGTCCGCGATGTTCTGCTGGACGTTCCTGCTGCTGGTCTTCACCGGCTCGGGCGCGCTCGGCGTCGACCGGGTGTTCGCCCGCAGGGCGGCCACCCAGGAGAACCGTGCCGGGAAGACGCCGATAGCGGCCTGACCGCACGGCACGCACACGGCGGTGCCGCACCCCCAAGGGCCGGGGGTGCGGCACCGCCGCCGTTCACAGGACCTTCTGTGAACGGTTCGTGGCCCCCGCTCGTGCCCCCTGTGAACCACCGCCCCCACCCGGCGCGTACGCTGTATGGCTGTCATTGGCCGCTCCCGCCGTTCCCCGCGTCGCGGCTTGGTCCGGCCAACGGGGGATTCACGGGGAGTAGTGGTGGTGGAGAGTTTCGGGAGTGTCGTGGCGCTGGTCAGCAGCCCATGGATCTACGCGATGGTGACCGTGTCGGTGCTGCTCGACGTGTTCCTGCCGGTGCTGCCGAGCGGGGTCCTGGTGATCGGGGCCGCGACGGCGGCGGCAGCCGGTTCGGGAGCGGCGGCGGCGGGGCACGTCCCGCACGACGTGCCCGACATACTCGTGCTGCTGCTGTGCGCCACGACGGCCTCCGTCCTAGGTGATCTGGTGGCGTACCGGCTCGCCTGGCGCGGCGGGCCGCGCCTCGACCGCGCCATCGCCCGCTCCCGGCGGCTGACCTCCGCCCGGGAGCGCCTCGGCGGCGCGCTCGCGCGGGGCGGCGGGGCCCGGGGCGCGCTGGTCGTCCTGGCCCGCTTCGCGCCGGCCGGGCGCTCGGTGGTCTCCCTGGTCGCCGGTGCCGCGCACCGGCGCAAGCGCGAGTTCCTCCCGTGGTCCGCGGTGGCGGGGCTGGCGTGGGCGGCGTACAGCGTCGCCCTCGGGTACTTCGGCGGCCAGTGGCTGGGCGCGACCTGGCTCGCGACCGGGGTGTCCCTGCTCGCGCTGTTCGGCGCGGGCGCGGGCGCCGCCTTCGTGGTCCGGCGGCGGCCTGCGGCGGAGACCGCCTGACGGACCGGACCGGCCCTCCGGGCGGGGGTGTCAGTCCGCCCGGCGGGCGCCGCCCCGTACCTCCAGGTCGGCCAGCAGATCGGCGGTGGCCCTGGCGACCGCGTCGACGGCCCGGTCGAAGACCTCCCGGTTGTGGGCGGCCGGCGCGCGGAAGCCGGAGACCTTGCGCACGTACTGCAGGGCGGCGGCCCTGATCTCGTCCTCGGTGGCCTCCTCCGCGATCGCGGGCGGCCTGAGTGTCCTGATGCTGCGGCACATGAGCCCAGTGTCTCCCCTCATCCGTCCGGCGCGCCGGTCCCGGCACCTCGCGACGGGACCCGTCCGGCACCGGTCGCCCCGGGGACGGGTCCGGTGACGCGTGGGGGACGCCCCGGCCGACGGGCCCGGGCGCGACGCCCCCGTCCCGGCGGCGGAACCGCGCGCCGACGACGTCCCGCACGTCGTCCACGCTCCCCACCGTAGAACGCCCCACCGACAGACGCGGCCGCGTCCGCCGCCGGAAACCCGGCGCCATGTCGGCACGCGACGGCGCGCGCCATAAAATCGAACAGGCGTATCATCGGGGTGTGGCAACGACCTATGACTTCCCCAGTGACCTCCTCGCCGGCCAGGAGGAACTGCATCAGGTCCGGGCCGAGCTGTCGGCCCTGCTCAAACGGCTCCCCTGGTCGGTCGAGCCGCTGGACGGATTCAGCGACGAGAACGGCTGGCGCAAGATCGAGCGCCCCGCCTCCCCCGGCTGGTCGGAGGACGAGCAGGCCGAGGTGGAGAAGCTCCGCCGCCGCGAGCGCGAGCTGGCGGTGTTCGTCAGCACGCACCGCTACTGGGCGGAGATCACCGGCCCCGACCGGGTGCGGGCCCGCAGCGACCTGAAGCGCACCCGGGAGCCCGCGGACGGGGACGGGGACGGTCCGGAGCGGGACGCGTAGGACACGGGAACGGGAACCGGGACGGCGAGGCCGTCGGCACCCGACCCGGCGCACACCCGACACCCGACACCCGCCGGCGGCGCGGTCGGCGGGGGCAGGGGCCGCGCGGTGGCGCGGTGGGCGGGGGCTGCGGGGTGCGGGGTGCGGGGGCGGGGGGCGGGGTGTGGGCGACGCCGGTCGGCGGCGCCGCCCGCCCGCTCCGGTCAGTCCTCGCCGAGCAGCTCGTTCATCTCCGTGATCTCGGCGTTCTGCGCGGTGACGACGTCGTCCGCGAGGGTCTTCGCGGGGCCGTGGAGCCCCTTCGCCCGCTCGGCCTCGGCCATGTCGACGGCGCCCTCGTGGTGCTCGACCATCATGGCCAGGAACATCCGGTCGAACTCGGCGCCCTCGGCCCGCTTCAGCCTCTCCATGTCCCCGGCGGCCATCATGCCGGGCATCGAGGAGTGCTCCGAGTGGTCCATGCCCGGCATCGAGCCGCCCGCCTCGGGGACCGGCTCGTCCCACGACGTCAGCCAGCCGGTCATGGTCCGGATCTCCGGGTCCTGCGCCCCGCGGATGCGCGCGGCCAGATCCTTGACCCCGGCCGACGCGGACCGGCCCTCGACCAGCTCCGCCATCTCCAGCGCCTGGCGATGGTGCGGGATCATGCCCTGCGCGAAGGCGACGTCCTGCGCGTTGTGCGCGCCCGGCGCGGCCGTGCCGCCGTCGGCCCCGGTGGACGCGGGGGCCGACGCGCCCTCGCCGCCCCGGTCCGGGGCGCCGCCGTCGCCCCCGCAGGCGGCGAGGGCCAGCGCGGCGGTGGCCGTCACCGCGGCCAGCGCCGCCCGGCGGGCGAACGGACGGCGCGGGCGGGCGGCGCCGGCCATGCGGAAGGTACGGATCTGCTTCATGGGTGAACTCCTGTACGAGAATGGGGGGGTCGGCACGCCTCTGCGGCACCCGGCGCCGGGACGTCGGGGTGCTGCGCGGCGGTGCCTATATCCGCAGGAGTTGCAGTTCGGCCAGGGAGGGCGGCGCGCGGGCGCCGTCGGGCGCCCCGGCCGCGCGGGCGCGTACGACCGCCTCGCCGGGTGGCGCGGGCAACGGGTCGGCGGCGGGCGGGGCGGGCGCCGGGGCGTCGTCCGGCGCGCCGGAGGAGCACATGGCGTCGGCGTGGTGCACATGGCCGCCGCCGCAGCCGCCACGGTCCTCGACGCATCCGGCGTGCGCGAGGGTGCCGGACGGCACTGCCCCGGCGCCGGGATGCGCGGAAGCACCCCCGGTGACGGCGCGCGCCGCCGGGGAGGGGCCCGCGCCCAGCGGTCCGGCGGGTGCCGCGCTCGGCGCGCCCGTGGCGGAACCCGCCGCCTCCGTGCGCCCGTTGCCGACGTGCCCGGCGACGGTCCGCCCCATGACCGCGGGTCCCATGACGGCCTGTCCGGTGACGGTCCGCTCCATGACGGCGGGTCCCATGACGGCGGGTCCCATGACGGCCTGTCCGGTGACCGCGTGCCCGGTCGCGGGGTGCCGGGGCACCGGCTGCGGGAGGCTCCCGCCGGGTGCCAGCCCGTGCATGCCCAGCAGCCCGGCCAGCAGCCCCAGCACGCACAGGGCGTACCACCGCCCCAGGGGCGGTCGTCGGCGCTGCTCGGCACTCCTCACGGACCCCATCGTAGGAACTCCCGTGCCGGGCACGGGCGTCGGGCCCCCGAAGGGGCGACCCGGGCGTGGCGCGGGGAGGGTGTGCCGGCTCCGGCCCGCCCAGGGGCCGCGGTTTCCCGAAGGTCCTTCCGGGACCCAGGAGGTCGCCCGGTCCGGGACCCGCGCGGGTCCCGGACCGGGCGCGCCCGTGACGGTCTCCGGCGGGCCGGCGGTGCCCGGCCGGCCCCCCGCCCCGCTCCGTGTGCCACCTCCCGCCCGGCCGAATACGCTGGCATGAGGAACCGTTTCATCCGTTCCATGAAGTGGGCGGTCGCGCAGCGGTCCGCGCCGACCGCCGTCGCCGGGCCGGTGCGGTGCGGTGCGGTGGCGCGAGTTGGCGCCCCCGCGCGGCCCCGTCGCCGGGCGGAGGGCGGTGGAGGTGCGCCGCGGTCGGGTCCGGTGGGCGGGGGCGGGCCGCGGCTGCCGATCCCGAGCGTTTGGAGGCCCGGCCGTGTCCGGAGGGAAGAGGAACCCGGTGGTGGTGCCGCCGGAGAACGACGACGCCGCGGACGTCGCGATGCCCTGGGCGCCCCGGGACCGCGTGTGGTCGGGCTCGAAGGCGGAGTCCCGGGCGAGGGCGTGGGCGGACGGCGACCCCGTCAGGCTGGCGAGCGTCTTCCTGTACCGCAGGCCCGGGGGCAACCCCGCGACGGAGGCGGACTACAAGTTCCCGGTCGCGGACATCGTGGACGGGCGGCCCGAGCGGGTCCTGCACGCGGTGCACGCCGCCGCCGGACGGCTCGACCGGGCGGCGATCCCCGAGGAGGCGCGCCGCCGGGTGAAGGAACGCCTGACCCGCCTGTACCACTCGGCCGCCGAGGCGTTCGACGACCCGGCGATCAAGCCGCCCTGGGAGTGACGGCGGCCCCGGCGTCCCGGCGGCGGCGTCCGGGGTGCCCGCGGGCCCGGCGCGGTGGCCGGAGGAAGCGGGGGAAAACCCCGGCACGGCGAACGGGCACGCCGGCACCACGCGCCCGGGGCGGAGGCGGACCCGGGCCCGGAGCGTCGCGGCCGTCGCGGCCGGCTCGGCCGACGGTGCGCGGCCGCGGCCGTCGCCGCCCGGCGCCCAGGACCACCGGACCCGGCGGCAGTCGGCGCCCGGCTCGGCGGACCGCCGGACCGGGCGGCCGACAGGTCCGGGAGGCGTCCGCCGGCGGCCCCGGACGCGACGATGCCCACCGTCCCGAAACGGGTCGGTGGGCATCGCTGTCGCCGTGTCCCCGCCTTCGGCGCGGGCCGGAGGGCGGGGTCCTGGTGGGCGCGGACGGTTTCGAACCGCCGACATCCTGCTTGTAAGGCAGGCGCTCTACCCCTGAGCTACGCACCCAGGACGAGACGACAGCCTACATGGACACCGGCGGTGCCCCGCAAACCTGTCCCGGCCCTGATCCGCACCCCGATTCCGACCTGGGGACAACCCCACCCCGAATCAGGGAGCGGCCCGGATGCCCCGGTGGGCCCCGGCTCCGTACGGTCGTAGAGCATCACCGCCGACCGTCCCGAAGGTCCACCACCGACCGTCCCGAACGCCGCGCCGTCCACCGTTCCGGGAGCGCCCCGCCGTCCGCGGCGGACGCCCCGGACCGGCCGTTCCACGGCCTCCGCGCCACTCGTCCCAGGGGGAGAACCACCATGCCCGCCCGTTCCGTACCCGCCCGCGCCCTCGCCGTCGCCGGGGCCGTCGCCGTCCTCGTGGCCGGCCTCGCCGCCTGCAACGACGCCTCGGACGACCAGGACCCCGACCGGCGGAGCTTCTCCCTGCCGGGCCGCACCCTCACCATCGACTCCGACGACTCCGCCCTGGAGATCGTCGCGGCGGACGGGCACAGGGCGGGCGCCGTCGAGGTCACCCGGTGGTTCAAGGGCTCGGTCGCCGTCGGCTCCAAGCCCGAGGTGACATGGAGGATGGAGGGCGACCGGCTGACCCTGCGGATGCACTGCTCGGGCATCGTGGCCGACTGCTCGGCCCGGCACCTGATACGGGTCCCGCGCGGCGTCGCCGTCACCGTCCGGGACGGGGACGGCAGTGTGCGGGCCCGGGGCTTCGAGGAGCCGCTGACCATCCGCAGCGGGGACGGCTCCGTCCACGTCACCGACTCCAGCGGCCCGCTGGAGCTGCGCACCGGCGACGGCCACGCGCGGGCCGAGGTGTCCTCCCGCCGGGTCATCGCCCGCACCGGTGACGGCTCCCTGCGGCTCCAACTCAGCGCGGTGCCCGACCTGGTGGAGGCCCGCAGCGGCGACGGCTCGATCTCCCTGACCCTGCCCCGCTCCGCGTACCGGGTGACGACGCGGACGGGCGACGGCTCCGCGAAGGTCTCCGTGCCCCGGGACGACGACAGCGCCCACGTGGTGAACGCCCGCACCGGCGACGGGAGCATCACGGTCGACGCGGCGGGCTGACCGCCCCGTGTGTTCGCCGGTCACGGATGGGACAATGGATCCTGGCAGGACGGACGACACGGGAGAGGGATGTGACGGCGACTCCATCGCAGCCGTACTCGCCGATGGTGCCGCGCGCGCATCGCCGCCCGCCGCACCGGTTCCGGGACCGGCGGACACCCGGCGCGGCTCGGGACGCGCTGGCGCTCATGGGGCTGCCGCTGCTCGGCCTGCTGGCGCTGCCCGCCGCGTTCGCCGGGGGCGGCACCCGGCGCTGGTTCGGCGGGCGGGCCGAGAGCCAGCGCGCCCAGGCCCAGGCCGCGAAGGACGCCGCCGCGGCCGCCTTCTACGAGCTGGACACCGCCCAGCGGGACCTGCGGATCTCCGTGGAGACCATCGCGGCCGTGGACTCCTCCCCCGCCGCGCGGCGGGCGCTGGAGGCCTTCGAGGCGCTGGGCCGCCGCATCGACGAGGTCAGCCACCAGTACATCGGCGCCGTCGACGCCCACGACCTGGACCGGGACGATCTGGAGGCCTCCGCCGCCACCCGGGCGCGCACCGAGCTGACCGCCGCCAAGGACGCGCTGGACCGGGTCGGGCGGGAGCTGGACCGCTACGCCGAGGGGCTCGGCCCGCTGCTCGGCAAGGCGGAGACCCAGCTCGCCCGGCTGGCACCCGCCGTCGAGCGGGCCCGCCAGGCCCTGCGGGCCGCCTCCGGCGCGCTGGACGCGGCCCGGGAGTCCGGGCTGAAGGCCGACGGGCTCGCCGCCCGGCTGGCCGCCCTCGGGCCGGAGCTGACCCTGCTCAACCAGGGGGCCGGCCAGCACGGGGTGCCGCAGACGGTGGAGCGGGCGGAGCGGGTCACCCGGGAGGCAGAGGCCATCCGCGCCGAGGCCGAGCGGCTGCCCGAGCTGGCCGCCGAGACCGACCGCCGCCTGGTCTCCCTGCGCACCCGCGCCCAGGCGCTGACCACCCGGGCCGGACAGGTGGAGCCCGTCCTCAGCGAGTTGCGGCGGCGGTTCACGGCCGCCTGCTGGCAGGACCTCCAGCAGGTGCCCGAGCAGGCCGGGGAGTCCGTGCGGCAGGCGGAGCGGAAGCTGGCCGAGGCGCGCACCGCGCGCGACGAGCAGCGCTGGCCCGACGCCACCTCCCTGCTGTCGACGGCGCGGGCCCTGCTGAACGGGACCGACGAGGCCGTCTCCGCCGCCGGTGACCGGCTGCGGCGGCTGAACGCCGTGCAGAAGGACCCCCAGCAGGAGATCGACCGCACCAGGTTCGCGGTCCGCGACGCCCAGCGGCTGGCCATGGCGGGCCGCCACACCCCCGACCCCCGGCACGCGCGTCCGCTGGACGAGGCGGTGGCCCGGCTGGACCGGGCGGTCGCCACGCTGGAGGACCGGCACCCCGACTACTGGCACTTCCTCACGGAGACGGAGGCGGTGCGGCGCACCGCGGCGGACGTCGTCACCCGCATACGCGAGGAGCTGGGCTCCGGCCAGTGAACGGGAAGCCGCGCGCGGGGCTCGCCGCCCCGGAGCCTGCGCGCGGCTCGGCTCCCGGAACCTGAGCCGGAGGGCCGTGCACTGCGGGCCGGGCCCGTGACCGCACCCGCGAGCCGCAGTCCGCGGACGGGCCCGTCCGGGCCGCCCCGTGACCGGGACGGCCCGGACGACGCTCCATGAGCGGCCCCGCACCCCGCGATCCGAGGGCCGGTCGGGGGCGGACCCGCGCCCCCGGTTCGCCGGGACTCAGGGCTCAGGACTCCCTGAGCTGCGGTCCGTGAACCGGGCTCCGTGAACGGGCCCGTGTCCCGCTGCCGCCGCGAGCCGGGCACCATGAGCAGCCCCGCGCCCCGGCGCCGTACGTCGGATTCCGTGGGCGGGCCCGCGCCCCGGCTTCCCGAGCCGGGGTCCCCGGACCGGGACCCGTGCACGGAACCGCTCACGGGCTCCGTGGATATGCCCCGGACCGGATTCCGGTGGGGCCCGACGGGGCGGCGTGGGCAGGGGCCCCCGGGCCGAAGGCCGGTGGGACCCAATGAGGCGGCATGGGCAGGGGCTCCCGGACCGAAGGCCGGCGCGGTGGCGTGGGCCCGGCCCCGGTCGCCGCGCGCGGACCCGGCGGTGAGCCGCCGGGGCCGCGGGGCTGCGGGGCTGCGGGGCTGCGGGGCTGCGGGGCTGCGGGGCTGCGGGGCTGCGGGGCTGCGGGGCTGCGGGGCTGCGGGGAGCATGCCGTCGCAGGGCGCCGCCGGTCCCGTCCGGTTTCGCGCGGGCCCCGGCCGGGCCGGGCGGGTGGCCGTTAACCTGTGGGCATGCCTCGCTACGAGTACCGGTGCCGCAGCTGCGGAGACACCTTCGAACTGAACCGCCCCATGGCCGAGTCCGGCGACCCGGCCGTCTGCCCTGCCGGGCACGGGGACACCGTGAAGCTGCTGTCGACGGTCGCCGTCGGCGGCTCCGCCTCCGCGTCGGCCCCGGCGCCCCCGTCGGGCGGCGGGGGCGGCTGCTGCGGGGGCGGCTGCTGCGGCTGACCCCGTCCGCCCCACCGGCGCGGGCCCGCGCCCACCGGCACGGCTCACACCCGCCGGCCCCGGCCCGCGCCCGCCGTGCCCAGCGGAACTCCCGCGCCCCGCACCGCGCGGGGCCCCGCGCCGCTTCCCCCCTCCGGGCCGCTACCGCCGCCGGGCCGCCCTGAGGAACTCCCGCAGGATGCGCTCCCCGGCCAGCACCCCCCGCTCGGGCAGAGCGGTGACCGACGGTGCCGACCAGCCCGTGTCGGCCAGTTCGCCGTGGCCGGGGCGCCAGCCCCGGTCGGCGGCGAGCAGCAGGTCCGCGTCGAGGAGGGAGTCCCCCGCCGCGAGCACCGGCTCCGCGCCGCTGCGGCGGACGACCTCCCGGACGGCCGCGCTCTTGGTGAGCGGCGCGGGAACGGCGTAGATCTTGCGGCCCTGGAGGGAGACCGTCCAGCCGCGCTCCCCGGCCCAGGACGCCAGTTCCTTCACCCAGCCGTCGGGCAGCAGCTCCCGTTCGACGACGAGATAGACGAACAGGTCCTCGGCGACGCGGAGCTTGCGCACCCAGGACGGGTCGGCGGTGCGCGCCAGGTGCTCGCGCACCTCCTCCAGCGGGGCGCACTCCGCGGCCAGCCGGGCGGTGACCCGCGCGTTCCAGCCGGGGTCGGAGACGCCGTCGACCAGCAGGTGCCCGCCGTTGGCGCAGATCGCGTACGTCGGCTGGGGGCCGGGCAGGTTGACGCGCTGGTACTGCTTGCGGGTGCGGGTGGTGACCGGGACGAACAGCGCCGCGTCGCCGAGGTCGGTCAGCAGCCGGGCGGCCCGCTCGGTCAGGAAGGACAGCGGCCGGGACTCGTAGACCTCCACGCACAGCAGGCGCGGCGCCCGCAGGTCGGGCATGGTCAGGCCGAGCGCGGCCGTGGAGTAGATCAGGGTGCGGTCGAGGTCGCTGGCGACGAGGACGGTCATCGGCCCGTCACCGCCCGGCCGTCGGCGCCGGTCGCCCCGCGCGTGTACCGGGGGTGGATGAGCCCGACACAGGTGTACGGCAGGCCGGGCACCTCCTCCACGGGCACCCCCCGCTGCTCGGCCAGCAGGCGCACGTGGTCCAGGTCGCTGCCCGCGTCCGGCCGGGCGAGCACCTTCCAGGGCACCCGGCGGAGCATGACCCGGGTGGTCTCGCCGACGCCGGGCTTGACGAGGTTGACGTCGTGGATGCCGTACTCCTCTCTGATCCGCTCGACGGCGGCCCAGCCCTCCCAGGTCGGTTCGCGGTCCGCGGACAGGAGCCGCCCGACCTCGCCGTCGACGGTCTCCGCGGCCTCGGGGAAGCGGGCGGAGACGGCGTCCAGGAAGTCCGGGGAGAGGTCGGCGCCGGCCAGCTCGCGGTAGAACTTGGCGCCGTGGAAGTCCTGCGGCCCCACCAGGTCGGCGCGGAGCACCGTGCGCGATATCAGGCCGGAGACGGTGGAGTTGAGGCAGGCGGAGGGGATCAGGAAGTCGTCCCGGGTGCCGTAGGTGCGCACACAGGAGCCGGGGTCGGCGAGGACCGCGATCTCCGGGTCGAAGCCGGTGACGCCCTCGGCCTTCTCGAAGTCCCGTATGGCGTCGGCCAGTTCACGGGTGATGGCGCCCTTGCCGGTCCAGCCGTCGACGAAGACGACGTCGGCCGGGTCGTGGTGGCGGGCCAGCCAGCGCAGGGCGTTGGCGTCGATGCCGCGGCCCCGGACGATGGAGACGGCGTAGTGCGGCAGGTCGAGGCCGTGCCGGTAGCGGGCCCAGCGGCGCATGAGGACGCCGACGGGGGTGCCCGCGCGGGCGAGGGAGACCAGGACGGGGCGGGTTGAGCGCTCCGCGAGCACGATCTCGGTGACGGCGGCGACGGCCCGCGCCAGCCGGGCGCCGGACGCGGCGAGGGCGGTGTGGAACAGCTCCTGGTACTGGGCGCCGGGCTGGAACTCCACGGGCAGCGACTCGGCGTAGTGGGCGCCGCCGCTCTGGATGGCCTCCTCGCGCTCCTCGGTGGGCGCCTCCAGGGTCACCTCCGAGAGGTCCTGGAGCAGCCAGCCGACCTCGTCGGGCGCGTACGAGGAGAAGGCGGGGCCGCGGAGTGGCTCGGACAGCATGGGGGGCCTTTCGGGGGCGTGCGGCGCGCGCGGCGCGTACGAGGGGACGACCGCGAGCAGGACGTGCGGGATGTGGGCGGCGAGCCGGGCCGTCAGGCCGTCGGGGGCGTGCAGGGCGGGGGTGTCGGCCACCGAGTCGACGACGGCGACGACGGCGTCGAAGCCCGCCCCGGCGACGTTGTAGGCGTAGCGCTCGCCGGGGCCGTCGGCTGGGTCGTCGTGGGCGGGGAAGGCCAGCCGGGTGCGGATGGCGTAGCCGGGGTCGTCGACCGCGAGGACGGGTGAGCGAGTGGTGGTGGAGAAGCGCACCTCGGTGTCCGGGAGGCTCCGCTCCAGCTCGGTGCCGAGCCGCAGCGGGGCGTACATCAGCTCCTCGAAGCCGAGGACGAGCACCCGGCGGGCGCCGTCCGGCAGGGCTCGGGCGAGGCGCTCCGCCATGCCGGGCAGGGCGGCCTCCAGCCGCTCCCGCTGGCCGGGGGTGAAGCCGTGCCGGCCGCCGTCGGGCAGCCCGGCGGGCCAGCCCATGTCGACCCGGGCGACGCTGCCGCCGGGCCGGGTCCCGGCACCCGCCCCCGGAGCACCGGTCACGGCGGGGGCCCCGGGCACCGCGGATACGGCGGGCGGACCCGTCGTACCGGACGCGGCGCCCGCACCCTCCGTACCGGACGCGGCCGTCGTCCCGGACCCGGGGGGCACGGACGCGGGGACCCCGGACACCCCGGGCACGGACGCGGGCGTCGTCGCGGCCTCCTGCCGGGCGACCAGCTCCCGTCCCCGTTCCAGCACGTCCTCGGGAAGCCGCACGGTGCCCGAGGCGGTGGCCACCAGGTCCACCCGGGCGCCGATCGCCCGGGCGAACTCCGTCAGCCGCCCGGCGTCGGCGGGCGAGCGCATGTCGACCAGGGCGACCACGACGTAGTGGCCGCGGGGGTGGCGCTCGTGCAGGGCGCGGATGGTGTTGAGGACGGTGTTGCCGGTGGAGAACTCGTCGTCCACCAGGACCAGCGGCCCGTCACCGGCCAGCAGGGCCGGGTCCTCGGGCAGCAGCAGATGGGAGGTGGCGTGCGAGTGGGACTCCTCGAAGCCCCCGGCGGTGGCGGCCCCGGCGACCGGGCGCCGGGTGGAGTGCAGGTAGGGGGCGGTGCCCAGGCCGTCGGCGACGCTGTGGCCGAGTCCGGTGGCGGTCTCCGCGTACCCGAGGACGACGGCCCGTCCGGCCGCCTCCGCACCGAGCAGTGCCCGGACCCGGCGGCCGAGGGCGACGCCGTGGCCGTGGACGACGGAGGGGGCCTGCGGGACGTGCTTGCCGAGCACGTGGGAGACGAGCAGATGGGCCCGCTTGGGGTTGCGGCGCAGGGCGAGGCCCAGCAGATCGGTCAGGGCGGCGTCCCCGGCCAGCTCGACGCCTAGGCGCCGGGCGACCCAGTCGCCGGACCAGGCCCCGGTCGCGGCGGGGGCGGGTGCGGGTGCGCTCCGGTCGCCCTGGTGCATGTCCTCGTGTCCTCCGTGGTCGGTGGCGCCCGCGGCGGGCACCCCGTCGGGCCCGGCCGTGCGGCCCGCGGCCGGGTCGCGTCCGGCGTCGGCACCGCCGGACCCGGGGTGTCCGGCGCGGGCGGCGGGTGGTGCGGCACGGTCGTGCCGGATGCCGTCGGGCCGGGCGTCCGCCCGACGGGTGTGCGCGGTTCCGGCCGGCCCGGGGTGGTCATGGGCGGACGGCTGGTGCCCGGGGCGGCCGTCCGCCGTGGCGTCGTGCGCGGGAAGGTCGTGCGCGGCGTCGTTCATGTGTCCTCGTGTTCAGTCGGGCAGGCTCGCGGTGAGCAGTTCCACGAAGCCGATGTCCTCGCCCGCCACCCCGAAGACCTCGGCGCGCAGCAGGGTCCGCTCCGCCCAGGCGCGGTGCGGCTTCACCTCGTTCATCTTGTTGGTGTACGCCGACCGCAGGACGCCCCCGCCGCCGCGCTCGGGCCGCAGGATGTCCCGGGCGTCGCTGAACTCCTCGTGGCTGACGACGGACAGCGCGTGCACGACGGGGACGTGCGAGGGGTGGATGCAGGTCTTGCCGAGCAGTCCGTTGGCGCGGTCCAGGGAGATCTCCCGCAGCAGCCCGTCCATGGCGTGCTCCAGCAGCCGGGCGCGCAGTTCCTCCGCCCGGCCCTCCAGGAACGGGCTCTGCCGGAGCTGCGGCTTGAACAGCCGCTCCTGGGCGCGGAAGTACTCCCACACCGGCCCGGTCACGGTGAAGCCCGAGCCGTCGGCGCGGCCCAGCATGTTGACCACGTCGGCGATGACGGAGGCGACGACCTGGACGTCGTAGGCGGTCATGTCGGGGTCGCGGCGCAGCCCGTAGGAGGAGCAGAAATCGGTCACGCCCAGACGCAGGGCGAGGACCCGCTCCCGGTACTTGTCGACGGCGCGGTAGATGCCCTCCAGGGTCTGCACCCGGGTCTCCCGGTAGAGCAGTTCCGGGGACTCCAGCACCGGCATGGCGAACAGCCGCCGGCCGCAGGCGGCCTCGGAGTCCGCGAGGGCCTCCAGGAACGGCACGCCCCGCTTCTCGGTGAACTTGGGCAGCACGAATCCGGACAGCAGCCGTACGGCGGGCCCGAGGCTCCGCACCAGGGCGGGTATCTGCCCGGGGGTGCGGACCCGCACGAACAGCAGCGGGACCTTTGCGCCGGGACGTTCCGCCAGGTCGGAGAGGTGCCGGACGAGGTTCTCCTCACCGGCGGCCACGTCGGCGTCGTCGATGGAGTCCTCCAGGCACAGCACCATCGACACCACGCCCCGCGCGGCCTGCTTCAGGACGTCGTCCGCGAGCGTCGGCCGGGTGGCGGGGCTGTACAGCGTGGCGCCCAGGGCGGCGGAGAGCAGGCGGGCCGGGGAGTCCGCGGTGAAGACACGCGGCTCCCGGTGGAACAGGCGCTCGCGCACCTCTGGGGCGACGTGACCGAAATGACGCATGAGTGCTCCCCCGTGGTGTCTGAGCCACCGGTGCGGTTGTTCGAAGGTGGCCGGTAATAGTACGTAGCCGTCGGTGTCCCCGGTTCCCTCCGGACATGAACGGAGGGTGACCCGGACGGGCGGCCGGCGGCCGGCCGCGGTGGTGCGGCAGGGGCCCGAGTACCCTCCCCCGCGTTGTCGTGACCAGGACCGAGAGGGCAGGATGACGGCATGACGCACGCGATGGTGAAGGGGTCGAACATCCCGCTGCACGCCACCACGGTACGCGCCGTGCTGCGCTGGACCGCGGGCCAGGGGGTCCCGGACGTGGATGCCTCCGCCCTGCTCCTCGGGCCCGACGGCCGCGTGCGCTCCGACGAGGACTTCGTGTTCTACAACCAGCCCCGGCACCCCTCCGGGCAGGTCTGGCGGCTCGGCAAGAAGCGGACCGGCGAGCGGCTGACCGACACGATCCAGACGGACCTGTCCGGTGTGGAGGGCTCGGTCGGCCGGATACTGCTGGTGGCGTCGGCGGACGGCGTCACCTTCGACCGGGTCAGGGCACTGCGCATCCTGCTGTACGACGCGGCGGCGGCCGACGCCGATCCGCTGGCGTACTTCGACGTCAAGCCCGAGACGGGCCGGGAGACGGCGCTGATCTGCGGCGAGCTGTACCGGCGCGGGGAGGGCTGGAAGTTCCGGGCGCTGGGCGAGGGCTATTCGAACGGGCTGGTGGGCCTGGCGACCGACTTCGGCATCTCGGTGGACGAGTCGGAGGCCGCCGAGGAGCCGCCGCCGCCTCCGGCCGCCACACCGCCGCGGCCGCTGCCCGCCGCCCCCGGGCCGACGCCGCTGCCGCTCCCGGCCGCCACCCCCGCGCCGGCCACCCCGCCGCAGGCGTTCCCCGCCGCGCCGCAGCCGTTCCCTGCCGCCCCGGGGCAGGACCCGGCGCCGCTGCCCGCCGCCGCGCAGACCCTGCCGCCCCGGCCGGCCGGCCCCGTCCCGGTGGTGGCACCGGACCAGCCGACCACCGTGCAGCCCGTCCCCTCGTACCCGCTGCCGCCGGAGCGGCCCGCCGGGGTGCCCGCGCAGCCCGCCTACGGCTATCCGCCGCAGCCCCCGGCGCATCCCGCCCACGGCTATCCCCGGCCCGCCGGGCGGCCGGAGTTCCGGCTGCCGCCGCAGGGGCCGCAGTTCGTGGGGCGCTGACACCGCCGAGCGCGGGCCGCCGACACCCGTTCGCGCGGCGCCGACAGCCCCGGTCCGCGCCGCCGTCGCGCGGCACCGACGCCCCGGTCCGCCGGGCGGCCACGGGCGCCGGGCACCGCCCGGGGCGCACGCCCCCGCCCGTGCGCCCGGCGCACGCCCCCGCCCGTGCGCCCGGCGCGCGCCCCCGGGCTACACCTTGGTCTTGTAACCCCGCCCCCACTGGAGCCCCCAGCCGTAGAGCCGGTCCAGCTCGCCCTGGAAGCCGTAGACGTACTTCACCTCGCGGCGGACCATGATCTCGTCCTTGACGTTCTCGATCATCATCACGGCGCAGGAGCGGGCCTGCGGCTGGCGCTCGTCGAGGGCGATCTCGATGCTCGGGCCGTTGCTCGGGTAGAGCGTGACGACGGCGTGTGTCCGGTCGAAGGCCGGGGTCTGGTCGTAGATGTACACGAAGACCAGCAGACGCTTGATGGCGTCCCGGTGGTCGAGGTTGACGTACATCGTCTCGCCGGAGCCCGAGCCGAACCGGTCGTCGCCGCTGAGCTTGACGTACGGCGGCGCGTTGACGTCGCCGAGGTAGTCGCCGAGCGGCTGGACGACGCCCTTGGTGCCGTCCTGGAGTTCGTAGAGGCAGCCCAGGTCGAGGTCGACGTTGACCATGCTCTGGCTGTGGCCGACGACTTCGGGGGGCTTGAGCGCCCGCAGCGGGTGGCGCAGCAGGCTCTCGCGCTGCGGGCCCATGAGGTCCGAGGTCCGCATCCGCCAGGTCAGGTTGACCCGGAGGTGGCCGCTGGCCGCGTCCTGCTTGGTCAGCGAGACCCGGTTCTGCCGTCCGGTGAGCTGGATGGAGTTGGTCGCCGCGTTGCCCGGATCGAAGACGCTCTCGCGCCCGCGCCACAGTCCGTCCAGTAAGCCCATGTCCGCCCCCACCCTCGCCGTCACCGCCGACGGGGCGGCCCCGGGGACTTCTCCCTCCGGGCCGCCCCGCACAGAGCGTTCCTCACCCCGGCCGCCCTCACACCTCCGGTGGGTGCACCGGGGGCGCACCGGGCGCCGGGTCCTCCGTCAGGGTGTCACACCGTGGAGGGTTGCTTGTCCTGTTCCCCCTCGGCGCCTCCGGCCGCGGCGAGCGCCCGGTTGCGGCGCACCGAGGACCAGAAGGACCAGCCGATCAGGACCACGCCGATGAGGCCGGTGATGATCTCGTTGATCTGGTACTGGATGGTGACCAGGAGGAGGACGGCGAGGGCACCGATCGCGTAGTGGGCGCCGTGCTCCAGGTAGACGTAGTCGTCGAGGGTGCCCTGGCGGACCAGGTAGACGGTCAGGGACCGGACGTACATGGCGCCGATGCCGAGGCCGAGGGCCATCAGGACGATGTCGTTGGTGATGGCGAAGGCGCCGATGACCCCGTCGAAGGAGAAGGACGCGTCCAGGACCTCCAGGTAGAGGAACATGAAGAACGCGGCCTTGCCAGCGAGGGCGATCGCGGACCTGGGCCTGCCGCTGCGCGCGGCGGCCTCCTCGGCCTCGTGCTCGGCCTCCTCCTCCTCTTCGAGCTTGTCCTCGAAGTAGCCGGAGAGACCGCCGACGATCATGTAGGTGATCAGTCCCGCGACGCCGGAGATCAGGACCGTCTCCGCCTTGTCGGCGTGGGTGCCGCCGTGCTGGTGGGCGTTGGCCGCGAAGGTCATCGCGGAGACGAGCAGCACGATCAGGGCGACGCAGACCGACAGCATGTCGATCTTGCCGAGCTTGGCGAGCGGGCGCTCCAGCCACCGGAGCCACTTGATCTCGCGGTCCTCGAAGATGAAGTCGAGGAAGATCATCAGCAGGAACATGCCACCGAACGCGGCGATCGACGGGTGGGCGTCGGTGACCAGTTCCTGGTAGCGGTCCTTGTCGGTCAGGGCGAGGTCGACGGCCTCGATCGGACCGAGCTGGGCGCTGACGGCGACGATGACGACCGGGAAGACCAGGCGCATGCCGAAGACGGCGATCAGCACACCGATGGTGAGGAAGATCTTCTGCCAGAAGGCGTTCATCTTCTTCAGGATTCCGGCGTTGACCACCGCGTTGTCGAAGGACAGCGAAATCTCCAGCACGGAGAGGATCGCGACGACGCCGAAGGCGGTCCACCCCCCGTAGAAGATCGCCGCGACCAGGCCGAGCGCGGTCACCGCGAACGACCAGCCGAAGGTTTTCAAGAGCACTGGCTACCCCATCGTGTGTGTACGGGTCTCCCCCGCGCCGTGTCCGGCTTTACTCGCCGTTGACCCGTGAGTCTAGGGCCTGCCGCTGCGGCGGTACCACGAGGGAGTCGGCACCCGGGACACAGGAGGCCCGCCCGGCGGGACGGGGCGGACCCCGCCCGCCCCCGCCGGCGGGGGCGTCACGAGACGTTGACGCCGAAGTCGAGGGCGATGCCGCGCAGACCCGAGGCGTAGCCCTGGCCGACCGCGCGGAACTTCCACTCGCCCTGGTAGCGGTACAGCTCACCGAAGATCATCGCGGTCTCGGTGGAGGCGTCCTCGCTGAGGTCGTAGCGGGCCAGTTCCTGGCCGTCGGCCTGGTTGACCACGCGGATGAAGGCGTTGCCGACCTGGCCGAAGGTCTGGCCGCGCTCGTCGGCCATGTGGATGGAGACCGGGAAGACGATCTTGTCGCAGTGGGCGGGCACCCGGGAGAGGTCGACCAGCAGCGACTCGTCGTCGCCCTCGCCCTCGCCGGTGAGGTTGTCGCCGGTGTGCTCGATGGAGCCGTCGGGGCTCGTGAGCTGGTTGTAGAAGACGAACCACTCGTCGCCGAGCACCCGTCCGCCGCTGCACACCAGCGCGCTGGCGTCCAGGTCGAAGGGTGCGCCGGTGGTGGAACGCGCGTCCCAGCCGAGTCCGACCAGCACCTGTGTGAGGTTCGGTGCGGCCTTGGACAGGGAGACGTTTCCGCCCTTGGCAAGCGTGACGCCCATGCTCTTGGTCCCTCCCCGGGGATGGTGCTCGTGTGGTGGTGCGCGTCCGGCGCCGCACGGCGGGGGTGCGGCGCCGGACGCCCGGGGCCCGGTCGCCCCTGACGGGCGGCCGGACCCGGCCGCCCGGAGTGTCAGACGTTCACACCGAAGTCCTGCGCGATGCCGCGCAGACCCGAGGCGTAGCCCTGGCCGATGGCGCGGAACTTCCACTCCGCCCCGTGCCGGTACAGCTCGCCGAAGACCATGGCCGTCTCCGTGGAGGCGTCCTCGGACAGGTCGTAGCGGGCGATCTCGGCCCCGCCCGCCTGGTTGACGACGCGGATGTAGGCGTTGCGCACCTGGCCGAAGGACTGCTGGCGGTTCTCGGCGTCGTAGATCGACACCGGGAAGACGACCTTCTCGACGTCGGCCGGCACGGTGGCCAGGTTGATCTTGATCAGCTCGTCGTCGCCCTCGCCCTCACCGGTGAGGTTGTCGCCGGTGTGCTCGACGGAGCCGTCCGGGCTCTTCAGGTTGTTGAAGAACACGAAGTTGCCGTCGCTGGCGACCTTGCCGGTGCTGTTCAGCAGCAGCGCGCTGGCGTCCAGGTCGAAGTCGGTGCCGGTCGTGGTGCGGACGTCCCACCCCAGTCCGACGATGACCGCGGTGAGGCCGGGGGCCTCCTTGGTCAGCGAAACGTTGCCGCCCTTGCTGAGGCTGACTCCCACGAGTCCTCCCTTGGTGTCCAGGGGCGGATCGCCCCGTGGTGCGTTGGATGTCGTGCGTTGCGTGTCGTGCGTGGATACCGGATCAACGATCCGATCCTAGTGACGGGTTCCCTCCCCGCGCGTCCCCGTGCGGGGACGGACCGCGGACTCCGGCCACCCGTGCCGCGCCCCGGGGCGCGGCGGGGTCACAGGGAGTCGAGGGCCTTCACGTACTCGTTCAGGTCACGGGCGTCCGGCAGGCCGTTGACGACGGTCCAGCGGACGACCCCTTCGCGGTCGATGATGAAGGTGCCCCGGACGGCGCAGCCCTTGTCCTCGTCGAAGACGCCGTAGGCGCGCGAGACGTCCCCGTGCGGCCAGAAGTCGGAGAGCAGCGGGTACTCCAGGCCCTCCTGCTCGGCGAAGACGCGCAGGGTGTGGATGGAGTCGTTGGAGACGGCCAGCACCTGGGTCCCGCGGTCGGAGAACTGCGGCAGGTTGTCGCGGACCTCGCACAGCTCGCCCGTGCAGACGCCGGTGAAGGCGAACGGGTAGAAGAGCAGCACGACGTTCTTCTGGCCGCGGAAGTCGGACAGCCTCACGGTGGCGCCGTGGTTGTCCTTGAGCTCGAAGTCGGGGGCCTTGTCGCCGACCTGGATCGCCATGGGTCCTGTCCGTCCCTTCGTGGGGTGATTCGCTCGAACACCCGTGGGGTGATTCGCAGGAACCACCCTACGCAGGGATCTGCCCGGACCGCGGGCGGGCCGACCGTGGCCGGCCCGCCCGGGTCCGGATGCTGCGGAGCCCGGCGGCTACCGCTTGGACTTGGCGGCCTTGGGCGTCGCCAGTCGGCTGCCGCTCCAGTCCTTGCCGACGCTGACGCTCTTGGACGCCGTCAGCCCCGCCGTCGTCGAGGCCTCCGAGATGTCGCTGGCCTCGACGTATCCCGGACGGCCGGTCTTCGGCGTGAGGAGCAGGATCGACCCGCCCTCCTCGATGTACGTGGTGGCATCCACCAGCGCATCCGTCAGGTCGCCGTCGTCGTCACGGAACCACAGCACGACGGCGTCGGCCACGTCCTCGTAGTCCTCGTCCACCAGTTCGCCCTCGACGGCACCTTCGATGGCCTCGCGGAGCTCCTGGTCGACGTCGTCGTCGTAGCCGATCTCCTGGACCACCTGTCCGGGCTGGAACCCCAGCCTGGCGGCAGGGCTCGTCCGCTCCTCCGCGTGGTCCGCGGTCGCGCTCACGGGTTGCCTCCTGATCATGTCTCGGTGAATGTCTCTTGAGCCGCGCGCGTGCGCACGGCTTGGCCGTAGTCCACACGGGCGGGACGGATCGCGCAAGTACCCGGCCTCCGGGACCGCCGAAACGGTGACGATCCCGGCCGTGTCGCCGCAACTCCCGCACCGCCGTTCCGCCCGCAGGTGACGTGCACCACACCTATCTGCCCCGTTTGCGCATTTGGGAACCCTGCGTGGGTACGAGACCCGGATGAACACGGCCCCGGCCCCCGACGGGGACCGGTTACCCCACGGTACAGATGACGTCCGCCCCCATGAGGTACACGATGGGGAAACGGCGCCCTCATCCGGCGTCCGTGGCCCTCCGACAGCGAAGGAACAGCGTGGCTTCCGCATCCGACGGCAGTCCGATCATCATCGGCGGCCTCCCGAGTCAGGTTCCGGACTTCGACCCCGAGGAAACCCAGGAGTGGCTCGACTCGCTCGACGCCGCCGTCGACGAGCGCGGGCGCGAGCGCGCCCGCTATCTGATGCTGCGGCTGATCGAGCGCGCCCGCGCCAGGCGCGTGGCCGTGCCCGAGATGCGCAGCACCGACTACGTCAACACGATCGCGACCAAGGACGAGCCGTTCTTCCCCGGCAACGAGGAGATCGAGCGCAGGATCCTCAACGCGACCCGGTGGAACGCGGCGGTGATGGTCTCGCGGGCGCAGCGCCCCGGCATCGGCGTCGGCGGCCACATCGCGACCTTCGCCTCCTCCGCCTCCCTGTACGACGTGGGCTTCAACCACTTCTTCCGGGGCAAGGACGGCGGCGACGGCGGCGACCAGGTCTTCTTCCAGGGGCATGCCTCGCCGGGCATCTACGCCCGCGCGTTCCTGCTGGACCGGCTGACCGAGGAGCACCTGGACGGCTTCCGGCAGGAGAAGTCCAAGGCGCCCCACGCGCTGTCCTCCTACCCGCACCCGCGTTCGATGCCGGACTTCTGGGAGTTCCCGACGGTGTCGATGGGGCTCGGCCCGATCGGCGCGATCTACCAGGCGCGGATGAACCGCTACCTGGAGGCGCGGGGCATCGCGGACACCTCCCGGTCCCATGTCTGGGCGTTCCTCGGCGACGGCGAGATGGACGAGCCCGAGTCGCTGGGCCAGCTCACCATCGCCGCCCGCGAGGGCCTGGACAACCTGACCTTCGTGGTCAACTGCAACCTCCAGCGGCTGGACGGCCCGGTGCGCGGCAACGGCAAGATCATCCAGGAGCTGGAGTCGGTCTTCCGCGGCGCCGGATGGAACGTGATCAAGCTGGTCTGGGACCGCTCCTGGGACCCGCTGCTCGCCCAGGACCGGGACGGTGTGCTGGTCAACCGGATGAACACCACGCCGGACGGCCAGTTCCAGACCTACGCGACCGAGTCCGGCGCCTACATCCGCGACCACTTCTTCGGCGACGACCACCGGCTGCGCGCCATGGTCGAGCACATGACCGACGACCAGATCCTGCACCTGGGGCGCGGCGGGCACGACCACCGCAAGATCTACGCGGCGTTCAAGGCGGCCAAGGAGCACCGGGGCCAGCCGACGGTGATCCTCGCCAAGACGGTCAAGGGCTGGACGCTGGGGCCGAACTTCGAGGGCCGCAACGCCACGCACCAGATGAAGAAGCTGACGGTCGACGACCTCAAGCGCTTCCGCGACCGGCTGCACCTGCCGATCTCCGACCGGGAGCTGGAGTCCGGCGCCCCGCCGTACTACCACCCGGGCCGGGACACGGAGGAGATGCAGTACATGCACGACCGCCGCAAGAGCTGCGGCGGCTACGTGCCGACCCGGCTGGTGCGGTCGAAGCCGCTCGCCCTGCCCGGCGAGGCGACCTACGCGACCGTGAAGAAGGGGTCGGGCCAGCAGTCCATCGCGACCACGATGGCCTTCGTGCGGCTGCTGAAGGACCTCATGCGGGACAAGGAGCTGGGCAGGCGGTTCGTGCTGATCGCGCCGGACGAGTACCGCACGTTCGGCATGGACTCCTTCTTCCCGAGTGCGAAGATCTACAACCCGCTGGGCCAGCAGTACGAGTCGGTGGACCGGGACCTGCTGCTCGCCTACAAGGAGGCGCCGACCGGGCAGATGCTCCACGACGGCATCTCGGAGGCCGGCTGCACCGCCTCCCTGATCGCGGCCGGATCGGCCTACGCCACCCACGGCGAACCGCTGATCCCGGTCTACGTCTTCTACTCGATGTTCGGCTTCCAGCGCACCGGCGACCAGTTCTGGCAGATGGGCGACCAGCTCGCCCGCGGCTTCGTGCTGGGCGCCACCGCCGGGCGCACCACCCTGACCGGCGAGGGCCTCCAGCACGCCGACGGCCACTCGCAGCTCCTCGCCTCCACCAACCCGGCGTGCGTGGCGTACGACCCGGCGTTCGGCTTCGAGATCGCGCACATCGTCGAGGACGGCCTGCGCCGGATGTACGGCGGCGACGAGGAGCACCCGCACGGCGAGGACGTCTTCTACTACCTCACCGTCTACAACGAGCCGATCCGGCACCCCGCCGAGCCGGAGGACGTGGACGTGGAGGGCATCCTGCAGGGGATCCACCGCTTCAGCGAGGGCACCTCGGGCTCGCTGCCGGCGCAGATCATGGCGTCCGGCGTGGCGGTGCCCTGGGCGGTGGAGGCGCAGCGCGTCCTCGCCGAGGAGTGGGACGTGCGCGCCGACGTCTGGTCCGCGACCTCCTGGAACGAGCTGCGGCGCGAGGCGGTGGCCTGCGAGGAGCACAACCTGCTGCACCCCGAGGAGGAGCAGCGGGTGCCGTACGTGACGCGGAAACTGGCCGGAGCCCGGGGGCCGTTCGTGGCGGTGTCCGACTGGATGCGGTCGGTGCCGGACCAGATCGCCCGGTGGGTGCCGGGGACGTACCAGTCGCTGGGCGCCGACGGCTGGGGCTTCGCGGACACCCGGGGCGCGGCGCGGCGGTTCTTCCACATCGACGCGGAGTCGATCGTGGTGGCCGTGCTGACGGAGCTGGCGCGCGAGGGGAAGGTCGACCGGTCGGTGCTCAAGCAGGCGGTGGACCGCTACGGGCTGCTCGATGTGAAGGCGGCCGCCCCGGGGGCGGCGGGCGGCGACGCCTGACCGCACCACCCCGCGCAGCGCGGCGGCCGGTCCCCCCGCGACGGGAGGACCGGCCGCCGTCGCTCAGATGTGGCCGACGCCGGAACCGGCCTCGGCGTTGACACCGCGCTTGGCCAGGAGGGCGACCAGCACCGCGACGACCGCGACCCCGGAGGCGACCAGCGAGGCCAGGCTCATGCCGGAGATGAAGGTCTCGTGCGCCACCCCGGCGATCTTCGCGGCGATCTCCGGCGGAGTGCCCTCGGGCACCGGCGGGACACCGACCCGGACCGCCTCGGACGCCTGGTGGAGCTGGTCCGGCGGCAGTTCGGCCAGGCCCGCGGCGGTCCAGTTGCCGCCGAGGTCGCGGTCGACCTTGGAGGCCATGACGGCGCCCAGCACGGCGGTGCCGAGGCTGCCGCCGATCTGCATGGCCGCCTGCTGGAGGCCGCCCGCCACGCCGGACAGCTCGATCGGCGCGTTGCCGACGATGACCTCGGTGGCGCCGACCATCACCGGTGCGAGGCCGAGGCCGAGCAGGGCGAACCAGAGCGACATCATGGCACTGCCCGTGTCTGTCTCCAGGGTGGAGATCCCGTACATGGCGAGGGCGGTGAAGACCATGCCCGCGGCGAGCGGGAGGCGCGGGCCGACCTTGGTGATCGCGGCACCGGCCAGCGGGGAGCCGACGATCATCATGCCGGTGAGCGGCAGCAGGTGCAGACCGGCGTCGACCGGGCTGAGACCGTGCACGTTCTGGAGGTAGAAGGTCACGAAGAACAGGCCGCCCATGAAGGCGATGGCCATCAGCACCATCAGGACGACGCCCGCCGACAGCGGCACCGAGCGGAACAGCGCCAGCGGGATCAGCGGCTCGCGGACCTTGTTCTCCCAGAGGGCGAACAGGACGAAGCCGATCACCGAGACCACGATGAACAGCCAGGTGGTGCCGTCGCCCCAGCCCCAGCCGGGTGCCTTGATGAGCGCCCAGACGAGGCAGAACATCGACGCCGACAGCAGCAGGATGCCCAGGACGTCGAAGGAGCGCGGCGCGTTCTCGGCCCGGTGGTCCCGCAGGATCAGCACGCCGAGCACCAGCGCCACGATGCCGACCGGGACGTTGATGAAGAACACGGACTGCCAGTTGACGTGCTCGACCAGCACGCCGCCGAGGATCGGGCCGCCCGCGGTGGAGGCGCCGATGACCATGCCCCAGATGCCGATGGCCATGTTCAGTTTCTCGGCGGGGAAGGTGGCCCGCAGCAGGCCGAGCGCGGCCGGCATCAGCAGAGCGCCGAACAGGCCCTGGAAGACACGGAAGACGACGACCATGACGATGCTGCTCGACAGCCCGATGGCCCCCGAGGCGACGGCGAAGCCCGCCGCGCCGATCAGGAAGGTCTGCCGGTGGCCGAAGCGGTCACCGAGCTTGCCCGCGGTGATCAGCGCGACCGCGAGGGCGAGGAAGTAGGAGTTGGTGATCCACTGGACGTCCGCGAGGCTGGCGTCCAGGTCGTCCTGGATGGCCGGGTTGGCGATGGCGACGATGGTGCCGTCCAGCGCCACCATCATGACCCCGACAGCGACGGTGACAAGGGTGACCCACGGATGCCCGCGCAGCCCCGCGGACCGGGCCGGCCCCGACGGGCCGGGCGCGTCGCCCTCCGGACCCGTCTTGTCGATGGTGGTCTGACTAGTCATATGGGGAGGCTAATGACAGCGACTGACAATTGACAAACGGGTTCACTAGTCGGTAACTGACATGTCATCCCGCTATCGCCTGAACTGCGAGGTACCGACACCGCGAGGTCCGGCCACGCGGGAGGGGCCGTCGCGGGGGGCGGACGACTACGGCGGCGGGGACGCGGCCGGCGGAGGAGAGACGTTGATGACGGTCGACACGGCACCGGCGGCCGGGCGCACGCCCGAGGGCCCCCGGCCCGGACTGCGCGAGCGCAAGAAGCTGCGCACCCGGGACGCGCTGCTGCGGTCGGCGCTCGGGCTGTTCACCGAGCGCGGGTACGAGGAGACGACGGTCGACGACATCGTGGAGGCCGCCGAGGTCTCCCAGCGCACCTTCTTCCGCTACTTCGCCAGCAAGGAGGAGGCCGCGTTCTTCCCGGCGCGGCTCTCGGAGGCCCACTTCGTCGAGTCCGTGCGCCGCCGCCCGGCCGGGGAGGCGCCGCTGGACACCCTGCGCCGGGCCCTGTCGGCGAGCTGGGACGGCATAGAGGAGACCGTCGGCCAGGTGGTGCCGCTCGATCTGCACCTGCGCTTCTACCGGACGGTCGAGTCCACGCCCGCGCTCCTCGCCGCCCATCTGCGGCGCGCCACCGAGCTGGAGGAGGAGATCGCGCGGATCATCGCCGCGCGCGAGGGCCTGGACCCGGACACCGACCCCCGGCCGCGGGTGGTGGTGGCCGTCTTCGGCGCGGTGCTGCGGGCCGCCGAGCGGGTCTGGTCGGCACGGGACGACGCCGGGCTGGCCGAACTGCGCGACCTCACGACCTCCCACCTGGACCGGGTGGAGACCGCGCTCACCGGGGCCTGGCACACCTCCCCGGCCGCCGGGGGCCGTTGAGCCGACAGCGGGTGACGGGCGGCGGGCGGTTCCGGGGCCGCGCCGGGGCCCGGGGGCAGGGGCAGGGGCGGGGCTCAGGGGCAGGGGCGGGGCGCAGAGGCAGGGGCGGGGCGCAGGGTTCCCCGGGCCGGGGCCCGTGCGCGGGGCTCCCCCGGGCCGGGGCCCGTGCGCGGGGCTCCCCCCGGGCCGGGGGCCGCGCACGGCTCCGCGGGGCCGGACCGCGGCGAGCGGGCCCCCGGCACCGGCCGCCGTCGCCGCCCCTCCCACGGGCAGGGGCGCGGCACACGACTCCGCCGGGTCCGGACGACGGCGCGCGACGCCACCCGGACCCGGACGCGGCCCGCGACGCCGCCCGGACCCGGACGCGTCGGGTGCCTTCCCCGGGCCGGGCCGTGGTGCGCGCCCCCGGGCCCGCGAGCCCGGCATGATCCGAACGAGAGGCCCTAACCCTCTGACAGGAAAACGAAACGTGATCCGCGTCACTTGGCTCACGCGTGGCCCCGCCGCTCTCCTAGGGTGTCGTCCCAGTGACTTCCTTCGACACCTCCCCGCACCTGAACGTCTGGCGCACCCTGCTCGCCCTGGCCGTGGTGTTCGTGATGCTGGCGACCACCGGCTGGACGGCCCTGCGCAACCAGCGGGGAACGACGGCCCTGGAAGCCTCCGTCGCGGCCTGGCAGCACGGCCGGATCGACGGGCGGCGGCTGCCCGACGCCGCCTCGGCCCCCGCCCGGCTCGCCCGCTTCTTCGCCTCCCTCGGCGAGGGGCAGCGCCTCGCCCTCGCCCACCGCTTCCCCCTCGCCGTCGGCAACATGAACGGCGCCCCCGTCCAACTCCGCTACCGGGCCAACCGGTTCGCCCTGGAGGCGGCCCGCGCCGGGGAGCGGGAGCGCACGCACGACCGGCGCCTCACCCCCGCCGGACAGCGGGAGGCCCGCCGCCGCGCCGACCGCTACACCGCGCTGCTGAGCCCCTCCCGGAACGTCCTCGCCTTCGACCCGGCCGGCGCCGGCAAGGTCGCGGAGGTCTTCGGCGACCTCGACCGCGCCGACCGCGTCTCCGTCGTCGTCCCCGGCGTCGACACCGGCCTGCTCACCTTCCAGCGCACCCACCGGGCGCACTCCGCCCCCGTCGGCATGGCCAGGTCGCTGTACGCGGCGGAGCGTACGGCGGGCCCCGCCACCCGCACCGCCGTGATCGCCTGGGCCGACTACGTCTCCCCCGCCGGACTCGGTATCGAGGCCGCCACCGCGACCCGCGCCGAGCGGGGCGCCCTACGGCTCAACGCCCTGCTGCGGGCGCTGCCCGGGACCGGTCCGGTCGCCCTGTTCTGCCACAGCTACGGCTCCGTGGTCTGCGGTCTGGCCGCCCGTACGGCGCCCAGCAGGGTCACCGACATAGCGGTGGCCGGCAGCCCCGGGATGCGCGCCGACAACGCCGCCCGGCTGCGCACCGCGGCCCGGGTGTGGGCCATGCGGGACGCCGACGACTGGATCGAGGACGTGCCGAACCTGGAGGTCGGCGGGCTCGGGCACGGCGCCGACCCGGTCTCCCCCGCCTTCGGCGCGCGGGTGCTGTCGGCCCGTGACGCCCGGGGGCACGCCGGGTACTTCGTGCCCGGCACCGACAGCCTCCGCAACTTCGCCGCGATCGGTGTCGGCGCCTACCGCTCGGTCGACTGCGCCCGCCGGAGCGGCATCTGCCGGGAGGGTTTGCCCGTGGCCACGGGCTCCTGACGCGCGTAGAGAAACCAGGAACTCCGCTTCGTCCGGAAAGGGGACGTGGCGGCGCCCGCCGCATACGATGAGCCGCATGGGTGACGTACTGGCCGGATTTCACGCCGCCTGGGAGTTCGAATCCGACTCCGTGCTCATCCGCTACGAACGGGGGATTCGGACACCCAGGCTCTTCCAGGCGCTGGGGAAACGCCGCGTGCCGCTGGAGGCCCTCACCGGGGTGACCCTCGCCCCCGGCAGGCGCGGCACCGTCGTGCTGCGCGCCCTGCCGCGCCCCGGCGCCGATCCACTGATGGAGGCCGCGGCCGGGCAGCTCCAGGACGGCTGCGACCCGTACCGGCTGGTGCTGCCCGCCGAGCGGGAGTCCCTCGCCGGGTTCTGGGCCGGGGAGCTGGGGGCGGCGCTGGCCGGTTCCGCGTCCGGGCCCGCCGAGCGCCATCTGGTGGCCGCGCCGGAGGCGCCGCGCCGGTTCAAGGCGTACGACGGGAAGGCGTCCTTCGACGGGACGGCGGTGTCCTTCCGGTGGTCCTGGACGGGGGCGTCGTCGGCGAAGTGGAAGGCCGGGGACCAGAGCTTCGCCGTGAGCGAGCTGGGCGGGGTGGAGTGGTGCTCGCCCGGTGAGCGCCTCCAGGGGCATCTGCGGCTGCTGCCGCGCGACGGCACCACCACGGCCGCGCAGGCCGACCAGGACCCGGCGGCCGTGCTGTTCGGACTGGGCTACGGGCCGGTTCACGAGTCGCTGCCGTTCGCGGCGGCGGTGCTGGCCGCGGTGCGCCACCGGGGGCCCGCCAAGGCGCCGGTGCCGGTCCCGGCACACCGGCGCGACCCGGCCGACGTCGCGGAGCGCATCCGCCACCTCGGGGAACTGCACTCGGCGGGGCTGGTGACGGACGAGGAGTTCAGCGCGAAGAAGGCGGAGCTGCTGGCGGAGCTGTAGCCGCGCCGGCCCCGTAGAAACCGATCTTGTGGTCGAGCACGGCGAGGGTGTCCCGCAGCTCCGCGATTCGGGCGAGGACGTCGCGGCGGGTCGACTCCAGCAGCTCGCGGCGCTCCGGGAAGGTGTCGTCGCCCTCGCGCACCAGCTCGGCGTAGCGGACCATGTCGGCGACCGGCATGCCGGTCAGGCGCAGCCTGGTCACGAAGTCGAGCCAGTCCAGGTCGTGGTCGGTGTAGCGGCGCTGCCCGGTGCGGGAGCGGTCGACCTGCGGCATCAGGCCGATCCGCTCGTACCAGCGCAGGGTGTGCACGCTCAGCCCGGTGAAGGCGGCGGCCTCGCCGATCGTGTGGTGGCCCGCGCCCTGGGGGCGGGGACGGCCGCGGACGACGACGGCGCAGGGGTCGTCCGGACCGGTGTCCACCGGGCCCGCGCCCCGCGCGCCCTCCTGGGCCGCCGGGTCCGGGGCGGTCCGGGCGGGCGGGTCCGGGGCCGCCGGGTCCTGACCGGCCGGGGCCGGGGCGGTCGGATCCGGGAGGGCCGGGTCCTGGGCGGTCGGATCCGGGGCGGTCGAGTCCTGGAGGGTCGGATCCGGGGCGGTCGGGTCCTGGGCGGTCGAGTCCGGGACGGGCGAGTCCGGGACGGGCGGGTCCTGGGACGGGCGGGCGGGCGCCCCGGGAGCGGTCTGGGTCACGGTCATGTCCCCACGCTAGGACCTCCCTTGGGCTGCCCCTGGCGCCCGGGGGCGGTGCGCTGCCGAGGCCGTCGGCCCCTTCCTTCGGGCGGCTGCCCCTCGCGCCCGGGGGCGGTGCCCTCCGGGCCGCCCTCGGGCGGGACCGGGCGCGTACGGGCAGCCGTGCGGAGACACCCCGCGCGGAGGCCGTACGCACCCGGCGCGGGCGCGGCCGGGGAACCCCGTGCGGGCCGAGCCCCGGCGCGGAGGAGGGAGGCGGCGCGCGCCCGGCGCGGGCGGGGCCGAACGGCGGGGCGCCGGGCGGGCCGGGAGGTGCCGGGCGGCGGGGCCGGGGCGACGCGTGCCGGGGCCCGCGGCGCCGGGCACCGGAGGAAAGGCCATAGGCTCACGGCATGTCCCTGAAGAGCCTCGCGACGATCGAGAACTGGCCCGTGCCCACCGCCGCGGCGGGCGTGGTGCGCGCCGACGGCACCGTCGCCGGAACCCACGGCCCCGTCGGACGGCGGTTCCCGCTGGCCTCGGTCACCAAGCCGCTCGCCGCCTACGCCGCCCTCGTCGCCCACGAGGAGGGAGCGATCGACCTGGACGAGCCCGCGGGGCCGCCCGGGTCGACGGTGCGCCACCTGCTCGCGCACACCTCCGGCCTCGCCTTCGACGAGCACCGGACCACCGCGCCGCCCGGGGAGCGCCGGCTGTACTCCAACGCCGGGTTCGAGCAGCTCGGCGAGCACATCGCGCGGGCGGCGGAGATGCCGTTCGCGGAGTACGCCCGCCAGGCCGTGCTGGAGCCGCTCGGCATGGCCTCCACCTCGCTGGACGGCTCCCCCGCCAAGGACGGCGTCTCGACCGTCGAGGACCTGCTGCGCTTCGCCGCCGAGGTGCAGGTGCCCCGGCTGCTGGACCCGCGCACCGTGGCCGCCGCGATGACCGTGCAGTACCCGGGCACCAAGGGCGTGCTGCCGGGCTACGGCCACCAGAGCCCCAACGACTGGGGCCTGGGCTTCGAGATCCGCGACGGCAAGTCCCCGCACTGGACGGGCGCCGCCTCCTCGCCGGGGACCTTCGGCCACTTCGGCCAGGCGGGCACCTTCCTGTGGATCGACCCCGTCGCGGGCGCGGCCTGCGCCGCCCTGGCCGACCGCCCCTTCGGTCCCTGGGCCGCCGAGTCCTGGCCCCCCTTCACCGACGCCGTCCTCGCGGAGCTGCGCGCGGCCTGACCCCACCGGGCGGGCACCCGCGCTCCCCGGGGCAGGCCCGGACGGGCCCCCTACGGCAGGCGCGGTCCGGGCTCCGGCGGCATCTCCCAGAGCAGCAGCTCCGCGTCCGTCAGCGCCTGCAGCCGCACGCCCCGGGGCTCGGTGAGGCGGAGCGCGTCGCCCTCGGCCAGCTCCGCGCCGTCCCGGCGCAGCCTGCCGCGCACCACGTGGACGTAGACCCGCGCCGCGTCCGGGACCTCCGCCTCCTCCCCCGCCGCCGGGCGCCGCACGTGCAGCACCGAGTCCGCGCCGGGGACGGCGTACGGGGTGCGGCCGGCGGCGTTCCGGACCACCTCGTAGGACGGCTCGCCGCCGCTCTCGCGCGGGGCCAGCCACATCTGCACGAAGGTCAGCGGCGCCGCGCCGTCGTTGCGCTCCACGTGCCGGACCCCGCCGGCCGCGCTGAGCCGCTGGAGGTCACCGGCCCGGACGACCGTCTCGTGGCCGGCGCTGTCCCGGTGGGTCAGCTCGCCCTCGGCCACCCATGTGACGATCTCCGTGTGGCTGTGCGGGTGCTCGTCGAAGCCCGCGCCGGGCGCGAGCCGCTCCTCGTTGCAGGCGATCAGCGCCCCGAACCGCAGGTTGCCGGGGTCGTAGTGGGGGCCGAAGGAGAAGGCGTGGCGCGACACGATGCCCGCCGCCGCGTCGCCCCCGGGATAGCGCTCGTCGGCGCGCCGAATGTCCGTCACGGGCCCCACCGTAGACCCGGCGGCACGATCGGCCGTCCGGATAAGGCAGTCTTGTCCCCGTGCCCGAACCCGAGACCAGCAAGCCAGACCCCGCCGCGCGCGCTCCGCACCCGCATGCCGCGACCCTGAGGCGACTCGAGAAGTCCTCCGGATCGCTCGCCGCGCAGGCCATCGCGCGGATGGACGAGACGCTGCCGTGGTACCGGGCCATGCCCCCGGAGAACCGTTCCTGGATCGGGCTCGTCGCCCAGGCGGGCATCGCCGCCTTCACCGAGTGGTTCCGCCGCCCGGACACCCCGCAGGCCATCTCCACCGACGTCTTCGGCACCGCGCCCCGCGAGCTGACCCGGGCGATCACCCTGCGCCAGACCGTGGAGATGGTGCGGACCACCATCGAGGTGATGGAGTCCGCCATCGACGAGGTCGCCGCCCCCGGTGACGAATCGGTGCTGCGCGAGGCGCTGCTGGTCTACGCCCGGGAGATCGCCTTCGCCACCGCCCAGGTGTACGCCCAGGCCGCCGAGGCGCGCGGCGCCTGGGACGCGCGGCTGGAGTCCCTGGTGGTGAACGCCGTGCTCAGCGGCGAGGCCGACGAGGGCGCCGTCTCCCGGGCGGCGGCGCTCGGCTGGAACTCGCCGGACCATGTGTGCGTGGTGCTGGGCACCGCCCCGGACGGGGACTCCGAGCTGACCGTGGAGGCCATCCGGCGCGCGGCCCGGCACGCCAAGCTCCAGGTGCTCACCGGGGTCCTCGGGGACCGGCTGGTGGTGATCGCGGGGGGCAGCGACAGCCCGCTGGCCGTGGCGAAGTCGCTGATCGGCCCGTTCGCGGCGGGCGCGGTGGTGGCCGGTCCGGTGGTGCCCGACCTGCTGGCCGCGACCCGGTCCGCGCAGGCCGCCGCCGCCGGGCTGAAGGCGTGCGTCGCGTGGCAGGACGCGCCGCGGCCGGTGCTGGCGGACGATCTGCTGCCGGAGCGCGCCATCGCCTCGGACCCCTCCGCCCGCGAGCAGTTGGTGGAGGAGATCTACAGACCGTTGGAAGAGGCCGGCGCCGCGCTGCTGGAAACGCTCAGTGTCTATCTGGAGCAGGCGAGCAGCCTCGAAGGCGCTGCCCGGATGCTCTTCGTTCACCCGAACACCGTGCGCTACCGGCTCCGACGTGTGACTGACGTCACCGGTTGGTCGCCCTCTGATGTACGGTCTGCGTTCACCCTGCGGATCGCGCTCATCCTGGGGCGTCTGGCCGATGGAGATCCGCAGACCTAGGCTTTTGTCGGGGTCCAACAAAACCCCTTCGTGTTCTTCGTCCCTGTCCTCACGGGCGGCCCGGGCCGTCCTCAAGAGAGAGTGTGAGAGTGCTCGTACTCGTCGCTCCCGGCCAGGGTGCCCAGACGCCCGGCTTCCTGACTGACTGGCTCGCCCTTCCCGGCGCCGCAGACCGTGTCGCCGCGTGGTCGGACGCCATCGGACTCGATCTCGCCCACTACGGCACCAAGGCCGACGCGGACGAGATCCGCGACACGGCCGTCGCCCAGCCCCTGCTGGTCGCGGCCGGCCTGCTGTCGGCCTCGGCGCTCGGTGCACTGCCGGGCGCGTCCGACGGGACGGTCACACCGGACGCCGTCGCCGGTCACAGTGTCGGCGAGATCACCGCCGCCGTCCTCGCGGGCGTCCTCGGCGAGACCGAGGCGCTCACCCTGGTCCGCCGTCGCGGCCTGGCCATGGCCGAGGCCGCCGCGGTCACCGCGACCGGCATGTCGGCGCTGCTCGGCGGCGACCCCGAGGTGAGCGTCGCGCACCTGGAGCGGCTCGGCCTGACCCCGGCGAACGTGAACGGCGCGGGCCAGATCGTGGCGGCCGGCACCCTGGAGCAGCTCGCCGCCCTCGCCGAGGACAAGCCCGAGGGCGTGCGCAAGGTCGTCGCGCTGAAGGTGGCCGGTGCCTTCCACACCCACCACATGGCGCCCGCGGTGGACCGGCTCGCCGAGGCGGCCTCGGCCCTCGCCCCGGCGGACCCGAAGGTCACCTACGTCTCCAACAAGGACGGCCGGGCCGTCGACACCGGCGCCGAGGTGCTGGAGCGGCTGGTCGGCCAGGTCGCCAACCCGGTCCGCTGGGACCTGTGCATGGAGACCTTCCAGCGCCTCGGCGTCACCGCCCTGATCGAGATGTGCCCCGGCGGCACCCTGACCGGTCTGGCCAAGCGCGCGCTGCCCGGGGTGAAGACCCTGGCCCTCAAGACCCCCGCCGACCTCGACGCGGCCCGTGCGCTCGTCGCCGAGCACGCCTGACAAGGAGCCGGAGACCATGTCGAAGATCAAGCCCAGCAAGGGTTCCCCGTACGCGCGCATCCTCGGTGTGGGCGGCTACCGCCCGACCCGGGTGGTGCCCAACGAGGTGATCCTCGAGACGATCGACTCGTCCGACGAGTGGATCCGCTCGCGCTCCGGCATCGAGACGCGGCACTGGGCCTCGCCCGAGGAGACCGTCGCCACGATGTCCGTCGAGGCGTCCGGCAAGGCCATCGCCAACGCCGGGATCGACGCGCGCCGGATCGGTGCCGTGATCGTCTCCACGGTCTCCCACTTCAGCCAGACCCCGGCCGTGGCCACCGAGATCGCGGACAGGCTGGGCACCGACAAGGCCGCCGCCTTCGACATCTCGGCCGGCTGCGCGGGCTTCGGCTACGGGCTGACGCTGGCCAAGGGCCTGATCGTCGAGGGTTCGGCGGAGTACGTCCTGGTGATCGGCGTGGAGCGGCTGTCCGACCTGACCGACCTGGAGGACCGGGCCACGGCCTTCCTCTTCGGCGACGGGGCGGGCGCGGTCGTGGTCGGCCCGTCCACCACGCCCGAGATCGGCCCGACCGTGTGGGGCTCGGAGGGCGACAAGGCCGACACGATCAAGCAGACCGTCCCCTGGGACCGCTTCCGGATCGGCGACGTCTCCGAGCTGCCCCTCGACCGCGAGGGCAACATCAAGTTTCCTGCTATCACGCAGGAGGGCCAGGCGGTGTTCCGCTGGGCCGTGTTCGAGATGGCGAAGGTCGCCCAGCAGGCGCTGGACGCGGCCGGGATCAGCCCGGACGACCTGGACGTCTTCATCCCGCACCAGGCCAACGTGCGGATCATCGACTCGATGGTGAAGACGCTGAAGCTGCCGGAGCACGTCACGGTGGCCCGTGACATCCGCACCACCGGCAACACCTCGGCCGCCTCGATCCCGCTCGCGATGGAGCGGCTCCTGGCGACCGGCGAGGCGAAGAGCGGGGACACCGCCCTCGTCATCGGCTTCGGGGCGGGTCTCGTCTACGCCGCGACGGTCGTTACTCTCCCCTAGGCACGCCGTCCCGGACCACGTCGGTCCGGGACGGAGCACCACACCGCCACACCTCTGGAACACTACGAAGGAGCGCCACCATGGCCGCCACTCAGAAGGAGATCGTCGACGGTCTCGCCGAGATCGTGAACGAGATCGCCGGTATCCCGGTTGAGGACGTCCAGCTGGACAAGTCCTTCACCGACGACCTGGACGTCGACTCGCTGTCCATGGTCGAGGTCGTCGTCGCCGCCGAGGAGCGCTTCGACGTGAAGATCCCCGACGAGGACGTCAAGAACCTCAAGACCGTCGGTGACGCGACCGACTACATCCTCAAGCACCAGGCCTGATCGTCCGATCACCCGGGCACGACGCCCGGGTGCCGGGCTGAACTGCCCCGCCACCCGGCGGTGGCGCCGTTCGAATCCGTTTCCTTTGGAGAAAGAATTCCCGTGAGCCCGACCAATCGCACCGTGGTCGTCACCGGTATCGGCGCAACCACACCGCTGGGTGGCGACGCAGCCTCGACCTGGGAGGGGCTGGTGGCCGGCCGGTCCGGCGTCAAGCCCCTGGACCGGGACTGGGCCGCCGACCAGGCCGTCCGGATCGCCGCCACGGCCGCCGTGGACCCGACCGAGGTCATTCCCCGGCCGCAGGCCCGCCGCCTGGACCGGTCGGCGCAGTTCGCGCTGATCGCCGCCCGGGAGGCGTGGAAGGACGCGGGATTCACCGCCAAGGCCGGCGAGGACGGCAGCATCGACCCCGACCGCCTCGGCACGGTCATCGCCTCCGGCATCGGCGGCGTGACGACCCTGCTCGACCAGTACGACGTGCTGAAGGAGAAGGGCGTACGCCGCGTCTCCCCGCACACCGTGCCGATGCTGATGCCGAACGGCCCCTCGGCCAACGTGGGCCTGGCCGTGGGCGCCCGGGCGGGCGTGCACACGCCGGTCTCCGCCTGCGCCTCCGGCGCCGAGGCCATCGGCTACGCCATCGAGATGATCCGCTCCGGCCGTGCCGACGTGGTCGTCGCCGGCGGCACGGAGGCGGCGATCCACCCGCTGCCCATCGCCGCCTTCGGCAACATGATGGCGATGTCCAAGAACAACGACGACCCGCAGGGCGCCTCCCGTCCCTGGGACGTGGCCCGGGACGGCTTCGTCCTCGGCGAGGGCGCCGGCGTCATCGTCCTGGAGTCCGCCGAGCACGCCGCCGAGCGCGGCGCCCGCGTCTACGCGGAGGCCGTCGGCCAGGGCATCTCGGCCGACAGCCACGACATCGTGCAGCCCGAACCGGAGGGCCGCGGCATCTCGCACGCCCTGCAGAGCCTGCTGGACGGCACCGACCTGGACCCGGCCGAGATCGTGCACGTCAACGCGCACGCCACCTCGACGCCGGCCGGTGACATCGCGGAGCTGAAGGCGCTGCGCAAGGTCTTCGGCGACCACGTCGACCACATGGCCGTCTCCGGCACCAAGTCGATGACCGGTCACCTGCTCGGCGGTGCGGGCGGTGTGGAGTCGGTGGCGTCGATCCTCGCCCTGTACCACCGGCTGGCTCCGCCGACGATCAACGTCGACACCATCGATCCGGAGGCCGAGGCCACCGCCGACATCGTGCGCGGGGAGCCCAGGGCGCTGCCCGCCGAGGGCCGTATCGCCGCGCTGAACGACTCCTTCGGCTTCGGCGGCCACAACGTGGTGCTGGCGTTCCGCACCGTGTGACGCCCCGGCCCCCGCCGACGCCGACGGCCCGGCCCCCCTCGGGGGCCGGGCCGTCGGCGTCGGCGGGTGCGCGGCGGCCCGGGATCCCGAGCGGCGGGGCGGCGGGGCGGCGCGGCGGCGGGTCAGACGACCTGGTGGAGCCAGCGGACGGGGGCGCCCTCACCGGCGTGGCGGAAGGTCTCCAGCTCGTCGTCCCAGGGCTTGCCGAGGAGCTTGGCGATCTCGCCCTCCAGCTCCGTCTCGCCGCCGCGGGCGCGGGCCAGGGCGGCGCGCAGCCGGTCCTCCGGGATCAGGATGTCGCCGTGGACGCCGGTGACGGCGTGGAAGATGCCGAGGGCGGGGGTGCAGCTGTAGCGCTCGCCCTCGTGGCCGGCGGACGGCTCGGCGGTGACCTCGAAGCGGAGCATCTGCCAGCCGCGCAGCGCGGAGGCGAGCTTGGAGGCGATGCCGGCCTGGCCCTGCCAGGAGAACTCCGAGCGCCAGGTGCCGGGGGCGGCGGGCTGCCGGATCCAGTCCAGGCCGACGCGGGTGCCGAGCACCCCGGCGATGGCCCACTCGACGTGCGGGCAGAGCGCGCGCGGCGCGGAGTGCACGTACAGGACTCCACGTGTCGTCACCGGAACCTCCGGGCTGAGCGGGACATCTCGGAACGGGTGGAACGGCCGCGGCCGGGCCGACCGCGTTGATGGCGAGGCTACCGTGCGACGGCGCAAGGAGTGTGACGTACCGTCGGTCCTGGTGCCGGGAAACCGCCGCCGTTCACCCGGCAGGACGCTTGTGCGGGTGTGAGCCGCCGCACCGGGGGCCCGGGGAACCCGGGCGCGGTGTCATGGGTTGGGAAGTGTGGAGGCGCAGCAGGCGACAGGGAGGGCGCTCATGGCCCGGGTGGTGGAACGGGAACCGCGTGGCCGGGCCCGCGGCCGGGCGGCGCTGGCCGCGCTGGCCGTCGTCGCCCTGGCGCTGACCGGCTGCGACGCGGCGGGCGGGAACCCGGGCGCGTCCGGCACCCGGCGGGCGGCCCCGTCCCCGGCGCCCGCCCCGGCGTGGAACACCGGCCCCCGGTCGCTGGCGGCCGTGGGCGACTCCATCACGCGCGGCTTCGACGCCTGCACGGTGCTGTCGGACTGCCCCGAGGTGTCCTGGGCGACGGGCTCCAGCGAGGAGGTCGACAGCCTGGCGGTGCGGCTGCTGGGCGCGAAGGCGGCCGAGCGGAGCTGGAACCACGCGGTCACCGGCGCCCGGATGGCGGATGTCCCGGCGCAGATGGAGCGGGCCGCGGCGCACCGCCCGGAGCTGGTGACGGTGATGGCCGGGGCGAACGACGCCTGCCGGTCCTCGGTCGGGGCGATGACACCGGTGGCGGACTTCCGGGCGCAGTTCGAGGAGGCGCTGCGGACGCTGCGGGCGCGGCTCCCGAAGGCGCAGGTGTTCGTGGTCAGCGTGCCCGACCTCAAGCGGCTGTGGTCCGAGGGGCGCACCAACCCGCTCGGCAAACAGGTGTGGAAGCTGGGCCTGTGCCCGTCGATGCTGGGCGACGCGGACGCGCTGGACGCGGCGGCCACCCAGCGGCGGAACACGGTGCGGGACCGGGTGGCGGACTACAACAGGGTGCTGGAGGAGGTCTGCGCCAAGGACGACAAGTGCCGCACCGACGGGGGCGCGGTGCACGGCTTCCGGTTCGGCACGGGGCAGCTCAGCCGCTGGGACTGGTTCCACCCGAGCGTGGACGGTCAGGCCCGGCTGGCCGAGATCGCCTACCGGGCGGTGACGGCGAAGGGGCCCTGACGGGCCGGGAGCGCCGGTGTCCGCGGCGGGCGGGCGGTCAGTACGCGGGGCCGGCGGGGCCCGTGCCCGGGACGGTGCCGGGACCCGGGGCGGCGGCCGGACCCGTACCGCCCGGGGCGGCGGCGGCGCCGGCGTCCACGGACCCGTCCGCCCCGGGTCCGCCGTTCCCGTCGGCCCCGTCGGCCGGGGCCGGGCCGCGGCCGGGTTCGCGGGTCTCCTCGCCCAGCAGGTCGCGGGCGAGCAGCGTGGCCCCGGCGACCGCGCCCGGCATCAGGAACACCGCGACGAACGGCACCAGGAAGGCCAGTCCCAGAGGGGTGCCGAAGCCCCAGACCAGGGTCCGCCGGGAGCGGAGCAGGGCCAGCCGCTCGCGCAGTTCGACGCCCCGGCGCTGGAGGGCGACGGCGGCCAGTTCCTCGGTGAGGAAGAAGCCGGTGACCAGGAAGCCGAGCACCGGGACGACGGTCTGCCCGACGACCGGGACGAACCCGGCGGCGAACAGCAGCACGCCCCACACGGCCGCGCGGACCAGGATGCGCAGGCTGTCGCGGCCCGAGATCCACAGCTCGCGCCAGAGCGGCAGCTCCGACTCCGGGGCGGTGCCGTCCGGCGACACGTCGCGGTCGACGCGCTCGGAGAGGCTCTCGTAGAAGGGCTGGCCGACGAGCAGGGTGACGGCGGTGAAGGTGAGCACCGCCAGCAGCAGGGCGAGGGCGAACAGGACGGCGGTGAGGAAGCCGCGGAACAGCCCGCCCCAGGGGCTCGCCCAGTCGTCCGCGAAGGGCGTCGCCCAGGTGGTGAGGTCCTGTCCCCACAGCACCAGGGCGATCAGCGCCGCCGCGTACAGCACCAGCGTGATCAGGCCCGGGAGCAGCCCGAAGCCGTAGCTTCCGCCGTGCCGCGCCATCCACCGCTGGCCCTTGAGAAGATGGCCGAATCCCGCCCCGAGGTCACGCATGCGCGCACTCTACCGGGCGGCGCGGACCCCGCCGGAGGGCACGGTCCGCGCGGGTGACGGGGGATCAGAGGGCGACGATCATCTTGCCGGTGTTGTCGCCGCGCAGGAGGCCGAGGAACGCCTCCAGGGTGTTCCCGATGCCCTCGACGACCGTCTCGCGGTACTTCAGCTCGCCGGAGCGCACCCAGCGGCCGACCTCGGCGACGAACTCCGGCCGGAGGTCCTCGTGGTCGCCCACCAGGAACCCCTGGATGCGGCCCCGGGTCTGGATCAGGCGGACGAGGTTGCGCGGGCCGGGGGCGGGCTCGGTGTCGTTGTAGACGGAGATCATGCCGCAGACGGCGATGCGCCCGTCGCGGTTGAGGGAGCCGATGGCGGCCTCCAGGTGCTCGCCGCCGACGTTGTCGAAGTAGACGTCGACGCCGTCGGGGGCGGCCTCGCGCAGCTGCTCGGCCACCGGCGCCCTCTTGTAGTTGAACGCGGCGTTGAAGCCGTACTCGTCGAGGAGCAGCCGGACCTTCTCGTCGGTACCGGCCGAGCCGATCACCCGGGAGGCACCCTTGAGCCGCGCCAGCTGGCCCACCTGGCTGCCGACGGCACCGGCCGCGCCGGAGACGAAGACCGCGTCGCCCTCCCGGAAGGAGGCGGTCCGCAGCAGTCCGGCGTAGGCGGTCAGGCCGGGCATCCCGAGGACCCCGAGGTAGGCCGGGAGCGGCGCCGCCCCCGGGTCGACCCGGACGGCGCCCCGCGCGTCCAGGGCCGCGTACTCCCGCCAGCCGAGGAAGTGCAGGACGTGGTCGCCGACGGCCAGGCCCTCGGCGTTGGAGGCGACGACCTCCCCGACGGCGCCGCCCTGCATGACCTCGCCCAGGGTGAAGGGGGCGGCGTAGGAGCGGGCCGCGCTCATCCGGCCGCGCATGTACGGGTCGACGGAGAGGAAGTGGTTGCGCACGAGCACCTGGCCCTCGCCCGGCACCGGCATCTCCGCCTCGACCAGGGCGAAGTCCCCGGGCTCGGGGCGGCCGACGGGCCGGCTGAGGAGGTGCCACTCGCGGTTGACGGCGGGGAGGGCGGGGGAGTCGGTCATGGGGCGCCTTTCGAGGGTCTTTCAGCTACTGAAACAACCATGCGTCTGAACATTTCAGGTTGTCAAACACCTGGGTACCCTGGTTCCCATGCCCGTACCGCACCGCACCGTCCGCCCGCCCGATCCGCTGACCCTGGAGGTCGTCGAGCTGATCGGCGAGGTGGTGGCACGCTTCCACGCCGACTACGAGGAGGCGGCGGCCGAGCGGTCGCTGACCGGTGCCCAGGCGCGGCTGCTGGGCCTGCTCGCGCTGGAGCCGCTGCCGATGCGCAGGCTGGCGCGGAAGCTGCGGTGCGAGCCGTCCAACGTGACCGGGATCGTGGACCGGCTGGAGGCGCGCGGCCTGGTGGAGCGCCGCCCGGACCCGGACGACCGCCGGGTGAAGGTGGCGGCGGCGACGGAGGAGGGCCGGCACGTGGCCCGGGAGCTGCGGGAGTCGCTGCGGTTCGCGCGGGAGCCGCTGGCCGGGCTGTCGGAGGAGGAACGGATCGCCCTGCGGGACACGCTGCGGAGGATGCTCGGCACGTTCTGATCCCGTGGGGTGCCCGGGGGTGCCGGGGTGCCCGGGGGTGCCGGGGTGCCCGGGGCCTGCCCGGGGTGCCCGGAGGTGCCGGGGTGCCCGGGGGCTTCGAGCGGCTGCCGCGCGCGGGGGCGGGGCGGCACGGTGGGCCGGGGCACGGTGGGCCGGGGCACGGTGGGCCGGGGCACGGTGGGCCGGGGCACGGTGGGGGCCGGAACCTGAGCCGGCTCGGCGGAGTCCCGGGGCCGGTGGCCTGCTTGGCGGAGCACGACTCGAAGGACGGGCCCGGGGGCCAGTGCCTGCCCGGGGGCCAGTGCCTGCCCGGGGGCGGGACCTGCCCGGGGCCGGACCTGGAAGGGGGCCGGGACCTGCCCCGGGGGCGGGACATGGAAGAGGGCCGGGGCCTGCCCAGGGGCCGGGGCCTGGAAGGGCGCGGCGGGGTGAGGCCGGAGACGACTCGGCGCGACGGTGCGAGCGGCAGGGGGCCGTGCGGTCGGACACGACGTGGCACGACGTGCGCCGCGGCGAGGTCGGGCAGCAGCCGGGCCACCGGCGCGGTGGCTGCGCGCCCGCCGTCTCCCGGTCCCCTGCCACCCCTGGCCCAGCAGCGACGCCCGGGGCGGCCTCCCACTGCGGCCCGGTCCCAGGGGTGCGTCCGGCCCCCTCTCCCCCGGCGGTCGGATTCCGCCCCGAAAATCACCCGAACGGCTGATGGCCGACCGGGGGCGGCTCGCCGGGGCGGCGGGTGGGGACGGCCGGAGCGACGGGCCCCGGTGACGACGGGAGCGGACGAAGCGAACAGCCGGACGGCAGGGGGCCACGTCGCCGGGGCGGCCGAGAGCGGGAGAGAGCGGACGGCGGGGCCGCGCCGCGGCCGGGGCGGCGGACCCGATGACCGGGGCGGCGGGAACCGGGGCCGGACCGATGTGCGGACGGCCCGGGTTCACCGACATGTACGGCCGGGGACGGTGAGGCCCGGTCGCCGGGCCGGGTAGGCGAGCGGGGCGGGGCCGCGCGATCCGGGGCGGGGCCGCGCGATCCGGGGCGGGGGACCGCCCGGTTGCCGGGGCGGGTCGGCGAGCCGCCCGCACGGCGGGAGGCGGACGCGGGGCGCCACCCTCCGGGCAGCGGGTACGCCGGGCCCGGCGGCGTGGCCCCGGAGAAGCCGGGCTCCGGAGGAGCACCCGCGCGGGTGGGTGCGGACGGGAGGTCCCGCGCTGGAAGAATGGGGCGGCACGGCGGTCCGTCCCGCGCCGCGGACCGGCACGGCACGGCGGTCCGCCCGGCCCGGGGCAGCACGGTCGGCGAGCCGTCCGGACACTCTTGGGCACACCGGCCGCACCGCCCCCCGTGCGCCCACCGGCGCGGACAGGCACGACGAGCACAGGCACGACACCGGCACGGCACGGCACGGCACGGCACGGCACGGCAGCAAACAGGCACGGCACACGCACAGGCACAACGGGAGGGCTCCCTTGGAGCTCAGCAGACGCGTTTTCAGCACCCTCGCGGGCACCACCGCCCTCGGACTCGCCCTCGGCGGCAGCGCGGGCGGCGCGGACCGGCCCGCCGCCACCGCCCCGGGCCCGGTGCCCACCGGGCCGCCCCCAGCCCCGCCCGCCGCGGACGGGGCGCGCCACCGGGTCGGCTTCGACCGCCACTCCCTGCTGGTGGACGGCAGACGGCTGACGCTGTGGTCGGGCGAGACGCACCCCTTCCGGCTGCCCAGCCCCTCGCTGTGGCGGGACGTGCTGCAGAAGATGCGGGCGCACGGCCACAACGCCGTCACCGTCCCGCTGGCCTGGAACCTGCACTCCCCCGCGCCGGGCGTCCACGACTTCACCGGCGTGCGCGATCTGGACCTGTTCCTGCGCACCGCCGCCGAGACCGGGCTGTACGTCGTGCTGCGCCCCGGCCCGTTCCCCGTCGCCGACGGCGGCGGCACGGGTCTGGACGCGGGCGGGCTGCCCGGCTGGCTGGGGGCCGCGGAGGGCGACGCCGCCCGCGCCGACGCCGCGTATCTGCGGCACGCGGACGCCTGGCTGTCCCGGGTCGACGCCATCGCCGCCCGGCACCTGTTCACCCGGGGCGACGGCACCCTGCTCCTCTACCGGCTGGACCCCGTCCACCGCGGGCACCTGGACCATCTGCACCGGAAGGTCCGCGCCGACGGCATCGACGTACCGCTGCCGCACGGCGGCCGGCCGCTGCCGGACGGCGAGGTGGAGCGGGCGCCGGACGCGGCCGGGGCGCGGCGGGCCCACCTGGACCTGCTCGGGCGGGGCGCCGCCGTGCACACCGTGCGCACCGCCTTCGGCGGCACCTCCTGGGGCTGGCTGCCCGCGCCGTCCGCGCCGACGCCGACGTACGACCCGACGGCGGGCATCGCGGAGAGCCGGGTGCCGACCGCGCGGCTGGTCCCGCTCCACCAGATCGGGCACCTGCTGCGGCACGTCCCCGACCTCACCCGGCTCCGGGAGGGTGCCGGGGTACGGGCCGCCGATCCGCGCCTGCGGGTGCGGCACCTGGTCAACCCGGACACCGGCGCGCACGCCTATGTGCTGCGCAACGACTCGGCCGGGGAGGTCACCTCGGCGGTGCCGATGGGCGGCGACCGGGTCGAGGTCACGGTCCCCGCGCACGACGCCCGGCTCCTCGCCACCGGGCTGGACCTGGGGTCGGGGCGGCGGCTGGCGTACGCCACGGTGCAGCCCATGCTCGTCCTGGGCGTGGGGCGGCTGGACATCGCCGTGTTCACCGGGCGGGCCGGGGAGATGGCCCGGCTGGTGGTGGACTGCCCGAGCGAGCCGTGGCCGACCCGGGTCGACGACGAGGCCGCCTGGGCCTACGACCGCGGGCGGCTGCACGTGACCGTGCCGCTCGGCGAGGACCGGCTGACCCGGGTGCGGGTGCGCGGCGGCGACTCGGAGCGGACGCTGGTCCTGCTCTTCGCGGACGAGGCGGCCTCGCTGCGGCTCTGGCCGTTCGAGACGCCGACGGGCAAGGGCCTGGTGCACGGCCCGGCGCTGCTGCGCGAGGCCGTCCTGGACGGCCCGGTGGTCCGGCTGACCGGCGACACCGTCGGGGAGGCGGACCTGGAGGTGTGGGCGCCGCGCGGCGTCACCGGCGTCACCTGGAACGGCGCCGACGTCGCCACGTCCGTCAGCCGCGCGCACAGCCTGCTGGCCACCTGGCGGCTGCCGGGGGCGCCCGAGCTGGTGCTGCCCGCGCTCGACGGATGGCGGCGGCGCACGGAGAACCCGGAGGCGGAGCCCGGATACGACGACTCCGGCTGGACCGCCGCCGACCGCCGGACCTCGTACAGCACGACGCCCGTGCCGCGCGGGGGACCCGTGCTGTTCGCGGACGACTACGGCTTCTTCTACGGCGACGTCTGGTACCGGGCGCGGCTGGAGGGCGGGGCCGCCGGGCTGGGGGCGGTCTCCCTCACCTACGCCACCGGGGCCCAGGGGATGCTCATGGCCTGGCTCGACGGCAGGCCGCTGGGCACCCACCGGACCGGCCGGGAGCCCGACGGGCGGGGCACCTGGACCGGCACCGCCCGCTTCCCGCTGCCCGGCGCGCTCCGCGACGAACTGCGCGCGCGGCAGCGGCGGTTCGAGCGGGACCGGGAGCGCGGCCGGGGCGGCCGGGCCCCCGAGCCGGTCCTGTCGGTGCTGGTCCGCCGCACCCAGCACGACCCGGCGGACCACCGGGCGGGGCGCGGACTGGTGTCGGCCGCCTTCGAGGGCGCGTCGCCGCGGGCGCGCTGGCGGCTGCGGGGCACGGCGGCGCCCGACCCGGTGCGCGGTCCGCTCAACCACGGGGGCCTGTACGGGGAGTCGCGGGGCTGGCACCTGCCGGGCCTCGACGACGGCGGCTGGGAGCCCGCCGCCCTGCCGCGCGCGGACCGGCGCCAGGGGGTGACCTGGTACCGGACCTCCTTCCGGCTGGACGTGCCGCCGGAGGTGGACGCCTCCGTGGGCCTGGTCCTCGACGACGACCCGGCCCGCCGCTACCGCGCCCAGATCTTCCTGAACGGCTGGAACCTGGGCCAGTACGTCAACGACGCGCCGCCGGAGCACGCGCAGCACACGTTCGTCCTGCCGGGCGGCGTGCTGCGGACCCGCGCCGCCGCCAACACGCTGGCCCTCGCGGTGCTGGCCGACGGGGACACCGCCTCGGGGCCGGGGACGGCACGGCTGGAACTGCTGGGGTGCGCGGCGGGCGGCATCCCGGTGACTCCCGTGCCGTCGCCGGGGGCGCGCGAGTCCTGAACGGGCGGCCGCGAGCGGCCCGCCGGGGTCCGGTGCCTCCGCCGGGCCGCCCCGGCCGAACCTCCGCGCTCCGGACCTCCGCGGCCGGGCGCGGCCCCCGGCACCCGGTGCCGCGATCGGGCCGGGCGGCACCGGGCCCCGCGGCACGGCGCGCCGCCCGGGCGGCGCCGGGCACCGGGCACGCCGTACGGCCCCGGCGATCGCGGGGAGCGGCACCACCCCGGCACCGGGTGCCAGGCCGGGGCCCGGAGAGGTCCCCACCGCATCCCGGGCCACGATCCCGAAGGGGCCGGGCGGGGTCCGGACAGGAACCGGGACGGGTCAGGGGCGGTCGCGAGGGCGGTGGATTCGGCCAGACCGGTTGGTACGGTCCGGGACCCCTCCGGCGGCTCCGCCCCGGCGCCCCGCGGCCCCACCGGGCCGGGCGCGGACGCCGGGGCGGGCCGTACCGCCGGACGGGACCGGCGGTAACACCCCGACGGTCACCGGAGGTGGGGGCGTTTTCGGGGTACGCGCGCCGGGGGCGGCAATGAGTCACCGCGCCGGTTCCGGCCTGCCGCGCTCCGGCGCCGCCGCGTAACCTCGGCGGCGCCGCGGCGGTGCGGTGGGAAAGGGGTGCGATGGCCAGCGCGGGCGCCCGCGGGCGGGAGGCGGCGGCGCGGTGACGCAGTCGCTCAGCACCTTCTACACGTCCTTCTGGTGGATACCGGCCACGGTCCTGGCCGCCGCCCTGGCGATCAAACTGCCGGCCATCATCCGCTTCCGGGGCGATCCGCTGCTGCTGGCGGTCGGCGGGCTGCTGCTGCTCGCCTGCGCGGTGTTCGTGTTCGTCGCGCCGTCCACCATCGCCTGGGTCAACCGCGTCACGGGGGTGCCGAACATCTCGGCGCCCTGGGTGTACTCGCTGCTGACCGCCTTCTGCGGCTCCTGTCTGCTGCTCATCATCGCCTGGCGCAACGGGCTGTCCGACCGCTCCGCCGCGACCCGGCGGGCGATGCGCTGGGTGGTCTCCGGCTACGGCGGGGTCATCGTGGCGCTCTGGGTGCTGTTCGTCCTCGCGGACGCGCCCGTGGAACGGCGGCTGGACCTGGACACCTACTACGCCAACACGCCGTTCATGCGCGAGGAGATCCTGCTCTACCTGCTGGCCCACACCACAGCCGTGCTGATCACCTCGAAGCTGATCTGGAACTGGGTGCGCGCCGACGGCCTGGACGCCTGGCTGCGCTGGGGGCTGACCTTCCTGGGCGCCGGGTACGCGATGAACCTCGTCTTCGACGCCGCCAAGCTGACCGCCGTCGTGGCCCGCTGGACCGGCCACGACCTGGACCGGCTCAACCTCGAGGTGGCGCCGCCGGTGGCCTGTCTGTCCGCCGTGCTGATCGCGGTCGGCTTCATCCTGCCGCACGCCGGCCAGTATCTGAGCGGACGTCGGCGGGTGCGGCGGGCCCACCGCGAACTGCGGCCGCTGTACCTGCTGATGCGGTCCGTGGACGGCGGGCGGGTGCCGTACGCGCCGTGCGTCGACGCCGGGCTGCGGCTGACCCGCCGGGAGACGTACATCCGGGACGCGCTGCTGCCGCTCGCCCGCTGTCTCGACGAGGACCTGCGGCGCCGCTCGTACGACGCGGCGCGCGGCCTGGGCCTCGCTCCGGACCGGGCGCGGGCGCTGGCCGCGGCGGTGGCGGTCACGGAGGCGGTCGGGGCCCGGCACTGCCCGCGCGGCGGGGCGGACGACGGCTGGGCGGCCGGGCACCCGGAGGACGTCCCCGACCCGACGGAGCTGCTCCGCGAGATCGGCGCCCTCTCCCTGGCCCTCGGCGACCCCGGGGCGCTGCGGATGGTGCGGGCGCTCGCGGTGGCCGCCCCGAGACGCGGGGTGCGGGTCGGGGAGGGCACCGGAGGTGGCTGACCGGGGGCCGCTCTTGGCATATTGCAGGGAACCGCGCGACGCGCCGGCCGGCCGGGCGGCGCCGGAACGGCGGGACCGACAGGAACGACAAGGCAGGGGTTGAGGAGAAAACGGTGGGTACGAGCAGGCAGATGCGCCGCCTCGCGGACACGCTCATCGACCCGATCCGGGTGCCCGTACCGGCCGATCCCGAGGTGCTGTTCGACGCCCTCGTCGCGTCCGTCGCCGCCTGGCGGGGCCGGGAGGTCGTGGTCGTCCGCGAGACGTTCCCCCCGCACACCGCCAGCGGCCTCTGGGTCGAGGGCGAGGAGCAGGACGTGATCGTCGTCGACCGCCGCGCGGCGGTGTGGCACCAGATCGTCATCCTCTGCCACGAGGTGTGGCACATCCACCGCCGTGAGGCCGAACGCGCCGCAGCCGGGGCGGCGGCCCGCCCCCGGCTCGGGTGGCTGCGCGGCGGCCGGACGGGTGGGCCCTCGGCGGCATCCGGACGGGCCGGAGAGGCTCGGCCCGTCCGGGGCGCGGCCGTTCCGGGCCGGGCGGTGGCGGCGCGCAGCGACTTCAGCCTGGCGGAGGAGCAGGAGGCCGACCGGTTCGGCATGCTGATGGGCCGTCGGCTGCGGTCCCGGCTGGAGTCCTCCGAGGACCCGGTGTACGCGCCCGACGGCGCGGCCGGGGACCTCGCGGGACGGATCGGCGCCGCCCTCCACTACCGGGGGCCGCGCGGATGAACGGTCTCGTCAACTACGTGAGCTGCGCCGTGCTGTGGCTCGGCCTGGCGGTCAAGGCGCCGGACCTGATACGCCACCGGCGCGACCCGTACCTCGGCTCCATCTGCGCGGTGCTGGGTCTCGCCGGACTCTGCTTCTTCCTCGGCGCCCCGCCCACCGTCGGCGCCGTCAACCGCCTCGGCGGGGTGCCCAACCTGGCGGCGCCGCTGACGTACGCGTCGATCACGGCGTACGGCGCCGCCGCGCAGGTGCTCATCGTCCACTGGCGGGGCGGGCCCCGGGTGCGGGAGGTCGCCCGGCGGTGGGTGTGCGCCTACACGCTCGTGGTGCTCGGCATAGCCGTGCTGTTCGCGCTGGGCGAGGCGCCCGTGGAGCGCCGCACCGACCTGGACACCTACTACGCGACGACGCCGTTCATCGGGCAGATGATCGTGCTGTACCTGGCCGGGCACCTCACCGCCGTCACGGTCACCGCGGTGTCGGCGCTGCGCTGGGCCCGGGAGGTGGGCGGCGCTCTGCGGGTGGGGCTGCTGGCGCTGGGCGCGGGCGCGCTGTGCAACGCCGGTTACAGCGTCACCAAGCTCGCCGCCGTGGGGGCCCGCCACGCCGGGCGGGACTGGTCGGTGCTGGCCTCCGGGGTCTCCCGGGCGGCGGCGGCGGTGAGCGCCCTGCTGACCGTGGCGGGGGTGCTGATCCCGCTGATCGTGCCGCGGCTCGCCGCCTGCCGCCGGGCCTTGCGGACGTACGCCCGGCTGGCTCCGCTGGAGCGGCTGCTGGACGGGGTGCTGACCCGTCGCCGGCTGCGGCTGCCCCGGCCCCGGCTGGCCTCGCCGTCGACCCGGCTGATGTGGCGCCAGACCAGCATCCACAACGCGCTGAGCCATCTCGTCCCGTACGTCGACGGCGCTCTGTACGAGCGGGTCCTGGCGGCCGAACTGCGCGCGGACGGGGACGCGGCGCGGGCCGAGGCCGCCGCCTGGGCGGCGGTCGTGGCGGCGGCGGTCCGGGCCGCGGAGGGCGGGGAGGCTGCCCGGCCGGAGCCCGGGGCGCCGTCGGCCGGGACCCCGCTGCCCCTCTCCGGACTGCCGTCGGGCTGCCCCGCCGCCGTCGCGGCCGTCGCCGTCTCCGCCGTTCCGGCCGCGGTCCCCGCCGCCGTCGGCACCGGGGAGGCCGGGCGTGCGCCGGAGCGGCTGCCGGGCGCCACCGCGCTGGTGCGCATCGCGGACGCGCTGGCCGCCGTGCCCCCGCCCCGCCGCACGCCCAGCGGACGGAGGTCCCCGGTGTGAGCCTCGTGGTCTATCTGGCCGCCGTGGTCTTCGGCCTGTCCTGCCTGGTGCTGTTCCGCCGCCCCCGATCCCGTCTGACGCTCTCCACCTGCGTGGCGATACTCCTGGGCTCGCTGGTCTTCGTCTGCTCCGCCCCGCTGACCCTGGCCACCGTCAACCGCCTCACCGGCGTACCGAACTTCGGCGCCCCGCTGACGTACTGCATGATGTCCGCCTACAGTTGCTCGCTGCTGGTGCTGCTGATCAACTGGCGGGGCGGCTCCAGGGCCCGCGTCCGGCGCCGGGTGCTGCGCAGCGTGGCCGCGTACACGCTGCTGGGCGTCGTCCTCGTCGTGCTGTTCGCGCTGGCCGACACCCGCACCGAGCGGCTCACCGACCTCGACACGTACTACGCGGACACCCCGTACATGCGGGTCATGATCGTGCTCTACCTGGCCGGGCACAGCGCCGCGACCCTCGCGATGTGCGCGGTGTGCGTCAAGTGGGGCCGCGAGGTCACCGGACTGCTGCGGACCGGGCTGCGGCTGATCCTGGCCGGGAACCTGCTCGACGTGGTGGGCTTCCAGCTCACCAAGTACACCGCCCTGGGCGCCCGTTGGACCGGGCACGACCTGGACTTCCTGTCCACCTCGGTGGCCCCGCCGATGGCCTCGCTCGCCGCGCTGACCTGTGCCTCCGGATTCGTGCTGCCGCGGCTGCTGCCCGCCGCCGGGGCCCAGTGGCGGGGGCTGGACCTGCACCGCCGGCTCGGCCCGCTGTGGCGGCTGGTGCGCTTCGCCTCGACTGCGCCCGAACAGCCCTACTCCTGGTGGCGGTTGCCCCGGGAGCGGCTGCGGTGGCGGGAGATGTCCATCCACGACGCCCTGCTGGCGCTGGCCCCGTACTTCGACGACGGGGTCCGCGAGCGGGCCCACGGGGCCGTGCTGAGCGCGGGCGGCACCGACCGGCTGGCCCGCCCGGCCGGGGAGGCCGCCATGCTGGCCGACGCCGCCCGCCGGGCCGCCGCCGGGGAGGAGCCGCCCGCCGTGCCGAGCACGCACCGGCTGCGCGCCACCGAGGTCTCCGGCACCGGTGAACTCGTCGAGCTGGCACGGGCCCTGGACGGCGTGACCGCGGCGGGCGCGGACCGGGACGGTACCGTGAGGGCCGCCCACGGCTGACGGGGGCCGTACCCGGCCCGCGCCGCGGGCTGCCGGGCGGCGGCGCGGGCCCGACCGAAGGAGACGCATGTCCCGTAGAGCAGTCGTCATCGGCGCCGGTGTGGCCGGCATGCTGGCCGCGGCGGCCCTGTCGGCCGCCGTGGACGAGGTGACCGTGCTGGAGCGCGACGAGCTGCCCGACGGTCCGGCGCACCGCAGGGGCCTGCCGCAGGGCCGTCACGCGCATCTGCTGATGGCCGGGGGGCTGGCCGCGATGGACGGCCTGGTGCCGGGCCTGTCCGTGCGCGAGCACCTGCTGGCGGCCGGGGCGCGGGAGGTTGCGCTGGGCTCGGGGATGGTCGCGCTCACCCCCGAGGGCTGGTTCCGGCGCTGGCGGCACGAGGGGCCGCGGATGCTCACCTGCAGCCGCGCGCTGCTGGACTGGGCGGTGCGCGAGGCGGTCCTCGGCCGGACCGGGGTGCGGCTGGTGCGGGCGGACGTCCTGGGGCCGACCGGGACCCCGGGCCGGGTGGACGGGGTCCGGGCCGCGACGGCGGACGGCGAGGAGGTGTTCGGCGCGGATCTGGTGGTGGACGCCGGAGGACGCGGCTCGCGCCTGCTGACCTGGCTGGACGGGATGGGGGTGACCGGGGTGCGGACCCGCACGGTGGACGCGGGCCTGGTCAACGCCACCCGCGTCTACCGGACGCCGGAGGGCGCCGGGGACTTCCCGATGACGGTCCTGCACGCCGACCCCTACGCGGGGCGGCCGGGCCGCAGCGGGATGGTGCTGCCGATCGAGGGCGACCGCTGGATGGTGAGCCTCGGCGGCACCCGCGGGGGTGAGCCGCCCGCCGATTCCGAAACGTTCCTGCGCTATGCGAGGGAGCTGCCGCACCCGATCGTGGGCCGTCTGATCTCCGGCGCCGAACCGCTGACCGACGTACGGGTGGGACGCGGCACCAGCAATGTGCGGCGCCATCTGGAGCGGGCCCGGAACTGGCCGGAGGGGTTCGTCGTCCTCGGGGACGCGCTGGCGACCTTCAACCCCGTCTACGGGCAGGGCATGTCGGTGGCCGCGCTGGAGGCGCGGCTTCTCGGCGAGGAGGTGCGGCGCGCGGGGGCGGGCGCGCCGGGGCTCGCGCGGCGCGCGCAGCGGCGGATGGCCGGGCCGGTGGACGCGGCGTGGGCGATGGCCGTCAGCCAGGACGTCCTGTACCCGGACACCCGGGGCGGGACTGCGGGCGCCGCCGACCGCCTGGTCGCCTCGTACGCGCGCCGGCTGACCCGCGCGGCGACCGGCTCCTACCCGGCGGCGGCGGCCCTGTGGGACCTCACCAGCCTCCTCGCCCCGCCCACCCGCCTGCTGCGTCCCACCGCGCTGCTCGCCGCCCTCACGGGCCCCGCCCTCCCCCCGCTCTCCGGCCCCCCGCTGACCCCGGCGGAACACGCGACGCTGCGGAGGCTGACGGCGGGGGGCGGGTGAGGCGGGGGCTGCCCGGCGGGGGTGCGGGGGCTGCCCGGCGGGGGTGCGGGGGCTGCCCGGCGGGGGTGCGGGGGCTGCCCGGCGGGGGTGCGGAGTACCGCACGGCGGGGGTGCGAGTGCCATACGGCGGCGGTGCCGCACGGCGGGGGTGCGGGGCGGCGGTGCCGCACGGCGGGGG
>NZ_WWGX01000022.1:0-26579 GCF_009862265.1 Streptomyces sp. SID8352 | reverse complement strand
CGGCGGGGGGGCGGGGGCTGCCCGTACGGGGCGGGGGGGGTGCGAGTGCGGTACGGCGGCGGTGCCGGGCGGCGGGGGTGCGGGGCGGCGGTGCCGCACGGCGGGGGTGCGGGGCGGCGGTGCCGCACGGCGGGGGTGCGGGGCGGGGTGGTGGGTGACCATGGCGTCATGGCCTCCGAGAAGCGGCCCGCCGCTCCCTTCACCCCGCTCGACTTCCAGCTCGTCCTGCTGCGCCGCATGGCCGACCACAACCCCGGCCCGGTGGAGGACGCCCGCCGGGAGCTGGGGGCCTCGGCGGCCCGGATGCGGGAGGCCAACAGCCGGTGGCAGGCGATGCTCCGCTCACCGCGCGCCCGGTCCGCCTCCGCCCGCTACCGCTCGGTCCTGGGCGAGCCGGAGGCGGTGCTCCCGCGCCGGATCGGCGACCTGGAGTGCGAGGCCCTGCGGTGGCCGCTGCCGCTCTGGCCCGGCCTGCGCTTCGAGGTGCTGCTCGCGGCGGACGGCACCGTGTGGAACGCGTGGCTGGTCCGCGCCCCCGGCGCCGAGGGCCCCGTGCTGCGCACCGTGGCGGATCTGACGCCCTGGTCCTGCACGGTCGACGAGGCCGCCCGTGCCTTCGCCCCCGCCCGCCCGCTCCAGGGCTCGGCCCCGACCCGCTGGGGCCTGGCCTTCACCGCACCCGGCGCGGACGGGGCGCCCCGCGCGGTGACGGCGGAGTTCACCTGGGGGCTGCTCCAGCGGATCGCGGTCGCCGGGGACGGACCGGAGCCCCGCCCGGCCGCCCCCTCCTGACCTTTCGCCCGCCGGGCCCGCTCCCGGTACCGGGCCGTCGTCCACCCCGCCCGGCCCGGGTCCCGCCGCCCCCGCCACCCGTCCGTCCGGCCCCCGCGAACCCCTCGCGCGATCCCTCTCCCCTCCCCCACTCCCGCCCTCGACGCCCCGTGCCGGGCCCGGATCGGGTAGGAACGGGGGCGGTACCCCTGTCCCGTCTCCCGAGGAGTCCCCCGTGTCCTCCCTCTTCCCGGCCCTCACGTCCGCCCCGGACGACCACGTGGCGCTGCGCTTCGGTGAGCGCTCGCTGACCTACGCGGAGCTGGCGTCGGCCGCCGGCGCCGTCGCCGAACGGGTGCGCGGGGCCGGACGGGTCGCCGTCTGGGCGACGCCCTCGCCGGAGACCGTCGTCGCGGTGGTCGGCGCCCTGCTCGCCGGCACCGCCGCCGTACCTCTCAACCCCCGGTCCGGCGGGCGGGAGCTGGAGCACATCCTGGCCGACAGCGCGCCCGCCCTGCTGCTGGCCGCGCCCGGTGAGCCGCTGCCCGGACCGGTGGCCGCGCTGCCCCGGGCCGAGGTCGACGTCCGCGCCGCCGGGCCGGTGCCCGCCGGCACCGGCGGCGCGGAGGACCCGGCCCTGGTCGTCTACACCTCCGGCACCACCGGCCCGCCCAAGGGCGCCGTCCTCCCCCGCCGCGCGCTGGCCGCGACGCTGGACGCGCTGGCCGCCGTCTGGGGGTGGACCGGGCAGGACGTCCTCGTCCACGGGCTGCCGCTGTTCCATGTGCACGGACTGGTGCTCGGGATCCTGGGCCCGCTGCGGCGCGGCGGGTCGGTGCGCCATCTGGGCGGCTTCACCACCGAGGGCGTGGCGCGGGAGCTGGGCTCCGGGGCGACCATGCTGTTCGGGGTGCCGACGATGTACCACCGGATCGCCGAGGCCCTGCCCGGCGACCCGGCGCTGGCGAAGGCGCTCGCCGGGGCCCGGCTGCTGGTGTCCGGGTCGGCGGCGCTGCCGGTCCACGACCACGAGCGGATCGCCGCCGCGACCGGGCGGCGGGTCGTCGAGCGGTACGGCATGACGGAGACGCTGATGAACACCGGGGTCCCCGCGGACGCCGAGCCGCGCGCCGGAGCGGTGGGGCCGCCGCTGCCCGGGGTCGAGCTGCGGCTCGTGGAGGAGGACGGCACCCCGCTGCCCGCGGACGACGGGGAGAGCGTCGGCGAGATCCAGGTGCGCGGCCCGAACCTGTTCACCGGGTACCTCAACCGCCCCGACGCCACCGCCGCCGCCTTCACCCCCGACGGCTTCTTCCGCACCGGGGACATGGCGGTGCGCGACCCCGACGGCTGGGTCCGCCTGGTCGGGCGCAGGGCGACCGACCTGATCAAGAGCGGCGGCTTCAAGATCGGCGCCGGTGAGATCGAGAACGCGCTGCTCGAACACCCCGGAGTGCGGGAGGCCGCCGTCACCGGCGAGCCGGACGCCGACCTGGGCGAGCGGATCGTGGCCTGGGTGGTGCCCGCCGACCCGCGGACGCCCCCGGGGCTGGCGGAGCTGGCCGACCATGTGGCGGAACGGCTGGCCCCGCACAAGCGGCCCCGGGTGCTGCGGCTGCGCGAGGCGCTGCCCCGCAACGACATGGGGAAGATCATGAAGCGGGCGCTGGGCGATGGCTGACGGGGGCCCGGCCGCACCGGGCCCCGCCCACCCCGGGCGGCACGGGGCGCGGGAGACCGTCGCCCTGCTCTGCGACGCCTTCGACGAGCTGCCGTCCCCTCCCGCGCCGCCGGAGCCGCCCGACGGCCCCCTCGGCTGGGAGGGGTACGACGCCGCCCGCGCCCGTGCCGCCGCGCGCACCGGCGAGGAGGAGTCGGTGGTCTGCGGCACCGGTGTCGTTGAGGGCACCCGGGCGGTGCTGATCGCCTTCGAGTTCGGCTTCCTCGGCGGCTCGCTGGGCCGTCGCACCGGCGACCGGCTGGAGGCGGCGTTCGCCCACGCCCGGGCGCACCGGCTGCCGGTGGTGCCGCTGGTCGCCACCGGCGGCAGCCGGATGCAGGAGGGCATGCTCGCGCTGACCCAGCTCCAGCGGGTGGCCCGGCAGTCGGCGCTCACCCGGGCGGCGGGGCTGCCGCAGATCGCGGTGCTGCGCGATCCGGCGACCGGCGGCGGCTGGGCGACCCTGGGGGCGGGCGCCGACGTGGTGCTGGCGCTGCCCGGCGCCCAGGTGGGCTTCGCCGGGTCCCGCGTCCGGCCGCCGGGCGCCGACCCCGCGGCGTACACAGCCGAGGGGCAGGTGGCGGCGGGCAGCGCGGACGCGGTCGTGCCGCCCGGGGAGCTGCGCGCCGTGCTGGGCCGCTGGCTCCGGCTGCTGACCTCGCCGTCCGCGGACCCGGCGCCGGTGCCGGAGCCGCTCGGGGCGCGGGACCTGCCGGCCGACGGGGCGGAGGCCGTACGGCGGGCGCGGGCTCCCGGGCGGCCCCGGGCGGGCGCCTATCTGGACGCCTACTTCACCCACCGGGTGGCGCTGAGCGGCGACCGCTGCGGCGGCACCGACCCCGGGGGCGTGCTGTGCGGCTTCGGCGAGCACGCGGGGCGGACGGTGGCGTACGCCGCCCAGACGGGTACGGCGACCCGGCCCGCCGGGTACCGCACGGCCGCCCGGCTGGTGCGGCTCGCGGACAGACTCGGCATCCCGGTGCTGACCCTGGTGGACACCCCGGGCGCCGCCAACGACGCGGAGGCGGAGCGCCAGGGGGTCGGGCCCGCCGTCGCGGAGATGTTCGGGGCGATGACCTCGCTGCGGGTGCCCGCCACCACGCTGGTGATCGGCGAGGGCGGTTCGGGCGGCGCTCTGGCCCTGGCCGCGCCGGGCCGCACCTGGGTCGCGCCGGACGGCTACTTCTCCGTCATCGCCCCGGAGCAGGCGGCGGCGATCCTCAAGCGCCCGCAGGCGGAGGCCGACCGGACCGCCGGTCAACTGCGCCTGCGACCGCAGGACTTGGCGGAGCTGGGGCTGATCCGAACAGACGATCAGATGTTCCCTTGAACAGGTGGTCGTCGCTCGGAAGAGCGACGAAGGATGCCCGCGGCAACGATACTCAACGGTGTGCGCACGGCGGGCTGCAGACCGTGACGAGCGCACGGTCCCAGATGAACGCACGTCCCAAGGAGCAGTACGCACATGAACCTTCTCACCGACATCCTCGCCGGCCTGGTCCACTTCGTCGGCCGGCTGGTCTGACGGTCGCGGAGAACCGGCGGCGCCGTCCCCCCGTCCCAGGGGGGCGGCGCCGTCCGCGTGCGCGGGGCGGGCGCGCCCTTCCCACCGTGCGCTCCGGGCCGGGGTGCCGCACGCTCCGGGTCCCGCCGCCGGGCCGCCACCGGATCACCGCCGGATCACCAGCGACCGGCCCGCGCCGCCGGGGCCCCCGCCCGCCCCGCCGGACGCCTGCACCCCGCGCCCGCCACCGCCGCCGCCCCGGCGCCCCTCGCCCCGCTCCCGTCACCCGTACGGCCCCGCGGCTCCCCCGTACGGAGCAGGCACCGCCCTCCGGTCCCCCCGCCCGGCCCCCTCCGGAAGGCGCCCCGCCGCCGCCGCGCGCACGATGCCTGTGAGGCCGGCCACCCGGCGGCCGTACGGTCCGGCACTCGGGAGGAACCGCCATGACCGCCAGTACCGCCACGCTGGAGCAGTTGCGCCGCTGCCACTTCGCCGTCGACCTGGGGGCCGCGCGGACCCGCGTCTACGTCAAGGGCGCCGGGCTCGTCGTCGACCAGCCGTCCGCCGCCGCGGTCAACACCCGCACCGGCGCGCTGATCGCCGTGGGGGAACTGGCGGAGCGGATGACCGGCCGCACCCCCGGCTACATCCGCGTCGTACGCCCCGTGTCCGGCGGCACCGTGGTCGACATCGAGATGGCGCAGCGCATGCTGCGGCACCTGCTCGGCGACCGGATCCGCCGCACCCTGCGCCGCAAGCCCCGGCTGCGCGCCGCCGCCTGCACCCCGCACGACGCCGATCCGCTGGCCCAGCGCGCCGCCATCGAGACCCTGGTCGGCCTCGGCGCCCGCCGCGTCGAACTCGTCGACACCCTCATCGCGGCGGCCGTCGGCTGCGGACTGCCCGTGGAGCAGCCCGAGGCCACCATGATCATGGTGTGCGGGGCGCACGCCACCCAGGTCGCGGTGCTCTCCCTCGGCGCCATCGTGACCGCCGAGCGCATCCCCGTCGGCGGCGAGGCCGTCGACCACGCGATCGTGCAGCACCTGCGCCACCAGCACGAGTTGGTGCTGCCCAGCCAGTCGGTGCGCCCCCTCCAGCTGGCCCTGTCCGGCAACGGCCTGACCCCGCACGGCCCGGCCTCCACCGAGATCCACGGCCGGGACGTGGCGACCGGGCTGGCCCGCAGCGTGCGGGTGGACACCGCGGCGGTGCGGCACGCCATCCAGACCCCGCTGACCGCGGTGCTCGACGGCATCGGCAAGGTGCTGCGGGACTGCCCTCCCGACCTGGTGGCCGACCTCGCGGACCGGGGCATCATGATGGTCGGCGGCAGCGCGCTGCTGCCGGGCTTCGACCACATGCTGCGCGAGGCGACCGGCATGCCGGTGCACATCGCCGAACGGCCCGGCGTGTGCGCCGTCAAGGGCCTCGGCATCATGCTGGAGGGCCGCATCGAGCCGATGGTGCTCGACCCCACGGGCGACTGAACCCCCGCCGTGCCCCGGCGGCATGACGACCGGCCGGCCCCCGCCCCGCGCGGCCCTGTCCCTCCTCCTCGACGCCGTCCTCGGCACCGGGACCGACGGGGGCGACCCTGGCCCCGCGCTGCGCCGCCCCGTGGACGCCGCCGCCGCGCCCACCGGCGCCGCGCGGGCGGAACCGGTCCCCGCCGACCCCGCCCGGGACGGCCTCGCCCCCCTCAGCACCTCTCCGGACCCTCCTCCCGGGTCCGCCCGGGGCGCCGAGCACCGGCCGTGGGTGCCGGTCCCGGCGGGCGAGGAGCCGTTCGGCGGTCTGCGGGTCACCGCCCGCCCCGGTGCCGGGCCGTTCACCCCCGGGGACGGGCACCCGCTGGGGCTCCTGGCCACCCGGGCGGGGATCGTCGTCGGCACCGCACGCCTCCGCGAGGCGGCCCGGCTGCGGGAAGCGCTGGATCGAGGGCGCGGCGGCCGTCACCACCGCCTGCCCACCGACGGGGACACCGGCGACGTCCTGCTGACCGTGGCGGAACGGGCCCGGACACTCGCCGGGGCCTCCGCGGGCGTGATCCTCCAGCGGGCCGCCGGGGGCGGCATGGAGATCGTGACCGCCTCGGCCCCGGACGGCCCGGACGGCCCGGACGGCCCGGACGGCGCGACCATCGCCCCGGGAAGTCCTGTGCTGGAGCAACTGCTCTGCGGTGGGGCGGTGTTCATCGCGGACTCCGCCACCGACGCGCCATGACCACCCCGGTGCGGCACCGCTTCGGGCCCAGCATGATGCCGCCCCTCCGGACGGACGGCCGCCTGATCGGCACGCTCGCGCTGCCCCGCCGCGGTGGGCCCCGTACACGGCCGTGGAGCGGCGGTTCGCGGCACGGTTCGCCTCGCAGGCCGCGCTCGCCCTCGTCCCGGCCGACGCCCGGCACGGCCGGGAGCGCCTCGCCGTCCTGGAGGACCGCGACCGCATCGCCCGCGACCTGCACGACCTCGTGGTGCAACGGCTCTTCGCCACGGGCTGATGCTGGAGTCCACCCGGCGCCGCCCCGGCGCGGACGACGTCCGGAACGTGCTCGGCGAGACGGTGGAGGAGCTGCGGTCCACGGTCCAGGACGTCCGTACGGCCGTCCTCGTCCTCCAGCGGCCGCCCGCGGAGCCGCCGTCCGGGCCGCGCGGTCGGGTGCTGCGCGAGACGGCGGTGGCGGGTGGCCCGGCTCGGGTGCCGGCCGCCCACCCGGTTCAACGGCGCCGTCGACACCCGGGGGCCGGACGGGGTCGCGGACCGCCTCGTCACCGTCCTGCGCCGGGCACTGGACGCCGCCCGCCGCCGCACCGCCGTCTCCCGCATGGAGGTCTCCGTGGACGCGACGGCACGGCTCCCGGACGGCCGCGCGGCCGTGCGTCCGACGGTCGCGGACGACGGCGGACGGGAGGACGGGGAGGGCACGGGCGAGCGGCGGGACGGCGGCGGGGACGCCGTCGGCACCGGCACCACGATCACCTGGGGCGCGCCGCTGTGAACGGCCCGGGTGTAGTGCGGCGCGCGGCGGGGCAGGCGCACTCCCACGGGGGTCGTGACGACGTGGCGAACGTCTGCGGACAGAGGAAGCGGGACGGACAAGGCGGGTGACATGACCTCAGCGGCTCCACCACGTCCGGCGGGAGGGACGGCGACCGCCCTGGCCATAGACGGCCGGGTGGACGCGGACTCCGGCCGGGTCCTGCTCCTGCCCCGGGGGGACCTGGCGCGCGGATGCGTGGGTGTCCTGGCCGAGGCGCTGGCCGGGCTGCCCCGGGGCGTCGACCGGATCGACGCCGACATGACCGGGGTGGTGTTCATGGACGCGTCCGGGCTCCAGTTCCTCGACCTGCTCGGCGGCCACGGCAGACGCCGCTCGGTCCCCGTGACGGCGACGCACTGGCACGGCCAGCCCTCGCGGTTCCTGGACCTGGCCGGACTGGACCCCGCCGACCCCCTGCACACCCCCTCCGGGCCCCGCGCGCAACGGCCCGCGGACGGGGCCCGCCGGGTGGACGTGCTGGAGGAGGAGGTGGAGCAGTTGCGCCGGGCCATCGCCTCCCGCCCGGTCATCGACCAGGCCCGGGGCGTGCTGATGGCCGTCCACTCCTGTACGCCGGACCAGGCGTGGCACGTCCTGCGGGAGGCGTCGCAGGTGTCCAACACCAAGCTGCGCACGGTCGCCGCCGCGGTCACCGCCGGGGCCGTCCCCGGCGGACCACCCCCGCCGCCGGAGATCCGCGCGGCCCTGCGCACCGCTCTGGGCCGGCTCCCCGGCTGACCCGGGCCCGGAGGCGGTCGCCGCTCCACCGTGTCCCGGGCCGGGGCGGCTCACCGGAAGGCGTACTCCGCGAAGTCCGCGACCGGACGGTAGCCGAGCCGCTGGTACAGGGCCGTGCCGGTGGGGCTGTCCGGGTCAGCGAAGAGCAGCACCTCCGCCGCGCCCGCGGCCCGCGCGGCCCGGCCCGCCCCGACCACCGCGGCACCGGCGTACCCGCGTCCGCGCAGGTGGGGCGGGGTGTGGACGGGAGCCACCCGGATCTGCCCGGCGACCATCGGGGTGAGTCCCGCCATGGCGACGGGGGTGCCGTCCGGGGTCTCCCAGAGGGTGACGCTCCCGGCCGCGACCTGTGCGTCGGCCCAGGCGCCGTGGTCCTGGACGGCGCCGCCGCCCACGGCCGCGCCGAACTCGCGGTACCAGCGCGCCAGTCGCTCCCGGTCCCGCTCCCCCGCCACCCGGGCGCGGCCCTACGGGGCGGGCTCCGGCGGGGTGGGGGTGCCGAGGCGGTACAGGCGCGCGCGCTCGTGGAGCACCGGGGTCGCGCCGGTGTGCCGCCGCCAGGCCGCGGCGAAGGCGGCGGCGGTGTCGCGGTCCGCGCCTACGCCCGGGAGGACGTGCCCGAGAGCGGCGAGCCGCGCGGCCGGGGCGTCGGCCCAGTCCGGCGTCAGGGCGGTCAGCCGCAGGGGGTGCGGCGGCGTCCGGAAGAGGACGGCGCGGACCCGGCCCGCCCGCTCCAGCACCCCGAGGACCGGGGGTTCGCTGCCGTAGACCGCCGTCCCGCGGGTGCGCAGCGTCTCCGTCACCGTGAGGGCGAGGGTGTGCGGGACGGGACGCGAGCGGAGGAAGTCCCCCGCGCGGGCGAGAAAGGCGTCGAGGTTCCCGGTCAGGTGCCAGTCGTCCGGTCGCATGCCCCACCGTCCCATCGCACCGGGGCCGCGCGCCCGTGATTTTCGCCGGGCCGGGCCGAGCGCCTTGGCATCCCGGCGCCACGTCCGGCCCGCGTCCGCGCCCCTGCCCGTACGCGGTGGGGGGGTGTCTCCCGGGACGTGAACACAGAAACGTTCCGCTGTCATGGAAATCGGGAGATGCCACCTCGGGTGGACCTTCGAGTGGGATGAAACCCCATGATGACGGCGTGCCCACATCCGAGCTGATGCCGATCGGGGTCTTCGCCCGGCGCTGCGGCCTCACCGCCAGCGCGCTGCGCTTCTACGCCGACTCCGGACTGCTGCCCCCCGCCGAGACCGACCCCTCCTCGGGCTACCGCTACTACCACACGGGCCAGTTGGAGCGGGCGGACCTGCTGCGCCGGCTGCGCGGGATCGCCATGCCCCTGGCCACCGTCGAACGGGTCCTCGGCGCCGCGCCCGACGAGGCGGCCCGGCTGGTCGACGAGCACGCCGCGCGGATCGCCGGGGAGGCCGCGGACACCCTGCGCCGGGCCGCCGCCCTGCGCACCGCGCTCGGCGCCGCCGTGCCCGGCACACCGATCGCGGCGCTGAAGGGGCCCGTCCTGGCGGACGCGGTCGAGCAGGTGCTCACCGCCACCGCGCACGAGCCGGGCCTGCCGGTGCTCGCCGGACTGCGTCTGGAGGCCGGGCCGGAAGGTGTCTCCCTGATCGCCACCGACCGGTACCGGCTCTCCGTCCGCACCCTGACGCCGACGGAACCGGCGGACCGGGCCTGGGCCGGCACCCTGCACGGGGACGATCTGCGGGCCGCCCTCGGCGAGGTGCGCCGCAGCACGCTGGTCCGGCTGGAGGCGACCCCGCACGGCGTGCGGCTGCGCATGGCCGGACGGAGCGACCGGCTCTGCCGCCAACTGCCCGGGGAGTTCCCCGACCACCGGCCGGTGCTCGCCTCGCTGGGCGGGCCCACCACCCGAGCGACGGTCGCGAAGGGCCCGTTCCTGCGCGCCCTGGAGGACCACCCCGGGGAGCGGCTGGCGCTGCGGGTCGCGGACGGCGGGGTGAGCGTGCTGCCGGCGGACGGCACGGGCTCCGGCGTCCGGCTCCCGGCCGCCGTGACGGGCGAGGAGCTGTGCGTCCGGTTCGGGCTGACCACGCTGCACCCCGCGGTGAGCACCGCGCTCGGCCCGGACGTGATGCTCGACCTGAGGGGCCCCGACCGCCCGGTCACCCTCCGCTCCGCCGACGGCGGCGACCTCACCACCCTGGCCATGCCCGTCCCGCCCCTCCCTGACTCCTGACCCCTGACCGACCACCGACCACCGACCACCGACCACCGACCACCGACCCGAGGACACCCGATGACCACCCCGGCAGCCACCACCCCGACCCGACCATGGAGGCCATCGGCCGGGCCGTCGCCGAGGGCCGGACCGGCGACGGCGACGGCGCCCGCACGCGACTCCTGGAGCTCTGGGCGACGATCGGCGTCACCGGCGACCCGCTGCACCGCTGCACCCTCGCCCACTACCTGGCGGATCTCCACGAGCACCCCGCCGAGGCGCTCACCTGGGACGTCCGGGCACTGGACGCCGCCGACGCCATGACCGACCGGCGGGTGCGGGACCACGACGCCGGACTCCGCGTCGAGGGCTTCCGCCCCTCACTCCACCTCAACCTGGCCGACGACCACCGCCGCCTGGGCTCCTTCGAGGCCGCCGCCCACCACATCGAGGCGGCCCGCACCCACACCCCCGCCCTCCCCCGGGACCCCTACGGAAACGGAATCCGGGACGCCATCCAGCAAGTGGCCGAGGCCATCACCGCCCACGACCGCACCCCCCGCCCCTCGGCCCCGGGACACTGAGCCCCCGACTTCCACCAACAAACCCACCACAATCCCCCGCACGAAGGAACCACCCGAACCCAACGACCAGTGCGTACACCGGCCGGAGCCAGGACCACCCCCGCGTACGCGGGGACTACACCGGCACCGGCGCGGATCGCGCCCTTGCGGGTGGGCCACCCCCGCGTGCGCGGGGACTACAGGAAACGACCTGCGGGTTTGTCTCGGGCAGGGCCGGAATTTACCCACTTCCTTCGACTCCGACCCATCGGTCATTTACGACGCAGTCGCCACCCACCGCCCTCCGGAGCGGCTTCGCGGGAATGATACGGCGCGCCGAATCGGGCACCCGGGTCACCGACACCCCGCCCTTGCGCAAACACCCTTCGCACAGCGCCTCCTCGGCCTCCCCGCGACTACCTCCCTCCGCCCCGCCCGGCCCGACCCCGCAGCGGCCGTCCGACACCCGCCCGGAGGGCACAGGGACCGCGCGGCCGCCACACCCCCACCCCGCCCCCTCCGGGCAGCCCCCGCGCCTATCGTGGAACGTCCCGCCATGTGCGGACATCCCAGAGAACCGACCCGAAGCAGGAGCTGCACATGTCCAAGATCGCTCTGTTCGGCGCCAACGGAACCATCGGATCCCGTGTCCTGGACGAGGCGCTCCGCCGCGGCCACGAGGTCACGGCCGTCGTCCGCGACCCGGCGAAACTGACCCGGAGCGCCCCCGGCCTGACCGTCGTCACCGGCGACGTCCTGGACCCGGCGTTCGTGGCCGAGGTCGCGCGGGGCCAGGACGTCGTGGTGAGCGCCGTCGGCGGGGGCGACGGGCCGGGCCATGTCGCGACCATCCGGCCCGCCGCCGAATCCCTGGTCGCGGGGCTGCGCACGCTCGGCGACGCAGCGCCGCGGCTGCTGCTGGTCGGCGGCGCCGGTTCGCTGCGCACACCGGACGGCAGTCAGGTCTGGGACGCGGAGGGCCTGCCGGAGTTCCTGCTCCAGATCATGCACGCCCACGGCGACGCCCTGGACTTCTGCCGCACTGTCGAGGACGTGCGGTGGACCAACCTCAGCCCCGCCGGAACGATCGAGCCCGGCGAGCGCACCGGCACCTACCGCACATCCCTGGACGACCTCGTCGTCACCGAGGACGGCGGCAGCCGCATCACCGCCGAGGACTACGCCGTGGCCCTGGTCGACGAGATCGACCGGCCGCAGCACATCGGCGAGCGCTTCACCGTCGGCTACTGAGGCACGTCCCGGAGCGCCCACGGCCACCCCCGCTCCCCGTGGGCGCACCCCTCCGGGTGACCTCCGACCACCGCGCGGGCGGACACGCGTCGGCGGCGGGGCACGGTGGCCGGGCGCCCGGCCACCGCCCGGACGCCCCGGCCGCCACACCCGGCCCCGCCCCCGGCCCGCTCCGCCCCCGCGCCCAGCGGCCGCCGACGCGCACCCTCCACACCCCCCTGGACACCGGGAGCGAGAGAAGCCCTCCGCGACAAGGCGCGCCCCGCACCCCGCCCCGCACACCACTCCCGGCCCTCCACCCCCTCCCGCACTTCCACCCCGCGTTTCAAACACCGCGCCCCCGTCCACACCCGTCGCTTGGCCCGAGCGCCGCCCCTCCGCACGCGCCCGCCGCCGCGCCCCGGACACCGTCTCCCCGCGCCCCGCACCGGAAGCCCTCGCCATGTCGGCCGCCTGTGCGATCACCCAGGCCACCACCTCTGAGCAGGGGATTCACCGGAGAGCCCGGCGATCGACGCCCGATGAGGCAACTTACTTTATTTTTCAGCCACTTGACTGATTGTCACCTATGGACATCGCGCGATTGAAAAGCTGATTCTTGGCTTGTAATCTCACCTCCGCGAGTGAGACACGTGTTCGCATGGGCGGGGAATCGGGGACCGATGGGGTGCGACGAAGGACGGCTGCGCGAGCTGACGGCACCCGGGGACCGGTTCCTCGACGCCACGGCACCCCTGGACGTCCCGGCACCCCCGCGCGCCCCCACCCGGGCGACGGCCGCCGCGAGACGGCTGCCCCCTCTCCCGTCGGCAGTGCGCGACCGCGCCCGCCCGGCCCGCCCCGCACCCTCCACCGCGCCCGGCGCCCGGCGCTCCCGCCGCCGTCCGGTCCCCCCCGCCCCACGGCACCGTCCGTCCCGCACGGAGACCACCCGTCCCGCGCCGGAGCACCGCGGCCGGCCGGCGCCGGGCGGCCTCCACCGGTCCGCACCGCGCGACCGCGCGTGACGGCCCCGGAGCAGCACCCGCCCGTCGCACCAACGGCACCGCACGTACCGCCCCCGCTCACCGGCGCGCGCCGGGCGGACGCACCGACCCGTACCCGGGACGTGCCGTAGGGCGACGCCCCGGCACGTCCACCTCCCCCGCTGGAGACCGTCCCGGCGCGGAGACCCCGTACGCCCTTTTGCCGCGCAGGAAGCCGAGGACTGATCACCATGAGTGAGACCGCGCACGCGTCCCCCGCGATACGGACGGGCCGCTGAGATGGCCGCCTCGACGACGGTCGGACCCTACGGCGGGGGCCGCGCGGGCATCGCCCGGTCGGTGGTGCTGCTGGTCCGGAGTTGCAGCGTCCGGTTCACCGCCTACTACTGGGTGGGCTTCACCGCGGGCCTGCTCGCGGGCGGCGGCTCCGCCCTCCCGTGGGTCCTGCTGGGCGCCCCCATGTGGCTGGCGCTCTGCGTGGGCACCGAGTCCGTCAACCGGATCGCCGACCGGGAGGCGGACGTGGTGAACCAGCCCGAACGCACCCGCCTGTGCGAGGAGTTCGGGTGGGCCCGGCTGACCGGGGTCGCCATCGGGAGCTGGACCTGCTTCGCCCTGTTCGGGGCGGCGCTGCTGTGGACCAGCCCGAGCGTCGTGCTCGCGGTGCTCCTGGTCGCGGACATGGCCATCGCGATCTGCTACTCCGTCGGCCCGGCCCTCAAGCGGCACCGCGTGCTCTCCCTGGCCACGCTGATCACCCCGGTCGTCATGCCCGTCCTCACCGGCTGGGCGGTGGAGGGCGACACCGGGGTGCTGCTGAGCCCCGTCCTGCCCGTCGCCGCGGTGCTGGCGGCGTTCACGCTCGGCCTGTCCGGCATCAAGGACATCACCGACGTGGAGGGCGACCGCGCCCTCGGCTACTCCAGCCTCTGGATGCTGCTGGCCCGGCTGCGCCGCGGCGCGGCCGTCTACCTGCTGACCGCCGCGCCCCACCTGCTGGTGGTGGTCTTCGTCCTGACCGGCGCCCTGCCCCCGACCGCGCTGGCGCTGCTGCCGCTGGCCGTGGTCTCCGTCCTGGTGGTGAAGGCCGCCGCGCGCGCCCGGGTGCCCGCGGACCGGGCGGCGGCCCGCGAGGTCATGCACCAGTTCACCTTCTACTTCCTGGCGTTCGCCCTGGCCGCGGCGGCCCCGCGGCCGGCCGTGGCCGCGGTGGCCGCCGCGGCCGTCGCCTACTGGCTGGTGGCGTCCAGGTTCCTGCACTGGTCCGGCGGCCTGAAGAAGGACCAGCTCGTCCGCTGGCGGCATCTGCTGACAGCAACGTCCTGAACGAGGGAGTCCCCATGAACGCGTCGGATCTCACCGCGGAAGTGATCGAGATCATCGCCCAAGTGCTCGCCCTGCCCGCGGAGGAGGTGTCGCCACAGGCGCACTTCTACGACACCCTCGGCGGCGACTCGCTCCAGAAGCTGGAGGTCGTCGCCCTGATGGAGGCCCGCTTCGGCTGCCGCCTGGAGGCCGACCAGGTCGCGTCGAGCGACACCGCCGAGGAACTCGCGGAACGGGCCGCCCTCAGTGTCACCGGCTGAGCGCGCCCGGCGCCGCCGGGTGGTGGTGACCGGCATGGGTGTCGTCTCACCGCTCGGCAGCGAGGTGACCACCTACTGGAAGAACGTGACCTCCGGGGCCGTCGCCACCGGCCCCGTCACCCGGTTCCCCACCGACGGCTACCCGGTCGGGCTGGCCGCCGAGGTCGACGCGGCGGAGCTGGACGACGCCGGGGACCCGGACGCCCCGCGCACGCCCCGCTCGCTGCGCTACGTGAACCACTCGGTCGACCGGGCCCTGGCCCAGTCCCGGCTCATGGAGCACGCCGACCCCCGGCGCGTCGGCGTCGTCGTGGGGACGGTCATGGGCACCCGCCCGCATCTGGAGGAACTGCGCCGCCGGGGCCGTCCGCTCGACAGCGACCCGGTGTGGGACACCCCCGGGATACTGGCGGCGGGACCGGCCCGGCGCCGGGGGCTGCGCGGCCCCCGGCAGGTGGTGGGCGCCGGGTGCGCGGCGGGCAACACGGCCCTCGCGCTGGCCGCCGACCACATCCGCTGGGGCCAGGCCGACGCCATGGTGGCCGGCGGCACCGACGAGCTGTCGGAGGCGGTGTTCCAGCTCTTCACCACGCTGCGGGCACTCGCCCCCGACGTGGTCCGGCCCTTCGACCGCGACCGCGGCGGCATGCTGCCCTCGGAGGGCGCGGCCGTCCTGGTGCTGGAGTCGCTGGAGCACGCCCGCTCCCGGGGCGCGACCGTCCTGGCCGAGCTGTGCGGCTACGCGGTGGCGGCCGACGCCCACCACATGACCGCGCCGCACCCCCGGGGGCTCGGCATGGTCCGGTGCATGCGGGACGGGCTGGCCATGGCCGGGCTCGACCCCGCCGAGGTGGACTACGTCAGCGCCCACGGCACCGGCACCCAGGCCAACGACGCGCTGGAGGCGGCCGCCCTGGCCGGGTTCTTCGGGCCGGGCGGAGGACGGCCCGCGGTGTCCTCGATCAAGGGCATGCTGGGCCACGCCCAGGGCGGCGCGAGCGCCCTGGAGGCCGTCGCCTGCGTCCAGGCCCTCACCGAGGGCCTGGTGCCGGGCAATCCGACGCTGCGGGAGCCGGACGACGGCTGCGCGGAGCTGGACCTGGTCCGCGGACCGGCCCGCGGGGCACCGGTGCGGGTGGCCCTCAGCAACGCCTTCGGCTTCGGAGGGAACGTCGCGACCGTCGTCCTGCGCCGTTACGCCGAGGACGCCCCGCACCGCCCGTCCGCAGCCACCACGGGGAGTTGACATGCGCGCAGACGACAAGGCGGAGCCCTCCGCCGCCCCGCCCGTGCCCACCGACGGGCCCACGCCCGCCGGTCCGCCCGCGATCACCGCCGTTGCGGCGGTCACCGCGTCGGGGGTGACGGTGGCGGAGCTGTTCGACGACCTGCTCGGCGGGCGGCGGCGGTTCACCACCGAGCGGATCCCGCTCGTCGCCAACGCCCTCCCGCCCCGGCCGTCCGCCGGGGCGTACGACGACAGCCGCGAGATCCACGCCGCCCATGTGCGCCGCCCGCTGCCGCTGGGCGACGTGGTCGGCCCCCGGGTGGACCGCACCCTCACCCGGGACGCCCGGCTGCTGATCCACGCGGCGCACACCGCCTGGCCGGACCGCTCCGGGCACCTCCCCGAGCGGACCGGCGTCGTCCTCGGGACGCTGCGGGCGGGACGCAACGAGTACATCGCCATCCACAACGCGGCCGGGCACAGCGGGCTGACGGTCAATCCGGTCTGGGGGCCGCACTCGGGGTACAACGCCGCCGCCGCGCAGCTCTCCATCGTCCTGCCCGCCGAGGGGCCGAACCTGACGCTCACCTCGGGGGCGACGGCCGGGCTGGAGGCCCTGGCGGTGGGCGCGCGCTGTCTGGACGACGGGGTGTGCGACACCGTGCTGGCAGCGGGTCTGGACACCCTCTCGGCGGCCGTCGGCGGTGCGCCGGAGGGGGCGGACGGCGTGCCGGAGGGCGAGGCGGCGGCCGTGCTCCTGCTGGAGCGCGCCGGGGCCGGGGAGGGCCGGGCGCTCGCCCGGGTCCTGGGCACCGGCCGGGACGCCGCCGCGCCGCCGCCCGCCGGGGCCGGGGCCGGGGCCGCCGGCGACGGCGCCACCGGCTCCGCGACCGGCGGGACGGCCGACGGCGAACCCGGCGGCGCCGCGTCCGGCGGCAGCCGGGTCCGCGACACCGCGCCCGGCGCCGCGCTCCTCGCCGAGGCCGCCCGCAACGCGCTCCGCGAGGCGCTGCGCGAGGCGGGGCGCCGGCCCGCCGAGGTGGGTCTGGCCGTGGTCCACGGCACAGGTGACCCCGCGTCCGGGACCGCGCTGCGGGCCGCGCTGGACGCGGAGCTCGGCGACGGCCCGCGGGTCTGCGACGTGACCGCGACGACCGGGCGCGCCGGCGGCGCCGACGGGGCGCTCGCGGCGGCCGTCGCGGTGGAGGCGATCCGCCGCGGCGTCCTGCCCCCGGCGGGAACGGGCGGCGGGGGCTCCGGCTGGGAACCACCCGGCGGAAGGCTGGCCCTGTGCCTGTCGGTGGACGCGGGCGGAAGCTGCGCCGCGGTCCTGCTCGGCGGGCCGGAGACGGTGGAGGACGACGTGAACGGGCGAGGGGAACACGCATGAACGGGCCGCACGAGCGGAACGCCGGATGGTGGTATCTGGACCGCCACCTCGGGCTGGACACGGCGGACGCCGTCTGCCTCATCAGCGAGGAGGGCGAACTCACCTACCGCGAACTGCACGGGCGGGTGTGCCGGTTCGCCCGGGTGCTCGCCGAGGGGGGTGTGCGCCGGGGGGACCGCGTGGTGCTCGTCCTCCCCGACACCGTGGCCTTCGTGGCCACCGTCCTGGCGGCGATGCGCATGGGCGCGGTGCCCGTGCCGATCGCCCCGCTGCTGACCCTGGACGAGCAGCGCCACGTGATCGAGGACTGCGCCCCGAGCGCCGTGCTGCTGGAGGACCCGGAGGGGGAGCTGGCGGCGGACTTCCACGAGCGCTTCCCCGGTACGGCCCTCTGGAGCCGCAGGCCGGGCGACGGTTCCGTCCGCTGTCTGCCCGCCGAGGCGGAGGCGGCCGAACCGCTGGAGACCGCGCCGGTGGGCGGCGGGGAGGACCCGGCGCTGTTCCAGTACACCTCGGGCAGCACGGGCCGGTCCAAGGGCGTGGTGCACGCGCACCGGGGGCTGCTCGCCTTCGCCGAGGGGGTGGTCCGCCGGCTGGGGCTGACCCGGCGGGACCGGTTCCTGTCGATGGCCAAGATGCCCTTCGGCTACGGCTTCGGCAACTCCCTGCTGATGCCCTTCGCGGTCGGGGGCAGCGCGGTGATCACCGAGCGCCGGTCGGACCCGTACGCGGCGGCGAACCTGCTGCGCGCCCACCGGCCGACGGTGTTCTGCGCGGTGCCCACGCTCTACGCGGCGATGCTGGCGGTGCCCCGGGCGACCGAGCAGTTCGACTTCTCCCCCGTCCGCCTCGCCCTCTCGGCGGGCGAGCACCTGGGCGCGGGACTGAGCAACCGGCTCACCGAGACCTTCGGCCTGAGCATGGTCAACGGCCTCGGCTCGACCGAGTGCCTGCACTTCTTCGTCTCCACCGAGCCGGGCGTCTCCGCCCCGGGCGTCACCGGCGAGCCGGTGCCCACGTACGAGGTCGAGGTGCTGGACGACGAGGGCCGCGTCCTGCCGCCGGGCAGCATGGGCCGGATGCGGGTGCGCGGCCCGGCCAACGCCCTGGGCTACTGGAACCGCCCGCAGCTCACCGCCGAGACCTTCCGCGACGGCTGGTTCCACACCGGCGACAACCTGCGCTACGAGCCCGGTGCCGGGTGGGTCTACCTGGGGCGGGACGACAACATCCTGAACGTCGGCGGCGGCAAGGTGCTGACCTCGGAGATCGAGGAGGTCATCCTGCCCCTGGAGGGTGTGGCCTCCTGCGCGGTCGTCGGGGTGCCGGACGAGAACGAGCTGATCCGCATCGTCGCCTACGTGGTGCCCGAGGACCCCGGGCACGCCGGGAGGCCGGGCGCGCCCGGCGAGCCGGGACGGCCGGGGGACGAGGGGCTGCGGGGGCGGGTGATGGCGGCCGTGCGGGCGTCCCTGCCGCCGCACAAGCGGCCGCAGCGGGTCCGGCTGGTGGACGCGGTGCCCACCACCTCCACCGGCAAGACCGCGCGCTTCCTCATCCGCCAGCGGGAGATGGAGCGGCGCTCATGAGGTCGGGCCCGGAGCGGGTGGTCGTGAAGCGGGGCGGGGAGCGCCGGCTGGTCTGCGTGCCGTTCGCCGGGGGGTCGGCGCGCTCCTTCACCCGGCTCGCCCACCAGCTCGGCGACGAGTGGACCGTGGTCGCGGTCCAGCCCCCCGCCGGGTTCGGCGGCACCGGGGCGAGCCTGGACGCGCTGGCCCACTTCTACCTGGGACTGCTCGCCGAGGACCTGCGCGGTCCCGGTCTGGTCCTGGGGCACAGCCTGGGCGCGGCGGCGGTGCAGCGGATGGCCCGGATCAAGGGCGAGCGCTGGCCGGACGGCCTGCACGTGGTGCTCTCCGCGCCGCCGGAGTCCGGGACCACCTCGGCCGACCTGCTGGCCCTGGACGACTCCGGGCTGCTGGAGGAGGCCGCCCGCCGGGGGATGACGCCGGATCTGGACGTCACCGAGGAGTTCGCGAAGCGCTTCCTGCTGCCGGACCTCCGGAGCGATCTGGCGGCGCTGCGCACCCGGGCGTGGCGGCCGGAGCCGGTCCACGCGCCGGTGCACCTGCTCGGCGGCACCGGGGACGCGATCTGTCCGCCCGCCCGGCTGGAGTCCCTGGGGGAGCTGCTGCGGCCGGTCTCCAGCCGCACGGTCGAGGGCGGGCACCTCTATGTCGTCGAGGAGCCGTCGAGGACCGCGGAGGCGGTCCGCGCGATCGGCGCGGCGGCCGCCGAGGGGGCGTCCGCCCTCCGTTGAGCGGACGGGACCGGCCGGACACGCGACGGCCGGTCCCGCCCCTCGGGGCGGCGGGCCCGGGGAACGGACGGCCGGGGGTGGTGCCGTCCGTTCCCTCGGGGTGCGCCGCCGCCGGGTGCCCGCGGCGCCGGGGGGATTCGCCGCGGGCTGGTCCGGGTCAGCCGGCCGCGAGCGGCAGGCTTGCGGGACCGCGCAGGCCGGTCCCCTCGGTGAAGCGGACCTCGTCGGTGTCCAGGGCCAGCTTCGGATGGCGGGCGGCGAGGCCGCGCAGCACGGACTCGGCCATGCTCCGGGCCAGCGGGGCGCCCATGCAGTAGTGGATGCCGGCGCCGAAGGAGAGGTGCCCCTTGTCCCCGCGGTCGACGACGAAGGCGTCGCCGTCCGGGAAACGGGCCTCGTCCCGGTTGGCCGAGGCGAGGACCAGCATCACGGACTCGCCGGGCTCCAGCACGATGTCGCCGACCTCGACGCGCTCCAGCGCGATCCGGCCCGCGACGTGCGCCGGGGGCTCGCAGCGCAGGATCTCCTCCAGGGCCGTGGCGGCGATCGACGGGTCCTCGACCAACCGCGCGTAGTCGCCGGGCCGCCGCGCGAAGATCATCGCTCCGGAGGAGATCAGGTTGGCCGAGGTCTCCGACGCCGCGGCCATCAGCAGGGCGCAGGTGCCGGCTATCTCCTCGTCGCTGAGGGCGTCGTCGTTCTCCCGGGCCTGGACGAGGGCGGAGACGAGGTCCGGGCCGGGCTCGGTCCGGCGGCGCTGGGCGAGGCCGTGGAAGTAGGCGTTGCAGTCGGTGATGGCCTGGCGGCGGCGGGCCGCGACCTCCGGCGGGAGGCTGAGGTCGAGGTCGAGCACGCCGGTCAGCTCGCGGTTCCACTCCCGGAACCGCTCCTGGTCCTCGACCGGGACGCCCAGCAGCTTGCCGAGGACGCGGGTGGCGAGCGGGTCGGCGACGGCCTCCACCAGGTCGAACCGGTCACCTGCCGCGTCGAGCAGTTCATCGACGGTGGCGTCGATCCACTCGGTCATGGAGCGGATCAGGGAGGGGCTGAAGGAGGAGCCCACCAGGGCGCGCAGCCGGGTGTGCTCGGGCGGGTCGGTGAGGAAGAGGGGCTTGATGCCCCCTTCGAGACCGAGGCCCAGGAAGGGCGGCGGGTTGCCCTGGGTGGCGGCGAGGACGGAGTCGTAGAAGCTGGAGCGCTGGAAGTCCTTGCCCAGGCGGTGGTCGCGGAGCAGGGCGGAGCACTCCTCGTAACGGACGAAGGTCCACATCCCGAGGAAGCCCCGATGGGCCGGTCCGGCCTGCCGCAGCATGCTGTAGATCGGGTAGGGGTCGGCCCGGAAGACCGGGTCGTTGGGGTCGAAGGAGGGGGGCAGCTCGGAGGCTTCGGGCGGAACGGTCATCGGAATTCTCCAGGTTGGAAACTCGGGGCCGGGGCCCCGCGGTGCGGTGCCCGGTTCGCTGTCCCCGCGGCTCAGGAAGCGGCGGGGAGCTTCGCGGACCGGTCCTCCCCCTCGTGCTCGACGGCGTCCGTGCGGCGCACCATCAGCAGGACGAGCACCGCGCCGGCCAGCGCCGTGATGCCCGCCACCAGGAAGATCTCGTCCATGGCGTCGACGAAGGTCCGGCGCACCACGGTGGCGACAGCGGCCTGCGGACCCTCGGCGCCCTCGGGCGAGAGGAGCGAGGTGTCGCTGGTCACGGAGCTGGGCGCGTCGCCCGCGGCGCTGGTCATCCGGTGCTGGAAGAGTGCGCCGAGGACCGCGATGCCCAGGGCGACGCCGACCTCCTGGAAGGTGCTGCCGACGCCGGACGCCTCGCCGGAGCGGGACGGCGGCACCAGCGAGACGGTGGTCTCGGCGCGCACCACGTTGAAGACGCCGACGCCCAGGCCGCACACGATGAAGCCGGGGAGCATCGCGTCCCAGGTGTCGTCCGGGGAGAGCCCGCGCAGCAGGAACAGGCCGACTCCGGCCAGTGCCAGACCGAGGGTCAGCAGCAGGCGCGGGGACACCTTGGCGGCCAGCGGGGCCGCGAGCGCGGAGGCGACGAAGAGCGCCCCGGTGAGCGGGAGCATCCGGATGCCGCTGGCCAGCGCGTCGTGGCCGAGGACCTGCTGGAGGTAGAGCGTGGAGAAGAAGATCGCCGGGAAGATCGCGGCGAAGGCGAGCAGGGTGGCGATCGACAGCCCGCTGAACGTGATGCTGCGGAACAGGCGCAGGTCCATCAGGGGCGCCCGGGCGGTGGACTGGCGCCGGACGAACACGGCGAGGAGCACCACCGCGGCGATCAGGCTGGTGAGGATCTTCGCGGAGGTCCAGCCCTCGGCCTGGCCGCGCATCAGGGCGTAGGTGCCGAGGAAGAGGCCCGCGCAGAGCAGGACGGCGCCGGCCCAGTCGATCGCGCGCCGCTCGTCCTCCCGGGCGTCCCGGAGCTTGACCAGCGCGACGGCCAGGCAGAGCAGGCCGATGGGCAGGTTGATCAGGAAGATCCAGCGCCATCCGATGGTGGTCAGGGCGCCGCCGATGAGCGGGCCGGCCGCGAGCGCGAGGCCCGAGGCGCCGCCGAAGGCCGCGAACGCCTTGTTGCGCGCCACGCCGACCTCGAACTCCTGGGCGATGAGCGCCGGTCCGGCGGCGAGCAGGACCGCGCCGCCGACCCCCTGGAGCGCGCGGAAGATCACCAGTGCCGGGGAGGACCAGGCCAGGCCGCAGCCGAGCGAGGCGAGACCGAAGATCACCAGCCCGATCAGGAAGACCTTGCGCCGGCCGATGCGGTCGGCCAGGGCCCCGGCGGTCAGCAGGAACGCCGCGAGGGTGAGCGCGTAGGCGTCGACGACCCATTGCAGGTCGTCGAAGGAGGAATCGAGAGATTGCTGGATGTCGGTCAGCGCGATGATGACGATCGTCAGATCGAGCAGCAGCATGAAGGCCGCGATGCTGACGGCCAGCAGTGTCCATCGCTGGCGTTCGCTCATAGGAGGTCTCTCCGGTCTCGGATGCGTCGGGGTGAACCGTCCCCGTGCGGCTGATGCCGTCGTGGACACCGGGACCCGCCCGTCAGTGCCTGACGCCCGAGTCGCCCGTACGGCCCCATGGCCGGGGCGGGCTCGGCCGGCCACCCCTCAAACAACTACATCGATAGTATTCATCAACTACATTTGAAGTCAACGGATGACCGGGCCGCCCCGTCCGCGACACCCGTCCGCCCCCCTCGGCGCGCCGGAGCGCCCCTCGGGCACGTCGGACCGGCCCGTCCGCGCATGGGAACATCGGACACCTCGGCACACACCGGCACAGGAGAGTGGAAACATGGCTAGCGCACGGTCGGAGGCGGTGGCGGACGCGGCCATCGCGGTGCTCGCGGACCAGGGCGTTCGAGGGCTGACCCACCGCGCGGTGGACAACGCCGCGGGACTGCCGATCGGCTCCACGTCCAACCACGCCCGCACCCGCGCCGCCCTGCTGAAGCTGGCCCTCGTGCGCCTGGCCGCGGTCGAGGCCGACGACTACACGCTCGCCTTCGACGCCCCGGCCCCCGTCCCCGCCGGCTCCGCCGACTCGTCCGCGGAGAACCTGATCGATGTGGTCACCCACGCCCTGGTCGTCTCGCTCACCACCGGCCGCCAGACCACCCTCGCCCGCTTCGAACTCGCCCTCGAAGCCTCACGCAGACCCGAACTCCGCCAGCTCTACAGCCACTTGGGCTGGAAGTTCCAGCTCGCCATGGTCGATCTGCTGGCCCGCGCCGGCTCCCGCGCCCCGGTCGCCGACGCCCACATGCTCATGTCGGCCTGCGAGGGCATCCTCTTCTACTGGCTGGTCGGCTCCGGCAGCGCCCAGGCGGCCGACCAGACCGAGATCCGCCACCGGGTACGGGGCCTGGTGCACATGCTGGTGGACGGACACGGAGGGAACTGACGGCGGGGGCGCGGGGCGGCGTCGGGAGCGGGGTCCGGGGGGCGGCGTCCGCCGGTCGATGGACCAGCCGCCCGGCCCCGACCGCACGAGGCGGTACCACCGACTTCCCACCCGCCGGGTCGATGTGCGGGAACCGGACCCCATGGCCGGTGCCCGTCCGGGATGTGGCCGCTTCGCGGGGCGTGCATCGGCCCGGCCGTCATGCTGCCCGCCGGGCGCCTCGCCGAACGCGCCGCCGACCGGCCGTCGCCACACCACGGGGCCGACGCCGCACCGCCGATCGCCGCGCACCGCGCCTCGAACCGCGTCGCGCCCCCGGAGCAGGTCACTGCGCTGTGCTGGGTGCTGCTCTGGTGGGGCGGGTGGGACTCGAACCCACGGCCGACGGATTATGAGTCCGAAGCTTTCACTCCGGCTCACTCCGGGAGGCTCCGGCTACTCCGAAAATCCCTGGTCACGGGTGCCGGTTCCTCCGGCTCACTCCGGGGAGTCTGGCCCTCTCTGGGACCTCCGCTCACGCACCGCTCACGCAACCCTCTCGGGCTACATGCGGGCTGAACTGCAGAGACTCCATTGTCTCGCACTCCCCTGCTCACCACAACGGGCAGAAGCGGAAGCAGCCCCGGACCGACGACGGGGGATGTCGGTCCGGGGCCGCGGCTCCGCTACGGGCTCGGTCGGCGTGGCGCGAGCCGGGAGCGGAACTCTGCGGCGCCGCCGCCGTAGGGCGTGGCGTGGCCGTCCTCGTCGTGGCCGTCCTCGTTCGCGTGGCCGGGCGGCCGGCAGCAGTGCAGCTGCCGCGAGCCGAACGGCTGCCAGCAGTACCCGGCGGCGCGGCCGGCGGCGAGGTCCTCGGGGGTCACCGTGTCTCCTCCACGAGACGGCCCAGGGTCCGGCGGGCCTCGCACCGGTCGGGGGCACGCTCGCAGCGCTGGCAGTACCGCGGGTGCCTGCCGTACCTCTCCACCGCGACCCGGTGCACGCACGGCTGGCAGGCCCAGGGGTGGATGGGGGTGCCGAGCGGTCCGGGCCGGACGCCGAGATCGATGCCGGTGTCCTCGGTGACCGGGTCCGCGCACCAGGGGCAGGCCCGGCCGTCGCGCTGGTCGTCGGAGAGGAGGCGCGGCGTTGGCAGCTCCAGCATCGTCGTGCCCCGCTTCTCGGGGCTCATGGCCGGGCGCGCGGTACTCATTGCGCCCCGTCCTGGTGGCCGTGTGCGGCGGCGTGCGGGCGGCAGGCCCGCGGGTACCAGCGGCCCACGGCGCTGGTCTGCTCGCCGAGGTCGACGGCGGACTCGCCGGTCAGCCGGGCGGTGCCCCAGACGCACACGGCACCGCGGCGCTGGTCCTCGGTGAGGCCCGCCGGGTCGGGCAGCGCCGACCGCTGATCGTGCGGTGGATGGCCTGCCCGTCTGGCGGCAGGGGCGGTAGCGTTCGCCATGTCGACTCCCGTTCAGTCGGCCGTCCCCCGGGCCCTGCCAGGCCGCGGGGGTTCTTCATGGCCAAGGACTGTACGCCAACTTGGCACGTCTTGGTACGTCATCAGACGTCGTAGGTAGGTCTATGTCATGACGGGATGTGCTCATACGGTCACGGCATGATCGATCTGGACCGGGACGCGATGACGCCGCTGTACGTGCAGCTGGCCAACGTTCTGCGCGACCGCATCCGCAACGGAGAGATCCCGGTCGGTCGGCGCCTGCCCTCCCAGGCCGAGCTGGAAGTGGAGACAGGCGGCGTCGTTTCACGGCGGACCATCAAGATAGAGCGCGCTTGAGGTACTCGCCGCCGAGGGCCTGGTGCAGGGCGTCCAGGGCAAGGGCGTGTTCGTCATCGCCGTCCCCGATGCCGCGAAGGGTGCGGACTAACACCGCACCCCTGAACGCACGAAAGGACCCCGCCCTCCCCCGAGAGCGGGCAGAGGGCGGGGCCGGTGGTCAGTGGCCGAGGCCCTGATACAGCGTGAGGGCCAGGGCGCCGAGCGAGATCAGGACGCCGACCGATTGCAGCGGCCAGCGGGCCCGTTTCATCGGCTCGACGTCCGCGCGGAGTTCGTCCACGTCCCGGTCATGGGCCGTGCGCATCTCCGCGAGGCTCTTCTCCATGTCCGCGCGCAGCTGCTTCACGTCCTGCTGGTTGCGGGCGGACTGCTCGACAAGCACGGCAAGCGAGCCCTTCACCTCGGCGAAACCGGTGGAGACCGTACCGCGGAGCCGCTCCAGCTCCACCGCGACGGAAGCCTCGGGAACCGTCATCCGATCCCCCTCGATCCCGGGTCCGCACCGGCGGGCAGGGTGGAGGCGGTGCCCTTGCGGCCGACCTGGCGGGCCGCCCAGGATTTCGCGGCGGCGGCCACCAGCGCGACCGGCGCCGCCCACCACACGTTGAGGTCGGCCAGCTCGACAGCGACCAGGCCGAGCGCGGCCTGCGCCCCGGTCCAGCCCGCCCGCTCGCTCAGGTCCAGGAGGAAGGAGGCGCTGGGCATGGTCAGGCCCCCTTCTTCAGCGCGGCGATGTCAGCCCGCAGCGCGGCGACCTCGGCGCGGAGCTTGGACACCGCGTCATACGTCTCGCGGAGGAAGCTGATCGGCTGCCAGGTCGGGTTCTTCTTGATCGTGCCGGAGGCCGACGGGGCCGGGGCCTCATCGCGCTGCCAGACGGCGGCGAAGACCTGCTTCGCGTCCATGTCGAGTCCCTTCTCTGGGGCCGGGGGCGGGGTGGGTGTGGGGGCGGGGGGCTTGCCGGGCGGGGAGGCGAGGCGGCGTGCGGTGCGGTCCCGCATCGACCTCATGGAAAAGCCGCGCGGGTCCGGCTTGCCGGGCTGCCACTCCAGGTGGCCGATGACGGACCGTTCCGTCCAGCCGTGATGCCGGCAGACCGCTGCGGCGGCCCGCTCGATGGCCTCCAACTGGGCGGCGGGCCAGGGGTCCTGGCCGTCGCCGAGGTTCTCGCACTCGAAGCCGTAGAAGTACCGGTTGCCGTCGGTGTCCGCGACCGCCGGCCGGGGCAGGGCCTGCTCAGCGATGACCGCCTGGAGCACCTTCCCGTCTCCGGCGCCGGCGTGGTTGGTGCGGCCGTAGCCGACGACGTGGACGTGCCCGGCCTTGCAGATCACGCCGTCGCAGAGCGGGCCCGGGAGGTCGGCGTGCCCGGCCCGGCAGATGTCGATGGTGCGGTCGTGGCCGGACGTGACCGTGTGGTGGACCAAGACGCCGTGGACCGGGCCCCAGGGGCCCTTGTGGTTGCGGTTGTGGTCGGCCGGGGACCGGCCGCCGGTGGGGTGCTCGATGACCGTGAGGCCCTCGGCCCGGAGCGCGGCGACGAACTGGGCGTAGGTCATGGGTGTGGCCATGCGGCCTCCAGACATGGGA
>NZ_WWGX01000021.1 GCF_009862265.1 Streptomyces sp. SID8352 | reverse complement strand
TGCACGCACACGTCCTGGACCTGGTGCGCCAGGGCGGCGGGGCGGAAGCCCCCCGCTGATTCACAAGCTCACAAGGGCCTCTCCGTCCCCGCCCGAGGCAGGGAGTCCCCGGGCGTGCGGCACCGCGTGGCAGGCCCTCTAATGCCGGACGTTGCGGGCGAAGACGTGGTAGCGATCGCTCTCCGGGTCGTCGCTGCCGGGCAGCAGGTTGCCGCTGGAGGACTGGAAGACCACGGTGGTGCCGCGGGCGTCGACGAACGGCGTGCTTGATGCACCGTTGCTGATCGAGCCGTCCGGGGTGGTGGCCATCCGTTCGGTGCGCCCGGTGCGCAGGTCGTGGCGGTAGATGTCCGGGCTCAGCCACGGGTAGTGCGGGCCGGGCACCAGATTGTCGGCGTGGGAGGTGAAGTAGACCCAGCGGTTGTCCGCGGTGATGGCGCCCGCGTGGGAGTCGCCGGTCGTTCCGGTGCCGGGGAGCGGGGTGCTGACCAGCTTCACGGTGCCGGTGCGCAGGTTGCGGGCGTAGAGCTCCAGATGGTTGGTCTTGCGGGGTGGCGCGCTGGGCGTGGACAGCGAGTAGAGGGCGGTCCGCCCGTCCGGGCTGATGACGGCGTCGAGGGCGGCCCGGGCGGGTACGCCGGCCGGGTCGGTGGCGGCGACGCGGGTGGTGCCGGTTGTCAGGTCGCGGACGTAGTACCCGGCGAGACGCGCCACCGTGAGGGCCTGCCCGTCCTCCGGGCCGGTCGGGTCGGTCGGGTCCTCCGGGTCGGTCGGGCCCTCGGGTACCGGGAGCAGTTCGGTGGCGGTGGAGCTGAAGCCGATCGTGCGGCCGTCGGCGCTGATGGTCGGGTTGGTGGACCTGCCGTTGTAGGGCGAGCCGTCCGCGGCGGTGCTGACCATCCGGGTGGTGTGGGTCCAGCGGTCGGTCACGAAGATGTCGTAGGGCTGGGGGTGCGGTTTCAGTGAGGGGGTCTTGTTGACGGGCAACAGATCGGTGCGGGTGGAGGCGAAGGCCACGTAGCGGCCGTTCGCGCTGATGGACGGGCTGTCGGCCGTGTACTTGGAACGGTCGACCGTGCCGTTGCCGGCGCTGATCAGCTCGGTGCGGCCGGTCCGGCGATCACGGACGTAGATGTTGTTGTCCCCGATGGGCTTGTGTCCGTCCACCGGGGTGCGGTCGAGGCTGGTGAAGGCGACGTAGCGGCCGTTCGCGCTGATCACTCCGTCGTTGCTCCTCATCGGGGTGCCGTCGGTGAGCGCGCTGATCCGCTCGGTCCGGCCGTGGCGCAGGTCCCGGACGTACACTTGTTCGTCCGCGGAGGGCTGGGCCACCAGATTGTCGGCGTCCGAGGTGAACAGCGCGTAGTGGCCGTCTGCACTGACGTCGAGACTCGTGCTCCCGCCGTTCGGCTTGGCGCCGCCGAGGCCGGCGTCGACCTGGCTGGTGGTGCCGCGCGGCGCCGGGGCGGCCTGGGCCGGAGCGGCGGCCAGGGCGAGCACGGCGGCGGTCGCCAGGACGGCTGCGGCTCCGGCGGCGGTCAGCCGGCGGCTGCCGCTGGCCCTGCCGGCTCGGGTGATCGGTTGCATGACAGTCATTCCCCCCTCGTGAAGGGCCCGCCGCTTCCTCTCCCCGGCGGCGGGCACGGGGGACAGCCAAGCCGCGGGCGACGGGAGCGGTCAACGGAGACGACGAAAGTGGCCAGAAAGGACATCAACGACCGTAAGGAATTCTCCACTTGGCGAGGCGCCGGTAGGTGGTGGGCCGGTCACGATGGCGTTGAGGGGGAAAGCGCCCAGGCTTGACGTGACCGGCTCCGCGTCCGGCCTGGCTCGCCCGGGGCATCTGGCGCGGGGGATGCCGGCCGTCCCGGCCTCCGCACGGGAGGGCCGGCCGGTGTCGCCGACGGCCGAGGGCGTAGCGCTGCTCCGCGTTGGTTCCGGTGGCGAGGGCTGGGCCTCACAGCAGGTGCTGCAGCCAGGTGCTGCAGCCAGGTGTTGAGCAGGGTGGCGGTGACGAGGCTGGTGCCGTAGGCGAGGCCTCGGAGGAAGTGTCCGGCAGCGGCTCGGCGGCGCTGCCGGACCCGTCGGCCAGTCATCCGGCGGGTGGTGGCCGTGAGCATGTCTCCTCCTCGGAGAATGACGAAGGGAGCCTTCCCAGCGGGCGGTGCTCTGGGACGGCTCCCTGTCGGCAGTGGGTCAGTGGCTGGCGAGTTCGCGGAGGCGGTCGGCAAGACGGGGGCCGGGCCGGAAGGGCTGTCCGTCGTCGGTCAGCCCGGCGAGACGGTCGACCTCCTCCAGGAGGCTGACGGGGAAATCCGGGTGCGCGCGAGCAGAGAGGCTGAGGCCGGCGAAGTGCTCCAGGGCCCAGAGCAGCACTCCCAGTTCCCTCTCGTCGAGGCCGCCGTCCGACTCGGCCAGGGCGTTCCCGAGCTGTTCCCAGTAGTGGTTGGCTTCCTTGAGTTCCCCGGTGAGGGTGTGCTGCAGATGCAGGCAGTAGGCGGCCGCGCCGTGTCCGGCGCCGGCGGCCAGTCTCCACCAGAACCGTGCCCGTTCGGGGTGGTCGGCGAGGTAGAGGGAGCATGCGAAGACGTGGACTCCGTCGATGTCGAGGTCGTGTGTCCACCCTTCGAAGGCGGTGCTCGTGGAGCCGATGATGTCGGTGAGGCGTTTCATGTGGGAGGCCGCGCCGCTCTGGGTGACGCCCCATGTGGTGACGGCTTCCAGATGGGCACGGGTCGTCATGCCGGGGCGCTGGGCGGCCGGCGGGGGCTCCTGGCGCGGCATTGGCGGCCGCGGGGCTGCCGGTGCGGGTTGTTCGGCGGCGGGCGGAGGCAGGTATCCGGCGTCCTGGGCAAGCCGGCGCAGTCCGGCCGGCACGTCGAAGCGTCGGCGCGGCTCGCACCTGGACGCTGCGGCAAGGCGTTCTTCCCACGTGCTCATGCGGTCTCTTCCCCCTGGGACCTGAGATTCTTCTGGTGGACCGGGGAGAGCTTCTCCCGGGCCTTGCGGCAGTGGTAGTCCACGGTGCTGGGTGTCACTCCCATGTACCAGCTGATGTGCTTGGTGTCGTGCCCGCCGATGTAGCGCAGGACCATGACGTCGAACTGGCGCGGCGGCAGCGCGCCCAGCGCCGCGTACAGCCCGCTGCCGCTGTCCAGAGCCGCCAGCTGGGCGCGCAGGGACAGCAGTTCCTCGGACACGACGGTACGCCGCACGATCGCCCAGACATCCTGCTGGAGGTTGGTGCTCTCCAGCTTCAGCCTGTCCCAGTGCCGAAGAATCTCCAGAAAGGCCCGGTGGACAGCTCGTTCGGCCGCATCGTTCGTTCCCAGCACGGCCAGGGCCAGATCGTGGAAGGCCTCCTGGTGCAGGATGTAGTGCGCCTCGAACTCCACGGGGAGCGGGAGAGGAGCTTCGGCCACGGGCACGCGGCCTTCCTCGCCGACTTCTTCGGTCATCGGTCCTCTTCGTTGCGGACGGTGATCGGCGCGGTGGTGCGCCGGGATGTGGCCTACTCAAGCGGGCGTACGCTCCGAACACGCATCCACCGCCCTCCGGATTTCACCTTGAGAGATCAACTAGTAGCGTTGAGTCATTCCAGTCGTCTCGAAGGTGCGGCCTGACCAGGCACTTCGAGCACGGGGGGTGATGCGGCGACAGCAGAGGGTCCCGCTCGGGTGACGAATGCCACACCTGCCCCTGAACAGGCCGCGCACAAGATCACCTCACGAACGGGTGAATATCCTCAACACCCCAGCGCAGCAAGTGATGTTGCCGTATGCACCTCCGGCCGGGAAGGCTCCTGCGGCCAGGGCCACACAACGGTCCGCAGCCCCCGACGGCCGCTCCCGGGGCAGCCGACCGCGACGCAGCGCACGGAGCCGCTCAGAACGCACCGAGATCCTGCGCAAGGCCGAGTGCATCGGCCAGGACGTCGCCACCTCGCCCGGCAGACCTGGGCCGGTGTCGGTGTCACGGGGTCAGGTCGAGGACGCGGACCGGCCCGCCGGTCCACCGGCTTGGGGTGGTGGTGGGCGATGACTGCTCCGCAGGGGCGGTCGGGGGTGGGCTGGGCTGCGTACTGGCAGTGTGCCGCCGCCCAGGTCCCGTGCCGGGCCACGGCCAGGGCGGCCGGGAGGTCCAGGGCGAGAACCGTGATGCCCGGCAGGGCGGCGAGGTGTTCCGCGGTGCCCGGGCGGGCACGGTCGTGGCTCTAGCAATCAAGCCATAGCCATATCGCGCGGGTCTTGCGGCCCCCCGTCCTGGACGCCTCCAGACGGGCACCGCTTTCCGAGCATGCTGTTGTCCCCTCACGCTTTCACACTCAAGTAAGCCCAGCGACCCGAGAACCTCCCTCCAAGTTCATCCCGACTGCGTCGGGGATACAACCAAGCGCCGCATAGCGCGCGCTGGACCAAGACGTTCACGGATCCTCGCCTCTGCGCGGCCATCGTCGACCAGCTGACCTTCAACGGCACGATCATCGAGACCGGCACCGACTCCTACCGCCTCGCGAGCACCTGAGCACGGGCCGAAGAACCCGCTTGATCGTTCTGAACCGTCTCTTCCATAGTTGCGGCCTGCGTTCAGGCAGGACGCTACCTACAGGAAGGCACGCACTGATGCGCACTCTTTACGTCGTCACCCATCCGGAGGCGACGCACCACGTCGAGGGAGTCGTCGGCGGATGGCATGACTCGAAGTTGACGCCCGCTGGCGTCCGTGCGGCTGTCTCCATCGCCCAGGCGTTGCGGGCCCAGGTCCCGAACGGCGCAGAGGTGGAGCTGTTCTCCTCGGATCTGCAGCGCACCCTGCGGACGGCCGAGGAGGTGGCCGAACTGTTCGGCGTGAAGCCGATCCTGGATCGCAGGCTGCGGGAGAAGTCCTACGGTGAGGCGGGGGGAAAGCCGCAGGAGTGGCTGGATCGGCGCTTCGTCCCACCGCCGGCTGTCGGGGAGCGAATGGACCACGACGAGGGCGTGGAGGGTTCCGAGACCAAGGCTGCGTGGGCGCAACGCATCTACGCGGCCATGGACGAGATCCTGCAGAACCCTTGCGAACACCAGATCATCCTGACGCACGGCGGCTCCCTGACGTTCGTCGTGGCGTCCTGGATCAAGATGCCGATCGAGTCGGCCGGCTATGCCAGCTTCCGGGCCCCCTCCGGCAGCATCACCACGCTCCGCGAAGACGACTTCTTCCACAACCGCCAGGTCGTCAGCCTCGGTGACACCCGTCATCTCGACTCCGCAATAGCTGGCTGACCTCAGCCTGGCCCGCTTCGGCGGCCCGCCGGGCGGCGGGCCGCCCCACGCTGACGTCATTCAGTTAAAAGTGAACGAAGCCACGGTCAGCTTCGACGAGGGCGCACGCGGGGGCGTACAGATATCAGCCGGGCTGGGGGTGGGTGCACCGAATTCGGTCACGAGCCTGTTGGATAGCTGAAACCAGTGCAATGCTGACATCGGCGGTGACCCTCAGTACGGGGTCACCGCACCGCTCACCCAGGCTGCCCTGGCGCGGGCCGCGCCGTCGCTCCCGTCCTCCCCCCGGGAGGGCCGACGCCTGCCCGGACACCCCCTGCAGCAAGTTCGGCGACGACAGGAATGCCGACGCGCTGAAGCTGTTCGGGCAACGGCGGGGCGCCACCGCGGCCTGCGCCCGTAGCAAGGGGACGACGCCTGCATGGGACGCGGGTCGTCGCGGTCGAGGCGGAGCGCGATGGCGCGGGCGCCGGCCTTGTGGATCTGGTCCCCTTCGTCGAGGTAGTAGCTCTCGTTGGCCGAGTCCAGGTGCACCTCGGCTGCCCGGATCAGTTCCAGAACGCGGGCGACGTCGTTCTTGGAGCTGGTGTGGCCCGCGCGGGCCCGGGTGAACTCCTCGGCTTCCTTCCGGAGTTCCGCGAGGGTCTCGGGGGTCTTCCGTACGGACACGAAACACTCCAGAAGCAGAGGGAGGACGGGTGCGGCGGAGTGCAGTCCGCAGCAGGGCGGAAGGCTTGGCCTGGGGGGCGTGGTGGTCTGCGGCGGTGCTCTCGCCGTGGCCTGGGCCATCGGCTACCGTGGCCTCTGCGCGACTCCGCAAGGTGCACCTTCGGAGGAGCGGCTCCCATCCCGGGCCGGAATCCCAGGATGAGAGCCACACGGGTGTTTCGGCCTGAGCCTCATACTGCGGGGCTCAGGTCGGCCCTATCGCTTAAGCCACCTGCCCAGCGTCCGTGCTACTCGGACCAGCAGGTTCTCGCAGCACTGCCGGAGTGTTGGCCTCTGCTTCCCGTGGCGCCCCATGGGCGCCTCCTCTCAGACCGGCCGCCGGTGGTTCCCGGCCGGCGGCGTTCCTTAGGATTCGGGCCGGGCCCCGACGGCGGGGGCCCGGACGTGGTCCGGAGAGGAGGCGCACCGCAGTGCGCACCAGCACCTTACCGGCGCCACGCCAGGCCGTTCTGCCGCTCCGTCAGCTCGGCCGGAAGGTGATCACCCGTATGAGGGGTGTGGTGTCAGGCCGCGCCAGCGGTTCGTCGGTGGGAGGCGTCCCGGTGGTCCCGGCACGTTCGGCGCGGGCGCGGCGCAGGGCCGCCGTGTGGGAGGCGTTCGGTCTGGCGGCGGCGTTGGGTGCGGGCCTGTTCGATCGGGGCCGGCTGTTCCGGTTCGGGGAAGGCGCGGCGGGACAGGGCGCGCAGTGCGGCGGTCTGCCGCTGCACCGCTTCCGCGATCGCAGGGTCGGTGCGGCTGGGGGCACGGCGGCCTGATGCGCGGCGAGGCCTGGTGGAAGCCTGCCGATCCCGTCTCGCGGGTCTTGACCGGCGCGGACGGGCGTTCGGCCCGGCGGCCGGGGTCTCGGGTGCGTGCGGGGCGTGGGCGGGGTGCCCGGAGGCAGGACCCGGACGGTGCGCACCGTGTTGGTGCCCGTCGCGCTGTTGGCCGTGGCGATGATCCGCAGGGTGATCAGGCGGAGCTGGGTGGCGTAGACGGGTAAGTCGGCGCGCAGGTCCCAGTTGCCCGGTCTTCGGGTGGAAGGCGACTGCCTGGACGTGCACGGCGAGCCTTGGGGAGAGGGTGCCCGCGATGTCGGGCCAGCGTTCCAGGATGCCGCCGACGGCGGGGAGTTCCCAGGCCCGGTCGGTCATCAGGCCTTGGAGTACGGCGGCAAGCCCGGCCGGTTCCTGGCCGTCGCGCCGCGCTGCTGTCCCGCTGCCTGGGCGAGGAATTCCGCGGCGAGCTGCTGAAGGCGGGCGCCTTCCCAGGTGTGTTTGGTGATGGGCTGTCGATCGCGGTGGCGAGGGTGGCCGGGTCCCAGTCAGGCCTGCGCCGGGACGGGCGGCGGTTGCCTGGCGAGCAGTTGGGGGCGGCTCTTCGCGGCTGCACGTGCGGTCTGCACATGGACGGGTGCTTCGTGAGCTCAGGTTAGGTGACCGAAGTGTGATGGCGTATTCACAGCTTGTAACGAGTATGAAGTTGGGGCGAAGATTTGAGTGCTTCCAGAAGGACCCCCGCATCATCTGAAATGAAGGGAAACTCTGTGATACGCCTTCGCCACGCGGGCATCGCCCTCGCACTGGCTGTCGCACCGCTCACGCTCTCCACGGGCCTCGCCCACGCCGCAACCACACCCCTGGTCGTCACTCAGGGGAGCGACTATGCGGTGTACGACTACGACACCAAGACTCTGAGCGTCTGTGACATGGAGTCCGACGGCCACTGGGTCTACGCCCTGTACGAGAAGACATCGGACAGCAAAGCCCTCAAGTTAGTGGATGACAACGGCTCAGACGCCGGCTGCGCGTCCGTATCCGGGTCGGTCTACCGCTTCCGGGTGTGTGAGGACGACATGTTCGGTGACTCCTGTTCCGAGTGGGCTCGTACCTGATCCGCCCGACAGCGGGGGCCGTCACATCTGAGTGGTGCGTGGCGGCCCCCTGCGGCAGGTGGCACCCTCAAGGGCAGGTGGCACCCTCAAGTGATCAACGCACCACCCTCGGATGATCATGTGATCGTGGAGGCACAGGTGCGTGACTACGGGTTTTCGCCAGCTCAGCAGGACGAGATCTGGAGACGCTGGCGCGAGGGGCATCGGTTCCTGCACAAGAGCGGCGGCGTCCGCCTCACCGCGCAGATGCGGTCAGAGCGGCATCTGAACGGCAGAGAGCGCGAGGAGATATCCCGTGGCCTCGCCGCCGGGGAATCGGCCCGGCAGCTGGCCAAGCGGCTGGGCCGATCTCCTTCGACGCAGAAAATCGCGGGTGGCTCTGTCGATGACGAAGAGCAGCGCTTCTCGGGCGGTTCGGGAGGCGCTGCCACGCGTCGAATATCGATGGCTTCGGATAGCAGCTCGGTGTCGGCTGGCAGGACGTTGTGTGCCGCTCGTCCGGGGCCGGGACAAAAGCGCTGGCTACGGGCGTAGGTCGCGGCCCTCGTCCCGCCATTGCCGAGTACCGGCGGGTGCCTCCCGTTCTCGGGTTCTGGCTCAACTTCTGTGACGCGGCCACGCTGAGTGAGCGGATCAGCTCGCGGGCGACGAATCCCGGTGGCGAGAAGGGACCGCTGGTCAGTCCCGCGCCTCGGCTCCTGCCCCCTTGTTAACGAACTGCTTCGCTGCCTCAACCGCTTCTCCGTTGAGTTCCTCGACGGAGACTCCCCAGCTCTCCTCCCAGCCGTCCAGGTTGTGCGCGCAGGACACCAGTGGTGCCAGCTCTTCGGGGTAGCCGAGGTCATAGGCGATGTCTGCCCAGATGAGGTGAGTGCCGGTGGCGGGATCCAGGGATCCGTCGGCGATCTGACCGGCGATCCAGTAGGCCATCGCCCACTTTGCGGCCCGGGGGTCCGTGGGCGGATGGAAGAGCAGTCCCAGCTCGTCCAGGACTTGGTCGAAGAGCTCTGGCGCTTCGGGTTCTTCGCTTCGGAGGAGTCCCGCCAGCATGGCCAGGGACGGGCTTTCGACCCCAGCTACCAGCGCGTCCAGACCTGCCTGGATGAGCCTGTCCGACCCGACATGCCTGCCAAATGCCCTCTCACGCGCGATGTGTCTGAACTGATCGAGGGCGTCGTCGCTGGTCATCAAGGTCTTCTCCGTCGGCATCTGGAAGGGGAAGGCTTAGAAGCTGTTGTCTTTTCGATCTTGAGCGGTGGCAGTCGAACGCGGGTTCCCGGTCGGGTGATCCTGCCGTGGCGAGGGCATGAGGAAGGGGCCTCCTGAACAGCTCGTGGGTGTCGAATCCATAGAGCAACAGGAGGCCCCTGGTGCCGCAGTCTTCCGTGTCGATGGCCGGGCAGTCCAACTCGGTTGCTCCATCGTGTGATTGCCTCGCGCACGTGTACGGCAACGCGGCTGACCGGGCCGAGCGGCAGCGCCGGTATCCGTCGGACATGACGGATGTGGAGTGGGCTGAGGTCCGGCCGCTGCTGCCGGTGCCGGGCTGGATGCGCGGACGGGGCGGCCGGCCGGAGGGGTACTGCCACCGCGCGGTGCTGGATGCGATCCGCTATCTCGTTGACAACGGCGTCAAGTGGCGGGCGATGCCCGCCGACTTCCCGCCGTGGGACCGGGTATACGCATTCTTCCGCCGCTGGCGCGAGAACGCCCTGGTCAAGGAGTTCCACGACCGGCTGCGCGCCCGGGTCCGCGAGAAGTTGGGGCGGGACGCGGAGCCGACGGCCGGAGTGATCGACTCGCAGTCCGTCAAGGCGGACGCCGTCGTCGGCGCCGACAGCCGTGGCTTTGACGGCGGCAAGCTGATCAACGGCCGCAAGCGGCACGTCGTGGTCGACACCCTCGGCCTGCTGCTGGGCGTCATGGTAACGAGTGCGGATATCGGCGACCGCGCCGTGGCCCAGGTCCTGCTGCAACAAGTCGCCGACGCCCACCACCTGCTGGCCCTCATCTGGGCCGACGGCGGCTACACCGGGAGCCTCGTCGAGTACTGCCTGGCCACGTTCGCCGTGGTCCTGGCGATCGTCAAACGCAGCGATGACATGCGCGGCTTCGTGGTGCTGCCCAAGCGGTGGATCGTCGAACGCCTCTTCGCCCACCTGATGCGCACCCGCCGCCTGGCTCGCTCACGCCACGGGCGAGCGTGAACCGGCCTGGTGCTGGCTCGGCCAGCCAGCCGCGCGCAACCAGGCGTTTCGCCTTCGACCGCAGTGCCTCCACCCGCGCCGGCACCACGTCCATCCCGAACACGGCGGCCATCTCCTGGCAGGTCATCGGCCCCTGCCCGAGCCGGGCCCGGTCCGCGAGCGCCTTGAGGATGCGCTGGTAGTCCACCGACAACGCCGACCACGCAAGCCCTTCACGCCACACCGGCACCTGCGACTTCGCCTTCGACGCTTCCGGCGTTGACGATGCATCCCCGGCCTGTCCGTCGGCGGTCGGTGCTGTCCCGTCGGCCCGGCCGTGGCCATGCTCGGTCTCGTCTGACGGGGCAAGTACCTCACCCACCCGCGAGCGAGCGATGGCCCATTCCTTCCAGTCCCGCTCGGCCACGGCCAGTTCAGCCTGGATGCGGTCGGCCTCCTCCCGCAGTTCGTCCACACGACGGCGAGCAACGAGCTCGCGCTGTTCCAGCAGCCCTACGACCGACGGCATCCATGACCTCCACAGCAGCGGCGACGCAACAGACCACCACTCCCACAGGATCGTCGAGGCTACGCCCGACCAGCGAAAACACTGTCCTCAAGCCCGGAAAGACAACAGCTTCTGAGGGCTTTCAATTCGCTGGTGGGGAGGGCATGCAGCTGCCGGTAGCCGTCCCCGCCGTGGGTGTGCCACACCGTTTCGGAAGCCATCAGGACCGCATGCGCCAGGGAGACGCGAGGACGTGTCGACGTCCACACGAGGATGCCCTGCCCGTCCGGTGCGTCGTAGCTCGTCGACATGTCCGGGAAGCGACGGACGTCGCGTTCGGGAATCCGCACTGACCGCTCCTTCAGACGGCGGCAGGCAGTGATGGTGTCTGTGGGGCGGCGATCGGCAGCGTCCGTGCGAGGGTGGCCACCAGTTCGTTGCGGACCTCCTCCACCGTCACCCCTGGCGTGCTGTCGGCGACGCAGCCGACGGTCTCGGGGCGTAGGTCGAGGCCGAGGTCGGCGTATCCCACCTCTAGCGCGGCGCGTACCCGGCTGGGTTTGAGTACCGAGACGACCGCGCTGAGCAGGTAGCCGGCGCGGGTGATGCGCTGGCCGGTGCCGACGATCTTGGCGCGGCCGGCGTCGTTGACGCTGTAGGCGCCGTCGCAGTACTCCCCCGGCACCGGTCCCACCCGCGCGTCGACCCCGAAGGCGCGCAGCGTGTCGGCGAGGACGGCGCCGAAGATCTCGAACCGTTCGCGGATGTGGTCGCGGGCGACCGGGTGCGGCGCGGCGAGGTGTACGACCAGGGCACCCTGGTCGTACACGGCCAGGTGGCCGCCGACCGGCCGCACCATCGGGGCGAAGCCGTGTGCCTCGAGGTCGGCACGAGCGCGGGCGTAGCCGGGCAGCAGTGCGTCGCGGGAGCTGAAGGCGGCCGTCGGGGGCGGGCACATGAGGTCGAGCTCGGCGACGTCGGCGTCCGCGATGCTGGCCAGCCGTGCCCGCGCGTGGGCGACGTCGGCCGGGCCGGTGCGCGGCGGCGACAGCCGGACTGTCACTGGGGCGGTGCCGAAGGCGCCTGACACGATGCCGCCCAGCGCGGTGGCGGCTGGCGCGGTGGTCATGATGTCGACCGCCGTTCGAGCGCGGTCCGGTAGAGCTGGCCGGCGCGGTAGGACGATCGTACGAGGGGGCCAGACAGGACTCCGGAGAAACCGATCTGGTCGGCTTCCTCCTCCAGTTCGACGAACTCCTCGGGCTTGACCCACCGCTCCACGGGGTGGTGGCGTGCCGAGGGCCGCAGGTATTGGGTGATCGTTACCAGCTCGCAGCCCGCGTCGTGCAGGTCCTGCAGGGCCTGGGACACCTCCTCACGGGTCTCGCCCATGCCCAGGATCAGATTGGACTTGGTCACCAGCCCGAAGTCCCGCGCGGCGGTGATCACCTCCAGGGACCGCTCGTAGCGGAACGCGGGCCGGATCCGCTTGAAGATCCGCGGCACGGTTTCGACGTTGTGGGCCAGCACCTCGGGGCGGGACTCGAACACTTCGGTCAGAAGGTCCGGCTTGCCGTTGAAGTCGGGGATCAGGTTCTCCACCCCGGTGCCAGGGTTGAGCCCGTGGATCGCGCGTACCGTCTCGGCGTACAGCCACACCCCGCCGTCCTCGAGGTCGTCGCGGGCGACGCCGGTGATGGTGGCGTAGCGCAGGCCCATGGTCCACACCGACTCCGCGACCCGGCGCGGTTCGTCGCGGTCCAGCGGCCGGGGCCTGCCGGTGTCGATCTGGCAGAAGTCGCAGCGCCGGGTGCACTGGTCACCGCCGATGAGGAAAGTGGCCTCGCGGTCCTCCCAGCACTCGAAGATGTTGGGGCAGCCGGCTTCCTGGCAGACCGTGTGCAGTCCTTCGGACTTGACCAGGTTCCGCAGGCGCTGGTACTCCGGGCCCGTCCTGACCCGGGTCCTGATCCACTCCGGCTTGCGCTCGATCGGGGTTTTCGCGTTGCGGACCTCGAGCCGGAGCAGTTTGCGGCCCTCCGGCGTCACCGCCGACCCGCTCATGTGCCCACCACCGATCGCACCGCGGCCTGCCAGCCGACGTAGAGCTCCTCACGGCGCTCCTCGGACATCTCCGGCTCGAAGACCCGGTCGACGTGCCACTGCCCGGGGAGGTCCTCGAGCTTCCAGACGCCGGTGGTGACGCCGGCGAGCTGGGCCACGCCGAGCGCGGTGCGCTCCAGCTGCACCGGCCGCACCACCGGGACGCCGAGGATGTCGGCCTGGAACTGGCAGAGCAGGTCGCTGGAGGCGGCGCCGCCGTCGACCTTCAGTTCCGGCACCAGGGTCCCGGAGGCCACGAGAGCGTCGACGTTGTCGCGGTTCTGGTAGGCCATCGCCTCGACCGCGGCGCGTACGACGTGTTCCGCGCCGGTCTCGAGGGTGAGCCCGACCAGCCCGGCGCTGGCGTTGCGCCGCCAGTACGGCGCGCACAACCCGGCGAAGGCTGGCACCAGGTACACCCCGCTGCTGTCGGGCACCCGCCGGGCGACGTCCTCGATCCGCTCGCCAGGCTTCAGTACGCCGAGACGCTCGCGCAGCCACTGCAGCGTCTGGCCCGAGTGGAAGACCACGCCCTCGACCTCGTAGACGGTACGGCCCGCGATGGTCCAGCCGACGCTCGCGGTGAGGCCGGGGACGTCGATCGGCTCGGCGCCGGTGTTGGCGATGAGCACGCCGGCGGTGCCGAAGGTGTTCTTGGTCGAGCCCGCCTCCAGGCAGACCTGGCCGAACATGCCGGCCTGCTGGTCGGCCATCACTGCGGCGACCGGCACGGACGCCGTGCCGGGCAGGCCCACGTCGGCCGGGCGCATCTCGCCGAAGCGGCTGTCCGAGGGCAGCGCTGGCGGCATCAGCTCCAGCGGCACTTCGCAGGCGCGGCACAGCTCCTCGTCCCAAGTGAGCCCCCTGAGGGAGAACAGCGCCGTGCGGGAGGCCTCGCTGTGGTCGGTGACGTGCGAGCGCCCGCCGGTCAGCTTCCAGACCAGCCAGGTGTCGACGGTGCCGGCGGCCAGCTCGCCGCGCTCGGCGCGGGCGCGGACACCGGGGACGTTCTTGAGGATCCAGGTCAGCTTCGCGGCGCTGAAGAAGGAGTCGTTGCGCGCGCCGGTGCGGCGGCGCACCTCGTCGTCGAGGCCGGCGGCGCGCCAGCGCTCGACGATCGGGTCGGTCTGCTTCGACATCCACATGAGCGCGTCGTGGACCGGCTTGCCGGTGCGGCGGTCCCAGATCAGGCAGGTCTCGCGGTGGGTGGTGACGCCGACGGCGACCAGGTCGTCGGTGGTGACGCCGAAGTCGGTAAGGACCTTGGCCATGCTGGCGCGCTGGGCCTCCCACAGCGCCTCGGGGTCGAGCTCGACCCAGCCCGGGCGCGGGTAGTGCGGCACCACCGGGTTGCGCGCCTCGGCGACGATGGTTCCGGTCTCGTCGACGAGGACGGCGCGTGCGGAGGTCGACCCTTCGTCGAGCGCGAGTACGTAACGGCTCATGACGCCGCGCTCCCGGGCCCGGCCGGCGCCGCGGACTCCGGATCGGGCACCGGAGGCCGGCCGGGCACCGCGAGCCGGGTCAGCCAGGTGTCGTACTCGGTGACTTCGGCGACGTGCCGGGCGGCGTCCCAGCCGAGTTCGGCGCCGAGCACCTCGGCCGCGCGGCCAGCCGACTCACGGCCGTGGCCGGGCTCGAAAGCCAGCAGCGTCCGGCGGGCGAGCACGTCGGTGAGCGTGCGCGCGAACTCGTGGCGAACCGCGAAGAGCAGCTCCGCCTCGAGCGCGCCGGTCGGCTCGTGCAGCACCGCGAGGGGACCGTCGTCGCCGGCCCCGGCCACGACGTCGACCGCGCGGCCCCCGTACAGCGCGAGCAGCCGGTCGGTGGTGCGCACCGAGAGGCCGCGCTCGCGCAGGAAGCGCCGAGCGACACCGAGGTCGCCGGTGGCCCCTGGCAGCGGCAGCGAGGCGGTAACACAGCGCGGCGAGACCCGGCTGAGACGCCGGAAGACGTCGTCGACGGCGTCCTGCGCCAGTTGCCGGTAGGTGGTGAGCTTGCCGCCTACCACGGTGATCAGCCCGGGCAGGCCGGGAGCGTGGTCGTGCAGCACGTGGCTGCGCGGCACCTCCCACTCCTCCACGTCGGGGGCGTAGGGCAGCGGTCGCACACCGGAGTAGGTGAACAGCACGTTGTCGGGCGTGAGACCGGCGCCGGGCACCAACTCGTTCACCTCGTCGAGGAGGTAGGTCATCTCGTCCTCGTCGCATCGGGCGGCGTCGGGGTCCTCCTCGAAGCGCCGGTCGGTGGTGCCGATGAGGTAGCGGCCCATCCACGGGATCACCAGCACCAGGCGTCCGTCGGTCTTCGACTCGTAGTAGACGACGTCGTCCGGGGCACCCGGGAACGGGTCGACGACCAGGTGGCTGCCCTTGGTGCCGCCGTTGAGCCGCGGCTGCTCGGGCGCGCCGCGGCGGAAGATGCGGTCGATCCAAGGCCCGGCCACGTTGAGGACGACTGGGGCGCGCACCTCGCGCAGGGTGTCGGTGGTGGTGTCGCGGTAGCGGACGCCGACCACCCGGCCGCCCTCGGTCAGCGGCTCCTCGACGCGGGCCTTGGTACGGATCTCGGCGCCGTCGCCGGCCGCGGCCACGGCGACCTCGACACAGAGCCGCTCGGCGTACTCGACCTGGCCGTCGGTGAAGATGGTGGCACCGGTGAGCCCGTCGGTGGCGATGCCGCCGAAGCGGGTGCGGGTCCGTGCGGCCGAGAGCACCTCGTGCCGGCGGGTGCTCTTGTCGAAGGAGAGCACGTCGTAGGCCACCATGCCGAGGCGGATCATCCACGCCGGGCGCCGGTTGTGCCGGTAGAGCGGCATGATCAGCCGCAACGGCTTGACCAGGTGCGGCGCGAGCCGGAAGAGCCGCTCGCGCTCGCGCAGCGACTCGCGCACGAGCGCGAAGTCGCGGTGCTCTAGGTAGCGCAGCCCACCGTGCACCAGCCGCCCCGACCACGCCGAGACACCACTGCAGAGGTCGTCTTGTTCGAGCACCACTACGCGCAGGCCGCGTGCGGCCGCGTCACGGGCGATGCCCAGTCCGTTAATCCCCGCCCCGACGACCACCACGTCGTACGGCGCCACCGCGTACTCTGCCACTACCGACTCCTCGCCGCTCCCCGAGCCTGCATGTCTATTCAGTGCCTGCAATTTCTTGTAGCGTAATCACCGTCACAGGTCGAGGGCAAGAGTGTGAGTACCACCAGAGGGCTGTGTGGGTGACTTGGCGGCTCTTAAGATGCAGACGCCGCCATCGGGGGCGGCCGGGTGCGCCAAGCACGAGACGAGAGCAAAGGATTGATGGCCGACATCGACAGCCAGCGCCTGATGATCAAGGTCGCGCGGCTCTACCACACCCATGGGATGCGCCAGACCGAGATCGCCGAGCGGCTTCGGATCTCCCAGTCGCGGGTCTCCCGCCTGCTGACGCAGGCCGAAGAGGCCTCGATCGTCCGCACCGTCGTGGCGGTTCCGCAGCACATCCATGCCGAGCTCGAGGAGCGCGTCGAGAAGCGGTTCCCCGTCAGCGAGGTGCACGTCATCGACGCGGTCAGCGACGACGAGGCCGAACTCAACCGCGACCTCGCCCACGCGATGGCCGCGCTGCTCGGCGAACTGGTCCTCGAGACACCGGTCATCGGTTTCACCTCATGGAGCAAGACGCTGCGCATGACCGTCGACGCGCTGCAGCCGCTGCGGACCCGCACCCAGCAGGTCGTGGAGATGCTCGGCGACCTAGGGCCCCCGGACCTGCAGCACGACGCGGCCCGCTCGACCCAGCGGCTGGCCTCGCTGACCGGAGCGCAGCCGGTCTTCCTGCGCACCCCCGGCGTGGTGGCGACCCCTGAGATGAAGGAGCTGCTGCTCAGCCGCGACCTGCACGCACGGCAGGCGCTCGAGGCGCTGAACTCCGTCGACCTCGCCCTGGTCGGCATCGGCTCCTGTTACATCGACCCCGCACTGCGCCCGGGAGACAACTTCTTCACCGAGGAACAGTTCGCCGCGATGCGCGACCGGGGCGCGGTCGGTGAGGTCTGCCTGCAGTTCATCGACCGTAACGGCCGGCCGATTGCCGACGGGTTCGACGATCTGGTCATCGGCGTGACCGCCGACCAGCTGCGCGCCGCCGGCCGGCGCTGGGCGGTCGCCGGCGGCACCCGCAAGCACGAGGCGATCCGGGCCGCGCTCGCCGGCGGGTGGATCGACATGCTCGTCACCGACGCGGTGACCGCAGAGCACCTCGCCAGCGGCTGACCGCGAGTACCTCGCCATCGTCCGGCGCCGGGCGGCGCTGGGCGGTCGCCGGCGGCACCCGCAAGCACGAGGCGATCCAGGCTGCGCCCGTCGGCGGCTGACCGCGAGCACCTCGCCGTCAGTCGGGTGCCCCGCTGGGTGAACGTCCGGGACGGCGGTCAGCCGTGTGCCGGGGCCCAGGTGCGCCGCAGCCCGGGCGCGGCCAGGCGGGCTGCGTTCGCGCCGGCGTCATCGGGCTCCTCCTGCGAGGCGCGCTCGGACTCCACCCGGGCGCGGTAGGCCTCAACCTCGCGGGCCGCCGTGGCGTCGTCCCACCCCAGCACGGGCGCGACCAGGGCCGCAGCGTCCGCCGCCGAGTCGATGCCGCGGTGTGCGGTCTCGACCGAGATGCGGGTGCGGCGGGTGAGCACGTCGTCGAGGTGTAGCGCCGCCTCGTGGGTGGCGGCGTAGCGCACCTCGGCGCGCAGGTAGTCCAGCGCGCCCTCAAGGGGTTCGAGCAGCGTTGGGTCGTCGGCCGCGGGTGCCAGCACCGTGTGCGACATCGTGCCGTAGCGGCGCAGCAGGTGGCTGACCCGGGTCTCGGGGACGCCGAGCTCGGCGGCGAGCTCCGAGGTCCGCCTGGCCATCGCGCGGTAGCCGACGGCACCCAGCAACGGCACCTCGGCGGTGACCGACGGCGCGAGCCGGCCGGCCGCCCCCCGGACGAGGTCGGGGGCGCAGGCGTCGATGGCGTCGCGGGCCATCACCCGGTAGGTCGTGTACTTGCCGCCGGCGACCGAGACCAGGCCCGGCACCGAACGGTGCACGGCGTGCTCGCGGGAGAGCTTCGCGGTGCTGGTCCCCTCCCCGGCCGAGAGCAGCGGCCGCAGGCCGGCGTACACGCCGAGAACGTCGTCCCGTGTCAGTGGCACGGCGAGCACCTTGTTGACCTGCCCAAGCACGTAGTCGATGTCGGCGCTGGTCGCGGCGGGGTGCGCGCGGTCGAGCCGCCAGTCGGTGTCGGTCGTGCCGATCACCCAGCGCCCGCGCCATGGGATCACGAACAGCACCGAATTCTCGGTGCGCAGGATCAGCCCAGTGCCGGAGTCGATGCGGTCCTGCGGCACCACGAGGTGCACGCCCTTCGACGCCCGCACCGAGAACCCGCCGCGCTCGCCGGTCAGCCGCTGCACCTCGTCGTTCCACACGCCGGTGCAGTTGAGCACCACACGGGCGCGCAGTCGGCAGGTGTCGCCGGTGTCGGAGTCACGCAGCACCGCGCCGACGACCCGGTCATCCTCGCGGAGCAGGTCGACAACCTCGGTCGAGCTGCGGACGACGGCGCCGTGGGCGGCCGCGGTGCGGGCCACGGTCATCGTGTGCCGGGCGTCGTCGGTCTGGGCGTCGTGGTAGACCACGCCGCCGACCAGTGCCGAGGGCTTGAGCGAGCGGCAGAGCCGACGGGCGCCGGCGCGGGTGAGGTGGCGGTGGCGCGGCAGCGTGGACCGGCCACCGAGCGTGTCGTAGAGGGCGAGGCCGGCACCGAAGTAGAGCCGCTCCCAGCCGCGGTGCCGGAGCGGATAGAGGAAGGAGACCGGCTCGACCAGGTGCGGGGCGATACGGGTGAGCATCAGCTCACGCTCGCGCAGGGCCTCGCGCACCAGCGGCAGTTCGAGCTGCTCCAGGTAGCGCAGCCCGCCGTGGAAGAGCTTGCTCGATCGCGACGACGTGCCGCTGGCCAGGTCGCGGGCCTCGACCAGCGCGGTCGACAGCCCGCGGGTGGCCGCGTCGAGCGCCGCGCCCGCGCCGGTCACACCGCCCCCGACGATGAGGACGTCGACGTTGCCGCCGGCCAGGCGCTCCCAGGCGGCACGGTGCTCGTCGGGACCGAGGCGGCCGGCGTGCCCGGGCTGGACGGCGGTGGTCGAGGGGTTCATGGCGGAGTCCTATCCGGTCGTCAAGCGATCGTCAGGCAGTCGTCAGGAGGTGGGCGGGCGGTCGTCAGGCAGCGGGCGGTGCGGCGGAGCCGTAGAGGTCGAGCACCCGGGTCGCGAGCACCGGCCAGTGTTCGGCGGCCCAGGGACCGAAGGGGGTGTCGCCGGCGCTCACGCACGCCACACCGGCGTCGGGATCGACCCACAGGAAGGCCCCGGATCGGCCGAAGTGACCGAAGGTCACGGGCGAGCTGGCGGGCGCGGTCCAGTGCGGGCTCTTGCCGCCGCGCAGTTCGAAGCCGAGGCCCCAGCCGTTGGGCACCTGCCGTCCGAAGCCGGGCAGCAGCCCGGCCAGGCCCGGGAACGCCGGGGTGACGGCGTCGGCGACCAGCGCGGGCGAGAGCGCCGCCGGCGCCAGCAGCTCGTGCGCGAGCCGGGCGAGGTCGGTGACCGGTCCGCGCGCGCCGTGCGCCGGTGAGCCGGCCAGCACGGTGCCGGTCAGCCCGAGCGGCCCGATGACACCGTCGTGCAGCAGCGCCTCGAAGGGCCAGCCGGCGCGGGTCTCCAGGTGTGAGGCGACGAGCTCGATGCCGCGGTTGGAGTAGATCCGGCGCTTGCCGGGCCCGGCGACTACGCGGTCCTCGTCGAAGGCCACACCCGAGGCGTGGGCCAGCAGGTGCCGCACGGTCGACCCGGGCGGCCCGGCCGGCTCGTCGAGGTCGACGACGCCGTCCTCGGCCGCGCGCAGCACGGTGAGCGCGGTCAGCAGCTTGGTCACCGATGCCCACGGGTACGCCGTGGTCACCTCGCCTGCGGCGCCGAGCCGGCCCCGCGGGCCGACCACCATCACGCCGGCCGAACCGACCGGCCAGGTGGCCAGCTCGCGGGCGAGCGCGGCGTCGTGGTCAGGCCGACTCAAGGTGCCCACGGAGGTCGGCGAGGAACCGGGCGCCGGTGGCACCGTCGACCGCGCGGTGGTCGCAGGTGAGGGTCAGCTCGGCCACCGGTCGCCACTGCGGGTCGCCGTCGTTCCAGACCTGGCGCCGTGTGGTGGCGCCGACGGCGAGGATTGCCACCTGCGGCACGTTGAGGATGGCGTCGAAGCGGTCGATGCCCATCATGCCGAGGTTGGAGACCGTGAACGTCCCGTCGGTGACATCGGCCATTCGCAGCCTGCCCTCACGGGCCCGCAGGGCGACGTCGCGGCGGGCCCCGGCCATGCCGGCGAGGTCCAGGGCCTCGGCGCCGTGCACGACCGGTACCACCAGGCCCGCGTCGGTCGCCACGGCGATGCCGAGGTTGACCGAGGCGAAGGAGGTGACCGCCTCGTCGCCGTAGTGGGCGTTGATCGCGGGGTGCGCGGCAAGGGCCCGGGCGCAGGCCCCCAGCAGGGCGTCGGTGACGGTGGCGCCCGGCTCCCGCTCCTTCGCCCTGAGCGCCGTCGTCATGTCGACATCGACGCTGAGGTGGAAAGTTGGCGCGGCCCACGCGGTGACCATGCGCCGGGCCGCCGTGCGGCGGATGCCCTTGAGCGGGGTGACGGTGCCGGCCGGCCTATCGGTGACGCTCATGAGCGGATCCGTCCGCTAGGCGCCTGGCCGGCGCAGCCGTAGAGCTTCATCTTCTCGACGGTGGCGGCAAGCATCCGCTCACGGCCCTCGGCCACGGCCTCCTCGAACTGGCGGTCGCCCTGCTGCCAGACCGCCTCGATGCCGGCGCGGAACGCGTGGCGCAGGTCGGTGTCGGCGTTGAACTTGTGGACCCCGGCGGCCATCGCGGCCCGTACCTCGTCCTCGGGTACGCCGGAGGCTCCGTGCAGCACCAACGGGATGCCGGTGACGGCCTTGATCTCCTCGATGCGCTGGATGTCCAGCGGCTGCGGCGACGCCAGCGGGACGCCGTGGACGATGCCGACCGAGATGGCCAGGAAGTCCACACCGGTCTCGGCGACGAAGCGTTCGGCCTCGGCCACGTCGGTGTAGTAGGACGACCAGTCGACCTCCTCGTCGGCGTCCGGGATCTTTCCCAGCTCGGCCTCCACCGGGATGCCGAAGTCATGCGCGACCTCGACTATGCGGCGGGTGGTGCGGATGTTCTCCTCGAACGGCAGGTGCGCGCCGTCGTACATCACCGAGCCGAAGCCCAGCCTGATCGCCTCGAAGACCTCCTCCCACGGACCGTGGTCGAGGTGGATGACGTAGTCGGCGTCGGACTCCTCGGCGACACGGCGGGTCATCTCGTAGGCCTTGCGCAGGCCCACGTGGGGCACGATCGCCCGGCCGACTTGGAGGAAGACCGGGGCCACCGCCTGCCCGGCGGCGCCCACGAGCGCCTCGGTGGTCTCGACGCTGTGCATGTTGAACGCGCCCACGGCGTATCCGCCCTCGACGGCGTCCTGGATCACCCTGCGCGGGTCGATCTGCGTCATGTGCTGCTCCTTCCAGGGGGCACCCGTGGCGCTCAGGCGGTCTCGATGTAGGCGACGACGGTGCGGACCTCGGCCGTCTCGCCCTCGGCGACGACGATCTCGGAGAGCGTCCCGGTGACCGGCGCCTCAATGGTCTCCTCAACCTTCTCCGCTTCGACCTCGGCCAGCGGCTCGTCCTCGTCGACGGTGTCGCCGACGCTCTTGAGCCAGCTGGTGATGGTGCCCTCGTTCATGCCCATCCCCCACTGCGGGAGCAGAACCTCGATCTTGGCCATATCCGGATTTCCCCTGCTCTTCTTTGTGTTGGTCTGTGTGATCTGTGCGGTCGGTGTGACCTGTGACCTGTCCGGTTGTCGTGGTGCGCGGCGCCGACGCGCGGGTCAGCGCTGCGGGTGCGTCGCGAGCCGGTCGAGCCCGGCGGTGTCGGCGGACGCGGCCGGACCGGATCCGGTGACCCGGCGGACGGCGTCGGCGATACCGGCGCGGCTGGGGTAGAGCTGCTTCTCCAGCGCGGGGCTGAATGGGATCTGGATGTCCGGAGTGGTCACCCGCACAATCGGTGCGCGCAGCGAGGAGAAGGCTTCCTCGGCGACGATGGCGGAGATCTCCGCCGCCGCCGAGCACGTGCGGTGCGCGGGGTCGGCGACCACGAGACGACCGGTGCGCTGCACCGAGCGGATGACCGCTTCGGTGTCGAAGGGCACCAGCGTGCGCGGGTCGATGACTTCGACTGAGACGCCCTCCTCGGCCAGTGCCTCTGCGGCCACGACCGCCTCGGGCACCGCGCTGGAGATCGCGACCACGGTGACGTCGTCGCCGGGGCGGACGATGTTGGCCTGGCCGAACGGGATCCGGTACTCCTCCTCGGGCACCTCTCCCTTGCTGCCCCACAGCAGACAGGTCTCGAAGGTCAGCACCGGGTCGTCGGTGTCGACGGCGGTGCGCAGCAGCCCCTTGGCGTCGTATGGCGTCGCCGGCACGACGATCTTCAGACCGGGGACGTTCATGAACATCGGGTAGGGCCGATCGGAGTGGTGGGCGCCGGTGCTGAGCCCGTAGAACATCGCCGAGCGGAAGACCACCGGCAGCGAGGCCTGGCCGCCGAACATGTAGCGGTTCTTGGCTGCCTGGTTCACGAACTGGTCCATCGCCATGTAGAGGAAGCTGGAGTAGGACAGGTCGACGATCGGGCGCAGCCCGGTCATGGCGGCGCCGATTGCGGCCCCGACGATGACCTCCTCCGAGATCGGGGTGTTGCGGATCCGGTTGCTGCCAAACATCTGCAGGAAGTCACCCTTGTCGGAACGTGACTTGCCGCCGCCCGTGGTGCCGTAGACGTTGGCCTCGACGTCCTCGCCGATGATGACGACGCGCTCGTCGCTCTCCATGGCCTCGCGCTGGGCGGCGCCGATGGCGCCGAGGTAGCTCATGACGGTCATGTGCTCACTCCGATCGGGTGGGTGTAGAGGTCCCGGAAGGCCACCTCGGGGTCCGGGTAGGGGCTTTCGTCGGTGAAGCGGACGGCCTCGTCGACCTCGGCGAGGACGTCGGCCTCCAGCTGGTCGAGCTGCTCGTCGGTGGCCACGCCGTCGGCGGCGAGACGCTGGCGGAACAGCACGATGGGGTCGCGCTCGATCCAGGCCGCGCGCTCGGCGGCGTCGCGGTAGTCGGTGCCGAGGCGCAGGCCCTCGGAGTGCTCGTTGAAGCGGTAGGTGACGACCTCGACCAGGCTCGGTCCGTCACCCCGGCGGGCCCGCTCGACCGCGGTGCGCACCGCGTCGTGGACGGCGAGCACGTCCTGGCCGTACTCGACCCGGACGCCCGGCATGTCGAAGCCCGCGGCCCGGTCGGCGATGACGCCCGCAGTCACGGTGTGGGCCGGGGTCGAGAGCGCGTACTGGTTGTTCTCACACAGGAACACCACCGGCAGGCCCCAGACGCCGGCCAGGTTCATGGCCTCGTAGAGGCAGCCCTGGTTGGCCGCGCCGTCGCCGAAGAAGGCCAGCGAGACCCGCTCGATACCGAGCACCTTGCTCGTCAGCGCCGCGCCGGTGGCGATCGGGATCGAGGAGCCGACGATGCCGGACTCGCCCAGGCTGCCGACCGCGAAGTCGGCCAGGTGCAGTGACCCGCCCTTGCCGCCGCACACGCCGGTGGCCTTGCCGACCAACTCGGCCATGAGCGGGCCGAGCGGCGACCCCTTGCCGATGGGGTGGCCGTGGCTGCGGTGGTTGCCGGTCATGTAGTCGTTCTCGCCGAGCGCCATACACGCGCCGACGACCTGCGCCTCCTGACCGATGCTGGTGTGCACCGTGCCGGGGATCTGACCGCGCTTGACCATCTTGGAGGCGCGCTCGTCGAAGCGGCGGATGCGGAGCATTCGCCGCTGCATCTCCAGCAGGGTTCCGGGTGAGAGCGTCATGCTGTCCTCGCTTAGATATTTATGCGCTATACGCATCTTCATTCTAAAGATCGGCGGGG
>NZ_WWGX01000020.1 GCF_009862265.1 Streptomyces sp. SID8352 | reverse complement strand
GAAGAACGCGACTACATGTACGCGGAATACGCCAAAGACCCCCGCATGCGCGCCAACATCGGCATCCGCCGCCGCCTCGCCCCCCTCCTCGACAACGACCGCAACCAGATCCAGCTCTTCACCGCCCTCCTCCTCTCCCTCCCCGGCTCACCGATCCTCTACTACGGCGACGANATCGGCATGGGCGACAACATCTGGCTCGGCGACCGCGACGCCGTCCGCACCCCCATGCAATGGACCCCCGACCGCAACGCCGGATTCTCCTCCTGCGACCCCGGCCGCCTCTGCCTCCCCACGATCATGGACCCCGTCCACGGCTACCAGGTCACCAACGTCGAAGCCGCCATGGCCTCCCCCTCCTCCCTGCTCCACTGGACCCGCCGCATGATCGAAATCCGCAGACAGAACCCCGCCTTCGGCCTCGGCACCTACACCGAACTCCCCTCCACCAACCCCTCCGTCCTCGCCTTCCTCCGCCACCACGACGACGACCTCGTCCTCTGCGTCCACAACTTCTCCCGCTCCGCCCAACCCACCGAACTGGACCTGCGCGAGTTCGCGGGCCGTCACCCGGTCGAGCTGTTCGGCGGCGTCCGCTTCCCCGCCGTCGGTGAGCTGCCGTACCTGCTGACCCTCGGGGGTCACGGCTTCTACTGGTTCCGGCTCACCCGAGTCGCATCCCGCATCGGCCGCGGCGCGTGAGCGCGGGCCGAGGAGAGGACGCGTCACCATGCCGAAGACCGCACCCCTGCGCCCCGGAACCGCGCACCCGGCGGAACCGGCGGTCCCCGCGGCCCCGCTCGGCGCGCTGCTGAGGGAATGGCTGCCGCGACAGCGCTGGTTCGCGGGCAAGGACCGGCCCGTGACCGAGATCGGCCTGCTGTCGATGACGGAGCTGTTCCCCGGCTGTCTGCACCTGCTGGTGCGCACCGGGCACGGCACCGTGCCCGCACCGGGCGGCACCCTCCCGGCCGGGGACTGCTACCAACTGCTGCTCGGCGTGCGCGAAGGCCCCGCGCCCCGGCTCGGCCCGGCCCTGATCGGACGGGTCGAGGACGGCCCGCTGGCCGGACGGACCGTCTACGACGCCCTGCACGACCCGCGCGCCGCCCATCTGCTCCTGGAACGACTGCGCCGCCCCGGTACGGCCGGCCCGCTGCGCTTCGAGTGCGATCCGGCGCGCCCCGTCCCCGGCGGGCTCCCGCCGCGCGTCCTGGACGCCGAGCAGTCCAACTCCTCGCTGGTCTACGGCGACGCGTACATCCTGAAGGTGTTCCGGCGCATCCAGCCCGGCGTCAACCCCGATCTGGAGGTTCCGGGCGCGCTGGCCCGGCAGGGCTGCGACCGGGTCCCGGCACCCGTCGCCTGGCTGCGCACCACCCGTCCGTTCGAGGCGACGCTCGGGGTGCTCCAGCCGTTCCTGCCGGACGCCCGCGACGGCTGGTCCCTCGCCCTGGAGGCGCTGGCCTCCGGTGACGACTTCACCGGCCGGGCGCACCAGTTGGGCGTGGCCACCGCCGAGGTGCACCTGGCGCTGGCGGCCGCCTTCCCCTCGGGACCCGCCGGGGAGAACGGACCGACGGCGGCGGCCATGACCGAACGGCTGACCGCCGCCGCGCACTGCGTACCGGCCCTGCGGCCCCATGTCCCGGGACTCCGCGCGGCCTTCTCGGCGCTCACCACCTGCGACCCCGGACCGCCGGCCCAGCGCGTCCACGGGGACCTGCACCTGGGCCAGGTGCTCCGGGCGGGACGGGACTGGTTCGTCATCGACTTCGAGGGCGAGCCGTCCCGCCCGCTGGACGAGCGACGCGACGCCCACTCCCCCGTGCGGGACATCGCCGGGATGCTGCGCTCCTTCGACTACGCGGCGCGGCAGAGCCGCCCGTGGCGTCCCGAGTGGGCGCGCCGCTGCCGGGAGGCGTACTGCGCGGGCTACGCGGCGCGGGCCGGCTGGGACCCCCGCAAGAAACACGGACTGCTGCGCGCCCACGAGACGGACCGCGCGGTCTACGAGGTGCTGTACGAGGCCCGGCACCGCCCCGACTGGCTTCCCGTACCCATGGCGGCGATCGAACGACTCGCCGTGAGAGGAGACTGACCGTGGCCCTCCACGACACCGCGCTGCCCGAGCCGTCCGGCCCCGTCCCGTCCACCGCCGGTGCCCCCGGGGCGGCGACGGCACCGCCGCTGGACCCGGCCGACCGGGGGCGGCTCCTTTCGGGCTCCCACCACGACCCGCACGCCCTGCTCGGCGCCCACCCGGTCCCCGGCGGTGTCGCCTTCCGGGCGCTGCGCCCCTTCGCGCGCGGGGTGAGCGTGGTCGTGGGCGGCGAGCGGCACACCCTGGCCCCAGAGGGGGACGGGCTCTTCTCCGCTGTGCTGCCGCTGCCCCGCGTCCCCGGCTACACGCTGGTGGTGGCGTACGAGGAGGGGGAGCACGAGGTCCACGACCCGTACCGCTTCCTGCCCGCCCTGGGCGAGCTGGACCTGCACCTGATCGGCGAGGGCCGGCACGAACGGCTGTGGCGGGCCCTCGGCGCCGAGCCCATGGTCCACGACGGGGTGGCCGGGACCCGGTTCGCCGTCTGGGCGCCGAACGCGCGGGGCGTGCGGGTGGCCGGGGACTTCGCGCACTGGGACGGCACGGCGTTCCCGATGCGCTCGCTGGGCTCGTCCGGGGTGTGGGAGCTGTTCCTGCCGGGCGTCGGCGAGGGCACCCGGTACAAGTTCGAGATCCACTCTCGGTACGGGCAGCGGTTCCTCAAGGCCGACCCGATGGCGCGGGCCGCGCAGGAGCCGCCGGACACCGCGTCCGTGGTGACCGCCTCCCACTACACGTGGGGCGACGCCGACTGGATGCGGGCCCGGGGCGAGGTGCCGGTGCACGAGGCGCCGTTCTCGGTGTACGAGGTGCACCTGCCGTCGTGGCGCCCGGGGCTCGGCTACCGGGAGCTGGCCGAGGCGCTGCCCGCGTACGTCCGGGACCTGGGGTTCACCCATGTCGAGCTGATGCCGGTGGCCGAGCACCCCTACGGCCCCTCCTGGGGCTACCAGGTCACCGGCTTCTACGCGCCCACGGCCCGGCTGGGCTCGCCGGACGACTTCCGGTTCCTGGTCGACTCCCTGCACCGGGCGGGCATCGGCGTGATCATGGACTGGGTGCCGGCGCACTTCCCCAAGGACGACTGGGCGCTGGCCCGTTTCGACGGGGACCCGCTGTACGAGCCCGGTGACCCGCGGCGGGCCGAGCACCCGGACTGGGGCACGTACACCTTCGACCTCGCCCGGACCGAGGTGCGCAACTTCCTCGTCGCCAACGCCGTGTACTGGTGCGAGGAGTTCCATGTCGACGGGCTGCGGGTGGACGCGGTCGCCTCGATGCTCTACCTGGACTACTCGCGCGACTCCGGGCAGTGGGAGCCGAACGCGCACGGCGGCCGGGAGGACCTGGCGGCGGTGGCGTTCCTCCAGGAGATGAACGCCACCGTCTACCGGCGCTGCCCCGGGGTGGTGACCATCGCGGAGGAGTCCACCGCGTGGGGCGGGGTGACCCGGCCGACCGACACCGGCGGGCTGGGCTTCGGCCTGAAGTGGAACATGGGCTGGATGCACGACTCGCTGGAGTACGCCGCCCACGAGCCGGTGCACCGCAGGTACCACCACCACGGGATGACGTTCTCCATGGTGTACGCGTACAGCGAGAACTACGTGCTGCCGATCTCCCACGACGAGGTGGTGCATGGCAAGCGGGCGCTGGTGTCGAAGATGCCGGGCGACTGGTGGCAGCGGCGGGCCACCACCCGGGCGTACCTTGGCTTCATGTGGGCCCATCCCGGCAAGCAGCTGCTGTTCATGGGACAGGAGTTCGCCCAGGGCGCCGAGTGGTCGCAGGAGCACGGGCCGGAGTGGTGGCTGCTGGACGAGGCGTACCACTCGGCGGGCGACCACCGGGGGGTCCAGGACCTCGTCCGGGACCTCAACGCCCGCTACCGGGGGACGCCCGCGCTCTGGCAGCGCGACACCGATCCGGGCGGCTTCCGGTGGGTCGCGGTCGACGCGGCGGAGGACAACGTCTTCGCGTTCCTGCGGTTCGCCGCGGACGGCTCCCCGCTGCTGGCGGTGTCCGGCTTCTCGCCGGTCGTGCGGCACGACTACGCGCTCGCCGTCCCCGGCGGGTCCGCCCTCTGGCGGGAGGTCCTCAACACGGACGACACCCGGTACGGCGGCAGCGGGGTGAGCTGCTCCGGTCCGGTCGGGGCGGAGGACGGCGTACTGCGGATCACGCTGCCCCCGCTGGCCACGGTGTGGCTGGCGCCGGGCGCCGGGTGAGGCCCGGCGGAGGTGGGGCCCGGCGGAGGTGGGGCCGCGCGGCCCCGGCACCGCGGAGTTCCGGGACACCTCGGAGGGGCCGGGCACCGGGAGGCCGGGCGTGGTGCCCCGGAGCGGCGGGCCGGAGCCGTCCACGGCCGCGCCGGGGCCGCTCGGGGTGGCCGGAGCCCGGCCGAGGACGGCAGGAGCCGACCAGGGGTGGCCGGTGGCCGAGCGGGGACGGGCGGGAGCCGGCCGGGTCGGGCGCGAACCGATCGGGGACGGCCGGGGGCCGATCGGGGGTGGGCGGAGGCCGTCAGCGGATCAGGGCCAGGGCGTAGCCCACGCAGCCCGCGGCGAAGACGACCACCACGGCCAGGATCAGCGTCAGCGGCCCCTTGCTCCATCCCTTCGTCGGATTGTGCGCGTCGCTCGGGCCCGCGCCGGGCAGACTGCTCTCCGCGGGCGGGGTCTCCCCGGGCGGTACGCCGCCGCCGGGCTCGAGTCCGGTGGTGCTCGCGGGGTCGGGATCGGGGTTCGTGTGGCTCATGCCCCACGAGTCCCCCGATCCCGCCGGATCACCGGGCCGGCAACACGTTCCTCCCTCCGGCTCCCCGCCCGCGCCCGGCTGAGCTAGATTCGGCCACGCAGCCGACGTACCCCCCGGCGGTGTCCCCTTCCGTACCCCAGGAGCAGCGCATGCACGACCCCGCTCTCGCTCCGGCGGCCCCGCCCCTGGCCGGTTCGCTCGCCGACAGCGTCTTCGAGACGGCGGCCCGCACCCCCGCGCTGCCCGTGCTCGCGCGCCGCCCCGGGCCGTCCGGCAGCGGGTGGCTGCCGGTGACGGCGGCCGAGTTCCGCGACGAGGTGGTCGGTCTGGCCAGGGGGCTGATCGCGGCGGGGGTCGCGCTGGGCGGGCGGGTCGCGATCCTCGCCCGGACCCGCTACGAGTGGACGGTGTTCTGCCACGCGCTGTGGGCGGTGGGCGCCGAGGTGGTGCCCGTCCATCCGACTGCGCCGCGCGATCACGTCGAGCGCGTGCTGCGCGACACCGGCTGTGTCGCGGTGGTCGTCGAGGACGAGCAGAGCGTGATGACGGTCGGCTCGGTGCTCTCCTCGCTGCCGGCCCTGCGCCACGTCTGGCAGCTGGACGCGGGCGCGCTGGAGACCCTGACGGCGCGCGGCACGTACATCCCGGCGACGACGGTGGACTCGCTGCGCCGCGTGGTGCTGCCCGAGGCGACCGCGGCCGTCGTGCACACCTCGGGCACCTCCGGCCCCGCCCTGGGCTGCGCGCTGAGCCACCGCAACCTGGCGGGCCCCTGCGACACCCTGCTCGCCGCCTGGGGCGACGCGGCGACGCCCGGCGGGCAGGGCTCGGTCCTGGCCTTCCTGCCCCTCTCCCACGTGGACGGCCTGCTGGTGCAGTCCCTGGCCGTGCGCGGCGGGATGGTGCTGGGGCACGAGCCGGAGCCGGACGAGGAGGCGCTCGCCGCGGCGCTGCGCTCCTTCCGCCCGACCCATCTGCACGGCGCGCCGTCCGTCTTCGAGAAGCTCTACAAGACCTTCCTGCGCGACGCCCGGCGGGCGGGCCGCGGGGCCCTGTTCGAGCGGGCCGCGGTCACGGCGCGGGACCTCGCCACCGCCCAGGAGCGCCGCCGGCTCGGCCGCGGGCCGGGACCCGGACTGGATCTGCGCCTCCAGCACGCCGTGTACGACCGCGCCGTGTACCGCAGGCTGCGCGAGGCGCTGGGCGGCAGGGTGCGCCGCGCCACCTCCGCGGGCTCCCCGCTCGGCCGTGAACTGGCCCTGTTCTACGAGGGCGTCGGCGTCCCCGTGCACGACGGCTACGGGCTGACGGAGACCGCCGGTCCGGTCACCGCTCAGCCGCCGGGCCGGGAGAAGGCCGGCACGGTGGGCCGGGCCCTGCCCGGCTCCGAGGTCCGGGTGGCCGACGACGGGGAGATCCTGGTGCGCGGCCCGTCGGTGTTCCGCGGCCACCCCGGCGACGGGGACGCGGCTGGCCGGCTGCTCCACGACGGCTGGCTGGCCACCGGGGACCTGGGGCGGATCGACGAGGACGGCTGTCTGACGGTCGTCGGGCGCAAGCGGGACACCATCGTCACCAGCGGCGGACGGGCCGTGTCCCCGGCGCCGCTGGAGGAGCGGCTGAGGGCGCATCCGCTGGTGCACCAGGCGATGGTGGTCGGCGACGGCCGGCCGTGCGTCGGCGCGCTGATCACGCTGGACCCAGGCTTCCTGACGCAGTGGCGGGCGGGCCTGGCGCTGCCCGGCGACGCGTCCGCGCGGGCGGCGCGGGAGGAGAACGCGCTGCGCGACGAGATCGGGCGGGCGGTCGCGGCGGCCAACAGCGCCGTGCCGGGGCCGGAGGCGATCCGGGTCTTCCGGGTGCTGCCCGCGCCGTTCGACGTGGCGGGAGGGCTGCTGACGCCGTCGCTGAAGCCGCGGCGGGAGGAGATCACCCGCGCCTACGCCTTCGAGATCGACGCGATGTACGAGGCGCGCCAGCGCCGCCGCACCGACCCCGGGCCGAGGGACCCGCTGGGTCCCGACGATTCGGACAACGTGTTCCAGCGCTGACCCCGGCGCCCCGCCCCCACGCGGACCGCCCGCCCCGTCCCGCCGGTGGCCGGTGGGACGGTGAGGTGTGTGCGCCGCCCCGTCCCCGGCGGTCGACGTCCCGGCGGTCGACGTCCCGGCCGGTGGTCCTCCGTGACGGTGGTCGCCACCGGCTCCGGGCCTCCGCGACCGCCCGCCACCCCCGTCCGCGCCTCTCCCGTGCTCCCCCACCGTGACCCTGCGTCGGCCCCGACCGTGCCCGGCGGCCCCGCCCCCGCCGCGGTGACCGGACCCTCATCGGCACCGTCCCAGTCCGCCGGGTGCCGGACGGGGGCGCGTAGGCTCCGCCGGTCCGGGAACTAAGCAACGGAGGGGGCGCAGGAGAGAGAACGACGCCCGGCAGGTGGCCGGGCCGGGAAGGCGAGATGGCAGCCGAGTCGCGTTGGGACAGGACACTGGCTTCCGAGGAGATCACGAACCGCACCGCACGCTTCACCGGAGAACTGCACAACGTGACCGGGGCCCGCCTCGTCGCGGAGGAGTTCCTCGGCGACCTGGCCCGCCGGTCACCGCCCTCGGCGCCCGAGCACTGGGACGACATCCTGCTCGTCGTCACCGAGTTGGCGGCCAACGCCGTGCAGTACGCGCCGGGACCGTTCGAACTGCGGCTGCGGCGGACCTTCGACGGGGTGCACGTGGTGATGCACGACACCAGCGCGACCGTACCCGCGCCGCGTCCCTTCCATCCGAGCAGCGGGGGCGGCGGGATCGGCTGGCACCTGATCCACACCCTCTCCGATCAGGTCAGCGTCGTACCCGGGCAACGGGGCAAGGACATCCACGTGTTCCTGCCCTGGTGAGGGGCACGGCGGAACGGGCGTCGCGGTGCCGGGGGTTCCTCCGGTGACCGCGGCGGCCCCCGGTCGGGCGCGGGGTACCGCCGGCGCGTGACCCGAACCATGGCTCCGGTGCGCGCTCCCCGTCGGCAGCGCCCCGGGCATGCCGCTCCGGCACATGGGGTCCGCCGCGCGGGCTCCGGTGCGCGCGATTCCGGTGCGCGGTGAACACGTACGGCCGGCGGTGTCCGCGCTCCGGGCGGCGGACGATCCGGCCTCGACGCGCCCGCGAGCCGTCACCGTCCTCCCTGGGTCCGGGCCGCGCCGCCCCTGCCGTCCGGGCCGCCACGCGCTCCGTTCCGTCCGTGCGCCCCGGGCCGCCGAGCGTCCCACTGCCGGCCCGGGGCCGCGCCGCGCACTCCGCCCGCCGCGGACTAGGACTTCCCCGCGCCCGGCCCGGCGGACCGGACCGGTACCAGGACGGAGATCGTCTTGCCGCCCGCCGGGCGCGGCACGACCGCGACCTCCCGTGCCAGCCGGACCACCAGGGGCCAGCCGTAGCCGCTCCCCCGGTGCTCGGTGGGGAACGCCCGCGCCGCGCGGGGCTCCGCCGCGCTGTGGTCGTGGACGGCGACCCACACTCCGTCCGCGGTGGCCCGCGCCTCGAACCCGGCCAGTCCCCCGCCGTGCCGGATGGCGTTGGTGACCAGTTCGGACACGACGAGCAGCAGATCGATGACGTCCTCGGCGCGGGCCCCGCCCCGGTGGCCGTCCCACTCCGCGCGCACCACCGACTCCACGTACGCCCGCGCGGCGGCGGCGCTCGTGACGGCGCCCGCCGCCCGAGCCCCGCGCGGCCCGGCACCGGGTGCGGTACCGGGCGCGGCCGTGGTGATCCCGTCGGTTGGTTCCATGTCGGTGGTTCCCCTGGTCTCCGCCGTGCTGTCGTTCGGCACCGGCTCAGTCCGCGGTGCTCTCCCGCGGGGGCAGGCGGTGATAGTAGTCGCCCACGGCCGTCAGGTATCCCCGGTCCATCGTCTCGCTGTCGGTGCGGAACCGGGGCGCGGCCTTGACCTCGGCCCGGGTGCAGGCGACCGTGACGGTGCGGGCGACGGGGTCGACCCCGCCGACGACGCCCGCCGGTATGAGCACACTGCGGCCGAAGACCCAGACGCCAGTGTCGACGACGAGGTGCGGCATGCCGAAGTGCTCGGCCTGTCGGTCCACGTGGCCGATGGTCCCGTCGCTCGCGACGACGTCGTACCCCGTCAGATCCGTCCGTTCCGGACGGCCGATGTCCGCCGGATACGACCAGACGCTCTCCTTCGGCACGCTGCCCCTTCCCTCCCGCGTGGATGACGACCGGCGGTCCGGACGGCCGCCGGGGCCGCTCCGGCCCCCGCTGCGCGCGGGCCGGGCTCCACCACGGCGACTACCCGGAGCGGGCCGCCGCATTCGGGGCGGCCGCAGGACGGGCGCGGGAAATCCGGCCGAGTACCCCTCCCGCGTCGAAACATGCACCCGGGAAGGGACGGGAAGGAGGCTGTCCGGACGGGAGATCACCGCTTTGGTGGGGGACCCGCGGCCGGGTTAGCCTCTGGCGTATTTTTCTGATCGGGCGGCTCCGCCGAACTGCGGAGAGGCCGAAGCAAACAGGCCGGTTTCGCCCGGCCGCGCCGAGGGGCGGCCGCCCGGGGGCGCGGCGGGCTCCTGGGGAGCGGAACGAGGGTGCGCATGACCAGCGACAGCACCGGAAGTGTCGACGCGGCTCCGGCCGATCAGGAGTTGCGGCGGCTCCTCGCGGGGCTGACGGCCGTGCGGGACGGGGACTTCGGCACCCGGCTGCCCGCCGACGCGGACGGGCTGATGGGCGACATCGCCACCGTCTTCAACGGCATGGTGGACCAGTTGTCGGTGTTCACCTCCGAGGTCACCCGGGTCGCCCGGGAGGTCGGCACGGAGGGCACGCTCGGCGGCCAGGCGCGGGTACCGGGGGTCTCGGGCACCTGGGCCGACCTGACGGACTCGGTCAACGCCATGGCGGGCAATCTCACCACCCAGGTGCGGGACATCGCGCAGGTGGCGACGGCGGTCGCCAAGGGCGACCTGTCCCAGAAGATCGACGTGGACGCGCGCGGCGAGATCCTGGAGCTCAAGAACACCATCAACACCATGGTCGACCAGCTCTCCGCCTTCGCCGACGAGGTCACCCGCGTCGCCCGCGAGGTCGGCACCGACGGGCGGCTCGGCGGCCAGGCCGACGTGCAGGACGTCCGGGGGACCTGGCGGGACCTCACCGACTCGGTCAACTTCATGGCCGGCAATCTNACCANCCAGGTGCGNNACNTCGCNCAGGTGGCNACGGCGGTCGCCAAGGGCGACCTGTCCCAGAAGATCACCGTCGACGCGCGCGGCGAGATCCTGGAGCTCAAGAACACCATCAACACCATGGTCGACCAGCTCTCCGCCTTCGCCGACGAGGTCACCCGCGTCGCCCGCGAGGTCGGCACGGCCGGCAACCTGGGGGGCCAGGCGCAGGTGCGGGGGGTCTCCGGCACCTGGAAGGACCTGACCGACAACGTCAACGTGATGGCGTCCAACCTGACGGGCCAGGTGCGCTCCATCGCCCAGGTGGCCACCGCCGTGGCGCGCGGCGACCTCTCGCAGCGGATCACGGTCGAGGCCAAGGGCGAGGTCGCGGCGCTGGCGGACGTGATCAACACCATGGTCGACACGCTGTCCGCGTTCGCGGACGAGGTCACCCGGGTGGCCCGCGAGGTCGGCACCGAGGGGCGGCTCGGCGGCCAGGCGCACGTGCCCAACGTGGCCGGCACCTGGAAGGACCTCACCGACAACGTCAACTCGATGGCCAACAACCTCACCGGCCAGGTCCGCAACATCGCGCTGGTGACGACGGCGGTGGCGCGCGGCGACCTGTCGAAGAAGATCGACGTGGACGCGCGCGGCGAGATCCTGGAGCTGAAGACGACGATCAACACCATGGTCGACCAGCTCTCCGCCTTCGCCGACGAGGTCACCCGCGTCGCCCGCGAGGTCGGCACCGAGGGGCGGCTCGGCGGCCAGGCCGAGGTGGAGGGCGTCTCCGGCACCTGGAAGCGGCTCACCGAGAACGTCAACGAGCTGGCCGGGAACCTCACCCGCCAGGTCCGGGCCATCGCCGAGGTGACCTCGGCCGTCGCCGAGGGCGATCTGACGCGCTCCATCAACGTGGAGGCGTCCGGCGAGGTCGCGGAGCTGAAGGACAACATCAACGCGATGGTGGAGTCGCTGCGCGAGACCACCCGGGCCAACCAGGAGCAGGACTGGCTCAAGACCAACCTGGCCAGGATCTCCGGGCTGATGCAGGGCCACCGGGACCTGCCGGTGGTGGCCGAGCTGATCATGGACGAGCTGGTGCCCCTGGTCTCCGCGCAGTACGGCGCCTTCTACCTCGCGGAGGACGCCCCCGGCGGCCCCGAGCTGCGACTGGTCGGCTCCTACGGCTACCCGGAGGAGACCGACCGGCCCACCCGGATCGCCTTCGGCCGCACCCTGGTCGGCCAGACGGCGCGCAGCCGGCGCACCATCGTGGTGGACGGGCTGCCGCCGGGCTACGTGACGATCTCCTCGGGGCTCGGACACGTGGTGCCGACGGCGCTGGTGCTGGTGCCCATCGTGGTCGAGGGCCAGGTCCTCGGGGTGATCGAGCTGGCCTCGGTGGCCCCGTTCACCCCGATCCACCGGGACTTCCTGGAACAGCTCATGGAGACCATCGGCGTCAACGTGAACACCATCGTGGCCAACGCCCGCACCGACGAGCTGCTGGCCGAGTCCCAGCGGCTGACCGCAGAACTCCAGGCGCGGTCGACGGAGTTGCAGGTGCAGCAGGACGAACTCCAGCGTTCCAACGCCGAGCTGGAGGACAAGGCGTCGCTGCTGGCCGCGCAGAACCGGGACATCGAGGCGAAGAACCTCCAGATCGAGCAGGCCCGGCAGGAACTGGAGGCCCGCGCACAGCAGTTGTCGCTCGCCTCGAAGTACAAGTCGGAGTTCCTGGCCAACATGAGCCACGAGCTGCGCACCCCGCTGAACAGCCTGCTGATCCTGGCCCAGCTGCTCGCCCAGAACCCGTCGCGGAACCTGACGCCGAAGCAGGTCGAGTACGCGGGGATCATCCACTCGGCGGGCTCGGACCTGCTCCAGTTGATCAACGACATCCTCGACCTGTCCAAGGTCGAGGCGGGCAAGATGGACGTCTCCCCGGAGCGGGTGACGCTGCGCCAGCTCATCGAGTACGTCGAGGCCACCTTCCGGCCCATGACGACGCAGAAGGGGCTGCGGTTCACGGTGACCACGGCCGCGGGGGCGCCCGCGGACCTGCTCACCGACGACTCCCGGCTGCGCCAGGTGCTGCGCAACCTGCTGTCCAACGCGGTGAAGTTCACCGAGCAGGGCAGTGTGGAGCTGGCCGTCGAACCCGCCCCGGACGACGGGGTCCCGGCCGGGGTGGTGCGCGGTGGCGCGGTGGTCGCCTTCCGGGTGCGGGACACCGGCATCGGCATCCCCGAGCAGAACCTGGAGTCGATCTTCGGGGCCTTCCAGCAGGCGGACGGCACCACCAGCCGCAAGTACGGGGGCACCGGGCTCGGCCTGTCCATCACCCGGGAGATCGCGCAGTTGCTGGGCGGCGCCGTCACGGTGGAGAGCGTGCCGGACCGGGGCAGCACGTTCACGCTGTTCCTGCCGGTGGCGCGGCCCGACTTCGAGGACGTGCTGCGGCACGCGCCGGGCGCGGAGCAGCCATCCGTCGAGTCGTCCGACGGCGGCCCGGCCGGGGCGGTGGCGCTGCCCGAGCCGGCCTCCGGGCAGCGGCAGCGTCCCCGGCGCCTGCTGGTGGTGGAGGAGCGGCCGCGCGGACTGCTGACGCTGGTGGCGGAGAGCGTGGTGGCGGACCTCTCGCACGGACGGGACGACACCGGGGTCCGGCCCCCGCTCGACGTGATCACCGCGATCGGGGCGCAGGAGGCCGCCGGGGCGCTGGCCGCCGAGCCGTGCCACTGCGTGGTGCTGGAGCTGGGCATGCGGGACGGCGAGGCGTCCCGGTTCCTGGGTGCGCTGCGCGGTGACTCGGGGCTGGCGAGCGTGCCGGTGCTGGTGCACAGCGGGCACCGGGCGGACGCGGAGCTGGAGGAGCGGCTGCGCTCCGGTACGGGCGGCGGGGCGCTGGAGTTCCTGTCCAGCCTGGACGAGCTGCGCGAGCGCATCGCCCTGCACCTGGCCGCCGAGGAACCGGGCGACGTGCTCACCCTGGTGCGGCACGAGGACCCGGCGCCGCACGTGGCGCAGTCGGCGGACGCGCCCGACGGACGGACCGTTCTGGTGGTCGACGACGACGCGCGCAACCTGTTCGCGCTCAGCGGCATCCTGGAGCTGCACGGCTTCCGGGTGCTGCACGCGGAGAACGGCCGCCGGGGCATCGAGACGCTGCTCGGCCATCCGGAGGTCGCGCTGGTGCTGATGGACGTGATGATGCCGGAGATGGACGGCTACACGGCGACGGCCGAGATCCGCCGGATGCCGCGCTACGCCGAGCTGCCGATCATCGCCGTCACCGCGAAGGCGATGCCGGGCGACCGGGAGAAGAGCCTCGCCTCGGGTGCCAGCGACTACGTCACCAAACCCGTGGACACCCAGGACCTCGTCGCCTGTGTGCGCCGCTGGCTGCCCGCATGAGCGCCCCCGGACACCCCCGAGGGCCCCGGCCCGGCTCGGAGACACCGGGCTCGGAGACACCCGGCGGGAACCCCCGCGGGACGGAGGTCCCCGGCGCGGAGCCAAACGCCCCGGCGACGGCGGCCCCGGCGACCGGCCGACCGGGTCCCGGCGGCGCGGACGCCGTCCTCCCGGCCCGGCCGGGAGGAGCCGCGCCGCTGTCACCGGTGGGCCGGCTGGCGGCCACGGTGGACCGGCTCAGCCGCGAGGTGCGGGCCGCCCAGGCGGAGGCCGAGGGGCGGGCCCTGATCGAGCTGGCCAAGGGCATCCTGGTGGAGCGGCTGCGGTGCGGACCGGCGCAGGCCGCCCGGCAACTGGCCGAGCTGGCCGAGCAGTCCCAGGTGACCCCGCTGGCGTTCGCGGTCGAGGTCATCAACCAGGCCGCCCGGGACCGGATGTCGGAGGTGACCGAGGCGTTCCTCGCGGCCACCTCCGCCGACGCCCACCGCGACCGGGCCGACGTCACCGCGGAGACCCCGGCGGGGTCGGCGGCCGTGCGGCTGCGGGCGGCCGAGAGCGGCGCGCTGGCCGCCGACGACACCCAGGCCGTGGCCGACGCCCTGCTGGAGCAGGCGCTGCGCCCCCTCGGCGCGGCCGCCGTCGCCATCTGGGCGGCCGGTTCCGACGGCTCGCTCACGCTGGCGGGCAGCGCCGGGTTCTCCCCGGCGGAGGCCGCCCGCTGGCGGTACGTGCCGCCGGACGTGACCACCGTCGCCCGCACCGGGCTGACCGAGCGCTCCGGCCAGTGGATCGGCTCGCTCGCCCGGACCGGCCCGCCCAGCGTGGGCCGCCACCAGTACCCGGACGGGGGCCGGGTCGCCCTGCCCGCCGGGACGGGGGGCCGCATCCACGGGGTGCTGGAGATCGTCTGGCCGGGCCCGCTGCCGCCCCGTCCGCCGCAGGTGGTGCGCCAGCTGGAGGCGCTGGCCGAGCTGTGCGCGCACACCCTGGAGTCGTACTCCCCGCCCCCGGGCACCGGCTCCGAGCCCCGGGTGATGCCGGACGCGGCCGAGCTGATGGACCTGGCCGACGGGCTGCACGACCCGGCCCTGGTCCTGGTGCCGTACCTGGACGTCTCCGGGCAGCTCGCGGACTTCCGCATCCAGCACGTGAACAAGCGCTTCCTGGACCCCGCCGGACGGCCGCGCGCCGTGGTCGGCGGGGCGCTGCTGCTGGAGGCCTTCCCGATGGCCGCCGGGGAGAGCGAGCTGTTCCGCAGCGTGGAGCGGGTGTACGCGACCGGGGAGGCGTTCCGGGCACGGCGGATGAACCTGACGGCGCTGGTGGACCAGGTGCCGCTGTCGGCGGTCGCGGACATCAGCATCAGCCGGCACGGCAACGCGGTCCTGCTCATCTGGCGGATCGAGGACGAGACCGCGCGACTGGCCAGCCTGCTCCAGCACGCCCAGCGCCTGGGGCGGATCGGCGGCTTCGAGGAGAACCTGCTCACCGCCGAGATCACCTGGAACGGCCAGCTCTTCGACCTCTACGGGCGGCCCCGGTCGAGCGTGCCGGTGCCGCTGGAGCGGTTGGCCGCGCACACGCACCCGGACGACGCGGTGGCCATCGGCCGCTTCCTGCGCACCCTGCTGCACCACCGCAGGCCCGCGTCCGCGGCGTTCCGGCTCCAGCGGCCGGAGGGGGTGACGCGGCACGTGCGGGTGGTGGCGGAGCCGGTGCTGGACACCGACGACCGGCTGCTGGTGGTGCGCGGCGCCTATCAGGACATCTCGGCGCAGCACTGGACGGAGGTGGCGCTGGCCGCCACCCGTGACCAGCTGGCCCAGTCCGAGCAGCAGGCCATCGAGCGCAACAGGCTGACGCTCCAGTTGCAGCACGCCATCATGCCGCCGGCCCAGACGCCGCTGACCGTCCCCGGGCTCCAGGTGGCAGTGCGCTACCGGCCCGCGGAGACCGAGCAGCTGGTGGGCGGCGACTGGTACGACGCGGTGATGCTGCCGAGCGGGCGGGTGCTGCTGTGCGTCGGCGACGTGGCCGGGCACGGCATAGAGGCCGCTACCAGCATGGTGGTGCTGCGCAACGCGCTGCGCGGGCTGGCGGTGACCGGGGCCGGACCCGGTCAGCTGCTGTCCTGGCTCAACATCGTGGCGCACCACCTGACGGGCGGGGTGACCGCGACGGCGGTGTGCGGACTGTACGACCCGGACCGCCGGACGCTGCGCTGGGCCAGGGCGGGGCACCTGCCGCCGGTGCTGGTCCGCGACGCGGCGGCGGAGCCGCTGCCGCTGGTGCGGGGCATGCTGCTGGGCGCGGTGCCCGAGGCGGCGTACGAGGAGGACGAGGCGCAGCTCGCCGCCGAGGACACCCTGCTGATGTACACCGACGGTCTGATCGAGCGCCGGGACCGGTCGGTGGAGGAGTCGCTGACCCATCTGCTGAGCACCGCGCGGCAGCGGCCGAACACGCTGGACCAGCACCTGGACCGGCTGCTCACCTACAGCAGGTCGGACACGGACGACGACACGTGCCTGGTGGGGATCCGGGTCGGGTGACGTATGAGCCGGGGATCGGGGGGTAGACGCGGAGCGCGATGGGCACCGCGCGCGGTGCCCACCGGGGCGGGAGAGTGCCCCGGCCGTCGAACGCTGGAGGTACACGTGTCCCTTGCCCAGAACCCGCTGTCCGTCGATGTGACGCTGCCCCGGGAGGACGTCGCGCTGCTGAAGGTGGTGGGCTACCTGGACGTCGACACCGCCACCGAGTTCCAGCACCATCTGGCCAACCAGCTCCATCACGGGCGGCGCCACTTCCTGCTGGACCTCTCCCAGGTACCGTTCATGGACTCCTCCGGGATGAACATCATCCTGCGGGTCTACCAGGAGGCGCGCGATCTGCCGGGCAGTGTGCAGATCATCGCGCCGCCGCCCGCGGTGCGCCGGATACTCGACCTGACCGGCGTCAGCATCACGGTGCCGGTCTCCGGGACCGAGCGAGAGGCGCTGGCCCGGGTCGACGCGGGTCCCGCGGCGCCGCCGGAGGCGGGGGTCTGACCCCGTCCCGGACCGTCGTCCCCCGGCGCGGGGGACGGGGCACCGGCCGCCGGACGGCCCGGCCGGGCCCCGCGGGGGAGCAGGTGCCGTCCTGGGCGCACCGCCGCACGCGGTGGGCGCCCGGCAGAGTCACGTCGTCGTCTCCGAGCCCCCGGGCCGGTGCGGCGCCACGCGTACGAGGAGTGGAACAGGTGCCGGAGCAGGTACGGGGAACGGCCGGATCGCCGACGGACGAGCTGAAGGGGTTCCTGCGGCGCCGGCGTGAGCAGATCGGCCAGCGCTGGGCGGACGAGCCGCTGTTCCGGGCCGTGTTCACGCTCTCGCGGGACGAGGCGGTCGAGGCGGGCAAGTCCGTGGTGGACGCGCTGGCCCAGGTGGCGGACGCGGCCCGGGTGGAGGACCCGGACGCCGCCGGGTTCACGACCGTGCGCGAGCAGCTCGCCCGGATGGGCGTGGCCCGCTCCCGGGCCGGTCTGAGCACCGGCCAGGTGTCCACCGAGCTGGCGGCGCTGCGCCCGCCGCTGGAGAACCTGCTGCTCGCCGATCTCGCGGACGCCCCGCCGGAGCACGTCCGGGACTGCCTGAGCACGCTGAGCGTGCTGATGGGCACCCTGCGGGTCGTGGTGGTGCAGACGGCGCTCAGCGAGGGCCAGGCGCTCATCGACCGGCAGCGGCTGCAGCTCCTGGAGGTGGCCACCCCGGTGATCAAGCTGTGGGACGGCATCGTGGCCGTTCCGCTGATCGGGACGCTGGACAGCGCGCGCAGCCAGGTGGTGATGGAGACCCTGCTGGAGTCGATCGTCGAGCAGCAGGCGCGCTACGCGATCCTGGACATCACCGGTGTCCCGACCGTCGACTCGCTGGTGGCCCAGCACCTGATGAAGACGGTCGCCGCGGCGCGGCTGATGGGCGCCGAGTGCATCGTCTCCGGCATCCGCCCGGCCATCGCGCAGACCATGGTCCATCTGGGTCTCGACCTGGGCAACGTGGTGACCAGGGCGAGCCTGGCCGACGCCCTGGGCTACGTCCTGCACCAGCTCGGCGGCGGCATCGTGACCCCCGACCCGACGGGCCCGGTCGCCCGGTGAACGAAGCGCTTCCGGGGCCCTTCGCGGAGCCGGTGACGGGGCATGTGCCGGTGCTGCGGCTCGGTGAGGTGCTGCTCGTCACCCTCCAGGGCGACCTGCACGACACCACGGCGCGGCGGCTCCAGGACGACCTGGCCGGGACCATCGTCCGCAGCGGCGCCACCGGGGTGATCATCAACATCTCCGCCGTGGAGATCGTCGACTCCTTCCTCGGCCGGGTGCTGGCCGAGATCGCCGCGCAGACCGGGCTGCTGGCCGCGCGGACGGTGCTGGTCGGCATGCGCCCGGCGGTCGCCATCACCCTCGTGGAGCTGGGTCTGAACCTGCCCGGGGTGCACACGGCGCTGAGCACCGAGGCCGCGCTCGACCTGCTGCGCGCGCAGGCGCCCTCCTCCCGCTTCGGCGGTCTGAGCGGGGGGCGTCTCTGATGCACACCGCCGCGGGCGCACAGGCCCGCCTGCCGATCCGTTCGGACATGGATCTGGTGTGGGTGCGCCAGCACGTGCGGCAGTCCGCCGCACAGCTCGGCTTCGGTCTGGTGGACCAGACGAAGCTGATCACCGCGGCCAGCGAGCTGGCCCGCAACACGCTGGTGTACGGCGGCGGAGGATCGATGGAGACGGAGGTCGTCGCGGACGGACCGGTGCGGGGGCTGCGGCTCACCTTCAGTGACGAGGGTCCGGGCATCGCCGACGTCGAACAGGCGCTCAGCGACGGCTTCACCTCGGGCGAGGGGCTGGGCATGGGGCTGGGCGGCGCCCGGCGCCTGGTGCACGACTTCGCGATCGAGAGCGAGCGGGGCACCGGCACCACGGTGCGGGTCACCTCGTGGGTGGGCCGTCCGCCCCGTCCCCGGGAGGAGAGCTGATGCCCCGGGTGTGGGAGGTGCCGGTGCACGATTCGACCCGGGTGCGCGACGCCCGGGTGGCCGCCGAGCACGCGGCGGCGCGGGCCCGGCTGGACGAGGCGCGCACCGCCGCCGCGGCCCTGGTCGCGACGGAGCTGGCGACCAACCTGCTCAAGCACGCCGGGGGCGGCCAGGTCCTCATCGACGTGGTGGCCCCGCCGGTGCTCGTGGACGGGCGGGACGGGGCTCCGATGGTGCAGATCGCCGCCGTCGACCACGGGCCGGGCATCCCCGACGTGGCCGCCGCCCTGGGCGACGGCTTCAGCACCGCCGGATCGCTGGGCGCGGGGCTCGGCACCTGCGCCCGCCTGGCCGACGACTTCGATCTGCACAGCGCCCCGGGCGCCGGCACGGTGGCGCTGGCCCGGATCGGCGCGCCCCGGGACCGTACCGGGCCGTCGGACCCGGTGGCCGGGGTGCGGGCGGGCGGGGTGAACGTGCCGCTGGGCGGGGCGGAGTACTCCGGTGACGCCTGGGCGTGGGTGCGCGGCGCGGACCGGGCCACGCTGATGCTGGCCGACGGCCTCGGCCACGGCCCGGAGGCGGCCCGTGCCTCGTCGGCGGCGGTGGAGGCGCTGCGCGGTGCCGCGGCCCTGCGGCCCTCGGAGGCGCTGAAGCGGCTGGACGCGGCGCTGTCCGGCACCCGGGGCGCGGCCGTGGCGCTGGTCCAGGTCGATCCGGGGGCGGGCCGGCTGTGGTTCGCCGGGATCGGCAACATCGGGGCGCGGCTGTGCGCGGGCGGCGTCTGGCGCCCCCTGCTGTCGCAGCCGGGCATCGTGGGCGCGCACCGGCCCACGACCGTGCGCGACGAGGAGCACGCGTGGGCCGGGGACCGGATGCTGATCCTGCACAGCGACGGCCTGCCGAGCCGCTGGACGCCGTCGCCCGGCACCTGCGCCCCGGAGGCGGACCCGGCGGTGACGGCCGCGGTGACCGTCCGGGACGCCAGCAGCCGCGCCCGCCCGGTGCGCGACGACACCGCCGTGGCCGTCCTGGCCCCGACCCCGCCGGACCGCCGATGACCCGTACGTGGCAGATCACCGACGTCACCGACGCGGCGCGGGCCCGCATCGGCGCCACCCGGCTCGCGGCGGCCTGCGGAGTGCCGACGCTGGAGCGGACCCGGCTGGTGGCGGCGCTCGGCGCGCGGCTGCGGCAGTGCCTGGCCAAGGGCGGTGTCTGGCGCCTCGTGCTGGACACCGGCACGGCCCCGCCGGGCGGGCAGGGAACGCTGCACGCCGTGCTGACGCCGACGCCGGAGGCCAGTGCCGCCGGGGAGCCGCCGTGGCGGATGTCGGTGGCCTGCCCCGACCCCGCGGCGGTGGTGCCCGGGGGCGGCGCGGCGGCGGACGGCCCGGCCGCGCTGGCCCATGCGCTGCTGGGCGCCGACGAGGACACGGCGCTGGTGCTGGAGCGGCTCGCCGAGCAGGAGGGCCTGGTGGGCTTCCACCGGGAGGAGCTGCACCAGACCAACCAGGGCGTGGTGGCGCTCCACGCCGAGCTGGACGCGGCCGGGCGGGCGCAGCGGGAGGCGTTCGCGGCCGAGCGGGCGGCGCGCACCGAGGCGGAGAACGCGCGCCGCCGGCTGACGTTCCTGGCGGACGCGAGCGCCGTCCTGACGGCCTCGCTGGACCACCACGAGATCGTGCGGCGGCTGCCGGAGCTGCTGGTCCCGGAGTACGCGAGCCGGGTCGACGTCTGGCTCTTCGACGTGGGGGACGAGCGGGACGGATCGCCCGCGCACGCCGCCGCAGCGGTCCTCGCGGCCCGCACCGGGCGGCCCCAGTACGCGGCCGGACTGCCCGGCGGGCTGCCGGGCGTGGACGACCAGCCGCCCTCGGCGCTGTCCCCGGACCGGCCGCTGCTGTGCGTTCCGCTGCTCACCCGGCGGGCCGCGATGGGCGTGCTGACGCTGTCGCCGCCCGGGGAGCGCTGGGACCCGGACGACGCGGTGATGCTGATCGAGCTGACCCGCCGGACCGGCATCGCCATCGACCACGCCCAGCGCTACCAGCACAACCGCGACATCGCGGAGACCCTCCAGCGCGCCCTGCTGACGGAGCTGCCGGCGCCGCCCGGTCTCGGCCTGGCCGCCCGCTACCTCCCGGCGACCCACGGGCTGAACATCGGCGGCGACTGGTACGACGCGTTCCGGCAGCCGGACGGCGGGGTGGTGGTCGTGGTCGGCGACGTGACCGGGCACGGGCTGCGGGCGGCGGTGATGATGAGCCAGTTGCGGACCGCGCTGCGCGCCTACGCCGTCGACGGGGGCAGCCCGGGGCGGCTGCTGACGCGGCTGCACACCTTCCTGCACCACCTGCAGCCCGATCTGTTCGCGACCGCCGTCATGGCCCGCTTCCATCCCGACGGGCGGACCCTGACGTGGGCGGCGGCGGGCCATCCGCCGCCGGTGCTGCGCATGCCGGACGGCGAGGTGCGGCTGCTGGACGCCAAGCCGGGCGCGATGCTGGGCATTCCGCTGAACCAGGAGATCACGGACCACACGGTGCGGCTGGCGCCGGGCGCGACGCTGGCGCTGTACACCGACGGTCTGGTGGAGCGGCGGGCCCGGGGCATCGACCCGGGCATCGAGCGGCTCGCCGGGGTGCTGGGCTCCTTCGACGCGGAGCGGCTCGCCTCGGATCTGGAGGGTTCGGCGGACGGCATCCTGGAACCCCTGCTCAGTGACTCCGAACGCGACGACGACGTGTGCCTGCTCCTGTGCCACCTGCGCGGCCGGGACTGAGCGGCCGTCACCGCTCCCCCGGCCCCGCCGCGGTCCCCCGCTCCCCCGCCGTCCCGCCCGGCGATCCGCCGTCTTCCGGTGCGGTCCGGGCGGGAGCGGGGCATGGTGGTGCCCAGGGTGTGTCGCTGGTCCGGCGCGCCCGGCTCGCCGAACCGCGGCGCACGGGATGGGATCGAAGGTGCGAAGCGGCGCTCCCCGGGCAGGCGCATGGCGTGCCCGGGGGACCGCCCGGAGCCGCAGGAAGGGATGGACACCGTGACACGACCCAGGATTCTGGTGGTCGGCGCAGGTTTCGCCGGCGTGGAGTGCGTCCGCCGTCTGGAGCGCAGGCTCTCCCCCGAGGAGGCCGACGTCACCCTGGTGACGCCGTTCTCCTACCAGCTCTACCTGCCTCTGCTCCCCCAGGTCGCCTCCGGGGTGCTCACTCCCCAGTCGATCGCCCTCTCGCTGCGCCGCAGCAGCCGGTACCGGACCCGGATCATCCCGGGCGGCGCCATCGGCGTGGACCTCGGGGCCAAGGTCTGCGTGATCCGCACCATCACCGACCGGATCGTCGACGAGCCCTACGACTACATCGTCCTCGCCCCCGGCAGCATCACCCGCACCTTCGACATCCCGGGCCTCACCGACCACGCGTTCGGCATGAAGACCCTCGCCGAGGCCGCGTACATCCGCGACCACGTCATCTCCCAGCTCGACCTGGCGGACGCCAGCCAGGACCCGGCCGAGCGCGCCTCGCGGCTCCAGTTCGTGGTGGTCGGCGGCGGCTACGCGGGCACCGAGACCGCGGCCTGCCTCCAGCGGCTCACGCACGCCGCGGTCCGCCGCTATCCGCGGATCGACCCGGGCCTGATCAAGTGGCACCTCATCGACATCGCGCCGAAGCTGATGCCCGAACTCGGCGACAGGCTGGGGCGGGCCGCGCAGGAGGTGCTGCGCCGCCGGGGCATCGAGGTCTCGCTCGGGGTGTCCATCGCCAAGGCCGGGGCGGAGGAGGTCACCTTCACCGACGGCCGGGTGGTGCCCACCCGCACGCTGATCTGGACGGCGGGCGTGGTCGCCAGCCCGCTCATCGCCACGCTCGGCGCGGAGACGGTCCGGGGGCGCCTCGCGGTCGGCGCCGACCTGCGGCTTCCGGGCCACGACGGGGTGTTCGCGCTCGGCGACTCGGCCGCGGTGCCGGACCTCGCCAAGGGCACCGAGGGCGCCGTGTGCCCGCCGACCGCCCAGCACGCGGGGCGGCAGGGGCGCAGGGTCGCGGAGAACCTGATCGCCACCCTGCGCGGCCTGCCGACACGGCCGTATCTGCACCGGGACCTGGGGCTGGTGGTCGACCTCGGCGGCGCCGACGCGGTCTCCAAACCGCTCGGCGTGGAACTGCACGGACTGCCCGCCCAGGCGGTGGCGCGCGGCTACCACTGGTCGGCGCTGCGCACCCAGGTGGCCAAGGCCCGGGTGGCGGCGGACTGGGCGCTCAACGCCTTCGCCGGGGACGACTTCGTCCGCACCGGTTTCCAGGCCCGCAAGCCGGCCAAGCTGAAGGACTTCGAGTACACCGACGCCTATCTGACGCCGGAGCAGGTCCGCGAGCGGGTCGAGGGGTCCGGCCGGGCCCGGCTCTGACCCCCCGGCCGGGCCCGGCACCCGGCATGACATGCTGGCGGGCGGATCTCCGCGGCGCCGGACCCCGAGCAGGGGCCCGGGACGCACGGCCGCGGATCACCGCTGATCGGGAGGATGTACGGCGGCGTGAAGGCAGCGGGGCGCTCGGGGCGGACACGGCTGCGGGACAGCATCGCGGCGTACGACCCGGGGCTGCTGCGGCTGACCGCCGGGCTGCGCACGGTGGCCGCGATCGCGCTGACGCTGGGCGTGCTGGCACTGGCCGGGACGGACGTCAAGCATCTGGTGGCCGGGGCGATGGTGGCGATGGTGGCCACCTTCTCCATCCGCGAGAAGACGCCGGGCCCGCAGGCCGTGACCCTGGCCCTGGGGCTGCCCGTCGCCCTGGCCTCGGTGTCGCTGAGCACGCTGCTCGCCTCGCGGGTCGTGGTGGGCGATGTCGTCTTCATCGTCCTGATCTTCTGCGCGGTCTACTGCCGGCGCTACGGTGACCGGGGCACGGCGCTCGGGCTGATCGGCTTCCAGGTCTACTTCGTGTCGCTGTTCGTCGGCGCCGAGGCGGCCGGGCTGCCGGGGCTGTGGGGATCCATCGCCCTGGCCTTCGGCTGCAGCGCCGTCGTCCGGTTCGGGATCGTCCCGGCGACGCCCACCCGGGTGCTGTCCCGGCTGCGGCAGGCCTTCCGGGCCCGGCTGGGGCAGCTGATCTCGGCCCAGATCGAGCTGCTGGACGCCGGGCCCGACGAGATCGACCGGACCCTGCAGCGGCTGCGGGACGGCACCGCGCGGCTGCACGAGACGGCGCTGATGATCCAGTCCCGGCTGGAGGAGGGCACCCCGGACGCCTCCGTGGCGCGGCTGGTGCAGCGCCGCATCGCCGACGCCGAGATCGCCGCCGAGCGGCTCGGACTGCTGCTGCTGGGCGCGCGCAGCGCCGAGCGAGCGGACACCCTGACCCTGCACCTGCCCGGCGCGCCCGCCCCCGAGGTGGGCGGCACCCCGGCGCCCGGGGAGGCGACGGCGCTGCTGCGCCGGGACCTTCAGGCGCTGCGCGCCCTGGTGCTGCGGCCCCCCGCGGAGGCCCGCGGCACGGCGCTGTCCCAGTTGCGCAACCGGCTCCTGGGCTACCGCGACGAGGAGAACCTGCCCGAGGCGGCGGCGGCCACCCAGGACGTGTTCCGGGGCATCGGCGAGACGGCGCGCGCGGTGATGGGGCTGCGGATCGCCCTGGACGGGCCGCAGGACGAGTCCGACGACTCCCCCGCGACGACCCGGTCCCGGGAGGAACTGGACGCCGAGGACGCGGCCATCGACGCCGGGGAGGAGGCCGCCGCACCGCCGGAGGAGGAGACCGGGCTGCGGCGGCCGACCACGCGGGCGGCGGTGCAGGTGGCCGTGGGCTCCTCGCTCGCCATCGTGGGCGGCGAGCTGCTCTCCTCGCAGCGCTGGTACTGGGCGGTGCTGGCCTGCTGGATCGTGTTCCTCAACACCGCGTCCACCGGGGAGATCCTGGTCAAGGGCTACCGCAGGGTGCTGGGCACGGTGTTCGGAGTGGTCGCGGGCATCGTGCTGGCGGGGCTGGTGGGCCAGCACACCCTGACGGCGTTCGGGCTGGTGCTGCTGCTGATCTTCGCCATGTTCTACACGGCGCCGCTGTCGTACACGCTGATGTCGTTCTTCGTGACCGCGATGCTCGGACTGCTCTACACGCTGCTGCACACCTACAGCCTGTCGGTGCTGCTGCTGCGGCTGGAGGAGACGGTGCTGGGCGCGGCCTGCGGAATCTTCGCGGCGGCCCTGGTGCTGCCGGTGCACACCGACCGGCGGACCAACGAGCTGCTGGACACGGTGCTGGAGCGGCTGGTCGAGGTCACCGAGGGCGCCGTCGACCAGCTCAGCGGCGGCCCGGCCGCCGATCTGCTGGACACGGCGCGCGAGCTCGACCAGGCGCTGGGGGACCTGCGGGCCGCCACCCAGCCGCTCACGCACCCGATCACCCCGCTGCGCACCCGCCGGGACACCGCCCGGTACGTGGTGGCACTGCTGGAGACCTGTGCCTACCACGCCCGTTCGCTGGCGGCCACGGCCGAGCTGCTGCCCACCCATCCGTCGATCGCGGCGGACCCCCGGCTGCGGGGGGCGGTGCGGCGCACGGTGCGCAACATCGAGGCCATCGCGGCGAAGGTGGTCGACGAGGAGGCGGACACCCGGGTGGAGACGGGTCCGAGCATCGCGTCGCTGCTGGAACCGGACGTCGACGGCACACCCCGCTACGGCCGCATCACCGGCCGGGTGCTGCGGCACCTGGAGCGCCTGGACGAGGCCGTGACGGGCCTCGCCCGGCCGCTGGGCGTACCGGTGCGGACGCCGGGGCACTGAGGGAGGGGGCCGCGGCGCCGCCGGGGCGGCCGGTTCCGGACCGGGCCGGGCCGGGCCCGACGGGAGTACCGCGGGAGACCGCGGGCGTCGAGACCGTCGGCCATGTGGCCGGGCCCGGGAGCGGGCCCCGTCGCCGGAGCGGGGCTCCCGGCGCGCGGAGCGGGCCCCCGGCTGACGGGAGCCCTCGGCGGACGGCGGGAACCCCGGGGCGGGGGTCCGGCGGACGGTCAGAAGTCGCTGGGCAGCCCACTGGCCTCGGCGATCCCGCGCAGCTCCTCGTTCTGCACGTGCCGTTCCCTGAGGTAGGCCGCGATCTCGCCGAGGCGTTCGGGATCGGAGGCGGTGGCGGCGTCGGTGACGACACGCACCGGGCCGGTCTCGTCGGTGCTGATCTCGACGACCTCGTTGTCGAGCCGGCCGGTGACGGCGGTGGCGATGACCAGGGCGGCCTCGTCCCTGATCTCCTGGGGCAGGGCCTCGGCGCTGTCGCCGTCCAGCGAGAAGTCGATCGTCGGCATCTGCTGCTCGTCGATCGCCCGCAGCACGGGCTCGACCACGCTGAGCAGGAGCTGGTAGTCGTCGTTCTCCATGCGGATGCGCAGGAGGTCCAGGTAGACGTCCACGGGACGTCCGTCCGGCGGAGGAATCTCGTGTTCGTTCATCCCTGCCGTGTTCCCCCTGCGGCGCGGCTCAGACGCGGCGCGGCTCCCGGGCCGGGGCGGACCGGCCCGGCGCCGGGACGCGACCCGGTGGTCCGTGCGGCGCCGGGGCGGGCCGCGGCCGCAGACGCGCGGGCGGCTCGCCCGGGGCCTCAGACGCGCGGGCGGCTCGCCCGGGGCCTCAGACGCGCGGGCGGCTCGCCAGCACGAAGGAGAACAGGCCGGACAGGACGAGGCCCGCGGCGACGCAGGCGAGCAGCCAGGGGCCGAAGGGGGTGTCGGCGAAGGACCGGAGGGTGTCGTCCATCCCCTTGGCGCGGCCGGGGTCGTAGTCGACGGCGGCCCGCACCGCGAAGACCCCGGCGGCGGCCACGACCGCGCCGAGAGCGGTGCCGCCGCCGATCCCGGCGACATCGATCAGCCGCCGGGCGGGGCGGCCGAGCCCCCCGGTCCTCAGCTCCTCGCGGTAGCGGCGGCGCAGCGCCCGTACGGCGATCACGACGCCGACGACGACCACGGCGGCTCCGGCGACGCCGACGGCCCAGCGTCCCGCGGGTACCGCCATGACCCGTGCGGTGACGTCCCGGGACTGGCGGTCGCTGGAGCCGCCACCACTGGATCCGGAGCCCGCCGCGAAGGCGAGGACCTGGAAGGCGACGACCGAGGAGAAGACGCAGCGGGCGGCGGCCAGGGCCCGTTTCCGGGCCGTGCGTCCGTCCTCCCCGGCGGCGCCGAAGACGGTCTCCGACAGCCGCCACAGCGCCATGCCGACCAGTCCGGCGCCCAGCGCCCACAGCAGCAGGGCGCCCAGCGGCTTGTCCGACAGCTCGTCCAGGGCTCCGCCCCGGTCGGCCTGGCGGTGCCCGTCGCCGAAGGCGATGCGCAGGGCCAGCACCCCGATCAGCAGGTGGATCACCCCGCGGGCGGCGAGCCCGGCCCGGGCGGCTCCCTCGGTGGCCGGGCCCCGGGCCGCGCGGCGGGCCCGGACGGCGGTGTCGGGCGGCAGTGCGGGCGTGTTCATGTGGTCCTCCCCTCCCGAACCGCGCGTGCCCCCGCTCCGCCCGCGCACACCCGGGCCGGGGCCGCGCACGGGGAACGGCCCGCCCGGGGTGGGCGGGCCGTTCCCCGGACCCCTCCGGACGCTGACGGGCATCCGGGCGGGGGCAGGTGCTCACGCGTCGCGCGCGCCGGGCGCGCCGGGCGGTCGTCGGCCGTGGGACCGGTTCCGTCAGGGCCCGGTCGGCGGGCACGGCGCAGGTTGTCCGTCCAGGGGCCCCCGGCCAGTGGGCGCGGGCCAGTTCCGCGTACGCGTCGTTCAGGGCGCGCGGGCCGTCCCGCACGGCCCGGGGAGGGGGCCGGAGCGAGCGTCCGTGCGGTCAGGGCCGGGACGGACGGCCCGGTCCCCGGCCACCGGGGCGGCGTCCCGTCGCCTCGTCGCGCACCCGGGCGCAGCTCCGGCTGATCAGACGCGAGACGTGCATCTGCGAGATGCCCAGCCGGTCGGCTATGCGGCTCTGCGTCATGTCCTCGAAGAAGCGCATGTACAGGATGGCGCGCTCGCGCTCGGGCAGCCGGCGCAGCCCCTCCTTGGCGGACTCCCGGTCGATCACGACGTCGTACGAGGCGTCCGCCGAGCCGAGGGTGTCGGCGAGGCTGTAGCCGTCGTCCCCGCCCGCCAGCTCGGCGTCGAGCGAGAGGGTGCTGAAGCTCTCCAGCGCCTCCATCCCGGCGCCGACCTCGTCCTCGGTCAGTCCGGTGTGGGCGGCGAGGTCGGCCACCGAAGGCTCGGGGCTGCCGGGGTTCTGGGTCAGCTCGCGCCGGGCCACCCGGACCTTGTTGCGCAGTTCCTGGACACGCCGGGGCACCCGCAGCGCCCACATGCGGTCCCGGAAGTGCCGCTTGACCTCGCCGGTGATCGTGGGCACGGCGTAGCTCTCGAAGGCGCCGCGCTCCGGGTCGAAGCGGTCGACGGCTTTCACCAGTCCGAGGGCGGCCACCTGGCGCAGGTCCTCCAGGGACTCCCCCCGGTCCCGGAAGCGTCCGGCGATCCGGTGGGCCATCGGCAGCCAGGCCCGCACCAGCTCGTCGCGCAGGGCCTCGCGCCGCGGCCCGTCGGGGAGCCCGGCGAGCCGGACGAAGAGCGCGACGGTGTCGGGGGCGTCGTCGTGACGGCGGCGCCCTCCGGCGGTCGGCGGGGCGGCGGGAGCGGCGGTGGAGGACGGCGCGGAGGTGGTGGCAGGGGTGGCCGAAGGGGCCTGGCCCTCGGGGCGGGCCGTACCGGGACGGACGGTGGGGGTTTCAATGAGCATGCGGATTCGCTCCTGAACGGTGGGGTCAGGGGACATTCCGCGGGAACGGCGGTCCGGGACACCCAGGGCGCCGAAGCGGCCGCACCGCTCCCGCTGCTGCGCCTCCGGTCCGAAGCACGACCTTGCGACTGCCCAGGCACCGGTGGGACAAACTCCGCTTCACGGAAAGTCCTCAGTACGGCCCATCCCCCCGGGGCGCCGTCCCTTCTCCCGTGAGACCATCCACCGCGCCCCTCCGGGAGCGGGGGCGCCGCCTCCGGTGACCGCGTCCCCGTCCCCCGGCCCGGCACCCGGGTGCCCCCTTCCCGGTGGAACAGCCGTCCGGGCGCGCATCCGGGCCCGTACGGGGGTACGCGAAGGCCATGACGGATGTTGTGGACTCGGACGAACTGCTGCGCCGCATGCACCGCGCGAGGGCGGTGGCCAAGGAGCAGGTGCGGCTCTGGCGGGCCCGGCACGAGGAACTGCGGGCCACGGACGAGGAGGCCGCGCGGGAGGCCGCGACGCGCACCGTGGCGTACGAGGCGGTGCTGCGGACCCTGGACGAGATCATCGCCCCGGGCCGCCGCCCGTCGTCCCCTCCCCGATGACCGGCCCGGGCCGCCGCGGGTGCGGTCACGGAGGGCTGCGGGGATTGGACCGGCGGTGCCGGGTGACCCGGTGGGCATGACACGCAGCCCCGGCCCCGACCACACCCGTGCCCCCGTGCTCGACGCCCTCACCGACGACCGCGGGACCGCGGGGGAACTGCTCGCCGCGCTTCGGGACCTGGCCCGCTCCGCACCCGGGTTCCCGCCCGCGTCGGCGCCGGCCGTGCCGGAAGCGGCGGAGCTGAGGATGCCGCAGGCGCGTCTCCCCCGTGACGCCTACTTCGGCCCGGTCGAGGACGTGCCGCTGGAGCGGGCGGCCGGGCCATCGCGGCGGAGATGATCACGCCGTACCCCCGGGCATCCCGGCCGTGCTGCCGGGCGAGCGGCTGTCCGGTCCGGTGCTCCGGTACCTCAGCGACGGCCTGCCGGCCGGAATGTATCCGCCCGACCCGGCCGACCCGGCCCTCAGGACGGTCCGGGTCACCGCCGAGGGGACGTGACGCCGGTCGCGGCGTACGGCTCCGCGGGTGCTCCGGCACCCGCGTGCGGACCGGGGCCCCGGGGTCCGTGGCGACTCCGGAACCGCCGGGCGGAGGCGGTGAGGTGAAACAGGTCACGCGACCTGCTTCAGGGTTAGCGAAATGGCCGAAAATCGTTTAGCGTTCACACACACGTGGCGACGGGGTCGACCGGAACATCCCCCGTACGTCACCGCTGACGGCCCTGGCTGGCTTCCCCCGTCCAGCCAGGGCTTTTTTCCTGCCCGGACGCCCCCGGCGCCGCAGGGACGCGCCCCGCGGGCCGGGAGGGCGCGAGGCGGGCGGGGCTTTCCCCGGTGGCCGGGAGCCGCCGACGTGCCCCGAACGGCGGCGGCCGGTGCAATGGCTGTGGGAGCACCGTCAACGCCGCCGGTGAGGAGCACCTCATGACCAAAGCCATCAAGCTGCTGACCGCCGTCCCCCATCCCCAGCGCGAGCGGCTGATGGAGCTGGCACGGGAGGTCTCCTTCCCCGAGGACGCCCGCATCTTCGAGGTCGGCGGAAGGGCCGACCGCTTCTGGGTCATCCGGTCCGGCGCGGTGTCGCTGGCCCAGCAGGTTACCCCGCTGCAGCGGGTGACCGTGGCCAGCCTCGGCGTCGGGGACCTGCTCGGCTGGTCCTGGCTGTTCCCGCCGTACGAGTGGGACTTCGGCGCCGAGGCGTTCAGCCCGGTGCGGGCCTACGAGTTCGAGGCGGAACCGGTGCTCGCCCTGTGCGAGGAGGACCCCCGGCTCGGGGTCGTGCTGGTGCGCAGCGTCGCGGAGATCCTCGCCCACCGCCTGGAGACCACCCGGGGGCAGCTCATGGACCACTACGCCGCCCACGGGCACGGAGTCCTCTGAGAGCCGCCCCTCCCGGGCCGGCCGGAACCGGGCGGCGCGGGCGCACGGCCGGTCAGACGCGGTAGCGGCGCAGCGCGGGCACCGCGGCGGCCAGTGCCAGCATCAGCACCACGACCAGCAGACCGCCGCCCGCCACGGCCTCGCGCGCGCCGACGGCGGAGCCCGCCCCGCCGTGCAGCACGTCCGCCAGACGCGGGCCGCCCGCGACGACGACCGTGAACACGCCCTGCATACGTCCGCGCATCTCGTCGGTCGCGGCCGACAGCAGGATCGCCCCCCGGAACACCATCGACACCATGTCCGCGATCCCGGCGACGGCCAGGAACGCCACCCCGACCCAGAGGTTGCCGCTCAGCCCGAAACCGGTGATGGCCAGGCCCCAGACGACGACGGAGCCGATCACCATCCAGCCGTGCCGCCGGGCCCGGGAGAAGGTGCCGGAGAACAGCCCGCCGACCACCGCGCCGATGGGAATGGCCGCGAACAGCAGCCCCAGGGCGAGCCCCTCCCCGTAGGGGGCGTAGGTCTCGGAGGCGAGTTGGGGGAAGAGGGCGCGGGGCATGCCGAGGACCATGGCGATGATGTCGGCCACGAAGGAGAGCAGCAGCACGGCGTGCCCGGCGATGTAGCGGAACCCGGCGGCTATCTCCCGCACGCCCGCGCGCCGGGCGACCCCCGAGGTCAGCGGCGGCAGGGCGGGCAGCCGGTGGACGGCCCACACGGTGACGCAGAGCGCCAGCGCGTCGATGAGGTACAGCTCCGCCAGCCCGATCACGGGTATCAGGGCACCCGCGAGCAGCGGCCCCGCCACCTGGCCGATCTGCATCACGGTGGTGCCCAGCGCGTTGGCCGCGGGCAGTTCGTCCTCCGGGACGAGGCGCGCGATGGAGGCGTTGCGCGCGGGCGCGTTCAGCCCCCAGAAGGCCTGTTGCAGCGCGAGCAGCACCATCAGGACGGCGACCGACCCCGTGCCGGTGACGGCCTGCGCCCAGAACAGCAGCGAGGTGACGGCGATGCCGGTGTTGGTGATCAGCAGCAGCTTGCGCCGGTCCATGGCGTCGGCGACGGCACCGCCCCACAGGGCGAACACGATCAACGGAAGCAGACCGGCGAGGCTCGCGGCGCCGACCCAGGCGGAGGAGCCGGTGATGTCGTAGATCTGCTTGGGCACGGCGACCGCGGTGAGCTGGCTGCCGACGGCCGTCACGATGGTGGAGGTCCACAGGCGCCGGTAGGCGGGGCGACGCAGGGGCCGGGTGTCCATGGCCCAGCGGCCCGGTCCGCGCCGCCGGGGCGTCTTCGCGCCCGGGGTCCCGGCGCCCGGCTCCCCCGGAGGTGCGGCGGGCTCCCGGGCCGGTCCCCCGGCGGGGTCCTCCGGCCGGGGTTCGGTACTGCTCTCGCTGGTGTCCACGGCTTCCCATGCGGTCGGTGCGTACGTCGGCTGCGGGGTTCACTATCGCAGCCGCCCCTCGGCGCCCCGGAGCCGACCGGAGCGGAACGGGGCAGACCGGGCGGGACGGGGGCGGAAGCGAGGCGTGGCCCTGGGCGGGACGGGGCGCGGGGCGTGCGGTCGGCGCGGCCCCGGGCGGGAGCGCCGGCCGGTCAGGCCCCGGCGATCAGGGTGACGCCGAGAACGGTCATGGTGGCGGCGACCAGGGCGTCCAGGATCCGCCAGGCCGCGGGGCGGGCCAGGAAGCGGCCGAGGCCCCGGGCGCCGAATCCCAGCGCGGCGAACCAGCAGAGGCTGGCCAGCGCGGCCCCCAGCCCGAACGTCCAGCGCAGCGGTCCCCGGTCGGCGGCGACGGACCCCAGCAGGAGGACGGTGTCGAGGTAGACGTGCGGGTTGAGCCAGGTCAGCGCCAGGCAGGTGAGCACCGCCCGCCGCCGCGACCCGGCCGCCTCACCGTCCGCGCCGAGCACCCCGGCGGGACGCAGCACCCGCCGGGCGGCCAGGGCGGCGTAGCCGAGCAGGAAGACGCCGCCGACCCAGCCGACCACGGTCATGGCCCCGGGCCGGGCCGCCACGACCGCCCCGACCCCGGCGACGCCCAGGGCGATGAGGACGGCGTCGGACAGGGCGCAGATGCCCACCACCGCGAGAACGGCGTCCCGGCGGACGCCCTGGCGCAGGACGAAGGCGTTCTGGGCGCCGATGGCGACGATGAGCGACAGTCCGGTGCCGAATCCGGCCGCCGCCGCGGTCAGGGCGTTGGTCATGACCGCGACGCTAGGGCGGACGATCACCCGGCGTCCAACTAAAGATCCTCACGTATCTTTAGCAGAATTCAAGGAGGCGGTGGACGTGGGCACGGCTGCGGGCACGGGGGCGGGGACGTCGGCGGCGGATCTTCCGCTGGACCAGGTGCGGACCCTGCTGGCCGTGGTGGACGAGGGCACGTTCGACGCGGCCGCCGCCGCCCTGCACGTCACGCCGTCCGCCGTGAGCCAGCGGGTGAAGGCGCTGGAGCAGCGCACGGGCCGGGTGCTGCTGCTGCGCACCAAACCGGTGCGGCCCACCGAGTCCGGCGCGGTGCTGGTCCGGCTCGCCCGCCAGGTCGCCCGGCTGGAGCGGGACGCGCACGCGGAGCTGGGGCTCAGCGGGGCGGGTGAGCCGACCCGGGTGTCGGTGGCGGTCAACGCCGACTCGCTGGCGACCTGGTTCCTGACGGCGGTCGCCCGCCTGCCCCGCGATCCCGGGCTCTGTTTCGAGCTGCGCCGGGAGGACGAGAGCCATACGGCGGCCCTGCTGCGGGAGGGCGTGGTGATGGCTGCGGTGACCTCCTCACCCGACCCGGTGCCGGGGTGCGCCGTGCGCTCCCTGGGCCGGATGCGCTATCTGCCGTGCGCGGCGCCGGAGTTCGCCGCGCGGTTTCTCGCGGGTCCGCTGCGGGGAGCGCTGACGGCGGCCCCGGTGGTGGTCTTCGACCGGCGGGACGACTTCCAGGACGCCTTCGCCCGGCGGCTGGGACTGCCCGGGGCGGGCTCCGCGCGGCATCATGTGCCGACCTCGGAGGGGTTCGTCGAGGCCGTCGCCGCGGGGCTCGGCTGGGGCATGGTGCCCGAGTCGCAGGCCCACCCGCTGCTGCGCCGGGGACGGTTGGTGGACTTCGCGCCGGACCGGGCGGTGGAGGTGCCGCTGTACTGGCAGCAGTGGAAGCTGGACTCGCCCGCGCTGGCGGCGGTGGCCCGGGCGGTGACGGCGACGGCGGCGGAGGCGCTCCGGCAGTGACCCGCCGCCCGCCCCCTCGCGTTCCCAGGCTCCCCCCGCTCCCCGGCTCCCCGGCTCGTCCCATCTGCCCGACTCGTCCCACCTGTCCGGCTCCTCCGACGCCCCCGGCTTCCCGGCTTCCCGGCTTCCCGGCTTCCCGGCTTCCCGGCTTCCCGGCTTCCCGGCTTCCCGGCTTCCCGGCTTCCCGGCTTCCCGGCTTCCCGGCTTCCCGGCGGATGGTTCGGCGAGGAAAGAACTGGTGCCGCGACCGCTCGGGTTCACCGGTTGCCGTCGCTGTGGAGTGCTCGACGCGGCTGATGTGCCGGTGTGCCTCAGCGGTAGTCGGCCAGGCCGTCCGCGAGTTCCTCTTCGTCACCGTCGCGGATTGCGGAGAGGGCTTGCTGCAGGGCGAATGTGCCGCGGATCGCGGCGACGCGGGTGCGGAGTCCGCGGTCCGACCGGCCGCCGAGGGCGAGCACCCGCTCCAGGAACTCGGGGCCGTGGCCGGCGCTGATGGCCGCGAGGTCCTCGGCCGGGTCGCTGAGCACGACGTCGTCCCAGTCGAGCACTCCGGAGAGGCGCGGCAGGCCGTGCCTCCACTCCCATAGGACGTTCTCGGCACCGAGGTCGCCGTGCACCACCGCTCGGGTGAGGTGGGGAAGGCCGTCGAGCGCTGCGAGTTCCCGCTCGGCCCGCAGGCGTCCGCCGTCGGACATGAGCGGGAGCAGTTCCGCGCGTACGTTCTCCGCGAACCGCCGCCACTGGCCCTCCGCCGCACGAGGCAGAACCGCTCGCACGGCCTCATCGGTGCCGGCACGGGCCAGAGCGGACAGCAGCACGGCGTACTGCGCCGCCACGGTGTCGACCACTCGGGCCTCGTCGAGGGCGTCGGTCTCCAGCGGTTCCCCGGGAATGCGGCTGAGTACCAGGAACGGCGCCCCGTCGGTGCCGCCCTGGAGCAGCGGCTCGGGTGTGCGGAAGCCGAGGTCGAGGCCGGCGAGCGCGTGCAGTGCGACGGCCCGCTGGGGCAGGCGGGCGGCCGCTGCCCGGGTGCGGGGCAGGCACACAACGCGGTCCGAACCGATGACCACGACGTGGAACTGCCCCTGGCGTACTGCCAGGTCGTCCGGTTGGTCGTCGGGCAGCAGACGGCTCAGCAGAGCGCGATGCGTCGTACGGATGCTCACGAGTGTCCTCTGGTTCCTTCGCTGGGTCGGAGGCGGTGTGCGCGAAGCGTCGTCGGGCCGCACCGGCGAGCGGGCGTCCGCCCCGGCGAATGCCCTTCTCCTCGCGGAAGCGGGCACGTTCTCGGCGTTGTGCGGCGAGGAGGCCGGATGGAGGGCGCCGGCGTCGCGCCATCGCGGACGGCAGTGCAGGGCCCTGGGGCTGCGCGGGACGGCTGCGATGGTTCGAGTCGGCCGAGGGGAACCGCCGCAGGGGGCCGACGTGGGTCTCGATCGGGTTGGCCCGGGAGGCGCGGGGCGGGGTGGAGCACGGCTCGGCCTCGCACTTCTTCGCCCGGTGGCGGATGTCCTGACCGGTGTGGGAGGACAGGTGTCCGGGGTGACGCGGATCGGTGCGCCGTCGGTCCGGGCGGCGCGGACCGACTTCAGCGCGGCCAGGGCATCGGCGGCGCCCTTGCGGCGGTTGACGCCCCGCAGCCGGTCGTCGCCGAACCGGCGGACGGGACGGCCTCCCGCCCGGTGAGGGCCCGGACAGTGCGGTCCGATCTCGTTGAAACCGCTGGATCACGTCCCGCACCGTGTCCCGGTGCCAGTCTGGCCTGTACCGGCCGGGCAGACACCGGGACACGGTTCCCACCGGCGGACGCGAGCAGCGTCGTCGCCCGCCGACGGCGCGCCGGGCTCGTACTGCCCCGGCGCACGATCCGCTGCGGTTTCCGCCCCTCCTGGTCGGTCGGTCTGCGTATCGCACAGCCTCGGCCACCACACCTCCAGCGGTCGGAACGGACGTCCACCGCCCATCCAACCGCTCCGAGCGCCGACCCGGCGAACCCTCCCGGTCAGAGCACCAGTCGGGCCCCGCCACGCGAAGGGGCGCGTCCGGCGGGGCCGGAGACCGCTCCGGGCGGTGCACCCGCTCCGGGCCCGGCGGCCCCGCCCGTGGCCGTCCGTCGGCCACCGCCCGCGCGTACGCCCGCCGTTCACTGCGCCGGGCCGTCGGCGCGGCGCGGGCGTCGCCGGTGCCGGACGGCCGACGGGCCGGGGCGGGTCGGGTCAGATGGGGCCGAGTCGGGCCGGACCGGGTCGGGTCGGGCCGGACCGGGTCGGGTCGGGCCGGACCGGGTCGGGTGTGAACGGACGCCTCGCGCACCGCCGTTCTGTGAACGGAAGATGTCCTTTCGGCCGCCGCGGCCCCGTTTCGTCCCCGGGCCGGGAGGTGACCCGGGGGTGAGCAAGGCGTTCGCGAGGGCGCGAAGGACATCGACCGCAGGTGGCTTTGATGGAGAACTGGCGACAGCACGCCGCGTGCCGCACCGAGGACCCCGACCTGTTCTTCCCGATCGGCACCACCGGCCCCGCGCTGGTGCAGACCGAGCGGGCGAAGGCGGTCTGCGCCCGGTGCGCGGTGCGGGAGGAGTGCCTCCGGTGGGCGCTCGGCACCGAGCGGACCCTCGGGGTGTGGGGCGGGACGGACGAGGCGGAGCGCCGCACCCTCCGGCGCCGGGCGGCGCGGCGCGGTGCGGGCTGACCGCCTCCCTGCGCCCCGGGTCCGGGACCCGGCGCCGCCGCCGGACCGGAGCGGGGCACGACCGCCCGTCCCGCCCCCAACGGTTCGGCCGTGCGCGCCCCGCGCCCGAACCGGCCCTGCCCCCGAACGGGCCAACACGGGGCCCTCCCCGGGGCGGGGGCGGACGTAGGCTCGCCGGAGCAGCGTCCCCGTGGAGAGGAACGACCATGACCGTGCGGGTGCGCCGCATCTACGATCCGCCCGAGCCCGACGACGGCGTGCGCGTCCTCGTCGACCGGCTGTGGCCGCGAGGTGTGGCGAAGGACGCGGCGCACATCGACGAGTGGCCCAAGGGGCTCACCCCGTCGACCGAACTGCGCCGCTGGTACCACGGGGGCGGCGGCTCCTACGACGAGTTCGTCGAGCGCTACGAGGCGGAGCTGACCGCCCCCGAGGCGGCCCGGCTGCTCGACCATGTGCGGGAGCTGGCCCGCGCGGGCGATGTGACGCTGCTGACCGCGTCCACGTCCCCCGACGAGAGCCAGGCGTCCGTGCTGCTCCGTCTGCTCGACCGGAGATGACCCCCGGCCCCGCCGCGCGGGGGAGCGCGGCACGGGGCGGGCGTCCAGGTCCGTGCCGACGTCCGGAGACGGGCGGGTGCCGTGGGCGGCAGGGGCCCCGGCCGCGGGTGCGGAAGCGGGCGCGCGGCGTCAGGTGGTGTTCCGGGCCGCGGCGCGCCCCGCGGCTCGGCCGGAGAACAGGCAGCCGCCGAGGAAGGTGCCCTCCAGCGCGTTGTAGCCGTGCACCCCGCCGCCGCCGAAGCCCGCCACCTCCCCGGCGGCGTAGAGGCCGTCCACGGGGGTGCCGTCGGCTCCGAGGGCGCGGGAGTCCAGGTCGGTCTGGATGCCGCCGAGGGTCTTGCGGGTGAGGGTGTGCAGCCTGACCGCGATCAGCGGACCGGCCGCCGGGTCGAGCAGCCGGTGCGGGGAGGCGACCCGGCCGAGGCGGTCACCGAGGTAGCGGCGGGCGTTGCGGATGTCCTGGACCTGGGCGTCCTTGGCGAAGGGATGGGCGATCTGGAGGTCGCGGGCCTCGATCTGGCGCCGGACGGCGGCGGCGTCCAGGAGCGGTTCGCCGGTCAGCCCGTTCATCGCGTCCACCAGCCGTTCCAGGTCGGGCGCGGTCACGAAGTCGGCGCCCCTGCGCAGGAAGGCGTCCACGGGGGCCGGGGCGCCCTTGCCGAGGAGGCGTTCGCGCAGGAAGCCCGCGCGGTCCTTGGCGGTGATGTCCGGGTTCTGCTCGGAGCCCGACAGGGCGAACTCCTTCTCGGCGATCCGCCGGGTGAGCACGAACCAGGAGTGGTCGTGCCCGGCCGGGCCGTCGGCGGTGCGCAGATGACGCAGGGTGCCCAGGGTGTCGTGGCCGGGCAGGCACGGCGCGGGCAGCCGGCGGCCGAGGGCGTCGAACCACATCGACGACGGCCCCGCCAGGACGCGTATGCCGTGTCCGGGCCAGACGGGGTCCCAGGCGCGCACGCCCTCGGTGTAGTGCCACATCCGGTCCCGGTTGACCAGCCGGGCCCCGGCCGCCTCGCTGATGCCGAGCATCCGCCCGTCCACGTGGGCGGGTACGCCGGTGAGCATCCGGGCGGGCGGGGTGCCCAGGCGCTCGGGCCAGTGGCGGCGCACCAGCGCGTGGTCGGCGCCGATGCCGCCGGAGGCGACGATCACGGCCCCGGCGGTGAGCACGAACCCGCCGTCCGCCTCACGGCTGGAGGCCACGCCCCGGGGCGCGTCGTCCGCGGCGAGGACCGTGCCGCGCACCCCCGTGACGGCGCCCCCCTCGACGAGGAGAGCGTCGACACGGTGGCGGTGGTGGAAGGTGAGCAGTCCGTCCCGGGCGGCCTGCCGGGCGTATCGGACGAAGGGCTCGACGACGCCCGTGCCGGTGCCCCAGGCGACGTGGAAGCGGGGCACCGAGTTGCCGTGGCCCCCGGCCGTGAGATCGCCGCGCTCGGCCCAGCCCACGGTGGGCAGGAAGCCGACGCCGTGTCCGGCCAGCCAGGAGCGCTTCTCCCCCGCCGCCCACTCGACGTAGGCCCGCGCCCAGCGCACCGCCCAGGAGTCCTCGTCGTCGGTCCGGTCGAACCCGGCGCTCCCCAGCCAGTCGCTCCAGGCCAGCTCGAATGAGTCCCTGACGCCCAGGCGGCGCTGCTCCGGCGAGTCGACGAGGAAGAGACCGCCGAAGGACCAGAAGGCCTGGCCGCCGAGGTTGGCGGCGTTCTCCTGGTCGACCAGGGCGACCCTGCGGCCCCGGCGGGTCAGCTCGTGGGCGGCGGCCAGTCCCGCCAGTCCCGCTCCGACCACGATGACGTCGGCATCCATGACGACCGTTCCTTCCTCGTCCGTCGCCTCGACGGCGGGTGGGGCGCACCGCGGGCGCGGCACGCGATGTGGCGCGGGGCCCGCGGGGCGGCGGTGGCGGGGCCGACGGGGGGCGGCACGGTGCGCGCACGGCGCCGGCGCCGCCCGGACCGTCCGTTCCGCCATGCCCGCGCGCCGTCGCTCCCTCACCGTCCGTTCCCCGGGGACGCGCCGGACAGGCGAAGCTACCGGATGCGGCGGCGCGCCGGACAGGACCGGGACGGCGATCCCCTCGATTCGAACGTACATTCGAACACGCGGTACGGTGGAGTCATGACCACGCATCTCCAGGGCTCGCTCTTCGACCAGGCCGACGAGGTGCGGCTCGGCCCCCTCGACGGGCTGCGCCGCACGGCTCTCGGCTCCGGCGCGTGGATCGACGTGCTGCCCGGCTGGCTCGGCGGGGCCGACGCGCTGTGCGAGCGGCTGACCGCCGAGGTCCCCTGGCGGGCGGAGCGGCGCGCGATGTACGACCGGGTCGTGGACGTGCCCCGGCTGCTCGCCTTCTACCGCGCGGCCGACCCGCTGCCGTACCCCGTGCTGGACGAGGCGCGCGGGGCCCTGTCCGCGCACTACGCCGGGGAGCTGGGCGAGCCGTTCACCACGGCGGGGCTCTGCCTCTACCGCGACGGACGGGACAGCGTCGCCTGGCACGGCGACCGGCACGGACGCGGCGCCCACCGGGACACCATGGTCGCCATCCTCTCCGTCGGCGCCCCGCGCGATCTGCTGCTGCGTCCGGCGGGCGGGGGCGGCGACACGGTGCGGCGGCCCCTGGGCCACGGCGATCTGATCGTGATGGGCGGCTCCTGCCAGCGCACCTGGGAGCACTGCGTGCCCAAGAGCACCCGCGCGACCGGACCGCGCGTCAGCGTCCAGTTCCGGCCGCACGGCGTGCGCTGAGGGGCGCGCGCCGCCCGGGCGCGGGGCCGGCGGGCACCGCCCCACGTGATTCGGGGCGCGCCTCGCCGGGGTCGCGCGCCGGACGGACGGGTGTGGGCGCGCGACCGCGGCGCGGGGGAGCCGGTCACGCTGACGGAAGCGGGCGCACGCCCCGCGGCGAAGGGGGACGAGTCCCGCGCCGGGCGGCCCGGGACGGGCGCCGCCGGGCCGCCCGGCGCGGGGCCGGGACGACGCGCGGGGCGGGGGACGGCGCGCGGAGCCGGGGACGACGCGCGGGGCCGGGGACGACGCGCGGGGCGGGGCCGGGGACGGCCCGTGGGGCAGCGGTGCGGCACGTCGGGCAGCGGTGCGCAGGGCGTTTCCCGCCCCTACCCGCCTTCCCTTCCCCTCCCCCCGCCGGGCGCCGCACCTCCCCCGTCGCCCGCCCTCACCGCTCTCAGCTCCGTGAGCGCGCGCCGGGCACGGCCGTCCGCGAGGTCGAGGCCGGCCGCTCCGCCGCACCTCCGCGCGCGTACCTCGGACGCCCTCGCGCCCCGCCGCGCATCCACGCCTCCCGCCGACCGCACTCCCGGGCACCGCGACCGTCGTCGGGTACCGGCGCAAAGTCGGCCTCCCGCCGCGCCGACGTGTGCGCGGGGCTCCGGGTCTGGTTGGCTGTCGCCCCCAGCGGTCGCCACGGGAGCGCCGCCGGGCGGTCACCACGAGGCGGGAGAAGCATGCGCGCGGACGTGCGTCGGGTCGCGGAGGGCATCCATCTGGTGCACGGCGGCCACACCAACTGGATCATCCTCACCGAGGGCGACGCCCTCACCCTCATCGACACCGGCTACCCCGCCGACCGGGGCCTGCTGCTGGACTCCCTGGCCGCCGTGGGCGGTTCGCCGGAGGCGGTGGCCGCGGTGCTGATCACCCACGCGCACAACGACCACCTGGGCTCCGCCGAGTACCTGCGCGCCACCCACCGCACCCCGGTCCTCCTGCACGAGGCGGAAGTGCCGCACGCCCGCCGCGACTTCCTCCAGCAGGTCTCCGTCGGCGCGGTGCTGCGCAACGGCTGGCGGCCCGGCGTGCTGCCCTGGGCCGCGCACGTGGTCCGCGCCGGGGGCACCGCGCAGCACCCGGTGGCCGCGCCCGCCGCCTTCCCCTCCCCCGGCCCGCTCGACCTGCCCGGCCGCCCGGTGCCGGTGCACACGCCCGGCCACACGGACGGGCACTGCGCCTACCACCTCCCGCACGCCGGTGTGGTGATCTCCGGGGACGCCCTGGTCAGCGGCCACGCCACCTCCCGCCGCACGGGACCGCAGCTGCTGCCCGCCATGTTCCACCACGACCGGGCCCGCGCCCTCGCCTCCCTGGACGTGCTCGCCGCCCTCGACGGGGACATCCTGCTGCCGGGCCACGGTCCCGTCCACCGCGGCCCGGTGGGGGACGCCGCCCGCCGGGCCCGTGACCGGGCGTTCTAGAGTCTGGGCATGGCCTTGCAGATCAGCGCCACCAACCCGGAGCATCCCGCGCTCCTCCTCGAACTGCCCTGGCAGACACCGCTCGCCGAGTGGCCCGAGGAGTACCTCGTGCCGCTCCCCCGCGGCATCTCCCGCCACGTCGTCCGCTACGCCCGGGCCGGCGACGAGGTGATCGCCGTCAAGGAGCTGGCCGAGCGGCCCGCGCTGCGCGAGTACGGGCTGCTGCGGGACCTGGACCGCCTCACCATCCCCGCGGTGGACGCCCTGGGCGTCGTCACCGGCCGCACCACCGCCGACGGCGGCCCGCTGGAGCCGGTCCTCATCACCCGGCACCTGCGCGGATCGCTGCCGTACCGGTCGATGTTCGAGACGACGATGCGCCCGGCGACCGTGCACCGGCTGATGGACGCGCTGGCCGTGCTGCTGGTGCGGCTGCACCTGGCCGGGTTCGCCTGGGGCGACTGCTCGCTGTCCAACACCCTGTTCCGGCGCGACGCGGGCGCCTACGCGGCCTATCTGGTGGACGCCGAGACCGGCGAGCTGCACCCCCGGCTGAGCGCCGGGCAGCGCGAGTACGACATCGACCTGGCGCGGGTCAACATCAGCGGGGAGCTGCTCGACCTGGAGGCGTCGGGGGCGCTGCACCCGTCCGTCGACCCGGTCGACTTCGGCACGGAGATCTGCGCCCGCTACCAGCGCCTCTGGGAGGAGCTGACCCGCACCTCGGTCTATCCGGCGGGCAAGTACCACTACATCGAGCGCCGCATCCGGCGGCTGAACGACCTCGGCTTCGACGTGGCCGAGATGCAGATCGAGCACGCCTCCAACGGGGACACGGTCACCTTCGTGCCCAAGGTCGTGGACGCCGGGCACCACCAGCGGCAGTTGCTCCGGCTGACCGGGCTGGACGCCGAGGAGAACCAGGCGCGGCGGCTGCTGACCGACCTGGAGTCCTGGATGGCCACCCAGGACGACTACGCCCCGGGCGATCCGCTCGGCGCCCGGCCCGAGGTGCTCGCCCACCGCTGGGTGCGGGAGGTCTTCCGGCCCACCGTGCGGGCGGTGCCGCGCGAGCTGTGGGGCCCCATGGACCCGGCGGAGATCTACTACGAGCTGCTGGAGCGCCGCTGGTACCTGGGCGAACGGGCGCAGCACGACATCGGTCTGGACGCCGCGGTCGCGGACTACGTCGCCAACGTCCTGCCGAAGGCCCGGGAGACCCTGGAGCCGACGGAGGAGTCCCTGCGGACCGACGCGGACCGGACCGGCGCGGACCGGCCCGGCGTCTGACCCGCGCGGCGTCAGCCCCGCCCGGTACCCGACCGGCCCGCTGTCCGACCCGCGGCCCTGGCACCCGGCCGCGGGGCGACCGGCCCGGGGACCCCGCACGCCGGAACCGGGCGCCCGGGTCAGAGTGCCTGAGCGCGGCGCCGGAAGGGGGCCGCCCGCCCGGGGCGGGCGGCACCGCGGGGACGGCGTCGTCGAGGAGGACGGGAAGCGCCGGCCCCGTCGCCGGACCGGCCCCGGGGACGAGTCCGTCGGCCGCTGCGGGCGGCGGTCCGCGAGCGTATCGTGGCGGGGGAGACCGGGGCGCGGCGCATCGCTTCGGACGGGACCCGGCGCGGCGTCGTACCGGCGCGTCCCGGCGTACGCCCGGGTTCCACGGACCCGGTGGCGCGCGGCGCCGCCGACATCCCGCCCGGCGCCGGGTGCGCCGGCGCCGCCCGGGAACCCGGGGCCCGCGCGGGCCTCCGGCCCGGGGACCGCATCGTCAACGGCACGCGCCGTACGGTTCGGCGTCCACCGCGTGGCACGACGCGCGGCACGGTGCGTGCGGAGCAGACGAAGGAGCCACAGCACATGAAGGCTGCACGCTACTACGGCCGGGGGGACATCAGGATCGAGGACATCCCCGAACCCTCCGTCCTGCCGGGCACCGTGGGGATCGATGTCGCCTACTGCGGCATCTGCGGCACGGACCTGCACGAATACCTCGACGGGCCGATCTTCGTCCCGCCGGCCGGTCATCCGCACCCCGTCTCGGGCGAGTCCGCCCCGGTGACGCTCGGCCATGAGATGTCCGGCGTGGTGTACGCGGTGGGCGACGGGGTCGAGGGACTGAAACCGGGCGACCGCGTCGTCGTCGAGCCCTACATCCTACGCCCGGACGTCGACACCAGCGAGAACAATCCGACCTACCACCTCTCCCCCGACATGAACTTCATCGGTCTGGGCGGGCGGGGCGGCGGTCTCGCGGAGAAGATCGTCGTCGAGCGCCGCTGGGTGCACCCGGTCGGCGACATCCCCCTGGACCAGGCGGCGCTGATCGAGCCGCTGTCGGTGGCCTACCACGCGTTCCAGCGGTCGGGGGCGAAGGCGGGCGCCTTCGCGCTCGTCGGCGGCGCGGGCCCCATCGGGCTGCTCACCTGCGCCGTGCTCAAGGCGATGGGCGTCGAGGTCGCGGTCTCCGAACTGAGTCCGCTGCGACGGCAGAAGGCGCTGGACTCCAGGGCCGCCGACCACGCCCTCGACCCCGCCGCCCTGGACGTCGCCGACGAGGTCCGGCGCCTCACCGGCGGCAGGGGTGCGGACGTCGCGTTCGAGGCCACGTCCGTGAACGTCGTCCTCGACACCCTGTTCGACGCGGTGCGGCCGGGCGGCGTCATCACGGTCATCTCGATCTGGGGCAGGCCCGCCTCGGTCGACATGCAGAAGCTCGTCCTCAAGGAGATCGACCTGCGCGGCACCATCGCCTACGTCAACTCCCATCCGCAGACCATCGAACTGGTGCAGGAGGGACGCGTCGACCTGGCGCAGTTCATCACCAGGACCATCGGCCTGGACGACCTGATCGACGAGGGCTTCGACACCCTGATCCACCACAACGAGACGGCCGTCAAGATCCTGGTGGACCCGCACGCCTGAGAAAGTGTTGGGTAACTGGGCGATTACTCGTATTTAAGGTCGTCGGCGAGGCGGCGGGCTGCTTCGGTTTCGATGGGACCGCGCGGTTCGATGTCCTCGCTGGCCAGTCGGGCGGCCATGAGCCGGATCATGGCCACCTTGATCATCGCTTCGGCGTGCGCGGTCTTGCGCTCGTAGTCCCGTGCCAACCGTCTGCACCGTCCCAGCCAGGAGAATGTCCGTTCGACCACCCACCTGCGGGGCAGCGCCTGGAAGCCTTTCACATCCGCGTTGCGCGGCACGGGGACGATCTCGAGGTTCTCGTGTTCGGCAGCCCAGCCGACGAGCGAGGCGTCCACGACGTTGATGTAGCCGCCGTCGGTCCAGACCAGTCCGACCTGCGGGAACAGCTCCCGGATGCCGCCGAGGACCAACTTCGCGCCCGCCCGGTCCTGCACGGAAGCCGAGTGCGCGACCGCCCGCAGCACGAGCCCGCAGGTGTCCACGAGCAGGTGCCGCTTGCGGCCCCGCACGCGTTTGCCCGCGTCGTAGCCGATCGCCTGACCGCCCTGGTGACTGCGGGCCGACTGCGAGTCGAGCACCGCCGCCGACGGCTGCGGATCCCGCCCGTCCGCGCTCCTGACCCGGTCGCGAAGCGCGTCGTGGACCCGGTCCCACGTGCCGTCCGCAGTCCAGGCCCGAAACCAGCGGTAGGCCACGTCCCACGGAGCGAGGTCGTGCGGCACCAGCCTCCAGGCACACCCGCTGACCAGCACATACAACACCGTGTCCACGACCAGACGGCGCGGGAACTTCAACGGCCGGCCACCCCGGCGCGGATCCCGCACCGGCAGCAGTGGCTCGATCACCGCCCACTGAGCATCCGTCAACGACGAGTCATAGGACGGCTTGCACGAACAGACACACATGGTGGTGATCTTCACGGAAACCCCGACCGCAAAGATCACCACCAGCACATCACAGAACGCAGTCGATCACTTACCCAACACTTTCT
>NZ_WWGX01000002.1 GCF_009862265.1 Streptomyces sp. SID8352 | reverse complement strand
GAGCGACGACGAGGTAGCGACCGAACTGGCCGCCGCCGAGGAACGGTTCGCCAAGGCCAGCGCCGAGTTCGAAGCCGCCACCGCCCACCGCGACGCCATGCGCGCCGTCATGGAGCAACGCAAGCGACTCAGCGGCAACTACACGCCCGAAGAGCAGGCCGCCAGCGTCCAGCGCCTATACGACCGGCTGAACGAAGGCAGACGCCGACGCTGAACCTGCCGCACCCGGCGGAGCGGCAGGACGCGTAGCACGGGGAGTGTTGTTCAGAGTTTCTTTACTTGATCAAGGGCGTCCCGCTGACGCGGGCCGCCGCGCGTCGGCGGCCGGTGGCCGCCGCCCACTCCTGTCTGCCGCCCCGCTGGCGACGCCCACCGGCCACTCGGCGCGCAGTGACAGGCAAGCGGGCCGACTTCGATCCCGGAAGCAACCGCAGCGGCGCCGCCAGGCCGACTCCGCCGAACGACGCACAGCACCACGTCAGGCTGCGGCAACCGAAGGCCGCGATCGATCGTCGTCGGCGTGGGTCACAGGCGAAACCACAGATCGAGCAGACCATCCCGCTGACGAGCGGCCAGGCCGGAGCGGGGCGGATGCTGTGACGGGAGGAAGAGGCGTGGTTGAGGCCGGTGCGGGGTTGCTGGAAGCACACGTGGCGGGTGATCTGTCGGCGCACCCGCCGTCGTGGCTGACTTTCTGTGGCTGAGCTTGAAGGAGCGACGGGGATCAGGTGACCAGCGACGGTGGTGCGATCGCCCGTGCTCGGTCGTACAGGTCGCGGGCCGCCGCGTTCTTCAGGTGAGGACGCAGGAGGCTGAACATCGCCTTCACGCGGTCGTCGGCGCGGCCGGACTGCACCTTGGGGTAGTCGTCGAGGGCCTGGTGCCAGGTGACGCAGGCCGCTTCCAGGTGGCCGAGTTCCAGTTGTCGCTCTGCCAACAGTCCGCGGCGGTGTACTCGCGTGCGCTGGTACGAGCTGGGGCGGAGCCGGTCCGCTTGTTGCATGGCTTCGACGGCTCCGGCTTTGTCACCGAGTTCGTAACGCACCTGGCTGACGTGGTAGTTGAGCGAAGAGGGGTCGTACGAGCCGAACGCCTTGCCGCGCGACTCGGCACGGTCCATGGCCGCCTCGGCCTCTCGGATGTAGCGCAGCGCACCCGTACGGTCGCCCGTCTGCGCGGCGGCATGCGCCTGCTGGCCGACGAGGAAGGCAAGCATCCGGGGCCCGGCCTTCGGTGAGGCGGCGGCAGCGGCGTCGGCCAGCTCCATGGCCTTCGCCCCGTGACGGAGGTCGACCGCCTGGACGCTCATGCCCCGCAGGGTGGTGCAGTACGTCAGGTGGTCTTCGGCCGCGCCGGCCAGCTCCAGGGCCTTGACGTAGTAGCGCTGTGCAAGACCGTGCAGCCCTTCGTCCACGGCCATGTAGCCGGTCAGGTAGAGCAGGTCCGAGGCGGCGGACAGCATCGCCTTGCGTACGTCCTCGGGTGCGTCGGCGCGCAGGTAGGAGACCACGGTGTTGACCATGAACGAGGCCGCCATGGGGCGTGCGTGACGGCCGCCGAACTCGTCGTCCAGCTCCGAGACACGCTCGGTCATGGCGATGACCATGTCCACTTCGTTCATGCCGATGCGTGCTGTGCGGCCGGACTGGACGGCGTCGGCACGCCCGACCACATCAGGCCAGCCGGGAACGGTGACGGCCACGGAGAACAGGCCGGCGCCCAGGACGCTGCGGCGGGACGGGTCCATATCCAGCCTCCCCAGGTCGATCACCCCTTCCACGGTATCCGCAGCCGCGGAGGAGCGATCGCGTGGAACGGGCAGCCCGGCCTCGGCGTGGGTGACCGGTCGGCTGAGGCGGCGGGAGAGAGCTTCGAGGATGCATCCGCGCACCGCGCCGCGAGGGACGGTGCCGCCGAGCCAGTGGCTCACTGCCGACTCGTCGTAGCGCAGGGGGATTCCGGTCTCCGTACCGACGCGGTTCACAGCCCGCGCGAACTGGCGGTGAGTCCACCGGCTCTCGGCGAGCAGGCGCCCGAGCGCCACATTCGGTTCACGCTTGGCCATACCCTCAACTCCCCGTGCACTTGCGAACTTTCAAGGCTTTCAAGTCCTGGCGCCGCGGCAACGGTACCGCTGAGCGTGGTCGTGCGGTTGCGTAGAGACAGCAGGCAACGGCGAGTTCTCGCCGCAGCCGCCGTCTGAAGGGCTGAGGGATGAGAAGCGAAGCACGGGCCCGTCTGGCCCGGATGACCGAGGAGGGGGCATGGACGGGGCGTTGAGAATCGATACCTACGAGGGCGCGGACCTGCCGCCGGGCTCGAACCGGTTCTCGCCGTGTCTCTGCCCGCAGCACGGCAGTGCCACGCCCGAGTACGGCGCGGAGAAGTTGAGCGTCGCAGTGCGCGAGGCCAACCAGCGCAGCCGCGGAGAGCGGCTGTGAACCGGTTGGCCGCAGCCGTCGGCCGCTACGCCGCACCGCGCCTGATCATCACCATCTCGGGACCGGTCGGCTTCGTCCTCGGCGTCGCCGCCGCATCCCCACCCACCTGACTCCTCCCCGTCACGCATCCAGGCTCCCCACCTGTGACGAGGGAGGGCCCGCCGCCCGAAGCGGTGGGCACCCCGCCCGGCTGCCTTCTTCGCAAGGGTCCGGCAGCCGGACGGGTCCAACTCCGCAGCATCAGCGTCGGAGTCCACCGAAAGCCGTAAGGGAGAAAACGATGAACGTGGACGAGTTGTTCACCGGCGACCTGGTCACCGGTGTCCCGACCGTCGAGGCCGCGCTGTTCGACAAGATGCCGGGCGGCGGCGACAACAACGGCGACCACTGCAGCAAGTGATCCAGGACTGACGCCAGGCGGGGCGGGGCCGAACGCGGCCCCGCCCCGCCGCACGACATCGGAAAGGGACGACATGCTGTCGATGCGTCTGCGCCTGGCCGATCTCCAGAAGCCCAAGTGGAGATCGCAGGGCGGCCGTTGGATCAACGGCGAGAGCTGGATCGAGCCCGCGAACGTGTCCACGTTGGTCATGGAGGTCAGCGACGACCAGGCACCACGCGTACGGGTCCGCGTGAAGGAGTGCAAGCGCGACGAGGCCGACTCCGTCGCACTCACCATGGAGCCGGGGGAAGACCGCCTGTCGGCGGGTGTCTTCGGCACTGCCCCGCTCTATCTGACAGAGAAGGCCGGCGAGCTGCACGCTTCGTGGGACCTGACACTGCTGCGACCGCATCTGCGGGCCGACCGCCTGGTGCCACGCGTTGTCGCCCGAACACTGACGAGGCAGCACCGCTACACGTCCGAGACGCTCTTCGAAGGCGTCTACCGCCTCACCGAACGGGCAGCGGCCACGTTCACCCCTTCGGGACTCAGCATCCACTACCCCGACCCCGCGGAACACGTACTTGAGCCACGTACCCTGCGTCCCGGCGTTGATCCACTCGCCGCTCTGGACGAGTTGCTGACCGACGTAATCCGCCAGGCGCCGACGGCAACCGGATGCGTGGGCGTCGAACTGTCCGGCGGCGCGGACTCCGGGAACGTCGCCCTGGCCATCAAGGCGGCCCGCTTCCCCGAGGTGTACAGCTTCGGCCTGCTGGTGGGAGGAAGCACCGGCAGGCAACAGCGCGAGCGACGACGGGTCCTTGTGGAGCACTGCGGCTTCCGGGACACGGCCACCCCCGCCACGCAGCACCCACCCTTCTGCGCTGGAGGCGTGCGCGATCTGCGCAAGCCGCACGACCCGGCGGGAGCCTTCTACCAGGAGGCGTTCGATGTCGTGCGCGAGCAGGCAGCCGCCCGGCGGTGCGAGGTCATGTTCACCGGCAGCGGCGGCGACGAGATCAACGCCCACCACTCCAGGACACAGGCCGAACTGCCGACACCCGAACCCGTACCGTGGCTCGGAGTCAAGGCAGCCCGAGCACTCGCAGAGGTGAACGAGCATCTGGCACCCATCCCGGTACTGCCCGTACCGACCCTGATGGCGTTCGGGATGCACAACCCCGGATTCCTCCGGGCCGGAATCTGGCCGGTGAGCCCGCTCGCGCACCCGCGGATCGTGCGGTTCATGGAGCAGCTGCCGCACGAGCACAAGCACGGCAAGGCGCTGTTCCGCGAGCGGATCCGGCGGGCCGGGCTGCCCGAGTGGGTGGCCGCGCCGGCCGAGCCGGAAAACTTCCTGGCCGTTTTGGAAAAGGGCCTGCGTTCCTACGGTTTGCCCGTACTGGACGACATGCTGAAAGAGTCCATCCTGGTGGACCTCGGCTACGTTGACGGGAAGGCTCTCGCCAAGGCGCGGAGGGACGCCGACGCTGCGCCGGTCGTCCCCGACCTGCTGTGCGACGTGCTCGCCCTGGAGGTCGGACTGCGAAGCCTCATGTGACCAGCCCCAACACGGAAGCCGAGCACGTGGAAGCCACCAACCTCCTGTACCGCGATCCGGCACTCTACGACGTGGTCCAGTCCGACAGCGCAAGCGCCGGAATGTGCCAGACCCTGATCGAGCTGCACAGGCCGGACGCCCGGACCCTGGTCGACTTCGGATGCGGTACCGGCCGCGATCTGGAGATCCTCGCCAAGCACTTCGAGTGCATCGGCGTGGACCTCCAGCCCGGCATGGTCGACCACGCCCACCAGGCCCGGCCGGAGCTGGACATCCGCACCGGCGACATGCGCACCGTGCGACTCGGCCAGCGCATGGACGTAGTGACCTGCATGGGCAACAGCCTCGCCTACGTGCACGACAACGAGGCGATCAGCCAGGTCTTCGCCACCTTCGCCGCCCACGCCCGGCCAGGAGCGCTGCTCGTGCTGTGTTCCCCCGTGGCCCCGATCACCCGGGACCGAGCCGACCACCGCCTCGGTCGACACCCCGACGGGATCCGCGACCGTCACCATCCGCCACACGTGGGACCTGCGGACCCAGATCAACACCATGCACCGGCACTGGACGCTTCCCTCAGGCGACGAGGCCCGAGACGAGATCCGCAGACGCGTCCTGTTCCCCCGCGAACTGGAACGCTACGCGGAGGGCGCCGGCTTCGAGGTCCTGGACATGAACGACGGCACAGGGACAGGGCTTACCGGACCCACCGCGTACACGGTGGCCCGACAAGCGCCGCGGTGACCAGCGGGACGAGCAACGGCACCAGCACCAGCCGCCCGGCCCCTGACGGCAGTAGCGACGGCAACACCCACGGCTTTCCCCGCACAACCACGGACACCAGCGGAACTCAAAACACGCGCTGACCAGCGAAGAAGCAGGCAGAGGGGCGCCGCGTAGCACACGTACTATGTGCTGGCGGGGCAGACTCCGGTTCTGGTTCACAACAGCAATGGCAGCTGCGGAACTGGTCGGGAGCTGATCGGTGACGAGAGGGCGAATCACATCCTTGATGGCCACAGGTACCCGGGGGCGCCGGGTAAGGATGCTTTCCCGCAGGGATGGTCTGATGACCAGATTTTGGATGCTGTTGCTGACGTGGTGACGAGTCCAAATAGTCAAAGGACCTGGTACAAGGGATCTACTGTGCATGCCGAAAGAACCCTGAAGACCAGGAAGGGCGAACCTGCGGTTCAGAACGTGATCGGATCAGCGGGAGGGGTGAGAATACTGGTGCGTTACGAGCCTCTCACCGGGAAGGTACTCACAGCTTTCCCGCACTGAGGAAATTGTTCACCTGATCCGGGTGTAGCGAATTCGATGATTGGAGGATTAATGGAGAGAGACGCGAAACTGATGGAACTGTTGCATCGTTTGGACGATCCCGCATGTCCAGAAACGCCAACTGACTACAATGCGGCCGATGCCGCAGCTTCGTTCAGCCGTCTGTCTATTCAGATCGCTTCTCACTTCTCGACGCCTTGCGGAATCGATCGAGACATCCAGGACTCCGCGCAGTACGGACGAATCGAAGTGCCAGGGGAAGCCACAGTCTGTGGGGCGAGAATCGTTGCACTGGTGAGCAAGTTCAAGCCATTGGCAATGGTGGCGGCCGATAACCCTGGCGCCTTCTTGGGTACGGACGAAGCGCAGGCTGAAGGCGAGCTCGACGCGAATGACCTTGAGAAGGTAGAGCAAGCTCTCGCCGAATCGGGGTACATCACAATTCCGGAAGAACTTCTTGAAAGAAGCTACGATGGGCCCACTCTCTTGCGTTTCCACGGTTCTGGGGAGCCGAGTTGGTGGGACCGGTTCTTCGGTTCTTTCTGATGGGTCTCAAGTATCGGGTTCCGTAACGTTGGTTCTCATGGACCGCATTGGATTCGTTACCCGATTCGGCCCAGTCGCGCCCTGAGAAGGACCATGCAGCGGCAAAGATCAGCCCCGCCGAGCTGTGCTTGGCGGGGCTGATCTGGCGTTTGACGGCAGTAGTTGACGACAACGTCAGCGGACGCCAGTGGCGCGGGATAGTGGTGGTTCGTCGCCGCCGGAGCGGGCCGTCTCGGTGGTTTCCCGGCTGCCGAGCGCGGTGCCGAGGGTGTCGATGACCTCGCGTTGGAGGCGCAGTCGGACGTGGGCGTAGACGGTGGCGGTGACGCCGATGTGGGCGTGGCCGAGGAGTTCCTTGATCACGACAAGTTCGACGCCCTGCTCCAGGAGCAGGGTCGCAGTCGAATGGCGGAGGTCGTGGAAGCTGATGCGGCGCAGGCTGGCCTTGCGAAGGAGCGTGAGGAAGGCGCGAGTGAGGTTGGTCGGGTCGATCGGCCCGCCCTGCACCGTAGTGAACACGTGCCCGTCGTGCAGCCACGTCGTGCCCGCGGCCTCACGCTCGCGCTGCTGCTGTTCGTGGTGGAGCTTCAGTGACTGGCGGCAGCGGGTGGGGAGGGCGATGCGGCGCTCGGAGGCCCGCGTCTTGGTGGGCAGCGTGGTGAGCCCGCCTGTGGCGGTTCGCTGAAGGGTGCGGCGGATGGCAGCGGTGCCCGCGTCGAGGTCGAGGTCTTCCCAGCGCAGGCGGAGGAGTTCGCCCTTGCGGAGTCCGGTGTGGAGGGCGAGTACGAACAGCGCGTGCAGCCGGTGACTTTGCGCGGCGGTGAGGAGCCGTCGGGCTTCGTCGGTGGTGAGGGGTTCGAAGCGCCGGGGCCGTGGGGTGCCGGTGCGGACATTGCGGGCGACGTTGCGTGGGATCTCTTCTTCGCGGACGGCGTGCTCCAGGGCGGACTTGAGCACGGAATGGAGGTAGGTGAGCGTCAGCGGGGAGAGCAGCTTGGAGCAGCACCGGCCAGCGGCGCAACAGCGGGGCTGGTCGCGCCGGGCATCGATGCCGCGCGTGCATCACTGACAAGTGGTGCGGAGCTGGTTGAGCCAGGTACAGATGTCCTTGGCGGTGAGCTTGGTGAGCTTCTTCTTACCCAGGCCGGGGATCAGGTACCGGTCGACGCAGGCGGCGTATCGCGTGTGGGTGTTCTTGCGGAGCTGGTAGACGGCGACGTTCTCCAGCCAGTACGTCAGGTATGCGGCCAGGCTGCCCTGCGCAGAGGGGATGGGGAGACCGCGGTTGCTGGCGGCGATCTTCTCGGTGAGCTTGGCCAGGGCTTCCTTTCGCGTCATGCCGTGGACGCGGACGCGGCGGCGGGTGTTGGTCGCTAGTGGTCGTAGACCACCGTCACCGGGGCGTGGTCGGACCAGCGGTCCGCGTGGGTCGCGGCGCGCTCCACCGTGGCCTTGACCGCCTTCGCCGCCAGGCCGGGCGTCGCGATGTGGTAGTCGATGCGCCAGCCCGTGTCGTTGTCGAAGGCGCGCCCCCGGTACGACCACCACGAGTACGGGCCCTCCACGTCCGGGTGCAGGGCGCGCACCACGTCGACGTAGCCGCCCTCGGCCGGGTCGAGGACCCGGGTGAGCCAGTCGCGCTCCTCGGGCAGGAAGCCGGAGTTCCTGGTGTTGCCGCGCCAGTTCTTCAGGTCGGCCCGCTGGTGGGCGATGTTCCAGTCGCCGCAGACCACGACCTCGCGGCCCTCGGCGGCGGCTCGTTCGCGCAGTTCCTTGAGGTGGGCGAGGAAGGCGTCCATGAAGCGGATCTTCTCGTCCTGCCGCTCGGTGCCGACCTCGCCGGACGGCAGGTAGAGCGAGGCGACCGTCACCCCCGGCAGGTCGGCCTCGACGTACCGCCCACTGGTGTCGAACTCGGACGACCCGAAGCCGATCCGCACCGCGTCCGGCTCGCGGCGGCTGTAGAGGGAGACGCCCGCGCGGCCCTTGGCGGCGGCGGGGGCGTGCGTCACGTGCCAGCCCTCGGGGGCGCGTACGTGCCCGGGGAGCTGCTCCGGCTCGGCGCGCACCTCCTGGAGGCACAGCACGTCGGCCGAGGTGCCCGCCAGCCACTCCACGAAGCCCTTCTTCGCGGCGGCACGCAGACCGTTCACGTTGACGGAGGTCACTGTCAGCAAAGCACTCTCCCTGCCCTCACACCCGCACCCCGGACCTTGACGAAGGTCACGGTGAACAACAGGGCACCATACCGGCACACTGGACGATGTCCCGTGTCACGATGCATTGAAATACGGTAGAAAGCATGAATATCCGCCGGGTCCCCTTCGACCACCCCGACGCCATGAAGCTCAACGACGAGGTCCAGGCCGAGTACGACGTCCGCTACGGCGACGGCGGGGACGCCACCCACCTCGACGCGGCCGACTTCGCGGTGCCGAACGGCCTGTACCTGCTCGTGTACGACGAGGACGACGTCCCGGTCGCCTCCGGCGGCTGGCGCCGCAGGGACACCAACGAGGTGGGCAACCGGGACGGGGACGCCGAGCTGAAGCGGATGTTCGTGGTCGAGCGGGCGCGCGGCCGGGGCCTGGCCCGGCGCGTACTGGCCCTCCTTGAGGAGGACGCCCGCGCGGCCGGCCGCGTCCGCATGGTGCTGGAGACCGGCACCAAGCAGCCCGAGGCCGTGTCCCTGTACGCCTCCAGCGGCTACGCGCCCTGCGAGAAGTTCGGCTACTACCGCTTCCACGACGAGAGCCTCTGCTACGCGAAGGCGCTGTAGCGGGGCGGGGCGCGGGCCGGGCTTCACGGCGGTTTCCGGCCGCCTCGAACCCAGGCCCCTTGGCCCCCGGCCGCCTCAGACCCCGGCCCCTTGCTCCTCGGCCACCTCGAACCCTGGCCCCCTCCGACCCCGGCCCCACCCCGGCGCCTGGAACCGGGGCCGGGGACGTCAGGGCCGAGGACGTCGGCTCACGGTCGCCCCCGGCCGTCGGCTCGGAGCCGGGGCCGGGTACGGGGCTCACGGCCGGGGCGCGTCACCCGCGCGACGCGGGCGGGCATGCACGGTCGGAGATCCGACGAAGGTCTGACGAAGGCCCGACGGAGGTCTGACGGAGGTCCGACGAAGGCCCGACGAAGGCCCGACGGAGGCCCGACGGAGGCCCGACGGAGGCCCCAGGACGTGCCGACGGCACCGCTCCCCCGGCGCGGACCCGTCCGCTCCCGGACTCCGGGACACCCGCCCCGTACCCACGGCGTACGGCCCCCTCCCCCGCCGGAGCCTTCCCCGCAGGGAGCGCCGCCCCCGCCGTTCACAGGCCGTGCGCGCCGAGGCGGGACTCGTACTCCACGGCGATGTCCTCCGGTTCCCGGGCCGGGTCGTCCCAGAGGGCCTCCAGCTCCGCGCGGACGGAGGCGGGCAGCGCCTCGTACCGCTCGGTCCAGGTCTCGGCCCCCGGCATCCAGTAGCCGACCACCTTGAACCGTTCCGCGGGCAGCCCGAGATCCCGCCGCAGATGGCGCCGTACGCCCCGGCAGGCCGTCGTCTGCCCGGCGGCCCACACGTACCCGCCGGTCGGGTCGGTGCCCGGCGGGACCGCCGCGGCGACCAGCTCGGCCAGCCGGCTCGGTCCGTGGCCGTTGCCCCCGTACACCCAGGTCGTCCGCAGATGCGGGCGGTCCGGGAGCGGCTGCGCGCAGGACGGGTCGGGCACCTCGACGACCGCCCGGGTCCTGACCCCCGCCGGTGTCTGCTCGACGATCCGGGCCGCGGCGGGCAGGCCCGTCAGGTCGGTGACCAGGACCTGCCAGGCGAGGTCGGCGGGGGGATCGTAGAGTCCGGTGGGGGAGGTGAGGCCGAGCACGTCCCCGGGGCGGGCCGCCGCGGCCCAGCCGGACGCCACCCCGTGGTCGTGCAGCACGAAGTCGACGTCGATCTCCCCGGCCTCCGGGCGCACCGCCCGCACGCTGTAGGTGCGCATCGGGGCGGTGGGCCTTCCCTCGGGGTTCCGCCAGCCGCCGTCCCCGGTGGCCTCCGGCAGGGAGACGTCACGGCGGTCGGGGCCGTGCGGGAGGAAAAGGCGTACGTACTCGTCGCCGATCCCCGTCGAGACGAAACCGGCGAGGCCCTCTCCGTGCAGGGTGACCCGGGCCATGGCCGGGGAGACCCGCCGGACGCGGGAGACGACGGCGCGGTGGATGGTCATGGGTGCTGCTCCTTCGTACGGGGGTCTCGCGCCCCCGGCCCTGCGGACGGTGCGGACGGTGCGGACGGTGCGGACGGCGGATGGACGGGGCCGGGCGCGCGGGGCACGCCGCCGGGACCGGGAGGCGCGTCGGCCGACCCGGCAGGGGCCTCCTCGGACCGGCGGCGGGCGCCACCGGGCACGGGGCGGGCGTCAACCATCCCGGTCCGGGCCTCCCCCACCCCGGCGCGGTCCTCCCCCGCCCCGGCACGGGCGTCGCCGCAACCCGTACGGGACTCCCCCGCCCCCGTACGGGACCCCCCGGCCCCTGTACGGGCCTCCTCCACTCCGGTACGGGCGTCATCGGAGCCGGGGTCCGCGTCACCGGAGCCGGTGTCGGCGACGTCCGAGCCCGCCCGCGCCCTGACGACGCCGGAACGCACGCCGCCGGGACCGGAAGGCGCGTCGCCGGGACCGGAAGGCGCACCCCCGGTCGCGCCCGGCGGACGGGGCCCGGGGACGGCTCCGGTGGAGGTGTACGCCTCCCACAGGGCCGCGTACTCGCCCGGCCTGGCGAGGAGTTCGGCGTGACTGCCGTACCCGGCCATCCCGCCCCGGTCCAGGACGAGGACCCGGTCCGCGTCCCTGGCCTGCTCCAGGCGGTGGGCCACGATCACGGCGGTGCGGCCCCGGACGACCCGGGCGAGGGCGGACCGCAGCAGCGCCTGGGTGCGGGGGCCGGACTCGGCGGTGGCCTCGTCGAGGACGACGACGGGCGGATCGGCGAGCAGCACCCGGGCCAGCGCGAGGTGCTGCACGGCGCCGTCGTCCAGGGGCGTCCCGCCGGGGCCGAGCACCGTGCCGAGCCCGTACTCCCCCGTCAGCGCCCAGTCGGCCCCCACCTCGCGCAGGGCGTCGGCGAGTTCGGCGTCGGTGGCGCCGGGCCGGGCCAGCCGCAGGTTGTCGGCGAGGGTGCCGCCGAACAGATGGGTCTCCTGGGTGACCAGGTAGCGGGCACCGCCGCCGGCCGTGATCCGGCCGCGGGTGGGTTCGTCCAGCCCGGCGATCAGTCGGGCCAGGGTGCTCTTGCCCGAGCCGCTGGCCCCGACGAGAGCGAGGCTGGAGCCGGCCGGCACCTCCAGCCGGATGCCGCCGAGCACCGGACGCACCCCGTCGTAGGTGTACGAGACGTCCTCCACCCCGATCCCCGTGCCGGGCACCGCCTCCCGGGGCGCCGTCGGCTCCCCGTCGCCCGTGACGCCCAGGTCGGTGATGCCGACCAGGCGGGCCAGGCCCACCGTGGCCCGCTGGATGTCGTCGAGGCTGCGCAGCAGCGCGCCGATCGGGTCGAAGAGCCGGTGGAAGTAGAGGGCGGCGGCGGTCGCGGCGCCCAGCGAGACCTGTCCCGAGCGCACCAGCGCGAAGCCGGTGGTGAGCACCGCCGCGAGGCCGAGGAACTCCGCCGCGTTGAGCAGGCCGGTGAAGCGGTTCCGCAGCCGCGCCCCGTCCCGCTGCCGTTCGACCGCCCGCAGGCTGCGCCGGGCCAGTTCCGCCAGCCGCCGGTCCTGCTCCCGGTGGGCCCGCACCGTCCCGGCGCCGTGCACCGACTCCACGACGGACTGCCCGCGTTCCGACTCCAGGCGGCGGACGTCCCCGTACACCGCGTGCGAGCGGGCCAGGAACCGCCGGGTGGCGAGGACGTGGACGGGCAGGCAGACGAGGCCGGCCAGGGCCAGCCGGGGATCGAGGACCGCCAGCCCGACCACGCTCAGGGCGACGGTGAGTCCGGCGGCGGTGACGTCGGGCAGCACGTCGGACGCGGCCTCGGAGACCGCCTCGACGTCCCGGGTGACCCGGGAGACGACGTCGCCGCTGCCGGAGGACTCCACCAGGTCGGCGGGCAGGTGGACGGCGGTCCGGAAGACGTCCTCGCGCAGCCCCGCCAGCACGTCCTGCACCAGCGCGGCCAGCATCCGGCCGCCCACCAGGGCCGACAGCGCACCGGCCGCCGCGGCGAGCACCAGGAGCAGACCGAGGACGAGGACCCGGCCCGGCGCGGCCCGGTCGACGACCGCGTCCACGACGGCGCCGAGCAGCGGCGGGGTGGTGAGTGTGACCGCCGTCCCGGCGACCAGGGTGAGCAGGGCCGCGGCGAGCCGCCCCCGGTGCGCTCCGAGCCGTCGCCGGACCTCCCGCCGGGTGCGGCGCGGACCGGCGACGGGCAGGGCCCGGGGCGGAGGGGCACCGGACGGGGCGTCCTTCCCGGTGCCCGCCCGGGTCACCTTCCCGGCACTCGCGCGGGCGTCCTCCCCGGCCTCCACCGGGGTGTCTCCCCCGTCGCCCACCGGGGTGTCTCCCCCGTCGCTCACGGGGGTGTCTCCCCCGTCGCTCACCGGGGTGTCGTTCCAGGCGCTCACCGGGGTGCTCCTTCCGGTCCGTGGTCCGGCCCGCCGAGGTCGACCACCCGGTCGCAGGCGGCGAGCAGGAGGGGGCTCGTGGTGATCAGCAGGATGGTGCCGGGCAGGTCGCGCAGGCCCCGGGCGATGCGCCGCTCGGTGGAGGGGTCGACGGCGGTGGTGGGTTCGTCGAGGACGACGAGGTCGGCGCGGGTGTGCAGGGCGCGGGCGAGGAGCAGGCGCTGGCGCTGTCCGCCGGAGAGCCTGCGGCCCCGCTCGCCGACCTCGGCCAGGTCCCCGCCGACGTGGTCGAGGACGTCGTCGAGCAGGGCGGCCCGGAACACGGCCGGATCGGGGTCGCCACCCGGGGGGACGACGTTGGAGCGCAGGGTGCCGGAGAACACCGTCCCGTGGTGGGGGGCGGCGACGATCCGGGCCCGGACCCGGTCCGGTCCAAGGTCGACCGCGTCGGCGCCGTCCAGCAGGAGTTCACCGCGGGCGAGCGGCACCCGGTGGCCGAGGCGGTCGGAGAGCTCCCGGGCGTGCGCCGCGTCGCGCGGGACGACGCCGACGCGTTCGCCGGGGCGGACGTCCACGGGCCCGGTGGTGCCGGGCGGGTTCCAGCGCAGCAGCGGGGTGCCGGGGACGGTGCCGGGGGCGAGGGCCGTGCCGGGGGCGATCAGGGGCGGCCGTCCGATCAGGGCGCCGAGCCGGCGGGCGGAGGCCCGTTTGTGCGCCCAGTTGGAGGCGAAGGTGCCGACGTGGGCGAGGGCGCCCTGGAGGTACTGGGCGAGGCCCAGCACGGTCACGAGCCGGCCGATGGTCAGCCGCCCGTCGAGCGCGAGCAGTCCGGCGGCGGTGGCGAGGGCCGCGAGGAAGACCCCCGACAGGAGCCTGCTGAGGCTGCCGTAGGCGAGGACGGCGCGGGCGGCGGCGACGGCGCCGTCCCGGGAGTCCCGGCTGGCGGCGCGGTAGCGGCGGGCGGCCTCGGCGCGGGCGTTCATGCCGATCACCACCCGCAGTCCGGTGATCATGTCGGTGGCCACCTCGCCGGCCCGCGCCGCCGACCCCTGCTCGGCCAGGCCCCGTGCCTCCAGCGGCGCCGACAGACGGCGCATCAGGGCCAGCATCAGTACGGTGCCGACGATGACGCCGAGGCCCAGCGGCACCGAGATGAGCAGCAGGGCGGTGGAGGCGGTGAGGATCGCCGTGAGGGTGGACGCCTGCTGGACGACGCTCCAGGAGACGCCCGCCACCCGGTAGGTGTCCGACGAGACCAGGGCGAGCGCCTCGCCGGTCCCGGGGGCGCCGCGCAGTCCGCGCGGGTCCAGCAGCCGTTCCACGGCGCGCTGGCGCAGGGCGTGTTCGCCGTGGCCGTAGACGGTCACCATGGCGGCGGCGGCCCGCTGGTAGGACAGGGAGAGGACGGTGAACACCCCGGCGAGGACGGCGAGCCAGCCGAGCAGCGCGCCGCGGTCCCCGGGGGCCAGGGCCCGGTCGATGACGACGCCGATCAGGACCGGCACCAGGGCCTCGCAGAGTTGGTGCAGCATGAACCCGAGGGTGGTCAGGACCAGCAGCCGGGCCCGCCCCCCGCTCAGCAGCGCGACGCGGAACAGCGCGGAGACGGACCCGGCGTCGCGGGCGCCGTTCCCTTCCCGGGTCACCGGGCGCTCCGGGGACCGGCCGACGGGACGGCCACGGGCGGCTGGGTGGCCGGGCCTGGGACGGCCCCGCAGGGCGGCCCGAACACCTCTTCCACCCGTTCGGCTTCCACCCGTTCGGCGATGACGGCATCCCGGGGGGCGCCGGTGGCGACGACCCGGCCGTCGCGCGGGGCGACCGGGCGGCCTTCGCGCGGGGCGCCGGGGCGGCCGTGGGGGCGCGCGGCCCGGCTCCGGTCGTGCGGCACCGCGACGGGGGAGCCGTCCGGGACGGTGCGGTCCGGGTGCTCCGGGACGGTCCGCCGGGCGCGGCCGGGGGAGGCGTCGGTCGCCTCCGGCCGGGCCGGGGCGGGTGCTTCCCGGGCGGGCCGGGCGGTGCGGGCGGTCAAGGGGGCTCCTGTCGGGTCGGGTTCCGGTGCCGGCGGGCGGCACGGGACGGCGGCGGTCGGGCGGAACGGCAAGGGCGGCGGGGGCGGCGGGGGCGGGGTCATCGGCGCCGTCCCGAGTACCGGAGGGCCAGGAGCCAGACGAGGTAGACGCCGCCGACGGAGACCGTCACGACGCCGACCGGGACCTCGACCCGCTGGGCGACGAGGTCGGCCGCGACCAGCAGCGCGGCGCCGGTCAGGGCCGCCGGGGCGATCCGCAGCGTGGTGCAGCTCCGGGTGAGGCGCCGGGCGATCTGCGGCGCCGCCAGCGCGACGAAGGCGATCGGGCCGACGGTCGCGGTCACCAGGGCGGTGAGCGCGACGCCGGTGAGGGTGGCGAGGAGCCGGGTGCGCCGCGCGTGGACGCCCAGTGCCACGGCGGTGTCGTCGCCCGCCTCCAGCTGGACCAGAGGCCGCACCACGGCGCCGGAGCCGACCAGCAGGACGGCCAGGACGGCCGCGGCGGGGCCGAGCTGGGCGAAGCCGAGCCCGCTGAGCGACCCGGCGCCCCAGGTGGCCGCCAGCATCGCCTGCTGCGGGTTGACCGACAGCAGCAGCATCGAGGTGAGGGAGGACAGGAAGGCGCCGACGGCGATGCCGACGATGATGAGGCGGAAGGGGTCCGTTCCGCCCCGGTGGGCCAACAGGTACACCGCGAGGGCGGTCAGCGCCCCGCCGGTCAGGGACCCCGACGCCACGGCGAGGTGGTCGGCGGTGCCGAGCAGCAGCAGGACGACGCTGGCACCCGCGTACGAGCCGGAGGTGAAGCCGATCACGTCGGGCGACCCGAGCGGATTGCGGGTCAGCGACTGGAAGATCGCCCCGCTGACGGCCAGGGCCGCCCCGCAGAGCAGCGCGAGCAGCAGCCGGGGCAGCCGCCAGTGGACGACGACGAGCCGCGCGCGGTGGTCGGCGTCCGGGTCGAGAAGGGCGGAGAGCACCTGCGCGGGGGTGAGCGGGAGGGAGCCGGAGCCGAGCGTGAGCACGCCGAGCACGGCCACCGCGGCCGCCAGGGCGGCGCAGACCAGCACGGACCGCCGGTCGACGCGCAGGGCCAGCGGACCGGTGCGCCGGACCCACACGGCGCGCCCGAAGTCCACCCGGCCCGCGGACCCCCGGCGCGCGGGGGGCGCGGCGGTCACAGGGCGCTCGCCTTCCGGCGGCGGACCAGCGCGACCAGGACGGGGGCGCCGACCAGCGAGGTGACCAGGCCGACCCGCAGCTCCCCGGAGGGCAGCACCACGCGCCCGACGACATCGGCGACGAGCAGGAAGGCGGGCGCGGCGAGGACGGTGACGGGGAGGATCCAGCGCTGGTCGGGGCCGACGCACCAGCGGACCACATGGGGCACCATCAGCCCGACGAAGGAGATGGGCCCGGCGACGGCGACGGAGGTGCCCGCGAGCAGCGTGACCGCGAGGACGACGGTCAGCCGGGTCGCCGCCGGGCGGGTGCCGAGCGCCCGGGCGGCGTCGTCGCCGAGCGCGAGGGCGTTCAGCGGTCCGGCGCTGAGCAGGCCCAGGGCCAGGCCCGCGCCGACGAGGGGCAGGGCGACCGCGAGTACGTCGAGCGACCGGCCGCCGATCGACCCCACCGCCCAGAACCGCATGACGTCGAGGGTGGCCGTGCTCCGGAGCACCATGGCGGAGGTGATCCCGCCGCACACGGCGCCGAACGCGACGCCCGCCAGGGTGAGTTTGACCGGGGAGCCGCGGTCGGCGCCGATCGAGCCGAGGAGGTAGACGAGCACGGTCAGGACGAACGCCCCGGCCAGGGCGAACCAGATGAACCGGCCCGGGGAGGTGATCCCGAGGACGGCGACCGCGAAGGTCACGGCGAGGCTCGCGCCCGCGTTGACGCCGAGGATGCCGGGGTCGGCCAGCGGGTTGCGGGTGAACGCCTGGATCAGCGCGCCGCTCAGGCCGAGGGCCGCGCCGGTGACGAGTCCGATCACCGTGCGCGGCAGCCGCAGTTCGCGCACGGTCGCGTGGGCGGCGGAGTCGTCGTGGTGGAACAGCGCGTCCCACACCGTGCCGGGGGCGAGCGGGCGGGCGCCGGTCATGACGCTGAGCACGGCGGCGGCGAGCAGCAGCGCGAGGGCGGCGAGCAGGACCAGCGGGCGGAGCCGGTCCCGCCGGGCCGGGCCCGCGGCGTGGCGCGGGCCCGGCTCGTCACGCGCCGCGCGGGTGGCGGCGGGCGGGGGCGGTGCGGTCTTCATGGGGTCCTCGGGGGTGTCACCGGGGCGGCGGCCGGTGGTCAGGCGCCCGCGCCGGTGGTGCCCCGGCCCGCGACGGCGTCGGCGAGCATCGGCACATAGCGTTCGATCGCCCAGGGGATGGAGAGGACCGAGGGGCCGCTGGTGGCCATGCCCAGGGTCGGGTCCTGGACGAAGGCGTAGCGCTTGCCGGCGATCGGCTTCCAGCGCCGGAACAGCGGGTCGTCGAGGGAGTGCTTCACGTCCTCGGGCCCGTTGGCCCAGGCGACGAAGATGTCGGCGTCGACCGTGTCGAGCTTCTCCAGGCTGACCCCGCCGTACCAGTTGGTGCCCTTGGCGGTGGAGGCGATCCGCTCCATCGAGGGGGTGTTCTCGAAGCCCAGCTCGGTGAGCAGCCGTACCCGCGCGTCGTAGTCGAGGTAGAGGCCGACCTCGGTGGAGCCGGACGTGAGCGCCACCCCGTAGGCGAAGGTGGTGCCCTTGAACTCCGGGTGGCTCTCGCCGACGGCGGCGAGCCGCCCCTGCACGTCCGTGACGAGCTCCCGGGCCCTGGCGTCCTCGCCCATCGCCCTGCCGATGGTGCGGGTCATCTCCTGCCAGGTCCCGCCGTCCCAAGGCTTCTTCAGATACGGGAGGGTGGGGGCGATCTCGGAGAGGCGCTTGTAGTCGACGTCCGTGATGCCGGAGTAGAGGCCGATGATCAGGTCGGGCTCCATGGCGAGGATCTGCTCGAAGTCGATCTCCCCGGACTCGCCGTAGCGCAGGATCTCGGGCATCGGGCCGCCGAGTTCCTCCACCGCGTCACGGAACCAGGGGGTGTGGCCGTCCTTGTCGCCGCCCCACTGCTCGTCGACGCCGACGGGGACGGTGCCCAGGGCGGCGACGACGTCCAGCGACATCCAGCTCATCGCCACGACGCGACGGGGCTTCTCCTTGACCGTCGTGCGTCCGTGGGCGTGCTCGATGGTCACGGGGAAGCTCGCGGCGGCCCCGCTACCGCCCTTCCCGGTCCCGGCCTCCGGGGCCTTCCCGGTCCCGGAGCCGCAGCCCGCGAGGAGCACGACGGCGGCGATCGTCAGCGCGAGGACGCGGGCCAGGGGGCCCGCTCCGCGTCGTGCCGGGAGGGATGTGGACATGGTTCTCCTTGGATCGGGGCGGGGGCGTGCGGGGAGGGGCGGTGCCCGGGTCGGGGCGAGGGCGCGCACGGGGTCCGGCACGGCGGCCCGGCGGACGGGCGCGCGGCGGTCCTCCGCGTTGGTTAGGTAACCCTCACTTGAGTGAAAGCTATGGGGCGCGGACGGGGGTGAGGGGCGCGATCCGGCCAGACCGCGTCGCGGAACGGCCACGGGGCGGCGGGGCGAGGGGGTGAGGCGCGCGCGAGGGCGTCCGCGCGGCGCGCGGAGGCGGGCGGCCGTGGGAGGGAGCGGCGGGGGGCGGCGGGGGACGGGTGACGGCCGGCCAGGGCACACGGGCTCGACGCGGGCGGGGGCGGTGCAGGGGTGCGGGCCACGTCGGCCGGGGCGGGACCCCCGCCGCCCACGTCGGCCGCGGCGCGGGCCGGCCGTCCGTCAGTCGGGGGTGCGGGCGCGGACGTCCGTCAGTCGCGGACGCGGGCCGGGACATCCGTCAGTCGCGGACGCGGGCCGGGACATCCGTCAGTCGCGGGTGGGGGCCGTGGCCCCGTGCCGCCGCAGGTACTCGGTCGGGCTGACGCCGGTCACCCGGCGGAAGGCCGCGGAGAACGCGCTGGTGGTGGTGTAACCGCAGCGGTGGGCGACCAGGTTGACCCCGTGCCCGCGGGCGAGCAGGCCGGTCGCGAGGGACATCCGCACCAGCGAGCGCCACCGGGCGAAGGGCATGCCGACGTCCCGGACGAAGGCCCGCGTGACCGTGCGCACGCTCAGCGCGTGCCGCGCGGCCCACTGCTCCAGCGAGAGGCCGCTCTCCGGATCGCGCATGACGTCCTCGGCCAGCGCGCGGATGCGCCGGTCCTCGGGCACCGGGACCTCGATCACCGTGCCCGGATCCTCCTCCAGCATGTCGAGGACCACGCGCTGGGTGCGCAGCCGCAGACCGTCGGGCATCGCGGTGGCGTCGAGATGGAGCAGCATCTCCTGCAGGGCGCGGCCGACCCGCACCCGCTGCGGGAAGGTGCGGTGCGGCGGGATCGCCTTCCGGGTGACGTACGTGAAGCAGCTCACGCTGTCCGCCTCGGGCCGGCAGGCGTGCGGGGTGCCGGGCGGCAGCCACAGGCCCTGGCCCGGGACGAGGTGCCGCACCGCGTCGGGGGTGTGCACCGTCATCGGCCCGAGGTGCGGCCAGGCCAGCAGGGCGTCGGCGTGGGTGTGCGCCCCGCCGGAGAGCGCGGCCGCCTCCGGGCCGCCGAGGACCGCCGTGGTCAGCAGATAGGGCTCGACCACCAGGGCCCCGCCGGGGAAGGGCTCGCTCCAGCGGAGAGCCTCCGGGGCGCGTGTGCGACTGCCAGCAACCGACATGAACTTAGGCTAACCTAACCTCGCCGGCCGCCCCGGGAGGTGCCGCCGCCGGGAACCGGGCACGCAGGGCCGCTCCCCGCCCGGCGGAGCCCGCGCCCCCCTCCGGCGATGTCCGCCGGACGGGAAGGACGACCGCGTCGCCCCGGACACCCGCCGAAACTCCCCGGAACGACGAAGATCCCGCCCGATCATGCGATCGGACGGGATCCCGTCAACGTTTCTGAGGATTCCTCAGAAACCATGTGCGTGGACCTGTGGGGATTTGAACCCCAGACCCCCTCGATGCGAACGAGGTGCGCTACCAGACTGCGCCACAGGCCCTTGCAACGAGTGAAACTTTAGCACCCCGACCGGCCTGCTCAAAAATCACTTCCCGGTGCGGCCCGGGAGGGCCCCCCGAGGGGCCGTGCGGGGCTACTCGTTGGCCGCGCGGGGGCGGTCGCCGTCCTCGTACTGGTCGAAGAGCGGGGTCCGGCCGCGCTCGCGGGAACGGCGGGCGGAGGCGGCCCGGCGGGCACCGCTGCGCCGGGGCGCCTCGGGGCGCTCCTCGGTCCCGGGGGACGGGCGGTCCGGGTGGGCGCCGCGCCCCTCGGAACCGGAGGCGGAGCCCGGGCCGGACGCCGGGGAGGGACCGGCGGGGGCCGGGACCGACGGGGCCTCGCGGTCCGTGGTCACCGCGCTGGAGCGGGCCGAGCTCCAGGCGTCCGGCGCCCCGAGGTCGATGTCCGGGGTGGCGCGGGGGGCCACCGGCGCGGTGACGTAGGTGGGCAGCGGCACCGGGACCGGGTCCCAGCTCTCGCCGGAGCCGGGCCGCCGCTGCCGTTCGCGCTGCTGGTCGACCCACTCGGCGTGGTCGGTCTGCTCCACCAGGGCCCGGCGGTCGGCGGCCAGGGCCGAGAGCCCGGAGTCGGCCTCCGCCTCGGGTCCTTCGTCCGGCTCGTCGGCGCCGGGGTCGCCCGGGAGGTCGGCGGGGGTGCGCCGCCGCGTCCGCCCGTCGCGGTCCCGCAGGCGCTGCGCCGCGGCCTCGGCCTGGCGGCGGTCCATCTGGAAGGTGAACCGGCGCCGCTCCTGGGAGCGCAGATGGGCGATGTACGCGCTGAGCAGCAACGCGGGCACCGCGGGTGCCCAGAGGAACGCCAGCCCGCCGACGGCCGCGACGACCGAGCCGAGCGTGAAGGCCAGGAAGAGGACCACGGTGGTGCGCCGGCGGCGCGCCAGCACCTGGGAGCGCCGGGCGCGGGCCGCGGCCTCCGGGGAACCGGGGGCGGGCCCCCGTCGGCGCTCCGGCGCGGTCCGCTCCGGCGCGGGGCGATCCGCGGGGCGCTCCTGCGGGGGCCGGTCCGCGGGGCGCGCGTCGGCGGGCCTGGCCCCGGGGCGCTCGGCCGGGGGCGGTGCCGCGGACCGCTCGGGCGCGGACGGCCGCGCCTCGGCCCGGGACTGCCGTCCGGTCCTGGACACGGCGAACGCCCGGACGTCGACCGAACCGGTGACGGCGTCCGGCGCGTCGGCGTCCGGCTCCGCCTCGGAGGCCGGGCGTGACCGCAGGTCCTTGGCGTACCGGCGCTCCATCCCCGCCCGTCCGGACAGCAACCGGATGGCCGTGCTGAAGCGTTCCGTCGGACGGGCCTCGTTCAGCTCGTCCTGCCTACGGAGCCACATCGGCACCAAGTAGGCGGCCCAGGCCCCGACAATGACTGCGTAGATGAGGCCGCTGCTGCTCACGCCTCACACGGTAGAGGGGTTCGCACGAGGCCATCCGCCAATTGAGCCGGTGTGTCGCACGATCTGGCTGATATTTCTCACTTTTTTTATGACTGATGCGATGAGAAGACCGCTGTATTGGCTTTTATATCGAACACCTATTCCATTCCAGTTCCCGGACGGGCCGGATTCCCCGGGTTGCGCGCGCTCTGGCCCCGTGTCCGGTGCCAGCGGCGGAGCAGCCCCTCGGGGACCTCCTCCGCGGTGAGCGCGAAGACCAGGTGGTCCCGCCATCCCCCGTCGATGTGGAGGTAGCGCGGCCTCAGCCCCTCCTCGCGGAAGCCGAGTTTCTCCACCACCCGGCGGCTGGGCCGGTTCTCCGGGCGGATGCAGACCTCGACACGGTGCAGCCCGACGGTGCGGAAACAGTGGTCGACGGTCATCGCCACGGCCGTCGGCACGACCCCCCGGCCGGCCAGTTCCTCGTCCACCCAGTAGCCGATGTGCCCGGAGCACATGGAGCCCCAGGTGATCCCGGCCACCGTCAACTGCCCCGCCAGTCTGCCCCGGTGCTCGATGACGAACGGCAGCATCCGGCCCGCGCCCGCCTCCGAGCGCAGGTGACGGACCATCTGACGGTAGGTCGGCCGGTGGCCGGCGGGGGCGCCGGGCGCGGGTGGCGGGATGGTCGCCTCCCAGGGGCGCAGCCAGTCGCGGTTGCGGCGGTTGACCTCGCGCCAGGCGCGCTGGTCGCGCAGCCTTATCGGCCGGAGGACGAGGTCGCCGTCCACCAGCTCGGCGGGCCAGGAGGGGCCGTTCAGCGCGCACCCCCGTCGCCGCCGGGCCTGGGGTGGTCACCGCCGCGGAGCTGGTCCACGGCGTGCCGGAGCAGCGGCTCCAGGACGGCCAGGCCGTCCTTCACCCCGCCGGTGGAACCCGGCAGGTTGACGATCAGGGTGCCGCCGGCGACGCCCGCCAGGCCCCGGGAGAGCGCCGCGGTGGCGACCTTCTCCCGGCCCCGGGCGCGGATGGCCTCGGCGATGCCGGGAACCTCGTGGCCGATGACCGCGCGAGTGGCCTCGGGGGTGCGGTCGGTGGGCGAGAGCCCGGTGCCGCCGGTGGTGACGATCACGTCGTACCCGGCGGCGGTGCCCGCGCGCAGGGCCTCCTCGACGGGGGCGCCGTCGTCGACGACCAGGGGGCCGTCGACGGCGAAGCCGAGGCGCCGCAGCCCGTCGGCCACCAGGGGGCCGCTCCCGTCCTCGTAGACGCCGGCGGCGGCGCGATGGGAGGCGGTGACGACGAGGGCCGCGTAGGGCGCGGAGAGGGCGGACCCAGGTGCTTCCCGCTCTGTCATGACCGGCTCCAGTCGCCCGACGTGCCGCCGCTCTTCTCCTCCACCCGCACGTCCGTGATGACCGCCCCCTTGTCGACCGCCTTGACCATGTCGACCACGGTGAGCGCGGCGACGGAGACCGCGGTGAGGGCCTCCATCTCGACGCCCGTGCGGTCCGTCGTGCGGACCGTGGCGGTGATCTCCACCGCGTCGTCCGCGACCGACAGGTCCAGTGTCACACCGGAGAGGGCCAGCGGATGGCAGAGCGGGACGAGGTCGGGGGTGCGCTTGGCGCCCATGATGCCCGCGATCCGCGCGGTGGCCAGCGCGTCGCCCTTGGGGACGCCCTCGCCGCGCAGCAGTTCGACCACCCGGGGGGCGACGAGGACCCGGCCGGTGGCGCGGGCGGTGCGGGCGGTCACGTCCTTGCCGGTGACGTCGACCATCCGGGCGGCGCCCGCGTCGTCGAGGTGCGTCAGCCGTTCCGGGGTGGCCCGCGCGGCCTGCCCGTCCGGTGTGCCCGGCGTGTCCGGTGTGGGTCGGTCCTGCGTGCTCATGCTGTGTGGCGCTCCCGGTCCGGGCCCGGCGCGGTGCGGCGCGCGGGCCTGCTGTGCGCGACACGGTATCGCGGGCGGGGCCCGGTCAGCGGAGCAGGAGCACCCGGACCTCGGCGCCGGGTTCGACGGACTCGGTCTCCTCGGGCACCACGATCAGCGCGTCGGCGTGGGCGAGGGCGGCCACCAGGTGGGAGCCGGAGCCGCCGACGGGGCGGACCGACCCTCCGTCGCAGACGGCGCGCAGGAACTGGCGGCGCCCCTTGGGCGAGGTCAGCGCCTTCTCCGCGACCAGGGTGGCGGTGACGGTGGGCCGGTGGACGTCCGGGAGGCCCATCAGGGTGCGGATGGCGGGGCGGACGAACAGCTCGAAGGAGACGTAGGACGACACCGGGTTGCCCGGCAGGGCGAGGATCGGGGTGTGGTCGGGGCCGATGGAGCCGAAGCCCTGGGGTTTGCCGGGCTGCATGGCGAGCGTGCGGAAGTCGACGCCGCCGCCGGGCTCGTCCTCGTCGCCGACGTGCGCCAGCGCCTCCTTGACCACGTCGTACGCCCCGACGCTCACACCGCCGGTGGTGACCATCAGGTCGGCGCGGACCAGTTGGTCCTCGATGGTGGAGCGCAGCGTCTCCGCGTCGTCCTCGACGGCGCCGACCCGGTAGGCGATGGCTCCGGCGTCCCGGGCGGCGGCGGTCAGGGCGAAGCTGTTGGAGTCGTAGATCTGACCGTGGGCCAGCTTCTCGTCGGGCTGGACGAGTTCGCTGCCGGTGGAGACGACGACCACGCGCGGGCGCGGGCGCACCCGGACCCGGCCGCGGCCGATGGCGGCGAGCAGGGCGATCTGCGGGGGGCCGAGGACGGTGCCCGCCTCCAGGGCGCGGTCACCGGCCCGGACGTCGCTGCCCGCCGCGCGCACATGGGCGCGGGCCCCGGCCGGCCGGTGGACGCGGACCTCGCCCTCGGCGCCCTCGGGGCCGAGGCTGCGGGCGCGCATCGCGGTGACGGGGCCCTCGCCCAGGCCGCCGTCGGTCCACTCGACGGGCACCACGGTCTCGGCGCCGGGCGGCAGCGGGGCACCGGTCATGATGCGGGCGGCCCGGCCCGGGCCCACCTCGGGCGGGTCGGACGGGCCGGCCGCCACGTCCCCGACGACCTCCAGGACGGCGGGGAACTCCTCGCTCGCGCCGGCGACGTCCGCGACCCGCACCGCGTACCCGTCCATGGAGCTGTTGTCGAACGGCGGCAGGGAGACCGGCACCGTGATGTCCTCGACGAGGACGCAGCCCTGGGCGTCGAGGAGGTTCAGCTCGATGGGTTCGAGGGGGCGGACGGTGGTGAGGACGTCCTCCAGGTGGTCGTCGACCGACCACAGGCGGCTGTCGTCACCGGCGGGGCCGTGACCGGGGCGGTCGCGGCCGAGGTCGCGGGGCGCGGCACTGCTCAAGGGGCTACATCTCCTCGGCTACGTAACTGCGGAGCCAGGTCCGGAAGTCCGGGCCCAGGTCCTCACGTTCGCATGCGAGCCGGACAATGGCACGCAGGTAGTCGCCGCGGTCCCCGGTGTCATAGCGGCGGCCCTTGAAGACGACGCCGTGCACGGGCCCGCCGACGCTCTCGTCCTCGGCGAGTTGCTGGAGGGCGTCGGTGAGCTGGATCTCGCCGCCGCGGCCGGGCTCGGTGGTGCGCAGTATGCCGAAGATGTGCGGGTCGAGGACGTAGCGGCCGATGATGGCGTAGTTGGAGGGGGCCTCTGCCGCGTCGGGCTTCTCGACGAGGCCGCCGACCTTGACGACGTCGCTGTCCCCGGTGGGCTCGACGGCGGCGCAGCCGTAGAGGTGGATCTGCTCGGGCGCGACCTCCATGAGGGCGACGACGCTGCCGCCGTACTGCTCCTGGACGTCGATCATGCGCTGGAGCAGGGGGTCGCGCGGGTCGATCAGGTCGTCGCCGAGCAGGACCGCGAAGGGCTCGTCGCCCACGTGCGGTGCGGCGCACAGCACGGCGTGGCCGAGGCCCTTGGGGTCGCCCTGGCGGACGTAGTGGATCATGGCGAGGTCGCTGGACTCCTGGACCTTGGCCAGCCGGCCGGCGTCGCCCTTCTTCTGGAGGGCGGATTCCAGCTCGTAGTTGCGGTCGAAGTGGTCCTCCAGGGGGCGCTTGTTGCGGCCCGTGACCATGAGGACGTCTCCGAGACCCGCGGCGACGGCCTCTTCGACCACGTACTGGATCGCCGGCTTGTCGACGACCGGCAGCATCTCCTTGGGAGTGGCCTTGGTGGCCGGCAGGAACCGGGTACCAAGTCCGGCTGCGGGGATGACAGCCTTGCTGATCCTTGGGTGGGACTGAGTCATGACCGCCACCCTATCCGGTGCCTTTGGGGAGAATCCGTGACGTGGGGAGCCGACTCTCATATGAGCGTACGAGAACAGGACGGGAGCGACCTTTGACGCAGGACGGACCCCCGGCGGAGCCGGACAAGCGGGCTCTGCGGCGCGAGTTGCTCGCGGCGCGGGCCGGGCTGACCGCCGATGAGCTGCGGGAATCATCCGCCGCGCTGGCCGGCCGGGCCCTCGGGCTGCCGGCCGTGGCGGGGGCGCGCACGGTGGCGGCCTATGTCTCGGTGGGCGCCGAACCGGGCACCCTCGCGCTCCTGGACGCGCTGCGCGCGCGGGGGGTGAGGGTGCTGCTGCCGGTCCTGCTGCCCGACGACGACCTCGACTGGGGGGTGTACGCCGGGGCCGGTTCCCTCGTCCGCGTGCGGCACGGCGGGCGGATGGAGCTGTCCGAGCCCTCGGGCGGCCGGCTGGGGCCGGAGGCGGTGGCCGCGGCGGACGTGGTGCTGCTGCCGGGGCTGGCGGTCGACGGGCGCGGCATGCGCCTGGGCCGCGGCGGCGGCTCCTACGACCGGGTGCTGGCGCGGCTGGAGCGGGCGGGGGCCCGACCGGCGCTGCTGGTGCTGCTCTACGACGGGGAGGTCGTCGCGCGGGTGCCGGCGGAGCCGCACGACCGGCCGGTGGACGCGGTGGTGACGCCGTCGGGGGTGCGCGCGTTCCGCTGAGCCGGAACCGGCACGCCGGACCCGGCCCGTGGCCGCAAAGGCTCCCCCGGACACGGGAACGGCCTCCCCACGTGCGCGGGGAGGCCGTCCTCATGCGGTGCGGCGGGCGGTCACGGTCTGAGGACCAGGGTGTCGTCGGTGCCCTCGTCGACCGCCTTCGCGGTGAAGGACCAGGGCAGCAGCTCACCGGCGGCCCACTTGTCGGTCTGGTCGGTGTAGTGGGCGCTGAAGGCGTGCCCCGAGGCGCCGGTGAGGTTGATCCAGCGGGACTTGTCGAAGTCCGCGAGGTTCACGACCATCCGCATGGAGGGCACCCAGACCACCTCGTAGCCGCCGGCCGCGTTCCAGCCGGTGGCGTTGACGGCCGCCTCGCCGCCGCTCAGCTCCCAGGGGCCGCGGTTGAGGGCGTACTTCAGGAAGCCGGGTCCGGCGGTGCCGAGGGTCTGGTTCTTCAGGAACAGGCGGTGCAGGCGGCCCCAGCTCCAGGTGTCGATGTCCTTGCCGAGCTTGGCGGTCAGCTCCCAGCGGGCCTCGATCATGGCGCGCTTGAACAGGTCGTCCCGGTTGTGGTCGGCGCCCTTGCGGGTGCCGCGCGCGGGCGTGGTCCACCAGTCGCTCTTCGGGTTCTCCAGCTGGGTGCGCACCACCTCGAACCAGCGGTCGCCGCCGTCGGGCTGGGCCTGCTCGGCGTCGCGCTGGCCGCATTCCAGGACCTTGACGGCCTCGTCGGCGGGGCCCGTGGTGTTGACCGGGTCGACCCACAGGCACTGGCCCTTGACCCGCAGCTCCTTGGGGAGCTTGTTGCCGAAGCCGAGCTTGAGGATGTTGCGCCAGACGGCGTTGAAGTAGGCCGCGGCGGCCGAGTCGGCCTCCTGGGTGTAGTCCCAGCCCTCCAGCAGCTTCTGCGCCTGGCGGACGTCCTTGTCGGCGACGTCGATCTTCAGCAGCTGGGGCACGATCAGCTTGGCCATCTCGCTGCTGTTGTCGAGCTGCATCTGGCGCATGTCGTCCGTGGAGATCTTGCCGCCGTCCTTGATCTTCTGCTCGATCAGGGAGGTGATGCGCTGGCTGCGGGTGCCGTAGCCCCAGTCGGTGGTCAGGGTGCGGGGGTAGGCGGCCTTGTCGACCACGGCCTGGTTGGCGGTGACGATGTAGCCGCGGTCGGGGTCGTACTCGTAGGGCAGTTCGTCGTCGCCGATGTACTTGCCGGTCCAGCGGTACCCCGGGTCCCAGCCCGGGGCGGGCACGGAGCCGTCGTGGCCCTCGGCGCGGACCGGGATGCGGCCGGGCAGCGTGTAGCCGATGTTGCCCTCGGTGTCGGCGTAGACGAGGTTCTGCGAGGGCACCTCGAACAGGGCGGCGGCCTCGCGGAAGCCGTCCCAGTCCTTGGCGCGGTCGATGGCGAAGACGGCGTCCATGGTGGTGCCGGGGTCCAGCGCGGTCCAGCGCAGGGAGACGGCGTAGCCGTCGCCGCGGTCGGGGGCGGCGGTGTTGACGGTGGCCTTCTTGCCGACCTTGACGAGTTCGCTGTCGCGGTCGGAGATCAGGGGGCCGTTGCCGGTCTCGCGGACGACGATCTTCTTCGACCGGCCGCCGGCCACCTTGATGGTCTCCTCGCGGGTGGTGAACGGCCGGACCTTGCCGCCGTACTGGTACCCCGCGCCGGTGATCTTCTCCAGGTACAGGTCGGTGACGTCGACGCCGGAGTTGGTCAGGCCCCAGGCGATGTTCTTGTTGTGGCCGATGACGACGCCGGGCATGCCCGCGAAGGTGTAGCCGCTGACGTCGTACTGGCAGGTCGCGGAGAGGCTGCGGCAGTGCAGGCCCATCTGGTACCAGACCGAGGGCAGCGCCGGGGACAGGTGCGGGTCGTTGGCGAGCAGCGGCTTGCCGGTGATGGTGTGCTCGCCGGAGACGACCCACGAGTTGGAGCCGATGCCGTTGCCGTTGACGCCGACGGCGGTGGGCAGGTCGGCCAGGGCGCCCTGGAGGCCCATGAGCTGGCTCTGGAGCGCGTCCCCGGCAGCCGTGCCGGTCCCCGCGCCGGTCCCGGTCCCGGTTCCCCCGCCGACCCCCGTGCCCGTGCCGGTCCCGTCGAGGCCGGTCCCGGTGCCGGTCCCTGCGCCGTCGAGGCCGGTTCCGGTGCCGTCGAGGCCGGTTCCCGTGCCGGTTCCGGTGCCGTCGTCGGTGCCGGTGCCGTCCGTACCGCCGCCCCCGTCGAAGGTGCCGGTCAGCTCGTCGTACTGGCCCTCCTGGACGATGGCCCGGTTCCGGTCGTACGGGTACTGGGGGTACAGGTCCGCGATCTGCTTCGGTCCCAGGCGGCTGGTCATCAGCGCCCGGTCGACCTCGTCCTGCATGTTGCCGCGCAGGTCCCAGGCCATGGCCTTCAGCCAGGCGACCGAGTCGACCGGTGTCCAGGGGGCGGGCCGGTAGTCGTTGGTGAAGCCGAGGGCGGCGTACTCCAGGGAGATCTCCTCCGCCTCGCGGCCGTCCAGATAGGCGTTGACGCCCTTGGCGTACGCCTGGAGGTACTTCTTCGTGGACGCCGACAGCTTCTCGTCGTACTCCTTCTGCGCCACCCGGTGCCAGCCGAGGGTCCGCAGGAAGCCGTCGTTCTTCACCTGGCTCTTGCCGAACATCTCCGACAGGCGCCCCGCCGTCATGTGGCGGCGCACGTCCATCTCGTAGAACCGGTCCTGCGCCTGGACGAAGCCCTGCGCCATGAACAGGTCCTCCTCGGAGGAGGCGTAGACCTGCGGGACGCCGTAGCCGTCGCGCTTGACGTCGACCGGGCCGGACAGGCCCCGCAGCGTGATCGACCCCTTGGTCTGCGGGAACGACGCCCGCACCGTGCTGACGGACCAGTACGCCCCGTAGACGAGGCCGCCGATGACGGCCAGGACCAGCACGAGGACGAGCAGACGCAGCTTGCGTCCCCTCCTCCTGCCGGACGTGCCGGTCTGCGGTGCCTGGGTGGCGGTTGTGGTGGGGGGCATCGCTGTCCTTGCTGTCCTAACACGAGCGGCAGGGGCGGGCTGTGCTTCGTACTCAGCGCTGGGCCAACTCTAGGCGCAGGGCCCGGTCCCCCTTGACGCGGAGTCGGCTCCCGGCGCGCACGGCCGTTCGATCCTGGCCTGAACGGCGTCAAGAAAGCGTCAAGAGTTAGGTAAGGTAACGAAGTAGTCGGCCGCGGGGTCCCGCGGCTCGTGTGCCATGGAAGCGCGCTCCCACGGGGGAGGTGCGCGCGCTGTGCCGGGGAGAAGGGAAGGGCCGCTGACCGTCCACCACCTCAACCAGCTTCTGCTCGTCTGCTCACTGGTCCTGCTGATCGCCGTCGCGGCGGTCCGGATCTCCTCGCGCAGCGGGCTGCCCAGCCTGCTCGTGTACCTGGCGATAGGCATCGCCATGGGCCAGGACGGGATCGGCCACATCAAGTTCGACAGCGCCGAACTGGTCCAGGTCATCGGGTACGCGGCCCTGGTCGTGATCCTGGCCGAGGGCGGCCTGGGCACGAAGTGGAAGGAGATCAGGCCCGTCCTCCCGTCGGCCGCCGTCCTGGCGCTGGCCGGGGTGGCGGTGAGCGTCGGCGTCACGGCCACCGGCGCGCACTACCTGATCGGGCTGGAGTGGCGCCAGGCGCTGATCGTGGGGGCGGTGGTCTCGTCCACGGACGCCGCGGCGGTCTTCTCCGTCCTGCGCCGCATCCCGCTGCCCGCGCGCATCACCGGCACCCTGGAGGCCGAGTCCGGCTTCAACGACGCCCCGGTGGTCATCCTCGTCGTCGCGTTCTCCGCGGCCGGGCCGATCGACCACTGGTACGTGCTGCTCGGCGAGATCGCCCTGGAACTGGCCATCGGCGCGGCCATCGGCCTCGCGGTGGGCTGGCTCGGCTCCTGGGGGCTGCGGCACGTGGCGCTGCCCGCCTCCGGCCTCTACCCCATCGCCGTCATGGCCATCGCCCTCACCGCCTACGCGACCGGTGCCATGGCCCACGGCAGCGGCTTCCTCGCCGTCTACCTGGCCGCCATGGTGATGGGCAACGCCCGGCTGCCGCACTGGCCGGCCACCCGGGGCTTCGCCGACGGCCTCGGCTGGATCGCCCAGATCGGCATGTTCGTCCTGCTGGGCCTCCTGGTCACCCCGCACGAACTGGGCGACGACATCGTTCCCGCCCTGGTCATCGGGCTGGTCCTGACGATGGTGGCGCGTCCGCTGAGCGTGGTGCTGTGTCAGACGCCGTTCCGGGTGCCGTGGCGGGAGCAGGCGCTGATGTCCTGGGCGGGGCTGCGCGGCGCCGTGCCCATCATCCTGGCGACCATCCCCATGGTGCAGGGCGTGGAGGGCAGCCGCCGGATCTTCAACATCGTCTTCGTCCTGGTCATCGTCTACACCCTGCTCCAGGGGCCCACCCTGCCGTGGCTGGCCCACAAGCTGCGCCTCGGCAAGGGCGAGGAGACCGCCGACCTGGGCGTCGAATCGGCCCCCCTGGAGCGGCTGCGCGGGCATCTGCTGTCCGTCACGGTCCCCCGGAACTCCCGGATGCACGGCGTCGAGATCAGCGAACTGCGGCTGCCCGCGGGGTCGGCGGTCACGCTGATCGTGCGCGAGGACACGTCGTTCGTCCCGCTGCCGTCGACGGAGCTGCGCCGGGGGGACGAACTCCTCGTCGTGGCCACGGACCCCGTCCGGGACGCCGCCGAGGCGCGGCTGCGGGCCGTCGGCCGCGGCGGCAAGCTCGCCGGATGGCTGGGCACGGGGGCGGAGCCGGGGGCCGGACAGGGGGCGGCCCCCGGTGCCGGTGCCGGGGGCGGTGGCGGTGAGCGGGGCGGCAGGACCGGCAGAGGGGGCACCCGGGCGGGCCGTACACGGGGATGAGCGGGGCTCCCGGCGGGGCGACCGCCGGCGGGGGCGGTTATCGGCGGGGCGCGGGGTGCCGCGGTGGACGCAGGGTATGTCGGCGGGGCCGCGGGGTGCTGGGGCGGACGCCGAGGGCCGGAGCGGACGCCGAGGGCCGGAGCGGGGCAGGTCCCCATGGTCCCGGCACCGGTTCCCGTCGCCGGGCCGGGAGCCCTCCCCGGGCCCCGTGGTGCTCCCTCTCACAGCGGGCGGGAACCCGTCGCGCCTGTACGATGGGGGCGGCAACCTGATCGAACCAACTCTGCCTGAAGCAGAGCTGGCGCGACCGTATGGCGGCCGGAACGCCTCCCATCGCGTAGGGCGCCGGTATCTACCGCAGTCCGCGCAAGAGGACAGCTCTCGGCGCTGCCCGCCACCATGCCCGGCCCCGGCCGGTCCGGCGGGACGGGGCCACCAGGCGGCGGAAAGGCACGGGCCGTGGCATCCACGGTCACCCCTTCGGCGAAGCCCCCGCAGGGCCCGCGGCGCACCGCCGACCGGCCCGGATACGGCCAACTGCTGCGCACCCGCGGCGCCTGGACGTTCCTGCTCCCCGGCTTCGCCGCGCGCCAGCCCTTCGCGATGCTGACGCTCTCCCTCGTGCTGCTGGTGCAGCACACCACCGGCTCCTACGGCGCCGCCGGGGCCGTCGCGGCCGTCACCGGCGTCTCCATGGCCCTGTTCGCCCCCTTCTCCGGACGCCTCGCGGACCGCCACGGACAACGGGCCGTCCTGCTGCCCGGCGTCCTCGTGCACACCCTGTCCGGCCTGGCACTGACCTTCCTGGCGCTCTCCGACGCACCCCTCTGGGCGCTGTTCGCGGCGGCCGTGCCGACCGGTGCCTCGGTCCCCCAGATCGGGCCCATGGTGCGCGCCCGCTGGGGCGTGAAGCTCAAGGGCTCCCCCCTGATGAGCACCGCCGCGGCCTTCGAGTCCGTCACGGACGAGCTGACCTTCGTCCTCGGCCCGCTGCTGGCCACCGCTCTGTGCACGGGCGTCGCCCCGGCCGCCGGTCTGCTCACCGAGGCGGGGCTGACCCTGGTGGGCGGCCTGCTCTTCGCCGCCCAGCGCGGCACCGAGCCGCCCGCCGGGCTCCGGCGGGACGGCGGACCCGCGCGCGCGGAGCACCCCCCGGCGCTGCGGGTGCCCGGGGTGCGGGTGCTGATCGTGACCTTCCTCGGCATCGGCGCCGTCTTCGGCGGCATGCAGGTCTCGCTGGCCGCCTTCACCGAGTCCATCGGCCGGCCGGGGCTGAACGGCGCCCTGTACGGGGTCTTCGCCGCGGGCAACATGATCTCCGGCCTCGTCTGCGGGGCCGTCGCCTGGCGGGCCGCCCCCCGGCAGCGCCTCCTCGTCGGTTACGCCGCCCTCGCGCTCACCGCCTCCGGGCTGTGGGCCGCGCACTCGGCGCCGCTCCTGGCGGGGCTCGGACTGCTCGTCGGCATGTCCGTCGCCCCCGCCCTGGTCACCGGCTACACCCTGGTCGACGACCTGGTCCCGGCCGGGGCCCGCACCGAGGCGTTCACCTGGCTGACCGGTGCCGTCGCGCTGGGCCAGGCCATGGCGGTCACCGTTGCCGGACAGCTGGAGGACCGGCTCTGGGACGGCGCCGGGTTCCTGGTGCCGATGGGCGCCACGGTGCTCGCCCTGGCGGTGCTGGTGGCGCTGCGCTCCCGTCTGGCGGCGCCGCCCGAAGGGCGTACGGTCGCACGTGGTGTCGGTCACCGCGCGCCCGCCGCAGTGGACTGACGCCGGGGAATGCGTCACTATGGAGCGTCGTTAGCACTCATCGAGTCAGAGTGCCAGGAGGATCAAACAGTGCCGACCTACCAGTACCAGTGCACCGAGTGCGGCGAGGGCCTCGAGGCGGTGCAGAAGTTCACCGACGACGCCCTGACCGAGTGCCCGAACTGCGAGGGCCGCCTGAAGAAGGTGTTCTCGGCGGTCGGCATCGTCTTCAAGGGCTCCGGCTTCTACCGCAACGACAGCCGCGGCTCCTCGTCGAGCAGTTCGACGGCCACGTCGAAGTCCTCGACGGGATCGTCCTCGGGCTCGTCTCCGGCGTCCACGTCGTCGGGCTCGGCCTCCTCCTCGGGCTCCGGGTCCTCCGGTACCCCGTCGGGCTCCGGCAGCAGTTCCTCCAGCAGCAGCACCACCGCCGCCTAGGCACCCCTTTCTCCGCGGGACCCCGTCGTCGGGCGACGACGGGGTCCTCGCCGTGTCCGCGACCCCGGGACGGGGCGGGGGACGAGCACTTAGGGTGCGGGCATGGCGAACAAGGCGAATGCCGAGATCGGTGTCATCGGCGGCTCAGGTTTCTACTCCTTCCTCGACGACGTGACCGAGGTCGAGGTCGACACCCCGTACGGGCCTCCCAGCGACTCCCTGTTCCTCGGCAAGGTCGCCGGGCGCCGGGTCGCCTTCCTCCCCCGGCACGGGCGCGGCCACCATCTGCCACCGCACCGGATCAACTACCGGGCCAACCTGTGGGCGCTCCGGTCCCTGGGGGTGCGCCAGGTCCTCGGGCCGTGCGCGGTGGGCGGGCTGCGCCCCGAGTACGGTCCCGGCACGCTGCTGGTGCCGGACCAGTTCGTCGACCGCACCCTCACCCGTTCCTCGACGTACTTCGACGGCCTGCCGCTGCCGGACGGCACGGTGCCCCGCGTGGTCCACGTGTCGCTGGCCGACCCCTACTGCCCCACCGGGCGGGCGGCGGTGCTCCGGGCCGCCCGGGAGCGGGACTGGGAGCCGGTGGACGGCGGCACCCTGGTCGTCGTGGAGGGCCCGCGCTTCGGGACCCGGGCGGAGTCGCGGTGGCACCGGGCGCAGGGCTGGTCGGTGGTAGGCATGACCGGTCACCCCGAGGCGGCCCTCGCCCGTGAGCTGGAGCTCTGCTACACCTCGCTGACCCTGGTCACCGACCTCGACGCCGGAGCCGAGAGCGGCGAGGCGGTCTCCCAGGGGGAGGTGATGCGGGTCTTCGCCGCCAACGTGGACCGGCTGCGGGGCGTGCTGTTCGAGACCCTGGCCGGGCTGCCGGCGACCGGGGAGCGGGACTGCGACTGCGGGGCGGCGCTGGGCGGGATGGATCCGGGGATCACGCTGCCGTAGGGGTGGGGAGCGGTTCCGGAGTGCCGAGGGGCGGCTGGCGGGCTGGCGGAACGTCCCGTTCGGGTGAGGGAGTTGTCCACAACCGCGCGGTGGCCCACAGGCTCCGGCGGGGATCGGCGCGAGGCCCCATCGTGGGGAGCGCAAGCCGTTCCCGTCACAGGTGGTGGTCCCGTGTCCTTCCGCTCCGCTCCCCCCGTCCTCTCCCACGACGCCCCTCCCGTCCGCGAGGTGCCGCGGTTCGCGCCCGTGCGGGTGCGCGGCGGTCGTCACGGGGCGCACCGGCTGCTGCGCCACCGTCGGCGGGCGCTGGCCGCGGGGCTCGCCGTCGCCGCCGCGGCGCTGGTGGCCGCCGGGCCGCTCCCGGGCTCCGGCGCGCGGGACGGGGAGCGGGCGCGTGGCCGGCCGACCGCCGGGGAGGAGGGACGGCGTCCGCCGGCGGATCTGGTCGCGGCGCCGGTGCGGATCGCGGACGCGGCCACGGTGCGGCTACTCAGGCCGGGTGACCGGGTCGATGTCGTGGCCGCCGGGGGCGGTGGGCCGGGTGGGGCCGGTGCGGTGTCCCCGGGCGGAAGCGCGGGGAGCGGGGGCGGCGGCATCGCCGTGATCGCGCGCGGGGCCCGGGTGGCACGCGTGCCGGGGCCGGAGGACGGGGGCGGGCAGGGGCCCCGTGCCGGGGTCTGGGACGGGGCCGGGAGCGGGACCGGGGCCGGGGAGAACGGGGCCGGGGCGCTGGTCGTGCTGTCCGTGCCGCGTGCCACCGCGCACCGCCTGGTCGGGACGGGTGCGCTGACGCCGCTGGCGGTGACCTTGTGGTAGGGCGGTCAAGTCCCTCGTTCGAGGGAGCCGATTGGACAGGATGGCCCAACCTCGGCGTAGGTTGCGGAGCGATTTGTTCCACGATCCGTCCACACAAGGAGTTCCCCCGAGGTGAGCGACAACAAGGGACCGAGCGTCCTGCAGGGTTTCAAGACCTTCCTGATGCGCGGAAACGTCGTCGATCTGGCCGTCGCGGTGGTCATCGGCGCCGCCTTCACCAACATCGTGAACTCGGTGGTGAAGGGCATCATCAACCCGCTGGTCGGCGCGTTCGGGACGCAGAACCTGGACAGCTACAGCTCGTGTCTGAAGGGCCCCTGCTCGGGCAGCGGCGACAGCGCGACCGGCGTCCGAATCCTGTGGGGCTCGGTGCTCGGCGCCACCCTGTCGTTCGTGATCACGGCGGCGGTCGTCTACTTCCTGATGGTCCTGCCCATGTCGAAGTACCTGGCCCGCCAGGAGGCCCGGCGCAAGGCCAAGGAAGGCACGATGGAGGTCGTGGAGATCAGCGAGCTGGAGGTGCTGAAGGAGATCCGCGACGCCCTGATCGCCCAGCGCGGCTCGGGCCACGACCGCGAGTAACCGCGGCACCCGCGCGACCGGCTCCGGCCCCGCCGCGGCCCCCGCCCGGCGGCGCCGACGACACCGGGACACCGCGCTCCGGACCCGCGCGGTGGGCCGGACCCGCGCGGTGGGCCGGGCCCGTGACACGGTCCGGTCCCGGTCCGTGGTCCGGTGGTGGGCGGCGGGCCGGTCAGCGGCGGCCGGAGCGGCTCAGAGGTGGTGGGGCGGCTTCTCGTCCAGGAAGCGCCGCAGGTCCGCGGCGGCGTCGGGCCCGGGGCGGTCGCCCCAACCCCGGTCGGTGTCGTCCGAGGACTGCTGGTCCAGCGGATCGCCGAAGACCAGCTTCGGCTCGGGCTTCGGCGCGCTCGGCTCGGAACGGGGGGCGATGCTGCTCATGCCCCCAGAGTACGGCCCGCCCCGGTGCGAGCCGTCGTGGAACGGCCCGCGGACGACGGACCCGTCGCACCGCCGTTGCCCGCACCACGTCCCCACCGGATCCGCCCTCCCCGCCGGATCCGCCTCCCCGCCGGGTTCGCCACCCCCGCCGGGTTCACCGTCCCCGCCGGGTTCACCGTCCCCGCCGCGGCAGCCGCTCCCGACACGGTCGCCGCTCCCGACGCGGTCGCCGTTCGCGGCGTGCCCGACGCGGCGGGCAGGGCGTTCCCCCGCACGGCACCAGCCGCCCCGTTACCGGGACTTCCGGGCCGGGTCTGGTCTGCTGGTGTCCATGATGTCCACTTCGCCCCCTTCGGTGGGGCCCTCCGGGCCGCCCGGCGGCCACCGGCCGGTGCGTCGGCTCGCCGCCCGCGCCCCGCACGAGGAGCACCGGGTCTCCTCCCCGCTGGAGCTCCTCTTCGACCTGTGCTTCGTGGTGGCCATCGCCCAGGCGGGGGCCGAGCTGGTGCGCTCCGTGGCCGAGGGGCACGGGGGCGAGGGCATCCTCGACTACGCGATGGTCTTCTTCGCCATCTGGTGGGCGTGGATGAACTTCACGTGGTTCGCGTCGGCGTACGACAACGACGACGTGCTCTACCGGCTCGTCACCCTGGTGCAGATCGCGGGCGTCCTGGTGCTGGCGGCGGGGGTGCAGCGGGCCTTCGAGCGGCACGACTTCATGGCCGTCTGGCTGGGCTACGCGATCATGCGGATCGCCATGGCGGCGCAGTGGCTCCGGGCGTCCCGCGGCTCCGGACCGGCGGAGCGCTCGATGGCCCGCCGCTACGCCTTCGGGGTGCTGCTCTGCCAGATCGGCTGGCTGGGGCTGCTGCTCCTGCCGCAGGGCGGCCGGATGTGGCTGTTCCTGGGGATGGCCCTGCTGGAGATGTGCGTTCCGGCGTACGCGGAACGCAGCCAGACCTCGGCGTGGCACCCGCACCACATCGCGGAACGGTACGGGCTGTTCACGATCATCGTGCTGGGCGAGACCATCGCCGCGGCCACGGTCGCGGTGAAGTCGGGCATCGACGAGCACGACGCGCTCGGGGAGATGCTGCCGATCGCGGCGGGCGGGCTGCTGATCGTCTTCGCCGCGTGGTGGATCTACTTCGTGGTGCCGGTCCACGGGCATCTGCGCTCCAGTGGCCGGGCGTTCCTCTGGGGCTACGGCCACTATCCGGTCTTCGCCTCGGCCGCCGCGATCGGGGCGGGCCTGGAGGTGGCGGTGGAGCGGGCGGTCGGCGCGGCGCACCTGTCCGCGCTGGGGGCGGCAGCGGCGGTGACCCTGCCGACGGCGCTGTATCTGCTGATGGTGTGGCTGCTGCACGCGCGGCACTTCAAGGTGGGCGTCGCCCAGCAGTCGGTGCTGCCTATGGCGGCGCTGCTGGTGATCTGCTGCACGTTCCTCGGGCGGTGGGCGGTGCTGGGGGCGGGGATCGTCCTGGCGCTGGCGGTGGCGACGGGGGTGACGCTGACCGCGCGCGGCCGCGCCGGGGGCTCGGGCGCGCCGGCGGGGGCCGGGTAGGCGGGCGAGCGGGCGCCGGTGCCCCGGAGGGCGGCGGTGGCTGGACGACACTGGCGTCATGACAGTGGACGCATTGACGGACGTGGCCGGGGTGCGGGTCGGGCACACGACGCGCACCGGCGACGGATGGCTGACCGGCACGACGGTGGTGCTCGCCCCCGAGGGCGGGGCGGTCGCCGCTGTGGATGTGCGCGGCGGGGGCCCCGGCACCAAGGAGACCGACGCGCTCGATCCGCGCAACGTGGTGCGCGGGATCGAGGCCCTGGTCCTGACCGGCGGCAGCGCGTACGGGCTGGACGCCGCGTCGGGGGTGATGGCCTGGCTGGAGGAGCGGGGCCGCGGGGTGCGGGTGGGGCCCGGTCCGGCCGAGGTCGTCCCGGTGGTGCCCGCGGCCTGTGTCTTCGACCTGGGGCGCGGGGGCGACTTCCGGGCCCGGCCGGACGCGGCCACCGGGCGGGCGGCGGTGGAGGCGGCCGACGCGAGCGGGCCCGGGGCGCCGGTGGCCCAGGGGTGCGTCGGGGCGGGCACGGGTGCCGCGGTGGGCCCGTTGAAGGGCGGGGTCGGCACGGCGAGCGTCCTGCTGGACTCGGGCGTCACCGTGGCGGCGCTGGTGGTGGCCAACGCGGCGGGCTCGGCGGTGGACCCGGGAACGGGGGTGCTGTACGGGGAGTTGTTCCAGGGACGCCGGGTGGAGTACCCGGCGGCCCGGACGCACGGGGCCGCGCTGCGGCGGATCGCCGAGGCGGAGGCGGTGACCACCGTGCCGCCGCTCAACACCACGCTCGCGGTGGTCGCCACGGACGCCGACCTGTCCAAGGCCCAGGCGCAGAAGCTGGCCGGCACGGCGCACGACGGCATCGCCCGCGCCGTACGGCCGGTTCACCTGCTCAACGACGGGGACACCGTGTTCGCCCTGGCCACCGGTGCGCACGCCCTGCCGGACGGGGAGCCCCTGGCGCTCAACGCGCTGCTGGCGGCGGGCGCGGACGTGGTGACCCGGGCCATCGTGCGCGCCGTCCGGGCCGCCGGGCCGGTCTCCGGCCCCGGTGGCACCTGGCCGTCGTACGGGGAGCTGTACGGGGGCTGAGGCGAACCGCGCGCGTACGGCACCGGGACCGGTCGGCCTCCGGTGTCGTCCGTCCCGTTCCCTGTACCCCGGCGAGGGCCGGTGGAGGGGCTCTCGGCCGCGCGGGTGGAGGGGGATGGGGCGCGGGTGCGGAGATCGGTGAACACTTCGCCTCGAAGTGTTCACCGATTCTCGTACCCTCCCCCTCCCCCGGCGGGCCTTCGCGATCAAGCGGGGGCTCGGCCTCCGGAGACGACCGGGCCAACTCCCGGTGACGGCCGGGACGACGTCCGATGACGGGCTCGGACGGCTCCCGGGGCACCGTCTTTCCGGGAAACGGTTTGAACGGCTGGAACGGGTGGAACATGGCCGGGAACGAACGGCACACGGCAAGTGCCGCTTGACCAGGCTTTTTTGACGTCTCGTCGGGTCGTACGGGAACTCCTCGCGCGGGCGGCGCGTTTTTCGTGCGGACGTTTTCCCGGTTCCCGAACACGATGTCCGACCGAGGGGCTACGGTATGCACCCACTAGGTGACATGCAGCAACGCCGGGAGAAGCCTTGAGCGTTCCGTACGAGACGGCAGCGGACGAACCCTCCGGGTCGCCGGAGACTCCGGAGGAGCATCTCATGCGGCTGCTCGGACGCAGCCTGAACTCGTTCGAGCTGCCCGACGAGACCATACGGCCGCTGGACTGCGCGCTGGCGCACGACACCTCGCTGCACTCCGCGCACCACAGCGCGGGGCTGCACCGTGAGACCTACCGGCACACATGGCTGCTGGCGGACGGCACGGCGGTCACGCTCTGGGAGCTGGTCCACAACACCGTGCCCGGCGGGGAGGCCCAGCACGAGGTGTACACGGACGAGGACGAGGTGCGGGCCGCGACCTCGCGGCTGGCGTTACCGCCGGAGACCCCGGAGTTCGAGCTGCCGGTGCTGGCCCCGCTGTCGACGATCCCGGCGCCCCGGCACGCGTATGTGCGGGGCGGCTCGGCGGACCACGCCCGGCGGCTGCTGCGACGCGCGGAGAACACGGACCGTCCCGGCACGGACACGGCCGCCCTGCTGGCGACGGCGTCCGCGCACCAGATCACCCAGGCCTTCGGCCGTCCGGTCCGGGCGGAGCTGCCGTACGCGCTGTACGAGCACGCGTTCCTGCTGTTCGACGGGCGGGAGATCTCCCTGTGGGAGGTCGAGCACACGGCGACTCCGGACGGACGGCACATGTGCGAGGTGTACTCCAGCGAGGCCGAGGCGCGCGGGGCGATGGAGCGCCGCGCGGCCCAGGTTCCCTGACACGGCGACGGCCCCGCACACCGAGGTGCGGGGCCCGCCGCCCCTGGGTTCCGCCGGGTCGTCAGACCAGGGCGGGTTCCTTCGTGCCCTCCCGGCCGTCCCGGTCCGTGGTGTCGCCGTCGGGCGTTCCACCGGTGGTGGCCCCGCCGGTGCCCTCCACATGCCGGGCGGGGCGCCTGGGCAGCGCGAACATCAGCAGGAAGATGGCGCCGAGGACGGCGGCGACCCAGCCGAGCGAGTTCTGGAAGGCGTTCACGAAGGCCGGGCCGATGTCGGCCGGGGCCGGCCGGTCACCGATGGTGCCGAAGAAGACCACGGAGACCAGGCCGAGGCCGAGGGCGTTGCCCATCTGCTGCACGGTGTTGATGAGTCCCGACGCGGCTCCGGCGTGCTCGCGCGGCACCTCGGAGAGCACCGCGTCGGTCAGCGGGGCGACGATCAGGCCCATGCCGATGCCCATGACCACCAGGGGCGGCACCATCTGCCAGACCCCGATGCCGAGGCCGTGGCGTCCGGCCTCCCAGAGGTAGAGGAGCACTCCGGCGGCCATGACCAGCGCGCCCGCCTGGAGCACCTTGCGGCCGAAGCGGGGGACGAGGAGCTGCACCGACACCCCGGCCGCCGCCGACACGGCGACCGAGAACGGCACACCGGTCAGACCGGCCTTGAGGGCGCTCCAGCCGAGGCCCTGCTGCATGTAGAGGGTCCACACCAGGAAGTAGATGCCGAGGCCGAGGCCGAACACCGTCTGGACCGCGATGCCGGCGGCGAAGCTCTTGACGCGGAACAGCGAGAGTTCGATCAGCGGTGAGCCGTCCCGCTCGCCCTTGCGCCGCTCGTAGGCCACCAGCACGGCGAAGACGACCAGGGCACCGACCATGGACGCGTATCCCCACAGGGGCCAGCCCAGCTCGCGGCCCCGGGTGAGCGGGTAGAGCAGCATCAGCAGGCCGAGGGTGACCAGGGCGACGCCGGGCAGGTCGAGCTTCAGGGCGCGCGGGGCCTTGGACTCGGTGATGAAGCGGCTGCCGAGGACGAGGCCGGCGATGCCGACGGGCAGGTTGATCAGGAAGATGGGCCGCCATTCGAGCCCGAAGAGGTTCCACTGGGTGAGCAGCGCGCCGAACAGGGGCCCGGAGACGGCGCCCAGGCCGACGACGGCGCCGAACAGTCCGAAGACCTTGCCGCGCTCGTGGGCGGGGAAGGTCGCGTGCACGATCGAGAGCACCTGCGGCACCATCAGCGCGGCCATGGCGCCCTGGAGCAGCCGGGAGACGACCAGCATCTCCGGGCCGACGGCGAACCCGCACAGGGCGGAGGCGATGGTGAAGCCGCCGATGCCGATGAGGAAGAGGCGCTTGCGGCCGTGGATGTCACCGAGCCGTCCGCCGGTGATCAGACCGGCGGCGAAGGCGAGGGCGTATCCGGCGGTGATCCACTGGATCTGGCTGAAGGTGGCTCCGGCGTCCCGCTGGATGGAGGGAATCGCGATGTTGACGATGGTGACGTCGACGAGGTCCATGAAGGCCGCGGTCATCACGATCGCGAGGGCGAACCAGCGGCGCCGGTCACCCTTGGCGGGAGACGCCGGGTCGACGACCCCGGTGTCCCGCGGGGTCCCGGCCGTTCCGGGCGCCTCCGCCGCCGTCCGCGTCCCCGCCGTCGGGGGCTTCCCCGTCGTCAGGGGCTTTCCCGCCGTCAGGGGCGTCTTCGCCCCGGGGGTCCCGGGGTCCTCCGCCGCTGCCGTCTTCTCCACTGGTCCCGTCGCCTCCGTCGTCTCCACTGCCGGGCTCCGCGGCCCCACCGCGTCCGCGGTGTCCGTCCGCCGGCCCGCTCCCGCCGTCTCCGCCATCTCCGCCGTCCCTCCCTCGGCCGGTCTCCCCGCCGCCGCTCTCCCCGTCACCGTCCGCTCCCCCGGGCCCGTCCGCTCCGGGGCCCCGTCGCTGCCGTGTACGTCATCTCCGTCGTCCGTCCCGTGTCCGTCGTCCGTGCCCGTGTTCCGGGGTCGGTGCCCGCGTGGTCCGCGCCGGCGCCGGGCCCCCGGGAAGGCCATGGGGAGAACCTAGGAGCCATATAGGTCCGATCCGGTCCTACTGGTGCGCGATGCTCGTCGCCATGACGACGGACACACCGGCACGGCTGCTGACGCTCCTGTCCCTCCTCCAGACGCCCCGGGAATGGCCCGGCGGTGAACTCGCCGAGCGGCTCGGGGTCTCGCGCCGCACGGTCCGCCGGGACATCGACCGGCTGCGCGAGCTGGGCTATCCGGTGCGGGCCACGATGGGGGCCGACGGCGGATACCGGCTGGTCGCGGGCAAGGCGATGCCGCCGCTGGTGCTGGACGACGAGGAGGCCGTGGCCATCGCCGTGGGGCTGCGTGCCGGTGCGGGGCACGCGCTGGCGGGCGTGGACGAGGCGTCGGTACGGGCGCTGGCCAAGCTGGAGCAGGTGCTCCCGGCCCGGCTGCGCCACCGCGTCTCCACCCTACAGGCCGCGACGACACCGCTGACCAGCGGGGACGGGCCGAGCATCGCCCCCGGGACGCTGACCGCGATGGCCTCCACGGTGGCCGGCCGGGAGCGGCTGCGGTTCGCCTACCGCGCCGGGGACGGCACGGCCTCGCGGCGCCTGACGGAGCCGTACCGGCTGGTGTCGACGGGACAGCGCTGGTACCTGGTCGCCTACGACCTGGACCGCGAGGACTGGCGGACCTTCCGGGTGGACCGGGTGAGCGAGCCGCTGGCGACGGGGACGCGGTTCGCCCCGAGGGAGCTGCCGACGGGGAGCGCGGCGGAGTTCCTGCGGCGGTCGATGCGGGGGCGTGGGGACGCCTACGACCTGGAGGTCGTGTTCGCGGCCCCGGCCGAGGCGGTGGCGGCCCGGCTGCCGGGCCGGCTGGGCGTTCCGGAGCCGGAGGGCGACGGCGGTTCCTGTGTGCTGCGGGTGACCACGTCGGACTCGCTGGACTGGACGGCTGTCCGGCTGGCGATGCTGGGGGTGGACTTCCGGGTCCGGCGGCCGCCGGAGCTGGTGGCCCGGATCCGGGAGCTGGCGGCCCGGTTGTCCGGGGCCGTGGACGGGGAGTGACCGGCGCCGGGGCGGGCATCCCGGGGCCCGGCGCGTACGCGGCGCCCGGCCGAGGCGGGCGACACCGCCGGGCGGTGCGGGGAACGCCGCCGGCGGCCCGGGGAACAGCCCGGGCAGTGGGCGGCATACCGGCGGCGCCGGACGGCTCCCGCCCGGCCGGGACGGGCGAACCTGCCCGGCGAGAAGAGGGCACCCGGCGCGGTGGGCGAGCGGGGGCGGGCGACCGGGAGCGGCTGGCATCCTCAGCGGGCGGTGGCGGACAAGCGGGGGCGGCGGGAGAGCGGCGGGCGGCAAGGGAACTGCGGGTGTCCGGGGCGGTGGACGGGAGGACCGGGCGGGGGTGGCGGGTGGGGCGGCGGGCGGTGTCCCGGGGCGCGCGGGTCAGCGCAGCGCGGCCTGCCAGTCGAACCCCCGCAGCACCGCGAGGTTGCGCAGGGCGAGCGCGCGGGGGCCCTCGGGACCGCCGGGGGCCGGCGCGACCTCGGCGGCGGCCCAGTGCTCCACGGCGGCCCGAACCGCCGTGCCGGCCACGGCCGCCGCGAAGCGCAGATCGGGGGAGGCGGCCGCGCGGGCGGCGGCGTCATCCCCCTGTCCCCGGGCGATCCGTGCCGCCAGCGCCTCGGCCAGCCACCCCTCGGCGAGGTGGCAGACGTCGGCCCACACCTTGCGCAGCGCGGGGCTGCCGTCGGCCAGCCGGACGAGGGTGCGGGCCCACTCCCAGGAGACCGCCGACACCCCGGCGCCCGGGGTCAGGGTGTGCCGCACGGCGTGTTCCAGGGCCTCGGTCGGGGACAGCTCGCCGGGGGCGGTGCGCACCGCGTGGGCCCAGCGTTCGGCGCCGAGGGCGTAGAGCGGGGCGACGGCCTCCTCCTTGGTCGCGAAGTACCGGTAGAAGGTGCGCGGGGCGACCCCGGCGGCGCGGGCGATGTCCTCGGCGCGGGTGGCCCGCAGGCCGTGCTGGACGAAGAGGCGGGCCGCGGCGCGGGCGATCTCCGCGCGGGTCTCGGCCTTGCGCCGTTCGGTCAGGGAGGGAGGGGCCGAACCGGGCGGATCGGACGGTGGGGTGGTGCTCACATCGGCAGGTTATGCCGCTGTGGCAAAATCTGTCATCCGGCGGGCCACCCCGGGGTTCAGGTCCGGGGTGCCCCGCCCTTCGGCAGTCACGAGGAGGGCCGGGCCACGGCGCCCGGGGGAAGGCGCCGCGCCCGGCTCGGGAAGGTCCCGGCACCGGGGGGAGTGCGTCGGGACGTGGTCCATGGGGGCGGATGCCGCCCCGCCCGTGCGGTTGGTGGAGCGGTGGAGTCCCGCTCCCGGCCCGCGTCCGGGGCCTGGAGTTCTTGTTCCCGGCACGCGCGGGTTGAAGCACCGTCGGCGGCCGTGTGTTCGCGCGAGGGCCGGTGCGCCGGACACACGCCGCGCGCCCGCCGCGTCCGGGTCCGGGTCCCACGACATCTCCCGGTCCCACGGCATCTCCGGGTTGCACACCGCTCCCCCGCCCCACGCCGCGCGGCGCGCCGCGGACCCGCCTCCCCGGCAGCCCCCTGCCGCGTGCGGGCACGGTGCGCCGCCGGGAGCCCGCCGTCCCCGGGGGCGCCGACGCCCCCGGCACGTCCCCGGCCGGACCATGGCCCTGGGGCCGGGACCCGGGGGGGGCCGCGCGCCCCCGTCGGTCCTCGCCGTCCCGCTCCCGCCCCGCCGGGGCCGCGCGGCCCCCGTCCGGTCCGTCGGTTACGCCGCCGCCTCGAAGCCGGTGTCGCGGGCCAGCTTCTTCAGCTCCAGCAGCGCGTGCTTCTCGATCTGCCGGATGCGCTCACGGGTGAGCCCGTGCTCCTTGCCGACCTCGGTCAGCGTGCGCTCGCGGCCGTCGTCGATGCCGTAGCGCATCTTGATGATGGACGCGGTGCGCGGGTCGAGGCGGCCGATCAGGTCGTCCAGCTCCTCGCTGCGCAGCAGGGTCAGCACCGACTGCTCGGGCGAGACCGCGGAGGTGTCCTCCAGGAGGTCGCCGAACTGGGTCTCGCCCTCGTCGTCCACCGCCATGTTCAGCGAGACCGGGTCGCGGGCCCAGTCGAGCACGTCGGTGACGCGCTCCGGCGTCGAGCCCAGCTCGGCGGCGATCTCGGCGGGCTCCGGCTCGCGGCCGTGCTCGCGGTTGAACTCGCGCTGCACCCGGCGTATCCGGCCCAGCTCCTCCACCAGGTGGACGGGCAGGCGGATGGTGCGCGACTGGTCGGCGATCGACCGGGTGATGGCCTGGCGGATCCACCAGGTGGCGTACGTCGAGAACTTGAAGCCCTTGCGGTAGTCGAACTTCTCGACCGCGCGGACCAGGCCGGCGTTGCCCTCCTGGATGAGGTCGAGGAGCGGCAGGCCGCTGCGCGGGTACCGGCGGGCGACCGCGACGACCAGGCGGAGGTTGGAGCGGATGAAGACGTCCTTCGCCCGCTCGCCCTCCTCGATCAGGGCGCGCAGCTCCTCACGGGTGGCGTCCGCCCCGGTCTCCTCGTAGCCTTCGAGTACCTGCCGTGCGAACACGCCCGCCTCGATGGTCTGGGACAGCTCGACCTCCTTGGCGGCGTCGAGCAGCGGGGTCCGCGCGATCTCGTCGAGGTACATGCCGACCAGATCGCGGTCGGCGAGCTCGCCGCCGCTGGCGCGGACGCTGGTTGCCGCGTCGGAGGTCCCCCGGGAGGCGGACTTGCGACGGGCGACGGCACGGGTTGCCATGCGTGCTCCCTTGCGATGGTGGATCAGCGGGTGGTCCTTGGACGTACGACATCCTCCGAGCCGGCCCGGACTCTGCTCCGGACGCTCTTCGGGTGCCCTGCATCCGATGGAAACAACGACTGGAATCCGGACAGAATTCCCAACCCGCCCTCCGATTTTTCTGATCATGCAGTACCCTGTGCCGGCGCATCATGATCAGCAGGGCCACCGGACCCCGCGGAGGCCCTGGTCGGACCCCGGTCGGCAGCGTCCGCGACGGTCCCCGCCGGGCGCCTCCGCGCCTCCCCGGGCCGGGCGGAGGGTGACGCCCCTCACAGCACCGGCGCCCGTCGGCCGCCCCCATGGAGAGGACGGCTCCCGCGCGCCGGGGGTTGCCACGCGGCACGGGCGGATCGCCGGGGGCACACGGAGCGGGCCGCCGGGGGCGTGCGGGACGCCGGAAGCATGCGGGGCGCGGGAGCGTGCGGGGCGCCGGGCGTGCGAGGCGGGGCGGGGCGCCAAAAGCTCAGCCGAACTGCACCGACCGCTTCGCCAGGCCCATCCAGAAGCCGTCGATCACCGAGCGGCCCCGGTCCAGCTCACCGGTGGCGTCGGCGGCTCCCAGGGTGACGAAGAGCGGGGCGAAGTGCTCGGTGCGCGGGTGCGCCAGCGCGCCCGAGGGAGAGGTGCGGGCGAAGTCGAGCAGGGCGTCGACGTCCCCGGCGTCCAGGGCGCGCCGACCCCAGTCGTCGAACTCGGAGGACCACGCGGGGACGCCGGAGTGGCGCAGCGCGGCGAGGTTGTGGGTGAAGAAGCCGGAGCCGACGATCAGGACGCCCTCGTCGCGCAGGGGTGCCAGCCGGCGGCCGATCTCCATGAGCCCGGCGGGGTCGAGGGTGGGCATGGAGACCTGGAGGACGGGGATGTCGGCGTCGGGGTACATCTCCACCAGCGGGACGTAGGCGCCGTGGTCGAGGCCGCGCTCGGGCACGTCCTGCACGGGGATGCCGGGGGCGCGCAGCAGTTTGCGCACGGAGTCCGCGAGGTCCGGGGCGCCGGGGGCCCCGTAGCGCACCCGGTAGTAGTGCTCGGGGAAGCCCCAGAAGTCGTGGACGAGGGGGACGGTGCGGACGGCACCGAGAGCGAGGGGGGCCTCCTCCCAGTGGGCGGAGACGACGAGGATCGCCCGGGGGCGCGGCAGGCCGGCGGCCCAGGCGGCCAGCTCACCGGGCCAGACGGGGTCGTCGGCGAGCGGCGGGGCGCCGTGGCTGAGGTAGAGGGCGGGCATGCGCCCCTGGTGTGCGGCGGACATGGCGGCGGCTCCCCGGCTCGACTCGATCCGATTGCTTGAACCTTCAAATGATTGGACGCCATCCAATCTACGCCAACGTTGTTTAACTTTCAAACAGTCGTTCCGTAGAGTGGTCCCATGAACACGGCACCCAACCCGGCCCCCGCCGACGAGCCCCGCTGGCTCACCGACGAGGAACAGCGCGTGTGGCGCTCCTACATAGAGGCCACGACCCTGCTGGAGGACCACCTCGACCGGCAGCTCCAACGAGACGCCGGCATGCCGCACATCTACTACATCCTCCTGGTCAGGCTCGGGGAGGCGCCGCGTCGGCGGCTGCGGATGACGGAACTGGCCAAGTTCGCGAAGATCACCCGCTCCCGGCTCTCGCACGCCGTGGCCCGGCTGGAGAAGAACGGCTGGGTCCGCCGTGAGGAGTGCTCCTCCGACAAGCGGGGCCAGTTCGCCGTCCTCACCGACGAGGGCTTCGAGGTGCTGGGCCGTTCCGCGCCCGGCCATGTGAACGCGGTGCGGCAGGCCATGTTCGACCGGCTGACCCCGGAACAGCAGAAGTCCCTCGGCGAGATCACGCGGATCCTGGCCGAGGGACTGCAACCGGGAGGAGCGGGCGCGGACCTGCCCTGGATGCGCTGAACGGGCGCGCGTCCGGCGGCGACGGGGCGGCCGGACGGCCGGGGCGGCGGACCGGCCGTGAGGGGCGCGGGCGTCCGGCGGGGCCCGCAGAGGGCCGGCCGTGCGCGCCCACCCGGCGCCACCCGTCTCCGATCCGGTTCCCATCCGTCCCCCGCCCGTCACCCGCCCGGCTCCCGGCGGGCGGTCGCGGGGCTCAGCGGGTCACCGGCGGCTCACCGGACGGCCAGGTGGTCGAGGTAGGAGCGCACGTTGCGGCGGGTCTCGGCCACGCTGTCGCCGCCGAACTTCTCCGCCACCGCGTCCGCCAGGACCAGCGCCACCATCGCCTCCGCGACGATGCCCGCCGCCGGGACCGCGCACACGTCGGAGCGCTGGTGATGCGCCTGCGCCGGCTCACCCGTCGCCACGTCCACCGTCCGCAGGGCGCGCGGCACGGTCGCGATGGGCTTCATCGCGGCCCGCACCCGGAGCGGTTCGCCGGTGGACAGGCCGCCCTCGACGCCGCCCGCGCGGGCCGTCGCCCGGCCGATGCCCTCCGGCCCCGGCACGATCTCGTCGTG
>NZ_WWGX01000019.1 GCF_009862265.1 Streptomyces sp. SID8352 | reverse complement strand
CCCCCGCCCCGGCCCCAACCCCAAAACACCAAAGGCGCAACAAACACCCCCACCCACCAAAAGATGCGCCGCAGGCACACCCACAACCCACCCGCACCCGCACCCGCACCCGCACCCGCACCCGACAACAGCAAGCCCCAGGCACCCCCGCGCACCCCACCCGCACCCCACCCGCACCCCACGTAAAATCGACGCACTGTGTCTGATTCCCCCAACACCCCCGCGTCCCCCCAGCCGCACGCCCCCCGTGCCAAGGGCGAGCCCCGGTTCCCCGACGGCCCCCGCGCCGACCCCGCCGGATCGCACTTCGAGCGGCGCATCCGGAGCTTCCAGCCCCGCCGCAGCCGGGTCACCACCGGGCAGGCGGACGCGTTGCAGCGGCTCTGGCCCGCGTGGGGCCTGGACATCGACGGACAGCAGGTCATCGACCTGGCCGAGCTGTTCGGCAACACCGCCCCCGTCGTCCTGGAGATCGGCTTCGGCATGGGCGAGGCCACGGCCCTGATGGCCGCCGACGCCCCCGGCACGAACATCCTCGCCGTGGACGTCCACACCCCCGGCCAGGGCAACCTGCTGCGCCTGGCGGACCTCGCCGGACTGACCAACGTCCGCGTGGCCAACGGCGACGCGATCATCCTGCTGCGCGAGATGCTCGCCCCCGGCTCCCTCGCGGGGCTGCGCGTCTACTTCCCCGACCCGTGGCCGAAGAAGCGGCACCACAAGCGGCGCCTGATCCAGCCGGAGTTCCTGACGCTGGCCGCCTCCCGGCTGGCCCCCGGCGCCCTCGTGCACTGCGCCACCGACTGGGAGCCGTACGCGGAGCAGATGCTGGAGGTGCTGACCGCGCACCCGGCCTTCGAGAACACGGCCCCCGGCGGCGGCTTCGCACCCCGCCCGGGACACCGCCCCCGGACCCGGTTCGAGGGCCAGGGCCTGGAGAAGGGCCATGTGGTGAACGACCTGCTCTTCCGCCGTGTGGAGTCCGACGGGGAACGGGACGCCGAGGAGCGGAACGGCGGGGCCCGGGACGCCACCGGTTAGGGTCCTGCAGTGGCCACCAGTCCCCCGTACCCGCCGTACGCCCCCCACCCGGCGCACATGCCACACCCGGCACGGCCGCCCCGCCCGCACTGGTGGCACCGCGCCCGGGTGCGCTACGGCGCCCTGGGCACGCTGCTCGCGCTCTCCGGCCTGGTCATCCTGGCCCTGGTGCGCCGGCAGACCGGAGCGGACGGCTTCCTGGTGGGCCTCGGCCTCGCGGTGCTCCCCGTGCCGCTGCTGGTCGGCGCGTTCCACTGGCTGGACCGGGTCGACCCCCGCCCCTGGCGCAACCTGCTGTTCTGCTTCGCCTGGGGCGCCTGCGCGGCGGCGCTGATCGCCATCGTCGCCAACAGCTTCGCCACCCGCTGGATAGCGACGGCGACCGCCGACCCGAGCGGCGCGGACACGCTGGGCGCCACGGTGATCGCACCGGTCGTGGAGGAGTCCGCCAAGGCCGCCGCGGTGCTGCTGCTGTTCCTGTTCCGCAGGAGACATTTCACCGGCTTGCTGGACGGCGTGGTGACGGCGGGCGTCACCGCCACCGGCTTCGCGTTCACCGAGAACATCCTGTACCTGGGCGAGGCCTTCGGCACCGACCAGGCCGGCGGGGAGCAGGGTGTCGCGTCGGTGGTGGCGGCGACGTTCTTCGTCCGCGTCGTCATGTCGCCGTTCGCGCACCCGCTGTTCACGGTGCTCACCGGCATCGGCTTCGGGCTGGCGGCGCTCCGCGCGGACCGCCCGGGAAGCCGCCGGGCGCGCCGCGCGCTGCTCCCGCTCACCGGCCTGCTGCTGGCCATGGGCGTGCACGCGCTGTGGAACGGCTCGGTGACGTTCGGGAAGTACGGCTTCTTCGTGGTGTACGGGGTGTTCATGGCCCCCGCGTTCGGCCTGCTGACCTGGCTGGTGATCCGGTCCCGGCAGCGCGAGCTGCGCACGGTCCGCACGGAGCTGCCGGTGTACGTGCAGGCCGGGTGGCTGGGCCCGTTCGAGCCGTTCGCGCTCGGTTCGGTGCGGGGCAGGAGGGCGGCCCGGCAGTACGCCCGCCGCCACGGGGGCCGGGCGGCGGAGCGGGCGGTGGCGGAGTACGGGACGTACACGAGCGCGCTGGCGTACCTGCGCCGGAAGGGGCGCCTGGGCCGGGCGGGCGCGGACTACCAGGCGCGGGAGCGGCTGCTGCTGGACGCGCTGTGGGAGCGCCGGGAGGCGGCCCGCCCGGCGCTGGACCACGCGGCACGGGCGACCTCGCCGCGCCCCCCGTACCCGGTGCCGCCGTGGCCGCACCCGCACGCCGCCCACTGGCCCCAGGGCCACCACCCGTACGTCCCGTACGTCCCGCACCCGGCACACGCCCCGTACGGACACCCCGCACCCGCCGGGTACGCGCACTCCGCCCCGTACACCCCGTACACCCCGTACGGCCCCTTCCCGGCGCTCCCCCGCCCCGGGCCCCGCCCGTAGCGCGGCGGCACCCGTGGCAAGGCGGAGGCCGCCCCGGCCGGGCCGTCGCCGGGGCGGGCGTCAGCGGGGGGCTCAGGCGGAGGCGTCCGTCAGCAGCCCCGTCTCCTCCTCCGTCAGCTCCAGTTCGGCCACGCCCAGCAGCGCCGGGAGCTGCTCCACGGTCCGCGCGGAGGCGATCGGCGCGGCCACCGTCGGCCGCGCGGCGAGCCAGGCGAGGGCGACCGTGGCGACGGGGGTGCCGCGGTCGCGGGCGATTCCGTCGAGGGCGGCCAGCACCCGGCGGCCCCGCTCGCTCTCCAGGTGCCCGGCGGCCCCGGCCGCCCGGGGGCTGTCGACCCGCGCGCCGGGCCGGTACTTGCCGGTGAGGAAGCCGGAGGCGAGGGCGTAGTACGGCACGGCGGCCAGCCCGGAGCGCTCGGCGAGGGCGGACAGCTCGCCCTCGTAGGTGCCGCGGGAGACGAGGTTGTAGTGCGGCTGGAGCGCCACGTACCGGGCGAGCCCCTCGCGGTCGGAGAAGTCCAGGGAGGCGGCGAGCCGTTCGGCGGTGATGTTGGAGGCGGCGATGTGCCGGACCTTCCCGGCCCGCACCAGCTCGTCGAGGGCGCCGATGATCTCCTCGACCGGCACCTCGGGCTTGTCGAAGTGGGTGTAGTACAGGTCGATGTGGTCGGTTCCGAGCCGCCGGAGCGAGGCGTCGGCGGCGGCGCGGATGTTGGCGGCGGTCAGCCCGGGGTAGTCGGGGTGCTGGCTGACCTTGGTCGCGACGACGACGTCGGCGCGGCGGCCGCGGGAGGCGAGCCATTCGCCGATGAGGGTCTCGGACTCCCCGCCGCTGTTGCCGTCGACCCAGGCGGAGTAGGAGTCGGCGGTGTCGAAGAAGTTGCCGCCGGCGGCGGTGTAGGCGTCGAGGACGGCGAAGGAGGCGTCCCGGTCGGCGGTCCAGCCGAAGACGTTGCCGCCGAGGGCGAGCGGGAAGACCTCCAGGTCGGAGGAGCCGAGCTTGCGCAGATGCGAGGTGGTGGTCATGCCCTGTGTCAACGACCGGGAGGGAAGCGGGCATTCCACCGGCCGGGCGGAGGTGTCGGCCGGTGCCCGCCACCGGACCGGTGGGGGACCGGCGGCCCCGACGTCGGGGGTGAGCGCCGGAACCGCCGGGGCATCGGGAACGTCACCGCGACGGCGCCCCGCACACGGTCACGACGGGCACGCCGCGCACGGGAGCGCGGGGCGGGACCAGGGGCCCCGCCCGGCACGGCGGACGGCGGACACGGCAGCCCGGCGGACACGGTGGGCACGGGAGGCACTGCGGGCACCGCGGGCGCCGCCCGCGTCCCGTGCCGGACGGGGCGCGCCGCCGTACCGCGGTCCGCCGCACCGGTGTCAGAGGCCGAGCCCCTTGCCGCGCAGCCAGGCCGCCGGGTCGACGCCGCTCGCGGAGCCGCCGGGGTGGACCTCGAAGTGCAGGTGGGGGCCGGTGACGTTGCCGGTGGCGCCCACGCGGCCGATGACGTCGCCGGTGTTGACCTGCTGGCCGACGCCGACGCTGATCGACGACTGGTGGCAGTACCAGAGCTCGGTGCCGTCCTCCAGGGTGAGGACGGTGCGGTAGCCGTAGGCGCCCGCCCAGCCCGCCTCGGTGACGGTGCCGGTGTGGACGGCCTTGACGAGGGTGCCGGTGGGGGCGGCGAAGTCGAGCCCGGTGTGGTGGCCGGAGGACCACATGCTGCCGGCCTGGCCGAAGGTGGAGGTGAGCGTGTAGGAGGAGGTCGGCAGCGTGTACTGCCGGGCCAGCTCGGCGAGCCGCTCGGCCTCGGCCTTCTTGCGGGCCTCCTCCTCGGCGCGGGCCTTCTCGGCGGCGGCCTTGGCCTCCGCCTCCTTCTTCGCCTCGGCGGCCTTGTCGGCGGCGGCCCGGGCGGCTTCGGCGGCCTGCTTCACGGCGGCTTCCCTGGCCTTCTCGGCGGCCTTGTTCTCCACCTGGACCTGCTGCTGCTCGGCCTGCTCCAGGATCCGGGTCCGCAGCGCCTCACCGGCGTCGGCGGTGCCCTGGGCGGTGTCGGCGGTGGTGACGCCGACGGCGCTGAGCGGGGTGGCGGCGGTCTCGGGGCCGGAGGGCTCCTCGTCCCCGGCGACCAGCGCGCCGACCTTCGACAGGCCGGGCAGGCTGGGCAGGTCCGGCAGGGAGATCGAGACCGGCGGCTTGCCGGTCTGCGCGCTGGCCATGCCGCCCGCTCCGACGGCCGCGATGACGCCGACGCCGAGGACGGTGGAGCTGCGGGCGAGCCCGCCGCGCTGCTTGGCCACGCGGTGCCGGCCGCGCACGGGGCGGACGGACTCCGCGGTGGGGTTCCATTCCTCCCAGGGACCCTCTTCGGGTCGGGGGACGCCGTGGCCGAAGGTGTCGTCGACACCGTGGCCGGAGGGTGCGAACGGGGCCTCGGGGGCAGGCCGGTTGGACGCCACGTGGGCGTGCTCCTTTCCTTCCTTCCGCCTACCGGGTTAGCTGACGGGTTCGGAGCAGGAAGGTCTCCTACGGGCGGTTTTCGGCCATGTCGCCATGGCGGCGTGCGCCCGATTCACCCCAAGGTGGTGGTTCCCCGGTTCCCTCGCGGGATTCGGCATGTGCGCGCGGAGCCGCCTTCTGTGACGGCTGGGACGACCGCGCTGCGTTATCGAACGTTAATAGACGAGAGCCGGGTATTCCAAGCCGCTCCGCTTGATCATTAACGATTCGGGGGTGATCCAAAGCACTACGACAGGCGAAAACGGGGCGAGTTGACCCCGCGCGCGGCCCTCCGAGCACCACTTCTTCACCGCACTCCGTCCTGATGGTGTGTCAATTGTTATGCGGAGGGCGGTCGGACCCTCACCGTCCGTGACGGTTCGCGGGACGGCGGACGGCGAGCAGCGCCATGTCGTCGGCCATGCCCCCGCCGGAGTACCGGCGCACATCCTCGGCCAGGGCGTCGAGCAGGTCCGCCGGGTAGGCGAAGCGGTTGCCCCGCAGCCGCGCCTCGGGGTCGTAGAAGACGCCGCGGGCGTCGCGCGCCTCGGACAGCCCGTCGGTGTACAGCAGCAGGGTGGCCCCGGCGGGGAATCCGGCCTCCTCGGCGCGGTCCGGCCACACCCCCAGCTCCCCCATGCCGAGCGGCAGCGCGGCTTCCCCCGCGGGCAGCGGGCGCACGGTGCCGTCGGCGTACAGCATCAGCGGCGGGGGGTGGCCCCGGTTGACGACGCGGACGGAGCCGTCGCCGTGCGGGAGTTCCGCGAGGACGGCGGTGGTGAAGCCCTCGTAGTCGTCCAGACCGTCCCGCCGGTCGCCCTCGCGGGCGAGCGCCCGTTCCAGCCGCTGCGCGACCGCCTCCAGGGTCGCCTCCTGTTCGGCGGCCTCCCGGAACGCGCCGATGACCACCGCGACGGCCGCGACGGCGCCCATGCCCTTGCCGCGCACGTCCCCGACGAGGAGCCGGACGCCGCGCGCGCTGTCCTGCACGGCGTAGAGGTCGCCGCCGATGAAGGCGCCGGCCTGGGCGGCCTCGTAGCGGGCGGCGATCTCGAAGCCGCCGATCCGCTCCGGGGGCCGGGGCAGCACGGCGCGCTGGGCGGCCTCCGCGATCTCGCGGGTGGAGGCTAGCCGCTCGTCGGTGCGGCGGACGGAGGTGTTGACCAGGACGGCGAGGACGGCGGCGGTCGCGATGGTGATCAGCTCGGTGAGGGAGTCGACGCTGTGGAGCACCCCCTTGGCCAGTTGCAGCAGACTGACGGAGGCGATCACGGCCGCCGCGGTGAGCACGGTGCCGCGCCGCGAGTAGAGGGGGGCGGCGACCAGGGGCGCGGCGGTGTAGAGGGGCCCGGCGGTGAAGTACCTCGGGGTGAGGGAGTCGTAGACGATCGCGACGAGGATCAGCAGCGGCGGCAGCACGCGGACCAGCCGGTTGCCCACCGGGGGGCCGCGCCGGGGGGAGGGGATGCGCAGCGGGCCGGGTCCCTCGTCGTGGCTGCCGTGACCGCGGTGGGGGCCGCGGCGGGCCCGGTCCGCACGGCCGGTCGACGCGCCGGAGCGGGCGCGGGCGGGCGCGGGCCGGGCGGGCGGGCCGGGGGGCGGTCCGTCGGGGGACCGGCCTTCCGGTTCCTCGTCGCCCATGTCGCCTGGCCGCACCACTCGTCTCCCGCCACCCGCCCCGCACGTCCGTGCCGGTGTCGCCGTCCGGGTCCCAGGTTTCCCGGGGCGGTGGCGGCGGGCGAGCGGTGCGCGCCGATCGGATGACGGCCGGACGGCCACCGGACGGGAGGGCGGGGGCAGGGGGGGACGAGGCGGGGACGGGGACGGGAGCCGGACGGAAACGGGGCGCCGGGGAAACGACCGGAGGCCGGAACCCTTTCGGATTCCGGCCTCCGGCCTTCAGTAGCGGGGACAGGATTTGAACCTGCGACCTCTGGGTTATGAGCCCAGCGAGCTACCGAGCTGCTCCACCCCGCGTCGTTGTGTGACCAGTGTACGCCATCGCGGGACCACCGCGCACACACGTTTCCCGGGCCCCGCGCGCCCCGGCCGTCACGCCCGCCCCTCCCGTCCCTGGAGCCGGACGGCTGGGACATGGACGCCGGGACGGGGAGCCCGGATGCCGGGGTGCGGGTCCCCGGGGTTCAGGGGGCCGTCAGGTGCCGGTTCGGCGCGGCGGCCCGCTCGGCGTACTCCGGCAGGACGACCACGACGGCGCCCGCGGCGGCCAGCGCCCCGCTGCCGTCGGCCCCGGGGACGAAGGTGTCGGGCTCGCGCCAGGCCGTGACCACCCGGCGCACCCCGGCGTCGAGGATCAGCCGGACGCAGGGCGCGGGGCGGGAGGCGCGGCGGGAGCAGGGCTCCAGGCTGGAGTAGACGGTGGCGCCGGGGAGCCGGGGATCGGCCGGGTCGGTCCCGGCGAGGGCCACCTCCTCGGCGTGCGCCACGGGGTCGCCCCCCTCCCGGGAGTGGCCGCGGGCCAGCTCCGTGCCGTCGGCGGCGACCACGACCGCGCCGACGCTGAAGGCCGTGCGGGAGGGCGGGCACCGGGCGGCCAGGTCGCAGGCGAGCCCCAGCCAGTGCCGGTCGGCGGCGGTCGCCTCCGGGCCGGTGCCGGGGGCGGTAGGCCGGTACCGCGCCAGGACGACGTCGCCGACCCGCCGGGTCTCCACGAGCGCCAGCCGCCCGTCCTGGTAGCCGCCGGGCCCGAAGAGGCGGGGCGCGGCGGGGTCCCCGACCAGCACGGGGGCGAGGGCGAGCTGGAGTTCGTCGGCGAGGCCCCGGCGCAGGAGCTGGGTGTGGACGGTGCCGCCGCCCTCCACCATGAGCCGCCGCACACCGCGCCGGTCGCGCAGGTGCTCCAGCGCGGCGCGCCAGTCCAGGGTGGGGCCGAGCGGCACGATGTCACCGGCGAGCCCGAGCCGCCGGGCCCGGCGGGCGCCCCCGTCGGTGGTCAGGAGGACCTTCTCGCCGCCGGTGCCCCAGAACCGGGCGGCCGGGTCCAGCTCGCCGGTGGCGCTGACCACCGCCTTGAGCGGATGCTCCGGCTGCCCGGCGGCCACCCTGGCGGCCCGCCGCGCGGCCGAGGCGACCAGCAGCCGCGGGTTGTCGGCCCGGAGGGTGCCGGCGCCGATCAGGATCGCGTCGCAGGAGGCCCGGACCTCGTCGACCCGGTCGAAGTCGGCGGGGGAGGACAGCAGCAGGCGCTCGGGGCCGGTGTCGTCCAGGTATCCGTCGAGCGACACGGCGGCGGAGAGCAGGACATGGGGCAGGGGCATCGGGGTCTCTCCCATCAAGGGGCCTCCGTCCGGGCCCGGCGGCACGATCCTCCCGGACGCGCCGGCGCACGTCTCCCGTGCACCGCCCCCCGCCCCGCCGCCGGGGCGCCGCCAGCACGACTACGGCGCCGCCCCGTGCAGCAACATGAGACAGCGCGTTGGTCCGAACCTCTTCGGTGCAATGAGCCCAGCTTCATGGCTGACCGCATCCCGAACCCCGTGCACGGCTTGCTCGCGGTCGTCCTCGATGCGATCCCCCGCTACGACGCCCCCGACTGCGACCGGCGCATCCTCGACCGCGGGCGCACCGTCCGGGGCGGTGAGGGTAGGTTGGCACCCCTCCGAAACCGGGCAAGGCTCTGTCCGTGAGGTCGACCCGATCCTGCATGACGACCTGGCGGCGATGCTCCGTACCGGTATGACGCTGTCGGAGGCGGTGTGCACCGCGGTGTCGATCAAAGATCGGGCGAGGCCGACAGCCCTGCCCGATCCGCGGGCCGCCCTGAGGGGCCATGATCACTCGCGCCAAAGCAGCTCCCGGCCAAAGTCACTCCGCTGACCGGTTCTAAGAACTCCTAACGCAATGACTTCAGGCGTCGCCAGCAGATGAGTGCGCATCCGAGGATGAGGAAGGCTTCGTGGATGTCGTCGCGTATCTCCCAGCGGATCCGCAGGCGGCGGGACCAGTGGAGGTGGGCGAAGGCCCGCTCGACGACCCACCGTTGGATGCCCAGGCCCGAGCCGTGCTCGGTGCCGCGTCGGGCGATCTGCGGTTTCACGCCGAGGGCGCGGACGAGGCGGCGGTACTTGTCGTGGTCGTAGCCGCGGTCGCCCAGCACCACGTCGGGACGGCGCCGGGGCCG
>NZ_WWGX01000018.1 GCF_009862265.1 Streptomyces sp. SID8352 | reverse complement strand
CCCCGTCGCGGCGGGGCCGCTCCACGTGGGCCGGCCCGCCCCACGCGCCCCGGGAATTGCGTCGGCGCCCGCCCCGCTGGATGCGGGACGGGCGCGTTGTTCAGCGGCGGTTCAAACGGCGCTGGTAGAGGCGGCTCCCCACGACGAGGACCACCACCACCGCCCACACGATCAACCACCCGCCAGCGGGACGGCCGAGTGCGGCCGCCACCGCCAGCGCGACGCCTCCGATGGCGGTAGCGACCACGTCGATGTACCGGACGAGGACCATGTCTGGCTTCTTCCTGCTCTCACTGACTGTCTGGCTGATCTTGGATGAGGCCGTGCGGGCCCCTTGTGCACCTAGTTGCAAAATCGTGGATCATCCCCCATCCTGAGGGCAGTCCTGGCGTGCCCGAAAACAAAAGCCGCTGACACGGCATCATGACCCCCGTATCTCACATCCCAGGGGGGAACATGAGCCACACACCGCAGCGGAACCCGCGCGCCGAGAAGGCCGGGAAGAAGATCCTCCTCTTCGGCTGCCTGCCCGTCTTCATCCTCCTCGTCGCACTCATCGCCCTCGGCAGTGCCCTGGACGGCGACGACGACAAGGCCGACACCAAGCCCGCCGCCAAGGCCCCGCCGTACAAGGTCACCCAGCAGGACGACGACGGCAACCAGCGCACCGTCCGCGTCGAGGTAGACAGCACCACCGGCCTGCGCCAGGTGTTCGACGACGTGGCCGCCAAGCTCACCGACGAGGCTGGGTGGTTCGTCCAGATCAACTGCTCCACGGGCGGCACCGAGAAGGTCGACAACCGGCTCGCCAACGGTCGCAAGGCTGTTGGTCGGATCGGCGCCGCGACCACCGGACTGAAGGACGGCGACATCGAGTTCGCCACCGTCGACGGCCGGAGCTGCCCCGCCGCTACCTGACCCCACCCGCATCCAGGCCCGGCCGGCACTCTCGGCCGGGCCTTCGCATGTCCAGGGAGGTGACCGTGGCCGCCGCGAACCAGCACACCAACCCCGTCACGGACCACGAGATCGCCGAGATCCGCCGCCTCCACGGTGAAGGGCTGGGACGGAACGAGATCGCCCGCGAGATCGGCCGCAGCCTCCGCACCGTCAGCGTCTACGCCGCCGAGATGGGCCTCGGCTTCGACCGATCCAAGACCGCAGCAGCCACGGAGGCCAAGATGCAGGACGCCAAGGCGCGCCGAGCAGCCATCATCCAGGGCCTCTACGACGTCGCGGAAGACGAACTCGCCTACCTCAAGAACACCGACGGGTATCAACTCGTCGAGGTCTCCCTGGGCAAGCCGGTCAAGTACACCGTCGACCGGCTGCCCGCACAGGACCGCAAGGCCCTCGTCTCCAGCGTCAGCACCGCCACATCCGCCGCGGCCCGCCTCGAAGCCCTGGACACGAACAACGGCATCGACGACGGCGTCAGCATGCTCGGCAAGCTCGCCTCCGGACTCAGCGCGGCATACACCGCGATGACCGAGGAGGGCAGCAGCGAGGGGGCGGGTGATGCTCCGTGACCTCGGCCTGCCGCTCTCCCGCGCGCAGATCCGGTCAATCGTCGAGGCGCAGGCTGCCCCGATCGCTCTCTGGTCAGGAGCGGTGTCCAGCGGCAAGACGATCGCCTCGCTGATCGCCTTCCTGCTGCGCCTGATCGCCGCCCCGGATCACGGGCTGATCGTCATCATCGGCCGGACGCTACAGACCATCGAGCGGAACCTCATCGACCCGCTCCAGTCGAGGCACCTGTTCGGCCCGCTCGCGCAGCACGTACACCACACCACCGGCTCGACCACGGCCACGATCCTCGGTCGGACCGTGCACCTGATCGGCGCCTCGGACTCGCGAGCTGAGGGCCGCATCCGCGGCTCCACGATCGCTCTCGCCTACGTCGACGAAGCGACGCTCGTGCCGTACGAGTTCTGGATGATGCTGCTGTCCCGACTCCGTGTCGGTGATCAGTCTCGGCTGCTGGCCACGACGAACCCGGACGGCCCGTTCCACTGGCTGCGGCGGGAGTTCATCCTCCGGGCCCCGAAGGTCGGGCTGACGCACTGGCACTTCACCCTGGACGACAATCCGAGCCTCGCTCCGAGCATGGTCGCCCGGCTGAAGGCGCAGTACACGGGGCTCTGGTACCGCCGGTTCATCCTCGGGGACTGGTGCTTGGCGGCCGGCGCGGTTTACGAGATGTTCGACGCTGAGCAGCACATCGTGAAGACCCTGCCCAGGATCGAGCGGTGGCTGTGCGACGCGATCGACTACGGCACGGTCAACCCCTACGCCGACTTGCTGATCGGGGTCGGCGCAGACCGGCGGTTGTACGTCGTCTCGGAGTACCGGCACGACTCGCGGCGGGCACGACGGCAGCTCACGGACTCGGAGTACTCGCGGGCGCGGCGGGCGTGGCTCGCGCGGGTGCCGCAGCCGGAGACGACCGCGGTCGGCGTGCACCCGGAGTGGACGGTCGTGGACCCGTCCGCGTCGTCGTACATCGAGCAGTTGCACCGCGACGGGGTGTCCGGCGTGACGGCCGCGGACAACAGCGTGCTGGACGGGATCCGCACGGTGTCCTCCCTGTTCTCGACCGGGGATCTCCTCGTGCACGAGTCCGCGCAGGGCCTGATCGACGAACTGCTCGGCTACTCCTGGGACGACGGGGCGGCCGAGCGGGGCGAGGACAAGCCGATCAAGGAGAACGACCACTCGTGCGACGCCTTGAGGTACGGCGTCCGCACGACCGAGGCCCTGTGGCGGCCGTACCTACCGACCCGGCTGGAGGTGGCCGCGTGATGCCCAGCGGCCCCGAGGAACCGATCACCCCGGACGCCGCGATCCAGAACGCGGCCCGGCTGCTGCGCGCCGCCGAACTGGAGGGCGTCTGATGACCGCAGAGATCAGCCTGCCCGTGTACGTCCGCGTCGGCGGCGTCGAGGCCCGCTGGGGCGAACTCACCTTCGACGCCGACGGCAGCGAGATCCGAGAGCGGGACACGCGGCGCGCGCTCGCGACGTTCCTGCGGGCCGCCGCTGACCACCTGGAGAACGCGCCCGAGGACGACGAGGAGGTGCCGGATGCCGCTGCCCACGGGTGATACCGCCTGGCCGCCCCCGCACCTCAGCCCCGCCCTCACCGCCATGCACACCTGGGACACCTGGTGGTCCGGCGACCCCGACCGCCTGGAGCAGCTCTACGGCGGCAGCACCGGCGGCGCCCCCGACCCCAAGCGCGCGCAGTACGCCGGCGGCGCCCTCGGCCGTTTCGCCCGCTGGTGGTGGGGCAGCCCGACCGCCCCGGGCGAGCGCCGCACCAAGCTCCACGTGCCCGTCGCCGGGGACCTCTGCGGCGGGTCGGCCGACCTGCTGTTCTCGGAGCCGCCTCGGTTCACCGTCGCCGACCCCACGACGCAGGCCCGGCTCGACACCCTCGCCGACGACGGCCTGCTCGCCACCCTCCAGACCGCCGCCGAGATCGGTGCCGCCCTCGGCGGGATCTACCTGCGGCCGGTGTACGACAAGGACATCGCTGACCGGGCCTGGGTCACCGCCGAGCACGCCGACCGCGCGCTGCCCGAGTTCACCTGGGGCAGGCTGTCCGCGGTCACGTTCTGGCGGATCGTCCGCGAGGAGGACGGCCAGGTCTGGCGGCACCTTCAGCGGCACGAGCGGGGCCGCATCCTGCACGGCCTGTACCAGGGCACCAAGGACAACCTCGGCCGTCCCGTGCCGCTGGAGGACAGCGAGGCCACGGCCGGGCACGCGAAGACGGTCGATGACGAAGGCGCCGTGGCCACCGGCTACGACACCGGGCTCGACGTTGTCTACATCCCCAACCAGACCTCCCGCCGCTGGCGCTGCCACCCCAAACTCAAGGACTGGGGCCGCAGCGACTTGGACGGCGTCGAGCCCCTCATGGACGCCCTGGACGAGACCTACAGCTCGTGGATGCGGGACATCCGGCTCGGCAAGGGCCGCATCGTCGTCCCGGAGACGTACCTCCAGTCCAACGGGCCCGGCCGCGGCGCAAGCTGGAACCCTGATCAAGAGGCGTTCGCCGGGGTCAGCGTCCTCCGCAACAACGATGGCCTCGCCCTGACCGTGGCCCAGTTCGCCATCCGCGTCCAAGAGCACAAGGACACGGCCGAAGACCTGGTCAACCAGATCCTCCGCAGCGCCGGGTACAGCGGGCAGACCTTCGGCATCGGCGGCGACGTGGCCGTCACAGCCACGGAGGTCACCGCCCGCGAGCGGCGCTCGATGACGACCCGCGGGCGGAAGGTGCTGCGCTGGCGTCCGGCGCTCGCGCATCTGGTGGAGGCGCTGCTCGCCGTCGACGCCTACGCCTTCGGCGGCGGAACCGTTCCGCAGCGGCCGACGGTGGAGTTCGAGGACTCCGTGCAGGAGGACCCGCTGGCCCTGGCGAACACGGCGGACGTGCTCAGGCGCGCGGAGGCAGCGAGCACGGACACGCTGGTGCGGATGGTCCACCCGGAGTGGGACGACGACCAGGTGGCCGCCGAGGTGCAGCGGATCCAGGTCGAGGCAGGAACGGCGGTACCGGACCCGATGCAGACCGGCGACCTGCCGTAGAAGGGGGGTGACCGCCGGTGCCCGTCTCTCCAGCGATGGCCGAAGACCTCGCCGCGGCGGTCGCCGACCTGTACGAGGCCGCCGAGGGTGTGCTCATCGAACGCATCCGTCGCGCCCTCGCCGAGGGCCTCGACTCCCCGGTGTGGGCGGAGATGAAGCTGGCCGCCGTGGGCAACCTCCAGACGGCCATCAGCGAGGTGATCGCCGCGCTACAGGCCGACGCCTCCGGGGCGATCAGCCAGGCCGTCGCGGAGGCGTACGAGCGCGGACAGCAGGCGGCGGTCGCCGAGCTGGGCGCGCTCGGCACGGGCCAGGCGGCCGCGGCTGCGGAGACCCTGCCAACGGCGCCGGTCGTGGACCGGCTCGCCGCCGCGGTCGTGGACGACGTCCGACCGGTGCATCTGCGGATGCTGCGGCAGAGCATGGACGCCTACCGGGAAGTCATCACGCGGGCGGCCGCGGCTCCGGTGCTCGGGGCGCAGACGCGGCGGCAGGCGGCACAGTCGGCGCTCGATCAGTTTGCTGCTCGGGGCATCACGGGGTTCGTGGACTCGGCCGGACGGTCGTGGGAGCTGCGCTCGTACACGGAGATGGCCACGCGGTCGGCGTGCGGCCGGGCGGCGCTGGAGGCGCACACGGACCGGCTGGGCGCGGCGGGTGTGGATCTGGTGCTGGTGTCGCAGGCGCCGGAAGAGTGCAAGCTGTGCAGGCCGTGGGAGCGGAAGGTGCTGGCCCGCTCGGGCGCGCCTGGGGCGCGCGAGGTGCAGGTGGAGCACAGCACCGAGGACGGCGAGATGGTCACCGTGGCGGTGGCTGGGTCGCTGGATGAGGCGCGGTCGGCGGGGCTCCAGCATCCGAACTGCCGCCACACGGTCTCGGCCTACCTGCCGGGCGTCACGCAGATCCCGGCCCGGCAGCCCTCGCGGGGGACGTACGAGGATTCGCAGCGGCAGCGGTACCTGGAGCGGCAGATCCGGAAGTGGAAACGGCTGGAGGCCGCTGCTCTGGATGAGGCGCAGCGGAGGGCCGCGCGGGCGCGGGTGCGGGCGTATCAGGGGCGGGTGCGTGAGCTGGTCGCGGAGACCGGGTTGCCCCGGAAGAGTCACCGCGAGCAGCTCACGACCGCGCGGTAGGTCAGCGGCGGCCTCGCGTTGAGAGAACGTAGCTACCCAGGCTGTAGTTGTCTCCTTCCTTGTTCTCGCGCGGGGCACTGTCGTTCAGGATTACGTAGGCCTCCGCCAGGTTTCGCGCAGTTTCGCCGCTGCCTGATTCCGCAGCACGAATGACGCCTTCGAGAAGGGCCGTTCGGGCCTGGTCTGCGAGCTCCCGCTCGCTGGTGCTCTCACTCATGAGCAGACCGTAGCGCCGAATGCACGGGGCGTTCCCCATGTCTCCTGTATCGGTTGCAGGGCCGCAGTCTTCCGCCCGCCGGGAGCGGGCCGGATCGCACAACCCCGCCAGGCGCGGGGCCGAACATCCCGACGCGCACCAGGAGTGCACGCATGCAGAAGCGAACCCTCCCCAGGCTGGCCGGTGCTGGCTGGGCACACCCCTACCCCAAGGGCCCTTTCGACCCGTGGCTGTACGCCGACGGCGGGGACGGAGACGACTCCGGATCCGGCAGCGACGACAGCGGTGACGACACGGGCGCGGACGGCGCCGGGGACGACGACGCCGGCGGGACCGGCGACGACACCGGGGCCGACGACGAGGGCAAGGGCGAGAAGCCCAAGCCGCGCGCGCCTGCCAAGAAGGACGGCGAGGACCCGGCCGCGACGATCGCCCGGCTCCAGAAGGAGCTGAAGACAGCGAACGGCGAGGCCGCGAAGGCGCGCACGACCGCGAAGAAGGCGGCGGCCGACGAGGCCCGCACGGAGATCGTGCAGGAACTCGGCAAGGCCCTCGGCCTGATCAAGGACGACAAGGACACGCCGCCAGACCCGGCCGCGCTGACCGCGCAGATCGAGAAGGCGACCGCTGCGCACCGCGAGACCGCGGTGGAGCTGGCGATCTACCGGAGTGCGGGCAAGCACGGTGCGGACCCGGACGCGCTCACGGACTCGCGGGCGTTCCTGTCGTCGATCAGGGATCTCGACCCGTCCGACGAGGGGTTCGCGAAGGCCGTGTCCGCCGCCATCAAGACGGCGGTCGCGGACAACCCCAAGCTCAAGACGCAGGGCCAGGCGCCCGCGCGCACCAGCAGCGACTTCTCCGGCAGTACGGAGAAGCCCCAGGCGAAGACCGGCATTGAGGCCCAGCGCGAAGCCCTCCGCAAGGGCCGGCGCTGACCTCCTCTCCAGACCCGACAGGAGGCCCCCGTGGCCAACAACTTCCTCACCCCCGACCTCATCGCGCAGCGGGCGCTCGCCACCCTGTACGAGACCGCCGTCATGGCGCAGCTCGTCCACCGCGACTACGAAGGCGACTTCCAGGGCCGCCAGGGCGACACCATCACCGTCCGCAAGCCGGCCACCTTCACGGCCTCCGACTTCAACCGGACCACCGGCATCGTTCCGCAGGACGCCACCGAGTCCGGCATCGCGGTCTCCCTCAACCACCTCGCGGACGTCTCCGCGACGGTCACGACCGAGCAGCTCACCCTGGACATCCAGGACTTCGGGAAGCAGCTCCTCGACCCGATGATGAAGGCCATCGCACAGAAGATCGACCGCGATCTCCTCGCACTGCGCGCCGACATCGTCCAGGAAGCGGGCGCCGTCACCGAGAACGCCGGCGGCGAGAACTACCAGTACCCGGGCGGCAAGTACCCCTGGTCGGACTCGCGCGTGCTGATCGAGGCCGGGCAGATCCTCGACACCCGCAACGTCCCCCTCGACGAGCGGCACGCCGTCGTCGGACCGCGCACCAAGGCGCGGTGGATGGCGGAGAGGATCTGGCGGGCGGCGGATCAGCGAGGCGACACGGTCGGTCTGCGCCAGGCCCAGTTCGGCGGGAACGCGTCCGGGTTCGACCCGTACATGACGCAGAACATCGCTGGCCCTGCGGCCGTTCCGGGCACCGGCCAGCCGACGACCGAGGAGAGCCTTGCGTTCCACAAGACCGCGTTCGCGCTGGTCACCCGAACCCTGGAGCTTCCGCCGGGCGCGCAGGACGCCGTGATCATGAACTACGAGGGGTTCGCCCTGCGCGTGGTCTACGACTACGACATCAAGTACAAGCAGACCGTCGTCTCGGTCGACTGCCTGTACGGCACGAAGACCCTCGACGCGAACCGCGCGGTGCTGCTGAAGGGGGCTGACGCCACGTGATCCGCTACCGGAACGCAAACACGGACGACATCGTCGAGCGAGCCCACCCGGACGCCCGGCTGGAGATGCTCCCGAACTGGGAGCGCCTCCAGCCGGATGACGCCACGGGCCCGCCGCAGGAGTCGTCGGGCGGAGAGGGCGGCCGGGGGCCGGGGGCCGAGCGTCCGGCCCGCTCCGCGCCCAAGGCGGCCTGGCAGGAGTACGCCCGCACCGTCGCCAGCGACTCCGATGAGGAGGCCGCGGTCGAGGACCTCACCAAGGACGACCTGGTCGAGCGGTACGGGGCCCCTCCGCCCTCGTAGCCGACCGGCCTGCACCAGGGGGCGCCCCGAAACGGACGCCCCTCTGGCCCACGCTCTGCAAGGGAGGCGCTGGTGCACACCTACGCGACGGCCGCGGATCTGGCCGCCTACCTCGGCACGGATCCGCCCGAGGACGCCGAGCGGCTCCTGGCGGCCGCGTCCCGGATGCTCGACGCCCGGGTCTTGGCCTACTGCCGCTACGACGTCGACACGGCGGGGATGCCCGCCGACCCGGACGTCGCCACCGCGATCGGCCGGGCGGTGTGCGCCCAGGCGGCCTGGTGGGGGGAGGTCGGGGACAGCACGGGCGCAGCCGGGGCGGGGTACGGGTCGGTGTCGATCGGGTCGGTGAACCTCGGCCGATCGGCCTCGGTGTCCGGGGACGACTCGGCGGCGCGGCAGCTCGCCCCGCAGGTCGGGGACGAGCTACGCGCCCCGCACCTGCACGACAAGCTCCTCATCGGCGCGGTGGCGGTGGGCTGGTGAGCAGCATCCCCGGCTGGCTGCTCCGCCACCGCATCACCATCGAGCCCCACCTCGGGGACTCCAGCACCGGCCCCCTGTACGGACCCCCGATGGTGGTGAAGGCGTTCGTGGACGAGCAGACCCGCGCGGTCGTCGCCCCGGGCGGCGAGCAGGTCACGTCCTCCTCGACCGCCTACACGGCGCCGGGCATCAGCGTGCCGCCGCTGTCCCGGGTCACGCTCCCGTCCGGCCGCGTCACCACGGTCATCGCCTGCCTGGCCCGCGACGGCGGGGGCCTGCCGACCCCGGACCACGTGGAGATCCAACTCCAGTAGGGAGGCCACCGTGCCGCAGCGATTCCGCCTGGACTACGACGGCGACGCGGTCGCGCGGCACCTCCGCGCCGCCGCCGCCCGCGGGCTCCTCCTCGGCGTTGAGCACGTCCTCACCGAGTCCCAGGCCCTCGTCCCGATCGACGAGGGCGCCCTTCAGAACACCGGCACCGCCGCCGTCGACGAGGGCACGCTGACCGGCGCGGTGTCCTACGACGGGCCGTACGCCGTCCGTCAGCACGAGGAGCTGACCTGGCAGCACGCGCCGGGACGGCAGGCGAAGTACCTGGAGCAGCCGCTCAACGCGTCCCGCTCGCAGGTCCGGGCGCTGCTCGCCGCTCAGCTCCGGCGGGCGCTGCGGTGAGCGGGGCCTCGCACGATGCCGACCTGTTGGTCGGTGTCGCCGAGCTGCTCGCGGCGGAGGGCGCCGGCGTCTACTCGCCGGATGCGCCGCTGCCCGCCGGCGGGACGGGGATCGTGCTGGGCCCGGTGCCGGACGGCCCGGACCGGGCGCTCGGGCTGACGCCATACCCGGTCGCGGACGACGACTCCACGGACTCGGTGTCCGGTCTCCAGGTGCGGATGCGCTGGGGGACGGACGTGGCCGGGCTGGTTCAGCTCGCGGACACGGTGTTCGCCGTCCTGCACAACCGCCGCTCGTATCGAGCGCGCGGGGTGTGGGTGGAGGTGTCCTGGCGGCAGTCGCAGGCGTGGATCGGCCAGGACGCGCGCGGCCGGATGGAGCTGACCGGCAACTACTACTTCCGGACCGTGCGGTCCGGGCCCCACCTGATCGACTAGGAGGACCGCATGTCCACACCCCCTGAGACCCCGACGACAGAGACCGAGCTGGCCCGCGAGTGGCGGCTGGAGATCAACGTCGGGACCGACGAGACCCCGGACTGGAAGCTCTGCCCCGGCATCCGGAGCTTCCAGCCCGCGTCGGAGCCGAACATCGAGGACAGCTCGGACTACGACGGCGACGGCTGGGCCGGGAACGAGAAGACCGGCCAGGCGTGGGAGGTTTCCTGCACGATCCGCCGCAAGGCCAACAAGACGGCGAAGACCTACCACCCCGTCCACGAGGCCATCCGTCTGGCGCACTTCGCGTACAACGACGCCAACAAGGTCCACCTGCGGTACATGAACCGGTCCGGCCTGCCGGAGGCCTACGAGGGCCGCGCGATTCCGAACTGGCAGCCCCAGGGCGGCGAGTACACCTCCCTCGGCGAGGTGGAAATCACCTTCACCGGCGACGGGCCGCTCACTCCGATCGCCAACCCGCTCACCCCGGAAACGCCCTGATGGCCGACTTCGAGGCGCTCGACGCCTTCCTCGACGACCACCTCGACCTCCCCGTCCAGGGCCGCGACGGACAGACCCGCATCTACCGGATCGCCGACCCGTCCGCCGAGGACGGCATCCGGATCGAACGGATCACCACGCTCGCGGCCCGGCTCGCCGCCGGCGGGGAGGCCCCGGACACTCCGGTGCTGGACGACGACGAGGAGCGGGACCTGTACCGCATGTGCCTCGGCGACGCCTACGACGACCTGCTCGCGGATGTGTCCTGGGGCCGGTTCAAGCATGTCGCGCTCACGGCTATGTTCTGGGTCACGACCGACCGCGAGACCGCCGCCCAGTTCTGGCAGACAGGCCACCTGGGAAAAGCGAACCGGGCGGCCCGGAGAGCGCAGCAGAAGCACGGCACCTCGGCGTCGGCCGGGGAGAGTACGACCCGGTCACCGGCCTCTACGAGTGGTACGAGGGCGGGCTCCCGACGGCGCGGCAGTCGCGGTCGCTCGCGGGCCTGACCTGGGACCGGCTCCTCGCCCAGTGGCCGCTCATCGAGGCCGACCTCCACCAGGTGTACGGGATCGACGTGGAGGACGGGGTGCTTCAGCGTCGCACCTGGCGCTGGCTCCAGGTCCGCGTCCTCGGTCTGCTCTCCGCCGAGACCCGCCTGCACCGGCACTTCGCACCGCCCCCTGAGGACCCGAAGACCCGCTCTCTCCGCAGGAGGTGATGCGCCGTGGCGCTGACCGTCGGCGAACTGACCGCGCTGTTGACCGTCGACGATCGCGCTGTCCGGCCCGCGCTGCGCCGCGCCGAGAACGCCCTCCGGGACGCCGGAGACCAGATGGCCGACGACGCCGAGGACGCAGGCGAGCGGGCAGGGGATGCCCTCGGCGGCGGATTCGTCCGGGGCGCGGACAGCCAGTGGCGGAACATGCGCGGTGAACTGGTCGACGCGGTCACGGCCGCCGCGCTGGAGGCCGAGGCCGAGGCGCACCGGGCCGGGCAGCGCGCTGGGCAGCGGCTCGGCGACGGTCTCGGGGACGCCGCGACCCGGGCCGCCCGGCAGGCTGGGGACGACGCCGGAGACGCAGCCGGAGACGGCCTGGCCGACTCCGGAGGACCGGCCGCCGACGCCGCCGGGGAAACCATGGGGCAGCGGCTCGGCGCCCGGCTCAAGATGGCCGCCGCCGGGGCCGGGCTCGCGGCGGGCGCCGTGCTGATGAGCGGGATGCAGCAGGCGCTCGACCAGTCGCAGATCACCGCGCGGCTCGGCGCGCAGCTCGGCACGACGCCCGCGGTGGCGCAGAAGTACGGCCGGGTGGCGGGGCAGCTCTTCAAGGACGCGGTGGTCACCGACTTCCAGGAGGGCGCCGACGCGATCAAGGCAATCGCTGGCTCGGGGCTGCTGCCTCCGAAGGCCACGGCCAAGCAGATCAAGTCCTTGGCGACGAACGCGGCCGACCTCGCCTCCACTTTCGAAATCGATGTGTCTCTGGCTGCGCAGGCAGCCGGGTCCGCGGTGAAGAACGGCCTCGCCAAGGACTCCCGCGAGGCGTTCGACCTGCTGGCCAAGGGCATGACCGGACTGGGCCCCGCAGGCGAGGACCTCGCCGAGACCTTCCGTGAGTACGGGCCGATCTTCCAGTCCGCCGGCCTGTCCGGCCAGACGGCGCTGGGCCTGATCCGGCAGGGCGTCGAGGGCGGCTGGGTCCAGGACACGGACAAGATCGCGGACGCTTTCAAGGAGCTGAACCTCCGGGCGACGGAGGGCTCCAAGGGCGTGCAGGATGCGCTGAAGGATCTGGGTCTGCCTGCGAAGCAGATCGGCGACGACATGGCCGCCGGGGGCAAGAAGGGCGAGGCCGCGATGGGCCTCATCCTCGACAAGCTGCGGGAGCTGGGCCCGAACACCCAGGAAGCGAAGCAGATCGTCTCCACCTTGTTCGGCGGGCCGGGCGAGGATCTCGGGGCGGCTCTGTTCGCGCTCGACGTGGACAAGGCGTCGGCCGCGATGGGTGGAGCGAAGGGCGCCGCGGACGATCTGGGAACGGGCCTGCGGGACAACGCCGGCGCCAAGGTGATGGCGTTCAAGCAGACCCTTCAGCAGGGGCTGGTCGACTTCCTCGGCACCAGCGTGATCCCTCGCCTGAGCACATTCTTCGGCTTCGTCCGGGACAACTCCGGCGTGTTCAGCGCAGCGGCGGTGGGCGTCCTCGCGCTCGGCGGCGCGTTCTCGATCGCCGCGATCGGCGTGTGGGCGATGAATTCGGCGATGCTCGCCAACCCCATGTTCTGGATCATCGCCGGGATCGCGGTGGCTCTCGCCGGGCTGGTGCTTCTGGTCGTCACCTACTGGGACCAGATCAAGTCGGCCACCGGCACGGCCTGGGACTGGGTCGTGGCCAAGCTGACCTGGGCGAAGGACGGGGCCCTGGCCGTGATCGCCTACCTGGCGGCCATCCCGGGCATGGTGTCCGGGTACTTCGGCCAGGCGAAGGACCGGGCAGTCGCCAAGAGCCTTGAGCTGGTGGCCTGGCTGACCGGGCTGCCGGGGCGGGTGACCGGCGCGATCAGCGGCCTGGGCTCGCAGCTCGCTGCCGCGGCGTCCCGGCACTGGCAGCAGTTCAAGGACGGCAGCACCCGCAAGGCCGGGGAACTGGTGACGTGGCTGACCGGGCTGCCGGGCCGCATGGCCACCGCGGTCGGTGACCTGACCCAACTCCTCTACAGCAAGGGCGCGGACGTAGTCCGCGGCCTCTGGAACGGGATCAAGTCCATGGGCGGGTGGCTCAAGGAGACCCTGGTCGGGTGGGCCACGTCGGTCATCCCGGGCCCGATCGCGAAGGCGTTGAAGATCGCGTCGCCTTCGAAGGTCACCAAGGCGCAGGGCCGGTGGATTGCCCGGGGTCTGGTGGAGGGCATGACCGGCTCGTCGAGGCAGGTCAAGGCGGCGTCCGCGAAGTTGGCGGACATCATCGCGGACGGCCTGGCGCCCGGGAAGAAGCGGGCCAAGCTCCTCGGCCGGGTGTCGGCGGACACGAAGCGGCTGCTGGCGCTGGCCAGCCAGGAGGAGCGGGTCGCGGCCCGGCTGAAGACGGCATCGGCTCGCCTGTCCGATCTGATCAAGGACCGGGACAAGCTGGCCGACTCGGTGAAGAGCGGCATCCTCGGCTCGGCGGACATCACCCGGCAGGCCGGGAGCCGGGGCCCCGCCGCGGTCCTCGCGCGTCTTCAGCGGGACCGGAAGGCGGCGGAGGCGTTCGCGAAGAGCCTCACGGCCCTCCGTATGAAGGGAGTCCGGTCCGATCTGATCTCGCAGATCGCGCAGGCCGGAGTCGACCAGGGGGCCGCGGTCGCCGCGTCGCTCGCGTCGGCCACGCCGGCGCAGATCAAGGCCATCAACAAGGAGCAGGCCGCACTGGTATCGGCGGCCGGCAAGGCGGGCGGGGCAGCTGGGGACGCCATGTACGCGGCGGGTATCCAGGCCGCGCGTGGGCTCGTCGCCGGGCTCCAGAAGGAGCAGAAGAGCATCGAGGCGCAGATGCTCCGGATCGCCAAGAGCATGACGAAGGCGGTCAAGAAGGCCCTCGGCATCAAGTCGCCCAGCAGGGTGATGGCCCGGCTCGGTGCATTCACCGCGCAGGGGCTCGTCCGGGGGATCGAGGGCGAGCGGCGGGCCGTGGACCGGACGATGGCGGGCCTTGTGTCGACGCCAGCGCCGGTGGACTGGGCCATGGCCCGGGGCCGGGACGGCGGCCGTGGGGGGCAGGTGGACCGCAGGTCGTACACGACTCAGAACACCTATCACCTGACACAGCGGGAGATGACGGTCCGCGACCTGGAGACGTTGCAGCGCCGCCAGGACGCGCGGGCCCGGGTAGGGAGGCCACGGTAGATGCCGCTCATTGCACCGGCGGTGGAGCCGGAGACCCCGGACCCGTCCACGCCACCGCCCAGCTCCGGCGGGATCGTCCTGCCGGAGCTGGGTAGGGCCACCGTGACCTACTACGACCCGACAGGACAGGCGTGGCCGCTGACGAAGCGGTCCCTCGGCTGGCGAACTCTCGCTGAGGGTGTGTCGGGGCTGGGCGCAGCGCCGTACGAACTGACGAAAGACCCGCACCCGCGTGGGGGTGTGCGGGTGCGGCATGTGCAGGCGCAGGAGCGGTCGATCGTCTGGCCGCTCCGGGTGACCGGCCGGACTCATCTCGACTTCGTCGGGAACTGGCGGGCTCTCGCATCCGCGTTCACGCGGACCCTGCGTGACGGGCCCGGCGTTCTGGAGATCGCCCGGCCGGACGGCAGCCGACGCCGGATCAGCGTGGTCTACCAGGACGGGTGGGAGGGGCTGGGGTCGTACGGCTCGGGCTGGATTGCGGACACGGCGGTCATGACGCTGCTGGCGGAGGACCCGTACTGGTCGGACGCGGAGCCGGTGACCGTGCACCGCGAGCAGGGAGCGGGCGTCGACTTCCTCGTGCCGTATCCCTCGGTCTCGTCCAGCCAGGTGCTCGGGGCTACGACGGTCCGGAACCCAGGCGACGTGACGGTGTGGCCCACGTGGCAGATCACGGGGCCCGCCAGTTCGATCACGTTCTCACGGACCGACACCAGCGAGTCCTTCACCCTCGACCCGGGCGCCCCCGAGGTGGGCCACGGTGACCTCCTGGCCGGGCAGACGGTCACCGTCCGGACGGACCCTGTGCAGGTCCGCTACCAGGACGGCGCCAACTGGATCGGCGCCTTGGACTGGCCGATGGCAGTCCTCTGGGGGCTCGCCCCGGGAGACAACCCGGTGCGGTTCCAGCTCGATGGGGCCGGGCCGGGGAGCGCCGTTGACCTGGTCTTCCATCCGCGTTACGAGACAGCCTGAGGGGGGATCTTGGCGATTCAGCTCCTCGTCACGAACTCGGCTCTCCAGATCCAGGGCGACCCGCTCGCGGAGTGGTCTGGGCTGGAGGTCACGCAGGCCTTCAACGAACCCGGCTCCGGCAGTGTCGACCTCGTCGCGTACCCGTACGTCATGGCCCAGCTCCAGCCCGGGAACCGGCTCGTCGTCCTCCGGGACGGCGCGTACTGGATGGGCGGGCCGATGGAGATTCCGACCGACTTCTCCTGGGGGATCGCCGGAGAGGGCGAAGCCCCGCCGGGCAAGGTCACCGTCTCCTTCTCCGACGACCTGGCCCGGCTGGCCGGGTACCTGACGTGGCCCGCTCCCGCTTCGGCGTGGTCGGCGCAGCCCGCGACGGCCCGGAAGATCGGCCCGTCGAGCGCCGAGACGATCATCCGCACGCTGGTCGGCGAGACCTGCGGACCGAGCGCGCGCACGGACCGCCGCATCCCCGCTCTCACGCTCGGTACGGCGGCCGGGGTGGGGACCAGCGTGAGCGTCCAGACCCGCTTTGAGCGGCTCCTGGACGTGTGCCGCCGCGTCGCCACGGACGGCGGCGGGCTGGGCTTCCGCTGCCGCCAGGCCGGGGGGCAGATCCGCTTCGAGGTGTACGCGCCGGTGGACCGCACGAGCACGGCGCGCTTCTCGGAAGGGCTGGGCAACCTCCGCGCCGTCAGCTTCAAGCGGTCCGCGCCGACCGTGACGCATGCCCTCGTGACGGGCTCGGAGCAGGCCTTCCCCCGCCCGTACGTGGAGGTCGCCGACACGGCGGCCGCGGCGGCCTGGTGGCGGGTGGAGCAGCTCATCGACTCCAACGCCGACTCCAACGACGACGGCACGCTCACGCAGGAAGGCAGACAGGCGCTCGCGGAGGGCGCGGCTCCGGTGGAGCTGTCCACCGTGACGGTCGACACGGAAGACCTTCAGGCCAGCCGCGACTTCACGCTCGGAGACCGGGTCACGGTGGCCCTGCCGACCGGGCTGGAGATCACCGACCTCGTGCGGTCGATCACCCTGCGCGCCGAGCCCGACGGCGGCGAGCAGGTCACGTCCCTGATCGGCTCACCGGCCGCGACGACTGATCCGCAGATGACCCGCGTGGTGCGGGACCTGGGCCGCAGGCTCGGACGACTGGAATCGAGGTAGCTATGGCCCAGGACTCGTGGCCCAGCCCGGGGCACAACTCGCGTGCGGTGAGCGACGTTGAGTACGAGCAGCTTGCGAGGTTCTTCTCCGGGGCCGGGGTGTACGGGTCGCCCGCCGATCCGGCGGTGGTCCGGGCGGGGGTCGGCCTGACGGTGACGGTCCGGCCGGACGTCTTCGCGTCCGTGCACGGCCACTGCTGGACCTCGGGCACGACCGGCGACACGCTCGCGATCGACCCCAACACCAGCGGCCAGGCCCGCGTCGACCGGGTGATCCTGCGGCTGTCCCGCACGACCTGGACGGTGCGCGCGGTCGTGAAAAAGGGCACCCCGGGCGGCGGGCCACCGGCCCTGGCCACGGGCCCCGAGTTCCCGAACTACGAGACCCTGCTGGGGAACGTCACGGTCCCGCCGGGCGCTCTGTCGGTGACCGTGACGCGCGGTGAGCGGTACGTCGGCCGGACCATCCGAGTAGGAACGTCGACCGCCCAGACCAACCCGAACCCCGAGGTCGGGGACATCACGTGGGAGACCGACACCAAGCGGCTGCGGATCTACGACGGTGCCAAGACGATCACCCTCTACGAGGCTGCGGGCACGGTCATCGTGACCGCCCCTCAGTCCGGCTGGGCCGTGGAGGCGGACTCGGTCCTCGACTACGCGGCCGGGCAGGTCAATCTGCGGCTCGGAACCTTCCAGCGGACCGGCGGGGAGGTCGCGCCTGCGGCGGAGTCGCGGCTCCCGGTGCTGAT
>NZ_WWGX01000017.1 GCF_009862265.1 Streptomyces sp. SID8352 | reverse complement strand
GGGGCGGTGCGCGGCCGGGACGCGGTGCGGGATTGCGCGGTGCGGGGTTGCTGCGGTGCGCCGCGCGGGGCGGTGCGCGGCCGGGACGCGGTGCGCGGGCAGGGGAAAGGGGCACCCCCTCCGCACAGAGGGCGCCCCTTTCGCGAGAGCGCGGCGGTGGTGCCGCGAGGTCACTTGGCGCGGTCGAAGTCGATCGCGCTGTAGGCACGCAGCTTGCTCAGCCGGTGCTCGGAGGTGATCCGGCGGACCGTGCCGGAGCGGGAGCGCATCACGATGGAGTCGGTCGTGGCCGTCTCCGAGCGGTAGCGCACCCCGCGCAGCAGTTCGCCGTCGGTGATGCCGGTGGCGACGAAGAAGACGTTGTCCCCGGAGACCAGGTCGTCGGTGGTCAGCACCCGGTCCAGGTCGTGCCCGGCGTCCAGGGCCCGCTGCCGCTCCTCGTCGTCCTTGGGCCAGAGCTTGCCCTGGATGGTGCCGCCCAGGCACTGCACCGCGCAGGCGGAGATGATGCCCTCCGGGGTGCCGCCGATGCCGAGCAGCAGATCGATGCCGGTGCCCTCGCGCAGCGCCAGGATGGAGCCGGCCACGTCCCCGTCGGAGATCAGCTTGATCCGGGCGCCGGTCTCCCGGACCTCGTCGATCAGGCCCTGGTGCCGGGGCCGGTCGAGGATGACGACGGTGACGTCCTCGGGCGTGGAGCGCTTGGCCTTGGCGACCCGGCGGATGTTCACCGACACGGGCGCGTCGATGTCGACGAAGTCGGCGGCCTCCGGGCCGGTGACCAGCTTGTCCATGTAGAAGACGGCCGACGGGTCGAACATGGAGCCGCGCTCGGCGGCGGCCAGGACCGCGATGGCGTTGGTCATGCCGTTGGCGGTCAGGGTGGTGCCGTCGATCGGGTCGACGGCGATGTCGACCTCGGCGCCGGTGCCGTCCCCGACGTTCTCCCCGTTGAAGAGCATCGGCGCCTCGTCCTTCTCGCCCTCGCCGATGACGACGACGCCGTTCATCGAGACGGTGGAGACGAGGGTGCGCATGGCCCGCACGGCGGCGCCGTCGGCGCCGTTCTTGTCGCCGCGCCCGACCCAGCGGCCGGCGGCCATCGCCGCGGCCTCGGTGACCCGCACGAGTTCCAGGGCGAGATTGCGGTCGGGCGCTTCGGAGGGGACGTCCAGTTCGGACGGCAGTTGATGATTTTCGGTCATCGGAGCGCACCTTTCTGTACGACGACGGCCGTTTGAGGGTATGGATCGACTGTATCTCCCGCCCGACAGAATGAGCAGGGGCCCCCACGGATGAGCGGGCCGGGCACCTGCGACGATAGGGGCGTGGCAGGTACGAAAGGCAAGCAGAAGTCGGCCCGGGACATGATCCTGTCCCTCGGGGTCATCATGCTGGTGGCGGGCGTCGTCTGGATCTTCATTCCGCACGACGAGAACCGCGAGCCGGAGCTGAGGCGGATCGACTACTCCGTCGAGCTGAACACCGCGCGCCGCGCGGCGTCCTACCCGGTGGCCGCGCCCGACGGGCTGGGCGAGGAGTGGAAGCCGACCTCCGTGCGCTACCGCGGCGACGACGCCGAGACCTGGCACCTGGGCTTCCGCGCTCCCGACGGCGAGTACGTGGCGGTCGAGCAGTCGCTGAAGAAGCCGTCCCGGTTCATCTCCGACGCCAGCCGGGGCGCGGAGGAGACCGAGGTCACGCAGGAGATCGGCGGCCGGACCTGGACCCGCTACACCGGCGGCCGCTACGACGCGCTCGTGCTGCACGACACCGGCGGCAAGCGGGGCGCGACGACGGTCGTGGCGGGCACCGGGTCGTTCAACCAGCTCACCGCGATGGCCGAGGCGCTGACGATGCCCTGACCGGCGCCCCGCGCCGCCCGGCCCGGCGCTCGCGCCCGCCCGGCGCCCTCGCACGCGGGCGAAGGCCCCCGGACGCTGGAACCCAGGCTGTCCGGGGGCCTCGCTCATGTGCGGGGCGGGGGCGGCTGCCGGAGCGCCCCGGCGTCTCAGACGGTGGTGACGACCTGCTCGTACGCCAGGCGCGGGGAGCGCGGGAAGGCGGCGTCGGGGCCCGGCCGGCCGATGTTGACGACCATCAGCGGGGTGTGGTCGTCGTCGAGGAACTCCTTGCGGACGCCCTCGAAGTCCAGGCCGGTCATCGGGCCGGCGGCCAGCCCGGCGGCGCGGACGCCGATGATGAAGTACGCGGCCTGGAGGGCGGCGTTCAGCGCGGCGGTGCCCTCGCGCACCGGGCGCTCGCTGAAGAAGGCGTCCTTGAGCTGCGGGGCGTGCGGCATGAGCTGCGGCAGCTCCTCGTGGAACTCGTTGTCCGCGGAGAGGATCGCGACCAGCGGTGCGGCGGCGGTCTTCGCCCGGTTGCCCTCGGCCAGGTGCCCGACCAGGCGCTCGCGGGCCTCGGGGGAGCGGACCAGGGTGACGCGCAGCGGGCACTGGTTGAAGGCGGTCGGACCGTACTTGACCAGGTCGTAGATCGCCTGCAACTGCTCGTCGCCGACCGGCTCGTCGGTGAAGGAGTTCGCGGTGCGCGCCTCGCGGAACAGCAGGTCCTGCGCGGCGGGGTCAAGAACGAGAGACATGCGTGATCTTCCTCGGGAGACGGGTGCGGGGCCCGCGTGCGCGGGAGCCGCTGACGGGGCGACTCTACGCCAGAGAAGTTCAATGTTTAACCAAATGTGCCGCGGGGTGATCCTCTTCACGTGTCGGCGCGGGCGGGGTGACGGGCATCACACCCGGGGGGCGATGAGTTCCGCCCCGGGCCGGGGTCCACCCCGCGGTAGGGGCCGCACGGGCCCGTACGCGTTCCGCAGCCGAAGCCGAAGGGGAGCACCGAGAGATGACCACCGAGCCCGCGGGCCCCGCCAAGGGCCCCGCCTCCTACTTCCCGTCCATCGAGAAGAAGTACGGCCGCCCGGTCGCCGAGTGGAAGGACCTCATCCGGGCCTCGCCGCTGACCCGGCACATGGAGCTGGTCGGCTGGCTCAAGACCGAGCACGGCCTGGGCCACGGCCACGCCAACGCGCTGGTCGCCCACACCCTGGCGGAGGACCGCGAGGCGTGACGCGCCCGCGCGGGCGGCGACCCGGCTTCCGGGACGGGCGGTACGGGGGTCCTGCCGTCCCGGGAGCGGGGCGCCGGCGCCGCGGCGGGTGGGACGGGTCGGCGAGGCGCCGGGGCCGGACGGGGCGCGGGGGCCGGACGAGGCGCCGCGCGGCGACGCGAGGCCGGACGGGGCGGCGCGCTGCCGAGACGGTGGGGCGCCGGGCCGGGCGCGCCGGGGCGCGGGCCCGGCGGACGCGTCCCGGGTGGGTGCGGCCCGGGGCGTCCGGGCCGGCTACTCCCCGTCCGCGCGTCCGCCCGCGGGCCCGTCCCCTTCGGCCGCCTCCGCCGCGGCCTCCTCCTCGGCCAGGGCCGCGTCCAGCCGGGCCCGGGCGCCGTCCAGACGGCGGCGGCACACCTTCGCCAGCTCCTCGCCCCGCTCCCACAGCGCGAGGGACTCCTCCAGCGTCGTCCCCCCGGCCTCCAGCCGCCGTACGACCTCGATCAGCTCGTCCCGTGCCTGCTCGTAGCCGAGTGCCTCGGCCTCGGCCGCCCGCTGTTCCACCTCGCTGGTCATCCATCCACCCTATGTGTCGACCCGTACGGAGAACTCGCCCTCGGCGACCCGCGCCCGCAGCGCCTCGCCCGGCCCGACCTCGCCGGGATCGCGCACCGCACGGCCGTCGGCCCGCTGGAGCACGGCGTATCCGCGCCGCAGGGTCGCGGCGGGGGAGAGGGCCACCACCCGCGCGCGCGTGTGCGTCAGCTCGGAGTCGGCCCGGTCGAGGTGGTGCCGCAGGGACCGCCTGCCGCGCTCCAGCAGCGCCGCCACCCGGGCCTCCCGCTCGTCGATCATCCGGTGCGGGTCCTGCACGGACGGGCGGGCCAGCGCGTGCGCCAGCCCCCGCTCCTCGCGGTCCACCAGCGCGGCCACGCACCGCCGCGCCCGGTCCCGCAGCAGCCGCACCCGCTCGTACTCCTCCCCGACGTCCGGCACGATCCGCTTGGCCGCGTCGGTCGGGGTGGAGGCGCGCAGGTCGGCCACGTAGTCCAGCAGCGGGGTGTCCGGCTCGTGGCCGATGGCCGAGACCACCGGGGTGCGGCAGGCCGCGACCGCCCGCACCAGCCGCTCGTCGGAGAACGGCAGGAGGTCCTCGACGCTGCCCCCGCCGCGCGCGACGACGATCACGTCCACCCCGTCCATGGCGTCCAGCTCCCGCACCGCCCCCATCACCTGCGGCACCGCCTGCACGCCCTGCACCGGGACGTTGCGCACCTCGAAGCGGACGGCGGGCCAGCGGTGCCGGGCGTTCTCCAGGACGTCCCGCTCGGCCGCCGAGGCCCGGCCGCACACCAGGCCGATGAGCCGCGGCAGGAACGGCAGCCGCTTCTTGCGCTCCGGGGCGAACAGCCCCTCGCGCGCCAGCGCCTTCTTCAGCAGCTCCAGCCGCGCGAGCAGCTCCCCGACGCCCACCGGCTTGATCTCGGCCGCCCGCAGCGAGAGCTGGCCGCGCGGCGCGTACCACTCCGGCTTGGCGTGCACCACGACCCGGGCGCCCTCGCCGACCACGTCCGCGACCGCGTCGAAGACCTGGCGGTAGCAGGTGACGCCCACGGAGACGTCCCGCGAGGGGTCGCGCAGCGTCAGGAACACCACCCCCGCGCCCGGCCGCCGCGACAACTGGGTGATCTGCCCCTCCACCCACACCGCGCCGAGCCGGTCGATCCAGCTCCCGATCAGCCGCGACACCTCGCCGACGGGCAGGGGCGCTTCGGGCGTCGATTTCACAGCCATGCGCCGAGCGTAACGGCCGGGTACGACACCGGGGGGCGCCCGTGCGCGGGGCGTGCGGCGCGGAACCGGGCGTGACGGGGCGGCCCGTCGCACCGGCCCCGTCCGGGCCCCGCGCCGGAGCCCCGCGTCCCGACCCGTGCGCCCCCGAACGCCCCCTTGCGCACCGGCGGCCCGGCGCCTTCCGCGCGCGGCGGTCCGACGCCTGCCGCGCCCGCTGTGCTCAGCGGCCCGCCGTCTCCCGTGCCCGGTGGTCCGGCGCCTGGTGTCCTCTCGTACTGGCGCGCCTCCGTACTCGACGCCTGCCGCGCCCGCCGTGTCCCGGCGGCCCGGCGTCTCCCCGTGCCGGCTGTGCCCGGTGGCCCGGCGTCTCCCGGGCCGGCCGTGGCCTGGCGCCTGGTGTCGTCTCGTGCTGGCGCGCCTCCGTACTCGACGCCTGCCGCGCCCGCCGTGTCCCGGCGGCCCGCCGTCTCCCGTGCCGGTCGTGGGCCCGGCGGCCCGACGCCTCCGGTGCCGGCCGCGCCTCCAGACCCGAAGCCCCCGCTCCCGTCGTCTCCGGTGCCGGCCGCGCCCCGCTCGGGGGCTCCGGCGTCCGTCGCGCCCTGTGCCCCGCGCCCGGCGTCGCCCCGCGTGGCGTCTTCCGCGCTGGCCGGGTCACGGCGCCGGGCGTCTCCCGTGCCGGCGGGGCCACGGCGCCCGGCGTCCTCCAGAGCGGAGTCTCCCGTGCTCGCCGTGCCCGGCGCCCGCCGTGTCCCGCGCTCGCTGTCGTGGTCCCGTGCTCGCCGCGCCCCGGCGTCCGGCGGTTCCGGTGCTCGCCGCGCCCCCTGCCCAGTGCCTCCCGGGCCCGCCGGGCCCCCGCGCCCGGTGTCTCCCGCGCCACGGCGCCTCCCGGCCCCGGGCCAGGCCCGACCCCGCCCCGTCGAGCCGCCTCAGCCGCGCTGCCCACCGTCCGCTCCGCCCGCCGTCCCCGCGTCCGCTCCCGGGCCGCCGCCCCCGGCCCGCCCCCGGCCCCGCGCCTGCGCCACCAGGACCACCAGGCCGACGGCGAACCAGACCGCGCCCACGACCTGCGCCGCCCCCGACGCCTCCACGACGACCGCGACGGTGACAGCCGCCCCGAGCACTGGCACCAGCACGTGCCGCCACCAGCTCACCGGCCCGCCCCGGCGCCGCACCGCGAACCAGCCCACCACGCTCGCGTGGAGCAGCGTGAACGCGGTCAGCGCGCCGACGTCCACGACCGACACCAGATGGTCGAGGCCGTCCGCCCGCCGGGCCGCCCACACCGCCGCCACCATCGTGATCACCGCCGACACCAGCAGCGCCACCCTCGGCACCCCGTCCCCCGTGCGCGCCAGCACCCCCGGCAGCCGCCGGTCGCGCCCCATGGCGAACAGCAGCCGCCCCGCCGCCGCCTGCCCGGCCAGCGCCGCGAAGGCCGCGCCGACCGCCTTGCTCACCGCCACCAGATCGTGCAGCCAGGTCCCCACCGAGGCGTCCACGGCGTCGTAGAACGCGGCCCCCTGCTCCTCCGGCCGCGCGGCCAGCTCCGCCGAGGTCACCGGCTCCAGCAGCGCCACCAGGTACGTCTGCGCCACGAACAGCAGCCCGGCCAGCGCCAGGCAGAACAGCAGCGCCCGCGCCACCTTCGCGGACCCCCCGGTGACCTCCTCCGCGAAGGTCGCGATGGCGTCGAAGCCCAGGTACGACAGGACCGCCACCGACACCGCCCCCACCACCGCCGACAGCGCGAAGGCCCCCTGCGAGCCGTCCCCGGTCAGCGGCGACAGCCAGCCCCGGGCCGCCCCGTCGCGGGCCAGCACCACGACCGCCGAGACCAGGAACACCAGCAGGACCACGATCTCCATCGCCAGCACCAGGAACCCCACCCGGGCCGCCGCCCGCACCCCCCACAGGTTCAGCGCGGTCGTGACCAGCACCGCCAGCGCCGTCCACACCCACCGCGACACCCCGGGGACGAGCGCCTCCATCGCGATCCCCGAGAACAGGTACGCCACCGCCGGGATCAGCACGTAGTCCAGCAGCGCCATCCACCCGGCGACGAACCCCGCCCCGTCGCCGAGGCCCGCGCGCGCGTAGGCGAACACCGACCCCGCCCGCGGCACCACCCGCACCATCTGGGCGTAGCTGAACGCGGTGAACGCCATGGCGACGGTCGCCACGACGTAGACCAGCGCCACCGCGCCATGGGACCGGGCGTCCAGCGTGCCGAAGACGCCGACCGGTGCCATGGGGGCGATGAACAGCAGCCCGTAGACGACGAGGTCGCGGAAGCCCAGGCTGCGCCGGAGCCCGCCGGACTCCCCTCCGGCCCCGGCCGTCGCCCCGGCCCCGGCCCCGGCGTCCGCCCCGGCACCGCCCGTCCTCCCGGCACCGGCGGCCCCGCCGCCCCCGCCGTCCCCCGCACCCGCACCGGTCCCCGACATCGCGCCTCCGCCACCGCGCCGCACCCGCGTCCACGTCCCCGCCAGTTTCCCGGCGGGGACCCGTCCGCGCGATGCCTGACGCGCCGGGCACGGCCTTACGATGGGTCGCATGACCGCTTCGTCTGGCCGCCGTGTCCTGCTCGCCGCCCCTCGCGGATACTGCGCGGGGGTGGACCGCGCCGTGATCGCCGTCGAGAAGGCCCTGGAGCAGTACGGGGCCCCCGTCTACGTCCGGCACGAGATCGTCCACAACAAGTACGTCGTGCAGACCCTGGAGAAGAAGGGCGCGATCTTCGTCGAACGGACGGAGGAGGTGCCCCCGGGCAACATCGTCATGTTCTCCGCGCACGGCGTGGCCCCCGTGGTCCACGAGGAGGCCGCGCGCGGGCGGCTCGCCACCATCGACGCCACCTGCCCGCTCGTCACCAAGGTCCACAAGGAGGCCGTGCGGTTCGCGGACGAGGACTACGACATCCTCCTGATCGGTCACGAGGGCCACGAGGAGGTCATCGGCACCTCCGGCGAGGCCCCCGACCACATCCAGCTCGTCGACGGCCCCGAGGACGTCGCCAAGGTCGAGGTCCGCGACCCCTCCCGGGTCGTCTGGCTCTCCCAGACCACGCTCTCCGTCGACGAGACGATGGAGACCGTCGACGCGCTCAAGGAGAAGTTCCCGCAGCTCATCTCCCCGCCCAGCGACGACATCTGCTACGCCACGCAGAACCGCCAGCTCGCGGTGAAGCAGATGGGCTCCGAGGCCGAGCTGGTCATCGTGGTCGGCTCCCGCAACTCCTCCAACTCCAAGCGCCTGGTCGAGGTGGCCCTCCAGGCCGGTGCCCGCGCCTCGTACCTGGTGGACTTCGCCGAGGAGATCGACGAGGCCTGGCTGGACGGCGTCACCACGGTCGGCGTCACCTCCGGCGCCTCCGTCCCGGAGGTCCTGGTCGAGCAGGTCCTCGAACGGCTCACCGGATACGGCTTCGACGACGTGGAACTGGTCAAGGCCGCCGAGGAGACCATCATCTTCTCGCTGCCCAAGGAGCTCCGCCGCGACCTGCGCGAGGAGGCGGCGGCGCTGGTGGCCGAGCGCGGCGGATCGGGCGCCGCCGGGCAGTGACCGTCCGCCGCGGGCCGTAACGTGGTGCCATGCAGATCTTCGGCGTGGACATCGGTGGATCCGGTATCAAGGGCGCCCCTGTGGATCTCGACAGGGGCGACCTGGCGCAGGAGCGCCACAAGGTCCTGACCCCGCACCCGGCCACTCCCGAGGCGGTCGCCGACGGGGTCCGGCAGGTCGTCGAGCACTTCGGCTGGACCGGGCCCGTCGGGGTCACCTTCCCCGGCGTGGTCACCGGCGGTGCCACGATCCGCACGGCGGCCAACGTCGACCGGAGCTGGGTCGGCGTCGACGCCCGCGCCCTGCTGGGCGGCCGGCTCGGCGGCGCGGAGGTCACCGTGGTCAACGACGCGGACGCGGCGGGCGTCGCCGAGACCCGCTTCGGCGCCGGCCGCGACCGCACCGGCACGGTGGTCCTGCTCACCTTCGGCACCGGCATCGGCAGCGCCGTCTTCAGCGACGGCGTCCTCGTCCCCAACACCGAGCTGGGCCACCTGGAGCTGGACGGCCACGAGGCGGAGAAGCGGGCCTCCAGCAAGGCCCGCGAGGACCACGACCTGTCGTGGGAGAAGTGGGCGGAGCGGGTGCGGCGCTACCTCGCCCACGTCGAGATGCTGCTCTCGCCCGAGCTGTTCATCATCGGCGGCGGCGTCAGCCGCAAGGCCCACAAGTTCCTGCCCCGGATCGAGGGCATCCGCGCGGAGATCGTCCCGGCGCGCCTCCAGAACAACGCGGGCATCGTGGGCGCCGCGATGCGGGCGGCCGGGTCAGCCGCCGCGCCGCGCCCCGCCTGACGGTCGCCCCCCGCCTGACGGTCGCCCCCCGCCCGACGGTCGCGCCCCGCCGGACGGCCGCGCGCCCACCGGGGGCCGCGGGCGCCCGGCCGCCGTCGCGGCCCGGCGGCGCACCAGCCGGGCCCGGCGCACCAGCACCGTCACTCCGGCGATCAGCGTGCCGCCGTAGAGCCACCCCGCCCCGGTGGCCAGCGCCGTCACCATGCCCATCGCCCACCCGGTGACCCCGTCGCCGCCCCCGGCGACGCTCACCATGCCCGCGGCGAAGGCGATCGGCGCCGCGACCGGAGCGGCGAGCAGATCCCCGCCGCGCACCCAGCAGGCGGTGAGCGCGCAGACCGGCAGGAACAGCACGCCGTAGACGGTCAGGGCCGCGCCCGGGGTGTCGAACAGCAACCCGTCGAGGAACCCGAGCACCACCATCACGGCCACGCAGAACAGCCCGGTGCCCAGCCCCGTCAGCCGGGGATTGGGCACCGCGCGCACGGCCCGCACCAGCCGCGCGAGCGGCGGTACGGGGCGCTCCGGGGCACCGCCCGGCGGACGGCGCCCCGGCGGGAGGCGCGGGGTGCCGCGGGCTCCCGGCGCGGCGGACGGGCCGGAGGACCGGCCCGTCCGGGCGGGGCCGTCGGACCGGGCCGCACCGCCGTCCGTGCGCCGCCCCTGAGGGGGCAGCGGGGCCCGGGGCCGTCGCGGGCCGTACTGCGGGGGTCGCGTCCTGTGTTGCTCCACTGGACCAACTTAGGTCGGTTAATGTGCCGAATAGGCCGAAAGACACGCCGTCGGGCCCGGCCCGGCCAAGCGTTCGACACCGCGCGAGTGCGGTACCGGACACCCCGTAGACTGGTGGATCGGCCCTGCCTGGCCCTCCTCCGCATCCTCACGTACGGGAAGTCGCAACGTGTCGCTCACGATCGGAATCGTCGGTCTGCCGAATGTCGGCAAGTCGACCCTGTTCAACGCCCTGACCAAGAACGACGTGCTGGCGGCCAACTACCCGTTCGCCACGATCGAGCCGAACGTCGGTGTGGTCGGCGTCCCCGACCCCCGGCTGACGAAACTGGCCGAGATCTTCTCCTCCGAGCGCATCCTGCCCGCGACGGTGGACTTCGTGGACATCGCGGGCATCGTGCGCGGCGCCAGCGAGGGCGAGGGCCTGGGCAACAAGTTCCTCGCCAACATCCGCGAGTCCGACGCGATCTGCCAGGTGATCCGCGCCTTCAAGGACGAGAACGTCGTCCACGTCGACGGCAAGGTCTCGCCGAAGGACGACATCGAGACGATCAACACCGAGCTGATCCTCGCCGACCTCCAGACCATCGAGAAGGTCCTCCCGCGCCTCCAGAAGGAGTCGCGGATCAAGAAGGACGTCCAGCCCAAGGTCAAGGCCGTCGAGGAGGCCAAGGAGATCCTGGAGAAGGGCGACACCCTCTTCGCCCACGGCGTCGTCCAGGGCAGCGAGCGCGCCGAGCTCCTGCACGACCTGCACCTCCTCACCACCAAGCCCTTCCTCTACGTCTTCAACGTCGACGAGGACGAGCTGACCGACGACGACTTCAAGAACGAGCAGCGGGCCCTGGTCGCCCCCGCCGAGGCGATCTTCCTCAACGCCAAGCTGGAGGCGGACCTCGCGGAGCTGGACGAGGACGAGGCGCTGGAGCTGCTCCAGTCCGTCGGCCAGCAGGAGCCCGGCCTCGCCACCCTCGCCCACGTCGGCTTCCGCACCCTCGGCCTCCAGACCTACCTGACGGCCGGCCCCAAGGAATCCCGCGCCTGGACCATCAAGAAGGGCGCCACCGCGCCCGAGGCCGCGGGAGTCATCCACACGGACTTCCAGAAGGGCTTCATCAAGGCCGAGGTCATCTCCTTCGCCGACCTCGTCGCCACGGGCTCGGTCGCCGAGGCCCGCGCCAAGGGCAAGGCGCGGATGGAGGGCAAGGAGTACGTGATGCAGGACGGGGATGTGGTGGAGTTCCGGTTCAACGTGTAGCGGGTGATTCCTTGATCGGCTGAACCGCTGGTCAGAGCATGAAACCCCAGGTCAGGGGCCAGATCGCAAGGTCTGGCCCCTTCCTATTTTCTCCGGCTGATTCCGGGGAGCGTGCTGACTTGGTGCTGACCCGCTGACGGTGCCCGTACCGGTCCTGACCTGGGGCTACGGCCGGGCTGTGAGAGCAGGGCAGAGACCTGCGAACGCCTTCGGTCGGGGCTGCTCCCGGAGCCGGACCTCTGACGACCGGTGCCTGCCGGGTTTCCTGTTCTGGAAAGCCGGGGAGCTTGACCCGGAAGTTGGCAGGTCGGGAGCATCGGCTTGACCAAGCCTGTCGACAGGAGGGGGAAAGCCGTGGGCGCACCGCTGCGGAAGCTCTCGGGAGACCCGGACTGCAAGAACGGCACCTGCCCCACGCTGTGGGGCACAGCCGAGGGCAAGGAGTATGTCGTACAGGGTTAGGTGATCAACGACCCTGAGCGGCTGGCGCAGCTTGACCTGCCCGAGGGCGAGACGGCGGTCGTGGTCCCCGCGGCCGTGCTGGAGGAGTACTTCCGTGCTCACCGGTGAGGAGTTCGGGCGCCTCTTCGAAACGTTCGAGCGGACCGCGTTCCGGCTGGAGACGCTGGCCGAGTACGACGTGGAAGAGGAGCGCGAGGAGATCGCGCGCTTCCTGGCTGGCGAGGACATGGGGCCGGAGTGGGACGACAACCCGTGGGTGCGGTCCATGACCGACGAGGGCAAGCAGGTGTCCCGCGTCCACGTCCTGCGCTCCCCGCTGACCGACTACCTGCGCTACGAGTTGGCGGCCTACCCCGGCAACATCGAGGCCGGTGAGTCGATCGGCATCATCGACCTGGCCGAGCAGGACGTGGACGGTCTGCCCGACCACGATTTCTGGCTCTTCGACGACCGCGACGTGTACCAGATGCACTACACCACCGAGGGCCGGTTCCTCGGCGGTGAACTCCTGCCCGCCGACCGCCTCCCGGAGTACCGGGAATACCGGGACCTGGCGCTCTCCCGGGCCGTGCCGTTCGCGGCCTACCAGGAGCGGCACCACTGACCACGGAATCCCTCGGAAGAGCACTGCGGACACTGCGCGAGGCATCGGGACTGACCGGCAGCGCAGTGGCCCGTAGGGCTTCCATGTCCGCAGCCAAGCTCTCGAAGATCGAGAACGGCCGGACCATGCCCACGGTGCAGGACGTCGACCTCGTCCTGTCCGCCCTCGGGGTGTCCGAGGAGGCCAAGGAACAGTTCCTCGCGGCGGCCCGGGTCGAGGCCACGGAAGCCACGGCGTGGCGCTTGCTGCGCCGTATGGGGGCGTGGAAGCACCAGAACACGATCAAGGGCATCGAGGCCAACACGAAGGCGCTCAGGCTGTTCCAGGGGCAGCTCATCCCTGGCCTTCTCCAGACTCCTGAGTACGCCACGGCGGTGTTCTCACTGCCGCCGGCACTGCCGGACGAGACCAAGGCACGGACGGTGGCGGCCCGGCTGGAGCGGCAGGCTGCGCTGTACGAGGACGGGCGGTCGTTCCACTTCGTCATCTGCGAGCATGTGCTGCGGTGGCTGATCTGCGAGCCCACTGTCATGGCCGTACAGCTCGACCGGCTCGCGTCCCTGTCCCGGCTCCCCACCGTGTCCATCGGCGTCGTCCCTCAAGCGGGCCGGAAGCCGGACTTCCCCATGACCTGTTTCAGCATCCACGACGACAGCCTCGTCATCGTCGAGACCTTCCACTCGGAGGTGACGACACGGGACCCGCGGGACGTCCAGACGTACGTCGACACGCTCGACAGGTTCGCCGCGGTGGCGCTCTACGGCGACGACATGCGCAGCCTCGTCGAGGGCGTCCGGGACGAGTTCTTGCGGCAACAGGAAAGACGCTAGGCCCGCCAGGTGGGCAGCCCGACGATGTGGGATCAGAGGAGATCGAGTCGGGAGAGCCATGCGAACCAGCGCCAGCACCCAGTCGGGACCCGTGTACCTGCCCCTGCCCAGCGTCCAACCTGAGCCGGTCTCCGGGTGCCGGCACTGCCTTGAACTTGCGGTGCGGCGAACGAACGCCGTCTCGTCGGGCGACCACTCCAAGGCAACGGACGTGAACGTGGCCCTGCGAGCGCACCTCCGCGAAGTGCATGGGGGCGAGGAATGACCGGCGCGATCCTGCGCTACGTCGAACACCGGATCACACAGCACCCCAGTACGGGACTGCTGCACGGATAGGTGACACCTGACCTGGCTTGCTGAGAGGCGGCCTGGAAGGATGTTGCGGTGCCCAAGCCGTGTCCGAAGGAGTTCCGCGAGGACGTTGTACGGGTCGCGCGCAACCGCGAGCCCGGCGTCACGCTGGAACAGATCGCCGCCGGCCCTGCGTAGCTCCTGATCAGGTCCCCCACCCCAACCTCTACTCCCATGAGAGCAGCTTAGGGCGCGGAGGGAGCGATCGGAGGCACACCGGCGGACTGCGTCGCAGCGAAGGGAGCGCTGCTGCCACCTCCACCCAAGGGGAGGTGACGCTATCCGAGGCCGTCCCCGAAAAGGAGCTCGTACGGCAGGTGTTCGTCGTCCGGAACGTGCGGTACGTGGTTCGGAGCCGTGCGTGCTGCTATGGCTCGTAGCCGGGCCATGGCTTCCTCCTCCGAGGTGGCGGCGAGTCCGAGGGCGTGCAGGAGGCGGTCGCGCTCGGTGTTGAAATCAGGCTGGTCGGCTCGGAGGTCCGCTCCCAGCTGGCTGATCGTGAAACCCTTTGCCAGATCGCGCCAGAAGGGCAGCACCACAATGAGAGTGATGGCCTCGACGAGGTCGGCGCCGATCAGAGTGGCCTGGCCCTCTGAGTCGGCGTACAGGACGGGCCTTTCCTCGGCCCCGGCTTCCCCACACAGGAAGTATGTGCCGCCGGCTCCGCAGCCGGCTATCGGGTGTAGGGGGATCCCGGCGGGAAGGGCGAGGTCCTCAACAGGATCCCGGCGCTCGACGTCGAAATCGCCAGGCCAGGCGAGCGCGGTGGAAAGGGAAGGCTCCCGCTCGATCCGGCGGAGCAGGTCGTCTGATGCGGTCATGGGACGGAACGTAACAGCGCGGTCGGACGTCTGGTGCGGCTGGCCTGCTGGTCGACGCCAGCCGGTGCTGTCAGTAGGGCGTGGCACAGTTCGGCCATGAGTTACGACCTGGCGGTGTGGGAAGGCAGTAAGCCCGCTGACTATGTGATCGCGGGCGAGGTCCTCACGCAGATGTACGACCGCTACATCGACACGGAGGAAGAGTTTCCACCCTCCCCGCGTATCGCGGAGTACGTTGCTGGGCTCTTGGCGCGGTGGGCGGATCTCACGGAGGACGAGGAGGACATCTCCCCTTGGTCGACGGGGCCGTTGATCGGCGAGGCGTCCGGGCCGTTCATCTACTTCCCGATGCGGGACAGCATGGCCGAGGAGGCTTCGGCCTACGCCGCCGATCTAGCGGCATCGATGGGGCTCGTTTGCTATGACCCGCAGGCTCGGCTGCTGCGGCCGTGACCGCCATCGGACCGGGGGCGGGTGCAGTCCGGCACGGCCTTCTTGTGCGCAGGTAGCGTGACCGGCATGTCCGAGGAGTTGCCCGGTTTTCCCTAACACCCCGACCCCTTGGCGACCGGGGCGGTCGTTGAGTCCAGCACGACGTGCCTTTGCTGCGGGAGGGCGCGGGGGTTCATTTACACGAGCCCGGTGTACGCGGTCGAGGAACTTTCCAACCTGCTGTGCCCGTGGTGCATCGCGGCTGGCAGCGCGGTTGCGAAGTACGACGCGCACGTCATCGGTGACCCGATCGGGGACGATGTCCCGCTTGAGGTCGTGATGTCCGTCGATGCGTGTACGCCGGGCTTCTCCTCCTGGCAGGACCCGCAGTGGTTCTTCCACTGCGGTCATGGTGCGGCTTTCCTGGGGGCGGTCGGGATGGCCGAGCTGGCCACGTTCCCGGATGCCCTGCAGGCGCTGCGCAGCGAGGTCAGCGCGTGGGGGTGGTCTGCCGAGGCGATGGAGAGCTGTCTGGGTGCTCTGGACAAGGACAGCCAGCACACGGGCCACCTCTTCATGTGCCGCACGTGCGGCCGACACATGGCGTACGCGGACTTCACGTAGCCGCAGTCGGACGGCTGCTATGGCCGGGACCAATCGTTGGCGAACTCGCACTGGACGTCCGCCCAGCGGCGCTGTTCGGTGGGGATGTAGCTGGGGTATCCGAGGCGTCCCACGCCCTTGACCCACTGGTCCCAGAGGCCGTCGGGCTCTGTGAAGCGGTCGGAGTGGTGGGTGCCGAGGACGGCGTCGAGGCGGAGGAGGGCGCCGAGGGCGGCGGGCTGGTCGTAGTGGAGGTCGGTGCGGGGGAGGTAGTGGTCGAGGTAGGCGGCGAGGATCTCGGCGTCGGCGTGGGTGCCGAAGCGGGCCAGGGCGAAGCAGTAGGCGCTGCCGGAGTAGCAGACCTCGCTGGCCAGGAGCAGGGCGCCGATGCGTGCCCGGAACCGTTCGCGGCGGTCGACGCCGATCAGCCAGGCTGCGGTGAGACGCGAGCGCCATTCGTACCCGAGGAGGGCTTCCAGTTCCTCGTCGGTGATCGCGGCGGCGTCATTCAGCAGGTGCAGGGTGAAGCGGGTGGTGTGCCACCACCGGAGGCCGAGGAACCGCCCGCCGTTCAGTACGAGACAGCGCGGGAGGCCCCCGTACGTCCTCGTCACGTAGCTCTCGACCACATGGCCGTAGCCGACCTCCGCGGGGTGCCGGGACGGCATCGGTCACCTCTCCGGGTACAGGTCGGTACGGTCGATCCAAGTGGGGGCGACGAAGATGTTGTCGCTGACGGGAGCTTCGGAGGCTTCCAGCGGGGATCGCCCACCTCCTCGAAGACCTCGATGGCGGTCAGCTGACCGAAGCCGCCGAGGGAAGGCAGGCCGTTGATGACGGCGGGTATGGCGTCGGCGCCGATCCGGATCAGCTCCGCGCGGGCGTCGCAGGAAGCCCCAGGTCAGAGCCCTGGATGAGGCTCCGTCGCAGGTCAGAATCAGTACGCAGACATTCCGCTTCAATGTGTAGCGGCTGACCTGGCACCACGTCGCTGATCTGGTAAACACGCAGGTCAGATAGGGTCCAACTCTTCAGGGTCGGGCCCTTTGCGTCTTCCGTGCTGGGATGGTGCTGGGATAGCTGACCCTCGTCACCTGTCATCACCCCTGCTCATCCCTGCCGTGCTGGGATCGTGCTGGGATGGGATGGGGGTGCCCGTGCTGAGATTTGCGTGGGCGGGGCACTGACCGAGCTGTGAAGGCAGTGCGGACGTGGCGCTTTTCCTACTCGTTTGACACAATCGGGGGCATGGCTGAGGCGACGTACGGCATCGGGGAAGGGCCGGCGACGCGGGTGAGCTTGTCGCTGCCGGAGGGGACCGCGGAGGCGATCCGGGCTCGGGTGGGCAAGCGGGAGTTCTCCGCGTTCATTGCCGAGGCGGTCGAGCGTGAGCTGCGCGGGCAGGTCCTGGACGAGTACCTGGCGGACTACGAGAGCCGCAAGGGGCCGGTCTCGGAGCAGGCTCGTCAGCGGGCGCGGCAGGTCTTCGACGAGGTGTTCGCCGAGGAGGCCGAGTGGCCCGCCGCAGGCTGAGTCACGAGGGGGCGCTGGTCCTCGACAGCGAGGGACTCTCGAAGCTGCTCGCTGACGAGGAACAGGTGGTGGCTCTGATCGCTGAGGCGCGCTCGCGTGGCATGGAGGTTGTGATCAGTGCGCTCAGCATCATCGAGGCCGTCCATGCCCGTACGAACAAGTCACGCCTGAACTGGGTGCTTTCCGGGCTGCGGGTCGTCCCGGTCGGTGACGAGGAGGCGAGGGCTGCCTCGAAGTTGCTGATGAATGCCGGGTTGCACGGACACAAGTACGCGATCGATGCAGCCGTCGCCGAGGCCGCGCTGCGACAGCGCCGCCCCGTGGTCATGCTGACTTCCGATATTGACGACATGGCCAAGCTGTGCGGCGAGCGGGTCCGGCTCGTGGCGGTGTGATCTCCCATGGTCCGGCTCAGTAGGAGCGGGGTCCGTAGGGGCTTCAGTGGCCGAGGAAGGGCTTGAGGTCGTCGCCGCTGGGTTTCGGCGGCGTGGGCAGTTTCGGCGCTGAGGCCGATTCGGCGAGGTTTTGTAGGTGCGCGTCCGCGACGGACTCGGGGACCTTCTGCTGTCACCGGCCGTGGGGTTCCCGGACCTCGACGTGGTCTGTGTCCGCTCAACCGAGGCTCCGCAGTGACCGGGAGGGGGCCATCAGCCTCCCCCCGGTCGCGTCTCCGCGGGCCGCGTATCCACCGGCCATGCCCCGGCCGACGCGTCCCAACCAGTCGGCGCACAACCGCTGTTGGTCCCCCTCGCCTCTGTTACCGTGCCTGCGGTCGGCGATCTCAGGGGGGCGGATGGGGGCGGTCCGGCGGGTGGCGGCCGAGCGGCGGCGGCAGGCGCGGGTGCTGCGCTTCTGGCGTGCCGTCGAGTACTTCAGCCCGCCGAAGGTCGACCCGGTGAATCCGCGCAAGAACCTCTTCGCCGTCGGCGCGGACCGTCCGCTGCCGTGGGAGCCCGGTTCCCCCCTCGGCCGGGTCCGGTCCCGGCCGGGGCTTGTGTGGCAGCACACCGTCTACGCCGGGATCTTCGGGGTCGACAAGGTGCGGGACGTCCTGCTGGAGGCGTTCCGGGCCCCGGAGTCCGAGCGGGACCTCGACGGCCGGACCGGCGGGGACAGCGCCGTGCTGTGCTTCACCGTGAACCAGGACGGCATGCTCATCAAGGACAGCGCCACCCTGTCCTCCTGCGCCTGGGCCGTCGGGCGGACCCTCGCACCCGGACCCGGCGACGACGAGTGGCTGACCGGCTTCGACGAGTGCGGCGCGCTCCTGCTGCGACGGCTGCTGGACCTCGGCGACGGGAAGGTCGGCGTCGACCGGCGGCCCGCGCCCGCCGGGACGGCGGGGACGGGGGCCGGCCCCGGTGCGGCGGGGGAGGGGCTCGGTCCGGTCGCTGGGCTGATGTCCCGTCTCGTCGTCAGCGCGGCGAAGGGCGGGCTCGGCGTGGCGGCCGGTGCGGTGGGCGCCGGGCTGGGCCCCGTGGCGGGGCCGATGGCCGCCACGGCGATCGAGGAGGTCGGCGGTGAACTGATCGACTCCGCCGCAGCCCGGCTCACCGCCCGTACCCCGGGCGGCGGCGCGGCCCCCGGCCGCACCCCGGCCGACGGCACGTCCTTCGACCGCGCCCGGGCCGACGACACGGCCCCCGGCCCGGGGCCGGACGACGGCGGGGCCCGGCCGGACGGCGGCGGAGCGCCCGAGGAGGGGGCGGAGCCGGAGGGGTCCCCGCCCGAGGTGGGCACCAAGGTCCTGGACGTCTTCGACCTGGCGGCCATCACCCGCTGGACGGCCGAGCAGCTCGGCATCGCCGGGGCGCTCACGCCCGACGCGATCCGGATCAAGAGCTATCAGGTCTCCGCCCGGAACGCGGACGAGACCGGCGGCGACGTCTTCCTCAACAGCTTCTACGCCGACGACCTGGAACGGATCGCCGGTGTCGTGGAGAGCGGCGGGGCCGGTACCGCCCTGCTGGACTACCTGCGCTCCGAGGACGGACTCGACGTGGGGGAACGCCTCGACGTGCGGCGCCGGCCCGAGGCCGTGCTGGAGGGCGTCCGGCCGTCGGACATGCCGCTGGGCCGCTGGCCGGCGGACACCGACAAGCCACTGGTGCTCAGCCAGCAGTTCGCCGTCAACCGCATCCTGGCGGATCTCGGGCAGGACGGCGGCCTCTACGCCGTCAACGGGCCGCCCGGGACGGGCAAGACGACCATGCTGCGCGATCTGATCGCGGCCCTGGTGGTCCAGCGGGCCGAGCGGCTGGCGGAGCTGAGGCGCCCCGAGGACGCCTTCGCCGCGAAGCCGCACACCTGGCGCACCGAGGAGACCGCGGGCAAGACCTACCCGCGCACCATCCACCCCCTGATCCCCGAACTCACCGGCTTCGAGATCGTGATCGCCTCGTCCAACAACGGGGCGGTGGAGAACGTCGCCCTGGAGGTCCCGGGCGCGCACGCGATCGGCGGCGCCTGGCGGGGACGCGCCGACTACCTCGCCGGTCCGGCCAGCCTGGCACTGGGGGAGGACGCCTGGGGCGCGATCGCCGCGCGCCTGGGACGGCGCGGCAACCGTTCGGACTTCGTGCAGCGCTTCTGGTGGGGCGAGCGGCCCAAGGGCGGCGGCGGTGCGCAGCCGGAGGCGGGCTCGGACGGCCCGCTCCTGGGACTCCACCAGCTCCTGCGGATGCAGGGCGACCATCTGTCCGCCGCCTCGCGGACCGCCGGGAGCACAGGCCCCGGCGCCCCGGGTCCGAGCGCCAGGATCCCCGGCGCCAGGGCTTCCGGCACCGGTGCTTCCGGTGCCAGGGCTTCCGGTACCAGGGCCCGCGGCGCCGGGCGGCCGGGCGCCGGGTCCTCCGCGGCCACGCCCCCCGGCACGACGGCCCCCGACAGAACCACGCCCCCCGGCAGCGGGAGGCCCGCCACCGGATCCCCCGGCACGGCGCCCTCCGGCACCGCCGCCGCCCCCGGTGCCGGGGAGGCGCCCCCGCTGGGCAGCGGGACCTGGAGGCAGGCGGTCCGGCGCTTCACCCGGGCCCGCGAGCGGGTGCGGGCGCTGGCCGGGGAGCGGCAGGAGATCGCGGACCTCCGCGACCGGCTCGCCGGCCCCGATCCCCGCCTGGACGAGCTGCTGGCCCGGGAGGCCGCGACCCGTGACGCGGTGCTCCTCCTCCAGCGGGAGCAGCACCGAACGGAGGCCGAACTCGCCGGGCTGCGCGACGAGCACGCCCGGTGCCAGGAGGCCCTGGCCGCCGAGCGCGCCCGGCTCGACGGGGCCGAGGCCGCTGTCCGCGGCGGCGAGGAGGAGGTCAGGTCGGCGGAGTGGGTGCTCCGTGCCCACGACGCGGCCCGCCCCGGCCTGTTCGGGAGACTGTTCGCACGCGAGGCGGCGGGGCGCTGGGAGACCGGGCGGCTCTCCCTGAGCACGGACGTGGAGGCCGCGCGCGCCCGCCTCACCGGCCTGCGGTCCTCCCGGGAGGCACGGCACGCCGCCCTGGGCGCCGCGCGCGGCGAACTGGAGCGGGCGCTGGACGCCCTCGAACGCGTCCGGGGCCGGCTGGCCGACGGCGAGCGGGCCCGCGCGCGCCGGGCCGCGGCCGTCACCGAGGCCGGACGGCAGGTGGACCTGCGGCGCCACGAGGCGGAGGCCGAGCGGCACCGGCTGGCCGCCGCCCGGGAGCGGTGGGGCGACCGCGTGCCGGGAGCCGAGTGGCTGGCGGAGCCCGACGACCGCCCGGCGATGGAGGTGCGCGAGCAGTCGGCGCCCTGGATGGACGACGAGTTCGCCGGGGCGCGCTCGGAACTCTTCCTCGCCGCCCTGGACCTGCACCGCGCGCTGCTGGCCACCGCGCCCGACCGCATGCGCCGGAGCCTGCAGGCCGTGATGGAGGTGGTCAAGGGCCAGGTCCCGGCCGATCTGGACGACGAAACCGTGCTGGCCGCCTGGCAGTTGCTGTTCCTGGTCGTCCCGGCGGTCTCGACGACCTTCGCGTCGATGGGCCGGATGTTCTCCCGGCTGGGCGGCGAGGCCCTGGGCTGGCTGTTCGTCGACGAGGCGGGCCAGGCCGCGCCGCAGGAGGTCGTGGGCGCCCTGTGGCGGGCCCGGCGCGCCGTCGTCGTCGGCGATCCGCTGCAGCTCGAACCCGTGGTCACCCTGCCCTGGACCGGCCAGCGGCGCCTCGCGGGGCACTTCGGGGTGGACCGGCTCTGGGCCCCCGCCGCCGCCTCCGTGCAGTCCCTCGCCGACCGCGTCACCCCGTACGGGACCTGGCTGGAGGACCAGGAGGGCGAGGAGATCTGGCTCGGCTCGCCGCTGCGGGTGCACCGCCGCTGCGACCGGCTGATGTTCGACGTCAGCAACCGGATCGCCTACGACGGGATGATGGTCTACGGGGTGCACCGGGACCAGGACGACTTCCCGCTCGCGCAGCGCAGCGTGTGGTGGGACGTCCCCGCCCTGCCCGGCGAGGAGAAGTGGAACCCCGGCGAGGGGAGGGCCCTGGAGGCCACCCTCGACCGGATCCGCGCCCGCGTGGACGAGGCGCTCCGGCGGGAGCGCCCGCCCACCGGGGAGCCGCTTCCCGGGGCCGCCCCCGGGGAACTCCCGGAGGACGATCCCGGCCACGCCGCGGCGCTGGACCGCCGACTGAACGACGCCGTCTTCGTCATCAGCCCGTTCCGCGACGTGGTCCACGGCCTCGGCCGGGTCGTCGGCGGCACGCTCGCCGCCAGGCGCTACGGCACGGTCCACACCACGCAGGGCAAGGAGGCGGACATCGTGATCCTCGTCCTGGGCACCGGCGCCGGACAGGTGGGGTCGCGGAACTGGGCCGCCCAGAAGCCCAATCTCCTCAACGTCGCCGTCACCCGGGCCCGTCGGCGCCTCATCGTCATCGGCGACTTCGACGTCTGGTCGAAGCACCGCTACTTCGGCGATCTGGCGCGGCACGAGCTGATCCAGAGGTGGTCGCCGGAGCGCTGAGGCCGGGGCGCCGGGGGCGGGGCGTCTTCCGGCCGCGCGGGGCGGGGAAGGCGCGCGGGTCCCGCTCCCCCGCGGGGGCCGTTGTGTAGCGTGGGTGATTCTGAGTTCTTTCGCGGTTCTTTCGTACGGTGAACAGACGATGAGCTCTCTCTCGTCGGAGGGGTTCCGAGCCCAGGGGGCAGTGTGGCGGTACGGACCGTGAAACAGGAGAGGGCGGCGCGGACGCGGGACGCGGTGCTGCGCGCGGCGGCGGAGGTGTTCGCGGAGTGCGGCTACGCCGGGGCCAGCGTGGCCCGGATCGCCGAGCACGCGGGACTGACGCTGGGCGCCGTGTACTTCCACTTCAAGTCCAAGGGGGACCTGGCGCGGGTGATCGCCGCCGGGCAGCCCGACCTCGTCGTACCGGCCTGCCCCTCCGAGGGGTTGCAGCGGGTGATCGACGTGACCCTCACCTGGGCACGGCAGTTGGCGGACGATCCCATCCTGCTCGCCGGGGCGCGGCTGATGATGGAGCAGGAGAACTTCGTCCCGCACGAGCAGAACTCGCACGACCAGTGGCTGGGCATCGTGCTCGCCGACCTCAGGATCGCCCGGGACCGGGGGGAGGTGCGGGAGGAGGCGGATCTGGAGGCGTTCGCCCGGCTCGTCGTCAGCGCCTGCACCGGTGCGCAGATGCACACCCGACTGGAGTCCGCCCACCGCGACCTCGCCAACCGGATCGCCCAGATGTGGCGGTGCCTGCTGCCGGCGATCGCCACCCCCGAGGCCGCCGCGCGGATCGTGGTGGGGGAGGAGCGCGGGGCGGCCCGGTGAGCGGGCGGAGCGGAGGCCGGGGTCCCGCGGCCACGGGGTGTCCGCGCGCCCGGGGCCGGGCCCGGGAACGGCAGGTGCGGGTGTCCGTCGCGGGGCGGTCCCGATGCCGGGGGCGGTGCCCGTGACGGGTGCTTCCCCGCCGGGATGCGGTGCAGGGCCCGCGAGCCCGGCGTGATCCAAACGAGAGGCCCCGGCTGACGGTTGCCGTCGTCGCCCGTGGCACGGCCGCGCGGTGTCGGGTGCGCGTGCTCCCGGCTCGCCGGCCCCGGACCTTCGTACGGGACGTACTCGGGGCCGGGGTCGGTGCGGCGGGATTGCGTCCGTGGCGTCGTGAGGCGGACGGGAGCCGCCAGACGGGCCCCGGCCCGCGGTGTCGCCACCGCGGCTTCGGCCGGCCGGGGCCGCCGTCGGCCGGGCGCGCGGGTGCCGTGAGCCCCCCGGGGCGCGCCGGCGGCCCGTCACCGGCGGCCCGGGGCACCGTGGCACGGCGCTCCGGAGGCGTCCCCCGCCCCGTCTCCGGGCATGTCCCCGGCACGGATCCGTGGGCGACCGGCACGGTTTCCGTGTGTGACGGGAAGGAGTACGGCGTGGAACTCTCGGGGAATTCCGGCCGCGGAGATGGTCACCCGCCCTCCCGGGCCCGCACGATACGGAGGAGCGGTACGACGCGGGGCGGGGCGCGGTGACCGCGCGGGGCCGCGGTACGGAGCGGTAGCGGGACGCGGTGCCGCGACGGAGCGGCGGTACGCGGAAGCGGCGCGCGACGGCGCAGGCGCGGCGGCGTGGCGGCAATGAGGCACGGCGGCGCGGGGCGGCGGCGCGGGGCGGCGGCGCGGTCCGGTCGGGCGGGCCGGGAACGTCTCCCGGGGCGCGGCGCGCGTGCGGTGGCGCGCGGGCCCGTACCGGTGGTGCGCGTGGGTGACACCGGCCGTCGGGCCGGGGCGGCCGGGATCCTCGGAGCGGTGGGGTCCGGCCCGGAGGAGAGCGGATGGTGGTCGGCCGCCGCCCGGGGCTCCGTCCGGCGGCGTCCGGACGGCCCGGCACCGCGCGGTCGCCGGGGTGAGAGGGGAACACCGTGGTGGAGTCCGGGCAGGGGCTGCTCCGGGGCAAGGTCGTGATGGTCACCGGGGCCTCCAGCGGGGTCGGGGCGGCGGCGGCCCGGCTGTTCGCCGCCGAGGGAGCGGCGGTGGCGGTGATGGCGCGGCGCGGGGACCGGCTGCGCGCGCTGGCCGCGGAGATCGGGGCCGCGGGGGGAAGCGCCCTCGTGACGCCGGGGGACGTGACGTCGCCCGGGGACGTGCGGGGTGCCGTGGCCGCGGCGGTCACGGAATACGGGCGGCTCGACGGGGCGTTCAACAACGCGGGTTGGGGCAGTTTCGGGGCGTCGCTCCACGAGACGGACGACGCCGTCTTCGAGCGGATCATGGACGTGAACGTACGGGGCGTGTGGAACTGCCTCAAGGCCCAGATCCCCGTCATGCTGCGGCAGGGCGGCGGCGCGATCGTCAACACGTCCAGTACGGCGGGGTCGTTCGCCACCGGTGCCGTCGCCCCCTACGTGGCGGCCAAGCACGCGGTCCTCGGGCTGACCCGGGCGGCGGCGGCCGAGTACGGCGAGCGGGGCATCCGGGTCAACGCGCTGATGGTCGGCATCACCCGAACCGAACTGGTGGAGGAGGCGATGGAGGGGAACCCGGGGCTGGAGGAGGCCGCCTCGGCACGGGCCATCCAGCGCCGTCTCGCCGATCCGGAGGAGGTGGCCCGGGCGGCGCTCTGGCTCTGCAGCGACCAGGCCTCGTTCGTCACCGGGGCCGCGATGCCCGTGGACGGGGGATGCAGCGCCGTGTGAATGCCAACAGCCCCGTGTGGATGGTGTGTTGGGCGGAGAATTCTGGAAGAAAAAAAATCATTATGTTATTCTTCCGGCGGTCGGTGCCGGATGAGACGGTGGAGGGCGACGGAATGGATCTGAGGGTGCTCGGAGGCATGACGGCGCACGAGGGAGGGCTGCCCGTCTCGCCGTCGGCGGCGATGCCCCGGCAGGTGCTCGCCCTTCTCGCCGCGTCGGCCGACCGGATCGTCCCCACCTGCGCCATCGCCGAGGAGCTGTGGCCCCGGGGCGCCCCCTCGGACGCCGAGCGGGCGATGGAGTCCCACGTCCACCAACTCCGGTCCGACATCGGCACGGTGCTGCGCGCGGCGGGCAGTGAGCGGTCCGCCGAGGACGCCCTGGTGTGGGTGCCCGGCGGGTACCGGCTCGACACCGGCGGCGGCACCAGCGACGCCAGGTCCTTCGAGCGGATGGCCGGGGCGGGCTACCGGGCGCTGGAGTCGGGGAACCTGGAACTCGGCGGCAAGTGGCTGCGGGAGGCCCTGGGCCTGTGGACGGCGGCCCCCTTCACGGGTGTCGCCCAAGGTCCCCATCTGCGCTCCCAGTCGGCCCATCTCACGGGCTCCTGGCAGCGGGCCGTGGACCGGTGGATCGAGACGGACTTCCGGCTCGGCCGCTGGCGCGCGCTCTGCACGGACCTCGCCCGGGTCCTCACCCGGTTCCACTCGGCGGCCCCGCTCTACGCCGAGCTGAAGGCTGATCTTGAGCACTGCGGCCAGGACCCCGAGGTGATCCGGCGGTATCTGCGCCGCCGGCGCGGCGCCCCGGCGTTCAGCGCCCGCTGGGTCGTGCCCGGCGGCGAGGGCTACCGCTCGGCGCGCGGCGAGCGCCTGCGCTGCCTGTCGGCCGCCCACGGCGTTCCCCGGATGCACCGGATCTGACGCGCCGACGGGCGCGGGCGGGCGGCGGGTGCGGGGGCGGGCGGCGGTCCTCCGTCGCGCGCGGCCCTCCCCGGGGAGTCGCCCCGGGTGCCGACCGCCCCCGGTGCCCGCCGCCCGGAACGGTCCGCCCGGCACGCCCCGCCACGGCCCCCGCCGCCTCCCCCTGCCCCGGCACCGGGACCGGGCCCCGCACCACCCCGCCTCCCCCCGGCCGGCCCCCCTCCGTTCCCCTCCCTCGTTCGGCGACACGGCCGGAACCGCACCCCCGCGGGCCCGGCGGACGGCCCCTCCACCCCCTCGTACGCCCGCCGCGCATCCCGGACGGCGGTAACGGAACGCGTCCTTCCTGTCGCCCCCCGTGTGCGCCGCGGCCGAAGCCGACCCCGTCATTGGCACGAAAACGGTGCTTGACTAGCCGATCTTGCACTGTCTAGGTTCGTCGGGGGCCGCACAGCCGACGGGGGGCGGGCAGGGTGGACGACGGAGACATACATCGCCTCGACCTACTCACCGTGCTGAGACTTCTGGCCGAAGAGGCACCTCTGGAGAACTTCGAGGAACTGCTGTTACGCGCGGGACAGGAGTGCACCCCCGCCGACCAGCTCCGTCTCGAAAAGGCCGTCAGACTGGCCTACGGCATCCACAACGCCCAGGAGCGGCGCCGCCAGCGCGAGGAGGCCCTCGCCGACCTCGTCGACACCGCGCGCGACCTGACCCAGCTCCACGACCTGGGCGAACTGCTCCACATCATCACCCGGCGGGTCAAGCGGATCATCAACGCGGACCTGGCCTGCTTCGGACTGCTCAACGAGGACGGCAGCCTCAGCCTCCACGCCGCCGAGGGCGTCACCACCGCCCTCGTGCCGGGGACGCGGATGGACGGCGGGCCCGGGCACCAGGCCCTCTCCATGGGCGCCCCGCTCTGGACCGCCGACTACCTCCGCGACACCAGCGTCGACCACTGGCCCCAGGCGGACGAGTTCATCCGCGCCGAAGGAATCAAGTCCCTGCTCGCGGTGCCCCTGTTCCACGGCGACAGCACCCTGGGCGTCCTGTTCTGCGCCACCCGCAGCGTGCGGCGGCTCAGCCCCGTCGAGATCGGTCTGGTCTGCTCGCTGGCCGCCCTCGGCGCGGTGGCGATCGAACGCGCGGAGCGGCTCCAGGACGCCAGGAGCGAGGTCAGCGAACTCGAACTGGACGGATTCCGCGCCCGTACCACCCTGGCCCGGCTGGAACAGCTCGGGGACGCGCAGAGCCGCATGATGGGCCTGCTGCTGTCCGGCGCCGACCTGGACACCGTCGCCCAGGCCGCCGCCGACGCGCTGGACAGCACCCTGCAACTGCGCGACCCGGCCGGCCGGATCATCGCGGCCACCGCCGAACTGCCCGACCTGGACGACGCCGGGATCGCCCGCACCTCCTGGGAGGCGCACGCCCGACGCGCCCCCGTGGTGCACGGCGAGGACACCTGGGTCACGCCCGTCCTGGCCGGGGCGGAGAACCTGGGGTTCGTGGTCCTGCGCCCCGCCCAGGCGCTGGTGGGGGAGGACCAGCAGATGCTGCGGCTGGTCGTGCAGACCTTCGCGCTCCAACTGCTCCTCCAGCGCGGCGCGGCGGTCACCGAGGCGCCCGTGCACGACGCCCTCTTCAACGCGCTCCTCGCCCTGCCGTCCCGGGGCTCGCAGCAGGCCCGCCACCTCGAACAGCGGCTGAGCGCCGTCGGCATCGACCTCACCGAGCCGCACGTGCTGCTGGCGGTGCGGCCCGAGGGCGGGGGGTACGGCCGGGCCATCGTGTGGGCCTCCTCCCACGCCCACGGGCACGCCGGGCTCAAGACCGTCCAGGACGGCTGCATCATGCTGCTCCTGCCGGGCACCGACGCGTCGGCGGTCGCCCGGTTCGTGGGCGGCGAACTGGCGGCGGTGCTGGGCCACCCGGTCACCGTGGGCGCTGCCGGGCCCGGCGGGGACCCGGGCGACGTGGGGAGGCTGCGGGCGGAGGCGGTGCGCTGCCTGGAGGCGCTGACCGTCCTCGACGCCACCGGGAGCACCGCGTCCCTCGGCGACCTCGGCTTCATGGGGCTGCTGCTGTCCGACGCCCAGGACGTGGGCGGCTTCATCGGCAGCGCGGTGGGACCGGTGCTCGACTACGACCGCAAGAACGCCACCGGGCTCACCGAGACGCTGGAGGCGTACTTCGCGACGGGCTCCAGCCCCAGCAAGGCCGCCGAGGCACTCCACGTGCACCCCAACACCGTCTCCCGCCGCCTCGAACGGGTCACCGCGCTGCTCGGCCCCGAGTGGCAGCGGCCCGACCGGGCGCTGGACATCCAACTGGCCCTGCGCGTCCACCGGATGAGGGCCGTCCTGCGGCTCGGCTCCCCGGTCGCCGAACCCCTCTGAGCCGGAAGCGCCGACCGCCGCCGTGCTCACCGGCGCCGACCGCCTCCGGGCCCGCCGGCGTCGGCCGCCCCGGGACCCGCGACGCCCACCACCCCCGGTCACCGGCACGGGCCGCCTCCGGTCACCCCGCTCCCGCACTACGGCTCCGCGCGCCGCCCCGGGGCGGACCCGCCGTTCCGGGGGCCTCAGCCGGAGGCTCCCAGGGCCATCGCCGTGTGCGCCACGGACGCCAGCGTCATGTGCCGGTGCCAGCCGCGGAAGGAGCGGCCCACGAAGTCCCGCAGCCCCGCCCGGTCGCCGATGCGCGCGAGGTCCGCGTCCACCCGGTCGTCCAGCTTGGCCGTGCGCAGCAGCGATCCGACCGGCAGGTGCGCCATGTCGGTCACCCAGAGCCGCGACGGCGGACGGGCCGGGTTGGTCCACTCGCCCAGGAGCAGCAGGTGCCGGGGCCGGCTCCCGGCGTGGCCCGGCAGTGCCACGGGCACCGCAGCGGCCAGCGTGGTGCGCAGGGTGTTGCCCTGGGCCGCGTCCCGCCAGGCGACGGGGGTGCGCATGCCCTTGACCACCTCCAGGATCCGCTGGGCGGGCAGCGAACCGGCCCGGTAGCCCGGCAGCGCCGGGTCCGCGACGGCCACCCGGTAGGAGGGGCTGACCCGGGCGACGAAGTGCACGCCGCCGGCGGCGAGCCGGCCGGTCGCGGCGGCGACGCCGCCCCGGCGCAGGTCGATCAGGACCGGGCGGCGCGGGATGTTCCACCGCTGCGCCATCCGCTCGACGGCGGACACGGCGCACTCCTCCGTGCTCTCCGCCCCGATCCCCTCCGGCAGGTCGGCCTGGTCGCGCCGCTGCCGGTCGTTGATCCAGGGCTCCGGCAGCACCAGCCGCCAGTCGACCGGTGCGCTCAGCTCGGGCGAGGCGAGCCAGACGCCGACCGCCTGCTGCCCCCGGAAGACCTGCCCCAGGTGGGGCGCGAAGTGCTCCTCGACCCCCACCGAGTGCCGTCCCGCCTTGGGTATGTGCAGCGGGCGGGTCACCCATGCCTGCGGGGCGGTGGTGTGCTCCAGGTAGCCCGCCAGGGCGATGCGCAGCGGCAGCCAGTCCCAGGCGGAGCTGGTGATGAAGTGGTGCAGGCTCTGCTCCACGGCCGCCCCGCCCAGGTGGGCCGCGATGTTGCGGATGGACTTGCGGCCCGGGGTGGTCAGCAGCCCGCGCAGGTACTGCTCCGCGCGCAGGCGGCGGTCTCTTCGGCTCAGCAGGGAGAACAGGGCGGTGCACAGTTCGGCGACCATGTCGTCGGAGACGTCGGCACCGGCGGCGAGGGCGCGCTGGTGGGGCACTGCCACGGTGTCAGCGGAGGGGTCCGTACCGAGAAGGGAAGTGTTCACGATGCTCCAGCCAGTGGGGCGGCGCTTGTCGGTGTCTGCCGTACTCACCATGGCCGGTGGGGCCGCTCTCCCACGAGGTGCTTCGGGCACCTGATTTCGCCGCCGGGTGCACCGCCGGTCACACGGAAGGGGCCCGTGTGAACCGTTCGTGTCCGGCGAGCCGTGCGCGTGCGAACGCCGGACGCCCCCGTACGGGCGGGTGGTGCCGGGACAACCGCGGACCGGGGGCCGGAGTGGGGTCCGGCCACCCCGGTCCGCGGGGCCGTCACCGGATGCGGAGGCCGTCGACGTAGGACCGGACGTTGCGGCGGGTCTCGGTGACGCTGTCGCCGCCGAACTTCTCCGCCACCGCGTCCGCCAGGACCAGCGCCACCATCGCCTCCGCGACGATGCCCGCCGCCGGGACCGCGCACACGTCGGAGCGCTGGTGATGCGCCTGCGCCGGCTCGCCCGTCGCCACGTCCACCGTCCGCAGGGCGCGCGGCACGGTCGCGATGGGCTTCATCGCGGCCCGCACCCGGAGCGGTTCGCCGGTGGACAGGCCGCCCTCGACGCCGCCCGCGCGGGCCGTCGCCCGGCCGATGCCCTCCGGCCCCGGCACGATCTCGTCGTG
>NZ_WWGX01000016.1 GCF_009862265.1 Streptomyces sp. SID8352 | reverse complement strand
CTCGTCGGCGGGACAGACCACCGCGCCCAGGTCGCCGCTGCCGCTGAACTCGCCCTCGTCCACCGTCACGTCCTTGATCGTGACGTTCCCGGTGTTCTTGACGAGGAAGGTGTAAGTGATCTCCTCACCCAGGACCAGCTTGTCCGGCTCCTGCGTGGAGGCGGACTTGACCACGGACAGACCCGGGTCGTCATCCGTCTCCACCGTCGTCTTCGACGGCGGCGACACCGGCGGCTCACCCGACGGCGGCGTACCCGTCGCCGTCGCCGAGTTCTCCACCGAACCCGCGTCCACGTCGGCCTGCGTCACCGTATAGACGGCAGTACAGGTCACCGTGTCCCCGGGAGCCAGGGACGCGGTCCCCTCCTCCGGACAGTCCACGGCACCGAGGTCACCGCTGCCGGTGAACTCGCCCTCGTCGATCTCGACGTCGGTGAGGGTGACATTGCCCGTGTTGGTCACCGTGAAGCTGTAGGTGATCTCCTCACCGGCGACCAGCTCGGCGGCAGAGGCCGACTTCACGACCGCCAGCGCGGGCGCCGGGGATTCGGTGATGGTGACCTTGGACGGAGGCGACACCGGCGGCTCACCCGACGGCGGCGTACCCGTCGCCGTCGCACTGTTCTCCACCGAGCCCTGGTCCACGTCGGCCTGGGTGACGGTGTAGGAGACGGTGCAGGTCACCGTCTCACCGGGAGCCAGGGACGCGGTCCCCTCCTCCGGACAGTCCAGGGCACCGATCTTGCCCTGGCCGGTGAACTCGCCCTCCTCCACCTTCACATCGGTGACCGTCACGTTGCCCGTGTTGGTCACGGCGAAGCTGTACGTGATCTCCTCACCCGCCACCAGCCGGTCGGCCGAAGCGGTCTTGACGATCTCCAGCTCGGGCTCCACCGGCGCCGGCACCGTCACCTCGGACGGAGGCGACACCGGCGGCTCACCACGCGGCGGAACACCCGTCACCGTCGCCGAGTTCGTGATCGAACCCGCGTCCACATCGGCCTGCGTGACCGTGTACGAGGCCGTACAGGTCAGCGTCTCCCCGGGAGCGAGGGAGGCGGTGCTTCCGGCGGGGCAGTCCATCGCACCCAGATCGCCGTCACCGCTGAACTCACCCTCGTCCACCGTCACGTCCTTGATCGTGACGTTCCCGGTGTTCTTGACGAGGAAGGAGTAGGTGATCTCCTCACCCAGGACCAGCTTGTCCGGCTCCTGCGTGGAGGCGGACTTGACCACGGACAGACCCGGGTCGTCATCCGTCTCCACCGTCACCTCAGACGGCGGCGACACCGGCGGCTCACCCGACGGCGGCGTACCCGTCGCCGTCGCGGAGTTCTCCACCGAACCGTTGTCCACGTCGGCCTGCGTGACCGTGTACTTCGCCGTGCAGGTCACCCGCGCACCCGGCGCCAGCGAAGCGGCACCGGCCGGACACGTGACATCGCCCAGCTCACCGTCACCGGTGAACTCGCCCTCGTCGACCTTCACGTCGGTGAGAGTGACATTGCCCGTGTTGGTCACCGTGAACCGGTAGGTGATCTCCTCACCCGCGACCAGCTTGCCCGTGGAGGCGGTCTTGACGACCTTCAGCGCGGGGTCGGAGGGAGCCGGGACCGTCACCTCCGACGGAGGCGACACCGGCGGCTCACCCGACGGCGGCGTACCCGTCGCCGTCGCCGAGTTCGTGATCGACCCCTCGTCCACATCGGCCTGCGTCACCGTGTACGTCGCCGTACAGGTCAGCTGATCACCGGGGGCCAGGGCCGCCGCGGCCTCGGCGGGGCAGTCCACGACCGGCGGCGTACCGGAGCCGGTGAACTCCGCCTCCTCGATGCGCACGTCCTCGATGGTGACGTTGCCGTTGTTGGTGACCACGAAGGCGTACGTGATCTCCTCGCCGACGACCAGTTCGTCGGGGCTGCTGCTCCGGGCGGACTTGACGACCGTCAGCGACGGTTCGGGGGTGACCCGGACCGTCGCGGAGTCCGGCGGGGAGGTGATCGGGGCGGCCTCGTCCGGCGGGGTGCCATGTCCGGCCGCGGTGTTCCTGATGGACCCCGCGTCCAGGTCGGCCTGGGTGGCGGTGTAGGTGGCGGTGCAGGTCAGCGCGGCGCCGACGGCGAGCGGACCGGCCGGGCACTCGATCGCGGGCGGGGTGCCCGTGCCGGAGAACGAGGTCTCGGTGACGCCCGGGTCCGTCAGGTCGACGTTGCCGGTGTTGGTCAGCAGGAAGGAGTACGTGATCTTCTGTCCGGCCTCGGTCACGGTGTCCGGGTCGGCCGACTTCGCCACGGTCATGGCGGGCTCGACGGCGCAGCTCTTGACGGAGGACTGGTTGTTGCCCGGGGTCGGGTCCTGCTCGTTGGCGAGGACGCTGCCGGTGTTGGTGACGCAGCCGGTCATCGAGGCGGGGCTGTCCGCCATGACGGCGACGGTGCTCTCGGTGCCGGCCGGGGTGCGTCCGCCGACGCAGGTCAGCGTGTTCCCGGCGACGGTGCAGCCGGGCGTCGTGGTCCTGACGTTGGTCAGTGGCGCCGGGAGGGTGTCGGTCACGGTGTAGCCGCTGGCGTTGCCGGGGCCGTTGTTCTTCACCGTCAGCATGTACGACACGGTGGAGCCGGGCTTGAACTGGCCGGGCCCGGTCTTGGTGATCGAGAAGTCGGTCGGCAGACCGGGCGAGGCGGCGCCGTCGTTGTTGCCGCTCGACGGGCCGGGGGACCGCGACACGAGGGTGAACGAGGGGTTGGCCGCGGCCGGGTTGGTGATCCGGACCTGGTAGACGGTGCCGGTGGCGTTGTCGGAGATTCCGATGTTGCCGTTGCCGAAGGTCCAGTTCGCGCCGAAGGCCGAGTTCGTCGGCGTCAGCACCACGGGGTTGAAGACGGTGACCGTCTTGACCGCGCCCGCGCCGAGCAGGTTCACCCGGACCATCTGCCCGGCGGGGGTGGCGCCCCAGAAGTAGCCGTTGGCGTAGGTGAGGTCGGACGCGATCGGGGTCGCGGAGAGCTTGATCGTCGCGGTGACCTGGCCGTTGGCGGGATTGACCCGGTAGGCCGTGTCGAGCCCGCTGCCGCCGACGTAGAGGCCCCCGTCGGGGGCGAAGCTGCCCCAGTTGGTGCCGCCGGGAACGGAACCCGAGCCCACCCGGGTGACGACGCCGCCCTGGCCGATCCGGATGACCGAGGCGGGCGGGATGGCGCTGTTGCCCGCGGCGCCACCGACGCCGTACAGGTAGTTGTCGGCGGTGTTGTACGCGATGGAGTTGTAGTTGATGGCGGAGGCGCCGCCCTCCGGCTGGAAGGTGACGCTGCCCGAGGCGCCGGTGACGGCCTTGTAGAGACGGGTCGGAATCTCCTGCCCGACGAAGACCGTCGGATCGGCCGGGTCGAAGGGGCCGCCGGGCGCGGCCTGCGTCTGCGGCGCGACGACGAAGGGCGCGACGAACGCGCCCGCGGTGAGTATCAGCGCCATCGTCAGCAGCCCGAAGAGCGAGCGTCTGTGGCGTCTTCTGTGCCGCCCGGGGCGGCTGCGTACTGCGGCGGTCATGCGGCGTCCTCCGGATTCCGCCGCGGTATGGCCCGCGGCCTGTGGGCGTGCCGTGCGGTCGGGTCGCCGTGGAGGGCGGGAGGACCCGCTCCGTGTCCGGGGCGGCCCGGCCGTCTTCGCCCGGCTCCCGTGGCCTTCGCGTCCGGCCCTCTCCTCGCGCAGTCCATACCGGAATCTCCCCTTTAGAACATGACGAAGGTGTGCATCTGCCTCAATCCACCGCACACGCAGCCGAGTCAAGCAAAGGAGAACTCACCCAGAAAGGACAACGGGCCACTTATGAAGTCATGTTTCACATCTTTCAACACTTTCGACGAGGCACCACCCCAGATCCCCTCAACCGATCGGTCGACGCCCCGGATCCCGCGGACCTCCCCCGCTCCTCCCGCACGGGGGACCCGGAGAAGCCCGCGCCACCGTCCAACCCCCCTTCCGCGCGGCGCATATGACGGCCCTTCGAGGGCGGTCGCGGGCACGCCGGGAGCCCGGGGGCCCGTCGCGCCGAGCAGTTCCCTGGAGGCCGGACCAGGCCGGGCCGGGCAGCACAAAGGGGGACGAGGCCTCCCCCGTCCCCCTGTCACGTGTCACCGCGTCGTCCCGAGCGCCGGATCACCGCGTCCGGCACGGACGCCGGGCCACCGCGCCCCGCGTGGGATCAGTACGGCTTCACCAGGACATGGGCCGCGCCCGGGATGCCGATCTTGAGGAGTTCGTCCTCCTCCGGCGTGGTCGGCGAGCCCGTCTCCTGGCGGAGGACGGCGCGGGACATCGCCTGCACCCACATGGCGCGGGGGCGCCGCCGGGCCTCCCACGCGGCGAGGGCCGCGGGCACGTCCGCCCCGGCGTCGAGGGACTCCGCGAGGACGATCGCGTCCTCGACCGCCATGGCCGCGCCCTGCGCGATGTGGGGGGTGGACGCGTGCGCCGCGTCACCGGCGAGGACGATCCGGCCGACGTGCCAGGGCTCCTCCACCGTCACCTCGGAGACGCGGGAGTAGACCACGTCCTCCGGCCCGGTGACCATGGCGAGGGCCTCCGCGATGGGGCCGGAGAACATGGTCAGCCGCTCGGCGAGCTGCTCGTGGGCCCGCTCCGGGTCCGGCCGGAAGTCGGCGTGCTCGGCGAACACGGTGCCCAGGTACATGAGTTCGTCGGTGATCGGCGTGAGCAGGGCCTTGGCCGCCTGCCCGGCGGTGCCCATCACCACGCCCCGCACCTCCGGCAGCCGCGGCATGGTGACCCGCCAGTTGGCGAAGCCGGTGTAGCGGGGCTCGTACCGGTCCCCGTAGAGCCGCCCGCGCAGCGGCGAGCCGATGCCGTCGAAGCCGACGACGAGGTCGTAACGCCCGGTGGTGCCGTCGGAGAGGGTGACGTCGACGCCGTTCCCGTCGTCGGTGAGGTCGCTGATGGTGGTGGAGAACCGCACGGCCGCCCCGGCGGCGGTGGCCGCGTCGCCCAGGACGCGGGAGAGGGCGGGACGCGGGATGCCGTTGTTGGAGGGGGCGTCGCCCATGCGGGGCTGGGGTATGCGGGCCAGCGCGTTGCCGGCCGGGTCGGCGATGGTCAGGACCTCCCACTCGAAGCCGGCCGCGAGGCACTCGTCCAGCACGCCGATCTCCCGCATGACGTGCAGCGCGTTGGACGGCTGGATGATGCCGACGCCGAGCGCCTCCAGCGCCGAGCGGAGTTCCGCGACCTCGACGGCGTGGCCCCGGCGGGCGAGTGCCGTGGCGAGGGTGAGGCCGCCGATGCCGCCGCCGTGGATCAGTACGCGCAGGGGTGTTGCCATCTCGGGTGTCTCCTGGAGGGGTGGGAGTTGGGGAGAGGTGCGAGGGGTGGAACGGAACGGGCGGCCACCGGGGAGGGACCCGGCGACCGCCGCCGCGGAAGCCGCCGCCGGGGGGACCGGCGACCGCGCCCGGAGGACGGCACGGGAGTCCCGGTGACCGCCGCCGGAAGGGAGCGGCGGCCCGGGACCCGTCGGCCGCCGCGGGACGCGGACGGGCCGTGACCACCGCCGGAACGGCGCGGTGGCCCGGAGACCGGTGCACCGCCACCGGCGCGGGACCCGGCGGCCACCCGCGCGGCCCGGCGGCCGTCGGCGAGGGGACCGACGGCGACCGGAGGCTCGGCCCGGTGGACGCCGGGGCTCAGCCGGCCGCCGCCGGAAGGCTCATCAGGTGGTCGACGAGGGCGAGCAGCACGTCCTTGCCGAAGTCCCGCCGCCGCACGTCGCCGATCAGCAGCGGCACGTGCGGGTCGAGGTCGAGCGCGGCCCGGATCTCGTCCGCGCTGCGCGTGTTGTGTCCGTGGAAGCAGTTGATGGCGACGACGAAGGGGATGTCCCGGCTCTCGTAGAAGTCGATGGAGGCGAAGCTCGTCTCCAGGCGCCGGGTGTCCGCGATGACGACACCGCCGAGCGCGCCGTTGACGAGGTCGTTCCACATGAACCAGAAGCGTTCCTGGCCCGGGGTGCCGAACAGGTAGACCACGAGTTCGTCGCTGACGGTGATCCGGCCGAAGTCCAGCGCCACCGTGGTGGTGTCCTTGGAGGCGACGCCCGCGAGGTCGTCGACTCCGATGCTGGCCTTGGTGAGGTACTCCTCGGTGCGCAGCGGCTCGACCTCGCTGACCGCGCCGACCAGCGTGGTCTTGCCGACGCCGAAGCCGCCGGCGATGAGGATCTTGACGGCGGCGGGTGCCGCCTGACTGTCGTTCATGTCGGTTCAGAGTCTCCGGAGTCCGTCACGTACGGCGGCCAGCAGGTTCATGTCGGCCCCGCCCGCCGCCCGGGCCACCCTGAGCGGCGCGCGGGCGGTGAGCAGTCCCTGGCCGACGAGGTCGCCCAGGAGGATCTTGGTCACCGAGACCGGCAGGTCCAGCCCGGCTGCGACCTCCGCGACCGCGGCCGGGTGGCGGCACTGGTCGAGGATGGCGCGGTGCTCGGGCTGGAGCCTGCCGGGGCGCAGCGGGACGCCCCGTTCGTCGAGGGGTTCCTCACGCGTGGTCAGGACGGTGATCAGGGTGAAGTCGTCCCGCTCGGGCGCGGTCCGGCCGCGGGTGATGGTGTAGGGCCGGACCATGGTCCCGCCGTCGTCCTCCGCGTCCTCGTCGTCCCAGTAGGGGGTCACGCGTGCGACCCGTTCCCGGTGCCGGTGCCGAAGGCGTCGAAGTCGCCGCGCACCGGGGTGCCGAGCTTCTGGCCGACCTGCTGGACGAGGTTGTGCATGGCCAGCGACATGACCTCGGCGTCGACCTCCTGGGAGGCCACCACCGCCAGGTGGGTGCCCTGGGCGGCGGCGATGATGAACAGCCACAGGTCCGCCAGTTCCACGATGACCTGGTGCACCACTCCGCCGTCGAAGAGCTGGCCGACGCCCCGGGCCAGGCTCTGCTGGCCGGTGCAGATGGCGGCCAGTCGCTCGGCGTCGGAGCGGCTGATGCTCTGCGAGTGGCTCACGACCAGGCCGTCGTCGGAGAGCAGGACGGCGTTCCTGGTCTCGGCCACCGAACCCACCAGGCCGTCGAGCAGCCAGTCCAGGTCCTGGTGGGTGGCGGGTGTGCGTGTCATGACCGATCTTCTCTCGTGGGATGGGGCGGTACGGACGGCCCGTCGCGGTCGTCGCGCTCCGGGGCCCGGGACGGGGGCTCGCCGGTGCCGCGGGCGGCGCGGGACCGGCGCTGGAAGGCGCCGATGGTGGCTCCGGCACGGCGGGGGACGGGCCGCAGCAGCGGGTCGTCCTGCCAGCGGGGCGGCTTGGCGGCCGCGGGACGCGGGGCGGGGGCGACGCGCAGTTCGTCGGCGAGGCTGGCCTGGCGCACCCGGCGCGGCAGCGGCGGTTCGGTGCCGCCGGGGCCGGCGGGCGCACCGGGACCGGTGCCGCCGCCGCCCGGGGTGGTCCCGACGGAGGCCGGGGGCGGCTGGTCGGTGTAGGGGCGCAGGCCGGTGATGTACTGCACCGGCTGGGCCGGGGGCTCCGGGGTGCCGGGGTCCGCCGGGCCGGGGGCGCCGGTGTCGTGGCCGTGCCGGGGTGCCGGCGGCAGCTCGCCCGCGAAGGGGCGCCCCGTGCGGGGGTACGGCGAGGGGGTGGCGCCGGGGTCGCCGGGTGCGCGGTGGGTTCCGCCGCCGTAGCCGCCGGCGGGCGGGGCACCGGCGGTGCCGTAGGGCTGCACGGGTTCGGGACCCGTGCCGTAGGGCTGGACGGGCTCGGGGCCCGTGCCGTAGGGCTGGACCGGCTCAGGGCCCGTGCCGTAGGGCTGGACGGGTTCGGGACCCGTGCCGTAGCCGGGGATGCCGTGGGCGGGGACCGGCGGGGCGGGGGGTTGCTCCGCGCTGCCGAAGGGGTGCCGCACCTCGGGCCAGGCGCCGGTGGGTGCCGGGAAGCCGGAGCCGTCCCGCGCCGGGTGTCCGGGGGTGGTGGAGTCGTGTCCGGGAGTGCCGGACGCGGGGTGGCCGGAGCCGTCGGGGGCGGGGTAGCCGCCCCCCGTACCGTCCGTCGCGGGGAAGCCGGAGGGCGGGAAGCCGCCCCCGGGGAGCCCGTCGCCGGGGAAGCCGTCGCCGGGGAGCCCGGCACCGGCCGTGCCGGGGGCCGCGAAGCCGCCCCCCGCCGCACCGGCCGCGTGGTCGCCGGGGACACCGGGGACACCGGCGGTGCCGGAGGCGTCGAAGCCGTTGCCGGCGTATCCGCTCCGGGTGGCTCCGCTCCGCGCGAAGTCCGTGCCGGATCCCGGGGTTTCCGGGAAGCCCGGGGCGTCCGGGAAGTCCGACGGGACGGCGGCGAAGTCCGCCGAGGTGGCGGCGAAGTCCGGGAAGTCCGCCCCGAAGCCGTCCTGACCGGAGGTCCCGGCCCCGCCCGCCGTGCCGTCGGCACCGGTGGTGCCGTCGGCACCAGTGGTACCGGTGGCGCCGGACGTGCCGGGCAGGTCGTCGGCCGTCTGCGGGTACAGCGGATCGGCGGTGTCCTCGTCCGCGTCGGCCCCGCCCGGCTTGAGCACGGTGACCTGGGCCATGGCCCGGCCCTGCACCCGGCGCGGCAGTGCGCCGTCCGGGCCGGGCTCGGCGGTCGCGGGGGTGGGCCCGGTGGGGGCGCCGACGGCGGCGGGGACGGGGGTGGGACCGGTGGGCCGCCCGTCCTGCGGTGCGACGGTCAGCTCGTGCGGGACGAGCATGACGACGCGGGTGCCGCCGAAGGCGGAGGTGCGGAACTCGATGCGCAGTCCGTACTGCGAGGCGAGCCGCGCGACCACGTGCAGGCCGAGCCGGATGTCCTCGGAGTGGGCGAGCAGGTCCAGCCGGGGCGGGCGCGCCATCAGCGCGTTGACCTCGGCGAGCTGGTCCTCCTCCATGCCCAGGCCGCGGTCCTCCACCTCGATGGCGAGCCCGCGGCTGACCGCGGCGGCCCGGACCTCGACCTGGCTCGGCGGCCGGGAGAAGCTGAGCGCGTTCTCGATCAGCTCGGCCAGCACGTGCGAGACGGGGCCGACCGCGCGGGCGGCGAGCTGGGGGCCGCCGTCGAAGTCGAGGACGACGCGCTGGTACTCCTGGACCTCGCCCTGGGCGGCGCGCATCACGTCGAGCAGGGGCACCGGCTTGCGCCAGCGCCGGTGCGGGGTGCCGCCGGCGAGGATGACGAGGTTCTCCTCGTAGCGGCGCAGGCGGGCGGTGAGGTGGTCGAGGTCGAAGAGGCCGTCGAGCACCTCGGCGTCCTCGTGCCGCCGCTCCATCGCGTCCAGCTTCTTCATCTGCTGGCCGATGAGCTGCTGGGTGCGGCGGGCGATGCGCTGGAGCAGCCGCTCGAAGCCGCGGTGCTGGTCGGCCTGGCGGACGGCGGCCTGGAGCGCGCTGGTGCGGGCGAGGTTCAGGGCGTGGCCGAGCTGGGTCAGCTCGTCCTTGACGCGGTCGCCGCCCTCCGGCTCGATGGCACGGGCCTCGGCCTCGACGTCGATGCGCTCACCGGCGGCGAGCCGCTCGACGACGTCGGGCAGGGCCTTCTCCAGCGCCTCGGCCTGCTCGTGCAGGCGGCCGATGCGGATGCGCAGGCTGCGGGTGAGGCGCCAGGTGGTCCAGATGACGGCGACGACGGCGAGGAGGCCGACGACACCGGTGAGGACCAGCTTGAGCAGCAGGGACTTGATGGAGCTGATGCCGTTGGAGACGACGAGGTCGGTGCGGTGCTCGCCGAGCTGTTCGAGCCGGGGCATCAGATCGTCCATGGCGTCGCGCCAGGTCTTCTCCTCGGCGCCCAGGCTGATCATTCCGGCGGAGTCGGCCCCGCGCGGGATCATCAGGGACTGCTCGACGCTGCTCTTGGCCCTCCACGCCGGGCCGCCGGTGATCTCCTGCCACATCGACTTCTCGTCCGCGGGCAGGTACGGGAGGATCTTGGCGGTCTGCATGAACGACTGGGCCATGAGGGCCTGCTGGACCTGCTGGTAGTCGGACTGGCTCAGCTTGCCGGTGATCCAGCCGCGGGCGAGCAGGGCGTCGCTGCGCGAGATCATCTCGCGGTTCCAGAACAGGTCGACCAGGGGCTGCGAGAGCGTGGTGACCTTGCCGTTGTCCACGTGGCTGAGCGCGGTGAACAGCTTCAGGTCCACCGAGATCAGGTCGGTGTAGTACCGGTAGACGGCCTCCTGCTGGTCCTGGTCGCCGTCGTCGACGAGCGAGCGCTGCGCGGAGAGCTGCCCGATGGCGCTGCGGGCCTGGGAGACCGCGTCGAGGACCTCGGAGGGTGCGTCGTCGGCGGAGATGTCCGAGGCGGAGAGGAAGGTGTCGACCGCCTTGTCCGTCAGCTTGCGCTGTGCGGCGAGTTCCGTGGCGGATCCCGAACGGCCCGCGAGGACCTCGGCACTGAGCCGTCGTTCCCGCTGGAGGTTGTAATAGACGATATTGGACGGCTGACCGGCCTTCTGTGCCAATTGTCCCTGTGCGGCCTGTCGTTGAAAGTCCAAGAACGTCTGGCCGCTGCTGACCGCCCACAGGGCGACAAGCGCGATACCAGGAACGAAGGCCAGGACCAACAGGGCTGTCCGCAGCGACATGGAAGTCGTGCCGGTCCGCCGTGACGCGCGCGTGCGCAGAGCGAACTCCTTAACGAGAGGCCGACTTCAGGGGATCGGCCAAAAACGGTGCGGAACTACGACGGCTGAATACTAATCACATTGCGGATACGACATGTAACTGGCCCCACATGAGCAACTTCGTTCACACACAACACCTTCATACGCCATCCAGACAGCGAGAAGCCGCCATCGGAACCTCTCCAGGAGGTTCCGATGGCGGCTTCTCGACGGTGCGGTCCGGCCGGCCGGACCGGCTCAGCGAGCGGCTGACGTGCGGTGGATCATCAGATGACGCCCTGCGCAAGCATGGAGTCGGCCACGCGCTCGAAGCCCGCGATGTTGGCGCCGGTCACGTAGTCGCCGGGGGCGTCGTAGCGCTCGGCGGTCTCGTGGCAGGTGGTGTGGATGTCGTTCATGATGTGGGCCAGCTCGTCCTCGACCCGGCTCGCCGTCCACGCGGTGCGGGCGTGGTTCTGCGCCATCTCCAGCGCGCTGACGGCGACGCCGCCCGCGTTGGCCGCCTTGCCGGGGCCGAAGGCGACGCCGGCCTTCTGGAGCAGGTGCACGGCCTCGGGGGTGGTGGGCATGTTGGCGCCCTCGGAGACCGCCTTCACCCCGTTGCGGATCAGGGCCGCGGCGGCGTTCTCGTCCAGCTCGTTCTGCGTGGCGGACGGGAGCGCGAGGTCGGCCGGGACGTCCCAGACGCTGCCGCCGGGCACGAAGCGGGCGGAGACGCCGCGCCGCTCGGCGTAGTCCGCGACGCGCCCGCGCTCGACCTCCTTGATCTGCTTGAGCAGCTCGACGTCGATGCCCTTCTCGTCGACGACGTAGCCGGAGGAGTCCGAACAGGTGATGGCGTTGGCGCCGAGGGCGGCGAGCTTCTCGATCGTGTAGATCGCGACGTTGCCGGAGCCGGAGACGACGGCCGTCTGGCCCTCCAGCTCCTCGCCGCGCTCGCGCAGCATGGCGGCGGCGAACAGCACGTTGCCGTAGCCGGTGGCCTCCGGGCGGATCAGCGAGCCGCCCCAGCCCTGGCCCTTGCCGGTGAGCACACCGGCCTCCCAGCGGTTGGTGATCCGCCGGTACTGGCCGAAGAGGTAGCCGATCTCCCGGCCGCCGACGCCGATGTCGCCCGCGGGAACGTCGGTGTGCTCACCGATGTGCCGGTACAGCTCGGTCATGAAGGACTGGCAGAACCGCATGACCTCGGCGTCGCTGCGCCCGTGCGGGTCGAAGTCGCTGCCGCCCTTGCCGCCGCCGATGCCCAGACCGGTGAGCGCGTTCTTGAAGATCTGCTCGAAGCCCAGGAACTTGATCACGCCGAGGTTGACCGACGGGTGGAAGCGCAGACCGCCCTTGTAGGGGCCGAGGGCGCTGTTGAACTCGACGCGGAAACCGCGGTTGACCTGGGTGCGGCCCTGGTCGTCCTGCCACGGCACGCGGAAGATGACCTGCCGCTCGGGCTCGACCAGTCGCTCGATGAGGCCCGGCTCGGCGTACTCGGGACGGGCGGCCACCACGGGCGCCAGCGTCTCCAGCACCTCGTGCACGGCCTGGTGGAACTCGGGCTGGGCCGGATTGCGCTGCTCGATCTCCTTGAGCAGGTGGTCGAGCGTGGTCCTGGTCTCGCTACGAGTCGTCACGAGAGTCCTTTCTGGCACGGCTGACACCGGAAATCGGTGTGGGAGAGCGTCTACTCCGATTCCGGCCCGGTGAGGGGCGCTCGGCGCCGTTGCCGCGCGCGGGACACATAGGTGCTACGCGCATGTAAACACCCCGGTCCGTGTCCCGTGACCAGGGTGCCCACGATGTGAGACCGAACCGCCGGGATTCGGCGACTCCGTCAGGCCTTCTATGGTATTACGCCGCGAAAGCCCTGCCGCGGGAATGCGACGAACGACACCCGCACCCGGGTCACGATGCCGGGCGGGGGCCGAGGACGGCGGGGATGTGCCGTGCAGAGCGGTCGAGCACGGTGCCGAGGGCGACAGCGACCTCGGCACGAGTGTTCCCATTGTTCCCGCCCGCGTAACGGCTCATGCACCGGGTCGGCTCGTACTGTGCGCTCACGCGGTTTCGCGGTCCGTGACACGGGTGGCGCGGGATGCCGGAGAGGCGCCGCCCCGGGTGTCCCCCGCCGCCGCCCGCACCGGCGGAACGACCCCGGGTGCCGCCGCCCCGGCCGCGGACGGACCGGGCACCGCGCCGCCCCGCACGGGCGTCCCGGAGCGCGGCGCCGCGTCGGAACCGGTGTGCCGGGGACGGCACTTGGTACGTTCGGATGTATGAAGCTGCGTTCGGTGGACCTGCGCAAGGAGCCCGTGGAAGCCGTACTGGACCGCGTGGAGCGGTCGCTGGGAACGCGCCTGGACCTCGGCACCGCGGTGCGCAAGCGCCGGTCCGTCGGAGCCCGTACCGACCGCGGTACGTGGGTGCGTGTCGAGCGGCGCGGGCTGGACCGCGTCGGGGTCCAGGGAGGCGACGGCATCGCGTCCGCGGAGGCCCTGTGCGGGATCGCCAAGCCGGACTGGCTGGGTGCTGTCGCGTGGCGGGACGCGGAGGAGCCGGCGGTGTGGCGGGCCGACGAGACCGGGCTGCTGCCGGACGCCCCCGTGGGAAGCGCCCTGGCGTGGGAGGACCCCGGGTTGCCCGAGACGTGGTGGCCCGCGCTGAACGCCTCCCTGGACGCCCTCGCGACCCAGCACACCAGCCGGACCGCCACTCCGGACACCGCGGCGCTCACGCAGCGACTCGTCACGGAGACGATCCACGGCGTGTTCCCGGGCGTGGACACGACTGTGGAGGACCGGCGTCCCGCCCATGCGGATCTCAACTGGGCGAACGTGACGGCACCGGTCTTCTGCCTTTTCGACTGGGAGGACTGGGGCATGGCCCCGCGCGGCCTGGACTCGGCGAGTCTGTGGGGTGCCTCCCTCGCCGTCCCGGCACTCGCCGACCGCGTGCGCGGTGAGCGCCGCGACGATCTGGAGAGCCGGGACGGCAGGCTGATGACGCTGTTCGTCGCCGCGAGGATCCTCGGCCCTCACGGAGATCCGGAGGATCCCCGCTCCGGTCCCGCGCGGGAGACGGCACGACGGGTGATGCGGGAGCTTCAGGCGCCCTGACGTGCCCCGAGAAGCCGCCGGTACTCCCGCACCACCGTCCCGTCGACCTCGTACGCCAGGGCTTCGACCAGTTCCCGCAGGTGGTCGGCGTTGTCGGTACCGACCGCGACGGCTTTGACCCGGGGGAGCCGGTGAGCGGAGGCAAACGCGGCCTGGGCCTTCGTGGCCGGTGGGGAGCCCCTCAGGAAGATCCTCGGATCGAATCGCTCCCAGACCTCCTGGGCCGTGCTCCCGCCGAAGGGGCTCATCCCCCAGACCCGCGACGGACGCCACCGCGTCACCAGCGCCTCGGCCGACGCGAGAACGTCGGCTCCGACCAGCAGCCCCGCCCGAACCATGAGAACCCCGGGACGGGGCACATCGAAGCCGTTCAGCGGGCGCGGGTCCCAGGTGGAGATGCCCCAGGACCGGCAGAGCCCGGCCCGCACGGCGTCGGCCAGGACGGCGCACGCCCGGACCAGGGTCTCGGCGTCGGGCGCCGAGTGCTCCGGGTTGTGGAGGAACACCAGATCCGGCTCCCGCCCGAGTTGCTTCACCGCCTTCTCGGTGGCCGTGCGCAGGCGGACCGGATCGAGGCTGTGTCCTTCGGGGAAGTACCCGACCTTGGTGGAGAGGAAGAACCCTGGCAGGAGGTCGCCGGCCTTGGCCCCCAGGAACTCGTGGGAGCGGTGATGGAGGTAGTTGGAAGCGGTGTCGAGGTGCCTTATGCCGAGGTCACCGGCTGCTTCGAGTAGGTCACGGGCGTGACCAGACCGGTGTAGCCCGAGGATGACGCCTCCGTCAGTGGTTCGCACAAGCCCTCCGCGATCAACAGGTCGGCCACGGCTGTGACGTCCTCCGGCGCTCCGTCGAGATGGACCGGGTGGCCGGACAGAAGCGTCCGGACACCCCGTTCGGCGGCTCCGTGGAACGTCAGCCGCCTGCCACCGCCACTGACCTGGATCACACCGCCGGACCGGAGAATGGACGGCGCGAATTCGGTGACGGCGACGACGGCCCTCGGCCGCCCGAAGGCAGCCATGTGCGGCGTGTGGCGCGCGGGCGGTGTACTTGATCTCAATTCGTCCAGATACCGCTGCGGACTGTAGTCGGCGGCCAGAGCCGTGAGCCTGTCGGCCAGGACGGTGTGCGCGACCCCCTCTGGGTTCTCCAGATCACGGCGGAAGGACTCGTCGGCGCGGGCCGCGTCGGAGAGGAAGTTGGCCCAGGTGACACCGGTCCGCTTGGTGAAACCGAAAGTCACGTGCAGTGAGTGCCCGCCGCTGTCGGCACCGAGGCGGGTGGCGGTGTGCCAGTAGCCACGGGGAATGTGCATGACGTCCCCGGCTCGCAGGGTGCCCTGCCACAGCACTTCCTCGGAAGGTGTGCGATTGCGTTCCGCGTCGCGGTACATCGGCACGGGCCGGGACGGTCCGCGCACCTCCCATGACTTCTCACCGGAAAGCTGCAGGGCGATGACTTCGTGGTCGTCCCAGTGCAGGGGGAATCCATCGGTCTCCCCCACCGCGAGGTAGGCGTTCGCGGAGACCAGTTCGCCCAACCACCAGCCCAGCGCCCGGCAGGCGACCTCCAGCGTCGGGTCGAAGAAGTCCACGTGGTCCAGGACCACGGTGCCCCCTCCGTTGAGGACCCGTCCGAGAGCCGCCATGTCGGCCTGGCTCACGGCCTGCCTTCGCCGGTTGACGTTGGTGGAAAGGAACGTGGACGGATGTACCTCGTCGCCCCCGGCGTAGCAGCGAAGCTGCGGATTGGCCAGGTGACGGCGCTTGATCAGGTCCAGCAGCCTGTACGGGGTCAGCAGCCGTGCGGACAGCTCCGGGTCCGCGAGGCGGCCGCGCGCGAACGCGGCCCCCACGGTACCCGGCCCGTTCCAGTCGAGTGCCGTCTCGATCCGAGTGATGAGCCGGTGCTCCATGGGCCCCCTATTCCCGCGGGAGGTTCAGGTCGCGATTGTCACCGTCGTCACCGGCGCTGTTCTGTGAGCTGGTGATGTCGGAACGCTCGGCCTCGCTGCGATCGTGGGCGATCGCCAACTCCTCGACGGCGATCAGCAGCGCGGGGCTGACCCCGGCCGTCGGTACGGATGCCCTGTCTGCCACCAGTACTCTCCTCTCGGTCTCCCCCGCCCGACCCCGGACGAATGTCTGAGTCAACCCACGCCCGTTGGGCGACAACAGGGCAGAATCAGACAAAGGCACAACCGTGCATGCTTTGCGGCGATGCCCCCGAATCTCAGGCAGGCCAGCTGTCAGAGGCGCTCCACGAACGACGTCCACACCTGCGGGGCCAGGGCCAGGCGAGGGCCTGCCGTGACGGGGGCGTGCTTGGAGTCACGGACGTGGACCGTGGAAGGCGCCAGAGCGATCTCGACGCACGACTCACCATCGGGGCCGCTGCTGTATGTGCTCTTGAACCACGCCAGCTCATACTCGGCGCACATGCCCGCCTCCCACGGTCAAATCAGTACCGGACGTGCTCCACGAACGACGCCCACGCCTGCGGGGCCAACGCCAGGCGAGGACCTGCAGTAACGGGAGCATGCTTGGAATCACGCACGTGGACCGTGGAAGGCGCCAGAGCAACCTCGACGCACGACTCACCGTCGTTGCCGTCGCTGTAGCTGCTCTTGAACCACGCCAGATCGGACGGGTCCCAGGCAAGGGTCATGCGGATCATGTCTCTCCCAGCAGCTTCTTGATAAAGGACAGCGACTCCCGTGGAGAGAGCGCTTGTGCCCGGATGGTGCCGTATTTGAGCTCAAGAACTCGCAGGTGCTTGGGCTCGGCGGTCGGTCGACTGAACGCACCATCGGCCCGCCCCACCGCCGTCCCGTCCGGGAACTTCAGCAGTTCGATGCGACCATCCAGGCCTGAGTGGGTCTCGCAGTCCATCGGCATCACCTGCAATACGACGTTGTGCAACTTCCCTACCTCTAACAGGCGTTCCAGCTGCCGACGCCATACCATTGTGCCCCCGATGGGGCGCCGCAGGACCCCTTCTTCCAGGACGAAACTCAACGCGGGCGCTGGCGAGCGCTCGAAGATCGATTGCCGAGCCATGCGGGCAGCCACCATGCGCTCCACGTCATCTGGTGCATAGGGAGGTTGCGCCGCGCCGATGACCGCGCGCGCGTGGTCCGGCGTCTGCAACAGCCCGCTGATGCTGTTGCACACGTACACCCCGACTTCGACCGCCTGCGCCTCCAGCCTCGCGAGGTCCCGGACCTTCTTCGGGTACCGGACCTTCTTCACGTCCGCCCAGGCCGCCGCGATCAGGCCCCCCGCGTCGAGGATCTCGTCGGCCATCACCAGGTAGTCCTGGCGGGGGATGCGCTTGCCGCTCTCAGTCGGGTAGCCGGGGCCCATTGCTGGGACCCCGGCCCCCTCAGAACCGGGCATGCGGCTTTCACCGCACCACGGCTCAAGCAGGTCACATGGGCCTGCCCGCATCCGCGCCTTCGAGCGCGTGATGTTGCTGGTGGCATTGCGAGTGGAGGAGTT
>NZ_WWGX01000015.1 GCF_009862265.1 Streptomyces sp. SID8352 | reverse complement strand
TCGACATCAGGGGGCTCTGACATGCCGCTGCTCGCTGTGCTGGACGACCAGCACGACCGGCGCCCGCCGTCCTCCCCGCTGGTCACGGAGGTGGTCGCGGGGGTCCCGCGGCTGCTGCGGGTGCACGACACTCGGGGGCTGCTGGCGACCCTGACCGAAGGCGCGAAGACCGTGACCGTCCGCGGCCAGACTCGGAGCTTCACCGAGGACAAGCGCCCCTTCACCGACGCCTTCCAGCGGACTACCACGAGCGGGTGGGGGGTGTCGCCTGCGGGCGGGTCCTGGTCCAACTCGAACGGCGTCGAGACCGACTACACGGTGACACCCGGCCGGGGCCTCATGGCGATCACCGCGGTCAACGCCAGCAGGCACACCTCCCTGGTCAACGACGTGACGGACCTGGACGCCAGGCTCTCGTGGTCGCTGGACAAGATGCCCACCGGCAACGCCAGCAGCCTGGCCCTGGCGTTCGCGTACACCAGCTCGACGTCGCAGTACCGCGCGCGGCTCTCGGTGCTCACGAGCGGGGTCGTGCAGCTCGTGCTGGAGTGCCAGACCCCCAGCGCCACCACGACCCTCGGCGCGGCGGTCGAGCTGGGCACCGGCTACNCGGTCGGGGACATCTGGCACATCCGGGCCCAGCGGCAGGGCACGACCCTGCGGTGCCGGGCCTGGAAGGACGGCAGCCCAGAGCCCGCCACGTGGGCGCACGAGGTCGTGGACGGCACGCTGGGCGCCGGGCGGATCGGTGTCCGCGGCATCGCCAGCAGCGGCAGCACGGCGGTCCCGTTCTCCTTCCGCGTCCACGACGTGCAGCTCTACAGCGGGGCCTGGCCGGACCCGCCGACGGTCACCCACGACACCTGGGTGCGCGTCCTGCCCCAGCCGTTCACCGGGCAGTGGTCCCCGGCGCTCGCCGCGCAGATCCAGGCATGGGCTGCCGACACCACCCCCGACGCGCTGGCCTACGCGATGATGTACGCAACGGGCGCCCCGCCAGTCTCCGATCCCCGGCTCGGCGCCGGGACGCAGGTGGCCGGGCAGTCGAAGTACGGGCCGGACGGGCCGGACGGGCTCAGGCGCGAAGGCGCCGACTTCCACCAGTTCATGGGCCTGGACTGGACGTTCCCGAACGGCGAGTCCAAGAGCACGTCTCCGGAGTGGGACCGGTGCATGGACTGCAGCGGCTTCGTCCGGATGATCTACGGCCACCACATGGGCCTGCCCATGGTGAGGAGCGCCGGGATCGACGGCCTCGCCATCCCGAGGCAGACCAAGGACATCGGCCCCAGGGGGCCGGGCGTGATCGTCGCCCAGGCGGTGGACACCGCGCCCCCGCTGACGGGCCTACTGCCCGGGGACGTCCCGCACTTCGACGCCGACCAGACCGACCCGGTCGCGGGCCAGCTCGACCACAACGGCATCTATCTCGGCGTCGACCAGCACGGCCGCCCACGCTTCATCAACTCACGGAAGACCCCGAACGCGGCCACCTTCGGCGACCTGGGCGGGGCGTCCGCGCTCGACGGCACCGGCCTCTACGCCACGTCGCTCCGGCTGGTCCGCCGCTTCTGACCCCCACACCCCCGCCCACCCTCGGCCCCGCGCCCATCCGGCCCGGGGCTTCTCCCATGTCTGGAGGCCGCATGGCCACACCCATGACCTACGCCCAGTTCGTCGCCGCGCTCCGGGCCGAGGGCCTCACGGTCATCGAGCACCCCACCGGCGGCCGGTCCCCGGCCGACCACA
>NZ_WWGX01000014.1 GCF_009862265.1 Streptomyces sp. SID8352 | reverse complement strand
TCCCGTGCGTGAGCAACGCTCCCGTGCGTGAGCAACGCTCCCGTGCGTGAGCAACGCTCCCGTGCGTGAGCAACGCTCCCGTGCGTGAGCAACGCCCCCACGCGTGAGCAGCGTCTCCATGCATGAGCAAGCCCCCATACGCGAACACTGTTCGGTGTCTCGGTGTCTCGGTGTCTCGGTGTCTCGGTGTCTCGGTGTCTCGGTGCCTCGGGGTGCGGGTGCGCGGGGTGCGGGGGAGTCTCGGGGTTCGAGGGTGCGCGGGAGTGCGTGGGAGTGCGTGGGAGTGCGGGGGCGCGGGGGTGCGGGTGCGTGGGAGTGCGGGAGTGGGGGTGCGTGGGGGTGCGGGGGGAGTCTCGGGTTTGAGAGTGCGCCGGAGTGCGGGTGCGCGGGGGAGTCTCGGGGCTCGCGGGTTCGCGGCGGTGCGGGTGCGCGGGTGCCTCGGGGTCCGCGGCTTCGCGGCGGTGCCGGGTGCTTGGGTGTGCGGGGCGCTTGGGTGTGCGGGCTGGTTGGATGTGCGTGGCGCCTTGGGTGTGCGTGGGGGATGCGGTGGGTCAGGGGTGGTGGTCGACCGCTGCCCAGAAGTGCTCCACGATCCGGTCGAGGAAATCGCGTGCCGCGGTGTCTTCGCCGGTACCTGTTGCGGCTCCACTCCCGTCCGCGTGAGGAGCGGTGCCACCGTGGGGGTGACCGTCTCGCCGGGGGCCGTGCCCGGGGTGGGGACCGGAGTGGGGAGCGGGGGCGGCGGTCAGGTGGGACCGGTAGTCGCGGTGCAGGACCTGGAGGACGTTCTCCAGGACCCGCCGGTCCACCGGCACCAGCTTGGCGATCGGGCGGACGCCGCCCTGCCAGCGGGTGGTGACGGCGCTGTGCAGCAGTTCGGCGAGGCGTTCCTCGCGGCCCATGACGGTCACCAGGCAGGACGTCTCCAGGCCGAGCACCTCGGCGAGGGCGGCCGACTGGCGGTCAGTGCCGCGCCACTCGCCGGCCTCTTCCATCCGCAGATAGGCGGAGAGGCCGAGGCCGACGGCGCGTGCCACGTCCTCCGGTTCCAGGCCGTGGGCGAGCCGGTGCTCCCGCAGGGTGCGGGGATGGCCGGTCAGTTCCTCCGGCGAGCACCACAGCACGCCCGCGAGCGCGGTCAGTTCCGGGGTCTCGGGGGAGGCGGTGCCCCGTTCCCAGGCGATGACGCGCTCGGGCGTCACGTGGGGCAGCCCGTACGACACCCGCATGCCGTGGGCGACGTGCTCGGGCCCCATGCCGAGACCGGCACGAAGCCGACGGGCGGCCAGGGCGTTGAACGGAAGTCCGGACCGGCCGGACGGAGCTGTGGGTCGGCGCACGGCCCTCACCGTAGGCGCACCGGGCGCAGTTGACCACAGGCTGTTCAACTGGGGAGACGGATCGTAGGAAGCTATGGTCCGGTCCGTGGACCTCCGTTCACCCGGGGGTCACCGGGCGGGCGTCCAGCGGTAGACGAGTTCCGGGCGCCCGACGTGACCGTACTGGGGGCTGCGGGCGGCCCGTCCGGTGGTGACGAGGTGCTCCAGATAACGGCGGGCGGTGATGCGGGAGATCCCGGCGGCCTCCCCGAGGCCGGTGGCGGTCAGACCGTCGGGGGCGCCGCGCAGGGCGGTGGTCACCCGTTCCAGGGTGGGGGCGCTGAGTCCCTTGGGCAGGGCCGCCGGGGCGGGGACGCGCAGCGCGGCGAGGGCCCGGTCGACCTCCTCCTGGCAGCCGGCCTCCCCGGCGGCGGCCCGGAACTCCGCGTAGCGCACCAGCCGGTCGCGCAGGGTGGCGAAGGTGAACGGCTTCAGGACGTACTGGACCACACCCAGCGACACGCCCTCCCTGACGACGGCCAGGTCGCGGGCCGAGGTCACCGCTATGACGTCCGCGTGGTGCCCGGCGGCACGCAGGGACCGTGCCAGCCGCAGACCGTGGACGTCGGGCAGGTGCAGATCGAGGAGGAGCAGGTCCACCGGTTCGCGTTCCAGCACCCGGCGCGCCTCCGCCCCCGTGCGGGCGGTGCCCACCGCCGTGAACCCCGGGATCCGGGAGACGTACAGGACATGGGCGTCGGCGGCGACGGGGTCGTCCTCGACGACCAGGACCCGGATGGGTCGTTCGTCGGTCATCCGGCGCTCCCGCCCGGTGCGTCGAGGTCACGGGGGGCATCGGGGCCGTCGGGGATCTCGGCGGCGGGCAGGGGGAGGCGGGCCTCGAAGTGGGCGCCGTCGTCGGACGACGTCACCGTCAGGGAGCCGCCGTGGCGCCGTACCGCCTGGCGGACCAGGGCCAGGCCCAGCCCCCGGCCCCGGCCGCCGGGAGCGGACGGTTTCGTGGAGAAGCCCCGTCGGAACAGCAGTTCCGTGCGGGCGGGGTCGACGCCGGGGCCGGTGTCGGACACCCGGAGGACCAGTTCCGCCGGGCCGTTCGGGGTGGTGTCCGTGTAGGCGGCCACCGTCACCCGGGGGTCGGGCGCGCCCCGCGCCGCGTCCACGGCGTTGTCGATCAGGTTGCCGAGGACGGTGACCAGGTCCCGGGGCGGCAGGGTGCGGGGCAGGAGCCCGTCGTCGAGTCGGCCGCGGGGGGAGACGACGAGTTCGACGCCGTGCTCGTTGGCCTGTGCCGTCTTGCCCAGCAGCAGGGCCGCCAGGACGGGTTCGCCGACCGCGGCGACGACCTGGTCGGTGAGGGCCTGGGCGAGCTCCAGTTCGGCGGTGGCGAACTCCACCGCCTCCCGGGGACGGCCCAGTTCGATGAGCGAGACGACGGTGTGCAGCCGGTTGGCGGCCTCGTGCGCCTGGGAGCGCAGTGCCTGGACGAAGCCGCGTTCGGAGTCCAGTTCGCCCATGAGCGACTGGAGTTCGGTCACGTCCCGTAAGGTCACCACCGTGCCGCGGCGCTCGCCGCCGGAGACCGGTGAGGTGTTGACGACCAGCACCCGGTCCGCGGTGAGGTGCACCTCGTCGGTGCGGGGCTCCGGGGAGAGCAGCGCGTCGGTGAGCGGCGCGGGCAGCCCGAGTTCCGCGACGGGGGTGCCCACCGTGTCGGCGTGGAGCCCGAGGAGTTCCCGGCCGCCGTCGTTGACCAGGGCGACGCGGTACCGCCCGTCCAGCATGAGCAGCCCCTCCCGTACGGCGTGCAGCGCCGCCTGATGGTAGTCGTGCATCCGGCTGAGCTGGTCGGCGTTCATGCCGTGGGTGTGCCGCCGCAGCCGGGAGTTGACCACATGGGTGCCGACGGCGCCGAGCAGCAGGGCCGCCCCCGCGACCCGGAGCAGGGTGGTGAGTTCGGCGCGCGCGAGCCTGCTGATCTCCTCCACCCGGATGCCGGCGCTGACCAGTCCGACGACCCGGCCGTCGTCCTCGACGGGCACCACGGCGCGCACCGACGGCCCGAGGGTTCCGGTGTAGGTCTCGGTGAACGCCCGGCCGTCGCGCGCGGGGGCGGTGTGGCCGCGGAAGGGGCGGCCGATCTGCCCGGGGTCGGGATGGGTCCAGCGGATGCCGTCCGGGTCCATGACCGTCACGAAGTCGACCCCGGTGTCCCGGGTGACCCGCAGCGCGTACGGCTGAAGCCGTGCCGTCGGATCGTCCGTGCGGATCGCCTCCAGGACGGAGGGCGAGTCGGCCACGGCCGAGGCCACGGCCCGGGCCTGCCGTCCGGCCGCGGCCTCGGCCTGCCCCTGGTCGTGGAGATGGGCGAACAGCGCGTATCCGGCGACGACGACGGCGAGCAGCACGGCTTGCACGGCGAAGAGCTGCCCCGCGAGGCTGCGGGGGCGGGGGACGGTCAGCGGCATGACCGTCAGTGTGACCGGTCGGCGTCCGTGAACTAAATGAACGCAAGGGTGACCGCGTCCCGCGGGTCCGGGACAGTCGGCGCATCCCCGTTCCCCGCCCGGCGCGGACGCGGACGGGGTGATGCCGACGACGTCATCGAGGAGGGGGCCGACGTGACCAGCGCTGCCGGTACGGCACCCGCCGCGCCACGGCCCCGTCCGGACCGCACGCGCCGGGACCGCACCCGCTACCTCTATCCGGCGGTGATCGCCGCGGTGGCCGCCGGTGTCGCGGTGGGGCTGCTCGCGCCGGGGTTCGCGGTGGAGCTGAAGCCGGTCGGCACGGGCTTCGTCAACCTGATCAGGATGATGATCCCGCCGGTGATCTTCTGCACCATCGTGCTGGGCGTCGGTTCGGTCCGCAGGGCCGCCAGGGTGGGTGCGGTCGGCGGGATCGCGCTGGCGTACTTCCTGGTGATGTCGCTGGTGGCGCTCTCCGTCGGGCTGCTGGTCGGCAACCTCCTGGGGCCGGGTGCGGAGCCGGCCGTCACGGACGCGGTGAGGGCGGCGGGGCAGGCCCAGATCGACGGCGGGGCGAAGGACACGACGGGGTTCCTGCTCGGTGTCGTGCCGGCCACGATGGTCTCCGCCTTCACCGAGGGGGAAGTGCTCCAGACGCTGCTGGTCGCTCTGCTCTGCGGTTTCGCCCTGCAGGCGATGGGTCCGGCGGGGCTGCCGGTGCTGCGCGGTGTGGAGCACGTGCAGCGGCTGGTATTCCGCGTGCTGGCGATGATCATGTGGGCGGCGCCGGTCGGGGCGTTCGGCGCGATGGCCGCCGTCACCGGGTCGGCGGGGCCCGACGCGCTCAGGAGCCTGGCGATGCTGGTGCTGGTCTTCTACCTCACCTGCGCGCTGTTCGCGGTGGTGGTGCTGGGGGCGCTGCTGCGCGTGGTCGCCGGGGTCAGTGTGATCGCGCTGTTCCGCTACCTGGGGCGGGAGTTCCTGCTGATCCTGTCCACCTCGTCGTCGGAGTCGGCGCTGCCGCGGCTGATCGCGAAGATGGAGCACCTGGGGGTGAGCAGGCCGGTGGTCGGCATCACCGTTCCGACGGGCTACTCCTTCAACCTGGACGGCACCATGATCTACATGACCATGGCGTCGCTGTTCATCGCGGACGCGACGGGGACCCCGTTGGCGCTGGGTGAGCAGATCCCGCTGCTGCTGTTCCTGCTGGTGGCGTCGAAGGGGGCGGCCGGGGTGACGGGGGCGGGGCTGGCGACGCTGGCGGGCGGCCTCCAGTCGCACCGGCCCGCTCTGGTGGACGGCGTCGGCCTGATCGTGGGCATCGACCGGTTCATGAGCGAGGCCCGTGCGCTGACCAACTTCGCGGGCAACGCCGTGGCGACGGTGCTGGTCGGCACGTGGACCCGGGAGATCGACCGGGACCGGGCGGACGAGGTGCTCGCGGGCCGGATCCCGTTCGACGAGACGACCCTCCTCGACGACGCCCACGGGAGCGGCGCCGACGGGCGCGCGCCGGGTGCGGGCGGCGTCGCGGACGGCACCGGGCCGCCCCGGCAGGGGGACGGTCCGGACGGCGGGAGGAACGGGAGGACGGACACCGGGAGCGGCGCCGGGAAGGAGCGGTTCCCGATGTGATCCCGGTGCCATGAAGCCCCGGGCGGCTCGGACCCCCCCCGTTACGCGCCGCCCGGTCCGGGCCCGCCCGTGTCTCCCCCGGCACGGGCGGGCCCTCTTCTTCCTCCGGGCACCGGAGCGCGCCCCGCCGGATCACCACCGCCCGGACCGGGACACAAAAAATCCCCTGGGCAATGGCGCCCGGGGGATTTCACGGCGTATATTCGATGGCTCATGACTTCACGCGAAAGAAGTCACGGAGAAGTCCTTCGAGTGCAGCCTATGCGAGCGGGAGTGGAATTGTCAAACACCGAGGAGCCGGACGAGGAATTGCGGCAGGAGCAGGAATTCGTCGACGGACTGTACGCACGCGTGGACGCCCTGCGCGCTGACGCCGAGACCTCCGTCACGGACGCGCTGGCCCAGGGCAGCACGCCCATGCAGGCCCGGCTGGAACGGGACATCCTGGTCACGGAGCGCTCCGGGCTGCTGGCCGCGCTGAACGCCGTGGACGGCTCGCTCTGCTTCGGCCGGATCGACCTCGCCTCCGGCGCGGCCCACCACATCGGCCGCATCGGGCTGCGCGCCGCCGACGCCGACCGCACCCCGGTGCTGATCGACTGGCGGGCCGAGGTCGCCCGGCCGTTCTACCTGGCCACCGGCCACACCCCGATGGGCCTGCGCCGCCGCCGGCACATCACCAGCGAGGGCCGCCGGGTGACGGCGCTGCACGACGAGATCCTCGACCTCGGCGACCGGACGCGCACCGGACACGAGGACCCCAGCGGCGACGCGGTGCTGCTGGCCGCGCTGGACTCGGCGCGCACCGGCCGCATGGGCGACATCGTGCGGACCATCCAGGCGGACCAGGACCGCATCATCCGGGCCCCGCACCGCGGTGTCCTCGTCGTCGAGGGCGGCCCCGGCACCGGCAAGACGGCGGTGGCCCTGCACCGGGCCGCCTACCTCCTCTACGAGCACCGGGAGTTGCTGGCGCGGCGCGCCGTGCTCGTCGTCGGCCCCAACCCGGCCTTCCTCGGCTACATCGGGGAGGTGCTGCCCTCCCTCGGGGAGACGGGGGTGCTGCTGGCCACCGTGGGCGAGTTGTTCCCCGGGGTGCGGGCCACGGGGACGGACACGCCGGAGGCGGCGGCGGTCAAGGGCGGAGCCGCCATGGCGGACGTCCTCGCGGCGGCGGTCCGGGCCCGGCAGGCGCTGCCCGACCCGGTCGTGGCGATCGAGCACGACCGCGAGGTGCTGATGCTCGACGACGACCTGGTCCGGGTCGCCCGCGACCGCGCCCGCGCCGCGAAGCTGCCGCACAACGCGGCCCGGGAGTACTTCGAGGGCCATGTCCTGAACACCCTGACCGACATGGTCGCGGAGCGGATCGGCACCGACCCCTACGACGGGGCCGGCCTGCTCGACGCCGCCGACATCACCCAGATCCGTGACGACCTCGCGGAGAACCCGGAGGTCCGGGCCGCCGTCGACCGGCTCTGGCCCCGGCTGACGCCGCAGCGGCTGGTCGCGGATCTGCTGGCGGCGCCGGAGGGGTTCCTGTCCGCCGAGGACGCCGCCGCCGTGCGTCGCCCGGTCACCCGGCACTGGACCGCGGCGGACGTGCCGCTGCTGGACGAGGCGGCCGAACTGCTCGGCGTGGACGACCGGATCGCCCGCGACCGGGCCGACCGCGAGCGCCGCGAGCAGATCGCCTACGCGCAGGGCGTCCTGGACGTGTCGTACGCGTCGCGGACGTACGAGTTCGAGGACGTGGACGACGAGGACGCCGAGGTGCTGCTGGCGCACGACATCATCGACGCCGAGCGGTTCGCGGAACGCCAGGAGGAGGAGGACCACCGCAGCGCCGCCGAACGCGCGGCGGCCGACCGCACCTGGGCGTTCGGGCACATCATCGTGGACGAGGCGCAGGAGCTGTCCCCGATGGCCTGGCGGCTGCTGATGCGGCGCTGCCCGACGCGTTCGATGACCCTGGTGGGCGATCCGGCGCAGACCGCGGAGGCGGCGGGGGTCGGCTCGTGGGCGGAGATCCTGGCGCCCTATGTCGGCGACCGCTGGAAGCACACCCGTCTGGCCGTCAACTACCGCACTCCGGCCGAGGTGATGGAGCTGGCGGCGGCCGTGGTCCGGGCCGGGGACCCGGGGTTCGTCCCGCCCGCCTCGGTGCGTTCCACGGGGGTAAGGCCGTGGGTCCGCGCCGCCCGGGACCTGCCGGCGGCCGTGGCAGCGGCGGTCCGGGAGCTGACCCCGGACGAGGGCCGGCTCGCGGTGATCGCGCCGCGTGAGCTGCACGGGGCGCTGGCGGCCCGGCTGGACGGGGTGACGGCGGGCGCCGAGCCGGATCTGACGCGACGGGTCGTGCTGCTGGACCCGCGCCAGTCCAAGGGTCTGGAGTTCGACTCGGTGCTGGTCGTCGAGCCGGCCCGCTACGGCACCAGCGACCTCTACGTCGCCCTCACCCGGGCCACCCAGCACCTCGGCGTCCTGCACACGGGTGAGCTGCCGGAGGGTCTCGCCGGGGAGGGGCCCGTCCGGGAGGAGTGACCCGGGGCCGGGCGTGCCCGGCCGGAACCGGAACAGGGACCGGTCCGGCGCGGGCTCCCCGCGGCAGGGGCGCGCCGACCGGTGCGCCCGGTGCCAGGGCCTCTCGTTTGGATCATGCCGGGCTCGCGGGGTCCGGCCCGATCCGAACGAAAGACCCTAGCTGGGCTCCTCCCGGAGGCGGAACCAGTAGAAGCCGTGGCCCGCGAGGGTCAGCAGGTACGGCAGCTCACCGACGACGGGGAAGCGGACGCCGCCGAGGAGTTCGACCGGGCGACGGCCCCGGAAGGCACCGAGATCGACCTCCGTGGGTTGGGCGGAGCGGGAGAAGTTGTGGACGCAGAGGACGAGGTCGTCGTCGTGGTGGCGGAGGAAGGCGAGGACGGCGGGGTTGGTGGAGGGGAGTTCGGTGTAGGTGCCGAGGCCGAAGGCGGGGTTCTGTCTGCGGATTTCGATCATGCGGCGGGTCCAGTGGAGCAGGGAGGAGGGGGAGGCCATGGCGGCTTCGACGTTGGTGACCTGGTAGCCGTGGACGGGGTCCATGATCGTGGGGAGGCAGAGGCGGCCGGGGTCGCAGGAGGAGAATCCGGCGTTGCGGTCGGGGGTCCATTGCATGGGGGTGCGGACGGCGTCGCGGTCGCCGAGCCAGATGTTGTCGCCCATGCCGATNTCGTCGCCGTAGTAGAGGATCGGTGAGCCGGGGAGGGAGAGGAGGAGGGCGGTGAAGAGCTGGATCTGGTTGCGGTCGTTGTCGAGGAGGGGGGCGAGGCGGCGGCGGATGCCGATGTTGGCGCGCATGCGGGGGTCTTTGGCGTATTCCGCGTACATGTAGTCGCGTTCTTC
>NZ_WWGX01000013.1 GCF_009862265.1 Streptomyces sp. SID8352 | reverse complement strand
GGTGGCGAGGTCTGCGAGGCGGACTTCGGTCTCGGCGAGAGGGGCGGTGGAGTGCGCGGTCTGATTGCGGAGTTCGTCCGCCCGGGCCGTGGCCGCGTTCTCCTGGATGTGAAGGTCGACCAGAAGTTCGGTGATGTTCACGCGGCCAGCCCGATGGTGTCGCGCCAGGCCGGCGTGGGTGTGGTGAGGCGCCGGGCCNTGTTCGCGGTGGAGGCCCGGCAGACGCGCGAGGCGGAGGTGTCGGGCCGGTGGCCGTACTCACGGGCCGGACGCCGGTGGAGCATCAGCGTGCCGTTCGTCTGCTCGACCACTCACCGCTTGGGCTGCGGGACGAGCCCTTTGCCCTGGTCGGCAGGGTTGCGGCGGACGGCCTCGATGTCGATGTCCAGCAGAGCGCCGTGAACGATGACCTCCATGACTATGTCCGGCACGGCACGACCAGCCTGTTCGCCGCCCTGGACATCGCCTCCGGATCGGTCATCGCCCAGCACTGCCGCCGCCACCGCCACCAGGAGTTCCTCCGCTTCCTGAAGGTCATTGACGCCGCCGTCCTCAAGAACCTCGACCTCCACCTGGTCCTGGACAAGTGGTGCCTTACCCTGCTGACCGATGCGGCCGTAGCCTGGACGACGGAGTACTACGGCCTGGCCATCGCCCAGATGCGGGCCGAGGGTAGCGCGGTCGATGATGAACTCCTCGCGCATATCTCTCCGGACCACAGCGAGAACGTGAACTTCTTCGGCACCATCAACGTCAAGGTCGACACCGAACTCGCCAAGCTCGGCCCGGCCGGTGCGGCCTCGCCACCCGGACCGCACATGGCGACGGCCGATCAGTAGAAGGTGACAATTTGGGCGCACTCGTATACCCAAGAGACAGGAGAGGGGCACCCATATCGAGAATGGCGGCATGTATGCAGCTCCACAGGCACGAGTGGGGAAGCGGCGACCGGGTGGCGGTACTGATTCACGGGATCATGTCGGACCACCGCACCTGGCACCGGGTCGGCCCCGCCCTCGCCGGTCACGGTTACCGCGTCATCGCTGTCGACCTGCGCGGCCATGGGCGAAGCCCGCGGGGCGAGTACGGGGCGGAGATCTTCGCCCAGGACCTCATCGACACCCTGCCGAGCGGTACGGCCCTGGCAATCGGGCATTCGCTGGGCGGGCTGGCGCTGTCGCTGGCAGTGGAGCGGCTGCGGCCCCAGCGAGCCGTCTACTCTGACCCGTTGTGGCACTTCGGGGCTGGTGACAACGCCCCGGATCCCGCGCTGTTCACGGTGTTCCGGCACGCCACGACCCGGATGATCAAGGTCTTCAACCCGCGCTGGGAGCACGCCGACGCCGAGCTGGAGGCGGCCGCGCTCCGGCTGTGGGACGTGGGCACCGCTTCTGCCCTGTCCAGCGAGAGGGAGCGATGGGGCCCGCCCAGATCGCCGGCCGTGCCCTCGCTCGTCCAAGCGGCTGGCCAGGGGTTCCTGCTGACCCAGCAGCAGAAGACGTCTCTGGTCGAGTGCGGCTTCACGGTCCGTACGGTCGAAGGTGCCGGGCACACCATCCACCGCGACAACTTCGAGGGATTCATGGAATCGCTGACAGGCTGGTGCTGAGGGATACGTCAGTGGTGATGCGCCCATGCTGTGTGCCTGCGCGCCCGTGAACGCGCCTTGTCTGATACCCCTGTATTCGGCAATCAGTTAGGAATGGCCACCTTTCAAACCCACGTGTGCTGTAGGAGCGAGGCGGATGACCAGTGGCGTGGGTACAGGGGCAGGCTAGTTGGTGTGCTGTGGGGGGCCCCTCAGCGCCCGTGCGGAGGGGACGACAGGGCGTTTCTGGCGGAGTACGAGCGTGGTGCTACCAGCGGGATCGTCGTCCGCCGTCGGCAGGAAGGTGGCGTAGGCACCGGGCTGGTCTGCGGACGGGGCCGGGTATCCCGGGCACTCTTCTCTGCCGTCACGACCACGCACCGCTCACGGCGCGGGAGTCGGCAGGTAGAGGGCGCTGATATCGCATGACGTCCCAACAGGTCGGTACGTTCCTGCTCGGCCTCGCGGTGATCATCGTGCTCAGCCGGTTCATGGGCGCTGCGGCGCGGCGGCTGGGGCAGCCTGCGGTGATCGGTGAGATCGCCGCAGGCATTCTGCTGGGACCGACGCTGTTCAACGGAGCGGTCTCGCACGCTCTGTTCCCCGAAGAGGTCCAGCCTTCGCTGTCGGCGGTGGCCACATGCGGGCTGGCACTGTTCATGTTCATGGTGGGGCTGGAGATGGACCGGGCTTCGGTGGGCAAGCGCGTCCGGGCAGCCCTGTCCGTCTCCGTGGGATCGATGGTCGTGCCGTTCGTTCTGGGGGCGGGTCTGGGATGGTTCCTGGTCAGGAACCATCCCAGTGACCCTCCTTGGGTGTTCGCCCTGTTTCTGGGGACGGCGATGTCGGTCAGTGCCTTGCCGGTGTTGGCACGGGTCCTCATGGACCGCAACATGCACCGCACCCCGCTGGGTGCGCTCGCCCTGGCCAGCGCGGCGAGCGGCGACATCATGGCGTGGTCGGTGCTGGCCGCTGTGGTGGGGGCGGCCGGGGCGGGTGGGCCGCAGCAGTGGCTCATCGTCTTGGTACTGCCCTATGCGGCCGTGATGGTCGGTGTCGTCCGTCCGTTGTTGCAGCGCCTGGTGGCCAAGCGGGCGGCCACGGGCAGGTGCACCGTCGGCATCTTCTCGGTGGTGCTGGCGGGGCTCCTGCTTTCCAGTGCGGCAACCGAGTACCTCGGGCTGCACTTCATTTTCGGTGCGTTCCTGTTCGGTGCTGTCATGCCGCGGGTCGGTGCCGAGCAACTGCAAGTGGAGATCGTGCAGCGCATCGGCCCGGTCTGCCAGGTGGTGTTCCTGCCGGTGTTCTTTGTCCTCGCAGGGCTGCAGGTGGATCTGTCGCAGACCGGGTTGAGTGGCCTGGGCGAGTTCGCGCTGATTCTCGTGGTCGCCATCACTGGCAAATTCGCGGGTGCGTTTGTCGGCGCCCGGGTCCAGGGCACTGGTGCGCGGCAGTCGGCGGCGCTGGCCGTCTTGATGAACACCCGGGGGCTCACCGAGCTGATCGTTCTGTCGGTGGGGCTTCAGCTGGGGATACTCTCCAGCGATCTGTATGCGCTGATGGTCATGATGGCCCTGGTGACCACGGCCGTGACCGGTCCCTTGCTGCACGTCATCTATCCCCGGCAGTACGTCGAGCGCGACCTGCTCGAAGCCGCCACAGGCCCCGGGAGCAGCCCACCATCCTCTGCGGAATCGGCAGCGCGCGGGCCGACAGACCCGGCGGCTTGCGGGTAGGGCGAGGGAGCCGAGGGCGCGACGCTCCGTGTGGCAGGGGATCCGGGGCCAGCACCTCAACCGCGAGAGTCAGCACGTCCGTCATCAACCAGAGGTGGGACATGACATCGTACGACTTCGACATCGGCATTGTCGGCGGCGGCCCTGCGGGTTCCACGGCCGCTTCCTATCTGACCAGGGCCGGACTGTCCTGTGCGGTCTTCGAATCCGAGACGTTTCCCCGGCCGCATGTGGGAGAGTCCCTGGTGCCCGCCACAACCCCCGTCCTGGAGGAGATCGGGGCCCTGGCTGTGGTGGAGGCGGCGGGCTTCCCGCGGAAGTACGGGGCGGCGTGGACCTCGGCTGTCTCCTCAGCCGACCGCATCCCCACGCTGGGCCACCAAATGCCCTCTGGGTTCCGTGAGGCCAGCATCCGGTTCAGCGAACGCGATCAGGACGGAGTCCACCAGGATTACACCTACCACGTGGACCGGGCGAAGTTCGACCTACTGCTCCTGGAACATGCCAAGCGCTGTGGGGCCGTGGTCTACCAGGACAGCAGGGCGCGGGCGGTCGACTTCAGCGGACCGTATCCCCGGCTGCGGATAGCGACCAACGGCGGCGATGCCCGGGAGCGGGAGGTCACGGTCCGCATGGTCGTGGATGCCAGCGGCCGCGGTACCTTCCTGGGCAACAAACTCCGCCTCAAGGTTGCGGACCCGGTCTTCAACCAGTACGCCATCCACACCTGGTTCGACGGGCTGGACCGCGGCGCGCTGGCCGTCAACAAGGATCAGACCGACTTCATCTTCATCCATTTCCTGCCCCTCATCGATACCTGGGTGTGGCAGATCCCCATCACCGACACCATCACCAGCGTGGGTGTCGTCACCCAGAAGCAGCGGTTCGCCGCCTCCAAGACGGAACGCGAGTCCTTCTTCTGGGACTGCGTGGGAAGCCGGCCCGAGCTGCGCAAGGCCCTTGAGGGGGCGCAGCGGATCCGCCCGTTCCGCAGCGAGGGCGACTACAGCTACGGCATGCGCCAGATCTGCGGCGACGGGTGGCTTCTCGTCGGCGACGCCGCCCGGTTCGTCGACCCGATCTTCTCCAGCGGGGTGAGCGTGGCCCTCAACGGCGCACGCCTGGCCAGCGCGGACATTATCGCCGCCGCCCAGGCGGGAGACTTCGGCAAGCCGCGGTTCGCCCCGTACGAGGCATCGATGCGGCGTGCGCTGCGCAACTGGTACGAGTTCATCTCCATCTACTACCGGCTCAACATCCTCTTCACGGCGTTCGTGCAGGACCCGCGCTACCGCCTGGATGTCCTGACGATGCTCCAGGGCTCCTTCTACGGTGAGGACGAACCGGCCGCGCTGATAAAGATGCGTGCCCTCACCCGCCACATCGAGGACAACCCCGGGCACCTGTGGCACCGCCACCTGGGCAGTCTGCGCGCCCCTGCCCTGCAGCCGCTGTTCTGATGTGGAGCAGATCGTGTCAAGGGGCATGACGGAAGGTCTCGTTGAAGGTGCGTTGTGGGGGGCGGCGGAGGCCGGCTCCAGGCGTCGCCTCCCGACGTGTGCTCGAAGAACATCCGACACACACCCTGCCAAGGCGACCCGACACCTCACGGTGGAGTCACCCCCCAGCACGTTCCGCCTCTTGGCCAGAACCCCGACCACAGATCCGGCATCACGATGCCGTCGCTCCGCACGGCCTGACGTAAGCAGCCTCATGTGCCAACACCCGGGAGGGGCCCATGGACTTCGCGCTCACTGAGGAGCAGCGTCTGCTCGCTCAGACGGTGGAGACGTTCGCCACGCGGGAGCTGAACCAGGATCTGACGGAGCGGGATGCGGCTGGGACCTTCCCTGCCCAGGCGTGGCGCAAGTGCGCGGGGATCGGCCTGACGGGTCTCACGGTGCCCGAGGAGTACGGCGGGGCCGGTGCGGATGCTGTCACCACCATGGCGGCGATGGAGGCTCTGGGCTACGGCTGCCGGGACAACGGGCTGATCTTTTCGCTGAACGCCCACCTGTGGGCGGGGACGATGCCGATCGTCCGCTACGGGACCGAGCAACAGCGCCAGCACTACCTGCCGCAGTGCTGCGACGGCTCCCTCATCCTCGCGCACGCGGCCACAGAGCCCGGAGCGGGTTCGGACGCCCTCTCGCTGACCACCACCGCCACCCGCAAGGGCGAGGGCTGGCTGCTCAACGGCTCCAAGACGTTCGTGACCAACGCACCGGTGGCCGGGGCGCTGGTGGTGTTCGCCGCCACCGACCCGGCCGCCAAATTCGCCGGACTGTCCGCCTTCCTCGTGGACGCCAACACCCCCGGCCTGCGGGTGGGGCGGCCGATCGGCACGATGGGCCTGCGCACCGCCCCCATCGCAGAGGTCTTCTTCGAAGACTGCCCGGTGTCCCCCGAGGGGCTGCTGGGCGCTCCCGGGGCGGGGATGGCCCTCTTCAACTCGACCATGCAGACCGAACGCGCCCTCATCCTGGCCAGCGCGGTCGGCACCCTGCGCCGCAACCTGGAACGGTGCATCGACCATGCCCGCGCCCGGCGCCAGTACGGCCGCCCCATCGGCGCGTTCCAGGCCGTGGCGCACCGCCTGGTGGAGATGAAGCTCCGCCTGGAGACCGCGCGCCTGCTGCTGTACCGGCTGGGTTGGCTGCTCGACCACGGCCAGCCTGCCGAGTTGGACGTCTGTCTGGTCAAGTTGCACATCAGTGAGGCGTTCGTCCAGTCCGGGCTGGACGCGATCACGATTCACGGGGGCTACGGCTACACCGCCGAGTACGAGGTGGAACGCGACCTGCGGGACGCGATCGGCAGCCGCCTGTACTCGGGAACCTCCGACATTCAGCGCAATATCGCCGCCAGCCTGCTGGGGCTGTGAAACCGACGCGGGAAAGGAACGTGACCGCCATGACCATCGAAACCCAACTGCACTCATTCATCCGTGGCCAGCTGGGCTGGAACGGCGACCCGGTGGAACTGACCGACGAAACACAACTCATCCAGGGCGGAATCCTGGACTCGCTGCGGCTGCTGGAACTGGTCGCCTTCCTCCAGAGGGAATATGCGTTCGAGGTCAAGGACATCGACCTGGTTCTCGACAACTTCGCGACGATCACGGCGCTTGCGGGCTATGTCCGGCGCAGTACCAGCGATCCGAGCGACACACAGGTCACCTGAGGCCCAGGGCCGGAGCACGACACCGTTGCGCAGAGGAGTGAGAGATGGCTGGACTACTACACGAGTTACTGCGCCGCTCCTGCGAGCGCCATCCCGAGCGGCCCGCAGTCTGCGACGGTCAGCGGACCGTGTCGTACGCGGAACTGGAGCAGGAGTCCAACCAGCTCGCCCGGCTGCTCGGCATCGCCGGTGTGCGCCCCGGTGACCGGGTCGGCCTGTACGGGCCGAAGTCGGCGGCAGCGGTCATTGGCGTATACGGCATCCTCAAGGCAGGCGCCTGTTACGTGCCGCTGGACGTACACGCCCCCGCCTCCCGGCTGAGCCATATCGCCCGCGACTGCGGGATGACATGTCTGGTGACGACCACACCCCAGTGGACCGGCCTGCTGTCCGCCGGTGCCCCGCTGACTGCCGCGGTCATGCTCGGCACCGCGGACGCGACAGAGACCGCCGCCAACCCCGCCCCGGGCGTGCGCGTTCTGGGCCGTCAGGCGCTGCATGCGCAGCCGACCACACCGCTCCCGCACACCGGCCGGGACGACAGCCTCGCCTACATCCTCTACACCTCAGGATCCACCGGAACGCCCAAGGGCGTGATGCTTTCCCACCGCAACGCCATGGCCTTCGTACAGTGGGCGACAGCGGAATTCGCACTGACCCCCGCCGACCGTCTCGCCAGCCACGCACCGTTCCACTTCGACCTGTCCGTCTTCGACCTCTTCGCGGCGGCCGCGGCCGCGGCCGCGGTGGTCCTGGTGTCGACTGCCGTCACCGTGCTGCCCGCCGAGCAGGCCGCCTATATCGAGACCGCCGGCATCAGTGTGTGGTACTCCGTGCCCTCAGCGCTCAGCGCCATGACACGCCGCGGCGGCCTGGCCGGGCGGAACCTGAGCCGACTGCGCACCGTGCTCTTCGCCGGAGAGGTGTTCCCCACACCCCAGCTGCGCCAGCTCATGGACCTGCTGCCGCATACGCGCTTCGCCAATCTCTACGGTCCGACCGAGACCAACGTGTGCACCTGGTACGACGTCCCGCCACTGCCCCCCGACCAGACGGCCCCCATCCCCATCGGCCACCCCCTCCCCGGCGTCAACACCTTCGTAGTGGCCGACGACGGTCGGCCGACCGCCGCGGGCGAGTGCGGCGAACTCTACGTCCAGGGCCCCACCGTCATGCAGGGCTACTGGAACGACGCGCAACGCACCCGGCGCGCCCTGGTCCCCCTCCCGCACGGCGAGAGGGCGGCCCGCGCCTACCGCACAGGCGACCTGGTCCGCATCGCCCCGGACGGCACCCACCACTTCCTCGGCCGCCGCGACCACCAGGTCAAGAGCCGCGGGTACCGGATCGAACTCGGCGAGATCGAAGCGGCCTTGCACACCGACCCGGCAGTGGTGGCCTGCGCCGCACTCGCCCTACCCGACGCCGAGATCACCAACCGCCTGACCGCCTGTGTCGTGGTCCGCGGCGCTCCCGACCCGGCGCGGCTGGCCAGGGTCTGCGCCGAGCGGCTGCCGCGCTACATGTGCCCCGAATCCTTCGCCTTTCACGACACGCTGCCCCTGACCTCGACCGGCAAGACCGACCGCGCCGCACTGACCCGGGCTCTCCTCGCCGACCCAGGTTCCCGGGTCGTACGTGGTAGCACAGCAGCTGACCAGGCCGGACACGAAGGAGGACAACCATGACGCACAACGGCCCACAGCGCCACCACAGGGCCTGGGAAGGCTACTGGGCAGCCGCCAGCACCGGCGGCCGGACACCCCTGTGGGACTGCGACCCGGACCTGGGCGTCGGCACGGACTTCGCACACTTCCACTCCTACATGGACTCCGGCCTGCCCCTGCTCGACGTCGGATGCGGCAACGGAACCCAAACCCGCTGGCTCGCCGACCACTTCCCCTGGGTGATCGGATTCGATGTGTCAGCCGCCGCCATCGACCTGGCCCGCAAGGCCACCGACACCCCCGGCGTGGAATACCTCCAGCTCGACATCCTCGACGCCACGGCCGTGACCGACCTGCACGCGCGTATCGGCGACGCCCATGTCTACGAGCGGGGGGTGCTGCATACCCTGCCCCCCGAAGACCACGCAGGCTTCGCCCAGTCGCTGGCCGTACTCCTCGGCGACCGGGGCGTGTGTTTCCTGGTGGAACCGGCACCCGAAGCCAAACAGTACGTCGACGATGTGCTGCGCCCCGCCACTGGACTCCCGCCAGGGCTGGCCAAGATCCTGGACCATGGTCTGGTGCCGGGCGGAGTGAGCCGCGACGAGGCGCTCTCCCTCTTCGGCACACACGGCTACGAGGCGCTGAACGAAGGCCACGGTGTCATCCACACCCGGCGCACCCTGCCAAACGGCGAAGCAGCCCGCCTGCCCGCCTTCCACCTGACGCTCCGGCGTACGGGCAGAACCCGCACCGCCTGCGATTCCCCTCCTGCCGAGCGGACATGAGCCCAGCGGGAGACGCCACATCGCTTCTGTCCCCGGGCCCGTCGGACACCGTCCGCACCAGCGCTGACCGCCGGAACTGAGCTACCCCGCCAGGGCCCACCGGGCCACGGATACGAAAGGTCGTCATCATGCGTCTGGTCGTTGGCATCACCGGTGCGACCGGCGCGGCCCTCGGGATCCGTCTGCTCCAAGCGCTCACCGAGCTGAAGGTCGAGACGCACCTAGTGCTCAGCGACTGGGCACGGGCGACCATCCAGATCGAGACCACCTACCGCGTGGACGAGGTACGGGCGCTCGCGTCGCATGTGCACGGTGCCCGCGACCTTGCGGCAGCCATCTCCAGCGGCTCCTTTCCCACCGACGGCATGACCGTCTGCCCGTGCAGCATGAAGACGATCAGCGCGATCCGTACCGGCTACAGCGACAACCTCATCACCCGCGCTGCGGACGTGACCCTCAAGGAACGGCGCAAGCTCGTCCTGGTCCCCCGGGAGGCGCCGCTGAGCGCAATCCATCTGGAGAACATGCTCGCCCTCGCGCGCACCGGCGCAGTCGTCCTTCCTCCCACGGTCGCCTACTACGCGCACCCGTCGTCGGTGGACCAGGTCACCGACCACATCGTGGGGCGCGTACTCGACCAGTTCGGGATCGAACACTCCCTCTGCCAGCGGTGGACGGGCGGTGGGCGGCAAGCCGAGCCCCAGCGCGAGGCCAACGAGGAGACACCATGAACGAACCCGACCTGCGCACCTGGCTCGACGTCCTCGAAGCGGCAGGCCAGCTCGCACACGTGCGGTCCAGGGTCGACTGGGACGAGGAGATCGGTGCCATCACCCGTGCCACCCTCGCCCTCGGCGGTCCTGCGCTGCTGTTCGAGAACATCACCGACCACACCCAGGGCCGCTGCACCCGGTTCCTGACCGGCGGCCTCGGCAACAAACACCAGGTGCGGCTGCTCCTCAGCCTGCCCGAGGACACCAGCGACCAGGCGGTCGTACGCCATCTCAAGGAGACCTTCCAGCGCCCCGTCCCGCCGCGCGTGGTGGACACAGGCCCGGTCAAGGAGAACATCCTGCGCGACGATGCGATCAACCTCTGGGAGTTCCCGGTGCCCAAATGGCACCACACCGACGGCGGCCGCTACATCGACACCTTCTGCGGCGTGGTCACCCAGGACCGCGTCACCCAACGCGACAACATCGGCATCTACCGCGGGCAGGTCCTGGGCGAACGCAAGATCGGCAAACTCCTCATCCCGACACAGGGCTGGGGCGGACACTTCCAGCAGCACCGCGAAGCCGCCAAGTCGATGCCGGTCGCCGTGGTGTACGGCGGGCACGACGCGCTTCCCTTCTGCGCGGGCACTCCGTTCCCCAAGCGGATCTGCGAATGGGACATGATGGGCGCCGTCCTCGGGCAGCCCATCTCCCTCGTCCCCTGTGAGACCGTCCCCTTGCACGTCCCGGCGAGCGCCGAGATCGTCGTCGAGGGGTACATCGACCCCGACCCCGCGACCTACGAGGATGAAGGCCCGTTCGGCGAGTACCCGGGCTACCTGGGCGGCCAGTCCTCACCCAAACCGGTGCTGCGCGTCACCTGCGTCACCCACCGCGACGACCCCATCCTGCGCGGCTCGCTCGAAGCCTCACGGCCCGGCTTCCCCACAGAAGACGGCCAGCTCTGCGCCTACGCCTGGTCAGCGGTCGCCTGGAACATGCTGGAGGACGCCGGCGTCAGCGGCATCACCGACGTGTGGATGTCAGCGGTGTCGACCGGCGCCAGCATCATCGTGCAGATCCACAAGATGTACCGCGGCCACGCCCAGCAGGTCGCCGCCGCACTGTGGGGTACGGCGGCGAGCCAGTGGTTCTGGAAGAACGTCATCGTCGTCGAGGAAGACATCGACATCCGCGATCCGGTCGCGCTCGACTGGGCGGTGGCCTTCCGCGTCAACGCTGGCATGGGCGACATCACGTTCTACGGCCCGACCTTCGGCTCCGTACTGGACCCATCAACGCCCCCCGAGAAGGCCAACGCCGCCAAATACGGCACCGGCGAGTGGACCCGCGTCCTCATCGACGCCACGCGCAGTTGGGAACGGGAACGCCGACCGGAATACGGCAACCGCCGCTATCCCCCGCTCTACAAGCTCGACTCCGCGCTCGAAGACCGGATCGCCAAGCGCTGGCCCGAATACGGCATCGGCATCCCCTACCTCGACGACGCACAGCGCGCCTCACTCACCCTGACAGACCTCGCGAAACGACTGCCCGAAGTGTGAAGTAGCTACGCGGCGCCCTGCGTTCAGCGATATCCGTCGTTCCTGCGGCCGTTACTACCGGTAGTCCGAGCAGGTACGCGGTGGCGGGCACACGGATCTCTTGGCTTTGCCCCGCTATGTGGACATCTGTGACCTATGCAGCCAAATTCAGGCTACCTGAGCTGCTGCTTCGGCGTTCGAACTCTGCCGGGCTGATGTGACCGAGCGCAGAATGACGTCGCCAGTTGTTGTACCAGGCCGGCCAGGAGAACACCGCGATCCGCGCTTCGCTGTTCGTCACCCATTTCTCTCCGCGCAGGAGCTCTCGTTTGATGCTGGCGAAGAAGGACTCCGCGAGCGTATTGTCGTAGCTCGACCCGACACGTCCCATCGAACGCCGTATCCCATGCCTCCGGCAGACCAACGCGAATGCCTCGGCGGTGAATTGGGCGAGTTCAACCAGTCGCTGCCCTGCGGAGTCATCTGGCCGCAGTGCCTGACCCGCAGTCCCGTCGCGGCATCCGTCACCCGTGGACGGCCCTGCTCACCGCCGCGGCCGCCGCCGTCCTGGCCGGCGCCGCGTCGGTGACGGCGATCGGAGAATGGGTCGCCGACGCCCCGCAGCGCGTCCTGGCCGTGCTCGGATTCCGGCCCGACCCGCTGACCGGCCTCATCCGGCCGCCCCACGCCACGACCATCCGTCTTGTCCTGGCCGCCGTGGACGGCGACGCCCTCGACCGCGCCACCGGAGGCTTTCCTCCAGGAACGCCAGACTCCGGGACATGGACGTCGAGTCATCGCCGTCGACGGCAAGACACTCCACGGCCGGCTCCCGCACTGCCAGGCGGATAGCCGTCGCCCTGATCGCAGCGATGACCCCCAGCGGCCAGGTCCTCGCCCAACGGCAGATCGACGGCAAGAGCAACGAGATCTCCGCCTTCGCCCCGCTCCTGGACGGCAGTCGTCACCGCGGACGCCCTCCACACCCAGCACGATCACGCCGCCTAACCTGCACGGACGCGGAGCCCACTACCTGGCCGTGGTGAAGCGGAACCACCCCGCCCTGCACGAGAAGGTCCGGCGCCTGCCCTGGCGGGACATCCGCCTGGACCACTACGAACGCGGCCGCGGTCACCACCGCGACGAAATCCGCCGTCTCAAGACGGCCGCGTTCGCCCATCTCGACTACCCGCATGCCCGCCATGCCCTCCAAGTCGTCCGCTGGAGACGGACCTGGGCACGGGGAAGCTGTCGATCGAACGGATCTACCTGGTCACGAGCCTGCCGCCGGGCGCGGCCACCGGCAGCGAACTCGCCGGCTGGATCCGCGGCCACTGGCGCATCAAGAACCAGCTCCACCACGTCCGCGACCGAACTTTCACGAGGACGCCTCGAAGATCCGCACCCGCCACCTGCCCCGCGTCATGGCCAGCCCGCGCAACCTCGCCATCGGTGTCCACCGTCAGAACGGCCACACGAACATCGCAGCCGCCCCCCGCCACACCGCCCGAGACCACCTACGGCCCCTCACCGCCCTCGGCCTGGCATAACAAACCCGGACACAAGATTACTTCTCAAAGACCCTGGCCCTCCAGTAGGAACGCGTCATGCAAGAACTCCTCTTCACAGTCCGTGCGCCGGGGATGCCGGACGGAGTCGCGGCCGTGCCGGTTCAGCCCCGTGATCCGCAGGGGGGCCGGGTTCCCGGGGCAGCCCGCGCAGCATCACCGCAGTGATGCCGCATCCACCGCCGGCTGCCACGATCAGCGAGCCGTCCCCGAGGACTTCCCGCAGCGTGTGCGGGTCGGCCGCGGGCTGTATTCCTCCGTGTAGCGCAGTCCGGCCCGGTGGTGGACCATCGGGCGGTCCCGCCCGGCGAGGCAGGGGCGGTGTCGGCGTCGGTGCTGATCAGCACCCGGGGCGTGGGTCCGCTCGGCGAGCCGGGTGAACCCGACCAGGACCACGCCGCAGCACACCGGTAGGTGTGCCGAAGTCGTCCGGTTCCACCGTGGCGAATCCCTGCGAGTGGGGACTCATGGACGTGGTGGCGCCGGTGCGTCGCAGGGCGGTGGCCTAGCGGCGAGTCCTCGTCTTCTCGGGGGATACGGTGCGGTCTCCGGTTCGAGGGGGGAGCGCGGGCTCGGGTGCCACGGGCCGAGTGGGCGGAGCCGCGGCGAGGGCTCCGCGCAACAGGTCCACGGTCCCCTGGGCTCCGTAGTAGTCCAGGGAGCTGCCGGTCCCGGTGCCGGGGACCCTGGCGAGAGCCCCGTCCGCACGGGCGAGGACCGGCCAGCCGCGCTCTCGGGCCATCGACTCACGGGTCAGCCCCAGCAGGAAGGCGCCCTCCGCGAGCCGGTCCGGGTCCACGCCGGTGGTCCAGGCGGCTTCCCGCTCGGCACTCGGGTTCATCGCGAGCAGCAGCACCAGGTCGAGCCTGCCGTCCGCGAGGTACCGGCGTGCGGTGCGCAGGGCCACCCGGCTGGAATCGGGGCCGTTGTCGAGGGTCATCGTGGGGCCGTGCACGTCCCAGCGGTTGGCGATCCGGTTGACGGCCAGGCTCGGGGTGCTCCCGGCGAAACTGTCCTCGGTGATGTCCTGCCGGGCCCGTACGGTGGCGAGCAGGTCGTCCAGGGCCGCCCGCTCCGCACCCTGGGGGAACAGCTGTTCCAGCTCGGCCGTCCCCGCGCGCAGGATGACGTCGTGCAGTGAGCGGGTCAGCCCGGACTGGGCGCCGATGACACCGGTGGTGTCCCGCAACTCCTCCCACAGTTCACCGTGTTCGGCAACGAAGCGACCGGCCACGTCCAGCGCGAGCAACTGTCCGCGGTCTATGACCCGGGTGACCAGCGGCGAGAGCCGGGTGACGGAAATCGGTGGCACCGGGTACGCGGCGCCGAACGCGGGCGGCGGCGCCCCTGCGCCGGTGTGCATCCAGCGCACGACCTGCTCCGGTTCCGGGGCACCGGGCAGCGTGGTGCTCCAGGCGACCAGCACCATCGGATCCCGGTCGGGGTCGTACGGGAGCAGAGGCGCGAGCTGAGCGTGCGCGGGCAGCCGGTCGTGTACGACGACGTGCCCGTTCGCTCCCCCGAGACCCAGGCTGGAGATGGCAGCCGTACGGGGCCGCCCGGTGCGCGCAGTCCACGTGAGAGAGGACTGCGGGACGGCCAACGGGGTCCCGCCGAGCGCCGGAGCCGGTGTGACGAATCGCTGCTGGCGGGGGATCTCTTCGTGCTCCATCGCCAGCAGGGCGTGGATGATCGAGACCGTCCCCGATACCCAGCCCGTGTGTCCCACCAGGGACTTGTTGCTGGAGCAGAGCAGTTCCTCGCGGCCGTCCGCCTCGGCGGCAAGCACTTCGATCTCCGTGGTGTCACCGGCCCGGGTACCGCTGCCGTGGGCGATCACCCAGTCCGGGCCGACTCCCTCCAGTCCCGCGTCCTTCCAGCCCCGACGGACGGCCAGGCGGAGGCCTGCGGGGTTGGGGGCCGCCAGGGCGCGGCCCTTGCCGTCGACGGACAGCCCAGGGCGGGTCAGTACGCCCAGGACCCGGTCTCCGTCGGTCTGCGCCTTGTCCAGAAGCTTGAGCGCGAGTAGGCCCGCTCCGTCGGAGAACACCGTTCCGTCGGCCTGCGCGTCGAAGGGCCGGACGTCGGAGGTCGGCGAGCCGCCGCCGAACTTGTCGGCCGTAAGGGCCATGTGGCGGTCTACGGCATTGACCCCGCCGACGAACACCACGTCGCAGCCGCCCCCGTAGAGGGCCTGGATGCCGAGGTCGAGGGCATAGAGGGAGGAGGCACAAGCACTGCCGAGGCCGAGCCGGTCGGTGTCCTCGGGGAGTACGTCGGCGAAGGCGCGGCGGATGATCTCGTGCGGGAGGGCGTGGCGCAGGTCCTCGGGCGCGCACTGGAAGCGTCGGCCCAGCAGGGTCTTCAGCCGCCGCTCTTGCCGGGCGCGGGCCGGGCCGTCGGGGGCGAGGCGCTCGGCGAGCCCCCGTGCGACGGAGTTTACGAGCAGCCCGTCCTCCAGCGCCATCGACCCACCGGTCCAGGTCCCCACGTAGAAACCGGCCCGTTCACCGTCGGTCATGGTGGTCGTGTCGAGTGCCTGGAGGAGGCTGTGGCGCAGCCACAGCGTCTCCTCGTCGCTCTTCCGCCACCGGCCCTCGGCCCGCTCCGCCACGATCCGCCGGTGTGGGCGGAAGGAGCGAATGTACCCGCCCTCGCGGCCCCGAACCCGGTCCGGGACGTCCTGTCCGCCAGGCGCGTGCAGCGCGTCGATGTCGAAGCGCTCCGGAAGGCCGATCTGTGAGCTCTCCTCGTGCAGGGCGGCCCACAGCTCGGCCGGCGAGTTGGCGCCGGGCACGGCCAGTCCGTACCCGACGACCGCCACGGGTGCCGCGACGGAGGGGTGGGGAGCGGATCGTGCTGTCATCGTGCGGCCGCCAGCTTGCGCAGGAGTCCCGCCATTTCGGCCACGGTGCGGTACTTGAATATCTGTACGTTCTCCTCCGGGCTGGGCAGTTCGAAGGAGTTGAGCAGTGTCACGAAGACGCTGGTCCGCTGGAGCGAGGAGATCCCGAGCTCGCCCTCCAGCTCGGTGTCGTCCTCGACCATGTCCGTGGGGAACCGCAGGGCTTGCGCGTACGCCGCCCGTACCCGGTCGCGCAGTTCGGCCTCGGCGGGCAGATCATCGGAGCGCGCCTCTGCGGTCACCGGCGGGGACACGGCGGCACCCACCGGAGGCGTGAGGACGGCGGGGCGCCCGGGCCCGGGTGTGCGGGCACGGGTCGCAGACAGCGGCTCCCGGAGACTGCCCGTCTGCCCGGCGGTCTGATCGGCGTCGGGGACCGGGGTGCTGCCGGCGGGAGTCCCGCGGGACGTCCCCGGATCGAGTAGGGAGCCCATCTCCCACCCGGTGCCGTGCTCTGCGGCCAGTGTCCTGGCGAGCTGGGCCACCAGCTGTGCCTGGGCCCGTCCGGTGAGCAGCGGCACCGCCTCGGCGGCCCTCGGCAGGCACTGCGGGACCAGATCGGTCAGCACCTGCCGGGCTCCGCACTCGACGAACAGTCGCGCCCCGTCGTCGTACAGCGCATGCAGTGCCTCCCGATAGCGCACCGGGAGGACCAGCGTGCCGGCCAGCAATTTCCGGACGTCGTCGGGGCCGGCCATCATCCGCTGCAGCTGCGGGGAGTAGACCGGTCGCCGGGGAGCCCGTACGGGAATGTGTCGGATGCGGTCGGTGAAGTGTCGTGCCGCAGCACCCAGCATGAGGTTGTGGTAGGCGGAGGGAATCTTCAGCCGGTGGGTCCTGATGCCCAGTGCCGAGGCCAGCGCCTCCAGTTTCTCCAGTGCAGGAATCAGCCCGGACACCACGACCTGGTCGGGTCCGTTGTCGACGGAGACGGCGAGCGTTCCGTCCGCGACGGCCTCGCACAGCAGCGAGACGCGAAAGGCCGGAGCGTTCAGGGCCACCATGGCACTCGGGGGGAGGCCGCTCTCGTCGACGGCCCTCGTACGCTCGCACAGCACCCGCGCCGCGTCTTCGACCGTCATGCAGCCGGCCACCACCATGGCTGTGACCTCGCCGCCGCTGTGGCCGACGAGGGTGTCACCCGGAACCCCGGCGTCGGTCAGCACCTCCGCAAGGACCAGAGACGTCACGAAGAATCCGAGCCAGAGATGACCCATGTGCTGGGGTGACGCCTCGTCAGCGGACCTGAGCAGCAGAGGCGACACCGGTTCCCAGCCGTACTCCGCAGCGACGGTGTCGACTGCGTCGAGAATCGCCGTGCGCGTGGCACCGCACTCCGTCAACTGACCCAGTGCGCCCGCTACATGGGAACTGGGGCCCGGAAACATCCAGACCGACTTCGTCATTTCCCTCATCCGTTCCTGGGATCCTGCCGGGTTCCCGGCGTGTCGGTCGCCGCGGTGATGCCGTGCGCGGCCATTCGGCGATCTGGGCGAAGCAAGCCCACCGGTACAGCAGCAAGGCCACTCCTCGACGGATATGCCACAGCCCGTCAACTTAAAGTGTGCGTTGCGGTCGTGATAGTCGAAGGCCACCTTCCCGGCGAAGAGTCAGCGGCACGTGCCCTGCGCTGCCGACGGGCCGAAGGCGGTAGCCGCAAAAGCCGTTCGTCGTCGGTGAAGCCTGCTTCGGGCGGAGCTGGCGCTCAATGCCTCAAGGACATATGTCTATGTACACACAGTGAGGGCGCGCGGGGAATGCGGTACCTATGATCCAAACGTGAACGCGTTGAACGCCGCGCGCGACGCACCTTCACAGGCCCTTGGTGCAGCAGGACTCATGAGATCCAAGGTAGCGGCCGTAGAGGGCGACAGCCGCGCCCCCGCGCACGGACGTCGTCGATCGGCTGGACGCCGTTCACGAAACAACGAGGGCAGCGCGATGGCACCGGACACGCGCCGCTCGCCCCGGGGTCAGCAAGGGAAGCCCGCCCGGTGGCAACGTGCGAAGTGTCTTCCCGAGTGGGTGATACGGCCTCTATGCGATTCCCTGCCGGACGGCACGTAGCAGCTGACGGAGGAGCAGCCCGTTTGCCTCCGTTGAGGACCATGTCCGGGGCGCCGACCAGCACTCGGGGAATCCTACTCCGGTACCGCCACTGTCGAGCGGCTCCCGCCCGGCCTGGGCGATTCACCAGCGTGACTGCTACGCGGCTGGGAGTCGGTGCCTGGCCGACGGCTGGGCCGACATCCTCAGGCTGATCACCAGTCTCACGCAGGAATCCCGGCCACCTCCCCTGGGCCGAAGCTGCTGCAGGCCGAGATGTACGGGCCGCATGCCCCCTGGCACGTCGTGGGGACCATACTCGACGAGACTTTGCCGACGGCCCCCTCGACCTCCCCGCAGCCGACTACGACTCGCCAGCTGACGAGGACCGGAGCGCGGATCCCGTCGTCACCCGCTGCCTCAGGTTGGCCGTATTGAAGCTCGTCTCCGCAGGGCCCGTCCGGCACCATGTGGTGTGAAGAACAGCGCGGAAGGTGGCATACCGTCCATCATCGCAGGGCTTTTTGCAGGCCTGCTGATCGGTTATTTCAGTTGGGCTCGTGCTCAGTTTGGCTGTTCTCGGCAACATAGTGACGGCCCTGGTGCTCGGCAGTGGTACAGGCGGAGTCCTTAGTGTCAACTTCCGCGCGTCACGGCGCCCGCAGTGCCAATCCTGGCTGCTCAGCTTGATCTAAGTCAGAAGCTGAGGCGGCCTTCTGCCCGAACACGTGCTCCGAGTGGGTGCACTGGGCACTGCCCTGGCGATCAAGGAACTTCGACCGGTACGGACGTCACGTCGATCACGAGCTGTCCTGATTCGGTGATACCGAGGGGCAGGCTGTGCCCTGTTGCCAGTACGTAGACTCCGTCGACCAAAGGGAGGGCGTATCCGGTCCGCGTGCGGGTTCCCGGCCGCAGGCCGGTCGCTGAGGTGATGGGCCAGATTTCCGAACAGTGCCGACAACCGACCGGGCGGCTGTGGCGCTGCTGCCCGCTACGGGCAGGGTCGTACCACAGCGTCGCTGCCACTCTCGGTGATCGCCAGTGGCCATCAGGTCGACAAGCCGCTGCGTGGTCACCGTCCCATTGAACTTGTCCGGGGCGAGGGCCACTCTCCGGACGGTGTCTGGCCCGCATGCACTCACTCCTCCAGAGAATTGTTCGTCAAGTGACCTCACCGAATTGTCTGCTTGTCCATAGCCGAGTCGCTGTCCTTCTTCCAGGGGCCAACAGCGGGTGTCGGGGCGTAGCAGGGTCTGCGACATGCGTTCGCCCTCCCGTGACGGCCCTCATGCACAGGGGCATCCCCCTTTGACGCAAAGGACCCCATCCATGCCGATCCGGCTCGTGACCCAATCCATCAGCGATGCCCTCGTGGCTTCCCTCCGTGAACGGATAATCACGGACCAGATCTCCGTGGGCGCTCCACTGACTGAGGCGTCGGTCAGCGCCCAATACGACGTGGCGCGGCAGACGGCGAAGGCGGCGATCGCGCGCCTGGTCGGCGAGGGACTGCTGGAGCGCACGGCTCACCGCAGCGCGCGCGTCCCTGCACTGGACGAAGCGCGGGTACGCGACCTCTACTTTGCATGCGCGGTGGTGGAGGTTCGTGGCTACCAACTCCTGGCGCAGCAAAGGCTGCTGACGGAGGCGGTCGGGAGAGCACACGAGGCGTTCCTGGCGGCGGCGTCGGGCACCGACATCGCCTCGATCGTGCAAACGGACGCCGAGTTCCACCGCACCCTGATCGACAGCCTGGGAAGCGAAAGGCTTTCACGGGCCCACGGGCTCATCATCAACGAAATCCGGCTCTGCCTCGCGCAGGTCCAGAACGCGCATCTTCTCGGCTTGGAGAAGATCTCGCGCGAGCACGACGGCATCCTGGCCGCCGTCCAGGACGGCGATCCAGACCGTGCTGGAGAGCTGGGACAGCAGCACCTCGAACACGCGGAGCGTAAACTCCTGGCACATCTGCGGGGTTGACGGCGCATGTCAGTAGCTGGCGTGAGCAACGCCGACGAGCCAGGTGTCCAGCGGCCGACAGCGGCAGAGTCACGTCGTTGGGGGTTCGGAGGGGCTGCCGACACACCCGGAGCGTCACGCCGTCTGCTCCAGGTGGCGCGGCCATGGTACGGCCCGTTTTCTCGGTGCGGGCCCGGCGCAGCACGGTAGCCTCAGCGGCCTGGCGGCGCCGCTGAACGCGGGCCTGGTCAGGCCGGCCCGTGCCATGGTGACCGCTGCCGACAGACCGTTCGGACCGCTGCCGACCACGACGACATCCGCTGTCATGTGCTTCTGCCCCGCCTCTCCCGCTCTCCGGACCGGCTCAGGAGCCGGGTTCGTACACGAAGGGCCTGGTCCAGGTCACGACCTCGAAACTCAGCTTGCGCAAGGTGGGTTCGGAGGTCGGCAGCGCGTCCACGAAGACATGGGTACGTCCCCGTTCACGCGCCTGCCGCAGCCTGCTGCCGACCAGTGCGGTGAAAAGCCCTTGCCTCCGGTGCTCCGGGACGGTCCGGCCGCCCGCCAGCTCCGCGTAGCTGCCGCCCCGCCGGAAGTACGCACGGCCGCAGGACGCGGGCTCTCCGTCGATGTAGGCGATGTGGATGCTCAACGTCTCCGGGGCATGCCGCAGTTCGGCGACGAGACGCTGCCGTTCCTCCTCGGCGTTCTTCCGGCCGAGAGCGTGGGCGATCCGTGCGTAGTCCGCTAGCCCCTGCTCGTCCGTCACGAGCCGGATGTCCCGGCCTGCCGTGTCGAAGGAGGCCAGGTCCACGCCGTCCAGTGGCAGGACCAGCACGCTCTCCCGATCGTCCGGCTCGAATCCGGCAACGGTGAGCCGGCCGTCCAGGTCCGCCGGAGTGTCGTGGCCGTACACCTTCCACTCCAGGGTGTAGCCGCGTGACCGGACCAGTGCGATCTCCTCCCGGATGACATCGTCCAGTTCCTCCGGAGCGCAGCGGGCGTACACGATCCGGCACTCGGAGCCGTCCGTCGCGAGCTCTCGGACGACACCCCGTCCGGAACTCTCGCCTAATGCCCGGCGCTCCTCGTCGAGCCCCGCCAGAATGTTCTCACTGTTCACGCGGTCGCGTCCCCTTCGCAGGCCGGAATTCCGGCGATCGGCCGTTCTTCGAGCATGGAGTCGAGAATAGAGCAGAGCTTGTCCAGCAGGCCCTGCGCGCGCTCGTCGGTGAAGACTTCGCTGTTGTAGGTCAGGGTGAGTTGGAGTTCAAGGGCGTAGCGGATGAAGACGAACTGCAGGTCTGCCTCTTTCGAGCGGCGCGGCAGGGCCCGTGCCCGGAACAGGACACCGCCCCTGCGTCGCGGCTCCTCCTCGTTCCCGCGGCGCGCCGCCCGGGCAAGGCCGGCGTCGGCCTCCACGCTGATGACCAGGCCGGGCCCGGCCCGCAGACCGAGCAGACCAGCGTTCCAGCCGGTTCCCTTGCCCAGCTCGAGCACCCGGTGACCGGGCTCGGGAAGCAGGGAGTCCAGCATGTCGGCCACCACGGCCTGGCAGGGCAGGCTCGACGTCGGCAGCCCGTCGGTGACCGTCGCCGTGTCGGGCCCGGGGTTCACCTCTCCCGCCCAGCTGGCCGGGTCGGTGTCGCGGTCGACGGGCACGTAGGCGTGCCCGTCCCACCGCCATACCCGTTGCGGAGCGAAGCGGTGAGGGGGCAGGGACTCGACGGCCGCTTCACGGATCCACGCGGGCCGCTCGGGCCAGGCGCCTCGCCTGGCCATGGCCACTGCCAGGGCCAGGTGCAGCTCGTCGAGGTTCAACTGCACCTCTGAGTGGTCGTTAAGTCCGACTTCCCTTCGTTCGTGATCGCTCGATCGTGGCATTGATCGCGGCCCGGGCTGCTCGATGGGCATGTCCATGTTGAGATGCGGGGCGTGGTGAGAGAGCCGTATCTCAGCGATTTGCCGGATGGGCGGTGGGCGTTGATCGAGCCGGTGATCACGCTTGGAAGCGGGGCCGGGTGGCGGGCGGTCGGCGATCGGAGATCCCGGGTCCTGCGACTTGGGGGAGGCCGTGAACGCGATCTTCCATCAGAACCGGACGGGCTGTCAGTGGCGGATGTCGCCGCATGACCTGCCGGTCTGGTCGGCGGTGTTCTACTACTTCAGGTTGTGGCGTGAGGACGGTCTTGACCAGCGGATTCAGGAGCTCCTTCGTTGTCAGGCCAGGGAGAAGGCCCGCCGATCAGAGGACCCGTCCCCCGTGATCACCGACACCCGGTCCGTTCGCGCCGCGGCGGGTGTTCCCAGGACCACGACGGGGCTGGACGCGAACAAGAAGGTACCGGGGCGCAAGCGGGGACTGGCCGTCGACGTGCTGGGGCTGATCATCGGCGTCGTCGTCATGGCCGCCTCCGCGCACGACAACGCGGCCGGCACCGCCCTGCTCGACCAGGCCGCCGAGCGATGCGGGATGCGCCTGGAGAAAGTGCTGGTCGACCAAGGCTTCATGGGAAGCGGTCATCGTTCACGGCGCTCTGCTGGACATCGACGTCAAAGTCGTCCGCCGCAACCCTGCCGACCAGGGCAAAGGGCTCGTCCCGCAGCCCAAGCGGTGAGTGGTCGAGCAGACGAACGGCACGCTGATGCTCCACCGGCGTCCGGCCCGTGAGTACGGCCACCGGCCCGACACCTCCGCCTCGCGCGTCTGCCGGGCCTCCACCGCGAACANGGCCCGGCGCCTCACCACACCCACGCCGGCCTGGCGCGACACCATCGGGCTGGCCGCGTGAACATCACCGAACTTCTGGTCGACCTTCACATCCAGGAGAACGCGGCCACGGCCCGGGCGGACGAACTCCGCAATCAGACCGCGCACTCCA